>NZ_JBNADX010000018.1:0-143413 GCF_049629545.1 Micromonospora citrea
CCCAGGTTCTCCAGCTTCGACTCCTGCAGCGCCGTCGCGATGGACACCACGGCGGCCCGCTCGTCCATGCCGGCCTTCTTGGTGGCGGCGATGATGGCCTTGGTGTTGGCGACCTGCTCGTCGGTCAGGTCGATACGCGACTGCTGGCCCTGCACACCGTGCGGAATCAGCTTGCCCTTGTCCACGGTCGGCTTGTCGGCCTGCACGGCCACGGCGACGGGGGTGCCCTCGACCGGGGCGGTGGTGTCGTGGTTCAGCGGGCCGGCGGCGAGGCCACCGGCGACGGCGAGACCAGCGATACCGAGAACGCTCTTCCGCATGATCGTGTTCATCAGACAAGCTCCTTCACGGGGGTCGACACACACGCGTCGTGGGGGACGACATCGCGTGCGGGCACCTCGAACAGGCGCTCAAGAAGTCGATCGGCCCGGCAGGCACGGGCGAACCGGGTTCGCGGCGCCGGGACCATGTGTAACGACGACCGGCCGGCCGGCATTCCGGCCCACCCGATCCCCGCGCCGATCAGGCTCGCGGGCTTGCAGCCGGGGGTGCTGCTGCGGTCGTACAGAGGGTGTAACGACCCCGGCCCGGCCACCATTCCGCCACCACGGTGACACCGGCCACGGCACCCGGACCCGGGGCAGTGCCGTGCCCGGGTTCGGTGGTGTCCGATGCCGGGTGCCCGATGCCCGATGCCCGATGCCCGGTGTCGGTGTCGGTGTCGGTGTCCGGGTCCGGGGTCCGGTGTCCGGGTCCGGCAGTGTCGTGTCCAGTTCCGGCGTGCTTGTTCGGGTCTTGGGCCGGACCGTGCGGGCGCTACGGACCTGATTGCACAGATGGATCAGGCGTCCCTCTGGCGACTCTCGGCCTGAACCATCCATGCGATCAAGTCCGTAGCGTCCCAGGCAGGGGTCGGCGGCCCGCTCGGGGAGATCCTTGTCCGAGCCTCCGGGCACTCAGATCCGTAGCCTGCGGTGGCACCGCTCATGGCACCCCGACCCCAGCCCCGACGATCAGCCGGGCTTCACGCACTCCGGGAGATGCCCCGGGCCCGCCCGGCTGCCGAGCATGAGGTCGACGGTCGGTGCAGGACCGGCTCGGGGAGGGACGGTGACGCCCGTCACATACGATACGGAACGGTTCCGTATCGGAACGGCGGGACCTAGGCTCAGGCGCATTACGAGTCCGACCCGTATCGTATTTCGCGAGTGCGGGTGCACCGGGGGGAGAACCGGACATGGAACCGCACGAGAACACCGGACATCCGAGACGATGGGCGATCCTCGGGGTGCTGGTCATCAGCCTGCTCGTCGTCGTCCTCGACAACACCATCCTCAACGTCGCCCTGCGCACCCTCGCCGACCCGGTGCACGGCCTCGGCGCCAGCCAGGGCGAGCTGGAGTGGTCGATCAACTCGTACACGCTGGTCTTCGCCGGGCTGCTCTTCACCTTCGGCGTGCTCGGCGACCGCAACGGGCGACGCCGTTTCCTGCTCATCGGCCTGGCGCTCTTCGGCCTGGCGTCGCTGCTGTCGGCGTACGCCCAGAACCCCGCCCAGCTGATCGCGGCGCGGGCGCTGATGGGTGTCGGCGGCGCGGCGATCATGCCGGTGACCCTGTCGATCATCTCCAACGTCTTCGACCCCCGGGAGCGGGCGCGGGCGATCGGCGTCTGGGCCGGCGCGGTCGGCCTGGCGGTGGCGATCGGCCCGATCCTCGGTGGCGCGCTGCTGGAGAACTTCTGGTGGGGCTCGGTCTTCCTGATCAACCTGCCGGTGGTGGCGATCGGTCTCGTGCTGGTCGCGGTGCTGGTGCCCGAGTCGCGTGACCCGCACCCCGGTCGCGTCGACCTGCTCGGTGTGCTGCTCTCGGTGGTCGGCCTGGTCGCCCTGACCTACGGCATCATCGACGGCGGCGAGCACGGCTTCGGCCGTCCGACCGTCTGGGTGGCCATCGTCGGTGGCCTGGCGGTGCTGGCCTGGTTCGTCGCCCACGAGCGACGCAGCGACCACCCGTCGCTGGACGTCCGGCTGTTCCGGGTGCCCCGCTTCGCCGCGCCGGTGGCGATCGTCGGACTGGTCTTCTTCGCCGCGATGGGCGTGCTCTTCTTCAGCTCCTTCTACCTGCAACTGGTCCGTGGCTACAGTCCGCTGGAGACCGGCCTGCTCTTCCTCCCGTTCGCCGGCGCCCAACTGGTCTTCGCGCCGCGCAGCGCGGCGATGGTCCGTCGCTACGGCGGCAGGGCGGTCGCGGTGGTGGGGCTGGCGTTGACCTCGGTGGCCCTCGGCGCGCTCGCCGTCGTCGGCGAGACCACGCCGATCTGGGTCGTCCTGCTCTTCTTCTTCCTCCAGGGCGCCGGGATGGCCAACATCATGCCGCCGGCCACCGAGTCGATCATGTCGGCGCTGCCCCGGGAGAAGGCCGGCGTCGGCTCCGCGGTCAGCAACACCATCCGTCAGGTCGGCGGCGCGCTCGGCGTGGCCGTGCTCGGCTCGGTGCTCTCCGCGTCCTACCGCGCGGACATCGCCACCGCCGTCGACGGCCTGCCCGCCTCGGCCCGGGACGCCGCCACCGAGTCCATCTCCGGCGCGTACGCGGCAGCCGCTCAGCTCGGCCCGGCGGGGCCGACGCTGATCGCGGCGGCCAACGAGTCGTACGTCTCGGCCATGCACTGGGCGGCGGGCCTCGCCGCGGCGGTGGCCGCGCTGGGCATCCTCGTGGTGCTGCGCTGGATCCCCGGCCGGGCGGCGGGGCCGGCCGCCACGCCGGTGGCCGGCGAACCGGAGTTGGCCGGAACCGCGTAGGTTCGGGGACAATGTCTGACATGACTTCCACCGCCGATGCTCCGCGGTCGCCCGGGCGACCGCGGAGCGTCCGCGCGGACGAGGCCATCGTCGAGGCCACCCTCGACCTGCTCGCCGAGGGCAGCACCGTCGAGGCGCTGTCCATCGAGGCGATCGCCGCCCGCGCCGGCGTCGGCAAGGCCACCATCTACCGGCGCTGGCCGGGCAAGGACGCCCTGCTGCTGGACGCGCTGCGCCGGCTCAAGGGGATCGTGCCCCAACCCGTGGGCCACTCCGTCCGCGACGACCTGGTGCTGCTGGTGGGGGCCGTCGGGCACCACATCGACCCGCGCGCCAGGAAGATCATGCCGTGCCTGGTGCCCGAGGTGAACCGGAGCCCCGACCACTTCCAGCTCTACCAGAACATCATCGAGCCGCGCCGGCAGCTCATGCGCGAGGTGCTGCGACGCGGCGTACGCGACGGCGACCTGCGCGCCGACCTGGACATCGAGCTGACCATGGCGCTGCTCACCGGGCCGATGCTGATGCAGCGGATGCTGCGCTGGCACCCGGAGCTGGACGAGCGGATCCTCCCCGAGAAGATCGTCGACGGGGTGCTGGAGGGCATCCGCGCCCGCTGAGGATCAGCCCGGGGAACGCAGCCGGTGCAGCCGCAGCGCGAGCTGCACCTCCAGCGCCCGCTCGGGCTTCTGCCAGTCCGCGCCGAGCAACTGGCCGACCCGCTCCAACCGCTGGGTGACCGTGTTGACGTGCACGTGCAGCTGCTCGGCCGCCCGGGCCAGGCTGCCGCCCACCCCGAAGTACGCCTCCAGCGTCCGCACCAGCGCGGTGCCCCGCCGCGCGTCGTAGTCCACCACGGGCCCGACGGTGGCGGTGAGGAACCGCGCCACGTCCTGCTCGCCCTGGTCGCCGACGGTGCCCAGCAGCAGCCCGACGAAGCCCAGTTCGGCGGTGCTCGCCCCCTCGCCGGTGCGGCCCAGCGCCCCGAGCGCGGTGAGGCAGCGGTCCGCCTCGGTGAACGTGGTGGCCAACGCCGCCGGCCCGGACGTCGGCCCGCTCGCCCCGGCGGTCACCGGACGGCCGGTCACCCGGGACAGGTCCCGGGCCACCGCGCGGGCGCTGCCGCCCGCGTCCCGGCCCGGCAGCATCAGCACCACCCGGCCGTCGCGCGCCGCGGCCAGCCCGCCCCGCGTCGAGGCGTACGTGGTGGCCCAGGAGAGCACCCGTTGCCGGGCGGAACCGGTCGCGGCGATCGCGTCGTCGCCGACCGCCACCAGCACGTGCGGCGCGTCCAGGTCCACGCCGAGGCGGCGGGCCCGGCTGCGCAGCGCGTCGGTGTCCCGCAGCGGCCGGGCGATCAGGTCGTCGAGCAGCTCGCCCCGGACCCGCCCCTCGGCCTCGGCCACGGTACGACGGAACAGCAGCAACAGCGCCGTCACCAGCGACGCCCGCTCCAGGATCCGCTGGTCGGCGTCGACCAGCTCCCCGTCCGGGCGAAGCACCAGCGCGCCCAGGTTCTCCGCACCGGCGACCACGGCGGCGTACCAGAGGTTGCCCCGGCGCACGCTGCGCCCCTCCGTACGCGACGCGGCCACCGCCTCCACCAGGTCGGCCCGGTCCGGCTCCTCGATCTCGCCGACCCGGGCCAGCAGCCGCCCCTCGGCGTCCAGGGCCAGCAGCGCCCCGCCGAGCACGTCGGTGACCGCCGCCGCGACGTCCTCCATACCGCCGCCGCGCAGCACCAGCGCCGTCATCCGGTCGTGGGCGGCGGCGGCCCGCTCCACCGAGGTGCTGTGCGCCCGGATGGTGGTGTTCGCCGCCGACAGCTCGGCCAGCGCCGCGCGGGTCTCCGCGAGCAGCCGGGCCGTGTCGATCGCCACCGCGGCGTGCGCGGCGAGGGAGACCAGCAGCGACACCTCCTCCCGGGCGAACGGCCGGGCCGACCGGTTCGCCGCGTAGAGCACCCCGATCACGCTCGAGCCGAGCCGCAGCGGCACGCCGAGGATGGCCACCAGGCCCTCCTCGCCCACCCCGAAGTCGATCTCCCCGGTGTGCCGGAAGCGCTCGTCCTCCTGGTAGTTGGCGGTCACGTACGGGGTGCCGGACTGCGCCACCAGACCGCCCAGCCCGTCGCCCATCTCCAGCCGCAGCCGCTGGAACTTCGCCGAGATCGACCCGTCGGTGACCCGCATGTACGTGTCGCCGCGCTCCTCGTCGTTGAGCGTCATGTATGCCACGTCGGCGCCGAGCAGGTGCCGGGCCCGGTGCACGATCGCCCGCAGCACGTCGTCCAGGTCGCGCAGGCCGGCCAGGTCGCTGGCGGTGTCGTACAGGCCGGAGAGCTCGGTCTCCCGGCGCCGGCGGCGCTCCAGCAGGCCGCGTACCCGCAACGCCACCACCTTGGCGTGTTCGAGTTCGGCCAGCCGCTCCGGCGGCAGCCCGGCCGCCCGGGCGGCCACCAGCGGGCCCTCGAACTCGACCGCCGCGGCCTCCCGGGCGAGCAGTTCCAGGAACTCGACCGGCGACGACATGAGGCTCATTGTGCGGGCAACCACTAGTTCGCCGTCCAGCCCCCGTCGAGGGCGATGGACGATCCGGTGATGAACGCCGCGGGCGGCGAGCAGAGGTACGCCACCAGTTCGGCCACCTCCTCCGGTTCGATCAGCCGCTTGATCGCCGCCCGGGCCAGCATGATCTTCTCGACCACCTCGTCCTCGCCGATGCCGTGGGTGGCCGCCTGGTCGGCGATCTGGCTCTCCACCAGCGGGGTGCGCACGTACGCCGGGTTGACGCAGTTGGCGGTCACCCCGTGCGCGGCGCCCTCCAGGGCGACCACCTTCGACAGCCCCTCCAGCGCGTGCTTGGCGGAGACGTACGCCGACTTGTACGGCGAGGCGCGCAGCCCGTGCACCGAGGAGATGTTGACGATCCGGCCCCAGCCCTGGGCGTACATGTGCGGCAGCGCGCGGCGGATGAGTCGGAACGGCGCCTCCACCATCACCCGGTGCAGGTGGGCGAAGCGTTCGGCGGGGAACTCCTGCACCGGTGCGACGTGCTGCAGGCCGGCGTTGTTGACGACGATGTCGACGTCGGCGTCGATCCGGTCCACCGCCGCCGGGTCGGCCAGGTCGACCCCCTCGGCGCGGCCGCCGGCCTCGGCGGCCACCGCCTTGGCCGCCTCGACGTTGCGGTCCACCACCAGCACCGCCGCGCCGGCCGCCGCCAGCCGCAGGGCGCAGGCCCGGCCGATGCCGCTGCCACCACCGGTCACCAGGGCGCTACGACCGGACAGGTCGACGCGTACGACGTGGGGGACCGCCACGGGTTCTGCCGTCATGGCGCAAGAAGTTACGAGCTGTGTGGCCGCCGGCACATGGGGCGGCGACACATACTCCGCCCCGGGTCTGTGTGGGCGCCGGGACGTCGGCCGGGGTCGGCCCGGCTCCGCCGGCCGGCGGGAACCGTCACAGGGGCGTGCCATCCTGCTGCGCACGCGCCGCCGGGTGGCGGGCGTCGACGTCGTCGGGAGGGCGGGCACGGTGGACGCGGCGGACCTTCGAGCCGGACCCGACCCGCCGGTAGGCCCGCAGCCCGCACGGCGTGTCCCGGACGGCGGCCGTCGGCGGGCACCAGTAGGGTGTCGAACACACGTACTGCTGGCGGCTGGGGGAGGAGGCGGCGTGCGCGTGCTCGGCGTCGACCCGGGGTTGACCCGGTGCGGAGTCGGCGTGGTCGAGGGCGTGCCGGGCCGGCCCTGCACCCTGATCGCCTACTACGTCGTCTACACCGACCCCGGCGACGACCTGCCGCTGCGCCTGCTGCACCTGGACCGCTCCCTCACCGACCTGGTCGCCGAGCACCGGCCGGACGCCGTCGCCGTGGAGCGGGTCTTCAGCCAGCACAACGTCCGCACGGTGATGGGCACCGCCCAGGCCAGCGGGATCGCCGTGCTCGCCGGGGCGCGCGCCGGCCTGCCGGTGCAGACGTACACGCCGAGCGAGGTGAAGGCGGCGGTGACCGGTTCCGGTCAGGCCGACAAGAAGCAGATGACCACCATGGTGACCCGGCTGTTGCGGCTGTCCGAGCCGCCGAAGCCCGCCGACGCGGCCGACGCCCTCGCCCTGGCCATCTGCCACGTGTGGCGCGGCGGCACGCGGTCGAAGCTGGCCGCGGCGGCCGACCGGGTACGACGAGGAGGCGCAGGATGATCGCCAGTGTGCGCGGCACGGTGACCGCGACCGGTCCCGACCACGCGGTGGTGGAGGTCGGCGGGATCGGCCTGGCGGTGCAGTGCGCCCCCGGCACCCTTGCCGAGCTGCGGGTCGGCCAGCCCGCCCGGCTCGCCACCAGCCTCGTCGTCCGGGAGGACTCGCTCACCCTGTACGGCTTCGCCGACGACGACGCCAAGCAACTGTTCGAGCTGCTCCAGACGGCCAGCGGGGTCGGCCCCCGGCTGGCCCAGGCGGTGCTGGCCGTGCACACCCCGGACGCGGTCCGCAAGGCGATCGCCAACGCCGACACCGCTGCCCTGACCCGGGTGCCGGGCATCGGCAAGAAGGGCGCCGAGCGCCTGGTGCTGGAGTTGCGCGACCGGATCGGTCCGGTGCCGGTCGGCGCCGACGGCGCGGCCGGGGTCACCGGCGGGGCGTGGCCCGAGCAGGTCCGCCAGGCCCTGGTCGGGCTCGGCTGGACGGCCGCCCAGGCCGACCAGGCGGTGGCGGCGGTGGCGGAGACGGTCGACGGGGAGACCCCGCCGGTGCCGGTCCTGCTCAAGCAGGCCATCCGGCTGCTGGGCCGGACCCGATGACCGGCGACAACCTGGTCTCCGCGTACGTCGCCGACGCCGAACTCGACGCCGAGGCCAGCGTCCGGCCCAAACGGCTGGCCGAGTTCATCGCCCAGGACCGGGTCCGCGACCAGCTCGACCTGTTGCTCCAGGGCGCGATGCGCCGGGGGACCCCACCGGACCACATCCTGCTGTCCGGCCCGCCCGGCTTGGGTAAGACCAGCTTGGCGAACATCGTCGCCGCCGAGCTGGGCTCCGGCATCCGAGTGACCAGCGGTCCGGCGATCGAGCGCTCCGGCGACCTGGCGGCCATCCTGACCAGCCTCGCCGAGGGCGACGTGCTCTTCATCGACGAGATCCACCGGATCGCCAAGCCGGCGGAGGAACTGCTCTACAGCGCCATGGAGGACTTCCGGGTCGACGTGGTGGTCGGCAAGGGGCCGGGCGCCACCGCCATCCCGCTGGACGTCGAGCCGTTCACCCTGGTCGGCGCGACCACCCGCTCGGGCCTGCTGACCGGGCCGATGCGGGACCGGTTCGGTTTCGTCGCGCACCTGGACTTCTACTCCCCGGCCGACCTGGAGGCGCTGCTGCACCGCTCGGCCCGGATCCTCGGCGTGCCGATCACCGACGAGGGTGCGGTCGAGATCGCCGGCCGCTCCCGGGGCACGCCCCGGATCGCCAACCGGCTGCTGCGCCGGGTCCGCGACTACGCCGAGGTCCGCGCCGACGGCGTGGTCACCCTGGAGACCGCCCGGGCCGCGCTGACGGTGTACGACGTCGACGCGCTCGGCCTGGACCGGCTGGATCGGGCGGTGCTGACCGCGCTGGTCGACTCGTTCCGGGGTGGGCCGGTCGGGCTCTCCACGCTGGCGGTGGCGGTGGGGGAGCAGCCGGACACGGTGGAGGAGGTCTGCGAGCCCTTCCTGGTCCGTGCCGGCCTGCTGGCCCGTACGCCCCGGGGGCGGGTCGCCACCGAGGCGGCCTGGCGTCACCTGGGCCGTACGCCACCAAATGGTACATTTGGCGTTGATGCCTCGCCCGTGCCCGATCTGTTCTCCGCCACGCCCGATCAGCCGTGATCCGAACGTGATCTGCACCGCATTCGGCGTTCTCAGGCGCAGGGATTAGACTCGCCGCGGTCTGTACAGGATGTGAGAATCCGCCTCCGCTCCGGCGCATCGTGCCGGCCGGGGGCCAATGGGAAGGTCGCACACCGTGCTTTACGCAGCACAGTCCGGCGGAGGCGCCGGTAGTCTGACGCCGATCCTCATGATCGCCCTGCTCTTCGGGGTCATGTACTTCATGATGATCCGGCCGCAGCAGAAGCGCCGCCGCGAGGCCGAGGCCATGCAGAAGGCGCTCGCCCCCGGTGACGAGGTCGTCACCATCGGCGGGCTCTACGGCACGGTCACCGGGGTGGACGACGACACCGTGCTGCTCGAGGTGGCCCCCGGCGTCCAGACCCGCTACGCCCGACCGGCCATCGCCCGGGTGGTCAACCAGGCCGAGCGCACCGAGACGACCGAGCCGGTCGCCGAGGACGCGGACGCCGTCAAGGAGTGAACGCCCCGCCCATCCTCCCGTGCGGAGGGCGGGCGTGACGTGACAACTGGATAGGTGGGCCGGCGTCCGACGTCGGCACGCGACCGTCCGTACGACGCCCTCGCGTCGGCGGTGGGCCGCCGTGCCGACCGCGGGTTCCGGCCCCGGAGAGCACGTCGGCCGGGGCCCCCGGTCCGACCTCGCCGCCGCCGCACCGGCGGCGCGACCGTTACAGGGAGACAGACAGCCGTGGCACCACCTCAGGGACAGATGCGCCCCGGGCGGCAGCTCGCCGTGCTCGGGTTCATCTTCGTCGTCCTCTATCTTCTGGTGTTCTTCTCGGGCGGGGCGAGCGGCGGCTGGAAGGACCGGCTGGAGCCCCGGCTCGGCCTGGACCTGATCGGCGGCACCCGGCTCACCCTGGAGGCCACCAACAGCATCGACGGCAAGCCGCCGACCGCGGAGAACCTCGAGGAGGCCCGGCGGATCATCGAGAGCCGGGTCAACGTCTACGGTGTGGCCGAGGCCGAGGTGGTCACCGAGGGCGACCGGAACATCGTCGTCTCCCTGCCCGGTCAGAACCGCGAGCTGAACGACGTCGGTGAGGCCGCGGAGCTGCGCTTCCGGAAGGTGCTCAAGGCCACCGACGGCAGCGGAGCGGTGAGCGCCCCGGCGGCGACCCCGAACCCGGCGCCGTCCGGCAGCGCCTCACCGGCGCCGTCCGGCAGCGCGTCGGCCTCGCCGAAGGCGTCCGCGTCGGCGAAGGCCACCGCCTCGCCGAGCGCCGGCGGCCAGGGCGGCGGCGCCCCCGCGCCCAGCGCCAGCCCGTCCGCCTCGGCCTCGCCGAGCGCCCCGGCCGCCTCGCCGAGCGCCAGTGCCGCCCCCGTGCCGCAGAGCGTCGAGGAGCAGCGCAAGGCCGTCGAGAAGAAGGTCGGCGCCGCCGCCTGGGCCGCCGCGAGCGCCCTGCAGGCTCCGGCCGACTTCACCGCCGACCCGTCCCTGGCGGAGAAGCTCAAGCCGTTCGGCACGCTCTCCCCGGCCGAGGTCGCGGTGCTGTCGCCGCAGATGCAGTTCAACGTCCCCACCATCACCTGCGCCCAGCTCGACAAGCGCCCGGCGGCGTCGATCAAGGACGAGAAGCAGCAGGCGGTGGCCTGTGAGAGTGGCGCGGCCAAGTACCTGCTCGACGTGGCGAAGGTCGTCGGCACCGACATCGACGACGCCGACGCGGTGCTCGACCAGACCAGCCAGTGGGTGGTCAGCCTCAACTTCACCGGCACCGGCCAGGACAAGTGGACCGCGCTGACCCGTGAGGCGTTCAACAACGAGGGCGGCGCCTGCGACCAGAGCGCGCTCGGCCAGGACGGCAAGTGCCGGGTGGCGGTCGTGCTGGACAACGAGATCGTCTCCTCGCCGGAGATCCAGGGCGTGCTGACCGGCGACTCGCAGATCACCGGCAGCTTCACCCAGAAGGACGCCGCCCAGCTGGCCGGCAACCTGCGCTACGGCGCGCTGCCGGTGACCTTCGTGCCGCAGGAGCAGCAGAACGTCACGGCCACCCTGGGCGAGAGCCACCTGCGGGCCGGTCTGCTGGCCGCCGGCATCGGCATGCTGCTGGTCATCATCTACTCGTTCTTCTACTACCGGCTGCTCGGCTCGGTCATCTTCCTGAGCCTGGTGCTCTCCGCGCTGCTGGTCTTCGGCGCGCTGGTGTTCCTCGGCCGGCAGATCGGCTTCACCCTCACCCTCGCCGGCATCGCCGGCATGATCGTCTCGCTCGGTGTGGCGGCGGACTCCTTCGTCATCTACTTCGAGCGGCTCAAGGACGAGATCCGGGAGGGGCGCAGCCCACGCAGCGCGGTCCCGCGCGCCTGGATCCGGGCCCGCCGGACGATCATCTCGGCGAACGCGATCACCCTGATGTCGGCCGTGGTGCTCTACGTCGTCTCGGTCGGCGCGGTGAAGGGCTTCGCCTTCGCCCTGGGCCTGGCGACGGTCCTCGACCTGGTCGTGGTCTTCCTCTTCCGGCACCCGATCATGACGATGTTCGCCCGTACCCGGGCGTTCCTCTCTCCACGGGTCAGCGGTCTCGGCCGGGCCCTGCCGGCCCGGACCGAGCAGGCCAACCCCCGCAACCCGCGCGTCAAGGAGGCCTGAGATGGCTGGAAGTGGTCTCGCGAGCCGGCTCTACCGCGGTGAGGCCGGACTCGACATCGTCGGCCGGCGCAAGCTCTGGTTCGGCGTCGCCGGCCTGCTGGTGCTGGTCTCCCTGTTCAGCTTCGCGGTGCTCAAGTTCAGCCTCGGCATCGAGTTCGCCGGCGGCAACTCGTTCCAGGTGCCGGCGAGCGTCGGCACCCTGGAGCAGACCGAGGAACAGGTCGACAAGGCGCTGGCGGCCACCGGCAGCGGCGCCGAGGTGGTGACCGCCCAGAAGGTCGGCAGCACCAGTGGCGAGTACTACGAGGTGCGTACCTCGCAGCTCAGCCAGGAGCAGGCGACCGATGTCAAGAACGAGCTGGCCGGCGCGTTCGGCATCAACGCCGACCAGATCAGCGGCAACCAGGTCAGCGAGGCCTGGGGCGACCAGGTGACCTCCCGGGCGCTGCTCGGTCTGATCATCTTCGTCGCGGTGGTGGCGGTCTACCTGATCCTGCGCTTCGAGTGGCGGATGGCCGTCGCGGCGATCGTCTCGCTGTTCATGAACCTGATCCTGACCGCCGGCATCTACTCGCTGGTCGGCTTCGAGGTCACCCCGTCGACGGTCATCGGCTTCCTCACCATCCTGGGCTTCGCGCTCTACGACGTGGTGGTGGTCTTCGACAAGGTGCAGGAGAACACCCGGGGCATCACCGCCAACAACAACCAGACCTACGGCGAGGCCGCGAACCTGGCGCTGAACCAGAGCCTGATGCGGTCGCTGAACACCTCGGTGGTCGCCCTGCTCCCGGTCGGCGGCCTGCTCTTCATCGGTGCCGGCCTGCTCGGCGCGGGCACCCTGAAGGACCTGGGTCTGGTGCTCTTCGTCGGTATGGCGGTGGCGTTCCTGACCTCGATCCTGCTGGCCACCCCGCTGCTGGTGCTGTTGAAGAACCAGGAGCCGCGGATCCAGGCCCACAACAAGCGGGTGCTGGCGCGCCGGGGCGCCCTCGCCCGGGGCGAGATCGCCCCGAAGGGCGCCCCCCGTCCGGTCGCCGAGGCCGACGACGAGGCGATCGACCCGGAGGCGGCGGCCCTGGCCGGCACCGCGCCGAAGGTCGGCGCCCGTCCCGGCGGCAAGCGTTCCGGCGGCGCGCGGGGCGGCCGTCCCAGTGGCGGTGGGGGCAACCGGCCCGGTGGCGCCAAGCGGCGCTGACCGGTCCGGCCGGACCCGGTAGGAGACGAACCGACGGCGTCCTTCATGCTGTGCGAGCGGCATGGAGGACGCCGTCGTCGCTTGAGAGGGAGCACCACCGTGACGGAGACGCACAGCGCCGGGGTACGGGGAGACAGCGGCCCGGAGGTCGCCCGGCTGGTGGCCAGCCGGGTGCTGGACGTGCCGGACTTCCCCAAGCCGGGTGTCATGTTCAAGGACCTGATGCCGCTCTTCGCCGACGGCGAGGTGTTCCGCGAGGTGATCGACGGGATCGTCGGGTACCACGGCCGTGACTCGTTCGACATCGTGGTGGGCATCGAGGCGCGCGGCTTCGTGATCGCCGCCGCGATCGCGTACGCCACGGGGGTGGGCGTGGTGCCGGTGCGCAAGGCCGGCAAGCTGCCCCGGGCCGCCTACTCGGCCTCGTACGCCCTGGAGTACGGCGAGGCGACCCTGGAGGTCCACCAGGACGCCTTCACCGCCGGGCACCGGGTGCTGGTGGTGGACGACGTGCTGGCCACCGGTGGTACCGCCGAGGCCACCCTCGACCTGGTGGAACGGGCCGGCGGCACGGTCGCCGGTTTCACCGTCCTGCTGGAGTTGGGCTTCCTGGAGGGCCGCAAGAAGCTCGCCGGCCGCCCGGTCCATGCCCTGCTGACCGTTTGACCCGGGCGCCGTCGGAGCCGGCCGTCGCACCTGCGTCCGGCGGAGCGGCGCGGCACCCACCGTGCGGGTAGCATTGCCCTTTGCTGACGGGCGGGTCCACCGCCCCTCAGGCGCGAGGACCGGCCGGCCACCCTGCCGGCGCGGAACAACACCGGCCCGGTGGCCGGTTGAAGAAGGCGTCGACCGCACGGTCGACGTGTTCCCGGCGAGCGGTGAGGAGGCCGGTGTCCCACGATGTCGTCCCTCCGGTGGAGGGCACGGTGCACCCGACAGGCGACTCTGACGGCTCGGTGACCGAGCGCAAGGGCACCCCGCCGGCCCGGGTGGCGGGTGACGGCGCGGCTCCCGAGGCGGCCGGTCAGGCCGACGCCGCGACGGTGGCGCTGCCGGCCGACGGCGACCCCTCGCCGAGCGGCGGTTTCGCGCTGTCCAACGCGCCGACCGGCCGCCGGGTGCGCGCCCGGCTGGCCCGGTTCAACGCGCCCTGGCAGTCCTCGCAGGTCAGCGAGGTGCTCGAACCGCTGATCGCCACCCACCGCGAGAACCACCCCAAGGCGGACGCGCGGCTGCTGCAACGCGCGTTCGACACCGCGGCGCGATGGCACTCCGGGCAGTACCGCAAGTCCGGCGACCCGTACATCACCCACCCGTTGGCGGTGGCCACCATCCTGGCCAACCTCGGGATGGACACCACCACCCTGGTCGCCGCGCTGCTGCACGACACGATCGAGGACACCGAGTACACCCTCGACCAGATGCGGGCGGACTTCGGCCCGGAGGTGACCCTCCTGGTCGACGGCGTGACGAAGCTGGACAAGGTCAAGCTGGGTGACGCGGCCAAGGCCGAGACGATCCGCAAGATGGTCGTGGCGATGGCCAAGGACCCGCGGGTGCTGGTGATCAAGCTGGCCGACCGGCTGCACAACATGCGGACCCTGACCTTCCTGCCCCGTCCGAAGCAGGAGCAGAAGGCGAAGGAGACGCTGGAGATCCTGGCCCCGCTGGCGCACCGGCTGGGTATGAACACGATCAAGTGGGAGTTGGAGGATCTCGCCTTCGGCACCCTGTTCCCCAAGCGGTTCGAGGAGATCAACCGGCTGATCGGGGAGCACCAGCCGCAGCGCGAGGCGCTGCTGCGTCAGGTGACTCAGAAGGTGTCCACCGACCTGAAGGCCGCGAAGATCAAGGCGGAGACGACCGGGCGGCCGAAGCACCTCTACTCGATCTACCAGAAGATGATCGTGCGGGGTCGCGACTTCAACGACATCTACGACCTGGTCGGGGTGCGGATCCTGGTCGACACGGTGCGGGACTGCTACGCGGCGCTGGGTGTCATCCACGCCAACTGGCAGCCGGTGCCGGGCCGGTTCAAGGACTACATCGCCATGCCCAAGTTCAACATGTACCAGTCGTTGCACACGACGGTCATCGGGCCCACCGGCAAGCCGGTGGAGATGCAGATCCGCACGTACGCCATGCACCGCACCGCCGAGTTCGGCATCGCCGCGCACTGGAAGTACAAGGAGCACAAGGGCACCCAGATCGTCGGCCCGCCGGCGCACATCGACGAGATGACCTGGCTGCGCCAGCTGCTGGACTGGCAGCGGGAGGCGGCGGACCCGAGCGAGTTCCTGGACGCGCTGCGCTTCGACCTGTCCAGCCAGGAGGTGTACGTCTTCACCCCCAAGGGCGACGTCATCCCGCTGCCGACCGGGTCGACGCCGGTGGACTTCGCGTACGCGGTGCACACCGAGGTGGGGCACAAGTGCATCGGGGCGCGGGTCAACGGCAAGCTGGTGCCGCTGGAGTCGACGCTGTCCAACGGCGACGTGATCGAGATCTTCACCTCGAAGTCCGACACGGCCGGCCCGACGCAGGACTGGCTGGGTTTCGTCAAGAGCCCGCGCGCCCGCACCAAGATCCGCCAGTACTTCAACAAGGAGCGGCGCGAGGAGGCGATCGAGGCCGGCAAGGACGCGATCGTCAAGGCGATGCGCAAGCAGGGCATGCCGTTGCAACGGATGCTCACCTCGGACGCGCTGATGGCGATCGCCCGGGACCTGCACCTGGCCGACGTCGCCTCGCTCTACGCGGCGGTCGGTGACAGCCAGGTCTCCGCCCAGTCCGTGGTGCAGAAGCTGATGGCCACGTACGGGGGCGAGGAGGGCGCGGCGGAGGACATCGCCGAGACCGCCGTCGCCACCCGTCCGCCGCGCAGCCGGCAGAGCAGCAGTGACCCGGGCGTCGTCGTGCGGGGCGTCAGCGACGTGTGGATCAAGCTGGCCCGCTGCTGCACCCCGGTGCCGCCGGACGCGGTCTTCGGGTTCGTCACCCGTTCCGGCGGGGTGAGCGTGCACCGCGACGACTGCGCCAACGCCGAGGACCTGCGGGCGCAGAGCGAGCGGGTGGTCGAGGTGAGCTGGAAGCTCACCTCCGCCTCGACGTTCCTGGTCGCCATCCAGGTGGAGGCGCTGGACCGGCACAAGCTGCTCGCCGACGTCACCCGGGTGCTCTCCGACGAGCGGGTCAACATCCTCTCCGCCACCGTCACCACGACCCGGGACCGGGTGGCGGTGAGCCGGTTCAGCTTCGAGATGGCCGACCCGAAGCACCTGGGTCACCTGCTGGCCGCGGTCCGCAAGGTGGACGGCGTCTTCGACGCCTACCGGGTCACCTCGGGGGCCTGACCGGCCGCCCGGTCTCGGGCACGACGAGAAAGCGCCCGCCGGCTCCAGCCGGCGGGCGCTTCGTCGTACGGGGATCAGCTCTGGATCTCGCTCATGGTCAGCTTGGTGATGACGACCTCCTTCTTGGGGTGGCCGCCGCCGGCCTGCTGGGCGAAGGCCTTGTCGTCGCCGGCCGCCGCGACCTGCTTGACCAGGTCCATGCCGCCGGTGATGGTGCCCACGACGGTGTAGTTCGGGTCGAGCTGCGAGTCGCCGTAGACGATGAAGAACTGGCTGCCCGTGCTGCCCGGCTGACCCGAGTTGGCCATCGCGATGACGCCCTCCGGGTACGCGGGGCGCTTGTCGGTGGGCAGGTTCTCCTCGGCGAGGTTGTAGCTCGGGCCGCCGGTGCCGTCGGTCTCGCGCCAGCCCTTGCCGGTGGCGCTCGGGTCGCCGCACTGCAGGACCTTGATGCCCTCGGTCACCAGCCGGTGGCACTTGGTGTTGTCGAAGAAGCCCTTGCTGGCCAGGTGGGTGAAGCTGCCGGCGGTGCAGGGGACCGCCGACCGGTCGAGCCTGGCGGTGATCGGGCCCAGGTTGGTGTCGATCGTCATGGTCTGGGTGCCCTTGTTGGCCTGCTGGTTGGTCGGCAGGCCGACGTCCTTGATCTGCTTGGACCGGGCGTCGGCGGGCACCTCGTTGTACACGCACTGCGAGAAGCCCGCGGTCGTGGTGGTGCCCTGCTCGTCGTCGTCGCCACCGAGGGTGGTGGCCAGCCAGACGGAGCCGGCGACCACGAGCACCAGGACCGCGGCGGCCCCGACGATGGCCTGCGTCTGCCGGCGCTTGCGGGCCTTGGCCGCGCGCTCGGCCATCTCCCGCTCGAGTCGGGCCCGCGCCGCCGCGCGCTGCCGCTCTCTCGTGGACGTCACGGTCACTCCTCCTGGACTATCTGCGCGGTCGCTGCCGCGTACGGGTGGTCTGTCCGGTTCAGCCGGCGCTGGGGCTGGCCGACGGGGCGCCGGAGGCCGGTCCCGTCGGAGCCGGGGCGGCCTGGGTCGGCTCGCCGACGGTGAGCTTCTGCAGCACCACGTCGGTCTTCGGCTTGACCTTGGCCCCGGTCCCATTGTCCACGGTCGGGAGCGCGCCGATCTTCTCGATCACGTCGAGTCCGCCGGTGATCCGCCCGATGACCGGGTACGCCGGCTTGGCCGGGTTGAAGTCCTTGAAGAAGATCAGGAACTGGCTGCCGTTGGCGCCCGGCGGGTTGGCGATCATGGCGACCGCGCCCTTCGGGTACGCCGGCGCCTGGCCCGGGGCGGGGCTGGCCGACGGGCTCGCCTCGGACGCCGCCGGGACGTTCTCGTCGTAGAAGGAGTAGGACGGGCCGCCCAGGCCGGTGCCGCTCGGGTCGCCGCAGCGCAGCGCGCCCTCGGCGGTGATCTCGTGGCACTTGGTGTTGTCGTAGAACGACTGGCCCGCGAGGTGGGCGATGCTGGCCGCGGCGCAGGGCGCCCCGGCGAGGTCCAGTTCGGCGGTGACCGGGCCGCCCTGGCTGGTGTTGATCGTCATGGGCCGGGTGCCGGTGGTGGGCAGGCCGGTGGTGGCCGGGGTGCCGACGTCGCGCAGGTTGGTGTTCGCGGCGGCGTCCTGCGGGGTCCAGAGGCAGACGTCCTGGGCGGTGTTCTTCATCGGGTCCCGGTCGAACGCGCCGAGGCCCCACGCCGCACCGACCACGATCAGCGCCAGCACGACCGCGGCGCCGACTCCGGCCTGGATCTGCCGGCGGCGACGCGCGCTCGCGGCACGGCGGGCCAACTGCCGGTCGAGCTTGGCGCGCGCCAGTTTGCGCTGCCGGTCCCTGCTGGAAGCCACCCGTGCTCCCCTTCCTCTACCCTGGTCGTCACCGGCGCCTCGCGGCCCTTCGGCCGCCGTGGGGCGGGTGCGCCACGCCACACGCCCGCCAGAGTGTACGGGTAGCCGCTGGGAAAGTGGTGTACGAGGTCCGGACCGGTTTATCAAAGTGCGTCACTGTGGCCGGTGGGGTCGACGCGACGGGTGGGCCGGGAATATCGGATCGCCGCGGCGACTAGGCTGGCCGTGGGTAGGACGAATCGACGGAAGGGGAGCCCCCGTGCTCGTGGCCTGCTTTCCCGCGGACGCCTTCGGCACCAACTGCTACGTGGTGGCGACCGCGCCGGGGGAGCAGTGCGTGGTGGTCGACCCCGGCATCGGGGTGCTCGACCGGCTCGACGCCGTGCTCGCCGAGCACCGCCTGCACCCGGCCGCCGTGCTGCTCACCCACGGCCACCTCGACCACACCTTCTCCGTCGCGCCGGTCTGCGGCGCGCGGGGCATCCCCGCGTACGTCCACCCGGACGACCGGGAACTGCTGGCCGACCCGTCCAAGGCGCTGTCGATGGACCTCACCCAGCTCTTCGGTGGCCGGCTGCCGTACGCCGAGCCGGACGACGTGGCCGAGCTGACCGACGGGGCGACGCTCGCGCTGGCCGGGTTGGAGATCACCGTCGACCACGCCCCGGGCCATACCGGCGGGTCGGTGCTGTTCCGGATGCCCGGCGCCGGCTCGCCCTGGGAGGCGGAGCAGGTCTGCCTCTCCGGCGACGTCCTGTTCGCCGGCTCGATCGGCCGCACCGACCTGCCGGGCGGCAGCATGCCCCGCATGCTGACCAGCCTGCGGGAGAAGGTCCTCCCGCTGGCCGACGACACCGTCGTCCTGCCCGGCCACGGCCCCGCGACCACCATCGGCCGCGAGCGCGCGACCAACCCGTACCTCGTCGAGGTGGCGGGGATCGGCGACGCGCGCCCGGCCGCGCCCACCCGCGGCCTGTAGCCGCCGCGACCCACGACCTGCCCGCGCGGTGCGCGCGGGACGCAAGGAGTACGCCATGAGCAAGCCCACGCCCATCTCCGGCTTCCCGGAGTGGACGCCCGCGCAGCGGATGATCGAGCAGTTCGTCCTCGACCGGATCCGCGCCACCTTCGAGCTGTACGGCTTCGCGCCGCTGGAGACCCGGTCGGTCGAGCCGCTGGACCAGCTGCTGCGCAAGGGGGAGACCTCGAAGGAGGTCTACCTGCTGCGCCGGTTGCAGGCCGACACCGACGGCCCGGCCGGTGACGACTCCCTCGGCCTGCACTTCGACCTGACCGTGCCGTTCGCCCGGTACGTGCTGGAGAACGCCGGCAAGTTGCAGTTCCCGTTCCGCCGCTACCAGATCCAGAAGGTGTGGCGGGGCGAGCGTCCGCAGGAGGGGCGCTACCGAGAGTTCCTCCAGGCCGACATCGACATCGTCGACCGGGACACCCTGCCGGCGCACTACGAGGCGGAGATGCCGTTGGTGATCGGCGACGCGCTGCGGTCGCTGCCGATCCCGCCGGTGCGCATCCAGGTCAACAACCGCAAGATCTGTGAGGGCTTCTACCGGGGCGTCGGGATCGGCGACCCGGAGGCGGCGCTGCGCGCGGTCGACAAGCTCGACAAGATCGGCCCGGCCAAGGTCGCCGAACTGCTCGCCGAGACCGCCGGGGCGAGCGAGGCGCAGGCCAAGGCGGCCCTGGCCCTGGCCGAGATCTCCGCGCCGGACGCCTCCTTCGCCGACGCGGTACGCGCCCTCGGTGTCAGCGACCCGCTGCTCGACGAGGGCATCGAGGAGTTGGCGGCGGTGGTGGAGACGGCTGCCGCGCACTCCCCGGGTCTCTGCGTCGCCGACCTGCGCATCGCCCGCGGGCTGGACTACTACACCGGCACCGTCTACGAGACGCAGCTGCTCGGCTACGAACGGTTCGGCTCGATCTGCTCCGGCGGCCGGTACGACAACCTGGCCAGCGCCGGCGCCGTCCGCTTCCCGGGCGTCGGCATCTCCATCGGGGTGACCCGGCTGCTCGGCCTGCTCTTCGGCGCGAACGCGCTGTCGATCTCCCGCAGCGTGCCGACGTGCGTGCTGGTCGCGGTCACCGCCGAGGAGGAGCGTCCGGCGAGCAACCGCGTCGCCGAGGCGCTGCGCTCGCGGGGCATCCCCACCGAGGTGTCGCCCAGCGCGGCGAAGTTCGGCAAGCAGATCCGCTACGCGGAGCGACGGGGCATCCCGTACGTCTGGTTCGCCGGCGGGCAGGGCGACGAGGTGAAGGACATCCGCTCCGGCGAGCAGGTGCCCGCCGCGGCGGGGGAGTGGACCCCGCCCCGGGAGGACCTGAAGCCGCTGGTCGGCTGAACCATCGTTCGGTCGGGCCTGACCAGCCGTCAACCGTCGGAGCGGTTGGTCGGGCCCGCCCTCCCGTCGGCGAGGGGTGACCGAAAGGTGATCATCAGATCGACGTACAGTGATGGCGGTCGTTGATCCACGTGCCAGAATGACCATCGTGTCATGGGCCGGTCACTGTCCGCTCTCGGTAGCTCATCTGGGCGGCGAAAGACGCGCCGACCGGCTCATGGTGGTGTTGCTGGCGCTGCACCGCGTCGGGTGCTTCGTCCCCGCGCTGGTGAGCAGCGCCCAGGGCCTCTACCACAGCCGGCCGGCCAACCTGCTGCTGCTGGCCGTGGTGCTGGGCTGGAACGTCCTGCTCTTCCGCACCGCCTGCCGGTGGGGCTGGTTCCCCGCCCCGATGGTCCACCTCGACGTCGTCCTCGCGGTGCTGGTGCTGGTGCTGGTCGCCGGCAACCTGTCGACCAACGGCGTGCTGTCCAACTGGGGCAACGGGGCGACGCAGACCGCTGCGTCGCTCGCCGCCGCGGCGATCGTCCGGCCGCTGGCCGTCGTGGCCGTCGTCGGCGGGCTCGTCGTCGTCCGCACGGCCGTGGGCCTCGGGTTCGCCGCCGACACCTCGCCGGTGGAACTGCTGTACGCCGCCAACGGGATCGCCTGCTTCGCGTTGGCCGCCGGGTTCGGCATCCGCTACCTGCGGCGCGAGGGACGCCACCTGGACCGGGTCAACGCCCAGCGGCTGGCGGCCGAGGCGGAGCGGGCCGCCGACCACGCCCGGTACGTCACCCGGGTGGCCCACCACCGCGCCCTGCACGACACCGTGCTGACCACGCTGACGCTGATCGCGCGCGGCGGTGTGGACCACCGTACGGCGCCGGTGCGGCAGCGGTGCGCCCGCGACGCCGACTACATCCGGGGCCTGCTCGCCGACCGGGGCGACACCGGCTTCGGCACCCTCGGCGCGGCGCTGCGGGAGGTGGTGGGCGCGGCGTCGTTGCTCGGCCTGCGGGTGCGCTTCCGCGGCGACCTGACCCCGCCGGAACTGCCGCCCGCGGTGGTGGACGCGCTGCGCGACGCCACCAGGGAGGCGCTGAACAACGTGGTCAAGCACGCCGATGTCGACGAGGCCTGGGTGACGGTGACCCGCGAGGGGGGCGTGCTGCGGGTGACGGTCGTCGACCGGGGCTGCGGCTTCGAGCCGGAGACGGTGCCGCCCGGGTTCGGCTTCCGCCACTCGGTCGTCGACCGGGTCGCCGAGGTCGGCGGCCGGGTACGGGTCTCCAGCGAGCCGGGCGCCGGCACCTGCGTGGAGCTGTCGTGGCCGCGGTGATCCGGGTGGCGGCGGTCGACGACGACCGGATGCTCCTCGACGGTCTCGCCAACTGGGTGGCCGGGGTGCCCGACCTGCGCCTCGTCGGCACCGGCGCCACGGTCGGCGAGCTGCTGCGGCAGCTGGTCGTACCGGTCGACGTGGTGCTGCTGGACCTGGTGCTGCGCGACCGCAGCGACGCGGCGGAGAACGTCCGCCGGCTCACCGCGCTCGGGTACCGGGTGCTGGTGCTCAGCGTCTGGGCGCAGCCCGACCAGGTGGTCGCCACCTTCGCGGCGGGCGCCGGCGGGTACGTCACCAAGGACCACGACCTGGCGGCGCTGGCCGTGGCGATCCGCCAGGTGCACGCCGGGCAGCCGGTCTTCTCGACCGAGCTGGCCTTCGCCTGCCTGCGCGACGCGCGCCCGGTGCGACCCCAGCTCTCGCCCCGGGAACGGGCCGTCCTGCTCGCCTACGCCTCGGGCATGACGCTCAAGCAGGCGGCCCGGCACCTGGGGATCAGGCCGGAGACCGCCCGTACCTATCTCGACCGGGTCAAGTCCAAGTACCACGACCTGGGTCGTCCCACCCGGACCAAGCTCGACCTGGCCGAGCGGGTCCGGGAGGACCAGCTGGAGGCCGGCTGATCCCGGCGGGTCCGCCCGCCCGCCGTCGGCGCGGGCGTCACGGGCCCGGCGTCGGCGTGACGCCTCGGCACGCGGTTCGACGCGACGGCTGCGGGTCGGTCGGCCGCGACGGTGCCCGACCTCACGGCGGCGGGCACGGCGCGCGGGCTGTCGCCGCCGACGCTCCCGCGACCCCGTCGCGTCGTCACCACCTGTCCAGATGCCGGACGCCGGGCACCGTCCCGCCGGGTCGCGCACGCCGTGCCGGCGCCCCTGCGAGGTCTGCGGTCGTCGTCGTTTCCGCAGCTCGTGGCGGTGCTGTCCCCCGCGACGGGGACACCCGGGCCGCGGCGCCGTCCCCAGAAGGAGCGGCATGACCCCACCCCCCGCGATGGCTAGTTTGGGAGCGCCCCCATGGGCAGTGATCAATGCCTCGCGACGGCCGGACGCACCCGACCCGTGGGGCCAGCCCACCGGCCGTCGCGAGGAAAGGCAAGCCCCGATGCCCCGATTGATCGACCTCGACGAGGCGGAGCAGCTCAGCACCGCACAGGTGCACGAGCTCTACCGTGCCCACGTCAGCCGCAGCCAGGTCTCCCTGATGACCACCTTCGGGTTCGGTCGGGAACTCGTCGAGCAGGCCGAGGGGGTGTGGATCCAGCTCAGGGACGGGCGGCGGATCCTCGACTTCTCCGGTGGCGTGGGGGTGCTCAACCACGGCCACAACCACCCGCGCATCCTGGCCGCCCGGCGCCGCTTCGCCGAGCGCCGACGCATGGAGGTGCACAAGGCGTTCTTCTCGCCGTACCTGGCCGCGCTGAGCCACAACGTGGCGGCGCTGCTCCCCGGTGACCTGTCCGTGTCGTACTTTCCCAACTCCGGGGCCGAGGCCAACGAGGGCGCGGTCAAGATGGCGTACAAGTACCACGGCGGCCGGCGCAACACGATCCTGCGCGCCGACATCAGCTTCCACGGCAAGACCCTGGGGGCGGGCAGCCTCACCGGCTCCTCCGAGAACGCGTTCCGCTTCCCCGGCCTGCCCGGCATCGTCGTGCACCCGTACGGCGACCTGGCCGGCGTCCGCGCCGCCGTCGACGCCGCCCGTACCCCCGACGGCGGCTGCGACGTGTACGCCATCCTCGTCGAGCCGTTCAGCGCCTCCACCATGCGGGCCTGGTCGGGGGAGGACCTGCTCGCGCTGCAACGGCTCTGCCGCGAGCGGGACATCATCCTGATCTTCGACGAGATCTACACCGGCTGGGGCAAGACCGGCAGCCTCTTCTACTTCCTGCGGCACGAAGGGCTGCTGCCGGACATCCTCACCTACTCCAAGTCGCTCGGCGGGGGCAAGGCGTCCATCTCCGGCTACACCGCCCGGGAGCCCGTCTTCCGCCGCGCGTACGACCGGCTCGCCGACGTGATCCTGCACAGCACCACCTACTACGGCTTCGGGGAGGAGACCGCCACCGCCGTCGAGGCGATCGACATCGTGGTCGGCGACGACTACCCCGCCCGCGCCCGGGCCCTGGAGGCGGTCCTGCGACCCGGCCTGGAGCGGATCGCCAAGGAACATCCGGACGTGGTCGCCCGGGTGGCCGGCGCCGGCGCGCTCTGGGGCGTCTTCCTCGGCGGCGGGCCGGCGGTGCTCGACCTCGCCGGCCGGCTGGTGCCGGGGTTCGCCCACGACCCGCAGTTCCGCACCAAGCTGATCACCCTGTCGGTGATCGCCCACCTGTTCCGCGAACACCGGATCATGACCTACTACAGCCCGAACGCGGACAACCCGCTGATGGTCGCGCCCAGCCTGGTCGCCACAGCCGACGACGTCGAGCGCTTCCTGACCGGCCTCGACGCCACCCTCTCCCGGGGACTGCCGAGGCTGCTCGCCTCCTTCGTGCGGGAGCGGGTGACGTCCCGGTGGTGAGCGACGACCACGTGGTGGTGACCGGCGCGTCCGGCATGCTCGGCGCGCACCTGGTCCGCCGCCTGCTCGACGACGGCCACCGGGTGCACGGCGTGGACCTGCTGCCCGCGGCGCACCACCATCCGCGGCTGACCCACAGCCAGGGCGACATCCGCGACAGCGCGCTGCTGGCCCGGGTGTGCGCCGGGGCCGGCGCGGTGGTGCACACCGCCGCCGCGCTGCCCAGCTACCCCGCCGAGATGATCCGCTCGATCATCGTCGACGGCACGGCGGCGGTCCTCGGCGCGGCCCACCGGGTCGGGGTGCCCCGGGTGGTGCACATCTCCTCGACCGCCGTGTACGGGCTGCCCCGCCTGGTGCCCACCCCGGAGGACCACCCCCGGGAGCCGGTCGACCCGTACACCCGGGCCAAGGTCGAGGCGGAACTGCTGGCCGAGCGGTTCCGCGCGGACGGCCTGTGCGTGCCGGTGCTGCGGCCGAAGACCTTCCTCGGCCCCGGGCGGATGGGCCTGTTCGCGATGCTCTTCGAGTGGGCCGAGGAGGGCCGGCACTTCCCGGTCCTCGGCCGGGGCGACGTCCGGGTGCAGATGTTCGCGATCGAGGACCTGGTCGACGCGGTGCTGACCGTGCTGCACGCCCCCGACGAGGTCGCCGACGACACCTACAACCTGGGCGCGGCCGAGTTCGGCACCCTGCGGGAGGACTTCCAGGCGGTGCTGGACGCCGCCGGGCACGGCCGCCGGGTGGTCGGCCTGCCGGCCGCGCCGGCGCTGGCCGCGCTGCGCGGCCTGGAACGCAGCGGACTCTCCCCGGTGTACGGGCGGCTGCTGCACAAGCTGCGCGCCGACTCGTACGTCAGCATCGACAAGGCCCGCCGGCGGCTCGGCTTCGCGCCCCGGCTGTCCAACCGGGACGCGATCCTCGCCACCTACCGCTGGTGGCGGGCCAACCGGGGCACGGCGAGCGCGGGCGGCGGCCGGACCAGCCGGGAACCGTGGCGGCAGGGCGCCCTCTCCCTCGCGAAGATCTTCTTCTGAGTCGGCCGGAGGTCCCCCATGCCCGTCGTCGACTCGGTACCCGCCCCGACCACGGCGGCCGGCGCGCCGGCCGCCGCCGCGCCCGCCCGGCGTCGCGACCTGCCCCGCCTGGCCGGTGACCTGGTCCGGCTGGTGCGCCCCACCCACTGGGCCAAGAGCCTGCTGGTGGTGCCGGTCGCCCTGGTCGAGGTCACCGTCTGGAGCCCCGGCGTGCTGGTCCGCCTCGGCGGGGCGGTGCTGGCGTTCATGCTGGCCGCCTCGGCGGTGTACGTCGGCAACGACATCGCCGACCGGCACCGCGACCGGCACCACCCGGTCAAACGACACCGTCCGCTCGCCGCCGGCCGGGTCCCGGTGCCGCTGGCGTACGCCTGGTGCCTGGCGCTGCTCGCCCTGCTCACCCTGCTGCTGCACGCCGGCCTGGCCGGGCCGGCCTGGCCGGTGCTCGTCTACCTGGTGCTCAACGTCTGCTACAGCCGTGGGCTCAAGCACGTGCCGCTGGTCGAGGTCGGGGTGGTCGCCGCCGGCTTCGTGCTGCGGGTGCTCCAGGGGCACCTGTCCCTCGGCGTCGCGGTGTCCGGCTGGCTGCTGGTCACCGTCTTCGCCGGCTGCCTGCTGCTCACCGTCGGCAAGCGCCGGCAGGAGCTGCTGGACAGCGGGACGGCCCACCGGCCCGCGCTGCGCGGCTACTCCGTCGAGCTGGCCGGGCACCTGTTGCAGCTCACCAGCGTCCTGGCGGTCACCGCCGGCCTGGTCTGGCTGCGCACCGAAGCCCCGTTCGACCCGTACGGCGAGGTGGCGATGCTGCTGTCCACCCCGTTCGTGCTCTACCTGATGTCCCGCTACCTGCAACTCGCCCTGGTCCGGCGGGCCGGTGGCGACCCGGTGCGCCTGTTGCTGCGGGACCGGGCCGTGCTGGTCGCCGGGTTGCTCTGGGGCGCCACCCTCGCCACCCTGCTCGCCGTCGCCCAGTTCCCCGCGGTCGCCGCCCTGCTGTCCTGACCCGTCGTCCCCATCGAGGAGAACCATGACGTCGCCCGGTCCGACGGTCTCCGTCATCGTGCCCAACTACAACCACGCAGACTCCCTGCCGCTCACGCTGCCGGCGCTGCTCGCCCAGACGTACGCCGCGACGGAGATCGTCTTCGTGGACGACCACAGCACCGACGACTCGGTGCGGGTGGCCCGCTCCCTCGGGGTGCCGGTGCTGTCCACCCCGCGCAACAGCGGCCCGTCGGTGGCCCGCAACATCGGCGCGGCCCGCGCCCGGGGCGAGATCCTGCTCTTCGTCGACTCCGACGTGGAGTTGCCGCCCGACACCGTCGACCGCGTGGTGCGGCTGCTGCGCGACGACCCGGCCGCCGGAGCGATCTGCGGCACCCTCGACGACACCCCGCTGGTGCGCGACAGCCTGGTGCAGGAGTGCCGCTGCCTGCAGGCGCACTACTGGCGGATCAGCTCGCTGGGGGACGTCAGCTTCCTGTTCAGCGCGCTGTGCGCGATGCCGGCGCGGGTCTTCGCCGAGCTGGGACCGTTCCACGAGGGACTGCGCCAGACCGAGGAGGTCGAGTACGGCGAGCGGCTCAGCGCCCGCTACCCGATCCGGCTGACCGACGCCATCCACGGCCGGCACCGCGACGACCACCTCCTCTGGCCCCTGCTGCGCAAGGTCTTCCACCGCTGCCGGCTGCGGATGCCGCTGTACGCCCGACGCCGCCGGGCCGCGCAGGGGTTCGAGACCGCCGCCCGGATGTGGGGCAGCGTCACCGCCTTCCTCGCCACCCTGGCCCTGCCCCTGCCGCTGCTGGTCGGGCCGGTCGGCCTGGTGCCGCCGCTGGCCCTCGCCGTGGCCTTCGTGGCCAGCGACGCCGGCATGTACCGGTTCGTGCTGCGGCGGCGGGGCCCCGGCCTGCTGCTCGCCTTCCTCGGGGTGCAGTGGCTGCTCAACCTCGCCATCGCCACCGGCGCGGCGGTCGGCGCCGTCCAGTGGCTGACCTCCCGCTCGTTCCGGGGCCTCTACGACGGCGGGCCGCAGCCACGGCGGGTGCCGGCGTGAGCGGAGCGCACCCCACCCCGGCCACGCCCGGGGTCGTCGGCCCGGCCACGCCCGGCGCTGTCGGCCCGGCCGTGCCCGGCGCTGTCGGTTCGGCCGTGCCCGGCCCTGTCGATTCGGCCGTGCCCGGCCCTGTCGGTTCGGCCGGGCCCGGAATCCCCGACGCGGACGCGTCTGTCGGCCCGGCCCCTTCGGAAGTCGACGACGCGGCCGGCGCTGCCGGCCCGGTGGCGGGCGACCGGGCGACCGCGCCGACGCCCCGGTGGTGCCCGGCCACCCGGCTGCTCGTCGCCGTCGCCCTCGGCTGGCTGCTGCTCACCGCGCTGCACCGGCTGTTCACCGGCCGCTGGTGGTTCTGGCTGCTGCCCGACCTGCTGCCGCCGGTCGCCTACGTCCTGGTGCCGGGGCTGCTGGCGCTGACCGTCCCGGCGGCCCGGCTGCTGCGCCGACCGGTGCCGCCGCGCCCCCGCGCGGTCGTGCTGGTGGCGGTCACCCTCGCGCTCGGGCTCGGCCTGCCGGACGCCGGGCTCAACCGGCACGCCCTCAGCGGCGGCGAGCAGGCGGCGCCGCCCGCCGACGCGGTCCGCGTCCTGGTGTGGAACACCGGGTACTGGGACCAGGACGACGACCCGGAGGCGTTCCTGCGCTTCCTGGTCGACCAGCGGGCCGACGTCTACCTGCTCCAGGAACACCTCTACTGGGACTCCGCCGCGGGGTTGCGCGGGGCGCGTCCGGCGCCGGAGCTGTCCCGGCTGCGGGCCGCGTTCCCCGGGTACGCCGTGGTCGCCCGGGGCGAGCTGCTGACGGTGTCCCGGTACCCGGTGCTCGCCCGTCCGCCGGTCGGCCCGGACGCCGCCCTGCCCGCGGCGGCGGAGGCCGACTTCGACCGGGTGTTCACCGCCGCCAAGGTGCTCCGGACCGACCTGGCCGTCGGCGACCGGGTGCTCTCGGCGTACAACGTGCACCTGCCGGTGCAGCTCAACCTCGCCCCGCGGCGGTTCCTCGGCTTCGTCGCCGAGCGGGACGCCGCCCGCCGCGCCCAGCTGCGGGCGTTGGAGGCGGACGTGGCCGCCAACCCCCATCCGGTGCTCGTCGGCGGCGACTTCAACACCACCCCGGCCATGGGCGACCTGCGGCCGCTGCGGGACCTGCTGCGCGACGCCGCCGACGCCTCCGACGCCGGCTACCCGGCCACCTGGCCGGCCGGCCGGCTGCCCGCGCTCTGGCGGCTGGACTGGACCCTCACCTCGCCGTCGGTCCGGGTGCACCGGTACGACCTGCGCCCACCGGCGGGACTCTCCGACCACCGCGCCCAACAGGCCCTGATCTCCCTGCCGGAGGTGTCGTGAACGCCGCGCCGACCGTCGCCGTCGTCGTCCCCGTCTACAACGCGGCGAAGACCCTGCGCCGCTGCCTGACGTCGGTCCACGCGCAGACCCACCGCCCGGTCGAGGTGATCGTGGTCGACGACGGCAGCGCCGACGACTCCCGCGCCATCGCCGTCGAGTCCGGCTGCCGCCTCGTCGTCCTGCCGGTCAACGGCGGGGTGTCGGCGGCCCGTAACGCCGGGGTGGCCGCCAGCACCGCCGAGGTGGTCTTCTTCGTCGACTCCGACGTCGCCCTCGCGCCCGACGCGATCGCCGCCGCCCTGGCCGAGCTGGCCGCCCACCCGGACTGCGGCTGCGTCTACGGGGTGTACGACCCGGAACCGCTGATCGACGACGGCCCGGTAGAGCGCTACCGGGTGCTGCACCTGCACGCCGCGCTCACCCGGGCCGTCGGACCCGTGGACAGCGCGATCTTCGCCCTCGCGGCGGTGCCCCGCCGGGTCCTGGACGAGCTGGGCGGCTTCGACGAGTCGCTGCGCAGCGCCGAGGACGACGAGTACAGCGAGCGGCTGCTCACCCGGTACGGCATCCGGCTCAGCGACGCCGTACGCGGCTGGCACGACGAGGCGGACCGGCTGCTGCCGCTGCTCGACGAGCAGTACCGCCGCGCCCAGCTGATCCCGTTCTCGCTGCGCAACCGGTACCGCCCGCGAGGGCTCGTGCTCAACCCCACGGCGGGAGTGGCCGCCGCCGGGCTGACCGCGCTCACCCTGCCCGCCGGGTTCCTGCACCCGGGCCTGGCGGCGCTGCCGCTGCTCTGCCTCGCCGGCTTCGTCGCCGCCGACCGGCCGCTGTTCGCCCTGCTCCGCCGTCGGGGCGGCTGGCGGTTGCTCGGCCTCGGCGTCGGCGCGCACCTGCTGGTCAACCTCGCGCTGATCGCCGGCGCGCTGGTCGGGTCCGCCCGCGCCGTGGTGGACCCGTCGTTCGGCCCGTCCCGCCGCTCCACCCGCCCGGCCGTCCGGCCGGTCGAGACGAAAGGTTGGTGAACCCGTGCGCTCCGCGCCGCTGGTCTCCGTGATCGTGCCCAACTACAACTACGCGCCCACGCTGCGGCTCTGCCTGGCCGCCCTCGACGCGCAGACCCACCGGCCACTGGAGGTGATCGTGGTCGACGACGGCAGCACCGACGACTCGGTCGCGGTGGCCGAGTCCTTCGACGTTCGGGTGCTGCGTACGCCGGTCAACAGCGGCCCGTCGGTGGCGCGCAACATCGGCGCGGCGGCCGCGCGTGGCGAGGTGCTCATGTTCGTCGACTCCGACGTGGCGCTCGCCCCCGACGCCGTCGCCACCGCCGTGGCGATCCTCGACCGCGAGCCGGGGGTCGGCGCGGTCTGCGGCAACTACGACACCGTCCCGCTGATCCGGGGCGGGCTGGTCAAGGACTACCGCAACCTCTACCGGCACTGGTGGTTCCGGATCGCCGAGGGCAGCATCACCGGCTTCCTCTCCACCGCGATCCTGGCCGTGCCGGCCCGGGTCTGGGCCGAGGTCGGCCCGTGGAACCCGAAGCTCACCCAGAGCGAGGGCGCCGATGTGGGCCAACGGCTGACCGACCGGTACGAGGTGCGGATGACCTCGACGGTGATCGGCCGGCACGACGACGACGCCACCCTGCGTATCGCCCTGTCCAAGGTGTTCACCCGCACCCGGGTGCACATCCCGTTCTTCCTGGACCGGCGACGGGTGGTCGGGGTGGTCACCTCGGCCGAGTCCGGCACCGGGCTGGCCTCCTGGCTGGCCGCCGCCACCGCGCCGCTGCCGCTGCTCGCCGGCCCGGCGTGGGCCGCGCTGCCCCTGCTGCTGCTGGTGCTCTGGCTGGTCAGCGACGTCCGCATGTACCGCTTCGTCCGGGCCACCCGGGGGCTGCCCTACACGCTCGCGTACGCGGCGCTGCACCTGCTGGTCAGCCTCACCATCGGGGTGGGGGTGGCGGTCGGGCTGGTCCAGTGGCTGGTCTCCCGCCGCTTCCGCCGCCTGTACGAGGAGACGGCGGCCGCCGCGTGAGCGCCGTTGTCGTGCCCCGCCCCGCCGGAGCGCCCCCGACCGCCACGCCGCAGGCGCCGACGGCCCCGACGCGCCGCCGGGTCGGCACCGCCCTGCTGGTCCTGGCCGGGGCCTGGGTGACCTTCGTGGTGGCGCACCGGCTGCTCAGCGGCCGCTGGTGGCGCTGGCTGCTGCCGGAGCTGGTGCCCCCGCCGGCGTACCTGGCCGTGCCGCTGCTACTGCTCCTGCTCGCCCTGGCGGCCGGTCCGGCCCGGCGGCGGGTGGCGCTGCTGGCCGTCGCGGCGCTGCTGCTCGGCGCCGACCTGTCCGGGTTCAACCCCGCCGTGCTGCGCACCCCGCCGCCCGCGCCCGCCGACGCGCTACGGCTGGTCTCCTGGAACACCACCGTCTGGAACCACGACGACGACCCCGACCGGTTCTACGCCCTGCTGACCGCCCGCCGCGCCGACGTCTACCTGTTGCAGGAGTACAAGCCGGCCGACGATCCGGCGGTGCGCGACGCCGACCTGGCCCGGCTGCGCCGGGAGTTCCCCGGCTACCAGCTGGCCGCCCGGGGCGAGCTGGTCACGCTGACCCGGTTCCCGATCGTCGGGGTCACCGCGCTGCCGGCCGACCCGCCACCCGGCTCGGACTGGCGCACCGACTACTGGGAGGTCAAGTCGCTCCGCACCGACCTGCGGATCGGGCCGCGGACCGTGTCGGTCTACAACACCCACATCCTGGTGCCGCTGGACCTGAGCAGCCCGCTGCGCGCCACCTTCCACCGCCGCCGGCACGAGTTCTTCCAACGTCGCCAGGTCCAGTACGACGCGATCGCCGCCGACCTCGACCGCAACCCGCTGCCCGCCGTGGTGGCCGGCGACCTGAACACCAGCCCGGCGATGGCCGACCTGGACCGGCTCACCGACCGGCTGACCGACGCCGGCCGGGCCAGCGGCTCGCCGTACCCGCGGTCCTGGGCGATCCGAGGACAGCGGTGGTGGCGGTTGGACTGGACCTTCGTCTCCTCGGACTGGACGGTGCACCGCTACCGGCTGCGCGACGTGGCGGGCATGTCCGACCACCGGATGCAGGAGAGCACCCTCTCCCTCGGCGGCGCCCGATGACCCGGGCGCGGCTCTGGGCCGCCCTGCGGGTGGTCGGGTACGCGCTCGTGCTGGCCTTCCTCGGCTGGCAGGTCTGGCGGGTACGGCACGGTCTGGGGGAGAGCCTGCGGACGGTCGGCTGGCCGGCGGCGCTGACCGCCGGGGTGCTGGCCGCCGTCGGCGGCGTACCCGGGTTCTTCGGCTGGCGGCTGCTCCTGGCCGGGCTCGGCAGCCGGTTGTCGCTGCGGGACGCGAGCTGGCTCTTCTTCCTCGCAGGCCTGACCCGGTACCTGCCCGGTGGGGTCTGGCCCACGGTGGCGCACGCCGCGATGGCCCGTCCGCTGCGCCAGCCGCCGGCCCGGCTCGCCGCCGCGTTCCTGGTCAGCCAGGGGCTGGCAGCCGTCTCCGGGGTCCTGGTCGGCATCCTGGCGTTGCCCTGGCTGGTCGCGCAGAGCCGGTGGTGGTGGCTGCTGCTGCCGGCCGGCGCCGCCGCGCTGGCGCCGGTGCTGACGCCGCGCCTGCTGACCCGGCTGCTGGGCCTCGCGGCCCGGCTGCTGCGCCGGGGCGGCGGCGAGGGCGCCGGGCCACTGCTGCCGGCCCGCTCGACGCTGCTCGGCGCGACCGCGCTGATGCTGTTCGGCTGGCTGATCAGCGGGCTGCACATCACGGTGCTGGCCGTCGCGCTCGGCGCGGACGCGGGGCGGGCCCTCTGGGTCGGGGTCGGCGGGTTCGCCCTGTCGGTGGTGGCCGGACTGTGCGCCGTGGTCATGCCGACCGGACTGGGGGTGCGCGAGGTCGTCCTCGCGGTCACCCTGGCCACCCTGGTCGGCGGCCCCGACCTGGTCACCCTGGTCGCGCTCAGCCGGGTGCTGCTGACCGTCGGCGACATCGGCTCGACCGGGGCCGTGCTCGGCCTGCTCGGCGTCACTGGCCGCCGCCGCTCCGCGCCCGCCCCGATCCCCGTCGACGAACTCGAAGGAGCCCCTTCATGAGCATCTCCGACACTCCCACCGACCGGCTGCGCGCCCCGCGACGGGTCACCGGCGGCGGCGTACGCGGGTTCATCCGTCGGCTGCGTAGCGCGGTGCGTACGGCCTCCGGGCTGGAGGTGCTGGCCGCGTGGCCGTTCCTCGCCGGACCGTTGGCCCGGCTGGAACGCCGGCCGCTGCTGCACGGCCTGGTGCTCTCCGCGTTCGGGCTGCGCCGACCGATCTTCGTGGACTTCCCGGTCCGGCCCGAGCCGCGCTTCGGCCACGGTCGCCCCGACCACCCGGCCCTCACCGCGCTGCTGGACCGCGGGCGGGACCGGTACGCCGACCGGCTGCGGCGGTTCCTGACCCACGCCGACCGCCTGGCCGCCGTCCCGCTGCGCGACGACCTCGACTCCGGGGCGCCGTACTGGGTCAACGGGTGGCTGCCGCCGTTGGACGCGCTGGCCCTGTACGGCTTCCTCGCCGACGGCGACCCCCGCCGGTACGTCGAGATCGGCTCGGGCAACTCCACCAAGTTCGCCCGGCGCGCGATCCGCGACAACGGGCTGCGGACCCGGATCACCTCGATCGACCCCGCGCCCCGGGCCAGCGTGGACGTGCTCTGCGACGAGGTGGTGCGCGCCCCGCTGGAGCGGACCGACCTCGCGCTCTTCGACGCGCTGGAGCCGGGCGACGTGGTGTTCTTCGACGGATCGCACCGCAGCTTCATGGGCTCGGACGTGACGGTGTTCTTCTTCGAGGTGCTGCCCCGGCTCCGCCCGGGCGTGCTGGTGCAGGTGCACGACATCATGCTGCCGCGCGACTACCCGCCCGAGTGGCGCCATCGGCACTACAACGAGCAGTACCTGCTGGCCGCGTTCCTGCTCGCCGGGGGCGAGCGCTGGCAGGTCGAGCTGCCGAACGCGTTCGTCGCCGGTGACCCGCAACTGCGGGAGGTGGCGGCGCCGCTGTGGCGGCGGCTCGGGCTGACCGACCACCACCTGCCGGCGTCGTTCTGGCTGCGCATCGGAGAGGGGTGAACGCCGGGCAGCGGCGGGCTCGGCACGGGCGCGGGCGTTGCTACTGGCGCGTACGCCGACGGCGACCTACGGTGGCGTAAGCTACGCCACCGTAGGGAGATGTCCATGACCGCGTCGCTGAGCCAGACCGCCCTGCTCCTCGAACTCGAACCCGTGGTCGCGAAGAACCTCGACCGGCACCTGTCCATGGCCAAGGAGTGGTTCCCGCACGAGTACGTGCCGTGGAGCGAAGGGCGTACCTTCGACGGGCCGCTCGGCGGCGAGCCCTGGTCGGAGACGGACTCCACGATCCCCGACGTGGCCCGCACCGCGCTGATCGTCAACCTGCTCACCGAGGACAACCTGCCCTCGTACCACCACGAGATCGCCACCCTGTTCGGTCGGGACGGCGCGTGGGGCACCTGGGTGCACCGGTGGACCGCCGAGGAGGGGCGGCACGGCACCGCCATCCGCGACTACCTGACGGTGACCCGGGCGGTGGACCCGGTGGCCCTGGAGCGGGCCCGGATGACGCACATGTCCGCCGGCTACGAGAACGTGCACGGTGACGAGGTGCTGCACTCGCTGGCGTACGTGTCGTTCCAGGAGTTGGCGACCCGGATCTCGCACCGCAACACCGGGCGGGCCACCGGCGACCCGGCCTGCGAGGCGCTGCTGGCCCGGGTGGCCGCGGACGAGAACCTGCACATGGTCTTCTACCGCAACCTGCTCGGCGCCGCGTTCGAGCTGGCCCCGGGCCAGGCGATGCGGGCCGTGGCGGACGTGCTGGCCGACTTCCAGATGCCCGGCGTCGGGATCGAGGGCTTCGCCCGTAAGTCGGTGGCGATCGCCCTCGCCGGCATCTACGACCTGCGCCAGCACCGTGACGAGGTGGTCATGCCCGTGCTGCGGCAGTGGGACGTCTTCGACGTCACCGGCCTGGACGCCGACGGCGAGGCCGCCCGCGACCAGATCGCCGCGCACCTCGACGGCCTGGAGCGCTCGGCCGCCCGCTTCGAGGAGAAGCGGGCCGCCCGCGAGGCCCGCCTCGCCGCCCGCGCCTGACCCACCCGAACCCCGGCCACCCCCGGACCCACCGGGTGTCCCGGCCCTCAGGTCACCGCGCCCATCGGGCCACCGCGCCCATCGGGCCACCGCGCCCATCCGGGCGCCGGGCCACCGCCGCGCCACCGGTCCCCACCGCGCCATCGGGGCGTCCGGCCCTGCTGGCCCACCTGGCCGCCAGGAATAGCCGCTCTTTCGGGGAAAGAGTGGCTATTCCGCGTCTCATAGCCACTCTTTCCCTGAAAGTGCGTGCTCGCCGGGCGCACGGCGGAGCGATGTCCGCGGTGCGGGGATGCTGCGGTGCCGTCGGGGAGCGCGTTGCCGCCCTGCGCGGTGCGGGTCGTCGTGCGGACCGGTGCGGTGCGGGGGCCGCCATGCTGCACCCTCGCGGTGCGCTGCGCATGGTGCGGGTGCCCGCGTGGTGCGGTACGGAGTGCACGGTGCGGCGTGGTGCGCCCGGTGCGGCGTGGAGCACGCGGTGCGTCGCGGGCGTGGCGCGGTGGGGGAGGGGTGGGGTCAGCCGGGCTGGTCGAGGGGGAAGAGGAGGCAGCTCGACGTGGCATGGGCGATCAGCCGGCCCTGGGCGTCGGTGAGGCGGGCCTCGGCGAGGGCGGTGCGACGGCCGCGTTGCAGCACGGTGCCCTCGCAGCGGAGCATGCCGCTGGCGACGGTGACCGGGCGGAGGAACTTCACGTTCAGGTCGAGCGAGGTGTAGCCGATCCCGGCCGGCAGGGTGGTGTGCACCGCGCAGGCGGCGGCGGTGTCCAGCAGGGTGGAGATCACCCCGCCGTGGACGGTGCCGAGCGGGTTGTAGTGGAACTCCTGGGGGACCAGTTCGACGGCGACGCGACCCTCGTCGGCCTCCATCCGCGCCATGTCGATCAGGTGCATGATCGGCGGCGCGGCCAGCTCGCCGGCGATCATCGCGCGGAGCAGCTCCAGGCCGCCGCGCCGGCCGACGTCCGCCGCGCCGAGGGTCGGGTCGGACCACGAGAAGGTACGGCTGCGCGCCGCGTCCTGCGTCTGAGTCATGGACTCAGCCTGGCAGCGCGTTGCTGAGTCTGTCAATCAGACCTAGCCTGGTCGGTATGAGACCCGCGGCACTGGACTGGTCGGTGGAGAACTGCACCATCGCCCGGGCGATGGCGATCCTCGGCGAGCGGTGGACCCTGGTGGTGCTCCGCGAGGTCTTCAACGGCGTACGCCGCTTCGACGACATGCGGGTGCGCACCGGCATCCCCCGGCAGGTGCTGACCAACCGGCTGGCCACCCTGGTCGAGCAGGGTGTGCTGCACCGCGAGCCGTACCGCGAGCCGGGCAGCCGGGTGCGGCACGAGTACCGGCTCACCGAGAAGGGGCTCGACCTGTGGCCGGTGCTGGTGGCGGTGCTCGGCTGGGGTGACCGCTACCTGGCCGACCCGGAGGGCTCGCCGCTCTCGGTGGGGCATCGCGACTGCGGGGCCGAGGTCCACGTCGAGTTGCGCTGCGCCGAGGGGCACGAGGTGGACCGTCCCCGCGACGTGGTGCCGCGACCCGGCCCCGGGGCGCGGCGCCGGGTCGACCGGTAGCGCGCCGGTCCCGGGTACGGCCGCAGGGCGCGCCCCGGCGCGCGGACGGTGACCGCCCGCGCGCCGGACCCGTCGGTCACCAGCCGAAGCCGTTGGCGTACGAGACGCTGGCCAGCACCGCCTGGCCGCTGGTGTTGGGGTGGAAGTAGTCCCAGGTGGAGACCTGGTTCAGCGCGAACGGGTAGTTGAACACCGCGTTGTCGTCGAAGTCGCAGTTCGGGCCGTACGCGGCGCAGGCCTGGGCGAGCTGGGTGTTGAAGTCGACCACCCGCTGCCGGACCCGGTTGCGCCGGTCGACGTCGGCCTGCTGGGTGGAGGTCGGGTTCGCCAGCATCGACTGGCAGATGCCGAAGAGCGACCAGGCGCTGCGGGCGCTGCCGCTGCCCTTGCCGACGTACCAGAGCCGGTGGATGTCGGGCACGCTGACGACCAGCACCCGCGCGTTGGGCAGGCCGGCCTTGAGCCGGTTGAGCGCGGCGTCGATGTTGGCCCGGAAGGTGCTCACCGGGGTCATCGTCGACTCGGAGCTGGTGCAGGCGTCGTTGGCGCCGATCAGCATCGTGACGTAGTCGACGCCCTGGCTGACCGCGGTGCCCGCCTGGCCGTACATGTCGGCGGACTTGGCGCCGCTGCGCGCGTCGTTGTGGTTGCGTCCGCCGATGTTCGGGTTGACCGCGCGGATGCGCAGGTAGTGACTGTTCACGCTGGAGTGGTCACCGGTGCTGAACGACCGCGAGGTGCAGTCGACGTACCAGCCGCAGGCGTTGAAGCCGCGGGTGATCGAGTCGCCCAGGCTGGCCATCGAGTTCGGTGGCGGGCCGGCGTCGGCGACGGCGGGGGTGGTGGCGAGCAGGACGAGGGCGGTGGCGCCGGCGAGGATGGCCAGCGCGCGTCGGACGAGGGTCATGGTTGGCCTCCGGTTCACGGGTGCCTGCGTGCTGCGGTGGCCAGATGGTATAGACGACTTTCTGTGTCCACAATGTTGCTTCACGGTTACCTGGGGCGGCGGGGTGAATTCGGGCAAAGGGATGCCTTGCGCACGATCTTAAATATGTGAATACTTGCCTCACTCGGCCGGTTTCCCCAGGTCGGCCGGGCTGCCCTCGGGCGCGTTGACGTGACGCCGCCCGTCGCCCCCTTCCGGAGGTTGTTACATGCGACCCACGAGGTCATCGCTCCGCCGCGCCGCAGCCGTCGCCATGGCCGGCACCCTGGTCACCGGCGCGCTGCTCGGCGCACCCGCCCAGGCGGCCCCCGCATCGGCGTCCCCCGACACCGCCGCCAGCCTGGCCGACCGGCTCGGCGACCGCGCCGCCGGGACGTACGCCGACGCCAGCGGCAAGATGGTCGTCACCGTGACCGACGAGGCCGCCGCCCGCCAGGTGCGCGCCGCCGGCGCCACCCCGAAGCTCGTCACCCGGGGCGCTGCCGTGCTGAACGCCGCCACCGCGGAGCTGGAGCGGTCGGCGAAGATCCCGGGCACCGCCTGGTGGACCGACCCGGCGACCAACCAGGTCGTGGTCTCCGTCGACAGCACCGTCACCGGCGCCAAGCTGGAGCGGGTCAAGGCCGCCGCCGCCCGCACCGGCGGCGCGGTCCGGATCGAGGCCGAGGCCGGCACCCTGAGCACCCGCATCTCCGGCGGCCAGGCCATCTACGCCGGCGGCGGCGGGCGCTGCTCGCTGGGCTTCAACGTCCGCAGCAGCAGTGGCGTCAAGTACTTCATCACCGCCGGGCACTGCACCAACATCTCGTCGAGCTGGTACAGCAACTCCGCCCAGACCTCGCTGCTGGGCAGCCGGAGCGGCACCAGCTTCCCGGGCAACGACTACGGCATCGTGCGGTACAGCAACCAGACCACCACGCAGCCGGGCAACGTCTCGCTGTACAACGGCAGCTTCCAGGACATCACCACCGCCGGCAACGCCTACGTCGGCCAGAGCGTCCGGCGCTCCGGCAGCACCACCGGCCTGCGCAGCGGCTCGGTGACCGCCCTCAACGCCACGGTGAACTACGCCGAGGGCTCGGTCTCCGGCCTGATCCGCACCAACGTCTGCGCCGAGCCGGGCGACAGCGGCGGCTCGCTCTTCGCCGGCTCCACCGCCCTGGGCCTCACCTCCGGCGGCAGCGGCAACTGCCGTACCGGCGGCACCACCTACTTCCAGCCGGTCACCGAGGTGCTGAGCCGCTACGGCGTCAGCGTCTACTGACCGTCACACCGCGAGCGGGCCGCCGGGTCACCGGCGGCCCGTTCCGCGTGCCGGGACCGGCCCCGATCGAGCGCCACCGCCACCAGCAGCGGGCAGAGCGCCTGCGCCCCGGCCGCGACCCGCTCGGACAGCCCGACCCGCGGCCCACCCGCGACCAGTTCCAGCACGAACCAGCCGACCAGCGCCAGCAGCAGCGCGGCGCAGACCGTACCCGCGGCGGTGGTGACGCCGGTGGCGCGGCCGGACGTGCGCCGGCCGCCGGCGGCGAGGGCCGGCCACAGCGCGAGCGCGCCGAACGCGACGGCGGCGGCCAGCCCGTGCGGGGTGGACGATCCGCGCCCGGAGGGCAGCGGGAAGGCGGCGACCGCGACGGTGGCGACCCCGCCCAGGGCCAGCACCAGCCGCCCGGCCGGGCGCAGCGGGCGCAGCCCGGCGGCCGTGACACAGTGGCACAGGCCCAGACCGAGCAGCGCGAGCGTCATGATCCAGCGGTCGGCGGCGTCCCGCGCCGCGAGCGCGCTGATCGTCCCGGTCACCTGGTCGAAACCGCCCGGCTGGTGGGCCGCGCCGAGGGTCCAGCCACCGATCAGCAGCACGGGGGCGAGCGCGGCGGAGAGCAGCGCCCAACGGGGTACGACACGCACCCGGCACACCGTACGCGCGGGTGCCCGTCGCGTGGCCGCACCCGGGTCCGCCGGGCGTCCCGCCGGCCCCCGTCGTCCGGGTGGCGTGACCGCCCGGTGCCAGCCGGTCCGGGGCGTCCCTGACAGAATGCGGGGATCAGACGTGGACCGCAGATGAGGAGACGCAAGTCGTGATCCGTACCCATGACGCCGGCAGCCTGCGCGCGACGGACGCCGGCACCACGGTGACGCTCGCCGGGTGGGTGGCCCGCCGGCGCGACCACGGCGGTGTCATCTTCGTCGACCTGCGCGACGGCTCCGGCGTGGTCCAGGTGGTGTTCCGCGAGGAGGACGCGCACGCGCTGCGCAACGAGTTCTGCGTCAAGGTGACCGGTGAGGTGACCCGCCGTCCCGAGGGCAACGACAACCCCGAGCTGCCCACCGGCGAGATCGAGGTGACCGCCAGCGAGCTGGAGGTGCTCTCCGAGGCCGCGCCGCTGCCGCTGCCGGTGGACGACCAGGTCGAGGCCGGCGACGACATCCGGCTCAAGTACCGCTACCTCGACCTGCGCCGCGGCGGCCCGGCGAAGGCGATGCGGCTGCGGTCGCGGGCCAACCAGCTCGCCCGGGGCGTGCTGCACGAGCGGGACTTCCTGGAGATCGAGACCCCGACGCTGACCCGTTCCACCCCGGAGGGCGCCCGCGACTTCCTGGTCCCGGTCCGGCTCCAGCCCGGCAGCTGGTACGCCCTGCCGCAGTCGCCGCAGCTGTTCAAGCAGCTGCTCATGGTCGGCGGCATGGAGCGGTACTACCAGATCGCCCGCTGCTACCGCGACGAGGACTTCCGCGCCGACCGGCAGCCGGAGTTCACCCAGCTCGACATCGAGATGTCCTTCGTCACCGAGGACGACGTGATCGACCTCGGCGAGGCGATCGTCTCGGCACTCTGGAAGGACCTGGCCGGGTACGAGATCTCCCGGCCGATCCCGCGGATCACCTGGCACGACGCGATGGCCCGGTACGGCTCCGACAAGCCGGACCTGCGCTACGGCGTCGAGCTGACCGAGCTGACCGACTACCTGCGCGGCACCGAGTTCCGGGTCTTCGCCGGCGCGATCGACGCCGGCGGGTACGTCGGCGCGGTGGTCATGCCCGGCGGCGCGGCGCAGACCCGCAAGGAGCTGGACGGCTGGCAGGACTGGGCCAAGGCGCGCGGCGCGAAGGGCCTGGCGTACGTGGTGCTCGACGCCGAGACCGGCGAGGCGCGCGGCCCGGTGGCGAAGAACCTCTCCGCCGAGCACCTGGGCGGGCTCGCCGACGCGGTCGGCGCCAAGCCGGGCGACGCGGTCTTCTTCGCCGCCGGCACGAACACCCGCGAGGCGCAGGAGTTGCTGGGCGCGGCCCGGATCGAGATCGCCAAGCGGGCCGGCCTGATCGACGAGAGCGCCTGGGCGTTCTGCTGGGTGGTCGACGCGCCGATGTTCGAGCGCACCGACGAAGGTGGCTGGACGGCCGTGCACCACCCGTTCACCTCCCCGAACGCCGAGTGGGTGGACCGGTTCGAGGAGGCCCCGGACCGGGCGCTGGCCTACGCGTACGACATCGTCTGCAACGGCAACGAGATCGGCGGCGGTTCCATCCGTATCCACCGTGGCGACGTGCAGCAGCGGGTCTTCGACCTGCTGGGCATCACCCCCGAGGAGGCCCAGGACAAGTTCGGCTTCCTGCTGGAGGCGTTCAAGTACGGCGCCCCGCCGCACGGCGGCATCGCCTTCGGCTGGGACCGGGTCTGCATGCTGCTGGCCGGCGCGGACTCGATCCGCGAGGTGATCGCGTTCCCGAAGACCCGGGGCGGCTTCGACCCGCTGACCGGCGCGCCGACGCCGATCACCGCCCAGCAGCGCACCGAGGCCGGCATCGACGCCAAGCCGAAGGCCCCGACCGGGGCGCACGCCGGCACCGCCGGCCCGGCCGCCCCGGTGGCCGACCCGGTCTGACCCGCCCGGGCGCCCGCCGCCCACCCCGTCCATCACGAGGTCTGCGTCATGATTCGCCCGTCGGCGTGACGCGGACCTCGTGATCGTTCTCGGGGTGGGACGGAGGGTGGCGGGATGACGGTGCTCGTGGTGGGAGCCAGTGGGTTCCTGGGCGGTGAGGTGTGCCGGCGGGCGGTCGCGGCCGGCTGGTCGGTGGTGGGGACGTGGCACGCCGACCCGGTGTCGCTGCCCGGCGTGGCGCTGCACCGGCTCGACGTCACCGACCGCGAGGCGGTGCGCCGGCTCGTCGCCGCCGTACGCCCGGACGTCGTGGTCGGCACGCCGTACCGGGTCGACGACTGGCGGGTCACCGCCGACGGGGCCGCGCACGTGGCGGTCGCGGCCGTCGGGGTCGGGGCGCGGCTGGTGCACCTGTCCAGCGACGCCCTGCACGCCGGGCGGCCCACGCCCTACCGCGACGACGAGCCGCCCACTCCGGTGTACTTCTACGGGGCGGCGAAGGCGGCGGCGGAGACCGCCGTCCGGGCCGTCGACCCGGGCGCCGTGCTGGTGCGGACCTCGCTGATCGTGGGGGAGGGGAGCAAGCAGATCCAGCTGTGCCGGGACGCGCTGGCCGGTCGGGCCACCCTCTTCACCGACGAGTTCCGCTGCCCGGTCGACGTGACCGACCTGGCCGACGCCGTCCTCGAACTGGCCGCCTCGCCCTACGCCGGCCCGCTCAACGTGGCCGGCCCGGACGCGGTCAGCCGTGCCGAGCTGGGGCTGCTGGTGGCCCGCCGGTTCGGGCTGGACCCGGCCGGGCTGAAGACCTCCACCGTCGCCGCGACCGGCCTGGTCCGCCCCGCCGACGTGCGCCTGGACTCGTCGCGCGCGGCCGGTCTGCTCCGGACCCGGTTGCGCGGCGTACGCGAAATCCTCGCTCCCTGAGGCGGTCGTCCTCCGATGCACACTTTCTGTGCACGACTCTTGTGCACAGAAAGTGTGCACAGATATTGTGTATCCATGGAGAATCGTCCGGCGGCACGCAGGCCGCCCCGCGAGGTGCGGATCGACCACCGGCAGGTGCGGGTGCTGGCGCACCCGCTGCGGATGCGGCTGCTCGGCGCGCTGCGGGTCAACGGCCCGGCCACCGCCACCAGGTTGGCCGACCTGCTGCACACCAACACCGGCGCCACCAGCTACCACCTGCGCCAGCTCGCCGAGGTCGGGCTGGTCACCGAGGCGCCGGAGTTGGCGAGCGGGCGACAGCGCTGGTGGCGGGCCGCGCACGACGTCACCAACTGGGAGCCCACCGACTTCGACGACGACCCGGACGCCCGGGCCGCGATCGAGTGGATCCAGGGCGACCAGGTGCGGCTGCTGGTCGAGCACGCCGAGCGGTGGTTCGCCGTGCAACACGACTGGTCGCCCGCCTGGCGGGACGCCCTCGGCATGGGCGACATCTTCATGACCATCCCGCCCGACCGGCTGGAGGCGCTCAAGGCCGAGCTGTGGCGGGTCCTCCAGCGGTACCACGACGAGGCCGGCCCCGACGACGCCGACGCCGAGCCGGTCCAGATCTTCCTGGCCGCCTACCCCCTGCTGGAGGGGCGATGAGTGCCCTGTCCGTACGGCAGGTCCGGCGGCGCTTCCTGCTGCTGCACGGTCTGCGCTGGCTGCCCAGCGGCCTGATGATCCCCGTGATGATCCTGGTGATGCAGGAGCGCGGCCTGTCGCTGTCGGAGATCGGGCTGGTCTCCGTCGCCCAGGGGCTGGTGGTGCTGGCGCTGGAGTTGCCCACCGGCGGGCTCGCCGACGCGCTGGGGCGCCGGCCGGTGCTGCTGACGGCCTGGAGCCTCGGCCTCGCCTCCCTGGTCCTCTTCGCCGTCGCCGACTCGTTCGCCCTCTTCTTCGTGGTCTGGGCGTTGCAGGGGGTCTTCCGGGCGCTGGACAGCGGCCCGCTGGAGTCCTGGTACGTCGATGCCACCCTCGCCGCCGACCCGGACGCCCGCTACGAGCCCGGCCTCGGACACGCGGGCACCGTCATCGGCGTGGCCATCAGCGCGGGCGCGCTGCTCAGCGGCGGCCTGGTCGCCCTCGGGCCGATCGGTCCGGTGAGCGCCCTGACCGTGCCCGTGCTGGTCGCCGTCGCGCTCCAGGCGCTGGCCCTGGTCGCGCTGCTGACCCTGCTGGTGGAGAGCCGCCCGGCGCAGGGCCTCGGCGCGCTGCGGGCATCGATCGTCGAGGCGCCCCGGATGGTCGGCCAGGCGGTCGGGCTGCTGCGCCGGTCGAGGGTGCTGCTCGCCCTGGTCGCCGTGGAGCTGTTCTGGGGCTTCGGCATGGTGACCTTCGAGTCGCTGCTGCCGGTCCGACTCGCCGAGGTGGTCGGTGACACCGACCGGGCGGCGGCGCTGCTCGGACCGGCCAACTCGGCGGCCTGGCTGGCCGGGGCGGCGGGTGCCGCGCTCACCCCGCTGCTGCTGCGCTGGCCCGGAGGTGCGGCGAGCGCCGCGCTGCTGCGCGTCGTGCAGGGCGCGACCGTGGTCGGCATGGGACTGTTCGCCGGGCCGGTCGGGGTGCTGGTCGCCTACCTCGCCTGCTACGCCGTGCACGGCGCGTCGAACCCGCTGCACATGGGCCTGCTGCACCGGCAGGTCGACGGGCCGTACCGGACCAGCGTGATCTCGCTGAACGCGATGATGGCGCAGCCCGGGTTCGCTCTCGGCGCGGTGCTGCTCACCGCGATCGCCGACACCAACGGCGTCAGCACGGCGATGCTGGTCGGCGCGGTGGTGCTGGCCGTGGCCGCCCCGCTCTACCTGCCGGCGTGGCGGGCCGGGCGCCGCGCCGGCAGCCCGGAGCCGGTGGGGCCCGACGAGGCGGACGGGGCGGGCGGCCCGCAGCCGGCGGCCGGGACGGACGGTCCCCGTGCGTCGGTGACCGCGACCGGGTGACCGGGCCGCCGCCCCCTTCCGCGTCGCTCAGCCGAGCCGCACCGAACTGCGGGCGAGCGCGCCGGTGAAGCCGAGCCGCCGGTAGAGCCGGATCGCGCCCACGTTGACGGTGTAGACGCCGAGCGCCACGTGGTCGTACCGGGTGGCGAGGGCGCGGGTCATCCCGGCGGTCAGGGCCGCCCCGAGCCCCCGGCCGCGTCGGTCCGGGGCCACGGTCAGGCCGGCGAGGAACCCGATGTCGCCCCGGCTGCGGTCGGCGCCGCAGGCGACGATCCGGTCACCGTCGCGGATGCCGTACCAGTCGGCGACCCCCGGATCGCCGGGTCGCGAGGTGGTGCTCGGGAACGCCTCGTCGATCAGCGCCGCCAGCGCCGGGTGGTCGGCGGCGGTGAGGCGTACCACCCGCTCCTCGTCGGCCTGCCGCGGCGGCGGGGTGTCGGTCCAGAGGAAGTCCCACTCGTCGAGGCGGGCGACGGTGAACCGTCCCGCCAGCGTCTGCGGGTCGGTCCGGGGCAGCTGCACCCACTGCCCGGGGTGCAGGGCGCCCTCGGCGACCAGCACGGCGAAGAGGTCCACCGCCGCGGCGGAGGCGCCGATGGCTCCGCCCGCCGGGCCGGTCCCGGACGGGAGCAGCCACGCCACCAGGTCGTCCCGCCGCCAGCCGTGTGGTCGGGTGCCGGGGCGGATCACGTGCCGGGCGAACGGGTGGTGGCCGGCGGCGGCGAGCAGCGCGGCCCGACCCACCAGCTCCTGATCGGCGATGATCATGGAAACAGCCTAGAGCGCGCCCGCCCGACCTGCCCGGTCCAGGGTGGAGATTGACGGGTCGACCGATTGGGTACATCCCGGTCGACCTACTGGGAACCCCCACCGGAGGACACTGACATGTTCGCCATCCTCGCGGCCATCGTGTTCGGCTTCGCGCTCCTGATCGACCTGCTGAACACCAACTTCGGCGCACCCGACCTGTTCAACTGGAACACCCTCGTACTGATCGGTCTGCTGCTGCTGTCGCTCTACCTCGCCGGGGTCGGCAGCGGCCCGCGCGGTGGTGGCGGCGGCCGCTGGTACCGGGGCCGGCGGCCGGGCCGCGGCTGACCGCAAGCGATCAGGGCGGGCGCGGTCAGCGGCGCGACTCCGGCGTTGCTGACCGCGCCCGGTACTGTCTTCGTGATGGAATCCGACGCCCTCTTCTCCCTCGGTGGACCCGCCGCGGCGCCCAGCGCCCCCGCGGGTCCGGGTGGCGTCGACGGCTTCAGCACGGTCGGGGAGGATTCGCCCCTGCCCGTCCGGATGCGTCCGGCGAGCATCGACGAACTGGTCGGCCAGGAACACCTGCTCGCCCCCGGCGCGCCGCTGCGCCAACTGGTCGGCGGCGGCGCCGGAATGTCGGTCATCCTCTGGGGCCCGCCGGGCAGCGGCAAGACCACCATCGCGCACCTGGTGGCCGGGGCCACCGACCGCCGGTTCGTCGCCATGTCGGCCCTCAACGCCGGCGTCAAGGATGTCCGGGCCGTCATCGACACGGCCCGCCGGCAGCGCCGCGCGGGCGGCCCGCAGACCGTGCTCTTCATCGACGAGGTGCACCGGTTCAGCAAGACCCAGCAGGACTCGCTGCTGGCCGCGGTGGAGGACCGGACGGTCACGCTGCTCGCGGCGACCACCGAGAACCCGTACTTCTCGGTCATCTCTCCGCTGCTGTCGCGGTGCGTGCTGCTCACCCTCCAACCGCTCGACGACGCGGCCGTGCGCGGCCTGCTGCGCCGCGCGGTCGCCGACGAGCGCGGCCTCGCCGGCGCGCTCACCCTGGAAACCGAGGCGGAGGAGCATCTGGTACGCCTCGCCGGCGGCGACGTGCGCAAGGCGCTGACCGCGCTGGAGGCCGCGGCGGCCTCGGCGACGGCGCTGGGCACCGGGCGGATCGACCTGGCCACCGCGGAGCAGGCGGTCGACGTGGCCGCCGTGCGCTACGACCGCGACGGCGACGCCCACTACGACGTGACCAGCGCGTTCATCAAGAGCATGCGCGGCTCGGACGTGGACGCCGCGCTGCACTGGCTGGCCCGGATGCTGGTGGCCGGGGAGGACGCCCGGTTCATCGCCCGCCGGCTGGTGATCTTCGCCAGCGAGGACGTCGGCATGGCCGACCCGACCGCGCTGGGCGTGGCCACCGCCGCCGCCCACGCCGTCGAGTACGTCGGCCTGCCGGAGGCCCAGCTCAACCTGGCCCAGGCGGTGATCCACCTGGCCACCGCCCCGAAGTCCAACTCGGCCACCAGCGCGATCGGCGCGGCGATCGCCGACGTGCGGGCCGGCCGGGGCGGCCCGGTGCCGCGCGGGCTGCGCGACGCGCACTACGCCGGCGCGCGCGGCCTGGGGCACGGCACGGGGTACCGCTACCCGCACGACGACCAGCGCGGGGTGGTCACCCAGCAGTACGCTCCCGACGATCTCGTCGGGACCGACTACTACCGGCCCAGCGGGCACGGCGTGGAGCGGTCGGTGGCCGCCCGCCTGCCCCTGCTGCGCCGGATCGTCCGAGGGCTGCCCGCCCCGGCGTCGCGTCCCGAGGGACCGGCGCCGGTGGCGGTGAACGGCCGTCACCCGTCGGGCACGGGGCACGCCGGTGGGGCGGATGAGGGCGGCGTGCACGCCGCCGAGGAGGGTCAGCAGTGACATCGCGTGGTGGGGAGCGACCGCAGGACGGTCCCGACGAGCGGCGCGACCCTCGCGCCAAGGGACGGCGCTGGGGCCGGGGCCGAGCCGAGGAGGCTCCCGAGGAGCCGGCCGGCGAGGAGTTCGGCTGGATCGACGACCTGCGTACCGCCAAGCAGCAGCGCACCGAACTGGGGCCGGACGGCGAGTCGCCCCGCCCGGTCCCGCCGCCGCCCGCCGGCCGTGGTCCGACGCCCGCCGGTCCGCGTCCGGAGGCTGCGCCGCCCGTGCTGCGTCCGGGTCAGGGGGGTCCGCGTCCGGAGGCTGCGCCGCCTGGTGTGCGTCCGGGTCAGTCGGGTCCCCGTCCCGATGCTGCACGGCCCGTGCTGCGTCCGGGTCAGTCGGGTCCCCGTCCCGATGCTGCACGGCCGGTACTGCGTCCGGGTCAGTCGGGTCCCCGTCCCGAGGCTCCGCCGCCCGGTGTGCGTCCGGGTCAGGCGGGTCCGCGCGCCGAGGTCCCCGGCGCCGTGCGCCCGGGAGCGGCCCGCCCGGACGGCCCGCCCGTCCGGCCCGGCCCCGCCGGTGGCCCCGGCCCCGAGATGCCCCGTCAGGCCCGGCCGGACGCGCCCGGACGGCCCGCCGGCCCGCAGGCGTCCCCACCCGTGCGCGAGGGCTGGCCGGCCGCACCGGAGCAGCGTCCCCGGCCCGGCGAGGGCCCGTGGCCGGGCACGGCCGCGGCCGTGCGCCCCGGTCATCGTGGCCCCGACCGTCCGCAGGGCGGCCCCCGCCCCGACGGGCCGGCCGCTCCCGTCTCCGGCCCCGGGGCGGCCCGCGTCACGCAGCCCGGACCCGGCGTCAGGCCCGGCTGGGACGGCCCCTCGCAGGGCCAGCCCGGCCGGCCGGGACGCCGTCCCGCGCCCGCCGGTCGGGAGAGCGGACCCGGTCCCGCCGAGGGTGCCGAGCCCCGGCGCGGCGGCCCCGCCGCCCCCGCCGAGCCGGCGTACCCGAACCCGGTCAGCGGTGCTCCGCGGCCGGTCAGTGGTGTCCCGCGCCCCGGCCCCGCCGCACCTCCCGTGGGCGGGCCGCGTCCCGACCAGGCGGTCCCCGAGGCGCGTACCGCATCCGGCCGGCGTGGCACGGCCGCGCCGGCGCCTGCCGACACCGCCGGCGGCCGCACCGGCGGTCCCGCCGCCCCGGGCCGTCCCGCCGGCCGCCGCCGCGCCGCCGAACCGGACCAGCCCGTGGTGCCGGTCAGCGGCAACGCCCCACCGGTTCCGCCGGCCGGGCCCGGCGTCGTCCGTCCCGGCCCCACCGGTCCCGACCCGCAGGCACGGCACGGCCAGCGCGCCGACGGCGACCAGCCGGGCGGGCCCCGCCGGGCCACCCCGCCCGGCGGCAAGGCCCGCCCCGACCGGCCGGACCGGCCGGCGGACTGGCTCCGTCAGGCCGGCCGCACCTCGCACACCGACCCCGCGCTCCCGGTCGTCGACCGGTCCGCGCCCTCCGGGCCCACCGTCCCGCCGGGCCCGGACGCGACGGGCCGACGTACCGGCCCCGCTCCGGCCGGTCGGGCCCGCCCCGGCGGCCCGCCGCCCGCCCCGCCGCGTGAGGCCCCGCCCGGCCCGGCCCGCGCGGCGGCCCGCCCGGTTCCTCCGGCACCCGCCCCGGACACCGGCCGCGCCGCGCGCCCCGACGGCGGCGGTCCGCGCCCCGACGCCCCCCGGCCGCCGCACGGCGCCCGGGCCGACGGACCCGACGCCGGCCCCCGGCCGGGGACCCCGGCTCCGAGCGGTCAGGTCCCCGGCGCTCGCGCCGGTGTCGCCGCCCCGCCGGGCGCGCGTCCCGGCGGTCCCACCCCGACCCAGGCCGGTCGGCCGGCCGGACCCGGCCGCCGCCCCGGCGCTGCCGAGCCGACGCCCGAGCAGGGACCCGGCCGCCGCCCCGGTGGCCCGGCGCAGGGCCCCGCCGCGCGACCCGGCGGTCCCGCCCCGGTCCCGGGCGGGCGACCCGGCGAGCCCGGCACGACCGCTGTCCCGCGCCCCGGCGCGACCGCCCGCGGCGCGGCCCGCCCGGAGGGACCGGCCACGGGGGCGGCCCGTCCACCCGCGCCGGCCGAGGCCCCGCGTCGGGACGGCCCGCCACCGCAGTCCGGACCGCGTCCCGGCGGGCCCGGACAGCCGGTTGCCGCCCGGGCCGCCGCGCCGATCGCCCGCCCCGACGAGCACCCCGGCCGGGCCACGCCGCCGCAGCGGCAGCCGGACCGACCGGACGCCACCGGGGCCGCGTCCGTCCCACCGCCGTCCCGGCCGGAGCAGCCGGTGGTCGCGGCCCGGGCGGCTGCCTCGGTGCCACCGGCCGGAGCCGGGCCGGTGGAGCCGGTGAGCGGCCCGCCGCTGCGCCGGGCCGCCGACGAGGAGCAGCCCGGCGAGACCACGTCCGGCGGACTGCGCGGCGCCCGCTCCGAACTGCGCCGCCAGATGCGTGAGCGGCGTCGCCTGCGGCTCGGCGTCCTGATCCTGGTCAGCGTGGTGCTGCTCGGCGCGCTCCCGCTCTACTTCGGCATCCGTACGCTCAGCCGCGACCCGGTCTTCGACACCCTCGACGCGCTGGACGTGCCGAGCTGGGCGGCGGTGGAGACGGTCGACAACGTCAGCGGCAGCCGGTGGTGCCTGCAGGACTGCCGGCTGCGGGAACGCACCGTCGAGTCGGAGCGGGCGCCCGAGGAGACCGCCCGGGTCTACGAGACGGCCCTGCGCGAGGACGGCTGGGAGCCCTGGAAGGTGAGCCCCTGCCCGGAGCAACCGGCCAAGGGCAGCTACACCTGCTGGCGGCGCGACGAACTCACCCTCGACCTGTGGGTCCGCGAGCCGACCTGCGTGCCGCCGCCGGTCGACGGGGAGCCGGCGGTCCCGCCGTCCCCGGCGGCGTCGGCCGCGCCGGGGGAGTGCGCCGGATCGTTGGTGTCGGTGAAGGTGCGCAACGCGATCGACGACGAGCGGACCCGGCCGCAGCCGAGCACGGATCCGTCGCTGACCGGCGAGGACCCGTTCCCGACCGTCTCCGACGACCCGCTCGGCGAACTGACACCCTCACCGTCCTGAGCCGGTTTCCATCACGGACGGTAGGGTCTGGGGCTGGCGGGCCCGCCCGCGCCCGTTCGACCGTGGGTGGGTCGGCGGGTGCCGGTGTGGGCAGGTGGGTCGCGCGTTTTGGGGCAGAGGGTCCCGGGACGCCTGCGTGAGGAGGACATGCGCGTGGATGGTGGACAGATCGCTGCGCTGATCGCGGCCGGCGCGTTCCTGATGCTGGTGCTCGTGCTGGCGGTGCCGATCCTGCGGCTGCGGCACACCGTGGATGCCACGACTCGGATGATCAACGACCTCAACGAGCAGACCACGCCGCTGCTGGGCGACGTCAACACCACCGTGAAGAACGTGAACACCGCCCTGGAGCAGGTGCAGACCTCGCTGGACGGGGTGAACCTCCAGCTCGCCAAGGTCGACACGATGACCACCCACGCGCAGAACGTCACCGCCAACGTGGCGAACCTCGCCACCGTCGTCTCCGCCGCCGCGGCCAACCCGCTGGTCAAGGTCGCCGCCTTCGGGTACGGCGTGCGTCGAGCCGCCTCGGCCCGCCGGCACGCCGAGACCGAGCGCGAGGTGCGCGACACCATCAAGCAGCAGCGTCGCGCCGCCAAGCGCGGCAACCGCTGATCCGGCCGCGCGGGAGGATGAGAGCATGAGACGACTGTTCTGGCTGGGCATCGGGCTGGCCGTCGGCGTGGTGGTGGTCCGCAAGGCGACCCGCACCGCGCAGGCGTACACCCCGGCCGGCATCGCGGGCGGGCTGTCGCAGTCGGCCGGCAGCCTGGTCGAGTCGCTGCGGGGCTTCGTGGAGGACGTCCGGATCGGAATGGCCGAGCGCGAGCAGGAGATCCACGAGGCGTTCGCCCGCGGTGAGGCGTTCGACGACCAGTTCGCCGAGCTGCGGGAGGACCCGCGCATCGGTGACCGAGAGATCTTTCCGGAGGAACACCAGCGATGAAGACGGCGGAGATCAAGCGGCGGTACCTCGCCCACTTCGAGGCGAACGGCCACGCCGTGGTGCCGTCCGCTCCGCTGCCCGCCATCAGCGACCCGAACCTGCTGTTCGTCAACGCCGGCATGGTGCAGTTCGTCCCCTACTTCCTGGGCCAGCAGAGCCCGCCGTACACCCGCGCGGTCAGCGTCCAGAAGTGCATTCGCACGCCGGACATCGACGAGGTCGGCAAGACCAGCCGGCACGGCACGTTCTTCCAGATGAACGGCAACTTCTCCTTCGGTGACTACTTCAAGGAGGGGGCGATCCCGCTCGCCTGGGACCTGGTCACCAAGCCGGCGGAGTCCGGCGGTTTCGGGCTGGACCCGGAGCGGATCTGGCCGACGGTCTACCTGGACGACGACGAGGCGTTCCAGATCTGGCGGTCGGTCGGCGTGCCGTCCGAGCGGATCGTCCGCCGGGGCAAGGCGGACAACTTCTGGTCGATGGGCATCCCCGGCCCGTGCGGCCCGTGCTCCGAGCTGTTCTACGACCGCGGCCCGGAGTACGGCCGCGAGGGCGGCCCGTCGGTCGACGAGGACCGCTACATGGAGTTCTGGAACCTCGTCTTCATGCAGTACGAGCGGGGCCCGGGCACCGGCAAGGAGAACTTCCCGATCCTTGGCGACCTGCCGGCGAAGAACATCGACACCGGCATGGGCCTGGAGCGGATGGCCTCCATCCTGCAGGGCGTCGACAACCTCTACGAGATCGACGAGGTCCGGCCGATCCTGGACCGGGCGGCGGAGCTGACCGGCAAGCGGTACGGCGCGCGGTCCGGTCACGTGGCCAGCGAGTCGCACCCGGACGACGTCAAGCTGCGGGTGGTCGCCGATCACGTCCGGACCGCGCTGATGCTGATCGGCGACGGGGTGACCCCGGGCAACGAGGGGCGCGGCTACGTGCTGCGTCGGATCATGCGCCGCGCCATCCGGGCGGTGCGCCTGCTGGGCTGGCAGGACCGGGCGCTGCCCGAGCTGCTGCCGGTGGCGCGCGACTGCATGTCCCCGTCGTACCCGGAGCTGGCCGAGGAGTTCGACCGGATCTCGCAGTACGCGTACGCCGAGGAGGACGCCTTCCTGGCGACGCTGCGCGCCGGGACGACGATCCTGGACACCGCGATCGCCGAGACCAAGTCGGCCGGGAAGCCGGCGCTCTCCGGCGACAAGGCGTTCCAGCTGCACGACACCTACGGCTTCCCGATCGACCTGACCCTGGAGATCGCGGCCGAGCAGGGGCTCCAGGTCGACGCCGAGGGTTTCCGCCGGCTGATGGCCGACCAGCGCAACCGGGCCAAGGCCGACGCGCAGGCCCGCAAGACCGGGCACACCGACGTGTCGGCGTACCGGTCGGTGCTGGACGACGGCGGCGCGGTCGAGTTCACCGGCTACACCGAGCTGAACCGGGAGTCCCGGGTCCGCGCGCTGCTCGCCGGGGGCGCGGCGGTCGGCGCGGCGGTCGAGGGCGACACCGTCGAGCTGGTCCTGGACACCACCCCGTTCTATGCCGAGGGCGGTGGCCAGCAGCCCGACCAGGGTCTGATCACCGTGGGCGGCGGCCAGGTCGAGGTCTTCGACGTGCAGCAGCCGGTGCCGGGTCTGATCGTGCACCGGGCCAAGGTCGTCCGGGGCGAGGTGCGCGCCGGTGAGACCGGCTACGCCGAGATCGACGTGACCCGGCGTCGGGCGATCTCCCGGTCGCACACCGCCACCCACCTGGTGCACCAGACGATGCGCAACTTCCTGGGCGAGTCGGCGACCCAGGCGGGTTCGCTGAACGCGCCGGGCCGGCTGCGGTTCGACTTCAACACCCCGACGGGGGTGGCGCCCAGCGTGCTGCACGACGTGGAGCAGCAGGTCAACGAGGTGCTCCTGGCGGACCTGGAGGTGCACGCCTTCATCACCACCCAGGAGGAGGCCCGCCGGATCGGCGCGATGGCGCTGTTCGGGGAGAAGTACGGCGAGCGGGTCCGGGTCGTCGAGGTCGGCGACTACGCCCGGGAGCTGTGCGGCGGCACCCACGTGGCCCGCTCGGCCCAGCTCGGCCTGGTCAAGATCCTCTCCGAGGCGTCGGTGGGTTCGGGCGTACGGCGCATCGAGGCGCTGGTCGGCATGGACGCGTTCGGCTTCCTGGCCCGGGAGCACCTGCTGGTGTCCCGGCTGGCGGAGCTGTTCCGGGTGCCGGGTGACCAGGTCGCCGACCGGGTCGAGCAGACCGTGACCCAGCTGCGCGACGCCGAGAAGGAGCTGGAGAAGCTCCGCGCCCAGCTGGTGCTGGGTGGGGCGGCGGCGCTGGCCGGGCAGGCGAAGGACGTCCGGGGTGTGGCGTACGTCGGCACCGAGGCCCCGGAGGGCGCGGCCGGCAACGACGTGCGGACCCTGGCGCAGGAGATTCGCGGCAGGATCGACCCGGCGCGGCCGGCGGTGGTCGCGGTGGCGGCCCGGGGAGGCGGCAAGGCGTCGCTGGTGGTGGCGGTCAACGCCGCGGCCCGCAGCCGGGGCCTGGCCGCGAACGACCTGGTGAAGGCGGCCTTCTCCGGTCGTGGCGGCGGCAGCCCGGACCTGGCCCAGGGCGGCGGCCTGCCGGCCGCCGAGGCGCCGAAGCTGCTGGCCACCGTCGAGCAGGCGATCGCCGAGGCGTGATGTCGCAGTTCGTGAGCCAGGGCGGGCCGGATCGGTCCGCCCTGGCTCGTTCTTCCCGAGGAGTGACCCGCTGTGGGTGAGATGTCCCGAGGTGTCCGGCTGGGCGTGGACGTCGGGCAGGTCCGGGTCGGGGTGTCGCGCTCCGACCCGCACGGCATCCTGGCCACCCCGCTGGTCACCCTCAGTCGTGACCTGACCGCGGAGCCGGACGCGGTGCCCAGCGACATGACGGAACTGGCGCACCTCGTCACGGAACACGAGGCCGTCGAGGTCGTCGTCGGCCTTCCGGTCAATCTCGCGGGTAAGCTCGGCCCGGCGGCGCAGCACGTGACGGCGTACGCGACCCGTTTGGCTGATGTAATAGCGCCGGTTTCGGTGACGCTCACCGACGAGAGGATGTCGACCGTCGTGGCGTCTCGTAGGCTGGCGGAGCGGGGCGTCCGGGGAAAGCGCCAACGCGCGGTGGTCGACCAGGCCGCCGCGGTCGAGATCCTGCAGAGCTGGCTAGACGCGCAGCGGAGGCGGACGGAATGATCGACGATCTGGACCTCGGGTTCGACGAGCCGGAGAGGGGGGAGAAGGGGCGGCACCGACGCGGCTTCCGCAAGCGCGACGGCAAGTCCGGCGGGCAGGGCAAGACCATCTTCGCCCTGCTGATGGCGCTGGTGCTGCTGGGCGGCATCGGTGGTGGCGCCTTCTACGGCTTCGACCGGATCCAGAACTACTTCGTCACCCCCGACTACGACGGCGCCGGGACCGGTGAGGCGCTGGTCGAGGTGAAGCAGGGCGCCCTGATCGCCGACATCGGCGACACGCTGGTCGCCGCCGACGTGGTGAAGAGCACCAAGGCCTTCATCGAGGCGGCCGAGGAGAACGCGCTCAGCAAGAACATCCAGCCCGGCCTCTACAAGGTGCGCAAGCAGATGAGCGCGGAGAGCGCGCTCACCATGCTGCTCGACCGGAAGAACAAGGTCACCAACCAGGTGACGATCCCGGAGGGGCGCACCGCCAAGAACACCTACAAGCTGCTCTCCGAGAAGACGAAGATCCCGGTCAAGGAGTTCGAGGCCGCGGCGAAGGACCCGGAGGCGCTCGGCGTCCCCGAGTGGTGGTTCGTCCGCAAGGACGGCAAGAAGGTCACCAAGTCGATCGAGGGCTTCCTCTACCCGGACACCTACGAGATCGCGCCGAACGCGACCGCCGAGTCGATCCTCAAGGACATGGTCGGCACCTTCCTCACCGTCACCGGCGAGATGAAGTTCGCCGAGACGGTCGAGGGCGGCCTGGGCGGGGTGTCGCCGTACGAGGCGCTGATCGTGGCGTCGCTGTCCCAGGCGGAGGCCGGCAACAAGGACGACCTCGGCAAGGTCGCCCGGGTGGCCTACAACCGGGTGTACAAGGGCAACTTCCCCTGCGGGTGCCTGGAGATGGACGTCACGGTCAACTACTACTACGAGTTGATCGGCAAGAAGACGCTCAGCTCCAAGGAGATGGGGCCGGCGGAGATGGACAACCCGAAGAACCCGTACAACCGCAAGCTGCGCGGCATGCTGCCCACCCCGATCAACAACCCGGGCAAGGACGCGCTGGCGGGGGCGGCGAACCCGCCCAAGGGCGGCTGGCTCTTCTTCGTCGCCATCGACAAGGAGGGGCACTCCGCGTTCGCCGAGACGTACGAGGAGCAGAAGCGCAACGAGGCCAAGGCCCGCGAGGCCGGCATCATCTGACCTGACACTCCGGCTCCGGTGGTGGCGCTCGGCCACCACCGGAGTTGCCGTGTCGTCGGCCGGGAACCGCCCCCGGTTGCTAGGGTTCCGCTGCGCGAAAGGGGAGCGACGTGACGGGACGCAGGGCGGCGGTGGTCGGCCGACCCATCGCGCACTCCCTCTCCCCGGTGATCCACCAGGCCGGCTACGCCGCCGCCGGGCTCGCCGGGTGGTCGTACACCCGCATCGAGTGCGGGGCCGAGGAACTTCCGGCCCTGGTCGCCGGCCTGGGCCCGGAGTGGGCCGGGCTGTCGGTCACCATGCCGGGCAAGGAGGCGGCGCTCGCGCTGGCCGACGAGGTGTCGCCGGTCGCGGCCGCCGCCGGCGCCGCCAACACGCTGGTACGCCGCCCCGACGGCACCTGGTACGCCGACAACACCGACGTCACCGGCATGGTCGAGGTGCTCACCACGGCCGGGGTGTCGACCGGCGCGACGGTCACCGTGCTCGGTGCCGGCGGCACCGCCCGGGCGGCGCTGGCGGCGGCGGCCCGGCTCGCCGCGTCCGGGGTGACCGTGGTGGCCCGGCGGGAGTCCGCGATCGACGAGCTGCGGCCGGTGGCCGAGGCGCTCGGGATCCCGCTCACCGGCGCGGGTTGGACGGACGCCGCCGCGCGGGCCGCGACCGCCGACGTCGTCGTCGCCACCGTGCCGAAGGGCGTCGCCGACCCGCTCGCCGCCGAGGTGCGCTGGCGGCCCTCGACGGTGCTCTTCGACGCCCTCTACGACCCGTGGCCCACCCCGCTGGCCGCCTCGGCGTCGGCGGCCGGCTGCCGGGTGGTCTCCGGGCTGGACCTGCTGCTGGCCCAGGCGGTCGGCCAGTTCGAGCACTTCACCGGCGTGCCGGCGCCCCGCGCGGCGATGGCCCGTGCGGTGGCCGGGCACCGCCGTCCGGCTTCATTAGGGCGAGGTTAATTCCTGCCGACACCCGAATGTACGACGGACGACGGCCGGCGCCCGTCGATACGCTGCTGCGGGTAACCGTCTCCGACACGGGGAGTGTCCTTTGAGTAGGCACGGACTGCACCGCGCGGCGTCCCACCTCGGTCGTCGCCGCAAGGCTGTCGTGTTGAGCGTCCTCAGCGCCGGTGTGGTGGCCGGTGTGGTGGCCACCATGATGCCGCTGGTGGCGGCCGAGGTGCCCCCGGTCGTGGTCGCCGCGACCGCCGACACCACCGCCACCCAGGTGCCGCAGGACGGCGACAACGGGGTGAAGACGACGCTGGCCAGCTGCCCCCGCCTCTGCGACGGCAACCGCCACGGCCGCCGCGACGCGCTGGTCGAGTTCGCGGTCCGCGGCCTGCCCGCCGACGCGGTCCGGATCCGCGCCACCCTGCGGGTGTACGCCTGGCAGCCGTTCACCTCCCGGGTCCACGCGCACCAGGCGTGGGGCAGCGCCACCGGTCCGGGCGCCTGGGAGCAGCGGCCGGCGCTCGGCCCGGCCCTGGCCGCGGTCGACCGCGTCGGCGCCGGCTTCAACGAGTGGGACGTCTCCGCCTCCGTCACCGGCAACGGCCGGGTCGCCTTCGCGCTGGCCCAGGAAACCTGGAACACCCGGATCTACTGGGCGTCGCGGGAGAACACCCGGGCGGCGCTGCGACCGCACCTGGTGCTGCGGTACGAGCGGGGCGGGCACGTCGCGCCGACCCGGACCACCGCCGCCCCGGAGCCGAGCGTGACGACCACCGCCGCGCCGCGGCCCTCGCCGAGCCGCACCTCGGCCCCCACGCCGTCGCCGAGCCGTACGACGCCGCCGCCGACCACGCGCCCGCCCGCGCCCTCGCCGACCGTCCGGCCCGGCACCCAGGTCCCCGGCTGGCGGCTGGTCTGGTCCGACGAGTTCGACGGTCCGACGCTGGACCGGTCGAAGTGGAACCTGCGCGACAACGAGGGACGGGACATCGACCGCGGGTGCAACGTGGACGATCCGGACAACACGTTCGTCTCGGGCGGGGTGCTCACCCTGCGGGCCCAGCGGGAGACCGCGGTGTGCAGCTCCCAGACCCGGCAGTACACACAGAGCTACCTGGACACCATCGGCCGGACGTCGTTCCGGTACGGCCGCTTCGAGGTGCGCGCGCAGTCGCCCAACGGGCCGGACGGCTCGCGGGGACTGTGGCCGGCGTTCTGGCTGCGTCCCGAGGACGGCGGCCGGGGGGAGATCGACGTCGTCGAGCTGCCCGGCGGCAAGGACTGGTACCAGGCTGCGACGTTGGGCATCTTCTACGACTACACCCCCGTCAAGCAGGACCAGCGCTACGCCTTCCCGACCGGGCACCCGGGCGACGGTTTCCACACGTACACCACCGAGTGGGAGCCGGACGCGATCCGCTGGTACGTCGACGGCAGGCTGGTCTGGCAGCGCGACCGCGGCACCACGCCCTGGTTCGACGAGGTGTTCCACAAGCCGTACAACCTGCGGTTGAACTTCCAGGTCGGCGGCTGGCTCGGCGACCCGGACGCGACGACCCGCTTCCCGGCCGACTTCCGGGTCGACCACGTACGCGTCTGGCAGCGCTGACCGGCCGGCCGGCGGGCCGGCTGCCGCCCGCCGGCCGGCCGGTTGCCCGCGCGCCCTATCGTGTCCGCCAGCGTGGTCCAGGGGCGGACGGGAGACGGCATGACGGTGCACCGGGCGGACGATCCGCGAGGTCGTGACGACGGCCTCGGCTGGGTGAGCCGGGCCATCTTCGGTGACCCGAGGCTGTGGCTGGGCCTGCCCACCGGCCCGTCCCGGCTGCCGCCCGGCCACCGGGTCGCCGCCCGGTACGCGGTGGTGCCGTCGGTCGAGCGGGCGAAGTTCCTGCTGCCGCTGGCCTCGCGCCGGGTCGGGGCGGCCTCGACCCTGGCGTACAACGCGCTGCGGCCGCCCCGGGTGCGGGCCAACCGGCTCGTGGTGGGGGCGCTGGCCGGTCTCGGGGCCACCGGCCTGGCCCGGATGCCGGTGCTCACCGTCGCCGTGCCGGACGGCGTCGACCCGACGGAGCTGCTGCTGGCCGAGCACCTGGGCCGGCTGGCCGGTCGCCGGCTGCACGCCGCGATCGGCGTCCGGCCGCCCGACCCGCACCACAAGCCGACGATGCAGCTCTTCGACGACCGGGGCGCGCCCCGCGGGTACGCGAAGATCGGGTGGAACGACGCGACCCGGGCGATGGTGGCGGCGGAGGCCGTGGCGCTGCGTGAGCTGCCCCGCGACGGCGGTGACTTCCCCGACGTGCCGCGTCTGGAGCGCGAGCTGCGCTGGGCCGACCTGGCGGTGACCCTGGTCGCGCCGATGCCGCCCCGGGTCCGGCGGCTGCCGCGGCCCGAGCGGCCCCGGGTGGCGGCGATGCTGGCCGTGGCACGTCGGGGCGGCCCGCCGGCCGCGCCGCGACCGCTGGCCGGCTCGCCCTTCCTGGCCGACCTGGCCGCCCGCGCGCAGCGCGCCGGTGGCCCGGTCCGCGACCTGGTTGCCGCGCTGGCCCGCCGTGACGGCGCGGTCGCGCTGGAGTTCGGCCACTGGCACGGCGACTGGGTGCCGTGGAACCTGGGCGTCCACCGTGGCCGGTTGACCGTCTGGGACTGGGAGAACGGCGGGCCGCAGCGGCCGGTCGGGTTCGACCTCGCCCACCAGGGGTTCCAGAGCGCGTTGTCGTTGCGGGACCGACCGGTGCCGGGGGCGACGGCGGAGATGGTCGAGGTGCTCGGGCGGCACGGCGACGCGTTCGGCCTCGACCCGGCCCGACGCCGGTTGGTCGCCGACGCGTACCTGCTCGAGCTGTGGCTGCGTACGGCGGAGTTGGCGGCGGGCGGCGGCGGTTGGAGTGGCAAGCTGCACCCCGCGCTGCTGGACGTGCTCGACGAGCGGCTCCGGCCGACGGCGTGAGCACGCTGCGTCCCGCGCGTGGGACGCGCTGTCCGGTCGGCGACGGGCAATACGGGGAAAGGCCGCAGGGGCGACATCGTCGCTACCGTTCGCCCGGCGCGGTCCACTAGTGTGGCACCACTCGACCAGCATCCGCCGGGGGCGGGCGTGGTCGGTGCTGTCCGGACGGCGTGGGGGCGTCGCCGGGCTCCGGGGCGTGGGGAGGTCCGGCCGTCGCGGCCGGCATGGCAGGGAGACCGATGACATCGGCACACATCGCCGGGCGAGGGGCCGCCCGGCGGACGGACGTCGGCGCGTGCGCCGGCCCGCCCGGCGGCGGTGACCGCCGGTGATCCTCATCTACGCGCTCGGGGCGCTGGCGGTGCTGCTGCCCGTCGTGCTCGTGCCGGCGCTCGCCCGGCGGGTGCCCACCGTCCGCGCCGGGCGGACGGCGCACCGCCTGCGGGTCGCCGTCGCCGGGCTCACCGCCGCGTTCGGCCGGGTCGGCGCGGCGCTGGTCGTGCTGCTCGCCGGCTGCGCCGCGGTGGTGGCGATCTGCTGGCCCCTCGGCGAGGCGCTGGCCCGCCTCGAACCGCACGTCGACCATCCGGTCTTCGACTACGTGCACGCCCGCCGGGTCGACACGTGGGCGGAGCTGAACTCCTTCTACACCGCCCTCGGCGACCGGTACCCGCTCAAGTGGGTCACCGTGGTCGCGGCCGTGGTCTTCGCCGTGCTGTGGCGCCGCCGGCGCTGGTGGGTCCCGCTGGTCGTGCTGCCCCTGCAGTTCGTGGTGGAGCAGTACGTCCAGGCGATCCTGGCCACCATGGTCGACCGGGGACACCCGCCGACCGACCTGGGCACCTACCCGTCCGGCGGGTGCGCCCGGATCATGATGACCTTCGGCACCATCGTCGTGCTGGCCCTGCTGACCTGGCGCGTGCCGCGCGGCGGCCGGGTGGCCCTGATGACGGTGGTGGTGACGCTGGTCAGCCTGGAGGGCTACACCCGCGTCTACGCCGAGAAGCACTGGTTCACCGACGTGATCGGTGGCTGGATCTTCGCCGTCCTGCTGTTCGGGGTGACGGCGCTGACGCTGCTCGTCGCCGAGGGCCGGATCCGGCCACCGGCCGAGCGGGACGCGCCGGCGGAGCGACCCGTCACCGCCGGCACCTGAACACCCCGGGCCCGACGTCGCGACCCCTTCCCGCGCGGCGACCGGCCCACCACCCCTCGACACGGAAGTTGGCACGACGTGACCACCCTTCTCGTCGCCTCCACCGGTGGACACCTCGCGGAGCTGCACGACCTCGCACCGCGGCTCGGCGTGCAGGACGACTGTGTCTGGGCGACGTTCGACTCGCCGCAGAGCCGGTCGCTGCTCGACGGGCAGGAGGTCATCCACGTCCCGCCGGCCACCACCCGGGACCTGGCCGGCGCGTTGCGCGACGCCCTGGCCGCCCGCAAGGTGCTGCGCGGCGGCCGGTTCCGCCAGGTGGTCAGCACCGGCGCCAGCGTCGCGCTCTCCTTCTTCCTGCCGGCCGCCCGGCACGGCCTGGCCTGCCACTACATCGAGAGCGCCACCCGCACCGAGGGGCCGTCGCTGACCGGCCGGCTGGTGGCGCGGCTGCCCCGTACCCGGCTCTACACCCAGTACCCGGGCTGGGCCGGCGGCCGGTGGCGCTACGGTGGCTCCATCTTCGACGGTTACGTCGCCGCCCGGCGTCCCGAGCCACGACCGGTGTCGCGGATCGTGGTGGCGCTCGGCACCCACGAGCGGTTCGGCTTCCCGCGGCTGCTGGCCCGGCTGGTGCAGGTGCTGCCCCCGGAGGCGGAGATCCTCTGGCAGGTCGGGTCGACCGAGATCCCCCGGATGCCGGCCGGCGCCCGCCGTCAGGTGCCGCACGCCCAGATGCAGCAGGCCCTGCGGGAGGCGGACGTGGTCGTGACGCACGCCGGGGTGGGCTCGGCGCTGGCCGCGATGCGCGCCGGACACCGCGCGATCTACGTGCCCCGACGTCGGGCGCACGCCGAACACGTCGACGACCACCAGGTCGAGATGGCCCGGGAACTGGACCGGCGCGGGCTGGTCCTGGCCCGCGAGGCCGACGCGGTCACCGCCGAGGACCTGGCGGAGGCGGCATCGTGGACGGTCGGCACGGCCGGCTCCCTCACCCCGTTCCGGTGGGCGGCGTGAACGACCGGCCCGGCCGGCACGTCCACCGGTCGAGTCGCCGACGTCGTCCGCCGTGGGTCGCCGGACAGCGACCCGTACGGACAGACCGGACCGAGCCGCCGCCCGAGCGGTCCGGTCGGTTGATGGTGCGAAATGTCCGGGCGCAGCAAGCTACGCACGATCTCACTTCATCATTGGGGGCGCCAGTGCTTCTTCCAACGTCGTCTCGATCGGGCCGGGTGTGGGCCCCGCGGCGGTGGCTCGCCGCGCTCGCCGCCCCGGTGCTGGCCGTCGGCCTGCTCGCCGCGCCCGCCCGGGCCGAGGTGCCCACCCCGGTCGCCATGACCCTCACCTCGGCCAACCCGACCGACAACACCCCGCACGCGCAGAACGGCGACGTCAAGGCCTTCGCCGAGATCGGCGCCACGGTCTACGTGGGTGGCGCCTTCACCTCGGTCAAGGCCGCCGGTGACGCGAGCTGGACGAGCCGCAACTACCTCTTCGCGTACGACCGGGCGACCGGGGCGTTGAAGGCGGACTTCACCCCGGCGCTGGACGGGGCGGTGCACGCCCTGGCCGTGAGCCCCGACGGCAAGCTGATCGTCGGCGGCGCCTTCAAGACCGTCAACGGCGTGGACCGCAAGAGCCTGGTGCAGCTCGACCCGGTCACCGGCGCCACCGTCGGCTCCTGGGTCGGTCGTGGTGACGGCGGCCTGGTCCGGCGCACCATCGTGGTCGGCGACAAGCTCTACATCGCCGGCGCCTTCCACTGGGTCAACGGCACCCAGCACTCGCTGCTGGCCCGGCTCAACGCCAGCACCGGCGCGATCGACCCGACGTTCCAGGTCGACGCCAGCGTCGCCCGGTCCAGCTCGGAGCTGGTCTGGGGTCTCGCCGTCGCCCCGAACGGTGAGAGCCTGGTGGCGGTCGGCAACTTCACCCTGGTCAACGGCGAGTCCCGTAACCAGGTGGTGCTGGTCGAGGACCTCAAGGGCACCCCGAAGGTCGCGGACTGGAGCACCCAGCGGTACGTGGCGCAGTGCGGCGCCGGCTTCCCGTTCTACGCCCGCGACGTCGACTTCTCCGACGACGGCAGCTACTTCGTGATCGCGGCCGACGGCGGCCGGACCATCGGGGCGTACTGCGACACGATCGTCCGGTTCGAGACCGCCACCCGGGGCGCGGCCATCGACGCCACCTGGATCAACGACACCGGCCGCGACTCGGTGACCTCGATCGAGGCCGCCGACAACGTGGTCTACGTCGGCGGGCACTTCCGCTGGCTGAACAACGCCAACGCCAACGACGCCGCGGGCGCGGGCGCCATCAACCGGTACGGTCTGGGCGCGCTCGACCCGGTCAACGGCATGCCGCTGGTGTGGAACCCGACGCGCTCCGGCGCCCCGGCGGGCACCACCGACTGGGGGCCGATCCTGTGGGAGCTGTGGCGCGGCAGCACCGGCGTCTACGCCGGCTTCGACAGTGACGGCCTGGGCAACGAGTACCACGGCCGGATGGGTCTGTTCCCGTTCGCCGGCGGCCGGGTGATCCCGGCCGTCAACGCCCCGTCGGCCGCGTCCGGGCACCTCTACGTCGGCACCGGTGACGGGCAGACCGTCAAGGTGCCGTTCGACGGCAGCACGCTCGGCGCCCCCGAGGCCAGCCCGCAGCCGAACCTGACCTCGGCCGGCGCGTCGTTCTCGCTCGGCAACAAGCTCTACTGGTCCAAGACCGACCCGACCGCCCCGAACGGCAGCTACCTCGACGTGTCGATGTTCACCGGCGGCACGGTGGGCGTGCCGTGGATCAGCAGCGGCTACAACAACTGGTTCAAGCCCGCGACCATGAGCGGGGCCTTCTACCTCAACGGTCGGATGTACTACACCAGGTCCGGCACCAACAAGCTCTTCTACCGCTACCTGGAGCCGGACGGCTCCATCGTCGGCTGCACCGAGTTCACGCTGCCGAGCATCGGTCTGGCCTGGGGCAGCGTACGGGGCATGGCCTGGGTCAACGGCAAGATCGTGTACGGCCACACGGACGGCGGGCTGCGGGCCGTGCCGTTCGACGAGGCGGCCGTCGACGGCGCCGCGTCGGTGCTGGTCGCGCCGGCCTCGGCCGGGGTGGACTGGTCCAGCCGGACGCTCTTCTTCGCCGGCTCCTCGTCCCTGTCGGCCGATCGCCCACGTCCGGCGCCAATTCCGAAACACCGGCGGTCCTGACAATGGTGGGGGCCGGTGGACGTGTCGACCATCGGTGAACGGTCGGCGACAATGAGACGACCACCGGCCCCCGCGCCCCTCGGCCGGCCCGGTCGGCCACCCACCCCTCATCGCGCAAGGACTGACTGATGGACGTGACCGACGTCGCTCCCGCCCGGCAACGCCCGGTCGGCCTCGTCGAGCTGGCCCGCATACCGTTGCGGCGGTGGCGGATGGTGCTCGCCACCGCGACGCTGGTGCTGCTGGCCGTGCTCGGCTACCTGTTCGTCCTGCCCGCGACGTACACCGCGACCACCGCCGTGGTGGTCCGGCCGGTGGTCACCGACCCGTTCTCGGTGCAGTCCGTGGCGGCCGACCGGGCGGTGAACATGACCGCCGAGAGCGGTATCGCCACCAGCAACGACGTCATCGACAGGGTCGCCGGCATCACCGGTCGGGATCCGGAGGCGGTGGCCGACGCCCTGGAGGTCGAGACGCCGGTCGGCGGCCAGGTGATGCGCTTCAGCTACTCCGGGCGCGGCGAGCAGGAGGCCGTCGACGGCGCGAACGGCGCGGCGGAGGCGTACCTGGAACTGCGCAAGGGGATGTACGAGAACCAGCGCGCGGCGGTGCTCAAGTCGTACGACGACACGATCGCCGTGGTCACCGCCCAGCGCACCACCACGCAGAAGTCCCTGCCGGCCAACCAGCCGTCGAGCAACCCGTCACCGCGCACCAGCGCCCTGCTGGACCAGCTCCGGGCGCTCAACGACCAGCTCGCCACCCTGGCCGAGCAGCGGTCCAAGGTCGCCTCCGCCGACCTGAGCCCCGGCTCGGTGACCAGCGCCGCGCGTACCCCGGTGCCCTCCAGCCGGGACGCCGCCCCGCTGATCCTGGTGGCCGGTCTGCTCGGCGGCCTGCTCCTGGGCGGCCTGGTGGCGTTCGTCCGGGAGTCGCTGGACCGCCGGGTGCGCACCGCCGGGGAGGCCGCGAGCGCGATCGGCGCGCCGCTGCTCGGCACGGTCCGCCGGGACCGGTCCGGCCAGCCCGACGAGGCCGACCTGCGCTACCTGGCGCTCGCCCTCGGCCGGTGGGTGGACGGGCCGCAGCGCACCCCGCTGGTGGTGCTCTCCTCGTCGGCCGACGAGGGGCGCGAGCAGGTCACCGCCGGCCTGGCCGTGGTGCTGGCAGCCGCCGGCCACGAGGTGCGGCTCGGTGTCACCCCGGAGAGCCTGGACCGGATCCGGCCGCTGATGCTGGACGCCCAGCGCCGCAACCCACCGGTGGAGCCGGCCCGCAGCAAGCTGCCCCGGCCCCGTCCGGCGCCCGCGACCACGTCGGTGCCGGCGGCCACGCCGGCCCCGGCCCCCACGCCCGCCGGAGGCGGCGGCCCCGACGACACCATGGTGATCCCCGCCGTCCGCAAGCCCCGGCCGTTCCCCACCGCGGAGGCGAAGAACGGCGCGGTGTACCGGTCCACCACGACCGACGACAAGACGGAGGTCATCCCGACCACCCCTCGGCCCGCCCCGGCCGCCGGCACCGCGGCCGACGGGCAGGAACTGCGGATCGGCCCCGGACGGGTGCGTCTGGTCGACCTCGACGCCGCGCCCGGCGACGGTCTCACCGTGCTCGACGCCCCGCCCGCGCTGCACGACGAGCGGGGGGTGCGGGCCGCCCGGGAGGGCCGGGCGGTGCTGGTCGCGGCCCGGGACCGCACCCGCACCAACCAGCTCCAGCAGCTGGTGGAGCGGCTGCGGTCGGTCGGGGTGGAGCCGTTCGGGTTCGTGGTGACGGGAGAGGGCCGTGACTGACCGGGACCGGCCGGCGGGCCCGACCTCGACGGTGTACCCGCCGGTGACCGTGGTGGTGGCCACCCGGGACCGTCCGGGGCTGCTGGAGCGGGCCGTACGGGCGGTGCTCGACCAGGACCATCCCGGCCCGGTCGAGTGCGTGGTCGTGTACGACCACACCGACATCCGCCCGCTGGACCTGCCCGTGCCGGACGGCCGCACGCTGCGCTACGTCAACAACACCCACTCCCGGGGCCTGCCCGGCGGCCGGAACACCGGCGTGGACACCGCCTCGCACGACCTGATCGCCTTCTGCGACGACGACGACTTCTGGCTGCCGGCCAAGCTGCGCCGCCAGGTGGAGCTGCTCGCCGACCGCCCCGACGCGGCCGCCGCGAGCTGCGGCATCCGGCTGGAGGGCCCGGGCATCGCCAAGGAACGCCGCCTCGACGTCGCCGAGGTGAGGCTGGCGGACTTCGTCGAGGACCGGATCATGGAGGTGCACTCCAGCACCATCCTGATCCGACGCTCCACCTGGGACGCGATCGGCCCGGTCGACGAGGAGCTGCCCGGCGGCTACGGCGAGGACTACGAGTGGCTGCTGCGCATCGCCGCGCACGGCCCGGTGGTGATCGTGCCGGACGTGCTGGTGGTGGTGGACTGGCACGGCGGCTCCTTCTTCTTCGGCCGCTGGGCGATGATCGTCGAGGCCACCCGCTACCTGATCGACAAGCACCCCGAGCTGGCGGGCAGCCGTACCGGCCTGGCCCGGCTGCACGGGCAGATCGCCTTCGCGCTCGCCTCCGGACGACGCCGTCGGGAGGCGGTGCGGGAGCTGGGCCGGGTGCTCCGGCTGAACCCGCGCGAGAAGCGGGTGCTGGTGACCGTGCCCGTGGTGCTCGGGCTGCTCTCCGGGGAGCGGGTGCTCCGGCTGGCCCAGCGGACGGGGCGGGGTGTCTGACCGACGGCCCGGGACCGCTGCGCCGCCGACACCCGGGAGCACCGCGCCGACCTCCGGCGGCCCCGCGCGGCGCACGGCCGGGCCGCCGCCGCTGCCGGTCTGGCCGCTGACGGTCATGTTCGGGCTGGTGCCGATCTGGTGGGCGCTGGGCGCGTTCTACCTCGGTTGGTCGGTGTTCGGCGTCGTCCTGCTCGCCCTGCTGGTCACCCGGGGCCGGGTGCCCCTGCCGGCCGGCGCCGCCTGCTGGCTGGTCTTCCTCGTCGTGGTGCTGCTCAGCGCCACCCGGCTGGACCGGGTCACCGCGTACTTCACCTTCGGGCTGCGCTACGGCTTCCTGGCGACCGCCCTGGTGGTCTGCGTGTACGTCTACACCCTCATCCGGGAGGGCGCCTCCTGGGAGCGGGTGCTGCGCCCGCTCGGCTGGTACTGGCTGGGCATCGTGGCGCTGGGTTGGCTGGCCGTGCTGGCGCCCACCTTCGCGCTGACCACGCCGGTGGAGCTGGCGCTGCCGGGCGGCATCGCCGGTGAACGCTACATCCAGGCGCTGACCCACGTGCGCGCCAACGAGTTCAACCCGGTGTCCCGCACGCCGATCTACCGCACCGCCGCGCCGTACCCGTACACCAACAACTGGGGCACGGCGTACGCGCTGCTGGTGCCGTGCGTGCTGGCGTACCTGACCTCGGTGCGCACCGGGCGGTTCCGGGTGGCGCTGTGGGTGTCGCTGCCGCTGTCGGTGGTGCCGGCGTTCATGACGCTCAACCGGGGCATGTTCCTCGGTCTCGGCGCCGGCCTGCTCTACCTGGGCCTGCGGGCGTTGGTGCGCGGCAACGCCCGGCTGATCGTCTCGATCGCCGGCCTGGTGGTGCTGGTCTGGATCGTCAGCCTGGTCGTCCCGGTGCAGGAGATGATCGACGCCCGGGTCAGCACCACCGACACCAACGTCGACCGGATGGACCTGTACCTGCGCACCTGGCAGGCGGTGGAGCGTTCGCCGCTGCTCGGGTACGGCGCGCCGAAGAGCGTGGACACCACCCTCGCGGAGGAGCCGCTGGGCACCCAGGGGCTGATCTGGCAGATCCTCTACAGCCACGGCATCCCGGCGCTGGTGCTCTTCCTGTCCTGGCTGGTCCTGGTGGCCCGGCGGCTGGCCGCCGCGGTCTCGCCGGCCGGGCACTGGCTGAGCACCGTCCCGGTGATCGCGCTGGTGGTGATCCCCGTCTACGCCTACATCGACCCGAACCTGTCGGTGATCTTCTTCGCCGTCGGGGCCGGGCTCGCCGCGGTCAGCGGGCCGGTCAACCGGGCCTCGCTCGGCCCGTCCAGCATGTCCCGGCCGGCGCCGCTGACGCCGTGGCGTACCCGGGGCTTCGGTCGGGCCGCCGTGCCGCAGCGCCCGGACGCGCCCGAGGGGGCGACCGGGGTCGCGGCCGTGCCGCTGCGCACCGCCGACCCGGCCGCGCCGGACCGTCCGCCGGCCGGGTCCGCGCCGCAGCGGCCGGTCGGCCAGACGCCACGAGGGGGAGGGGCGACATGACCGACCCGGGTACGCGCGCCACCGCCGTCGCGTCCGCGCCGCAGTCCGGCGAGCGGGAGGTACGGCGCGGCACGCGCAACGGCATGGTCGGGCTGGCCGGCGCGGCCGTCAACGGCCTGCTCGGCTTCGTCCTGACCGTGGTGATCGTCCGGGGTCTCGGCCCGGCGGGCTCCGGCGCGATGTTCACCGCCATCGGCGTGGTGGCCATCATGGGCGTGCTCTGCTGCGCGGGCGCGGACACCGCGCTGGTCTGGGCCCTGCCCCGGCGCACCCCCGGCCGGCACGGGGACGCCGCCCGGCTGCTGCCGGTGGCCCTGGCACCGACGCTGCTGTTCACCGTGGCCGTGGCCGCGGTCGGCGTCGCAGGCGCCGGGGCGCTCGCGCCGGTGCTGTTCGACCCGGGCGCCACCGAAGGGCCGGGCCTGCTCCGGCTGGCCTTCGCCGGCCTGCCGTTCGTGGTGGCGATGACCGTGCTGCTCGCCGCCGTCCGGGCGGTCCGCCCGGTCGCCGCCCTGGTCGCCGTGCAGTACGTCCTGGTGCCGGCGGCCCGCCCGGCGCTCGTGCTGGCCGCGCTCGCCGCCGGCGCGGGAGTGACCGTCGCCTTCGGCGGCTGGCTCGCCCCGGTGGCGCTGGCCGTGCTGGCCTGCGCGGCGCTGCTGGTGCGTCCGCTCGCCCTGACCTCCGGGGCGACGCTGCGGCCGGTCCGCGAGGACTGGCGGACGCTGTGGGGCTTCGCCCTGCCCCGCGCCGCGTCGGCGACCATCGACGCCAGCAGCATGTGGCTGACCGTGCTGCTCACCGCCGCCCTCGCCGACCAGGCCGAGGCCGGCGTCATCGGCGCCGTCGGCCGGTACGCGCTGGCCGGGCTGCTGATCATGCAGGGTCTGCGGGTGGCCGTCGCGCCGCAGTTGTCCCGCCTGCTGGGGCAGGGGCGCACCGCCGAGGCGGCGGCGGTGTACCGGCGGATCACCGGCTGGATCATCGCGTTGTCCTGGCCCGGCTACCTGCTGCTGGCCGTCTTCGCCCCCGGCTTCCTGCGGCTGTTCGGCGCGGAGTTCACCGCCGGCGCCGCCGCGATGGTCGTGCTCGCCGGCGCCATGATGGTCAACTCCGGCACCGGCATCGTGCAGACGCTGCTGCTGATGAGCGGCAGCAGCGGCCGGCACCTGATCGCCGCCGCCACCGGGCTGCTGCTCAACGTCGGGCTCGCCGTGGTGCTGATCCCGCCGCACGGCGCGCTCGGCGCGGCCCTGGCCTGGACCGCCGGGATCGTGGTGGAGAACGTGATCGCCACGGTGGCCGCCCGCCGGGTGGTCGGCGAGCCGCTGATCACCCGGGCGGTGCTGTCGGCCGCGCTGGTCGCCGGCACGGCCACCGCCGTCCTGGCCGGTGCGGGCGCGGCGGTCGCCGGCCGCGGGGTGGCCGGACTGTTCCTCACCCTCGGGGTGGCGGTGCTGCTCGCCGGCGCGCTGCTGCTGCACCCCGGGGTACGCCGACGGGTGCGGGCGACGGCGCCCACCCTGCTGGGGCGGGGGCCGCGATGACGAGGAGGACGCGATGACGACGATGCGGGACCGGGTCAAGCACCTGGTGCCCACCCCGCTGGTGACCGGGGTGCGCAGCTCACTGGTCCGGTACGGGGAACGCACCAGCGACCGGCGTCCGCTGCCGGACTTCCTGATCATCGGCACGAAACGCGGCGGCACCACCTCGCTCTGGCGCTACCTGCTGGAGCACCCGCTGGTGCCGCGCCTCTTCCCGGCCTGGAACACCAAGACCTCGCACTACTTCGAGGACACCTTCTCCCGGGGCGAGGCGTGGTACCGCTCGCACTTCCCGACCCGCCGGCAGCGGCAGGCGCTGGAGCGCCGGCACGGCGGACCGACCCGGGTGGGGGAGGCCGCGCCGCTGTACATGTTCCACCCGCTCGCCGCGCAGCGGGTGGCCGACCTGATCCCGTCGGTGAAGCTGATCGTGCTGCTGCGCGACCCGGTGGAGCGGGCGTACTCGCACTGGAAGGAGCGGCGCACCGAGGGGGTGGAGCCGCTGGACTTCGCCGAGGCGCTGGCCGCCGAGGAGGAGCGTACGGCGGGGGAGCGGGAGAAGTTGATCGCCGATCCGACGTACGTCTCCAACGCCTACGACTGGTACAGCTACCGGGCCCGGGGCCGCTACCTGGAACACCTGGAGCCCTGGCTGGACCGCTTCGACCCCGCGCAGCTGCTGATCCTGCCCAGCGAGACGCTCTACCGGGAGCCGGCGGCCACGTACGCCCGGGTGCTCGACTTCCTCGGCCTGCCGTCGTACCGGCTCGACCGGTTCGAGGTCTTCAACGACCGGCGCAGCAGCGCCATGGGCCCGGCCGTGCGCGCCGAGCTGACCCGGTACTACGCGCCGTACAACGAGGCCCTCGCCAGCCGGCTGGGCATGACCTTCGACTGGGGGAGCTGACCGTGGCGAGCGGGACCCGAACGAACGACGAGAGCCCGGCGACGCCCCGCCGCAGCTCCCTCAACGCGCTGCGTTTCCGGCTGGTCGACTCGCCCGACTCGTACGGGGCGAAGCGCCGGGCGAAGCGGGCGCTCTGGCTGTCGGAGACCTTCCCGGACCTGGCGGAGATGTCCGTGCTGGACCTGGGTGGCCGGGTGGGCAGCTGGTCGACGGTGCCGGTGCGGCCGAAGCACGTGCACGTGGTCAACCTGGAGCCGCTGCCCGCGGAGCTGCCCGAGGGGATGGAGGCCGACCACGCGGACGCCTGCGAGCTGCCGCCGGCCATCCTGGGCCGTCGCTACGACCTGGTGTTCAGCAACAGCGTGCTGGAGCACGTGGGCGGGCACGAGCGCCGCCGCCGGATGGCCGAGGCGATCCGCGAGCTGGCCCCCCGGCACTGGGTGCAGACCCCGTACCGGTACTTCCCGGTCGAGCCGCACTGGGTGGCGCCCGGCATGCAGTTCCTGCCGGTGCCGGCCCGGGTCGCGGTGGCCCGCAAGTGGCCGCTGGCGTACACCCCCGGCAAGTCCTGGGAGCAGGCGATGAAGCAGGTGCTCACCACCGAGCTGATCGGCCGGGCCGAGATGCGCTACCTCTTCCCCGACTCGACGATCCGGGCCGAACGGCTGCTCGGCATGACCAAGTCGATCATCGCGGTCCGGACGGTCTGACCGGCCCCGGTGACCTGCCCTGCGGACGCGCGTGTCCGCAGGGCGGGACGCCCCGGGCAGCGCGTCGGGCGGGTGCTCCGGCGTGACAGACTGAGCGTCGTGTTGCGCTGGCTGACTGCAGGTGAATCCCATGGCCCCGCCCTCGTGGCCCTCCTGGAGGGTGTGCCCGCCGGAGTGGCGGTGACCTCCGGCGACATCGCCGGTGAGCTGGCCCGCCGCCGGCTGGGCTACGGCCGGGGCGCGCGGATGGCGTTCGAGCAGGACGAGGTCGAGATCATCGGCGGGCTGCGGCACGGCGTCACGCTGGGCAGCCCGGTGGCGATCCGGGTCGGCAACTCCGAGTGGCCGAAGTGGCGCACCGTCATGGCCGCCGACCCGGTCGACGCCGACGAACTGGCCAGCCAGGCCCGCAACGCGCCGTTGACCCGGCCCCGGCCGGGCCACGCCGACCTCGCCGGCATGCAGAAGTACGGCCACACCGACGCCCGGCCGATCCTGGAGCGGGCCAGCGCGCGGGAGACCGCCGCCCGGGTGGCCGTGGGCACGGTGGCCAAGGCCCTGGTGCAGCAGGCCCTCGGCATCGAGATCGTCTCGCACGTGGTGGAACTCGGCCCGGTCGCCGTGAAGCCGGGCCTGCGGCCCCGGCCGGAGGACGCCGAGCGGATCGACGCCGACCCGCTGCGCTGCCTCGACCCGGAGGCCAGTGCCCGGATGGTCGCCGAGGTCGACGCCGCGAAGAAGGCCGCCGACACCCTCGGCGGCGTGGTCGAGGTGCTGGCGTACGGCGTGCCGCCGGGTCTCGGCAGCCACGTGCAGTGGGACCGCAAGCTCGACGCCCGGCTCGCCACCGCGCTGATGTCCATCCAGGCGATCAAGGGCGTGGAGATCGGCGACGGTTGGCAGCAGGCCCGCTCGCGTGGCTCCGAGGCGCACGACGAGATCATGCCCACCGCCACCGGCGTGCGGCGGGTCACCGACCGGGCCGGCGGCCTGGAGGGTGGCATCACCACCGGCGAGCCGCTGCGGGTGAAGGCCGCGATGAAGCCGATCTCCTCGCTGAACCGGGCCCTCGCGACGGTGGACGTGACCACCGGTGAGCCGGCCACCGCGATCAACCAGCGTTCCGACGTCTGCGCGGTGCCCGCCGCGGCGGTGGTCGCCGAGGCGATGGTGGCGCTGGTCCTCGCCGAGGCGGCCACCGAGAAGTTCGGCGGCGACTCGGTGGCGGAGATCCGCCGCAACCTCGCCGGTTACCTCGACGCGCTGGTGATCCGGTGAGCGCGGCGCGTCGGGGCGTGACCCGATGACGAAGCCGGTCTGTGTGCTGGTCGGCGCGCCGGGCTCCGGCAAGACCACCGTCGGCGAGGAGTTGGCGGCCCGGCTCGGGGTGGACTTCCGCGACACCGACGCCGACATCGAGGCGCTGGCCGGCAAGCCGATCCCGGAGATCTTCATCGACGAGGGGGAGGCGCACTTCCGTACCCTCGAACGGGCGGCGGTGGCGGCGGCGCTGGCCTCGCACGGCGGCGTGCTGGCCCTCGGCGGCGGCGCGGTCCTCGCCGAGGAGAACCGCGCCGCGCTGGTCGGGCACACCGTGGTGCACCTGTCGGTGGAGCTGCCGGACGCGGTGAAGCGGGTCGGGCTCAGCACCGGCCGTCCGCTGCTCGCGATCAACCCGCGGGCCACCCTCAAGCATCTGATGGACCAGCGCCGCCCGCTGTACGCCGAGGTGGCGACCGCGACCGTGGTCACCGACGGGCGTGCCCCGGAGGAGATCGCCGCCGAGATCGTCGGCCTGCTCAAGCCCTGACGGGCCTCCGGCCGGCCGGCCCCGGCCGCCGTGTCCGCCGGTCCCCGCGCTCCGCTCGTCGGCGGTGCCCGCCGGTCGACCGTCGGCGACCATGCGGTGGCGTCGCCGGACCGGGTGGACCGGCGACGCCCGTGCGGTCCGTCAGCCGCGCGCGATGGTGTCCAGCACGTCGGCGAGCGCCGTCGGCTCGCTGAGCATCGGCCAGTGGCCGGTGGGCAGCCCGTGCAGCGCGGCGTCGGCGAGCCCGGCGAAGAACGGGTGCCCCTGGGCGATCATCGTCCGGACCACCTCCATCGGGAACGTGCAGGCGACCAGCGCGGTCGGCACCGGCCGCCCGCCGGTGCGCCGGACCGGGTCGGTGGCGGCCCGCAGCGGCTGCCCGGTGGCGCGCCGGCGCAGCAGCGCCAGCGCCGCGTCGTCCAGGCCGGCCAGGTTCTCCGGGTCCTCGGCCCGATCCCAGGCCGGTGGTGGCAGCAGGTGGCCGTCGCCGATCAGCGCCCGCAGCCGCTGCTGCTCCTCGGGCGGGTTGGTGTCGAACTGCGACGTCCCGTCGGGCAGCGGGCCGCTGTCGACGTAGACCACGGTGCCGATCCGGTCCGGCATCCGGTCCGCCGCCTGGATGACCGGCATGCCGCCGCCGGAGTGCCCGACCAGCACCACGTCGCGCAGGTCCTCCGTCTCGATCAGCGCGGTGATGTCGGTGGTGTGCGTCTCCAGACCGACCTGCGGCCCGGCGAGGTGGGCCCGCTCGGCCACCCCGGTCAGGGTCAGCGGGTACACCTCGTGGCCGCGCCGGCGCAGCTCACCGGTCACCTCCCGCCAGGCCCAGCCGCCCAGCCAGAACCCCGGCACCAGCACGAACGTCGCCATCTCGATCTCCCTCGTCTCGGCGTACCGGAACACCGTAGGATCAATTGCGGACAACTTCCGCCCGGTATAGAGGGGTGGCCCGTGTCACATCCCGCCGGCCGGGTGCTCGGCATGCTCGAACTGCTCCAGAGCCACCACCGGCTCACCGGGGCCGAACTCGCCGCGCGCCTGGGCGTCGACGCGCGCACCGTGCGCCGCTACGCCACCACCCTCGCCGACCTCGGCATCCCGGTCGCCGCCGAGCGCGGCCGGTACGGCGGCTACCGGCTGCGCCCCGGCTACAAGCTGCCGCCGCTGATGCTCACCGATGACGAGGCGGTCGCGGTGCTGCTCGGCCTGCTCGCCGCGGACCGACTCGGGCTGGGCACCGAGGAACCGGCCACCGCCACCGCGCTCGCCAAGATCCGCCGGGTGCTGCCCGCCCCGCTCGCGGAGCGCCTCGCCGCCGTGCGGGAACACCTCGGCTTCACCCTGCGCGAGTCCGACCCGTCGACCCGGCCGGCCAGCGGCACGCTGCTCGCCCTCGGCGCGGCCACCCGGCGACGCCAGCGGGTCACCCTCGACTACCGGTCCCACTCCGGCGGCGCGTCCCGCCGGCAGCTCGACCCGTACGGGCTGGTGTTCCACGCCGGCCGGTGGTACGTCACCGGCCACGACCACCTCCGCGACGAGGTGCGCGTCTTCCGGCTGGACCGGATCGGCGACGTCACCACCGGCACGCAGACCTTCATCCCGCCGGCGGGCTTCGACCCGGTGGCCCAGGTGACCCGCTCGCTGGCCGCCGTCCCGTACGCCCACACCGTCGAGGTGCTGCTGGAGACCGACCTGGCCACCGCCCGACGGCGGGTGCCGCCCAGCCTGGCGGAGCTGACCGAGGTTCCCGGCGGCGTGCTGCTGCGCGCCCGGGCCGAGCGGCTCGACGGGATGGCGCAGCTGCTCGCCGGTCTGGGCTGGCCGTTCACCGTCCGCCACCCGGCCGCGCTGCGCGACGCCGTCCGCGCCCACGCCGCCCGTCTCGCCACCTGGGCCGCCCGCCCCTCCACCTGACCTCACCCCACCCCACCTCGCGCCCCACCCCCACTCCAAGATCCGCGCAACTTCACGGAATGAGTGGCTACCCGGCCGCCGATAGCCACTCTTTCCGTGAAACTGCGCGCGGGGCGGGCGCGGGCGCGCGGGGCGCGGGCGCGGGCGCGCGGGGCGCGGGGCGCGGGGGAGGGCGCGCGGGGCGCGGGGGTGGGGCGCCAGGTCACCAGCAGGGCCAGGGCGAGCAGGATCTCGGCGAGGTCGCCGACGTAGTACATCAGGGTGGCCGCCGCCCGCACGTGCGCCACCGGCGCGGCGGCGTCGACCAGGCCGGCGTACATCAGCTGGGCCAGGGTGGCGTGCGCGGCCACCGAGAGCCCCAGCACGACGAGGCGGACGGGCACCCCGGGCCGGTGCGGCCCCGGATCCGGGCCCGCGATCGCCCAGGTGAAGAGGTAGCCACTGGCCAGGAAGTGCGCCAGCACCAGCGTGTGCAGCGCCGGGCTGGCCAACGTGGCCCGGTACAGCGGGGTCAGGTGCAGCAGGTACAGCCCACCGGCGGTGAGCAGCAGCCCGGTGACCGGGTGGGCGAGCACCCCCACCACCGGGTGGCGCAGCAGCCGGACCAGCGCCCGCCCTCGCGGCCGGTTCACCGAGCGCAGGGCGAGGGTGCCGGGCGCGCCGAGCACCAGCCCGAGCGGGGCCAGCATGCCGATCAGCAGGTGCCGCCACATGTGCCCGACCAGGTCGTGGCCGGGGACCACCACGGCCACCGCGAGCAGCGCGGCGCCCGCGCCGAAGCTCGCCGTACGCCAGTGGCTCCACCCGCCGCGGTCCCGTTCCCGTAGCGCGGCGGCCAGGTAGACCCAGAACAGCAGCGCCGGTACGAGCAGCAGCGGCCCGACGACGCTCCCGTGGTGCCCGGTCACCGGTCGGCGCAGGTGTCGACCGTGCCGGCCCGGCGCTGCACAGCCCAGCCCACCGCGATCAGCACCACGCCGAGCAGCAGGAAGCCGACGTCCCAGGCGGTCTGGTACGGGCCGGTGCGGACGTGGTGGATGCCGAGCAGGTGGTGGTCGACGATCCCCTCGACCAGGTTGAACAGCCCCCAGCCGACCAGCGCCCAGCCCCACAGGGCTCCGGAGCGCCACAGCCGGCCCCGGGAACGGGTGACCCGGGCGTAGAGCAGGGCCAGCCCGGTGAGCACCGCGACCCAGGTGACCACGTGGAACAGCCCGTCCCACAGGGTGTTCATCTGCAACCCGGCGACGGTGTCCACCGGGTACGCCTTCACCCCGATGTTGTCGCTGTCGGTGCTGCTGAGCAGGTGGTGCCACTGGAGCACCTGGTGCAGGACGATGCCGTCGACGAAGCCGCCGAGGCCGACGCCGAGGATGGTGGCGGGCAGCCGGATGTCGGCGCCGTCGATGGTCGTGGTGCTCATCGGTACCTCCGCCTCGTGGAGCTGTCCCGTTCGCCCCTGCCCGCGCCCCGCAGGGCCAAACGTCCGGATCACCACCGGCGTCACGGGTCCGGGTTCGGTCCGACGCGCCACCAGGTGGACAGCCGGCCGTTTCGGCGTCCGGGCTGGACTAGGCTCCCGGGCGATGGACGAGGTGACCCGGATCCCGGTCGGCGGCGAGCGGCCGTACGACGTGCTGGTGGGACGCGACCTGTTGGACGAGCTGCCCGGGCTGCTGCCCGGCGCGACCCGGGTGGCGGTGCTGCACGCGCCCCCGCTCAAGGAGTTGGCCGACGCGCTCGCCGAGCGGCTCGGCGCGGCCGGCGCGACCCCGCTGACCGTGGAGGTGCCCGACGCCGAGGCGGGCAAGCGGATCGAGGTGGCCGCCGACTGCTGGGACCGGCTCGGCGCGGCGGGCTTCACCCGTACCGACGCGGTGGTCGGCGTCGGCGGCGGCGCGGTCACCGACCTGGCCGGCTACGTGGCGGCCTGCTGGCTGCGCGGGGTGCGCTGGGTGCCGGTGGCGACCTCCCTGCTGGGCATGGTCGACGCCGCGGTGGGCGGCAAGACCGGCGTGAACACCGCCGCCGGCAAGAATCTGGTCGGCGCGTTCCACCCGCCGGTCGGGGTGCTGGCCGACCTGGCCACGCTGGACAGCCTGCCCCCGGCCGACCTGGCCGCCGGGCTGGCCGAGGTGGTCAAGTGCGGCTTCATCGCCGACCCGGTCATCCTCGACCTGGTGGAGGCCGATCCGTCCGCCGCCACCGACCCGCGCGGGCCGGTGGTGCGGGAGCTGATCGAGCGGGCGATCCGGGTCAAGGCCGACGTGGTCTCCGGTGACCTGCGCGAGTCCGGGGTACGCGAGGTGCTCAACTACGGGCACACCCTGGCGCACGCCATCGAGAAGGTGGAGGACTACCGCTGGCGGCACGGGCACGCCGTCGCGGTCGGCACCGTCTACGCCGGCGCCCTGGCCCGGCTGGCGGGGCGGCTCGACGCGGCCACCGCCGAGCGGCATCGCACCGTGCTCGCCGCGCTCGGCCTGCCCACGAGCTATCCGGCCGACGCCTGGCCGCAGCTGTTGGCCGCGATGCGGGTGGACAAGAAGACCCGGGGCAGCCGATTGCGGTTCGTGGTGCTCGACGGCCTGGCCCGGCCGGCGATGCTGGAGGGCCCGGACGACGACCTGCTGCACGCCGCCTACCGGGAGGTCAGCCGGTGAGCGCGCCGAGGGTGTACGTGCTCAACGGGCCCAACCTGGGCCGGCTGGGCACCCGCCAGGTCGACGTGTACGGGGTGACCAGCTACGCCGACCTGGTGACGCTCTGCGTGGACACCGGCCGGGAGTTGGGGCTGGACGTGACGGTGCGGCAGACCGACGCCGAGCACGAGCTGATCGGTTGGCTGCACGAGGCGGCCGACGAGGGCGCGGCGGTGGTGCTCAACCCGGCCGCCTGGTCGCACTACTCGATCGCGGTGCGCGACGCCTGCGCCCTGCTGCGCGGCCCCCTGGTCGAGGTGCACATCTCCAACATCCACGCCCGGGAGGAGTTCCGGCACCACTCGGTGGTCTCCGCCGTGGCGACCGGGGTGATCTGCGGTCTCGGCGTGGACGGTTACCGGCTGGCGCTGCGGCACCTGGCCGGCCGCTCCGGGTGACCCGCACCCGCGACGTACGTCACCGGCTGTGACGCTCGTCGCTCGCGCGGGGGTGACCGCAGCGTGGGACGGTGGTCCGCCTCCGACACGCGGGGGTCGCCGGTGCGACGCAGCGAGTAGACTTCCTGGGTCTGTCCGCCACTTGATGATCAAGGCAGGAAATGGCCTCCACCAACGACCTGAAGAACGGCCTGGTACTCAACCTCGACGGGGAGCTCTGGTCCGTCGTCGAGTTCCAGCACGTCAAGCCCGGTAAGGGTGGCGCCTTCGTGCGTACCACCCTGAAGAACGTGCTGTCCGGCAAGGTGGTCGACAAGACCTTCAACGCGGGCACCAAGGTCGAGACCGCGACCGTCGACAAGCGCACCATGCAGTACCTCTACGCCGACGGCGAGGACTACGTCTTCATGGACCTGGAGACGTTCGACCAGATCACCGTCCCCGGCGGCACCGTCGGCGAGGCGGCCAACTACCTCCTCCCCGAGGCCGAGGCGACCGTCGCCACGCACGAGGGCGTGCCGCTCTACATCGAGCTGCCCACCTCCGTCGTGCTGGAGGTCACCTACACCGAGCCGGGCCTGCAGGGCGACCGCTCGACCGGCGGCAACAAGCCGGCCACCGTGGAGACCGGCGCGACCGTGCCGGTGCCGCTCTTCATCACCACCGGCGAGAAGATCAAGGTCGACACCCGCGACGGCCGTTACCTCGGCCGAGCCTGATGGCCGAGGGTCCCAAGCAGCAGATGCCGTCGCGCCGCAAGGCGCGTAAGCGGGCGCTGGACGTGCTCTTCGAGGCCGACCTGCGGGACCGGCCCCCGGTCGAGGTGCTCGCCGGCTACGTCGAGCGGATCGAGAAGCCCCGGCCTGAGCACCTGGGGTACGCGGTCAGCCTGGTCGAGGGGGTGGCCGCGCACCTCGACCGGATCGACGAGGTGATCGCCAGCTACGCCGAGGGCTGGACGCTGGACCGGATGCCGGTGGTCGACCGCAACCTCGCCCGGATCGCCGTCTACGAGCTGCTCTACGTCGACGAGATCGACGACGCGGTGGCGATCAGCGAGGCGGTCGAGCTGGCCCGGCAGATGTCGACCGACGACTCGCCGCGCTTCCTCAACGGGGTGCTGGGCCGGATCGCCGAGTACACCACCCGCTGATCGACGGCGACGGGCCGACCGGCCGCCGCGACACCGACGACGAGAAGGGCCCGTGCCGACCGGCACGGGCCCTTCTCGGTGCGACAGCTCAGGACGCGAAGAACGCCCGCGGGTCGGCGACCAGCACACCGTGCTCGGTGAGCCGCTCGATCAGACCGGACGGCGAGGCGTCGTAGACGATCGCCAGGGCGCGCAGGTCGTCGGCGCGGATGGAGAGCACCCGGCCGTTGTAGTCACCACGCTGCTGCTGGATGGCGCGGGCGTACCGGGCGACGTAGGCGAGGTCCTCGGACGCCTCGTCGTAGAGCCGTTCCAGGTCCAGCACGATCTTGCTGGTGGGCTCGTGGCGCACCCCGCTACCGTCGGGCAGCAGCTCCGAGACGGGAACGCGGTAGAAGTCGGCCAGCTCCGCCAGGCGGGAAACGGTGACGGCCCGGTCGCCGCGCTCGTACGAGCCGACCACCACGGCCTTCCAGCGGCCGTTCGACTTCTCCTCCACGCCCTGCAGGGACAGGCCCTGCTGCTGGCGGATGGAGCGCAGGCGGGCGCCCAGCGACTTGGCGTATTCAGAGGGCATTCGGACACTCCCAGTGCTGTGCTTTGGGGTTCTCCCAGCGATCGCTACGGAGCGTGACGGTACGGGGATTGCGACACGTGGTCAAGTGCTCGTGACCTGACCGTTGGCGAGCCCGGACGGAGTTGTCCCCATTTGGCCGCCCTGATCCGGGGATCAGTGGGTGCCGGCGGTCGGTCCGGTGACCGCTGGTAACGTGGCGTGAAGCCCCGGCGCGGCTCGCCCGCCGATCCGCACCGGTGGTGCCAGACGTCCTTTAACGACCCGTCCCGTGAGGCGGGGAAGGAGGTCCGCCGTGGCCTGCCCACCGGCTGCCCCGTCGTCGCCGCAGCGACAACCCTCGGTGAAGGTGATCCTCGCCAGCGCCGACGTCCAGCGCGTCGTCGACCGGATCGCCCACCAGATCCTGGAGAAGACCCAGGGCGCCGCCGACACCGTGCTGCTCGGCATACCCACCCGGGGCGCCCCGCTGGCGAAGCGGCTCGCCGCCCGGATCAACACCTTCGAGGACGTCGCCGTCCCGGTCGGGGTGCTCGACATCACCCTCTACCGCGACGACCTGCGCCGGCACGCCACCCGCGCGATCGGCCCCACCCAGCTCCCGCCGGGCGGCATCGACGGCAAGCGGGTCATCCTCGTCGACGACGTGCTCTTCTCCGGCCGTACCGTGCGCGCCGCCCTCGACGCGCTGAACGACGTGGGCCGCCCCGCCTCGGTGCAGCTCGCCGTCCTGGTCGACCGGGGCCACCGCCAGTTGCCGATCCGCGCCGACTACGTCGGCAAGAACATCCCCACCTCGCTGGCCGAGAGCGTGAAGGTCACCCTCGCCGAGACCGACGGCGCCGACGAGGTCAAGTTGTACGGGGGGAGCCCTTCATGATCCGCCACCTGCTCTCCGGGGCCGACCCGGACCTGGCCACCGCCACCCAGATCCTCGACACCGCCGCCGAGATGGCCACCGTCGCCGGCCGGGAGGTCAAGAAGCTCCCGGCGCTGCGCGGCCGGACCGTGGTCAACCTCTTCTACGAGGACTCCACCCGGACCCGGATCTCCTTCGAGGCCGCCGCCAAGCGGCTCAGCGCCGACGTGATCAACTTCTCGGCCAAGGGCTCCAGCGTGACCAAGGGCGAGAGCCTGAAGGACACCGCGCTGACCCTGCAGGCGATGGGGGCCGACGCGGTGGTCGTCCGGCACCCCGCCTCCGGCGCCCCGCACCGGCTGGCCAACTGGGTGGACGGGTCGGTGGTCAACGCCGGCGACGGCACCCACGAACACCCGACCCAGGCGCTGCTCGACGCGTACACCATGCGCTCGCGGCTGGGCCGGCTGGCCGGCCTGCACGTGGCGATCGTCGGCGACGTGCTGCACTCCCGGGTGGCCCGCTCCAACGTGCTGCTGCTGTCCACCCTCGGGGCGAAGGTCACCCTGGTCGGCCCGCCCACCCTCATCCCGATGGACATCTCCGCCGCGCTCGCCCCCGGCACCGACGTCTCCTACGACCTCGACGCCGTTCTCCCCGGCGTGGACGTGGTGATGATGCTGCGGGTGCAGCGGGAGCGGATGAACGACTCGTACTTCCCCTCCGCCCGCGAGTACTCGCGTCGCTTCGGACTGGACGGCCCGCGCATGCGCCGGCTGCCCGAGCACGCGATCGTCATGCACCCCGGTCCGATGAACCGGGGCATGGAGATCACGCCCGAGGTCGCCGACTCACCCCGCTCCACCATCGTCGAACAGGTCGCCAACGGGGTCTCCGTGCGGATGGCCGTCCTCTACCTGCTGCTCGGAGGGAACAACCTGTGACCCCGTACCTGATCAGGAACGTGAGCGTCGTCGGCGCCGCGCCGACCGACCTGCTGATCCGCGACGGCGTCGTCGCCGAGACCGGCGCCGGGCTCACCGCGCCGGACGCCACCGTGCTCGACGGCACCGGGCTGGTCGCCCTGCCCGGCCTGGTCGACCTGCACACCCACCTGCGTGAGCCCGGCCGCGAGGACGCCGAGACCGTCGAGTCCGGCTCCCGGGCGGCGGCGCTCGGCGGCTACACCGCCGTCTGCGCGATGGCGAACACCTCCCCGGTCGCGGACACCGCCGGCGTCGTCGAGCAGGTCTGGCGGCTCGGCCGGGAGGCCGGCCTGGTCGACGTGCAGCCGATCGGCGCGGTCACCGTCGGCCTGGCCGGGGAGCGGCTGGCCGAGCTGGGCGCGATGGCCGACTCGGCGGCCCGGGTCCGGATCTTCTCCGACGACGGGCACTGCGTCGCCGACCCGAAGCTGATGCGCCGGGCGCTGGAGTACGTCAAGGCGTTCGACGGGATCATCGCGCAGCACGCCGAGGAGCCCCGCCTCACCGAGGGCGCGCAGATGCACGAGGGCGAGGTCTCCACCCGGCTCGGGCTGACCGGCTGGCCGGCGGTCGCCGAGGAGGCGATCATCGCCCGGGACGTGCTGCTGGCCGAGCACGTCGGCAGCCGGCTGCACGTCTGCCACGTCTCCACCGCCGGCAGCGTCGAGGTGTTGCGCCAGGCCAAGGCGCGCGGGGTCCGGGTCACCGCCGAGGTCACCCCGCACCACCTGCTGCTCACCGACGTCAAGGCCGAGACGTACGACCCGGTCTACAAGGTCAACCCGCCGCTGCGCACCGACACCGACATCGCCGCGCTGCGCGCCGCGCTGGCCGAGGGCGTCATCGACGTCGTCGCCACCGACCACGCCCCGCACGCGGTGGAGGACAAGGAGTGCGAGTGGGCGTACGCCCGGCCGGGCATGCTCGGCCTGGAGACGGCGCTGTCGATCGCCCTCGACGTGCTCGGCCCCGAGTGGGACCTGATCGCCGAGCGGATGTCGCGCACCCCGGCCCGCATCGCCGGCCTGGACGGCCACGGCGTCGACCCGGCGCCCGGCGTGCCGGCCAACCTCACCCTGGTCGATCCGGCCGCCCGCCGGGTGATCGAGCCCGCGGAACTGGCCAGCCGCAGTCGTAACACCCCGTACGCCCGCATGACGCTGCCGGGTCGCATCGTGGCGACCTTCCTGCGCGGCGAGCCGACGGTCCTGGACGGAAAGGCTGTCAAGTAAATGGCGAAGCGTAGAAGCGCGATCCTCGTGCTGGAGGACGGGCGCACGTTCCACGGCGAGGCGTACGGCAGCGTCGGGGAGACCTTCGGCGAGGCGGTCTTCAACACCGGCATGACCGGCTACCAGGAGACCCTGACCGACCCCTCCTACCACCGGCAGGTGGTGGTGCAGACCGCGCCGCACATCGGCAACACCGGCGTCAACGGCGAGGACGACGAGTCCGGCCGGATCTGGGTCGCCGGGTACGTCGTGCGCGACCCGGCCCGGATCGGCTCCAACTGGCGCGCCACCGGCGGGCTGGAGGACCGGCTCGCCGCCGAGGGCGTGGTCGGCATCAGCGGCGTGGACACCCGCGCGCTGACCCGGCACCTGCGCGAGCGGGGCGCGATGCGGGTCGGCATCTCCAGCGTCGACGACGACCCGCGCGCCCTGCTGGCCCGGGTCCGCCAGTCCCCCCAGATGGTGGGCGCGGACCTCTCCGCCGAGGTGACCACCGACAAGTCGTACGTCGTCGAGGCGCAGGGACCGCACCGGTTCACCGTCGCCGCGCTGGACCTGGGCATCAAGCGCAACGTCCCGCGCCGGCTCGCCGCGCGCGGGGTCACCACCCACGTGCTGCCCGCCGGCTCCACCATCGACGACCTGCTCGCCACCGGAGCGGACGCGGTCTTCTTCTCACCCGGCCCGGGCGACCCGGCCACCGCCGACGGGCCGGTCGCGCTCGCCCGCGACGTGCTCGGCCGCAGGATCCCGCTGTTCGGCATCTGCTTCGGCAGCCAGATCCTCGGCCGGGCGCTCGGCTTCGGCACGTACAAGCTCGGCTACGGCCACCGTGGCATCAACCAGCCGGTGCTCGACCGGGTCACCGGCAAGGTCGAGGTGACCAGCCACAACCACGGCTTCGCGGTCGAGGTGCCGGGTGTCCGGGCGGGGGCGGTCGTCCCCGACCAGGTGATCGAGACCGAGTTCGGCGGCGTCCAGGTGTCGCACGTCTGCCTCAACGACAACGTGGTCGAGGGGCTGCGGGCCAGGGACGTGCCCGCCTTCACCGTCCAGTACCACCCGGAGGCGGCGGCCGGCCCGCACGACGCGGACTACCTCTTCGACCGCTTCGCCGAGCTCATCGAAGGCGGAAAGAATGCCTAAGCGCACCGACCTCAAGCACATCCTGGTCATCGGCTCCGGGCCGATCGTCATCGGGCAGGCCTGCGAGTTCGACTACTCGGGCACCCAGGCCTGCCGGGTGCTGCGGGCCGAGGGGATCCGGGTCAGCCTGGTCAACTCCAACCCGGCGACGATCATGACGGACCCGGAGTTCGCCGACGCCACGTACGTCGAGCCGATCACCCCGGAGTTCGTCGAGCTGGTCATCGCCAAGGAGCGCCCCGACGCGCTGCTGCCGACCCTCGGCGGGCAGACCGCGCTGAACACCGCGGTCGCCCTGCACGAGGCGGGCGTGCTCGACAAGTACGGCGTGGAGCTGATCGGCGCGAACATCGAGGCGATCCACCGCGGCGAGGACCGGCAGCTGTTCAAGGACATCGTCGCCAAGGCCGGCGCGCGGATCGGCGTCGCCGACCCCACCGCGCTGGTGCCGCGCTCGCGGGTCTGCCACTCCATGGCCGAGGTCGAGGCGACCGTGGCCGAGCTGGGCCTGCCGGTGGTCATCCGCCCGTCGTTCACCATGGGCGGCCTGGGCTCCGGGATGGCGCACACCGACGAGGACCTGGCGCGCATCGCCGGCGCCGGCCTGGCCGCCAGCCCGGTGCACGAGGTGCTCATCGAGGAGAGCGTGCTCGGCTGGAAGGAGTACGAGCTCGAACTGATGCGCGACCGCCACGACAACGTGGTGGTGGTCTGCTCGATCGAGAACGTCGACCCGATGGGCGTGCACACCGGCGACAGCGTCACCGTCGCCCCGGCGATGACGCTGACCGACCGGGAGTACCAGCGCCTGCGCGACCTGGGCATCGCGGTGCTGCGCGAGGTCGGGGTCGACACCGGCGGCTGCAACATCCAGTTCGCGGTCAACCCGGCGGACGGCCGGATCGTCGTGATCGAGATGAACCCCCGGGTGTCCCGCTCCTCGGCGCTGGCCTCGAAGGCCACCGGCTTCCCGATCGCGAAGATCGCCGCCAAGCTGGCCATCGGCTACACCCTCGACGAGATCCCCAACGACATCACCCTGAAGACGCCGGCGGCGTTCGAGCCGACCCTGGACTACGTGGTGGTGAAGATCCCCCGGTTCGCGTTCGAGAAGTTCCCCGGCGCCGACCCGGAGCTGACCACCACGATGAAGTCGGTCGGTGAGGCGATGAGCCTCGGGCGCAACTTCACCGAGGCGCTCAACAAGGCGATGCGCTCGATGGAGACCAAGTCGTCGGGTTTCTGGACCACCCCGGACCCGGCGGGTGCCACCAGGGAGAACACCCTGGCCGCGCTGCGGATGCCGCACGACGGCCGGCTGTACACCGTCGAGCGGGCGCTGCGCCTGGGCGCCTCCATCGCCGAGGTGGCCACGGCCTCCGGCGGGATGGACCCGTGGTTCCTGGACCAGATCGCCGCGCTGGTCGAACTGCGCGCCGAGATCGTGGACGCCCCGGTGCTCGACGCCGACCTGCTGCGCCGGGCCAAGCGGGCCGGCCTGTCCGACCGGCAGCTCGCCGCGCTGCGCCCGGAGCTGGCCGCCGAGGACGGCGTGCGCACCCTGCGACACCGGCTCGGCGTCCGGCCGGTCTACAAGACGGTGGACACCTGCGCCGCCGAGTTCGAGGCGACCACGCCGTACCACTACTCCACCTACGACCAGGAGTCCGAGGTCGTGCCGTCGGCCCGGCCGAAGGTGCTCATCCTGGGCTCCGGGCCGAACCGGATCGGCCAGGGCATCGAGTTCGACTACTCCTGCGTGCACGCCGTCCAGGCGCTGCGCAGCGCGCCGCTCGGCGGCACTGCGTCCGGTTCCGCCGGCGCCGGCTACGAGACCGTGATGGTCAACTGCAACCCGGAGACGGTCTCCACCGACTACGACACCGCCGACCGGCTCTACTTCGAGCCGCTGACCTTCGAGGACGTGCTGGAGGTATGGCACGCCGAGGACTCCTCCGGCAAGGCGGCCGGTGGGCCCGGCGTGGTCGGGGTGATCGTGCAGCTCGGCGGGCAGACCCCGCTGGGCCTGGCGCAGCGGCTCAAGGACGCCGGGGTGCCGGTCGTCGGCACCTCCCCGGAGTCGATCCACCTCGCCGAGGAACGCGGCGCGTTCGGCGCGGTGCTGGCCCGGGCCGGGCTGCGGGCCCCGGCGCACGGCATGGCCACCTCGTACGACGAGGCGAAGGCGATCGCCGACGAGATCGGGTACCCGGTGCTGGTCCGGCCGTCGTACGTGCTCGGCGGGCGGGGCATGGAGATCGTCTACGACGACGCCACGCTGCGCGACTACATCGGCCGGGCCACCGACATCTCCCCGGACCACCCGGTGCTGGTCGACCGGTTCCTCGACGACGCCATCGAGATCGACGTGGACGCGCTCTGCGACGCCGACGGCGAGGTCTACCTGGGCGGCGTGATGGAGCACATCGAGGAGGCCGGCATCCACTCCGGCGACTCGTCCTGCGCGCTGCCGCCGATCACCCTGGCCGGCTCGCACCTGGCCCAGGTGCGCCGCTACACCGAGGCGATCGCCAAGGGCGTCGGCGTGCGCGGCCTGCTCAACGTCCAGTACGCCCTCAAGGACGACATGCTCTACGTGCTGGAGGCCAACCCGCGCGCCTCCCGTACCGTCCCGTTCGTCTCCAAGGCCACGGCGGTGCCGCTGGCCAAGGCGGCGGCCCGGATCGCGCTCGGCGCCACCATCGCCGAGCTGCGCGCCGAGGGGATGCTCCCGCCCACCGGGGACGGCGGCAGCATGCCCGCCGACGCCCCGATCGCGGTGAAGGAGGCGGTGCTGCCGTTCAAGCGGTTCCGCACCCCGTCCGGCAAGGGTGTCGACTCGCTGCTCGGTCCGGAGATGAAGTCGACCGGCGAGGTGATGGGCATCGACACCAACTTCGGGCACGCCTTCGCCAAGTCGCAGTCGGCCGCGTACGGTTCGCTGCCCACCGGCGGCAAGATCTTCGTCTCGGTGGCCAACCGGGACAAGCGGGGCATGATCTTCCCGATCAAGCGCCTGGCCGACCTGGGCTTCGAGATCGTCGCCACCACCGGCACGGCGGAGGTGCTGCGCCGGCACGGCATCGCCTGCGAGCAGATCCGCAAGCACTACGAGTCGGGCGAGGGCGAGGACGCGGTGTCGCTGATCCTCGGCGGCGACGTGGCCCTGGTGGTGAACACCCCGCAGGGCTCCGGCGCGAGCGCCCGTTCGGACGGCTACGAGATCCGCAGTGCCGCCGTCACGGCCGACATCCCCTGCATCACCACGGTCCCCGGCGCGGCGGCGGCGGTCATGGGCATCGAGGCCCGCATCCGCGGCGACATGCGCGTCCGCCCCCTGCAGGAACTCCACGCCGCCCTGCGAGCCGCCCAGTGACCGGCGCGCATGCCCGACCGGATGCTCGCTCCGCCGTGTTGATCGAGAAGTTCCGGTCCTCCACGGGCCCGTCTCCGGACGCGAACTTCTTGATCAACGCGGCCGGGGGGCGGGGGAGGGCGTGGTGATCTTCGAGAAGGTGGTGCGGCCTCGGCTGTTCCGGATCGGGGGTGGGGACGCCGAGGCGGCGCACGAGTGGACGCTGCGTCGGCTGGCCGTGCTCTCGCGGCGGCCGGCGGCGCTGGCGGCCCTGCGGGCCCGGTACGCGGTGCGGGCGCCGCGCACGGTGTTCGGGGTGGAGTTCCCGAACCCGGTGGGGCTCGCGGCGGGGATGGACAAGAACGGCGTGGCGCTGCCCGCCTGGCCGGCGCTCGGCTTCGGCTTCGTCGAGGTCGGCACCGTCACCGCGCACGCGCAGCCGGGCAACCCGCGGCCCCGGCTGTTCCGGCTGCGCGACAGCGAGGCCGTGATCAACCGGATGGGCTTCAACAACGCCGGCGCCGAGGCGCTGGCGGCCCGGCTGGCGGCGCTGCCCCGCCCGCTCGGGGTGCCGCTGGGCATCTCGCTGGGCAAGTCCAAGGTGACCCCGCTGGACGAGGCGGTCGAGGACTACCTCGCCTCGTACCGGGCGCTGCGCGGGCACGGCGACTACTTCGCGGTCAACGTCTCCTCGCCGAACACTCCCGGGCTGCGCAGCCTGCAGGACAAGAGCCATCTCGACGCCCTGCTGGCGGCGCTGGTGGGGGAGAAGCCGGTGCTGGTGAAGATCGCCCCGGACCTCACCGAGCCGGCCATCGCCGAGCTGCTGGAGGTCTGCCTGGCCCGGGGCGCGGCCGGCGTGATCGCCACCAACACCACACTGGCCCGCGACGGCCTCGCCCCGGCGGACCGGGCGCGCGGCGGCGAGACCGGCGGCCTCTCCGGCCGGCCGCTGCGCGGGCGGGCCCGGGAGGTGGTCGCCTTCGTGCACGCCGAGACCGGCGGCCGGCTGCCGGTGATCGGGGTCGGCGGCATCCTCGACCCGGACGACGCCGCCCGGATGTTCGACGCCGGGGCCAGCCTGGTGCAGCTCTACACCGGCTTCATCTACCGGGGCCCGGGCCTGGTCCGGGCCGCCGCCCGGGTCGCGGCCGCCGCGCCGGCGCCGGCGGGGTGAGGCGGCCGGTGGCCGTGGCGGCGACCGACGAGGGTACGAAGGAGAGCGCGTGACGCCCGAGGAGATCCTGGCCGCCGACCGGAGCCACGTCTGGCACCCGTACGCGGCGCTGCCGCCGGCCGTCGCGCCGTACGTGGTGCACAGCGCCGAGGGCGTACGGCTGCGGCTGGCCGACGGCCGGGAGCTGGTCGACGGGATGTCGTCCTGGTGGGCGGCGATCCACGGCTACCGGCACCCGGTGCTCGACGCGGCCGTCACCGACCAGCTCGGCCGGATGAGCCACGTGATGTTCGGCGGGCTCACCCACGAGCCCGCCGTCCGGCTGGCGCGGACGCTGGTGGAGCTGACCCCCGACGGCCTGGAGCACGTGTTCCTGGCCGACTCCGGCTCGGTCGCCGTCGAGGTGGCCGTGAAGATGTGCCTGCAGTACCAGCGGGCCACCGGCCGGCCCGAGCGGCGGCGGCTGGGCACCTGGCGGGGCGGCTACCACGGCGACACGTTCCACCCGATGAGCGTCTGCGACCCGGAGGGGGGCATGCACCACCTCTGGGGCGACGTGCTGCCCCGGCAGGTCTTCGCCCCCGTCCCGCCGGGCGGCTTCGACGACGGGCCCGACCCGGCGTACGTGGCGGCGCTGACCGACGCGGTCGAGCGGCACGCCCACGAACTGGCCGCGGTGATCGTGGAACCGGTGGTGCAGGGCGCGGGCGGGATGCGCTTCCACCACCCCGGCTACCTGCGGGTGCTGCGGGAGGTCACCCGGGCCCACGGGGTGCTGTTGATCTTCGACGAGATCGCCACCGGCTTCGGCCGGACCGGCGCCATGTTCGCCGCCGAGCACGCCGGGGTCAGCCCGGACGTGCTCTGTGTCGGCAAGGCGCTCACCGGCGGCTACCTGACCCTGGCCGCCGCGCTCTGCACCCCGCAGGTGGCCCGGGGCATCTCGGCGGGCGGGGTGTTGGCGCACGGGCCGACCTTCATGGGCAACCCGCTCGCCTGCGCGGTCGCCAACGCCTCCCTGGGGCTGCTGCGGGCCGGTGACTGGGCCGGGCAGGTGTCCAGGGTGGGTGCGGGGCTGCGGGCCGGCCTGGAGCCGCTGCGCGGCGCTGCCGGCGTCCTCGACGTACGGGTGCTGGGCGCCATCGGGGTGGTGCAGCTGGACCACGAGGTGGACCTCGCGGCGGCGACCGCCGCGGCGGCGGCGCAGGGGGTCTGGCTGCGCCCGTTCCGCGATCTGGTCTACACCATGCCGCCGTACGTCACCGACGACGCCGACGTGGCCCGGATCGCGGCCGGAGTCGCCGCGGCGGTGAAGGCCGGCTGACCGCGCCGGCGCGAGCTGCGGCGCGAGGACGGGACGACGGGTCGGCGGACGCCGCCCGGCGAGCACGAGCGTGTGAGGGAGAGGGACGGATGGAGACCTTCGGTGTCCGGTTGCACCGGGCGATGACCGAGCGGGGACCGCTCTGCGTGGGCATCGACCCGCATCCCGGGCTGCTGGCCCGCTGGGGGCTGTCCGACGACGTCGACGGGTTGGACCGGTTCGCCCGGACGGTCGTCGAGGCGATCGGTGACCGGGTCGCGGTCGTCAAGCCCCAGTCGGCCTTTTTCGAGCGCTTCGGTGCCCGGGGTGTCGGGATTCTAGAGTCAACTATCCGACAGTTGCGCGAATCCGGCGCGCTCGTTCTGCTCGACGTCAAGCGGGGCGACATCGGCTCCACCGTCGCCGCGTACGCCTCGGCATACCTCGATCCGGCCGCTCCGCTGTATGTCGACGCGGTGACCGCCAGTCCTTACCTGGGCGTCGGATCGCTGGCGCCGATGTTCGAGTTGGCGGCCACGCACGGCGGCGGCGTCTTCGTGCTGGCGCTCACCTCGAATCCCGAGGGAGCCCAGGTGCAGCGGGCTCGTGGCGCTGACGGACGCACCGTCGCGCAGACCGTCATCGACGAGATTTCCCAGCTCAACGCGGGTGCGCAGCCGCTCGGCAGCTTCGGGTTGGTGGTCGGGGCGACGATCGGCGACACCGGCCACGACCTCTCCCGGGTCAACGGTCCGTTGCTCGCCCCGGGCCTCGGGGCGCAGGGCGCGACGGCCGCCGACCTGCGGACCGTGTTCGGGTCGAGCCTGCCGTCGGTGCTCCCGTCGTACTCTCGCGACGTGCTGGGCGCCGGCCCGGATCCGGCCGCCCTGCGGGCCGCCGCGGAGCGCGTCCTGGCCGACTGCCGGGGCGTTCTGGCTGACTGACGGCTCGGTCACTTTACGTTGATCTTCGCGCGCCCACGTTGCCGAAAGCGCCGTCGACCGCTAGTTTTCCCCGCGCTGGTAACCACGGACCCCTTTGGTTGCCAGCGACACCACGTTTCACAGAGCGGCGGCGCGTTCCGCCCGTCGCGATAGGGACCTGAGGAGAACTGGTGCCGCTCCCGTCACTGACCCCCGAGCAGCGCGCTGCCGCGCTGGAGAAGGCTGCGGAGATCCGCAAGGCCCGTGCTGAGCTGAAGGAGCAGCTCAAGCAGGGCAAGACCACCCTCGCCGCCGTCCTTGAGCGGGCCGAGTCCGACGACGTCGTCGGCAAGCTGAAGGTTTCGGCCGTCCTGCAGGCGATGCCGGGCATCGGCAAGATCCGGGCCACCCAGATCATGGAGAAGCTCAAGATCGCTGACAGCCGTCGTCTGCGCGGCCTGGGCGAGCAGCAGCGCAAGGCGCTGCTTGGAGAGTTCGCCGCGAACTGACCGACGCCACCGTGTAGAAACAAGCGGTGAGCACGGATGACGAGACGCGCCCGGCGGCTCGGCTCACCGTCCTGACCGGACCTTCGGGTGCCGGCCGGGACGGTGTCGTCGAGTTGGTCCGGGCGCGTTCTCCGTCCGTGTGGGTGCCGGTGCCGGTCACCACCCGGCCGCCTCGCCCCGGCGAGTCCGACGGCGTCGACCGGCTCTTCGTCGCACCCGCCGAGTTCGACCGGATGGTCGCCGCCGGGGAGCTGCTGGAGTGGTTCCGGATGGGCCCGCACCTGCGCGGCACGCCCCGCGAGCCGCTGCGGGCCCGGTTGGCGCAGGGACGGCCGGTGCTGCTCCCGCTCGACCTGCCCGGCGCGCTCGCCGTCCGGGAGGCCCTGCCGGACGCCCGCCTGGTGCTGCTGACGCCGCCCGGACACCCCCCGGATCCGGCGCTCGTCGCGACCGTCGGACACACTGTCGTCCACGACCTCACCGAGCGGGTCGTCGACGAGCTGGTAGGCTTGCTCGGTTCTTCCTGTCCGGCTCCCGCCCGACCGCGCCTGCGCGGTTGAGCGACCAGCCGCGCTCGCGCGGACACTTCAGACGCAGAGGGTTAATTTTCGTGGGATCCATCGCCAACCCCGAGGGCATCACCAACCCGCCGATCGACGAGCTCCTCGAGAAGACCACCTCGAAGTACGCGCTGGTGATCTTCGCCGCCAAGCGGGCCCGCCAGGTCAACGCCTACTACAGCCAGCTCGGCGAGGGCCTGCTGGAGTACGTCGGCCCGCTCGTGGAGACCACCCCGCAGGAGAAGGCGCTCTCCATCGCCATGCGCGAGATCAACGCGGGCCTGCTCACCGCCGAGCCGACCGACCAGCCGTAACACCCCGCGCGCCGATGTCCGCCGAGATCGTCCTGGGGGTCGGCGGCGGCATCGCCGCCTACAAGGCGTGTGAGCTGCTGCGGCTGTTCACCGAGTCGGGCCACCGGGTCCGGGTCGTGCCGACCGCGTCAGCGCTCCGCTTCGTCGGGGCGCCGACCTGGGCGGCGCTCTCCGGTCGGCCGGTGGCCGACGACGTCTGGTCCGACGTGCACGAGGTGCCGCACGTCCGGCTCGGCCAGCGGGCCGATCTGGTGGTGGTCGCGCCGGCCACGGCGGACCTGCTCGCCAAGGCGGCCCACGGCCTCGCCGACGACCTGCTCACCAACACGCTGCTCACCGCCCGGTGCCCGGTCGTGCTCGCCCCGGCCATGCACACCGAGATGTGGGAGCACCCGGCCACCGTCGCCAACGTCGCCACGCTGCGCTCCCGGGGCGTACGGGTGATCGAGCCCGCCGTCGGCCGGCTCACCGGCGCCGACACCGGCAAGGGGCGGCTGCCCGACCCGGCGGAGATCTTCGCCGTGGCCCGCCGCGCCCTGGCCCGGGGCGTCGACGCCCCGGCGGACCTCGCCGGCCGGCACGTCGTGGTGACCGCCGGCGGCACCCGCGAGCCGCTGGACCCGGTCCGGTTCCTCGGCAACCGCTCCTCCGGCAAGCAGGGGTACGCCTTCGCCCGCGCCGCCGTGGCCCGGGGCGCCCGGGTCACCCTGGTCGCGGCGAACGTCGCCCTGCCCGACCCGGCCGGCGTCGACCTGGTCCGCGTCGGCACCACCGAGGAGCTGCGCAAGGCCACCCTGGAGGCCGCCGCCGACGCCGACGTGGTGGTGATGGCCGCGGCCCCGGCCGACTTCCGGCCGGCGACGTACGCCCCCGGCAAGATCAAGAAGTCGGACGACGGCAGCGCGCCCACCATCGAGCTGGTCACCAACCCCGACATCGCCGCCGAGCTGGGCCGACGCCGCCGGCCCGAGCAGCTGCTGGTGGTCTTCGCCGCCGAGACCGGCGACGCCGAGGCCAACGGCCGGGCCAAGCTCGTCCGCAAACGTGCGGACCTCATCGTGGTCAACGAGGTCGGCGTCGACAAGGTCTTCGGCGCCGAGACCAACGCGGCGACGGTCATCGGCGCGGACGGTTCCCTGCACATGCTGCCCGAGCAGGCGAAGGAGGAACTGGCCGACGGCGTCTGGGACCTCGTGGTCGCGCGACTGGCCGACCGTTCCTGAACACTGGTCACATCCGTGTTCCGGAGTCACCCTGGAACCGGGGTGGCTAAACTGCCGCGAGCGAAGTGTTCCACCGAGATCAAGTGATTAGGAGTACCGTGACACGTCTCTTCACGTCCGAATCGGTCACGGAAGGCCACCCGGACAAGATCGCCGACCAGATCAGCGACGGCATCCTCGACGCCCTGCTCGCCAAGGATCCGCACAGCCGTGTCGCGGTGGAGACCCTGATCACGACGGGTCAGGTGCACGTCGCCGGCGAGGTGACCACCAAGGCGTACGCGGACATCCCGACCATCGTCCGGGACACCATCCTCAAGATCGGATACGACTCGTCGAAGAAGGGCTTCGACGGGGCGTCCTGCGGCGTCAGCGTCTCCATCGGCCAGCAGTCCGCCGACATCGCCCAGGGCGTCGACAACGCCTTCGAGCTGCGTACCGGGGCGTCGGAGAGCGCGCTGGACGCGCAGGGCGCCGGTGACCAGGGCATGATGTTCGGCTTCGCCTGCTCGGAGACCCCCGAGCTGATGCCGCTGCCGATCGCGCTGGCGCACCGGCTGGCCCGCCGGCTCGCCGCGGTCCGCAAGGACGGCACCGTGCCGTACCTGCGCCCGGACGGCAAGACCCAGGTCACCATCGAGTACGACGGCCTGCGCCCGGTCCGTCTCGACACGGTGGTCGTGTCCAGCCAGCACGCCGCGGACATCTCCCTGGAGTCGCTGCTCACCCCGGACGTGCGCGAGCACGTCATCGAGCCGGAGCTGGAGAGCCTCGGCCTGGACACCGAGGGCTACCGGCTGCTGGTCAACCCGACCGGCCGGTTCGAGATCGGTGGCCCGATGGGTGACGCCGGCCTGACCGGCCGGAAGATCATCGTCGACACCTACGGCGGGTACGCCCGGCACGGCGGCGGCGCGTTCTCCGGCAAGGACCCGTCGAAGGTGGACCGGTCGGCCGCGTACGCGATGCGCTGGGTGGCCAAGAACGTGGTGGCCGCCGGACTGGCCGAGCGCTGCGAGGCGCAGGTCGCGTACGCGATCGGCAAGGCCCACCCGGTCAGCCTGTTCATCGAGACGTTCGGCACCGAGAACGTGCCGGTCGCCGCCATCGAGAAGGCCGTCACCGAGGTCTTCGACCTGCGTCCGGCCGCCATCATCCGGGACCTGCACCTGCTGCGCCCGATCTACCAGCAGACCGCCGCGTACGGCCACTTCGGCCGTGAGCTGCCGGACCTGACCTGGGAGAGCACCGACCGGGCCGCCGACCTCAAGTCGGCCGCGGGAGCCTGACCGGCACCAGGCGCAGCGACCGGCGACCCGCTGACGGGTCGCCGGTCGCTCGCGTCTGCGTCGACGTGCCCCTGCCGCACCTGGACCGCCCCTTCGACTACCTGGTCCCCGCCGAACTGGACGCCGAGGCGCGTGCCGGGGTCCGGGTGAAGGTCCGCTTCGCGGGACAACTCGTGGACGGCTGGCTGCTGGACCGGGTCGCGGAGTCCGCCCACCCCCGGCTGGCGTACCTGGAGAAGGTCGTCTCCCCGGAGCCGGTGCTGGCGCCGGAGGTCGCCCGGCTGGCCCGGGCGGTCGCCGACCGGTACGCCGGCAACCTCGCCGACGTGCTCCGCCTGGCCGTCCCGCCCCGGCACGCCCGGGTCGAGAAGGAACCCCGCGACGCCCCGGCCCCCGCCGCCCCGGCCGGCGACGACACCGGCGCGGCCGGCGTCTCCGCGGCCTCCGCCGACCCGGCCTCCGCCGACCCGGCCTCCGGCACCTCTGGAGGGCGCCCGACGGCGGGTGCCGCGCCGATCCCCGCCACCATCCCGTCCGGCATGCCGTCCTCCAGCCGGTCGGTGGCGGATGCCGCGTCCGAGCCCGTCGCCACTCCGGCCGTCGACCCGCGCGGCTGGCGGGACTACCCGGCCGGTCCGGCCTACCTGCGGGCGCTCGCCGAAGGACGCGCCCCGCGCGCGGTCTGGTCGGCCCTCGCCGGCGAGGACTGGGCGGCGCGGTACGCCGACGCGGTCGCCGCCACCGTCGTCGGCGGCCGGGGCGCGGTCGTGGTGGTGGCCGACGCCCGGGACCTCGACCGCCTCGACACCGCGCTCACCGCGACGCTCGGCCCGGGCCGGCACGCCTGCCTCTCCGCCGCCCTCGGCCCGGCCCGCCGGTATCGGGCCTTCCTCGCCGCTCGGCGTGGCGACGTGCCCGTGGTGATCGGCACCCGGGCGGCGATGTTCGCCCCGGTCGACCGGCTCGGCCTGGTGGCGATCTGGGACGACGGCGACGACCTGCACGCCGAGCCCCGGGCCCCGTACCCGCACGCCCGCGACGTGCTGCTGACCCGCGCCCAGCTCGCCGGGGCCGCCGCCCTGGTCGGCGGGTTCACCCGTACCGCCGAGGCGCAGTTGCTGGTGGAGACCGGCTGGGCCCGCGAGGTGGTCGCCGACCGGGCGGCCGTGCGGGCGCGTACCCCGGCCATCGCCCCGACCGGTGACGACCCGCAACTGGCCCGCGACCCCGGCGCGGCCACCGCCCGGCTGCCGAGCCTGGCCTGGACCACCGCCCGCGACGCCCTGCGCGCGGACGCCCCGGTGCTGGTCCAGGTGCCCCGCCGCGGTTACCTCCCCGCGGTCTCCTGCGCGGACTGCCGCACCCCGGCCCGCTGCCCGCACTGCGCCGGCCCGCTGGCGCTGCCCTCGGCCGCCGGCACGCCCGCCTGCCGCTGGTGCGGCCGGGTCGCCGCCGCGTACGCCTGCCCCGAGTGCGGCGGGCGGCGGCTGCGCGCCTCGGTCACCGGGGCCCGGCGCACCGCGGAGGAGCTGGGCCGGGCCTTCCCCGGTGTGCCGGTGCGCACCTCGGGCCGGGAAGAGGTGCTGGGCACGGTGCCCGGCGGCGCGGGCCTGGTGATCGCCACCCCGGGCGCGGAGCCGCTCGCCGAGGGCGGCTACGGGGCGGTGCTGCTGCTCGACTCGTGGGCCCTGCTCACCCGGGCCGACCTGCGCGCCGGTGAGGAGGCGCTGCGCCGCTGGCTGAGCGCCGCCGCGCTGGCCCGGCCCGGCCCGGCCGGCGGCCGGGTGGTCGTGGTCGCCGACGGTGCGCTCGCTCCGGTGCAGGCGCTGCTGCGCTGGGACCCGGCCTGGTTCGCGGCCCGGGAACTGGCCGAGCGGCGGGAGCTGGGCTTCCCGCCGGCGACGAAGATGGCCAGCGTCACCGGCACGGCGGAGGCGGTGGCCGGCCTGCTCGCCGAGGCCCGCCTGCCGGACTCCGCCGAGGTGCTCGGCCCGGTGCCGGCCGACGAGGGCCGCGAGCGGATGCTGGTCCGGGTGCCCCGGGCCCGGGCCGCCGCCCTGGCCGAGGCGCTGCACACGGCGGCCGGGGTGCGCAGCGCGCGCAAGGCCGCGGAGCCGGTCCGGCTCCAGGTCGACCCGTTGAGCCTGTTCTGAGGACTCGCCGACGCCGGCCCGGCGGGTGACCCGGGTACGCCGGTCGTCCGGTCGGCCGCAACGGAGCGTCACCGTCGCACACCGCGTCCGACAATGCGCTGGCAGGCGCGTGATAGCATCGCCCGTCATGCCCGGGCGCAGGGATGGCGCGACGATGGCGGAAGGCGTCGGTCCGGCGCCGAATCGATGATGTCAATCAGCCGGTGATCAGGGGTGGACCAGTCGTGACCGTTCGTAAATCGATCGTCTTCAACGGGGACCTCGGCAGCGGCAAGAGCACCGTCTCCGTCGAGATCGCCAAGCGGCTCGGGATGCGCCGGGTCAGCGTCGGCGACCTCTACCGCCAGATGGCCCAGGAGCGGCAGATGACGGCGCTCCAGCTCAACCTGCACGCCGAGCTGGACCAGGCCGTCGACGGCTACGTCGACCAGCTCCAGCGCGACATCGCCGCCTCCGGCGAGTCGCTGGTGATGGACTCCCGGCTGGCCTGGCACTTCTTCACCGACGCGCTCAAGGTGCACATGATCACCGAGCCGGGCGAGGCGGCCCGCCGGGTGCTGCTGCGCCCCTCCGGCCCGGCCGAGAGCTACACCTCCCTGGAGGAGGCGAAGGCCAAGCTCCGGGAGCGCAGCGAGAGCGAGCGCAGCCGGTTCATCGTCCGCTACGGCGTCGACAAGGCCCGGCTGCGCAACTACGACCTGATCTGCGACAGCACCCGGGCCACCGCGGCCGAGGTGATCGCGCACATCATCGACGCGTACGAGGGTCGGCTCGGCGCCGACGTGCTCGACCAGGCCCCGCCGCTGCTGCTGCTCGACCCGGCCCGCGTCTTCCCCACCGAGGACATCGCCACCCTGCGCGGGCTCTGGGACTCGCAGTTCGTCGGGGAGGTGGCCGAGGCCGGCGACGAGGCCCTGGAGCCGCTGCGGATCGGCTACACCGGCGAGTACTACTTCGTCGTCGACGGCCACCGACGGCTCAGCGCTGCCCTGCAGAACGGCTTCCACCTGGTGCCGGCCCAGCTCGTGGCCGAGGTGGACGAGCCGGTCGTCGGCGGCGTGAGCGCGGTCGACTACTTCGCCGCCCAGGTCCGCCCGTCGACGATCCACGACTGGGAGGCCGCGCACGGCATCACGCTGCCGCTGCCCGAGCACGCCCTGCTCGGCGGCGACGCGGTCCTCGCGGGGGAGCCCGGCGCCGGCGCCTGACCGTCCGGGGTCGCCGCGACGGCCTCCGGCACGCATGATGGAGCCTTCCGACGCATCGACGCGGGAGGCCGGCCATGGACGCACCCGAGGCGCTCGCCCTGCTCATGTCGCCGCCGGGGCGCATCGACCCGTACCCCACGTACGAGCTGTTGCGCGCCCACGGGCCGGTGGCCCAGGCCGGGCCGGTGTTCTTCGCGGTCACCGGCTACGTCGAGGCCGACGCGATCCTGCGCGACCCCCGCTTCGGGGTGATGGACGACGCGCTGCGCGACCAGTTCCTGCCCGGCTGGCGGGACAGCCCCGCCGTCGCCTCCATCTCCCGCTCCATGCTGCGCACCAACCCGCCCGACCACAGCCGGATGCGGCGGCTGGCGGCCGGGGCGTTCACCCCGCGCCGGATCGCCGCCATGCGGGACGTGGTGTCGGCCCAGGCCGACGAGCTGGTCGACGCGATGCTCGCGCGGGCGGCCGACGGGGAACCGGTCGACTTCCTGGCCGACTTCGCGTACCCGCTGCCGGTCGGGGTGATCTGCGCGCTGCTCGGCGTCCCGGCGGCCGACCGGCCGCTGTTCCGTCGCTGGGCGGCGGACCTGACCGGGGTGCTGGAGCCGGAGATCACCCTCGACGAGCTGGCCGTCGCCGACCGGGGCGCGACCGAGCTGACCCGCTACTTCGCCGCGCTGGTCGAGGACCGCCGCCGCACGCCGGCCGACGACCTGACCACCGCGCTGGTGCAGGTGCACGACGCCGACGGCGGCCGGCTCTCCGGCGACGAGCTGCTGGCGAACCTGGTGGTGCTGCTGGTCGCCGGCTTCGAGACCACCACCAACCTGCTCGGCAACGGCCTGGTGGTGCTGCTCGACCATCCGCGCGCCGCGCAGGCACTGCGCGAGCGGCCCGACCTCGCCGCCGACCACGTGGAGGAGCTGCTGCGCTACGACTCGCCGGTGCAGCTCACCACCCGGGTCAACACCGCCCCGGCGACCGTGGGCGGGGTCGACCTGCCGGCCGGCAGTTGGACGCTGCTGCTGCTCGGCGCGGCCAACCGGGACCCGCGGCGTTACCCGCGGCCGGCGCGGTTCGACCCGTGGCGGGCGCAGTCGCACCCGCTGTCGTTCGGGGCCGGGCCGCACTACTGTCTCGGCGCCGGGCTGGCCCGGCTGGAGGCGCAGGTCGCCTTCCCGCTGCTGCTGCGCCGGCTGCCCGACCTCGCCCTCGCCGGGCGGCCCCGGCACCGGACCCGGCTCACCCTGCGCGGCTACGAGACCCTGCCGGTGACCATCGACACGGGGCCGGCGGGCGCGCATCGCGGTACGCCGGCCGGGACCGCCCCCGGCACTCCGTAGACTGGTACGGCATCCGTCCGTCCCGCCGAAGGAGCCACACCGAGTGACCGTCCAGCCCATCCGTCTGTTCGGGGATCCGGTGCTGCGCACGCCGGCCGATCCGGTCGTCGACTTCGACGTCGAGCTGCGTAGGCTCATCGCCGACCTCACCGACACGATGCGCGAGCAGGGCGGGGCCGGCCTGGCCGCACCGCAGCTCGGCGTGGGCCTGCGGGTGTTCACCTTCGACGTCGACGACGTCCTCGGTCACCTGGTCAACCCGGTGCTCGAGTTCCCCGACGCCGAGGAGCAGGACGGCCCCGAGGGCTGCCTCTCCATCCCCGGGCTCTACTTCGACACCAAGCGCCGGCAGAACGTGATCGCCAAGGGCTTCAACGGCTACGGCGACCCGTTGCAGATCGTCGGCACCGGGCTGATGGCGCGCTGCGTGCAGCACGAGACCGACCACCTCGACGGGGTGCTCTTCGTCGACCGGCTGGACCCGGCCGGGCGCAAGCAGGCGATGAAGGCCATCCGCCAGGCCGACTGGTACGACCCGGCCGCCCCGCCCACGGTCAAGCTGAGCCCGCACGTCGCCGGTAACCCCTTCGGCCTGGGGCGGTGACCCGGATGCGCCTGGTCTTCGCCGGTACGCCGGCCGTCGCCGTCCCCGCCCTGGCCGCCGTGCACGCCTCCGGGCACGAGCTGCTGGCCGTGGTCACCCGTCCCGACGCCCCCGCCGGCCGTGGTCGCGGCCTGGTCCGCTCGCCCGTCGGCGCCTGGGCCGACGAGCACGGCGTCGAGGTGCTCACCCCGGCCAGGCCCCGGGAGCCGGAGTTCCTCGACCGGCTGCGCGAGCTGGCCCCGGACTGCGTCCCCGTGGTCGCGTACGGCGCGCTGGTGCCGCCGGTCGCCCTGGAGATCCCCCGGCACGGCTGGATCAACCTGCACTTCTCGCTGCTGCCCGCCTGGCGCGGCGCGGCCCCCGTGCAGCACGCCGTGCTGCACGGCGACGAGCTGACCGGCGCCAGCGTCTTCCAGCTGGAGCAGGGGCTGGACACCGGCCCGGTGTACGGCACCCTCACCGACGAGATCCGTCCCACCGACACCTCCGGCGACCTGCTGGAGCGGCTGGCCCACTCCGGGGCCGGCCTGCTGGTGGCCGTGCTCGACGCGATCGAGGCGGGGACGGCCCGCGCCGAGCCGCAGCCGGCCGACGGGGTGTCCCTGGCGCCGAAGCTGACGGTGGAGGACGCCCGGGTGCGCTGGAACGACCCGGCGTTCGCGGTGGACCGGCGTGTCCGCGCCTGCACCCCCGCCCCCGGCCCGTGGACGACCTTCCGCGACGAGCGGGTCAAGCTCGGCCCGGTCACCCCGGTGGCGAACGGCCCCGAGCTGAAGCCGGGCGAGCTGCTGGCGGAGAAGTCCCGGGTGCTGGTCGGCACCGCGACGGTACCGGTGCAGCTCGGCGAGGTCCGGGCGGCGGGCAAGAAGGCCATGTCGGCGAGCGACTGGGCGCGCGGCGCCCGGGTCACCGCCGGCGAGGTGTTCGCGTGAGCGCCCCCTCGGACCGTCCCGACAGTTTCCGCTCCGACAGCCCCCGGGGGGACCGGTCCGCCGGCCGCGGCGACGCCCCCCGTGGTGACCGGTACGACCGGTCCGCGCCCCGCCGTCCCGACGCCCGGCGCGGCGACCGTCCCGCCGGCGGCGGGTTCCGCGGCGACCGGCCCGGCTTCGACCGGCGCGGCGGCCGTGCCCGCCCGGCCGTCGACCTGCCCCGGTACGCCGCCTACCAGGCGATCGCCGCGGTGCACCGGGACGACGCGTACGCCAACCTGGTGCTCCCGGCGATCCTGCGCGAGGAGGGGCTGAGCGGTCGGGACGCCGCCTTCGCCACCGAGCTGACGTACGGCACGCTGCGCCACACCGGCACCCTGGACGCGATCCTCACCGACGCGGCCGGCCGGGACGTCGAGCGGATCGACCCGCCGGTGCGCGACGCGCTGCGGCTCGGGGCGTACCAGCTCCTGCACACCCGGGTGCCGGCGCACGCGGCGGTGTCGTCCACCGTCGACCTGGTCCGCACGGTGGGACCCGGCGCCACCGGTTTCGCCAACGCCGTGCTGCGCGAGGTGTCCGGTCGCGACGCCGACGCCTGGGTGGCGAAGCTCGCCCCGCCGATGGAGACCGACCCGATCGGGCACCTCGCCCTGGCGTACAGCCATCCGCAGTGGATCGTGCGGGCCTTCAACGACGCGCTCGGCGGCGACCTGGGGGAGACCACCCGGCTGCTGATCGAGGACAACGAGCGGCCCCCGGTGCACCTGTGCGCCCGGCCCGGCCTGGCCGACCCGGTCGAGCTGGCCGACGAGGTGGGTGGCGCGCCCGGCGCGTTCTCGCCGTACGCGGTCTACCTCTCCGGCGGCGCCCCCGGCGACCTGCCGGCGCTGGCGCAGGGGCGGGCGCACGTGCAGGACGAGGGTTCGCAGCTGGTGGCCCACGCCCTGGCCAACGCCCCGCTGGACGGCCCGGACGGGCGGTGGCTCGACCTGTGCGCCGGCCCCGGCGGCAAGTCCGGCCTGCTCGGCGCGATCGCCGCGCAGCGCGACGCGCGGCTGACCGCCGTCGAGGTCTCCGAGCACCGGGCCCGGCTGGTCGAGCAGGCCACCCGGGGACTGCCGGTGAACGTGCTGCACACCGACGGGCGGACGGTCGGCGCCGACCCGAAGCTGCCGGAGGGGCACTTCGACCGGGTGCTGGTGGACGCGCCCTGCACCGGGCTGGGGTCGCTGCGCCGCCGGCCGGAGTCCCGGTGGCGGCGTCAACCGTCCGACCTGCCGCCGCTGACCCGGTTGCAGCGGGAACTGCTCACCGCCGCCCTGCGCGCCGCGCGCCCCGGTGGCCTGGTCGCGTACGTGACCTGTTCGCCGCACACGGTGGAGACGCACGTGACGGTGACCGAGGCGGCCCGCCGCGCCGCAGTGCCGGCCGACTTCGTCGACGCCCGTACGCTGCTGCCGGCCGGCATGCCGGGGCTGGGCGACGGCCCGACGGTGCAGCTCTGGCCGCACCGGCACGGCACCGACGCGATGTTCCTGGCGGTGCTGCGCCGGGGCTGAGCCCGCGGGCCCTCCGTGACCCATTGAGCTGCCCCGATCGGCTGCTATAGTCCAGCACCACTCGACCCGGGCAGGCCGACCCGGTCGATCGGGAGGGGTGATGGAGGTCCGCGGGGGCGAACGGTGGGCGGAGTTCGGTCGGGAGCTACGCTCGTGGCGCCGCCGTGCCGGGCTGACCCAGGGTCAGCTCGGCCTGCGGGTCGGCTACCACCACAGCGTGATCAGCAAGGTGGAGAGCGGGCTGCGGGAGTCACCGATGGGGCTGCCCGCGCGCCTGGACGAGCTGCTGGGCACGGGCGGCGCGCTGACCGCGCTGGCCGGGCCGGGCGCCGGACGGCGTGCGGCCCACCTGGGGGCGAACGACCCGACCCTGTTCGCGGTGGTGCCGGGCCCGGACACCGTCGACCGGGTCACGCCGCCCGGTGTGCCGACGTGGCCACTGCGGCTGCCCGACCGTGGGTTCTCCTGCCCGTTGCACGGCGACGACGGCTGTGCGGTGCCGCCGGTCGGCGACGTCCTGGCGGCTCTGGACCGCCTCGACCGGCGCGACCCGACGACGTTGCCGACCGAGCCGGTGCCGGACCTCGTGCACGGGTTGACCGCGCTGCTGCCGGGTTACACGCAGGCGACCGTCGAGAGCGTCTCCACCGAGGTCGTCGGCGCCATCGAGCACGTCCTGCACCTGCTGGTGCGCTGGGCCGAGGTGGTCGACGCCGCCGGGCGGTCCCCGCACAGCCTGCTGCGGGTCGCCGCCCACTACGCACAGCTGGCCGGCCGGCTGCGGATGCAGCGGGGGCAGAGCGTCGTCGGCATGGCCTGGGTCGGGCACGGCCTGCGCTGGGCCGGCGTCTGCGCCGACCGCGTCGCCCAGGCCATGCTCCTCACCGACTACTGCACGTTGACCCGGCTGGACCGGGACGGCGCGTCGTCGCTGGCGTACGCCCGGGCGCTCGGCGCGGTGGACCCCTCCCGGGGCTGGATGTCGACGCTGTCGCACCTGTACCAGGCCCGGGCGTACGCCCTCGACGGTGGCGCGGCCGAGTGTCGGCGGCAGGTCGACCTGGCCCGTCGGGGGCTGTCCCGGCTCGACGAACGGGACCGCGCGGAGGCGCCCTGGCTGACCGGCGACGAGGGCGAGGTGCGGGTCGAGTCGTCCATCGGTGGGGCGTTGCGTGACGTGGCCGCCCACACCGGCGACCGGGCCACGGCCCGCCGGGCGGTGCACGCCACCCAGCGGTCGTTGGCGCACCTGCCGGTGCGGATGCGCCCGACGTACCTGCTGCTCAGCCTGCGGCTGGCGGACGGCTACACCTGCGCGGGGATGCCGGACGCGGCGGTGGAGGTGGCGGCGCCGGTCGTGCAGGAGGCGCTGCGGACCCGGCGGACCACCATCGTGCACGAGCTGCGCGGCCTGCACGGCCGGTTGTCGGCCGGTTGGGGTGACCTGCCGGAGGTCCGTGACCTGGTGGAGCGGCTGCGCGTCGCGCCCCGGTGAGCCGGCCGCGCCGGGCCGCTCGATGTGCCGGATTGTGGCAGTTACGCCGTCCCGGCCGGAGCCCCGTTGACCGGCCGGGCCGGTGGATGTGAAGGTCTCCTGGTCCGGGCGCGGACGCGACGTTCCGCAACGAGTCCCAGCTCGCCCCAACCGCGGGGTCCGCCGTCCGTGCCCGGGCAACCCCGACCCGGCACGGGCTCAGCGCAGCGGCAGCCCGCGGGTGCCGGCGCCCTTGAGCGAGCGGGTCAGGGCGCGGTCGTCGAGCCACAGGAAGCACTGCACGCCGTGATTGCCGTCGCGCCACTCCCGTTCCCGGGGGTGGTAGAAGATCGAGCCGGCGCGGAAGCGCACGGTGCCGTCGTCGGGCACCCCGGTGTACCTCGCGAGCAGCCGGAGGCATCCGCGGTGGACCCGCTCGTCGCCCCGGCTGAGCTGGGCGTGGCTGAGGCCCTCGGCCTGCCAGACGCCGACGAACTCGGCGTGGTGCCGGGCGGTGCAGGGGACCGGGACCATCGCCTCGACCGCGCCACCGGCCACCGTCGGGTCGAAGCAGCCCAGCCGCAGGTCGCCGTCGCCCTTCAGCGCGCCGCGCAGGCTGCCGGTGCGGGGGACCACGCCCGGCTCGTCGAGACCCCGGATCTCGCTGAGGTCGCACCGGAACCAGCGGGCCCCGCCGGTCCAGGCCGCAGGGGAGGGCAGGACGACGGCGAGACCGAGCCGGCCGGCGCGCCAGTCGCCGCCGACCGCCCGGCGGACCTCCCGGTCGCACTCGGCGCGGGCCGCGCGCAGCGCCGGGGTGCCGCTCGCCGGCGGGGTCGTCGGTTTGGCGTGGGCCCCGGTCAGGGTGCCGACGTGCATGGTCTCGGTGCGGTGCGGCCGTGCGCAGTCGACCGGCTGGTAGCCGCCGAGGTGGCCGACGTCCTGGGTGCCCGCAAGGCAGACCCCGGCGGCGGGGACGACGTGTTGCGGGGCGGCGAGGGCCGGCCAGTCGTCGGCGATGTCCGCGTCCAGCCCGGCCGGGGCGCGACAGCCGGTCAGCGCGAGGACCGCGAGGAGGCCCACGGTGACCGCCGTGCCGTACCGCCGCATCGCATCGATCCTTCGCCGCCGCTCGGGCGACGGTGCCGCCACGGTGCGGCAGCATACCCGGCCTCAGATGGCGGGCAGCCCCTGCGGGCCGACGCCGCGCATCGACCGGGTCAGCTTCCGGTCGTCGCTCCACAGGAAGCAGCGGATGCCCCGGTCGCCCTCCTCCCACTCCCGCTGCGACGGCGGGTAGAAGATCGACCCGGCCCGGTACGGCAGGTCGGCGTTGTTGGGCACCTCGGCGAAGCTGGCGATCAGCGCCATGCAGCGCCGGTGCACCTGCTGGTTGGCCTTGGTGAACGCCTCCCAGCTCAGGTCGCGTTCGAGGTACACGCCGACGAACTCGGCCCGGTGCGGCTCGGAGCAGAGCACCGGCGCCATGTAGTTCAGGTTGTTGCCAATGAGCTTCGGGTCGAAGCAGCGGTGGGAGAGCGGGTTGTCGCCGATCATCGCGCCGCGCAGGCTCCCGGTCCGGTTGACCGGCCGGGTGTTGTCGATGCTGTCGGTCTCGCTCAGGTCGCAGCGGAACCAGCGGGCGCCGCCGTTCCAGGCCGACACGGAGGGCAGCGCGATGTTCAGGGTCAGTCGCGCGGAGTGCCAGTCACCGCCGAGCACCTCGCGGGCGCGCTGGTCGCACTCGGCCCGCGCCGGGCGCAGTGCCGGCGACCCCGGCTCCGGCCGGGGGCCGCGCTCGGCGGCGCCGGTGAACGCGCCCACGTGGATCGCCTCGGCCAGGTGGCTGCGTGCGCAGTCCACCGTGTCGTAGGTGCTGGCCTGCACCACCGCCGTGATCCGCGGCAGGCAGGCGTCCGTGGCGGGCACGAACAACTGGGGCACGGGCAGCGCCGGCCAGTCGTCGATCAGGTCGCCGTCGCCCCGGTGCTGCTGGATGCAGCCGCTCATCGTCACCGTCGCCGCGCCGGCCAGCGCCAGCGCCACGAGCCACCGTCGCATCGTCCGCCCTTTCCGGGAGATGACGGCCGATCATCGCGGCCCGCACGGCATTGCCCCGCCGTCGGCCGTGCAGCATATGTGACCGTCCCCGATGGAGTGTTCCCGCGTTTCCGTCGATCGGCCAGTCACGGATGGCCTTTCGTCCGCTTCCCGGTTGCGCGGGGTCCAATCTTGCACCAGCGGTGACCCCTGGGTCACAGGGTGTTCCCGGTGGAGGCGCGCTGACCGCGGCGGGTGGCCGCGTTCGTACACTGACCCGGTGACCGTACCGCCGCCGATCGTCGCGCCCAGCATCCTCGCCGCCGATTTCGCCCGCCTCGCCGAAGAGGTCCGCGCCGTGGAGGGCGCCGCGGACTGGTTGCACGTCGATGTGATGGACAACCACTTCGTGCCGAACCTGACCATCGGGCTGCCGGTGGTGCAGAGCCTGCGGGCAGCCACCCAGATCCCGTTCGACGTGCACCTCATGATCGACGACCCGCGTCGCTGGGCCCCGGGCTACGCCGACGCCGGCGCCTACAACGTCACCTTCCACGCCGAGGCCTGCGACGACCCGGTGGCGCTGGCCAAGGACCTGCGCTCCGCCGGGGCGAAGGCCGGGTTGGCCATCGACCGGGACACCCCGATCGAGCCGTACCTGGAGCTGCTGCCGAGCTTCGACACTCTGCTGATCATGACGATCAAGGCGGGCTTCGGCGGGCAGCGGTTCATCCCGCAACTGCTGGACAAGGTGCGCGCCGCCCGCCGGCACGTCGACAGCGGCCACCTGGAGCTGCGGATCGAGGTCGACGGCGGGATCGCCGCCGACACCATCGAGCAGGCCGCGGCAGCGGGCGCCGACGCGTTCGTCGCCGGCACCGCGGTGTACGGGGCGGCCGACCCGGCCGAGGCGGTCCGCCGCCTGCGGGGGCTCGCGGAGCGCGCGGTCGCCGGGGCCTGACGTGGAGCCGGCCGGCGACCGACCCGACGTCATCCTCGTCGTCGACGACGACGAGGACATCGCCCGCTTCGTCGAGTTCAACCTGCGGCTGCACGGCTTCGAGGTGCTGCACGCCTCGGACGGGCAGGAGGCACTGGAGGTCATCGAGCGGCAACGCCCCGACCTGGCCGTGGTGGACCTGATGATGCCGCGCATCGACGGCCTGGAGCTGACCCGCCGGCTGCGCGCCGACCCGATGACCTCCGCCCTACCGGTGATCATGCTGACCGCCAAGGGGATGACCCAGGACAAGGTCAACGGTCTCAGCGTCGGCGCGGACGACTACCTGGTCAAGCCCTTCGACACGCTGGAGCTGGTGGCCCGGGTCAACTCGACGTTGCGCCGCAACAAGGAGTTCCGGGAGGTCTCCCCGCTGACCGGGCTGCCCGGCAACAGCCGGATCCGCCGGGAGATCAGCGACCGGGTGCGCAGCGGCGTCGACTACGCGGTCGGCTACGTCGACATCGACCGGTTCAAGAGCGTCAACGACCGGTACGGCTTCGTGCGCGGCGACGAGTTCATCTCCGCGCTGGCCCGCAGCCTGCACCGGGCGGTGGTGTCGATCGGGCTGCCGCCGGCCTTCCTCGGCCACGTCGGCGGGGACGACTTCGTCATCGTCTGCACCCCGGAGCAGGTCCGGCCGCTCACCTCCCGGGCCGTGGTGGACTTCGAACGGGCCGCCGACAAGCTCTACGACCCGACCGACGCCGAGCGCGGCTACGTGGAGCTCAAGGACCGTCGGGGCAACGTGCGCAGGGCGCACCTGGTCACCCTCTCCATCGGCGTCTCGCTGTCGGACTCCCGCAAGCGCTTCACCGATCCGCTCGTCGCGATCGCGGTCGCCTCGGAGATGAAAACGGTCGCCAAGAGCCAACCGGGGTCGTACGTCGCGGTGGACCGCCGCCGCGCGGACGGTGTGTGAGGTAGCACGCCGGGAGTGGCGTACCCCCGGGGCCGACGTGTAAGACTTTCCGTGTACCCACCACGCGCTGGCGGGGCTCGGTGAAATTCCGAACCGGCGGTGATCCACGGTCCGACCGTGGTAAGCCCGCGACCCGGACGGCTCAGGCCGCCCGGTGGACCTGGTGAGAATCCGGGGCCGACGGTTGGCGGCGGGATCGTTCCGCTGCCAGACAGTCCGGATGGGAGACAGCGCGCGGGACGGGGCGGGCCTGCGTGGGCTGTCATCCAGCCGCCGCGTGGGCTCCCCGGGGACGGCTGTGCCGTTCCCGGATCCGCCGCCGCCTGCCCGCGGCACCTCCCGTCGACCGCCCAGCGCGCGGACCGGCGAGTGAGAGGGCAAGGGCCATGGCCGGCGTCTCCGTCGACGAGGCGATGCGTCGCGCCGTCGTGCTCGCCGCCCGTGGCCTCGGCACCACCAGCCCCAACCCCGTCGTCGGCTGCGTCCTGCTCGATCCGGACGGCACGGTCGTCGGGGAGGGATTCCACGCGTACGCGGGCGGACCGCACGCCGAGATCGTCGCGCTCGCCCAGGCCGGCGAGCGGGCCCGCGGCGGCACCGCCGTGGTCACCCTGGAGCCCTGTGACCACACCGGCCGCACCGGCCCCTGCAGCCTCGCGCTGATCCGGGCCGGCGTCGCCCGGGTGGTCATCGCCGTCCCCGACCCCAACCCGGTCGCCTCCGGCGGCGCCGCCACGTTGCGCGCCGCGGGCGTCCAGGTGCAGTTCGGGGTACGCGCCGCCGAGGCCGAGGCCGGCAACGTCGCCTGGCTGACCTCGATGCGGCGCGGCTGGCCGTACGTGATCTGGAAGTACGCGGCCACCCTCGACGGCCGGTCCGCGGCGGCCGACGGCAGCAGCATGTGGATCACCTCCGAGGCGGCCCGGATCGACGTGCACGCGCTGCGCGGCACGGTCGACGCGGTGATCGCCGGGGTGGGCACCGTGCTCGCCGACGACCCTCGACTGACCGCCCGCAACCTGCGCGACGGCACCCTGGCCATCCGACAGCCGCTGCGGGTGGTGGTGGACAGCGCGGGGCGTACCCCCGCCGGGGCCCGGGTGCGCGACGGCGCCGCGCGGACCTGGATCGCCACCGCCGCGGAGGTCGGCGCCGACCCGGACGGCCGGGTCGACCTGCCGGCGCTGCTGGCCGAGCTGCACCACCGTGGCGTGCGGGCCGCGCTGCTGGAGGGCGGCCCGCGACTGGCCGGCGCGTTCCTCGCCGCCGGCCTGGTCGACCGGATCGTCGGGTACGTCGCGCCGAAGCTGCTCGGCGCCGGCCCGACCGCGCTGCTCGACGCCGGCGTGACGACCATCGCCGACGCCATCGATCTGGAGATCACCGACGTTACGCAGGTCGGCCCCGACCTGCGGATCACCGCGCTGCCCCGGAAGAGGGAGGCCTGACATGTTCACCGGCATCGTCGAGGAGCTGGGCGAGGTCGTCCGGATCGCCGACACCGGAGGTGACTCCGCGCTGGTCGCCATCCGGGGCCCGCTGGTCACCTCGGACGCCCGGCACGGCGACTCCATCGCGGTCAACGGCGTCTGTCTCACCGTCGTCGACGTCGACGGCGGGGTCTTCACCGCCGACGTGATGGGGGAGACCCTGCGCCGCTCCGCGTTGGGCGCGCTGCGGCCCGGCGACCCGGTCAACCTGGAGCGGGCCGCGGCGCTGAACAGCCGCCTCGGCGGGCACATCGTGCAGGGCCACGTCGACGGTGTCGGCGAGCTGCTGCACCGGGAGCCGGCCGAGCAGTGGGAGACGCTGCGCTTCCGGCTGCCCGCCGCCCTGGCCCGGTACGTGGTGGAGAAGGGTTCGATCACCGTCGACGGGGTGTCGCTCACCGTCGCCGGGGTCGGCGACGACTGGTTCGCCGTCGGGCTCATCCCGACCACCCTGAAGCTGACCACCCTCGGCGTCCGGCGCGTCGGCGACCCGGTCAACCTGGAGGTCGACGTGCTCGCGAAGTACGTCGAGCGGCTGCTCGGCGACCGCCTGCCGGGGGGTGGGGCGTGATGGGTCCGCTCGGTTGGCTGCTCGACGCCCAGGTCCAGATCGCCGGCTCGCCGGTGCTGGTCCGGGAGATCGTCGGCAACGTCTTCGGTCTCGCCTCGGCCCTGCTCGGCCTGCGCCGGCTGGTCTGGGCGTGGCCGGTCGGCATCGTCGGCAACGCGCTGCTGTTCACCGTCTTCCTCGGCGGCGCCTTCGCCACCCCGCAGGAGCACGACCTCTACGGCCAGGCCGGCCGGCAGGTCTTCTTCTTCGCGGTCAGCCTCTACGGCTGGTGGCGCTGGTCGCGCAACCGGCGCGTCGGGGCCGGTGACGCGCCCGCCGTCACGCCGCGCTGGGCCACCGGCCGGGAACGTCTCGGACTGCTCGCCGCCGCGGCGCTCGGCACCGCCGTGGCGTACCCGGTGCTCGCCGCGCTGGGGTCCTGGGGCCCGCTGCCGGACGCCTGGATCCTCACCGGCAGCCTGCTCGCCACGTACGGCATGGCGCGCGGCTGGGTGGACTTCTGGCTGATCTGGATCGCCGTGGACGCGGTCGGCGTGCCGCTGCTGCTGCGCGGCGGGTTCTATCCGTCCGCCGCCATGTACCTGGTCTACGGCGCCTTCTGCGTCTGGGGCCTCGCCGCCTGGTGGCGCACCTCACGGGCCGCCCGGGCGGCGGCGCGACCGATCCCGTCCACCTACTCGGAGGCCGTCGCATGACCACGCTCTTCGCCAGCATCGAGCAGGCGGTGGCGGACATCGCCGCCGGCCGGCCCGTCGTCGTGGTCGACGACGAGAACCGGGAGAACGAGGGCGACCTGATCTTCGCCGCCGAACTGGCGACGCCGGAGCTGGTCGCGTTCATGGTCCGGTACACCTCCGGCTACATCTGCGTGCCGCTGACCGAGTCGGAGTGCGACCGTCTCGACCTGCCGCCGATGCACCACACCAACCAGGACCGGCGCGGCACCGCGTACACGGTGACCGTGGACGCCCGGGAGGGCGTCGGCACCGGCATCTCCGCCGCCGACCGGGCGCACACCATCCGGCTGCTCGCCGACCCGGCGACCGACCCGACCGACCTGTCCCGCCCGGGGCACGTGGTGCCGCTGCGGGCCCGGGAGGGTGGCGTGCTGCGCCGTGCCGGGCACACCGAGGCGGCCGTCGACCTGACCCGGCTGGCCGGGCTGCGCCCGGCCGGCGTGCTGTGCGAGATGGTCAACGACGACGGCACCATGATGCGCCTGCCGGACCTGGAGAAGTTCTGCGCCGAGCACTCGCTGACCCTGGTCACCATCGCAGACCTGGTGGCGTACCGGCGGCGGCACGAGAAGCAGGTCGAGCAGGTCGCCGACGCGCGGATGCCCACCCCGTACGGGGTGTTCCGGGCGCTGGGCTACCGGGCCGAGCACGACCCGGCCGAGCACGTCGCGATGGTCTACGGCGACCTCGGCGACGGGCAGGACGTGCTGGTCCGGGTGCACTCGGAGTGCCTGACCGGGGACGTGTTCGGCTCGCTGCGCTGCGACTGCGGACCGCAGTTGCAGGCGGCGCTGGCCCGGGTCGCCCGGGAGGGACGCGGCGTCGTGCTCTACGTGCGCGGGCACGAGGGGCGGGGAATCGGCCTGCTGCACAAGCTGCAGGCGTACCAGCTGCAGGACCAGGGCCGCGACACCGTGGACGCCAACCTCGACCTGGGCCTGCCGGCCGACGCCCGGGACTACGGCACCGGCGCGCAGATCCTCTACGACCTGGGCGTGCGCTCGATGCGGCTGCTCACCAACAACCCGGCCAAGCGGGCCGGGCTGGAGGGGTACGGCCTCACCGTCACCGGCCGCGAGGGGCTGCCGATCCGGCCGCACCCGGAGAACGTGCGCTACCTGCGGACCAAGCGGGACCGGATGGGTCACCTGCTGGACGAGCTGGACGAGGTGACCGAGGCCCCGATGGGCCGCCCGGTCCCCGGCGACGAGATCGGAGCGTAGACATGGCGGGATTCGGCGAGCCCGGGGTGAGCACGGTGGACGCCGTCGGGATGACCGTGGGCGTGGTCGCGGCGCGCTGGCACGGCGACCTGACCGATCACATGCTCGACCGGGCGGTCGCGGCGGCCGGGGCGTGCGGCGCGCGCGCCGTGGTCGCCCGGGTCGCCGGCTCGGTGGAGCTGCCGGTGGTGGCGCAGGCCCTGGCCCGCCGCTGCGACGTGGTGGTCGCCCTCGGCGTGGTGGTGCGCGGCGCGACCGCCCACTTCGACTACGTCTGCCGGTCGGTGACCGACGGCCTCACCCGGGTGGCCCTGGACGAGGGGAAGCCGGTGGCGCACGGGGTGCTCACCGTCGACACCATCGAGCAGGCCCGGGACCGGGCCGGGCTGCCCGGCTCGGCGGAGGACAAGGGCTGGGCGGCCACCGTCGCGGCCCTCGACGCCGCCCTGGCCATCCGTGGCGTGGTGGCCAGCAACGGCGCCCGGGTCGGCTTCGGCGGCTGACCCTCGGCCCGCCTTCCCGCCCGACCCCCACGGCTCGGCCGGGGTCGACACGGTTGTCGACTCCGTTGCGCCGACATGGCGGTGTCCGGCGCCCTGGGACACCGCCATGTCGGCGCCATGGAGTGGATCTGTGCGCCGGTGGCAGTCGGGGCGGCGCCGGGGCGTCGGCCCGTGCTTGACTGTCCTTCGTGGAGATCGGGTACGCGCACCTGCCGGGGCTGCGGATGGCGTACCGGTGCTGGGGTCCGCCCGGCGGCCGGCCGCTGCTGGCCCTGCACGCCGGCTCCGTGCCGGGGGAGACCTGGGCCGGCCTGGCCGCCGCGCTCGGCGACTCGACCCGCGGGTACGCCCCCGACCTGCGCGGCTTCGGCGCGACCGACCGCCCCGGCCGGTACGGCCTGGAGGTGATGCGCGACGACGTGCGGGCCCTGCTCGACGCCCTCGGGATACACCGGGTCACCCTGGTCGGCCACTCGCTCGGCGCGGTGGTGGCGTACCTGCTCGCCGAGGAGCACCCCGACCGGGTGGCGGCGCTGGTGCTGGAGGAGCCCCCGCCGCCGGTGCCGCTCGGCCTGCGGCCGTCACCTCGCCCGCAGGGGCCGCTGCCCTACGACTGGGCCGTCCGTGAGGCGGTGCTCGCGCAGCTCAACGACCCCGATCCGGCGTGGTGGGAGCGGCTGGCGGAGATCACCGCTCCGGCCCTGGTCGTCGCCGGTGGCCCGAGCAGCCATCTGCCGCAGGAGCGGCTCGCCGCGATGGCCGACCGGCTGCCCTGCGGTGAACTGGTGACCATCGACGCGGGGCACGCGGTGCACGCGAGCCGGCCCGACGAGTTCCACCGGGTGGTGCGCGCGTTCCTCGCCCGTACCGTCGGCTGAGCCGCTCCGGTCGGGTCCGCCGGCGGCCCGGGCGGGTGGAGCCCGACGGTTCCGGGCCCGGGGTCACAGCCGGCCGGCCTCGATGATCCGCTTGAGGAACTGCCGGGTACGCGGCTGCGTCGGCTCGCCCAGCACCTGCCCCGGCGGCCCGGCCTCGACCACCCGGCCGGAGTCGAGGAAGCAGACCTGGTCGGCGACGTCGCGGGCGAACCCCATCTCGTGGGTGGCCAGCACCATGGTCATCCCGGCGGCCTTGAGGTCGCGGATCATGGCCAGCACCTCCCCGACCAGCTCCGGGTCGAGCGCGGAGGTGACCTCGTCCAGCAGCATCAGCCGGGGCTGGTTGGCCAGCGCCCGGACGATCGCCACCCGCTGCTGCTGCCCGCCGGAGAGCCGGTCCGGGTAGGCGTCCGCCTTGGCGCCCAACCCGACCCGGTCGAGCAGGTCCCGTGCCTGGGCCTCGGCGTCGGCCCGGGCCCGCCGGTGCACCCGGCGCGGGGCCAGGGTGACGTTGTCCAGCACGGTCAGGTGCGGGAAGAGGTTGTACGACTGGAAGACCATCCCGATCCGGCGGCGGACCCGGTCCGGATCGACCCGGGGGTCGGAGATCTCCTCCCCGTCCAGCTCGATGATCCCGTCGTCCAGTTCCTCCAGCAGGTTGACGCAGCGCAGCAGCGTCGACTTGCCCGACCCGGACGCCCCGATCAACGCCACCACCTGGTGCTCGTCGACGGTCAGGTCCAGACCGTCGAGCACCGGTTGGCCGCCGAACTCCTTGCGCAGCCCTCGACAGGTCAGCACCGCCATCTCAGCCTCCGGACTGGCGTCGGGCCGCGCGCAGCGTCACCCAGTCGGTGACGGCGATCAGCGGGATCGCCAGCAGCACGAACAGCACCCCGGCCAGGACGTAGGGGGTGTAGTTGAAGGTCTGCGCGGTGGCGATCTGCGCGGCGCGCACGGCGTCGATCGGCCCGGCGAGGGAGACCAGCCCCACGTCCTTCTGCAACGCCACCACGTCGTTGAGCAGCGGCGGGGCGACCCGCCGGACGGCCTGCGGCAGGACGACGTGGCGCATCGTCTGCCGGTACGTCAGGCCCAGCGACCGGGCCGCGGCGAGCTGGCTGGGGTGGACCGACTCGATGCCGGCCCGGAACACCTCCGCCAGGTAGCCGCCGTAGGTGAGCACCAGCGCGAGCCCGCCGAGCACCAGCACCGGCGGCATGCCCTGCAACCGCAGTCCGGGCACGCCGAGGGTCAGCACGTAGAGCACGATGATCAGCGGCAGTCCGCGGAAGGTGTACGTGTAGCCGGCGGCGAGCGCCCGGACCGGGAAGAAGACCGGGCCGCGCAGCGTGCGCAGCAGCGCGACCAGCAGTCCCAGCAGCAGCGCCCCGGCCGCGCAGCAGACCAGCAGGCGGATGTTCAACCAGAGTCCGGACAGCACCGCCGGCAGGGCGTCGCGGGCGATCGCCGGGTCGAGGAACGACTCGCGCACCCGGTCCCAGCCGGGCGCGCCGGTGACGGCGAGCACCAGCAGCGTGCCGAGCGCCGCCGTGGAGGCGGCGGCGACCAGCACGCTGCGCACCGTCTGCCGGCGCCGGTACGCGGCCCGCCTCCGCTGCGCCGCCGAGGGGGTGTACGCGAGCAGGCTCACGTCAGCTCGGCCGCTCCCGCCACCTGGGCGAGCCACTTCTGTTCCAGTTGCCGGAGCGTGCCGGCCTCGCCGAGCTGGCTGATCGCCGCGTTGACGCACGGGGTGAGCGGAGATCCCCGGTCGAGCAGCAACCCGAACGTCTCGGGCGCGCCCACCTGCGGCACCTGGCCCACGATGGTGGCGTCGGTGATCTCGGCGGAGGTGATGTAGAAGGCGGTCGGCAGGTCCACCACCAGGCCGTCGAGCTGGCCGTTCTGCAGCGCCTTCTTGGCGTCGTCGTTGCTGTTGTAGACCTGCGGCTGCACCGTCGGCTTGATCAGGTCGGTGATCGCCTGGTAGCTGGTGGTCCCGACCTGGGCGCCGAGCTTGGCGTCGCGAAGCTCGGCCAGGCTCCTCTTCCCGGCGATCTTCGAGGACTTGAGCGCGATCACGGTCTGCCGTACCAGGTAGTAGGGCGCGGAGAGGTCGACCGCCCGCTTGCGCTCCTCGGTGACGGAGAACTGGTTGATGTCGAAGTCGAAGTTCTTCGGGCCGGGGGCGATGGCCGCGTCGAACTTCACCCGGGTCCAGGTGACGTCCTCTCGGGCGTACCCGAGTTTCTCGGCCACCGCGTACGCGACCGCGGCCTCGAAGCCCTCGCCGCTCTCCGGCCTGTTCCCCTTGAACCACGGCTCGTACGCCGGCTCGTCGGTGGCGATGGTGAGCTTGCCCGGGGTCCGGGTGCGCAGGCTCTCCTTCGTGCAGGAGGCGGTGGCGGCGCCGGTGGGGGGCGCGGTGGTCCTCTTGTCGTCCTGCGGGGCGCATCCGGTCACCGCGACGACGGCGGCGGTGGCGGCGGTGAGCGCGAGGACACGGAAGCGGGTGCTGGCCATGGCGGACAGCGTAGGGCCGGCCGCGTCGACCTTGAAGGCTGTCCCACCACTTAGATAGGAAATCGATGCCTGATCGTTCCCGACGGTGCCGCGCCGGGCCCGCCGCGGTGGTCGACCGGCCGGGCGTCCCGAGGTACGGGAGGCGTGGGGAAGATGACGTGGTCGGACCCGGAGCGCGCGTCGGCGTCGGGTGACTGGAAGAATCGCCTTCCGTGAAGACGTTCGAGGAGTTGTTCGCCGAGCTGCAGGCCAAGGCCGCCGCCGGCACCCCGGGCTCGGGCACGGTCGCCGCCCTGCAGAAGGGGGTGCACTTCGTCGGCAAGAAGGTCGTCGAGGAGGCGGCCGAGTCGTGGATGGCCGCCGAGCACGAGGGGCCGGAGCGGACCGCCGAGGAGATCTCGCAGCTGCTCTACCAGGTCCAGGTGCTGATGCTCGCCAGCGGTCTCGAGCTCAAGGACGTCTACCGACATCTGTGAGTGCGCCCCGTCGTTGATCTCATCCGATCGAAGGAGCACTCCGCCATGCTGCGTGTCGCCGTACCCAACAAGGGCGCCCTGGCCGAGAAGGCCGCCCAGATGCTGCGCGAGGCGGGCTACCGCCAGCGCACCGACGCCAAGGACCTCGTCTGCCGCGACGAGCCCAACGACATCGAGTTCTTCTACCTGCGCCCGAAGGACATCGCCACCTACGTCGGCTCCGGTGACCTGGACGTCGGGATCACCGGCCGGGACCTGCTGATCGACTCCGGCGCGCCCGCCGAGGAGGTGGTGGACCTCGACTTCGGCCGGGCCACCTTCCGCTTCGCGGCCCGCCCCGAGGACGTCGACGACGTCCGGGAGCTGGGCGGTCACCGGATCGCCACCGCGTACCCGGGGCTGGTCGAGCGGCACCTCGCCGAGCTGGGCGTCAAGGCCGACGTGATCCGCCTCGACGGCGCGGTGGAGAACGCCATCCGGCTCGGGGTGGCCGACGTGGTCGCCGACGTGGTGGAGACCGGCACCACGCTGCGCCAGGCCGGCCTGGTGGTCTTCGGCGAGCCGCTGCTGCGTTCCTCGGCGGTGCTGGTCCGGCGCACCGACGCGCCGGTGCACCCGCAGTCGGCGCAGCTGCTGCGCCGGCTGCACGGGGTGCTGGTGGCCCGCCGCTACGTCATGCTCGCCTACGACGTGCCGGCCGGGCTGCTCGACCGGGCCAGCTCGCTCACCCCGGGGATCGAGTCGCCGACGGTCTCCCCGCTGCACCGGGAGGGCTGGGTCGCGGTGCAGGCGATGGTGCTCAGCGACGACGTGCACCGGATCATGGACGAGCTGTACGACCTGGGCGCCCGCGCCATCCTGGTCACCAACATCCACGCCTGCCGGCTCTGAGGTCACGCGCCGACCGGGACGTCGGTGGGGCCTGCTCGCCACGCGAGCGTCGCCCGGGTGAGCCTGACCGACTCGATGTCGCCGATGTGGCGGTGTCCGGGACCGCCGGATGCCGCCACATCGCCGCAACGGAGTCGATCGAGCCCGGCCGTGGCCCGGGGAGGGCGCGCGGACGTCGTGGCTGCGGGCCGGCGGCGCGGGGCGGATGGCAGACTGGTGGGGTGAGCGATTCCGCGCAGATCCGCCTGAAGCCCCGCCGTGTCCGGGTGGTGTGCTGGGCCTCCGCCATCGCGCTGGTGGTGGTCTTCGGCCTGCTGGCCACCTCGCTGAGCGGCCCCACGGGCAACGGCTACGGCACCTTCCAGCGCGGCGACCAGTTCGCCATGGCCGGGCTGGGCGTCTTCGGCGCGCTGGCCGTCCTGCTCTTCACCCGCCCCCGGGTGGAGGCGGACGCCCGGGGGGTGCGGGTCCGCAACGTGATCGGCTCGTACGAGCTGCCCTGGGAGGTCGTCCGGGGCGTCCGCTTCGACCGGGGCGCGCCGTGGGCCAGCCTGGAGCTGCACGACGACGACCTGCTGCCGATGGTCGCCCTCCAGGCCGCCGACAAGGAGTTCGCGGTCGAGGGCGTCCGGGCGCTGCGCCGGCTGCACCAGGCCCACCTGGCCGCCCTGGCCGGCGGCGGCACCCCGCGCTGACCCGGGAGGCCGCGCCGCCCAGGCGTTGTCGGCGGGCGCCCGCCGAGGGCCCGGTCCACCCGCGCTGACCTGCGGGCCCGGTTTGGGGGTGGCTGGGGTGAGGGTGTAGTGTTGCGGAGTCGACCAGGCTGCCCCCGTTGCGACGTGCGGGCGGTCTTGAAGCGGAGCGCCTGCTCCCACCCGAGTCGCCCCCAGTAGGTGGCCGGGTCCGGTCCCCGGTTCCGGGCACGTCCCGGCTCCGGATGCGCGATCATGTGATCGTGCCGACCGGTCGAGCGGGCCCTGGCATGCGCCGGGGCCTTCTGCTTTCCGGGCGGCCCCCACCCGGGGGCCCGCGGGGTCGCCACACGCAGGAAACTCGACTCGAGGAGGCCCCATCAGCGTCGAACCACGCGTGAACGAGCAGATCCGGGCACGTGAGGTCCGACTGGTCGGCCCTGAGGGTGAGCAGGTGGGCATCGTCCCGCTGGAGCGCGCCCTGCAGCTGGCCGCGGACGTCGACCTGGACCTGGTCGAGGTTGCGCCGATGGCGCGCCCGCCGGTGTGCAAGCTCATGGACTTCGGCAAGTTCAAGTACGAGAGCGCACTGAAGGCGCGCGAAGCGCGGCGTAACCAGCAGCAGACCGTCATCAAGGAGATGAAGCTCCGGCCGAAGATCGACCCGCACGACTACGAGACCAAGAAGGGTCACGTGGTGCGGTTCCTCAAGGCCGGCGACAAGGTCAAGGTCACGATCATGTTCCGCGGTCGCGAGCAGAGCCGCCCGGAGCTGGGTTACCGGCTCCTGCGTCGTCTCGAGTCTGAGATCACGGACCTGGGTTACGTCGAGGCCGCTCCGAAGCAGGACGGTCGAAACATGATCATGGTTCTCGCTCCGCACCGGGCCGTGAAGGCCTCCGCGGTCGCCGCCACGGCGTCGCGCGGCGCACCCCGGGACCGGGCCGCGGAGGAGTCCGCAGCCCCGGCAGGTGGCGAGACCCCGGCGGCCGGCGAGACCGCAGCAGCCGGCGAGACCGGCACGACCGCTGACACCAGCGGCCAGTAACAGGGGAGAGACGTTCCACATGCCGAAGATGAAGAGCCACACGGGTATGGGCAAGCGGGTCAAGGTGACCGGCAAGGGCAAGATCGTTGCCCAGCAGGCCGGGCTGCGCCACAACCTGGAGAAGAAGCCCTCCACCCAGACCCGCCGGCTGACCGGCACGGTCGAGCTGGCCAAGGCCGACGTCAAGCGAATCAAGAAGCTGCTCGGCCGCTGACGCGCGCCACCTGAACCGAAGAAGGAGTTGAGATGGCACGCGTCAAGCGGGCTGTGAACGCCCAGAAGAAGCGTCGTACCCTGCTGGAGACCGCGAGCGGCTACCGCGGTCAGCGCTCCCGGCTGTACCGCAAGGCCAAGGAGCAGGTGCTGCACTCGATGCAGTACGCCTACCGGGACCGTCGCGACCGCAAGGGCGACTTCCGGCAGCTCTGGATCCAGCGGATCAACGCCGGCGCCCGCGCCAACGGCATGACCTACAACCGGCTCATCCAGGGCCTGCGCCTGGCCGGCATCGAGGTCGACCGCAAGATCCTGGCCGACCTGGCCGTCAACGACGCCGCGGCGTTCGCCGCGATCGTCGAGCTGGCCCGCGCCGCCGTGGCGGCCGAGGGCACCGGTGGCGCCGCGGCCCAGGCCGCCTGATCCACCCGCAGCAGATCGAGGCGTCTCCCATGCAGTCACCATCGCGCGGGAGGCGCCTCGACGCTGTCCCGGGTCCGTTCACCCCGCGTACCCCCAGGGTGGTCGCCGCCCGCCGGCTCCAGCGCCGCCGGGACCGCGAGGCCACCGGCCGGTTCCTGGCCGAGGGGCCGCAGGCGGTCCGCGAGGCCCTGGCCCGCACCGGTACGGTCACCGAACTGTTCGGCACGCCGGCCGCCCTCGACCGGCACGCCGACCTCGCGGCCGCCGCCGCCCGCGCCGACGTGGGAGTCTCCGAGGTCACCGAGGAGGCCCTGGCGGCGCTCGCCGAGACCGTCGCCCCGCAGGGCCTGGTCGCCGTCTGCCGCCACCTCGACGTGCCGCTCGACGCGGCCCTCGCGGCCCGGCCGAAGCTGGTCGCGGTGCTCGCCGAGATCCGCGACCCGGGCAACGCCGGCACCGTGCTGCGCACCGCCGACGCCGCCGGCGCGGGTGCGGTGGTCTTCGCCGGCGACGCCGTCGACCCGTACAACGGCAAGTGCGTGCGGGCCTCCGCCGGCAGCCTCTTCCACGTCGACGTGGTCCGCGCCGCCGACCCGCTGGACGTGGTCGCCGCGCTGCGGGCCGCCGGGCTCACCGTCCTGGCCACGACGGGGTACGGCGACAGCGACCTCGACGACCTCGCCGACGCCGGCCGGCTCGCCGCCCCCACCGCCTGGCTCTTCGGCTCCGAGGCGCACGGCCTGCCCGAGGAGCTGGCCGCCGCCGCCGACGCCCGGGTCCGGGTGCCGCTGCACGGGCGCGCCGAGAGCCTCAACCTGGCTGCGGCCGCGGCCGTCTGCCTGTACGCTTCAGCCAGAGCACTGCGCTGACCGTGTCACGCAGTCACACAGCACAGGGGAGTCGTCCACGTGATGAACGCGCCACGGCGTTCGTTTAGCCAGCCCGCCGGTGTCGGCGGGCGGCGGGCCTGACCCTTCCTCCTGCGCGTACCTCCCACCGGCGGGCTGCGGCACAGCCGCGCGTCCGTAGACTCGCCTAGCCGCCCGTGAGGGCCGGCGCCGCCGTGAGGGAGTGCCCGTACGCCATGAGCTACCGCAACGATCCGTACGACCCGAAGCAGGTCGCCCTGCTGGACCCGGCCGCCCTGGCCGAGGCCGTCGCCGCCGCCGAGCAGGCGTTCGCCGGCGCCACCGATCCCGACGCGCTGACCGCGCTGCGTCCCGCCCATCTCGGCGACCGCGCACCGGTCTCGCTGGCGCGCCGGGAGATCGGCGCGCTGCCGCCGGCCGCGAAGTCCGACGCGGGCAAGCGGGTCAACGAGGCCCGCCGGGCGATCGAGTCCGCGTACGCCGCCCGCGCCGAGGTCCTGGAGCGCGAGCAGGCCGCCCGGGTGCTGGTCGAGGAGCGGGTCGACGTGACCCTGCCGTACGACCGGCGCCCCCGGGGCGCCCGCCACCCGCTGAGCACCCTGATGGAGCAGATCAGCGACCTGTTCGTCGGAATGGGTTACGAGGTGGCCGAGGGTCCCGAGGTCGAGCTGGAGTGGACCAACTTCGACGCGCTGAACATCCCCGCCGACCACCCGGCCCGCGGGCTGATGGACACCTTCCACATCGCACCCGCCGAGGGCGCGGAGGGTTCCGGCCTGGTGCTGCGTACCCACACCTCGCCGGTGCAGGCGCGCACCATGCTCAGCCGCCGGCCCCCGATCTACGTGATCTGCCCCGGCCGGGTCTACCGCACCGACGAGCTGGACGCCACCCACGCGCCGGTCTTCCACCAGGTCGAGGGCCTGGTGGTGGACAAGGGCATCACCATGGCGCACCTGCGCGGCACCCTGGACCACTTCGCCCGGGCGATGTTCGGCGAGGGCGCGAAGACCCGCTTCCGCCCGCACTACTTCCCGTTCACCGAGCCGTCGGCCGAGTTCGACGTCTGGTTCCCGGAGCACCGGGACGGCCCGCGCTGGGTCGAGTGGGGCGGTTGCGGCATGGTCAACCCGCGGGTGCTGCGCGCCTGCGGCATCGACCCGGAGGTCTACTCCGGATTCGCGTTCGGCATGGGCATCGACCGGACCGTGATGTTCCGGCACGGGGTCAGCGACATGCGGGACATGGCCGAGGGCGACGTGCGGTTCACCCGCGCGTTCGGGGTCGGTGCGTAGAGCGATGCGGGTACGAGTCACGGGAACGGTGGTCTGAAGTCATGCGAGTTTCTGTCAGTTGGCTGCGGGAGTACGTCGACCTCCCCGCCGACCTGCCCACCGGCGACCTGGAGCAGGCCCTGGTCGACCTCGGCATCGAGGTCGACTCCATCGTGGACCTGCGTACGACGGTCAGCGGCGCGCTGGTGGTCGGTGAGGTGCTCGACATCGAGGAGCTGACCGGCTTCAAGAAGCCGATCCGGTTCTGCCGGGTGGACGTCGGCGCCGCGAACGGCACCGGCGAGCCGCAGGAGATCGTCTGCGGGGCGCGCAACTTCGCCCCGGGCGACAAGGTGGTGGTGATCCTCCCCGGCGGCGTGCTGCCCGGCGGCTTCGCCATCGGCGCGCGCAAGACCTACGGCCGCAACTCCGCCGGCATGATCTGCTCCGCCAAGGAGCTGGGCCTGGGCGACGACCACTCCGGAATCATCGTGCTGCCGGCCGACAGCCCGGCCGAGCCGGGCGACGACGCGCGGCCCGTGGTGGGGCTCGACGACGTCGTGGTCGAGCTGGAGATCACCCCGGACCGTGGGTACGCGCTGAGCGTGCGCGGCCTGGCCCGCGAGCTGGGGCACGCGCTCGGCGTGCCGTTCCGGGACCCCGGACTGGCGCCCGCGCCGGGCGGCACCGCCGAGCCGGCGTACCCGGTCGAGGTGCGCGACCCGGTCGGCTGCGACCGGTTCGCCGCCCGGATGGTGCGCGGCGTCGACCCCACCGCGGCGACGCCCGGCTGGATGCAGCAGCGGCTCACCGTCGCCGGCATCCGCAGCATCTCGCTGCCGGTCGACATCACCAACTACGTGATGCTGGAACTGGGCCAGCCGATGCACGCCTTCGACGCCGAGCGGATCAGCGGCCCGCTGGTGGTCCGCCGCGCCGAGGCGGGGGAGAAGCTGACCACCCTGGACGGTGTCGCCCGGACCCTCGCCGCCGAGGACATGGTCATCTGCGACGACACCGGCCCGATCTCGCTCGCCGCGGTGATGGGCGGGGAGACCAGCGAGGTCGTCGCCGGCACCACCGACGTGCTCTTCGAGGCCGCCCACTGGGACCCGGTGATGGTCGGGCGCACCGCGCGCCGGCACAAGCTGTTCAGCGAGGCGGCGAAGCGCTGGGAGCGGGGCGTCGACCCGGCGCTGCCGCTGGTCGCGTTGGAACGGGCGGTCCAGCTGCTCACCGCGCACGCCGGTGGCGAGGTCGGCGCGGCGATCGGCGACATCGACCACGTCCGGCCGATGTCGCCGGTCACCCTCCCGGCCGACCTGCCGGCCCGGCGGGTCGGGGTGGCGTACCCGCCGCAACGGGTGGTCGCCCTGCTGGAGCAGGTCGGCTGCACGGTGGTGCGGGGCATCGACCGGCTGGCCGAGGACCCGGGCGAGGTGGGTGTCGCGGCGGACGGCGCCGACGTGCTCAGCGTGACCCCGCCGACCTGGCGGCCCGACCTCACCGACCCGGCCGACCTGGTCGAGGAGGTGGTCCGCCTCGACGGGTACGACCGGGTGCCGTCGGTGCTGCCGACCGCGCCGCCCGGGCGGGGCCTGACCTGGCAGCAGCGCCGCCGCCGGGCGGTGGCCCGCTCGCTCGCCGAGCGGGGCCTGGTCGAGGTGGTCGCCCACCCGTTCACCTCGCCGCAGCTCGCCGACCAGCTCGGCCTGCCCGCCGACGACCCGCGCCGCCCGGCGGTCCGCCTGGCCAACCCGCTGTCCGAGGAGGAGCCGCTGCTGCGCACCACGCTGCTCGGCCCGCTGCTCGGCATCCTCCGGCGCAACCTCGGCCGCGGTCACCGCGACCTGGCCCTGTACGAGATCGGCACGGTCTTCCACCCGCGTGCCGGCGCTGGCCGCCCGCCCGCCATGGGCGTCGACCGGCGGCCCACCGAGGCCGAGTTCGCCGCCGCCGACGCGGTGGTGCCGCACCAGCCCCGGCACGTCGCGGTCGTCCTCACCGGCGACCTGGACCCGGCCGGCTGGTGGGGCGCGGGCCGGGCCGCCGGCTGGGCGGACGCGATCGAGGCCGGCCGGGCCGTGCTCGCCGCCGCCGACGTCCCGGCCGACCGGGTGGAGGTGCGGGCCGCCGAGCACGCCCCCTGGCACCCCGGCCGGTGCGCCGCGCTGCTGGTCGACGGCGACGTCGTCGGGTACGCCGGTGAGCTGCATCCGGCGGTCCTGGCGACCCTGGAGCTGCCGAAGCGGACCAGCGCCCTGGAGTTGGACCTCGACGCGCTGCCGCCGGCCCCGCTGGCGCCCGCGCCGACCGTGTCGACCTTCCCGCCCGCGCTGATCGACGTGGCGTTGGTGCTGGACGCCTCGGTGCCCGCCGCCGAGGTGCGCCGGGCCCTCGTCGAGGGGGCCGGCGAGCTGCTGGAGAGCGTCCGTCTCTTCGACGTGTACGCCTCCGAGCAGCTCGGGGCGGGCCGGCGGTCGCTGGCGTACAAGCTCACCTTCCGGGCCCCGGACCGGACGCTGACCGTCGAGGAGGCGGTGGCGGCCCGGGACGCGGCGGTGGCCGTGGCGGCGCAGCGCTTCGGCGCGACCCTGCGCGGCGCCTGAGCGGTGCCGCTCCTCGGCTGGCTGGCGGTGGCCGGCGCGCTCGCGCCGGTCGCCGTCGCGCTGCTCTGGGCGCGTCGGCGTCTGCTGCTGGTCTCGGTGGTGGGCCGCAGCATGGAGCCGACGCTGCGCGCCGGTGACCGGGTGCTGGCCCGCCGGGTGCCGTTGGCCCGGGTCCGCCCCGGCGACGTGGTGGTGGTCCGCGCGCCGGCGGCGATGACGGCCGGCCGCCCCGGCCTGCCCGGCGAGGGGCCGGGGCTGCTCATCAAACGGGCGCACGCGGTGCCGGGCGACCCGGTGCCGGTGCAGCGGGTGCCGTTGCTGCGCCGGCGCGGCGAGGTGGTCGTGCCGGCGGACCAGCTGGTCGTGCTGGGGGACAACCCGCCGTTCAGCTACGACTCCCGCGAGTGCGGCTACATCCCGGGCGCGGACGTGCTCGGCGTGGTGGTCCGGCCGCGCCGGCTCGCGCGTTGACCGAGGGCGTGCCGCACGGACGCAGCCGCGCGGCACGCCGGAGCCCGCCTCAGCAGAGGCTGGTCATCGTGGTCGCGCCCGCGCTGCAGTAGTACCCGCAGGTCCCGCAGCTCGTCTTGCACGTGGGCGTGATGTAGCACCGCTTGAAGTAGCAGGTGCCGCACAACGCGCACCACGGGTCCGGCGGACAGCCGGCCGCCGCCGTCACCTTCGGCACGAACACGCCGAGCATCCGCTCGCCCAGGCTCTCGAGTCGACGAAACATTCGTTCACCTCCTCCCGTCAGTCGATGGCCCGGACGCTACGGCGGGGGCGCACACCGGCCCGTACAGTCGGCCGCCGCGCGATGTACCTCCGATGTATCCGCCGCCCCTAGCGTGGGCCTCCCGATCCGCGAGGAGGCGTACCGGATGCGACACCTGGAGTTGACCGCCCGCCTGCTGCTGGCGCTGGTCTTCCTCGCCGCGGTCGTCGGCAAGCTGCGTACCCGGTCCGACTTCGCCGACTTCGTGGCCACGGTGGGCCGCTTCGGCGTGCCCGCGCGGTGGACCCGCCCGGTCGCCGGGACGGCGGTGGCCGCGGAGGCGGCGGTGGTCGTCCTGCTCGTGACCCCGGGCGCCGCGCAGGCCGGGCCGGCGCTCGCCGTCGTCCTGCTCGCGGTGCTCACCGCCGCGCTGGTGGCCACGTTGCGCCGTGGTGAGCGACCGGCCTGCCGCTGCTTCGGCGCCGCTGACACCCCGATCGGCCGGCGACACGTGCTGCGCAACCTGGCCCTCGGCGCGGTGGCGCTGCTCGGGCTGGCCGTCGGCCTGGGCGGTGACGGCGGGTCGCCGTCGGCGGCCGGGATCCTGCTCGCCGCCGGGGTGGCGCTGCCACTGGCGGCCGTGGTGGTCCGTCTCGACGACCTCGTCGCCCTCTTCGCCTCCGCGCCGTCCCGGCCGACCCGCCCGGCCGGCCGGCCCTGACCCGCACCCCTACCGAAGGAGCCGTCCATGGCGCTGCTGACCGCCGCCGTCGTCCTCGTCGCCGCTCTCGGCCTGCTCAACCTGGTGCTGCTGCTCGGCGTGATCCGCCGGCTGCGGGAGCACACCGAGCTGCTCAGCGAGCGGCAGTCCGCGCCCCCGGAGGTGATGCTGGAGGTCGGCGCGATCCCCGGTGACTTCGTCTCCACCACCGTGGACGGTCGGGTCCGCACCCGGGCCGACATCCCGCCGATGACCCTGGTGGCGTTCCTCTCCCCGGGCTGCGACCACTGCGAGGAGCAGCTGCCGGAGCTGGAGCAGCGCGCCGCGGAGATGCCCGGCGGGCCGGAGCACGTCTGGGTCGTCGTGGTCGGCAAGGGCCCCGAGACCCAGGAGTACGCCGACCGGTTCGCCGCACTGGCCACCGTCTTCGTCGAACCGGGCACCGGACCGCTGCCGAAGGCGTTCGCGATCAAGGGTTTCCCCGCCTTCGGCCTGCTGGACCAGCACGGGGTCGTGGCGTCCACGGCGTTCGGCATCGCCCGCCTCGACCTGCCGGTGGCGCGGTGACCGCACCGCGCCTCACCGCCCGTCGGGCCACCCGGCACGCCCGGGTGGCCCTCGGGCTCACCTGGCGGGCGGCGCCCGTAGGCACGGGCGTCGACCTGCTGCTCGCCGTCCTCGCCGGCGCGACCCCGGTGGCCGTGGCCGGGTTGACCAAGCTCGTCCTGGACCGGCTCACCGGTCGGGGCGGCCCGGCCGTGTCGGTGGCGCTGCTCGGGGTGGGGCTGGCCGTCGCCGCCGCCGTCGCGGCGGTCCTGCCGCACCTGCGCCGGTACGTGGAGGACGAGCGCAGCCGGGCGGTCACCCGCCTGGTGCGCCGACGCCTGCACGACGCGGTGTCCCGCCTGGTGGGGCTGGTCCGGTTGGAGGATCCGGTCTTCCAGGACCGGTTGCAGGCCGCACAACAGACCGGGCATCTCGGGCCGACCCAGCTCACCGGCAACACGCTCGGCGCGGTGCAGAGCGTCATCGCGATCGCCGGCTTCCTCGGCGTGCTGCTGGCCCTGAGCCCGGTCATCGGGCTGCTCGTGCTGGTGGCGGCGCTGCCCACGCTCGGGATGCAGCTGCGCCTCAACCGGGCCCGGATGGCGATGGTGCTGCGGCTGGAGCACTTCCAGCGACGTGACCTGTTCTTCGCCCATCTGCTGACCGGGGTGCCGGCCGCCAAGGAGGTGCGCCTCTTCGGCCTCGGCCGGTTCTTCGGCGACCGGATGCTCGACGAGCTGCACGGCATGCACCGGGTGGAGCGCGGGCTGGACCGCCGGGAGATGCGGGCGCAGGCGCTGCTGGGCCTGCTCGGCGCCGGGGTGGCGGGTGTGGGCGTGGTGTGGACCGTCAACGCGGCCGCCGCCGGGCGGCTCAGCCTGGGCGACGTCGCCGTCTACCTGGCGGCCGTGCCGGGCGTGCAGGGCGCGCTCGGCGCCCTGGTCGGCCAGGTCGGCGCCATCCACCAGGCGCTGCTGCTCTTCGACCACTACGACCAGGTGGTACGCGCCGAACCCGACCTTCCGGTGCCCGCCACGCCCCGCCCGGTGCCGCCCCTGCGGCGCGGGATCGAGCTGCGCGACGTCTGGTTCCGGTACTCGCCCGAGCATCCCTGGGTGCTGCGCGGCGTCGACCTGTGGCTCCCGCACGGTGCGACCACGGCGCTGGTCGGCCTCAACGGCGCCGGGAAGAGCACCCTGGTCAAGCTGTTGTGCCGGTTCTACGACCCGGAGCGCGGCGCGATCCTCTGGGACGGTGTGGACCTGCGCGAGTTCGACCCGCAGGCGTTGCGGGACCGGCTCGGCGCGGTGTTCCAGGACTTCGTGTCGTACGACCTCACCGCCGGCGAGAACATCGCCGTCGGTGACCTGTCGGCGCTCGGGGACGCCGACCGGCTGCGGCACGCCGCCCGGCACGCCGGCGTCGACGACACCCTGACCGCCCTGCCGCGCGGCTACGACACCCTGCTGACCCGGGTCTTCTTCGACGGCCCGGACCGGGACGATCCGCAGGCCGGGGTGGTCCTCTCCGGCGGCCAGTGGCAGCGGGTCGCGCTGGCCCGGGGGTTCCTGCGCGCCGAGGTGGACCTGCTCGTCCTGGACGAACCGAGTTCGGGACTCGACGCCGAGGCCGAGCACGACCTGCACACCCGGCTGCGGGAGCTGCGGCGGGGCCGGACCGGCCTGCTCATCTCGCACCGGCTCAACGCCGTCCGCGAGGCGGACCTCATCGTGGTGCTCGCCGACGGCCGGGTGACCGAGCGCGGTGACCACCACGAGCTGCTCGCCGCTTGCGGTGACTACGCCCGGCTGTTCACCCTCCAGGCGCACGGCTACCGGGAGGACACCCGGTCACCGGTGTGACCGTCGCCGGTCAGATCACGGTCGCCTCGGTGGCGGTCCCGGCGGCGGTCTCGGCGGTGGCCAGCTCGGCGGCGTAGAGCCGGACCAGCTCGCCGAGGCGGAAGCGGCCCCGCCCGACGGGCTCGGCGAGCTGCGCCGCCACCAGCCGGTCCAGCGCCCGGGCCGCCTCCTCCGGCGGCACACCGGTCAGCGCGGCCGCCTGGTCGGCGGTGACCGCTCCCGGGCGGGCCCGGCCGAGCAGCCGGAACACCGTGGCCGCCGACCCGAGCCGGTGGTAGCTGGCGGTGAGCCGGGGCCGCAGCCCCGTCTCGGCGAGCCGGAAGCGCTCGTCGCGCAGCAGCCGGGCCAGCCGGGTCATGGACCAGTGCGACCCCTCCGCCAGCCGGCGCGCGGCGGTCCGCAGGGCCAGCGGCAGCCCTTCGCAGAGGGTGACGACCGCGACGGCGGCCTCCGGCTCCTCGTCCACCTGGCGGTCGCCGACGGTCGCCCGCAGCAGGGCGAGCCCGTCCTCCTGCGGCAGCGGTTCCAGTCGGATGCGACCGGCCACGTCGAGCACCGGCGTCCGGCTGGTCACCACCAACGCGCACCCGCCGCGTACCGGCAGCAGCTCCTCCACCTGGGCGGGATCGGTGGCGTTGTCCAGCACCAGCAGCACCCGTCGGTCGAACAGCAGCGACCGGACCCGGGCGCGCGCCTCGGCGAGGCTGGTGGCGGGCCCGGCCGCCGGGTCGAGGGACCGCAGCACCCGGTTGGCCACCTGCAACGGCGGCAGCCGCGCGCCGGCGATCGAGCCACCGAGGTCCAGGTGGAGCTGTCCGTCGGGAAAGGTGTCGACGGTCTCGGCGGCGGCCCGGAGCGCGAGGGCGGACTTGCCGGCGCCGGCCATGCCGTACACGGACAGCGTCGTCGGCCGCCGCCCGGCGCGGGCCAGCCCGGTGGTGAGCCGGGCCAGCTCCGCCCGCCGGCCGACGAAGGGCGCCGCGGCGCAGGGCAGCTCATGGGGTACGGGCGCGAGGCGGACCGGTTGCGGGCCGCGCGGCGACCGTCCGGGTACCCGTAGCGTGGTCCGGGCCGGCGGGCCGTCCCCCCGGCGGACGGTGCGGTACAGCTCGGTCAGCTCGGGGCCGGGTGGCACGCCCAGCTCACCGGCGAGCGCCCGACAGGCGGCCCGGTAGGTCTGCAGGGCCGCCGACCGGTCGCCGGCACGGTGCTGCACCCGCATCAGCAGGCTCCAGGCCGACTCGCGCAGCGGGTGCTCCGCCACGTGCCGCCGGAGCAGGGCGGTCAGCGCGGGCGAGCCGGGGTCGCCCAGCTCCAGCCGGGCCTGGGCGTACGTCTCGCGCACCTCGGCCCGGCGCTCGCGCAGCCGGTCGAAGGTGGCCGCGGTGATCGGGCCGTACGCGGGCGGCGGCTCGGTGGGCGACCACAGCGCGAGGGCCTGCTCGCACCGGGCGGCGGCGAGGTCTGCCACGCCGTGGGCCCGTGCCGTCTGCCCCTCGTCGGCCAGCCGTTCGAACTCCGCGGCGTCCAGCTCACCCGGCTCCACCCGGAGCAGGTAGCCGCCGCACTCGGCGCGCAGCCGCACCGGCTCACCGGGCGGGGTGAGCAGGTGCCGCAACTGGCTGACGTGACTGCGCAGGTTCGCCACCGCCGACGCGGGTGGGCACGCGCCCCACAACTCCTGGCACAGCCGCTCGACGGGCACCGCCGATCCGGCGTGCAGCAGGAGGGTGACCAGCGCGGCGGTGGGACGGCCGGCGGGCAGTCTCAGCGTCCGGCCGTCCCGGTACGCCCGTACCGGACCGAGGATCTCGTAGGCCAGGCCCATCTGCCCTCCGCGGGTGCCCCCCGTGGTCGTCGTCGACCCCACACCTTCGCCAGGCAGTCATAGTAGTCGATGTAAACGCACTGTGGTGGAACTTGCACGCACGGTGCGACGGGTGGGTCCGCCGCACCTCTGTCGGGGCTCGCGGCAATCGGCGCATGCGCAGTGTGACGAGAGATGTTCACAGCGTGTCCGATCGGCCGAAAGGTCACCTCCGATGGCATGTTCGGTTACCCACGGGTCACTTGGGAGCGGTTAACCTGCATGGACTCCGACTCACCATCGGGGTCACACCCCACCACCCCACCGGGAGCTGCCCATGTTCGAGGATTCGGGGCCCCCACCCCTCTCCGTCGACGTCTGCATCGTCGGAGGGTGCGGCCGGGTCGGTCTGCCGCTGGGCATCGCGTTCGCCTCCCGTGGCCTCTCCGTCGTGCTGTACGACATCAACGCCGACGCGGTCGCCACGGTGAACGCGGGCACCCTGCCCTTCGCCGAGCCGGGCGCGGCCGAGGTGCTGGCCGAGGCGGTCGCCGCCGGTCGCCTGCGGGCCACCACCGACCCGGTCAGCGTGGGCGCCTCCGAGCACCTGGTGGTGGTCGTCGGCACTCCGGTCGACGAGCACCTGAACCCGGACCTGGGCGCGGTGCCCCGCGCGCTGGAGCGCTGCGCCGAGCACCTGCGCGACGGGCAGCTGGTGGTGCTGCGCAGCACCGTCTACCCGGGCGTGACCGCGCTGACCGAGAAGCTGCTCGCCGGCAAGGGCGTCAAGGCCGACGTGGCGTTCTGCCCCGAGCGCATCGCCGAGGGCCGGGCGATGACCGAGCTGTTCACGCTGCCGCAGATCGTCGCCGCCCGTACGCCCGGTGCCCTCGCCCGGGCGGAGAAGCTGTTCCGGCACCTCACCGAGCAGATCGTCCCGCTGGAACCGGAGGAGGCGGAGCTGGCGAAGCTGTTCACCAACACCTGGCGGTACATCAAGTTCGCCACCGCCAACCAGTTCTGGATGATGGCCAACGACTTCGGGCTGGACTTCGCCCGGATCCGGCACGCGGTCGCCCACGACTACCCGCGCGCGGCGGACCTGCCGATGCCCGGCTTCGCCGCCGGTCCGTGCCTGTTCAAGGACACGATGCAACTGGCCGCGTTCAACCGGAACAACTTCGTGCTCGGCCACTCCGCGATGCTGATCAACGAAGGGCTGCCGCTCTACCTGGTCTCCCGCCTGGAGGACCGGTTCGACCTGTCCGAGTTGACCGTGGGCATCCTCGGGATGGCCTTCAAGGGCGGCTCGGACGACCCACGGGAGAGCCTGGCGTACAAGCTGCGCAAGATCCTGGCGCTGAAGACTCGGGAGACGATCTGCACCGACCCGTACGTGGCCGACGAGCGTCTGGTCGACCTCGACGAGGTGCTGCGTCGGGCCGACCTGTTGGTCATCGCCGCCCCGCACGAGCAGTACGCCCGACTGGACACCGACAAGCCGGTGATCGACATGTGGGGGCTGACCGGGACGGGGGTGCGGGTGTGAAGCCCCGCGTGTCGGTGATCGTGCCGGTCTACAACGAGGGCGCGGCCATCCTGCGCTGCCTCGAGCGGATGCTGCGCGAGATGCTGCTCCCCGCCGAGGTGCTGATCGTGCACGACATGCCGGAGGACACCACCGTCCCGTACGTCGAGCAGATCGCGCGCACCGACCCGCGGGTGCGCGCGGTGCTCAACACGTACGGGCGCGGGCCGGCCAACGCCATCCGGTTCGGCATCGACGCCGCGCTCGCCCCGGTGGTCGTGGTCACCATGGCCGACGGCTGTGACGACCCGCGCCAGATCGACGAGCTGGCCCGGCTGGTGGACCGGGGCGTGGTGGTCGCCGCCGCCTCCCGCTACATGCCCGGCGGGCAGCAGGTCGGCGGACCCCGGCTGAAGCGGATGATGTCCCGCTGGGCCGGGCGCAGCCTCTACACCCTGGCCCGGGCCGGCACCCGGGACGCCACGAACAGCTTCAAGGCGTACGACACGGCCTTCGTCCGTGAGGTGGGCATCGAGTCGCGCACCGGCTTCGAGATCGGGCTGGAGCTGACCGCGAAGGCCACCCGGCTGCGGCTGCCGGTCGCCGAGATCCCCACCATCTGGTTGGACCGACCGCTCGGGGAGTCCCACTTCGACCTGGGCCGGTTCCTTCCCGGCTACCTCAAGTGGTACTTCTTCGCCTACGGTCGACGGCTGAGCCGGGAGAGCCTGGCCGCCCGCACGGCCCCGGCCGTGCCCGCCCAGCGGGGCGAGCGGGACAGCACCGAGTACGAGAAGACCGCATAGGAGCGCACGTGGCGAAGGTTCTGGTAACTGGTTCGGCCGGCTTCATCGGCGGTTATCTCGTCGAGGAACTGCTGGACCGGGGCCACGAGGTGGTCGGCATCGACAACTTCTCCAAGTACGGCCCGGTCACGCACAGCTACGACGCGCACCCCCGGTTCCGTTTCGTGGAGGGCGACGCCCGCGACGTCGACCTGCTCAGCGAGCTGCTCGACGGCTGCGACCACCTGGTCGCCGGCGCGGCGATGATCGGCGGCATCTCCTACTTCCACGCCTACGCCTACGACCTGCTCGCCACCAACGAGCGGATCATGGCGGCCACCTGCGACGCCGCCATCCGCGCCCACCGCGACGGCCGGCTGGCGAAGGTCACCTACCTCTCCTCCTCGATGGTCTTCGAGTCCACCGAACACTGGCCCAGCAGGGAGGGCGACGAGCGGCGCATCCCGCCACCGCTCTCCTCGTACGGCTTCCAGAAGCTCGCCGTGGAGTACTACGCCCGGGCCGCCTGGGAGCAGTATCAGCTGCCGTACACGATCGTCCGGCCGTTCAACTGCGTCGGGGTGGGGGAGGGGCGGGCGCTCGGGCAGGCCGAGGTCCTCTCCGGCAACGTGAAGCTGGCGATGTCCCACGTGGTGCCCGACCTGGTGCAGAAGATCGTCAAGGGGCAGGACCCGCTGCACATCCTCGGTGAGGGCAACCAGGTGCGGCACTACACCTACGGCGGTGACCTGGCCCGGGGCATCGCCACCGCGATCGAGCACCCGGCGGCCCGCAACGACGACTTCAACCTCTCCACCGCCGAGTCGACCAGCGTGCTGGAGTTGGCGGAGCTGATCTGGCGCAAGATCAAGGGTCCGGACGTGCCGTTCCGCCACGTCTCCGACGAGCCCTTCCGATACGACGTGCAGAAGCGGGTGCCGGACGTGACGAAGGCCCGCGAGGTGCTCGGCTTCCACGCCACCACCTCGCTGGACGAGATGCTCGACGAGGTGATCCCGTGGGTGACCCGGGCGGTCGAGGAGGGCCGGCTCTGAGACCCGGCGCCGTGTCCCGGTGACGCCCCACCCACCGTGTCCCGGGCGGTGGCAGCCACCCGGGACACGGCGGCGGATCAGCCGGTGAACGGCAGGCTGATCCGGGAGGGGGTGCCGATGCCGAGCGTGGTCGGCGCGCCGCCGATGGCGTTCCAGACCTCGACCGTGACGGTCCCGTTGGACAGGTCGCCGAGGGCGCCGACGGCGGCGAGCAGCCCCTGCTGCGCCCCGTAGGACTCCCAGCCGGGGACCGGGTCGGTGGCGAAGTAGCGGTAGGTCTCCACCCGGTCGACCGTGCCGTCGCCGGTCAGGTCGTACGACACCCGGGCCTGCACGCCGTTGCCCACCGCCGTGCCGGCGTCGACGGCCAGTTGGAACGTGGTGGCTCCGCCCCGGTAGACGCCGTCGAGGCCGCAGGCGGTGAAGACCAGCGGGTTGGTCGGGGTGCCGTCGTGGTTGCCGTTCGCCGCCGGCACCGTGGCGCTGCCCGCCGGGCCCTGGTCGGCGCCCATCGCACCGCCGGCCAGCAGGTACTCGACGGGCTGCACCTGGTGCCGGCCGGTCGGGCAGGTCGGCGTCGGGCCGGCCGTCGTGCTCGGCGAGGGGCTGGTGCTCGGGCTGGCCGTCGCGCTCGGCGAGGGGCTCGTGTCGGGGCTGGTCGTCGCGCTCGGCGTGGGACCGGGCGGCGGGGTGCCGCCCGCGCCGAACGGGCTCAGCTCGATGCCGGCGGCGCGTGGGTCGCCGTCGTGCACCAGGGACTCCTGCGCCTGCACGTCGTCGAAGGCGAAGCCGTACGCCTTGCCGTCGACCATGTTCGCGTGCACGATCCGCGAGTAGTGGTTGGTCAGGTCACCCCGGTAGAAGTCGGCCGGCCCGCCGCCGGGCTGGGTGTGCAGGGTGCCCAGGGTGGAGCGGTGCAACGCCGCGCAGAGGGTACGGGCGATCGGCCCGACCACCAGGTCGTTCGGCGCGGCGAGCGCCCCGTCGCAGTCCCAGACGTCGGAGCTGGACGGCTTGGCGAAGCTGGCGACCTGCCGGCCGGCGGTGTCGGTGAAGGTCATCGTGGTGCCGCTGGTCCGGCCGAGGTACGTCACCTCGGGCTGCGCGGCGAAGGGTGCCACGGTCAGCGTCCGGGTGGTGTACGCGTTCCACGCCTCGGTGATGTACGGGTCCAGGTAGGTGGCGCTGAGCAGGCCGGCGTCGGCGGCCTTGCCGGGGGAGAGCACCCGCAGCACCGTGCCGTCGACGCGGGTCTGCACCGATGCGCCCCAGCCGGGCTGGGCCCGGACGGCGTCGATGACGGCCTGCCGTCCGCCGTCGACCACCTCGCCGGTGCGGCGGGTGGCCCCGTCGGCGCCGGTCACGGTGACGGCGTGCGGGACGGCGAACATGTCGACCTGCGAGCTGTTGAGCCAGAGCCCGGCGTCGTTGTAGGTGAACTCGGACCAGTCGAAGAGGATGTCCCGGTTGGGGTCGCCGGCCGCCCAGGGGGCCGGTTGCACCAGGCCGTCCGGGGTGAGGGCGAAGCGCAGCTTCTCCCCGAAGGAGAAGTAGACCCGGCCGGAGAGGTTGCGGGGGATGCGCAGCGTGGTGCTGCCGCCCGGCGCGGGGCCGGCGATGGCGACGTCCGGGGCGGGGGTGGGGGGCAGTCCACCGGCGGGCCAGGGGGTGAAGGTGCCGGCCGCGTCGACGTACCCGAGCCGCCCGGAGCCGAGGTCGACGCCGAGCACGTAGAGGTGGACGCTCTCCGCCCGGCCGGTGTGGTTGGTGACGGTCATCGGGAGCACGGTGGGGCCGACGGCCCGGGCGAGCGACGCCGCCGTCACGACGGAGGTGGCGCTGGCCAGGACGAGCGCCAGCAGGACGCGCGTCAGCCTGGTGGGGGTACGCAAGGACGACTCCTTCGGCCCGGGGTGGGCCCGGTTCGGCCGGCTGCCGCGGGGTCGGTGGTGGCGGTGGCCGGGGTGGGGGACGGGAGCGGGTCACGGACCCGGGACGGGGCCTGTGAGAGCGCTCTCTCAGAGAGCGCTCTCACAGCATCGGACGCGCATGGGCTCCTGTCAATGCGGCACCGCTCGCGGTGTCGTCGCCCCGGACGTGGTGACCGGCGTCACGTGACATGCTCATGCAGTGGGACGCATGAACTTGCACCGCACTCGTCGTCCCATTAGCCTTCATTGCATAGTCATGCGGAGGTGGGTATGGGCATTCGAGTCGCGGTCGCGGGGGCGAGCGGGTACGCCGGGGGCGAACTGCTGCGCCTGATCGCCGGCCACCCGGAGTTCGACCTGGTCGCCGCCACCGCGCACAGCCAGGCCGGTCAGCCCGTCACCGCCGTACACCCGCAGCTCGCCGGCCTGGACCTGGTGTTCGGGGCGACCGACAGGGCGACCCTGGCCGACGCGGACCTGGTCTTCCTCGCCCTGCCGCACGGCCAGTCGGCGGCCCTCGCCGCGACCCTGCCGGAGACAGTGCGGGTGGTCGACCTCGGCGCCGACCACCGGCTCACCGACGCCGACGCCTGGACCCGCTACTACGGCGGCCCGCACGCCGGGGCGTGGACCTACGGCCTGCCCGAGCTGCCCGGCCAGCGCGCGGCGATCGCCGCCGCCACCCGGGTCGCCAGCACCGGCTGCTACGCCGTCGCCACCACCCTCGCGCTCGCCCCGCTGATCGCCGCCGGCGCGGTCTTCCCCGCCGACGTGGTGGTCGTCGCCGCCTCCGGCGCCTCCGGCGCGGGCCGGGCCGCCAAGGCCCACCTGCTCGGCAGCGAGGTGATGGGCGACCTGTCGCCCTACAAGGTCGGCGCCCACCAGCACGTGCCGGAGATCAAGCAGGCCACCGGCGCGACCAGCCTCTCCTTCACCCCGGTCCTCGCGCCCATGCCGCGCGGCATCCTGGCCACCGTCACCGCCGTGCCCACCGGCGACGCCGACCCGCGCGACGTGCTGGCACAGGCGTACGCGGACGCGCCCTTCGTGCACGTGCTGCCCGAGGGCTCCTGGCCGCACACCGCCGCCACCGCCGGCGCGAACTCCTGCCACCTCCAGGCGGCCGTGGACGTCGACTCCGGCCGGGTGATCGTGGTCAGCGCCATCGACAACCTGGGCAAGGGCGCGGCCGGCCAGGCCGTGCAGAACGCCAACCTCATGCTCGGTCTCCCCGAGACCACCGGACTGCCCGTCTTCGGAGTCGCACCATGACCGTCACCGCTCCCCGGGGCTTCCGGGCCGCCGGTGTCGCCGCCGGACTCAAGGCCAGCGGCGCCGCCGACGTCGCCCTCGTCGTCAACGACGGCCCCGACGCCGGGGTCGCCGGCGTCTTCACCGCCAACCGGGTCAAGGCCGCGCCGGTGCTCTGGACCCAACAGGTCGTCCGGGGCGGCGTGGTTCGCGCCGTGGTGCTCAACTCCGGTGGCGCGAACGCCTGCACCGGCCCGGCCGGCTTCCAGGACACCCACGCCACCGCCGAACACACCGCCGCCGCGCTGACCTCGGTCAGTCCCCGGCTGATGCTCGGCGCAGGCGAGGTCGCGGTCTGCTCCACCGGCCTGATCGGTGAGCGGCTGCCGATGGACAAGCTCCTGCCCGGGGTGCGCGGCGCCATCCGGGGCCTCGCCCGCGACGGCGGCCCGGCCGCCGCCGAGGCGATCATGACCACCGACACCCGGCCCAAGACCACCGTGGCCCGGGGCGCCGGCTGGACCGTCGGCGGCATGGCCAAGGGCGCCGGCATGCTCGCCCCCGCCATGGCCACCATGCTCTGCGTGCTCACCACCGACGCGGTGGCCGGGCCGGAGAGCCTGGACGCCGCGCTGCGGGCCGCCACCCGGGTCACCTTCGACCGGATCGACTCCGACGGCTGCATGTCCACCAACGACACGGTGCTGCTGCTGTCCAGCGGCGCGTCCGGCATCGAACCCACCGAGGCCGAGCTGACCGCCGCGGTCACCGCCGCCTGCCACGACCTGGCCCAGCAGCTCATCGCCGACGCCGAGGGCGCCACCAAGCAGATCGCCATCGACGTCGTCGGCGCGGCCAGCGAGGACGACGCGGTGGACGTGGGCCGCTCGGTGGCCCGCAACAACCTGGTCAAGACCGCCCTGTTCGGCAACGACCCGAACTGGGGCCGGATCCTCGCCGCCGTCGGCACCACCGCCGCCGCGTTCGAGCCCGACGGCGTGGACGTCGCGGTGAACGGGATCTGGGTGTGCCGTGCCGGCGCCGCCGCCGAGGACCGCTCCAAGGTGGACCTGACCGGCCGGGACGTCACCATCCGGATCGACCTGCACGCCGGTGACGCGGCGGCGACGGTCTGGACCAACGACCTGTCGCACGCGTACGTGCACGAGAACTCGGCGTACTCGACGTGAGCGCGCCGAACGGACCGGAGGTGCGGGCATGAGCCTCTCCGCCGACCTCACCCGGGCCCAGGCCAAGGCCGAGACGCTGATCGAGGCGCTGCCCTGGCTGGCCCGCTTCTCCGGCGCCACCGTCGTGATCAAGTACGGCGGCAACGCCATGATCGACCCCGCACTCCAGCGGGCCTTCGCCGCCGACATGGTCTTCCTCCGGTACGCCGGGCTCCGGCCCGTCGTGGTGCACGGCGGCGGTCCGCAGATCTCCGCCATGCTCGGCCGGCTCGGCATCGCCAGCGAGTTCAAGGGCGGCCTGCGGGTCACCACCCCGGAGGCGATGGACGTCGTCCGGATGGTGCTCGTCGGGCAGGTCGGCCGGGAACTGGTCGGGCTGATCAACGCGTACGGCCCGTTCGCCGTCGGCCTCTCCGGCGAGGACGCCGGCCTGTTCACCGCCGTGCGGCGGCCCGCGTACGTCGACGGGGAGCCGGTCGACGTCGGGCAGGTCGGCGACGTGGAGTCGGTCGACGTCTCCGCGGTGGCCGACCTGATCGCGGCCGGCCGGATCCCGGTGATCTCCACCGTCGCGCCGGACGTCGACGGGGTGCTGCACAACCTCAACGCCGACACCGCCGCCGCCGCGCTCGCGGTCGCGCTGCAGGCGCGCAAGCTGGTCGTCCTCACCGACGTCCCCGGCCTGTACGCCGACTGGCCCGACCGGGACAGCCTGATCAGCGAGATCACCGCCGACGAGTTGGCGAAGCTGCTGCCGTCCCTGGAGTCGGGGATGGTGCCGAAGATGGAGGCCTGCCTGCGGGCCGTACGCGGGGCGGTGCCCGCCGCGCACGTCGTCGACGGCCGGGTCGCGCACTCCACGCTGCTGGAGGTCTTCACCTCGGAAGGATTCGGAACCATGGTGACCGACTCATGAGCACGCTTGTCGAACGGTGGGGCCAGGCCCTGATGGACAACTACGGCACCCCGCCGCTGGCGTTGGTCTCCGGCTCCGGCGCGGTGGTGGTCGACGAGGCCGGCCGGGAGTACGTCGACCTGCTCGGCGGCATCGCGGTCAACGCCCTCGGCCACGCCCACCCGGCCGTGGTGGCCGCCGTGTCCAAGCAGGTCGCCACCCTCGGGCACGTCTCGAACCTCTTCGTCGCCGAGCCTCCGGTGGCGCTGGCCGAGCTGCTGCTGGCCCTGGCCGGTCGGCCCGGTCGGGTCTTCTTCGCCAACTCCGGCGCGGAGGCCAACGAGGCGGCCTTCAAGCTGTCCCGGCTCACCGGCCGCTCGCACGTGGTCGCCACGGAGGGTGGCTTCCACGGCCGCACCATGGGGGCGCTGGCGCTCACCGGCCAGCCGGCCAAGGTCGACCCGTTCCGCCCGCTGCCCGGCGACGTCACCCACGTGCCGTACGGCGACGTCGCCGCCCTGGAGTCGGCCGTCACCGACGCCACCGCCATGGTGATCCTGGAGCCGATCCAGGGCGAGAACGGCGTGGTCGTACCCCCGGCCGGCTACCTGGCCGCGGCCCGGCGGATCACCGCCCGGCACGGCGCGTTGCTCGTCCTCGACGAGGTGCAGACCGGCGTCGGCCGCACCGGGCACTGGTTCGCCCATCAGGCCGACGGCGTCGAGCCGGACGTGGTGACCCTGGCCAAGGGGCTCGGCGGCGGGCTGCCGATCGGCGCCTGCCTCGCCTTCGGCCGGGCCGCCGCACTGCTCGCCCCCGGCTCGCACGGCACCACCTTCGGCGGCAACCCGGTCAGCTGCGCCGCCGCGCTCGCGGTCGTCGCCACCATCGCCAGCGAGGGACTGCTCGACCACGTCAAGCGGACCGGGGAGCGGCTGCGCCGGGGCGTCGAGGCGCTCGGGCATCCGCTGGTCGCCCAGGTGCGCGGCGCCGGGCTGCTGCTCGGCATCGTGCTCACCGAGCCGGTCTCCGCCCCGGTGGCCGCCGCCCTGCGCGACGCGGGCTTCCTGGTCAACCCGGTGCAGCCCGGGGTGGTCCGGCTCGCTCCGCCGCTGATCCTCACCGCCGAACAGGTCGACGCCTTCCTGGCCGCCCTGCCCGCCGCCCTGGACGCGGCCGCCCCCGCCCCGACCCCCGCGACCGGCACGGAGGCCAGCGCATGATCCGGCACTTCCTGCGCGACGACGACCTGACCCCCGCCGAGCAGTCGGCCGTGCTCGACATCGCCGCGCGGATGAAGACCGATCGGTTCGCGTACCAGCCGCTCGCCGGGCCGCGCTCGGTGGCCGTCCTGTTCGACAAGCAGAGCCTGCGCACCCGGATCTCCTTCGACGTCGGCATCGCCGAACTGGGCGGGCACCCCCTCGTGGTGGACACCCAGGTCACCCACTTCGGGCGGGGCGAGACCCTGGGCGACGCCGGCCGGGTGCTCTCCCGCTACGTCGCCGCGATCGTGCTGCGCACCCACGGCGACGACCGGATCGCCGAGGTCGCCGCGAACGCCGGCGTGCCGGTGGTCAACGCGCTCACCGACGACTACCACCCCTGCCAGCTCCTGGCCGACCTGCTCACCGTCCGGGAGCGCCTCGGCGCCACGCAGGGACGGACCCTGGCGTACGTCGGGGACGCGGCGAACAACATGGCGCACTCGTACCTGCTGGCCGGGGCGACCGCCGGGATGCACGTACGGATCGCCGGGCCGGCCGGCTTCCAGCCCGACCCGGAGATCGTGGCCCGGGCCGAGAAGATCGCCACCGGCACCGGTGCCTCGGTCCGCGTGCTCGTCGACCCCGTCGAGGCGGTGCGCGGCGCGGACGTGGTCGCCACCGACACCTGGACCTCGATGGGCCAGGAGGACGACGGGCTCGACCGGATCACCCCGTTCCTGCCGTACCAGGTCAACGACGCGCTGCTCGCCCACGCCGGGCCGGAGGTGATCGTGCTGCACTGCCTGCCCGCACACCGGGGCGAGGAGATCACCGACGAGGTGCTCGACGGCCCGCGCAGCGCCGTGTTCGACCAGGCGGAGAATCGCCTGCACGCCCAGAAGGCGCTGCTGACGTTTCTCCTGGAGGCATCGACACCATGACCGCCCCGCTGACCCGTGCCGCCCGGCACGCCCGCATCGTCGAGCTGATCCGCAACACGGCGATCCGCTCCCAGACCGAGCTGGCCGACCTGCTCGCCGGTGACGGCATCCAGGTCACCCAGGCCACCCTGTCGCGGGACCTGAAGGAGTTGGGCGCGGTCACCGCCCGCGGCGGCGACGGGCGAGCCGTCTACGTCATCCCCGAGGACGGTCACCGGCCGCTGCGGGACGCCGAGGCGGCCCCCGCCCGGCTGGTGCGGCTGCTGCGCGAGCTGCTCAACGGGGTCGACGCCAGCGGCAACATCGCCGTGCTGCGCACCCCGCCGGGCGCAGCCCAGTACCTGGCCAGCGCGTTGGACCGGGCGGGCCTGTCCGAGGTCGTCGGCACCATCGCCGGCGACGACACCATCCTCGTCGTGGCCCGCGAGGCCGACGGCGGGGCTGCGCTCGGTGACAAGCTCGCCGGCTGGGCCCGCCGGGAAGAGAACGTCGAAGGGAGCACCACACCATGACCGAGCGGGTCGTCCTGGCGTACTCCGGAGGTCTCGACACCTCCGTCGCCATTCCCTACCTGGCCGAGCAGACCGGCGCCGAGGTGATCGCGGTGGCGGTCGACGTCGGGCAGGGCGGCGAGGACCTCGACGCCATCCGGCAGCGCGCCCTCGACTGCGGAGCCGTCGAGTCCGAGGTGGTCGACGCGCGCGACGAGTTCGCCGCCGACTACTGCCTGCCGGCCATCCGGGCCAACGCCCTCTACATGGACCGCTACCCGCTGGTCTCCGCGCTGTCCCGGCCGCTGATCGTGAAGCACCTGGTCGCCGCGGCGCGCAAGCACGGCGGCACCATCGTGTCGCACGGCTGCACCGGCAAGGGCAACGACCAGGTCCGCTTCGAGGTCGGCCTGGGCGCGCTCGCTCCCGACCTGAAGATCGTCGCCCCGGCCCGGGACTTCGCTTGGACCCGGGACAAGGCGATCGCCTTCGCCGAGGAGAAGGGGTTGCCGATCGACGTGTCGGCGAAGTCGCCGTACTCCATCGACCAGAACCTGTGGGGTCGCGCCGTCGAGACGGGCTTCCTGGAGGACATCTGGAACGGCCCCGTCGAGGACCTGTACTCGTACACCTCCGACCCGGCCGAGCCGCGCGACGCCGACGAGGTCGTCATCACCTTCGACGCCGGCGTCCCGGTCGCCGTCGACGGCGAGACGGTCACCGCGTACCAGGCGATCCTGGAGCTGAACCGGCGTGCCGGCGCGCAGGGCGTCGGCCGGCTCGACATGGTCGAGGACCGCCTCGTCGGCATCAAGAGCCGCGAGGTGTACGAGGCCCCGGGCGCGATCGCGCTGATCACCGCCCACCAGGAGCTGGAGGCGGTCACCGTCGAGCGGGACCTGGCCCGGTTCAAGAAGAGCGTCGACCAACGCTGGGGCGAACTCGTCTACGACGGGCTCTGGTTCTCCCCGCTGAAGGACAGCCTCGACGCGTTCATCGACGACGCGCAGCGGCACGTCTCCGGCGAGGTGCGGCTGACCCTGCACGGCGGCCGGGCCACCGTCACCGGCCGGCGCTCCGAGGCCAGCCTCTACGACTTCGGCATGGCCACCTACGACACCGGCGACACCTTCGACCAGTCCCTCGCCAAGGGTTTCGTGCAGCTGTGGGGCCTGCCCAGCAAGATGGCCGCCGCGCGGGCCGCCCGGCTGGGCGGCGTCTGATCGTGGGAACCACAATGGGCGGCGTGGACGACAAGAGCCTGACCGAGAACAGCGCCGCCACCAACCGGACGAGCCTGTGGGGTGGCCGCTTCGCCGGCGGCCCCGCCGAGGCCCTCGCGCGGCTGTCGGTGAGCGTCCAGTTCGACTGGCGTCTCGCCCCGTACGACATCGCCGGCTCCCGGGCGCACGCCCGGGTGCTGGCGGGCGCGGGCCTGCTGGACCCGGAGGAACTGGGCCGCATCCTGGCCGCGTTGGACGACCTGGAGGCGGCCTGCGCCTCCGGGCAGTTCCGCCCGACCATCGACGACGAGGACGTGCACACCGCCCTGGAGCGGGGCCTGCTCGAGCGGCTGGGCAGCCTCGGCGGCAAGCTGCGCGCCGGCCGGTCCCGCAACGACCAGGTCGCCACCGACCTGCGCCTCTACCTGCGCGACCACGCCCGGGGCGTGGCGGCCCGGCTGGTCGAGCTGGCCGAGGCCCTGGTGGAGCAGGCCGAGCGGCACGTCGAGACGGCCGCACCCGGCATGACCCACCTGCAGCACGCCCAGCCGGTCACCTTCGGGCACTGGCTGCTGGCGCACGTGCAGCCGCTGCTGCGCGACCTGGAGCGGCTGCGTGACTGGGACCACCGCACGGCGGTCAGCCCGCTGGGCGCGGGTGCGCTGGCCGGCTCCGGCCTGCCGCTGGACCCGGTGGCCGTCGCCAAGGAGCTGGGCTTCCGCACGTCCTTCGCCAACTCGATGGACGCGGTCGCCGACCGGGACTTCGTCGCCGAGTTCCTCTTCGTCACCGCGATGGTCGGGGTGCACCTGTCCCGCCTCGGCGAGGAGGTGGTGCTCTGGACGTCGCAGGAGTTCGGCTGGGTCGAGCTGGACGACGCCTTCGCCACCGGCTCGTCGATCATGCCGCAGAAGAAGAACGCGGACATCGCCGAGCTGGCCCGGGGCAAGTCCGGCCGGCTCGTCGGCGGGCTGATGAGCGTGCTCACCATGCTCAAGGGCCTGCCCATGACGTACGACCGGGACATGCAGGAGGACAAGGAGCCGGCCTTCGACGCGGTCGACACCCTGGAGCTGCTGCTGCCCGCGCTCGCCGGGATGATCTCCACGATGACGGTACGGGTCGACCGGCTGGTCGCCGCCGCGCCGGTGGGCTTCTCGCTCGCCACCGAGGTGGCCGACTGGCTGGTCCGCAAGGGCGTCCCGTTCCGCGACGCGCACGAGATCACCGGCAAGCTGGTGGCGCTCTGCGTGGCTCGGGACTGCGCCCTCGACGAGGTCTCCGACGCCGACCTGGTCGCGGTCAGCGAGCACCTCGACCCGAGCGTGCGCGACGTGCTCTCGGTCCGTTCGGCGCTGGCCGCCCGGATCACCCCCGGCTCCACCGGCCCCGGCCCGGTCGCCGACCAGCTCGCCGCCGCGGCGGACAAGCTGGCCGGCTGGCGGGAGTGGGCCGCCGAGCGGGTCGTACCCCGCTGAGGTCGTGACGGCCGGTCGCGG
>NZ_JBNADX010000019.1:0-140765 GCF_049629545.1 Micromonospora citrea
TGGAGAACCTGGGTCACCTGGGTGACCGCAACGACCACGACTCGCAGGGCCTGTTCCAGCAGCGCCCCTCCAGTGGTTGGGGCACGGTCGAGCAGATCACCGACCCCGAGTACTCCACCCTGGCCTTCCTCAAGGGCCTCAAGCAGGTCGACGGCTGGCAGGACATGCCGCTGACCAAGGCCGCCCAGACCGTGCAGGTCTCGGCCTACCCGGACCACTACGCCCAGTGGGAGCAGCAGGCCGCCGACCTCGTCGCCGAGCACTGGAACAGCTGACCCACCCACACACGCATACTGGCCGGCACCCCACAACGGGGTGCCGGCCAGCGGCGTATCCATAACCACTTGTCCACACCACCGGATGATCTCTAGATTGCGGGGCGGCGGGGGCGGCTCCAGGGCGCGCTTCCTTCTCTTCCCACGCTGAATGGTCTAGCCCGTCCGCTCTCCGTCCCCGCCCTCATCCACCGGCCCGCCCTGACCCACGGGCCGAGCCGGACCGCCCCTCGCCCACGCCGGAGTCAGCCGTGCGCCTCATCCGCTCGACCCGCCCCGCTCACCCCACCACCGACCCGGCCGCGCTGGCGCTGCTGCGCCGTGGCCTGGTCGCGCCGGGACTGCTGGCCGGGCCGAAGCGGCGTGAGCGTGGCACTCCCCTCCCCGCCGAGACGGGGGTACGGGCGCTGGAGGCCGACGCGCTGAGCCTCGGCTACGTCGTCGGCGTGCGGCTGCGCGCGTACCTGTGCCGGCAGGAACCGGCCCGGCTCGCCGCCCTCGGCTCCGCCCTGCTCACCGGCCTCGCCACCCTGGTCGGCGCGCACGTGCCGCACCTGCCGCTGTTCAAGGACTTCCCGAACCGGGTGCCCGCCAGCACCGACGACCTGTACGTGCTGCGGATGTTCGCCCTGCTCACCCAGCCGTTGCAGGCCACCTGCGTGCTCTGCGGCGAGGCCGGCACGGTCCACCCGGTGGACCCGTGCGGGCACGCGGTCTGCACCGCCTGCTGGGACCTGCAGACCTGGACCGCCTGCCCGATCTGCCACCGCCGCACCGGGCACGCCCTGGCCCACCTGGACGAGGCCACCTGGCGTCCGGGACGCGCCGTGCCGCGCGGCGAGCCGGTCGACACCGCCGCCCTGCCCCGGCGATGGGTGCTGCTGGAACTCTCCGAGCACCTCGACGACGACCTGCACGACACGGTCGCCGCCCTGCTGGCCCGCCGTACCCCGCTCACCGCGCAGGAGACCACGGACCTGGACGCGCTGCTCGACCGGATCGGCCACGCCGACCTGGGCTGGCTGCCGGACACCATCGAGGTACGCGCCACCCGCGCCCACGTCCTGCACCGGCTGCTCGCCGACCCGCGCCTGGCCGACCGGCTGCCCGACCTGCTGGCCCGGCACGTCACCACCGCCACCGACCTGCTGCGCCTGCTGTACCTGCGCGACGGCGGCGACGTCCACCTGATCCGCGCGCCGCAGCGGCGTACCTCGCTGCCGCGCCGGCTGCGCCGGCTGGTGCTCGGCCGGATGGATGCGCTGCCCCTCGCGACCCTGATCGAGGACCTGCACCGGCACCGCAACGCCTGGCTGCGCACGGCGGAGAACCTGCACCCGTTCGAGGAGCCGGCCCGCCACCCGCACGCGGCGCTCGGCTTCGCCGTGCTCCGTCGTACGGTGGTCGACCCGGCCTCGAAGCTGGGCGCGGCGCTCGGCCCGCTCGCCGACGCCCACCCCGACCTCGTCGTCTCCGACGATGGTCGGCTGCGGCACCGGGGCTGGCGCTCGCGCACCGAGACGGCGCTGCGCGGCGGCGACCACGACCGGGCCCTCGCCCTGCTCGCCCGGCGTCCCGGCGAACTGCTGCGCCGTACCGTGATGCTGGCCGCCCGGTTCGTCGCCCGACCCGGTGACGAGACCGCCTTCCTGCTCACCGTCGCGGACGCCGCGACCCGGGTCGCGCCCGGCGTGCTGCTGGCGGCGCTGTCGGCGGTACGGGCGGCGACCCACGGCCCGCGGCCGCGCCTGTACTTCCCGGCGGCCGGCGGCGCGCGGCTGTGGACCGAGCCGGACCGGCGGGACCGCCTCCCCGCCGAACTGGGCGGGGAACTGGAGCTGCTGCTCACCGACGAACTGCTGCGCCGGGCCGCCGCACGGCCGCGTACCCCGGTGGCGGTCCTGGACGCGGGCCTGGCCGACCTGGTCGCGCCGTTCGCCGAGCGGACCGCCTCGGCGGCGCTGGTCGCCCTGCCCCGGGGCAGCGTCCAGCCGCTGCCGCCCGGGGCGGTGGTCCGGCTCTTCCTGCACTGGACCGAACCCGCCGGCACCCGCGTCGACCTGGACCTGTCGGTGGCCCTGTACGACGACACCGGCCGGTTCGTCGGCCTCTGCGACTACACCCGGCTGCGGTTCGGCGGGCGGGCCGCGGTGCACTCCGGTGACCTCACCTCGGCGCCCGCACCGCTGGGCGCCAGCGAGTTCGTCGACCTGGACGTGGCCCGGCTGCGCGCCGCGGGCGTCCGGTACCTGGTCATGGTGGTGTTCAGCTACAACGACGTGGCGTTCGAGGAACTGACCGACGCGTTCGCCGGGTTCATGGGCGAGCCGCCCGGCGCGGACGGCACGGGCCGGGGCCTCTTCCGCCGGGGCGGCGCGCCGTTCCGGCCGAAGCACGTGGAGCAGCGTTTCGACCTGACCGGTGCGGAGAAGGTCGCCACCCCGCTCCTGGTGGACCTGGAGCGTCGCCGGCTGCGCTGGCTCGACGTGACGCTCGCCGGCAGCGGGGCCACGCACAGCGTCGCCGGCTACTCGCACCGGCTCGGTCAGCTCGCGGTCGCCGCCGACGGGTACTTCGACGGCGGGTTCCGGCCGAGCCTGTGGGAGGTGGCGTGCTGGCATGCCGCCGCCCGCGCCGACCTGGTGCAGGTCCGCGCCGACGGAGTGCGCACCTACCGCCGCCAGCCGGGCGAGAGCCTGCGGGACTTCGCCGCCCGGCTCACCCACCTCGGGCCGGCGGAGGAGACGTCCGGCGGGCAGTCGCAGCCGGCGACGTTCGCGGCGCTGGTGCGCGGTGACGCCCCGGTGCGCGACGCCGCCCGGGTCTACGCGCTGCACCCCGACGGCCTGGACACCGCCCGGGTCCGGCGGCACACCGCCGCGGACCTGGTCGCGCAGCTCGCGCCGGTGGACTGACCCCCGGGTACGACAGAAGCCCCGGCTCGTCGTGAGCCGGGGCTTCGCGGTCTGGTGGGCGATACTGGGTTTGAACCAGTGACCTCTTCCGTGTCAAGGAAGCGCGCTCCCACTGCGCCAATCGCCCGGGGTCGAGAGCGGACGACGGGATTCGAACCCGCGACCCTCACCTTGGCAAGGTGATGCGCTACCAGCTGCGCTACGTCCGCGTGCCGCCCGGTTCCCCCGGCGACGGACAGAACTCTACCCGATGCCAAGATCGCCTCTGCGCCCGCCCCGCCGATTCCGTCGGGCCCGGGTGATTGCGCTGGTCAACCACGGGGTACTGACTCTCCTCGACAGCACACCACATCCCCCTGAAGGAGGCTGTCGTGGGAATCGGAACGAGCATCTTCCTGCTCGCGGTCGGCGCGATCCTGACCTTCGCGCTGGACGCGAGCGTCGGTGGCGTCAACCTCGACGTCGTCGGTTGGATCCTCATGGCGGCCGGCCTGCTCGGCCTCGTCATCACGGCGCTGCTCTGGAGCCGCCGCCGCGAGGTGGTCACCACGGCCGAGCCGGTCGAGTACCGGCGGGTCGAGGAGCGACGGGACGTCGCCCCGCCGCTGTGACCGACCAGGGACGGGGCCGCCGGAGCTGAACGGTCCGCCCCCGCACACCGGTCGACTCCACGCCGGCCACCGGGACCCCGGTGGCCGGCGTGCGTACGTACCGCTGGTCCACGATGGAAACCTGACAGTCACACCTTGCTGACCGTCGGTACGATCCCGCTCGTGGACGGTCGTCGGGAAACGGAACTGCTGACAGCAGAGGACGAGGCGGCGGAGGAACTGGCCCGCCGGGTGGTCCGACAGGTCGCCCCCGAGGAGACGGAGATCTTCGGTGTCGTCCGCGACGCGTACCGGCGGGACCCCGGGCGGCTGACCGGGCCGGGCGACGGCCGCGACCGGATGCTCGGCTTCGGCATCGAGGCCGCCGCCGCCCTGCTCACCCCACTGGTGCTGGGGATCAGCGCGGAGGTGGTCCGCCACCTCGCACTGGAGGCGGTCGGCGCGATCGAGGTACGCGACCGGCTGCGCCGCCTCCTCGGCAGGCGGCGCGACGACACGCCGGACACGCTGACCGCCGCGACGGAGGACGCCCTCGCCACCGAGCCGCTGGCAGCCCTCGGAGCGCAGGCCGCCGCCGAGCCGCAGGCCGCCGCCGAGCCGCAGGCCGCCGGAGCAGGGATCGTGACCGAGCCGGAGGCCGTCCGCACGGCCGGGCCGGACGCGCCCCGCGACGGCGACGCCGTGCCCGCTGTCCCGCCCGTCGACGTGCGGCGGATCCGGGAACTGGTGGTGACCCGGTGCCGGCAGGCCGGGGTGGAGGAGGATCGGGCGCACCTGATCGCGGACGCCGTCGTCGGCGCCCTGCACGTCGACGGGTGACCGTGCGCGCGGCGGCACCCCGCCCGGTGGTGTCCGGCACGACGCTGCGCTTCGCCTCGCTCGTCGCCGCTGTGCTCGGCACCGGCGTGTACGCCTTCAGCTTTCTCTACACCCTGCCACCCGGGAACAGCGCCGCCGGCACCGTCACGTCCGTCCGCTGCGCGGAGGCGTACCAGCACGCTCTGCCCGCCCCCGACGCGGACGTCGACACGTACGTCGCCGCCAGCGAACGGGCACAGCAGGAACTCGTCGCCTGCATGGCCCCCTTCGATCGGCCCCGGGCCGCCTGGGTGCTCGTCGGCCTCGTCGTGCTGCTGGCGGTCGCGGCGGTCCTGCACCTGGCGACCCCGTGGTGGATCCGCCGCCGGGGGCGACTGGTCGAGATCACCGCCGACGCGTTTCCCCGGCTGCACGCCGAACTGACCCGGCTGAGCACGGTCGCCGGCCTGGACCGGCCGCCGGCCTTCCTGCTCGACCCGGCGGCCGGCGCGCCCGGCGGGCTGGCCTTCGGCCGGGTCGGCCGGTACGCGGTGCGGATCAACGCCGGGCTGGCGCCGCTGGCGGTGATCGACCCGGGAGCGTTCCGGGCCGTCGTGCTGCACGAGCTGGCCCACGTCCGCAACCGGGACGTCGACCTGACCTACGCGGTGGTGGCGCTCTGGCGGGCGTTCGTCGCGGTGGCGCTGGTCCCGCTGGTCCTGCTCTCGCTGTACCCCACCGTCCTGTCCGATCCCAGCCGGCCGCCGTGGACCGACGACGACGTCATCGACGAGTACCTGCCGTGGGACGTCGCCGGCTACGGGGCGACGGCGGTGCACGGGCTCGTCCGCGCGCTGCTCTTTGTCGCGATCGTGTACCTCGCCCGCAACGCGGTGCTGCGTGCCCGGGAGACGTACGCCGACGCCCGGGCCGCCGACTTCGGCGTCGGACCGGACCTACGGCGGGCCGTCACGACGGCGGTCGGGCGGGCCGCCCGGGGGTGGCGACGGTGGCTCGGCCGGTACGGCGTGCACCCCACCACCGCCGCCCGACTGGCCGCCATCGACGATCCACCGCGGGTGCACCGGCCCCGCTTCGGTGAGCTGTTCGGGGCCGGCCTGACCACGATGGTCGCCTTCACCGGCCTGTCCCACTACGCCCGGATCGCCCTGCCTGACGCCGGCCCCACGGGTTCCCTGGCCGCCGCGTGGATCGTCGCGCCCGTGGTCACCGGAATCCTGGGCGCGCTCGCCTGGCGGACCTGGCAGTCACCCGGCTCACCGGCGGACCGGATCGGCAGGCTGATCACGGCGACCCTCGGGTTCAGCCTCGGCTGGCTGGTCGGCGACGTGGCGTCGCTCGCCACCTACGCCGGCACCTGGGGGTTCTTCGGCACGTCGTCGACCGGTGGCCGGGTCCCGCTGGGCGCGGCTCCCGTCATGGGCGGCTACGGCGTGGACTCCGCCCTCGTCGCGGCGCTGCTGCTGACCGGGGGGATGCTGGCGCAGGCGGGGGTCCTCGCCGCTGCCGCCCGGTCCTGGTCGGCGCGGGGGGCGACCGGCCGGTGGGCGTGGGGCGCCGGCGTCGTCGTCACCGCCGTGCCGTTCGCCGTGTGGATCGCGATCTGGTTCGACACCCGGACGGTCCCTCACCTGGTGGGTCACCTCTACAGCGTCGGCGCGACCGACCTGGCCCGTGTCGGCGTCGACATCTGGCAGGGGCCGGGTTTCTCCCTGCTGACCCTCTTCTACCCGCCGCTCGAGATCTTCGGCGGCCGGTCCCTGGCGGTGCCCGCGCTGGCGGTGGCCTGGTTGTACCCGCTCGCCGCCGGGTTGCCCTGGTGGCGGCGCACGCCCACCCCCGCGTCGCCGACGCACGACGCCGTCCCCGACACCACTGCCGTCCCGGCGGACGACCGGCCCACCACGACGGCCACCGGCCCGGGGGACGACCGGCCCGGCACCGCCACCCCGGCGGACGACCGGACGACCGCCGACGTCACGGACGATCCGGCCGCCGTGGCCGCCGCCGACCCCGCGCGCACCCGCCCGGATCCGCCGGCCGACGACCCCCGCATCGGCGAGGGCGTCCGGGCGACGCTGCGGATGGCGCTGCTCGGGGTCGCCGGGTTCGCCGTCGCGCTGCTCGCCGCCCGCGCGGCGGTCCGGCTGTTCGCGCCGGAGCGGGCCGGCGCGGCCGACTTCTCCGGCTACTTCTACTACTCGGAGCTCGCCGCGGTCACGCTCGTGCAGGCCGTGGTGGGCGGCGTGCTGGCCGTCCGAGGCCGCCCGCTCGGGCTGGTCCTCGGGCAGCTCGGGGCGATGATCGTCGCCGTGCTGGCCACCGTGGCGGTCGTCGGGGCGCAGACGCTCGGCGGCTGCGTGGCAGCGTTCCGGTTCACCAGGTCCACCTGCGCCCCGCCCGACGACCTGCCGTGGGCTCTCGGGTTGCTGCGGACCCTGGCCGTCGAGGGCGCGCTCGCCGCTCTGCTGGCGGGCGTGGCGGTCGTCGCCGCCTCCGCGCTGGCCCGGCGGCTCCCGGCCCGGGCCGGGACGGTCGGCGCGACGGCTCGACGGGCCTGGTCGGCCGCCCTGCTGGTGCTCCTGCTGAGCGCCGGCGGGCTGGCGGCGCGGGGCGCGTACGCCTTCGAGGAGCCGGCGAGCGTGGCGACCGCCACGCCCCGGCCGTCGGCGTCCGCTCCGGCCGACCCACCGCCGGCCGGTCCGGGACGCCCGCTGACCACCGGCGAGGCGACCGCTGCCGTCGAGGCGGCCGAGCGGGGGCTACCACCCCGGTGGCAGCGCAAGGCGGAGGACAAGGAGGACTCCTCGGCCGAATCCCACTACGACCCGGCAGGGTGCGAGTCTCTGGGCATCGGGGCGTACCGGGAGGCGCTCGAGCCGCAGGAGCGGGCGTCGGCGGGGTTGCCGCTGACCAACGGTGGCCGGCTGGCGTCGACGACCCTGTACGTCGGCGTCACCTCGTACGCCACGCCGGTGCCGGAGTCGGTGCTGCGCGACGCCGAACGGCAACGGATCGCCTGCCCCCGGTTCACCACGACCACCTCGGACACCGGCTTCCAGTTGGTCTACGAGGTGCATCCGGGCAGCGCCCCGGACCTGGGTGATCAGGCATGGCGGATGGACTACGACATATCGACTGTGTCCGGCACTCCGATACGGGGTCGCCTGGCCGAGGCGACCGTACGGGTGGACCACACCCTGGTCACTGTCTCCATGACCGCGGTCGGGGAGCCGCTCGACGAGGCGCTGCTGCGCGACACGCTGACCCGGGTGGTGTCCGCCCTGCCACGGTGAAGCGGCTGATGGAACGACGAAGGGCCGGTCCCGGAGGACCGACCCTTCGTTGCTGGTGGGCGATACTGGGTTTGAACCAGTGACCTCTTCCGTGTCAAGGAAGCGCGCTCCCACTGCGCCAATCGCCCGTGCTCGTACCGAGGTGGGGACGGGATTTGAACCCGCGTACACGGCTTTGCAGGCCGTTGCCTCGCCTCTCGGCCACCCCACCGAGGTTGCCCCCGTCATGCGTGGCGGCAGCTCCGAGCGGACGACGGGATTCGAACCCGCGACCCTCACCTTGGCAAGGTGATGCGCTACCAGCTGCGCTACGTCCGCTTGTCTCCGGGCGTACCCGGTGACGGATGAGAACTTTAGCCGAGCCGTCGGACAAGTGCCAACTCGGGGGTGACTCCGGCGCGTCACCTGGCGCTGTCACCACCACCACATTCCCTTGAGCTTCCTAGGAGACTGGGTGGTGAGGTGCGGTGGGCGGGGTCGAGGCGACGGTCCCGGCACGGCAGCTCCGCAACCGCCGACACGGCAGGTCTCAGCCGCCGGCCGGCAGGTCGAGCGGCCCCGCGCGGCGGACCATGAAGCCGGGACGATGCTGTCCGGCTTCCGACTGTCGAGAGCACGACCGGCCGGTTCGGTGACGCGCTGTGCTCACGTCGATGGGTTACCGTAACCGGCGTGACGAGACGTGCCGCCGATGTCCGCCTGGATTCCCTGCTGCGCACGGCCTGCGACGTGATCGTCGAGCGTGGACTCGCCAACACCCGGACGGCCGACGTGGCGCAGGCCGCCGGGGTCAGCCAGGCCCTGGTGTTCTACCACTTCGCCACCAAGGAGCGGCTGCTCGCCCAGGCCTTCGCGTACGCGGTCGAGCAGGATCTGGCCCGGCTGGACACGGTGGTCCGGTCCTCCGCCCCGCCGCTGACCAAGCTGCGCCGACTGCTGCGGCTCTACACCCCCGCCGGCCGGTCGATCTCCTGGTCGATGTGGATCGACGGATGGGCGGAGTCGCTGCGCACCCCGGAACTGGAGAAGGTCTGCCGCCGGCTCGACCTGCGCTGGCGCCAGGACCTGGCCGCGGTGATCACCGACGGGGTGGCCGCCGGCACCTTCGAATGCGCCGACCCGGCCGGCGCCGCCTGGCGGATCAACGCGGTGATGGACGGCCTGGCCGTCCAGTTGGCGGTGCACGAGCGGGTGATCACCCGCCGTCAGGTCGGCGAGTGGATCCGCCTGGTCGCCGCTCGTGAGCTGGGCCTCGACCCGAGCCAGCTCGACTGACGGTAGGCATGGCGGGGTCGATCCGACGGCCGGGTCGCAAAACCGCCCGGACCGGCACGAACAGCCGGACAATCGACGGCATGGACCTGCTCGAAACGTACCGGCGGAGCCTGGCCGAGTTCATCGACCGGGTGGAGCAGGTGGCCCCGGCGCAGTGGTCGGACCCGACGCCCTGCCCGGGCTGGGACGTACGCACCCTGGTCAACCACGTGGTGGCCGAGGACCGGTGGACGGTGCCGCTGCTCGCCGGCCGGACGGTCGCCGAGATCGGCGACCGCTTCGACGGCGACCAGCTCGGCGACGACCCGGTAAGCACCGCCAGGCAGGCGGCGTCCCAGGCCGAGGTGGCCGCGACGCACCCCGGTGCGCTGGACACGACGGTGCACCTCTCGGCCGGCGAGACGGCGGCCGGGGAGTACCTGCACCAGCTCGTCGCCGAGCACCTCGTACACGGATGGGACCTGGCGGTGGCGATCGGCGCGGACCCGCGCCTGGACGACGAGGCGGTCGCCGCCTGCGCCCGCTGGTTCGCCGCCCGGGCGACGGACTACCGGCAGGCGGACCTGACCCGGCCCGGCACGTCGGTGCCGGCGGACGCCGACGAGCAGGACCGCCTCATCGCCGCCTTCGGCCGTGATCCGGACTGGACCCCACCGGACTGACCCCACCGGACTGCCCCACCCGAGCGGCCCGACGGCGGGCACGCCGGCACCGCGCCGCTGCGGTTTGCGGCGTGTCGCGGCGTCCGAACCCGCCGACACCGCGACACGCCGCGAACGGAGCACTCGGTCTGCGCAAGGAGGGGTCGGCGGGCGGCGGGGCGTACCTCAGGAGGAGGCCGTGGGGCGACGGCCGTGCCGTGCCCGCAGCCGGCGCAGGGCCGGTGGGTGGACGTTGGCCAGCGCGAGGTCGCCGCCGTAGTGGGCGAGCACCCGGTGGTCCATCACCCGCCGCCAGAGCGGGGGCACCAACGCGGCGACGACCATGGTGGCGTAGCCGGCGGGCAGTTGCGGTGAGGAGTCGAAGCTGCGCAGGGTCTGGTAGCGGCGCAGCGGGTTGGCGTGGTGGTCGCTGTGCCGCTGGAGCTGGAAGAGGAAGACGTTGGTGACCGTCCGGTCGCTGTTCCAGCTGTGCCGGGGATCGACCTTCTCGTAGCGGCCGGCGGCGGTGCGCTGCCGGGCCAGCCCGTAGTGCTCCAGGTAGTTGACCACCTCCAGCAGGGAGAAGCCGACCACCGCCTGGAGCGCGAGGAACACCAGCACCCCCGGGCCGAAGGCGACCGCGAGCACGGCGTAGAGCACGACGGTCATCGCCCAGGCGTTGAGGACGTCGTTGCGCCACGTCCAGGGGCTGCGGCCGCGCAACCGCAAGCGGCTCGCCTCCAGCCGCCAGGCCGACCGCAGGCCACCGACGACGGTACGCGGCCAGAACGCCCAGAAGCTCTCCCCCAGCCGCGAGCTGGCCGGGTCCTCGCCGGTGGCGACCCGGGTGTGGTGGCCCCGGTTGTGCTCGACGTGGAAGTGCCCGTACCCGGTGGGCGCGAGCGCGATCTTGGAGAGCCAGCGCTCCGCCGTCTCGCGCTTGTGTCCCAACTCGTGCGCGGTGTTGATGGCGATGCCGTCGACCACGCCGACGGTGGCGACCAGTCCGGCGGCGCCGATCCAGGACAGCTCGCCGCCGGCGAAGACGGCGCAGCAGAGCACCAGGGCGGCGTACTGGGCGGGCAGCCAGAGGTAGGTGAGCCAGCGGTAGTAGCCGTCGGCCGACAGCCGGGCCATCGCCTCGTCGGGCGGGTTGCGCCGGTCGTCGCCGATCAGCAGGTCGACCGTCGGGATGAGCCCGAAGACGACCAGCGGGGTGAGCCACCAGGCCCAGGCGTCACCGGTGCCCCGCCAGGTGAGGAAGCCCAGGAAGGGCAGGACCGGGACGAGCAGGGCCAGCGGCCAGAGCGGCTTGCGGGTGTCGCGCCAGGCGACGGTTCCGGCCGTCGCGGCGGTGCCGTGGGTCATCGCCAACCTCCGATCTGTCGGGCTGCCCCCCGACTGTGGCACCGGTCACGTCGATTTACAAGAGGGGCTTTTTTGTAAAGCGAGTCGGGTGACACCAGCGACACCTACCGTCACCGGCGACCTTGCCCGCACCAGTCCCGCCTGGTATCCACAGATGCGCATGCGTAACCGCGCCTGCCCCGGGGTCGGCGCCGCGCCGGCCCCCGCTCCCACGAGGAGGTCACGTGCCCAGACCGGAGTGGACATCATGGACGAGCCGGCGCCGACGCCGGCTCGTCCCCGTACTGGCGGCCGCCGCCGTGGTCGCCGCCCTGCTGCCCGGCGGCACCAGCGCCACGGCGGCCCCGGGCGACGCGTCGGCCGCGCAACCGGGCCGCTCCGGCTCGTTCGCCGACGACAGCCACCAGGCCGCCGACGTCGACAACCGCCCCGGTACGGCGGCGCCCGACGCGCGCCAGCGCGGCCTCGCCCGGCAGGTCGACGCCGACGTGCGGTGGAACCGGCTCGGCACCCCGCACGCGCTCGGCCCGGCCCGCGCCCCGCTCGCCACCGGGCTGCCCGCCGACCCGGAGGCCGCCGCCCGGCGCTACCTCGCCGACAACCACGAACTGTTCGGGCTGGACGCCGGCGCGGTCGCCGCGATGGACCGGCTCCTGGTCCGGCCGATCGGCGAGGGGGCGGTGGTCACCCTGCGGCAGCGCTTCGGCGACCTGCCCGCCGGCCACGACGGCCTGGTCACCGTCGCGGTGGTCGACGGCACCGTGGTCTCGGTCAGCTCCTCGCTCGCCCGCGACGCCTCGGCACCCGCCCCGGCCACCCTCACCGGCGAGCAGGCGTACGCCGCCGCGCTCGCCGACGCCGGCCTGGACGAAGGCGCGGTGGCCCGGCACAGCGTCCGCCCGGTCGCCGTGCCCACCCCGCGCGACGGCAACCGGGCCGCGTACGAGGTGACCCTGATCGGCGCGGAGAGCGACCACCCGGCGGCCTTCACCACCTACGTCGACGGCATCACCGGCCAGGTGCTCGTCCGCGAGGACCTGGTCGACTTCGACTCGGACAACCCGAGCTGGGCGGTCTACCCGGCCACCCCGCCGAGCGACCTCGCGCCCGGGCAGGACCCCCGGGTGCGCTGGTGCGGCGAACCCGGACCGGACTGCGCGGCGGTGTTCCACGACCCGGCCGGCGGCAAGCACTGGGACGTCGACCTGGCCACCGGCACGCCCACCGGCACGTCGCGCGGCAACTCCGCCAACACGGTCGTCTCCTGGGGCGCCGGCAGTCCGATGCTGCCCGCCACGGCCAGCCCGCAGCGGCGCTACGAGTACCCGTTCACCGACCAGTGGCACCAGGCGCGCTGCAACCCGGCGGTCTTCACCTCCGCGCAGCGCAACGACGCCGACGCCGCCGTCGCCAACCTCTTCGCCATGCACAACCGGATGCACGACTGGGCCTGGCACCTCGGCTTCACCGAGGCCACCTGGAACCTCCAGGCGGTCAACGTCAGCGGGGCCGGCCTCGGCGGAGACGCCGAGCAGGGCCGCGCCCAGCAGGGCGCGCTGAGCGGCAACCGGAACAACGCCAACCAGGGCACCCCGCGCGACGGCCTGCCGCCGACCACCAACATGTACCTGTGGCAGCCGCAGGCCGGCGGCCCGTACCCGCCGTGCGTCGACGGCGACTACGACATGACGGTGATCGGGCACGAGTACACCCACGCCATCACCAACCGCATGATCGCCGGCCCGGACAGCGGCATCGGCGGCCTCCAGGGCGGGGCGATGGGCGAGTCGTGGAGCGACCTGCTCGCCGCCGAGTACCTCTACCAGCACGGCCTGCGCGCCCCCGGCGAGACGCCCTGGGTCACCGGCGGGTACGTCACCGGCAACCTGGTCAGCGGCATCCGCAACCACGACTTCAGCCGCAGCCCGCTGAACTACTCCGACGTCGGCTACAACACCGCCGGCCCCGGCGTGCACGCCGACGGGGAGATCTGGAGCGCGACCAACTTCCGGATCCGCTCGGCCCTGGTCAAGAGGTACGGCCTGGGCACCCCGCAGCGGCAGCTCGACTGCGCGCTGGGCAAGGTCGCCGCGGAGCAGTGCCCGGGCAACCGGCGCTGGATCCAGCTGGTCTTCGACTCGTTCCTGCTCCAGGCCGCGAGCCAGGTCAGCATGCTCGACATGCGCGACAACCTGCTCACCGCCGACCGGCTGCGCTTCGGCGGGGCCAACCAGGAGCTGATCTGGACCGAGTTCGCCCGCTCCGGGATGGGCCGGGACGCCGCCACCAACGGCGCCACCGACACCGACCCGACGCCGAGCTTCGCCAGCCCGACGGGCGGCAACGCGACGCTGACCCTGCGCCCCAAGGGCGACAGCGCCGACGCGCCGATCCGGCTCTACGTCGGCGACTACGAGGCGCGGGCCACCCCGGTGGCCGACACCGACCCGGCCACCGAACTGCCGGACACCTTCGAGGCGGTCGCCGGGACGTACCGGCTGCTCGCGGTGGCGCCCGGCTTCGGGCACCAGCGGCTCAGCGTGGTCGCCAAGGAGGGCAAGCAGGGGTACGTCGACCTGCGGCTGAGCCGCAACCTGGCGTCCACCGCCTCCGGGGCGGTGATCACCGGTGACGGGGTCAACCTGGACCGGATCGGCGACGACACCGAGGCCACCAACTGGGCCTCGCTGACCGGGGTGGCCGGCCGGGGCGTCACCGTGGCGCTGCCCGGCGATGCCCCGCAGGTGGTCAAGCGGGTGAACGTCAGCGCCATGCTCCGGCCGGCGATCACCGGCGACGCCGACACCGGCGGGCAGAACGCGCTCAGCGCCCTGCGGGCGTTCGCCGTGTGGACCTGCGACGCGACGAGGACCGACTGCGCCGACCCGGCCCGCTGGACGCGGATCTTCACCAGCGCCGACGACGCCTTCCCCGGAGGCAGGTACCGGGCGTACACCCGGGACGTGAACCTGCGCGCGTTCCCGGTGCCGACCACGCTCGCCACCCACGTCAAGCTGGAGGTGCTGGCCAGCCAGTGCACCGGCGGTCCGGCGTACGCCGGCGAGCAGGACGACGACCCGGCGACGACGACCGACTGCGCGACCGCCAGCCCGGCGCGCGACCAGGTCCGGATCGCCGAGTTCCAGGTGTTCTCGAAGTGAACCCCGCCGGGGTCGGGTGGCCCCACCCGACCCCGGCGGCCCCCGATCAGCGGCGCGCCGGCGTCCAGCGGCGGGGACGCTCGAACGGCAGGCCGCCCTCCTCGCCCCGCTTGGACTCGCGGGTCAACTGCCGCAGCCGCAGCAGCAGGCCGGCGCCGAGGAAGAGCAGCAGCCCGCCGAGGAGGAAGGCCGCCTGCACCACGCCGAACCCGCCGGTCGCGCTGCCGGACGTCGGGCGGCCGGCGGCGGGCGGCACCTCGGCCACCGCCTCCTCGGTCTGCTCGGCCGCCTCGTCGGCCGCCTCGGACTCCTCGACGGCCGCCTCCGACTCGGCCGGCTCCGGCGCGCGGGTGCTCGCCGGTGCGGTCGCGTCCGGGCCGACCACGTTGCGGGTGGCGCTGCGCCGGGCGAGCAGGCGCAGGTTCGGGTCGTACGCCTCGGCGGCGAGGGTGACCCGCCCCTGGGTGACGTCGGCGTCGAAGGCCACCCGGTAACGGGCGGTGACCGTCCGGTCCGGGCAGAGGGTGCCCGGGTCGAGCTGACGGTCGGTCAGCCGGGCCACGGCCCCCTCGGTCTGGATCTGCAGGGGGAAGATGCCGGAGTCCTCGACCCGGTCCATCTTCACCTGGTCCAGCCGCAGACCCTCGACGGTGAGCACCATCGACCAGCGGACCTTCACGCACTCGCCGGGATCGGTGCGGGAGACCACCGCGGAGAGCGTCCGCACCTCGTCGCCGGCGGTGAACTCGGCGGGCAGTCCGCTCAGCTCGGTGGCGAAGGCGGCGAACGCCGGTGCGGGGGCCGCGAGCCCTGTCGCCGACAGGCAGGCCAGCACCACCCCGAGCCGCATCGCGTTGCGCCACACCGTCGCCACCGTCGTCCTCCTTCTGTCGGTCCCGTCCACCCGCCACGCTATGAGCGGTACACGGAAGCGGGTAGACGGGCGTGTTCGCACGAGCCGTGAATCTTGGGACGGGTTGTCACGCACAGTGGTGAACCGGTCACCGCCGACCCGCGACACGCCCGGGAACGGCACCGGGGGACAATCCACGGGTGTCCGATCTCGCCACCGCCTTCGTCCTGTTGCACGCCCGTCTCACCCCGGTGGCCTTCGTCCCGGAGGTGCGGCTGCACCAGGCCGACGAGCCGATCGGGCTCTGGGAACTGACCGAGGGCGAGTTCCGCAGCGCCCAGCCGCCGCCGTTCTGGGCGTTCGCCTGGGCCGGCGGGCAGGGGCTGGCCCGGTACGTCACCGACCACCCCGACCTGGTGGCCGGCCGCCGGGTGCTCGACCTGGCCTCCGGCTCCGGCCTGGTGGCCATCGCCGCCGCCCGGGCCGGGGCGGCGTCGGTCCGCGCCGTCGAGGTCGACGAGCGGGCGGTGGCCGCCGTCGCGCTCAACGCCGAGGCCAACGGGGTACGCGTCGACGCCGAGTTCGGCGACATCCTCGACGGCGACGCCGGCGACGCCGAGGTGGTGCTCGCCGGGGACGTCTTCTACAGCGAGGCGATGGCGCGGCGGATGCTGCGCTTCCTGCTCCGGGCCGCCCGGTCCGGGGCCCGGGTGCTGGTGGGTGACCCGGGCCGGGCGTTCCTGCCCCGCGACCGGTTCCGCGAGCTGGCCGCGTACGACGTGCCGGTGCCGGAGGCGTTGGAGAGCGTACGGGTGAAGCACACCACCGTCTGGGAGCTGGACGCCGCCCTGCCGGGAGCCGCCCGCTAGCGTGACGGCGTGCTGTTCCGGGGCTGGGGGGAGTCCGTCGACGAGCGGTGGCCGGACCTGGCCGTCGTCGCCGACCACGTCGGGGTCGACCATCTGGTGGTCACCCGGCACGCGCTGGTCCGGCAGGTCCTCGCCGACCCGGTGACCTGGCGGCCCGACAACGCCCTGGACGCGGTGACCCCGCTGCCGGTGGCCGCGCTGCGGGTGCTCGCCGGGCACCGGTTCCGGCTGCCGCCGACCCTGGCCAACAACTCCTCGGCCAGCCACCCGGCGATCCGGGCGGTCGTCGCCGAGGCGTTGCACCCGAGCCGGGTGGCCGCCCAGCAGCCCTGGTTGACCGGCCTGGTCCGGCAGCGGGTGGCCCGGCTCGCCGCCGCCCTCGACGCCGGGGAGCCGGTCGACCTGTACGCCGACCTCGCCGCCGACCTGCCGCTGCTGGTGCTGGCCCGGCTCGTCGAGCTGCCGGACGCCCCGGTCGGGGCGGTGAAGGACTTCGCCCGGGCGGCGCTGGAGCTGTTCTGGGCCCCGCTGGACACCGACCGGCAGCTCGCCCTCGCCGCCGAGGTGGGGCGCTTCCACACGGTGCTGCGCGACTTCGCCGGCACCGGGGGCGGGCTGGCCGCCGCGCTGCGCGCCGACGGGCACTCCCCCGACGTGGTGGTCGGCGCGCTGTTCTTCCTGCTGGTGGCCGGCCAGGAGACCACCTCGCAGTTCCTCACCCTGCTGCTGCACCGGCTCACCGCCGAGCCGGCGGTCCGCGCCGGGCTGCGGACCGGTTCGGTGGCGGTCGCCGACGTGGTCGAGGAGGGGTTGCGGCTGGAGCCGCCGATCGTGACCTGGCGGCGGGTGGCCGCGGTCGACGCCACGCTGGGCGGGACGGCGGTCGCGGCGGGGACCAGCGTGGTGCTCTGGCTGGCCCGCGCCGGACGCGACCCCGAGGTGGTCGCCGCGCCGGGACGGTTCCTGCCCGGGCAGCGCGGGTCACGCCGGCACCTGGCCTTCGGCGCGGGGGCGCACCGCTGCGTGGGCGCGCAACTGGCCCGGATGGAGGCGGCGGTCGTGGTGACCGAGGCGGCGGCGCTGCTCGACGGGGTGCGGGTGGTCCGCCCGCCCTGGTGCCCTGACAACCTCACCTTCCGGATGCCGGACACGTTCGTCGTGCGGCGGGGCTGACCCGACGGAGGTCAGGTGCTCAGCCGGCGTCCTCGGCCCAGGCCCGCCAGTCGTCGAGCACCCCGTACAGGGCGGGGGTGAGCCAGCCGGGCGCGGAGCGGCGGAACACCCCCGGGTCGATCGCCCCGGCGCCGGCCGGCAGCGCGCCGAGCAGGTTCGGCACCAGCTCGGTCAGGTTGGCCCAGTGCACCAGCTCCGGCTCCGCCGGCCAGGCGCCGATCACCACCCCGGCGGGGATCGCCCGGCGTTCCAACGCCTCCAGGGTGAGCGCGGTGTGGTTCAGGGTGCCGAGGCCGGCGCGGGCCACCACCACGGCCGGAGCGCCGAGGGAGACGGCCAGGTCGGCAACGGTCCACGGTTCGCCGGAGGGGCGCAGCCCCATCGGCACGAGCAGCCCGCCGGCCCCCTCGACCAGGACCAGGTCGTGCTTGTCGACCTCGGCGCGGATCGCGTCGACGGCGGTGTACAGCTCCAGCGGCGGAAGCTCGGCGACCCGGGCCGCGGCGAGCGGGGCGAGCGGGTCGGGGTAGCTGGCCAGGGTCCGCCCGGTGAGCGGGGCGGCGAGCCGGGTCACCGAGTCGACGTCGCCGGGTTCCCCGGTGGCCGTACCCGTCTGGCCCGGCTTGACGACCGCGACCCGCATGCCGGCGGCCTGCGCGGCCGCGGTGATCGCGGCCGTCACCACGGTCTTGCCGACCTCGGTGTCGGTGCCGGTGACCAGCACCGCTCCCTTCCACGGCGTGGTCACCGCAGCACCTCCACCCCAGCCGGCGCGCTCACGGCGCGCACTCCACGATCACGTCCAACGCCCGCGCGAAGTCGGCCCGGGGGATCCCGGCGGAGATGGTCAGCCGCAGCCGGGAGCGGCTGTCCGGGGTGGACGGCGGGCGGAAGCAGCCGACCGCGACACCCCGGTCGCGGCAGTCGGCGGCCCAGGCGGTGGCGGCCTCCGGGCCGGGGGCGGTCACCGACACCACGGCGGCGTCCGGGACGGAGACCGTCAGGCCGGCGGCGGCCAGCCGGCGGACCGCCAGCGCGGCCCGGTCGGCCAGTTCCGCGCGCAGGTCGTCGCCGGCTCGGGCCAGCTCGACGGCGGCGCGCACGCCGGCGGCGACCGCCGGGGGCGGTGCGGTGTCGAAGATGAAGGTCCGACCCGTCTCGACCAGGTGCCGGACGAACTCCGCGGGACCGGCGACCACTCCGCCCGCGCCGCCGAGCGCCTTGGAGAGGGTGGCGGTGACCACGACGTCGGGTTCACCGGCGAGACCGGCCGCGGCCACCCCGCCGGCGCCGCCCGGCCCGGTCACCCCGAGCGCGTGCGCGTCGTCGACCAGCAGCAGCGCGCCGTGCCGGCGGGCCACGGCGTGCAGGTCGGCCAGCGGGGCGAGGTCGCCGTCGACGGAGAAGACCGACTCGGTCACCACCACGGCCGGTCGACCGGGGGCGGCGGCGAGCGCGGCGGCCACCGCGTCGACGTCGGCGTGCGCGGTGACCACGGTCTCCGCGCCGGAGATCCGGCAGCCGTCGATCAGCGAGGCGTGGTTGTGGGCGTCGGAGACCAGCAGGGTACGCGGCTGCGTCAGGCCCCGGACGGCGGCGAGGTTGGCCAGGTAGCCGGAGGAGAAGACGAGCGCGCGGTCGACGCCGAGCCAGTCGGCGAGGGCGTCCTCCAGCGCGTGGTGGGCGTCGGTGGAACCACGGACCAGCCGCGACCCGGTGGCCCCCAGCCCGTACGCGGCCAGCGCCCGCGCGGCGGCGGCGGTGACCTCGGGGTGGGTGGCCAGGCCGAGGTAGTCGTTGCCGGCGAGGTCGACCACGGCGTCACCGGCGGCCCGGGGGCGTAGCGTGCGGGTCAGCCCGGCCTTGGCGCGCAGCCCGGCCCGACGGTCCAGCGCCGCCAACCAGTCCGCCACCGTCACCGCCTCCCTCCGCCCGGTCACCGGCGTGCCGCAATCGGCGCGCCGCCGGGCGAAATTACCACCCGGCCGGCGCTTCGCGGCGTGGCGCGGCCCACCGCACCGGTGGCGACACGGGCCTGGCGGCGACCCGGGTGCGGGCCCGACGTGGGCGTTTCCCGGCCGCCTGGGGGCCTTGTAGGGTACGAGCCATGCCAGAGATCCTCGACCAGGCCCGGACCCAGGTGCTGGAGAACGGCGTCGGCCTCGACGAGGCCGGTGTCCTCGCCGTGCTCAACCTGCCCGACGAGCACCTGCCCGCCGCTCTCCAGCTCGCCCACGAGGTGCGGATGCGGTGGTGCGGCCCGGAGGTCGAGGTCGAGGGCATCGTGTCGCTGAAGACCGGCGGCTGCCCGGAGGACTGCCACTTCTGCTCGCAGTCGGGGCTGTTCACCTCCCCGGTCCGCTCGGTCTGGCTGGACATCCCCTCGCTGGTCGAGGCGGCGAAGCAGACCGCGAAGACGGGGGCGACGGAATTCTGCATCGTGGCCGCCGTGCGCGGCCCGGACGCCCGGCTGATGAAGCAGATGCGCGAGGGTGTCGCCGCCATCAAGGCCGAGGTCGACATCCAGGTCGCCGCCTCGCTGGGCATGCTCAGCCAGGAGCAGGTCGACGAGCTGGTCGACATGGGCGTGCACCGCTACAACCACAACCTGGAGACCTGCCGCTCGTACTTCCCCAACGTGGTCACCACGCACTCCTGGGAGGAGCGCTGGGAGACGCTGCGGATGGTCCGTGAGTCCGGCATGGAGGTCTGCTGCGGCGGCATCCTCGGCCTGGGCGAGTCGGTGGAGCAGCGCGCCGAGTTCGCCGCGCAGCTCGCCGAGCTGGACCCGCACGAGGTGCCGCTGAACTTCCTCAACCCCCGGCCGGGCACCCCGCTCGGCGACCGTCCGGTGGTGGAGGGCAAGGACGCGCTGCGCGCCATCGCCGCGTTCCGGCTGGCCATGCCGCGCACCATCCTCCGGTACGCGGGCGGCCGCGAGATCACCCTCGGTGACCTGGGCACCCGCGAAGGGCTGCTCGGCGGCATCAACGCGGTGATCGTCGGCAACTACCTGACCACCCTGGGCCGACCGGCGACGGCGGACCTCGACCTGCTCGAGGACCTGAAGATGCCGGTGAAGGCGCTGTCGGCGACCCTGTGAGGCGACGGTGACCGAGCTTGCCGAGCCCGTGCGGCCGACCGACCACGCCGACGCCACGGCCCCGCCCTGGTGCGACCGGTGCGGCGGGGAGGCGGCGACCGGCGGGCACGCGACGTGCGCGGCGGCCCGCGTCCTGGAGCCGCCGCGCTACTGCGCGCACTGCCGCCGCCGGATGAAGGTGCAGGTGCTGCCGGTCGGCTGGTCGGCGGCCTGCGTCGAGCACGGCGAGATCCGGGGCTGAGACGGTGCTGCGGGGGCGGTCGGTGACCTTGCGTCCGGTGACGGACGCGGACGTGCCCGCCCTCGCGGCGATCCGGGCCACCCCGGAGGTCCGCCGGTGGTGGCGCGGCGGTGACGACCTGGTCGCCGCGGTCCGCGCCGACCTGGCCGACACCGACCTGACCGTGTACGCGATCGAGCACGACGGCCGGGTGGTCGGTGCGATCCAGTGGTACGCCGAGACCGACCCCGACTACCGGCACGCCGGCCTGGACGTCTTCCTCGACCCGGAGGTGCGCGGGGCGGGCCTGGGCGGGGACGCGATCCGCACCCTGGCCCGTCACCTGATCGACGACCACGGGCACCACCGGCTCGTCATCGACCCGGCGGCGGCGAACACCGCCGCGATCCGGGCGTACGCGAAGGTCGGCTTCCGCCCGGTCGGGGTGCTGCGCCGCTACGAGCGGGCCGAGGACGGCACCTGGCACGACGGCCTGCTGATGGACCTGCTCGCCGGCGACCTGGCGGACTGACACCGTCCGGGCCTCGGGGGCCGGCACCGTCCGGGCCTCGGGGGCCGGCACCGTCCGGGCCTCGGGGGCCGGCACCGTCCGGGCCTCGGGGGCCGAGGGTCAGCCGTCCCAGTGGACGGTGGCGTCGGGGCCGCGGCGGGCGCCGTCGGCCGGTCGGTGCGGGGCGAGCCGGCCGTCCGGCATCAGGTGCTGCACCGGCACGTCGTGGCCGACGACCGCGACGTCGGCGATCAGCCGGCGGTGGCAGCGCCACCAGACGCTCTCGCTGCACATCACCGCCGTGCACCGGGTGCCCGCGTCGGACAGCACGTCGTCCAGCGCCTCGGTGAAGTCGGGGGTCCGGGTGTACGCCGCGTACGCCCGGAACGCCGCGACCGTCCACCAGGTGTCCAGTTCGGGGGCGCCGGCGGGGGTGTGCCGCCGGCCGCCGAGCCGGGGCTCCCAGCGGTAGTCGATGCCGGCCGCCGGCAGCCAGTCCTCGAGTTCCTCCCGTCGCACGTCCGGGTTGGTGCGGCTGGCCGGGTACCGCCGCACGTCCACGACCAGCGCCACCCCGGCCCCGGTCAACAACTCCCCCAACCGCTCCCGGCCGGCCGCCCCGTGCCCCACGGTCAGCAACATCCGTCCATGCTGCCTGAGATCTTGGCGAGTTGCCGTTCGCGTCGAACGACAACTCGCCAAGATCTTCGAGGCGCCTGTGGACAGGGCAACGCGCGGTCGGTGCGGTGGGCACACTGGGGCGGGTGTTGCCCGTGCTTCCCGCCGACGGGGCGGACGCCCTGGACTGGCTGGCGTTCGAACAGTCCGGTGTCGTGACCACCGCCCAGGTCACCCGGCTGCTCACCGAAGGTGTCGTCCGCGGCCTGGTCCGGTCGGGACGCTGGCGATCGATCTGCCGCGGAATCGTCCTCACCGGCAACGGGCGGCTGAGCCGGGACCAACAGCTGTGGGTGGCGGTCCTTGCCGCCGGGCCACGGGCGGTGCTGGCCGGGGTGACCGCCGCCGAGGCGGGCGTACGAGGGCTTCGGGCCGAGCCGCTGCACGTGCTGGTGCCGGCCGGCCGACACGTGGCGACGCTGCTGCGCCGGCTGCCGATCGACATGCCGGCCGTCGTGGCGCATCGCACGACGGTGCTGCCCGACGCCCATCTCCAACCGGCCAGGCCGCCCCGGACGACGACGGCCCGCGCCGTGGTGGACGGGGCCGGGTGGGCCCGGAGCGACGACGAGGCCCGCTCGCTGCTCGCCTCGGCCTGCCAGCAGCGTCGGGTGGTGCCGGAGGAGATCATCGCGGTGCTCGACACGCTGCCCCGGGCGCGGCGGCGGCAGCTGATCGGGCGGACCACGGCGGACGTGGCCGGCGGGGCGGAAGCCCTGTCCGAGCTGGATTTCCTGACGCTGTGCCGGCGGTACGGCCTGCCCCGGCCGGACCTGCAGCACCGGCGCGCCGACGCCACCGGCCGGGTCCGGTTCCTCGACGCGTACTGGCGCAAGTGGCGGCTGCACGTGGAGGTCGACGGCGCGCACCACATGGACGTCCGGCACTGGGCGGCCGACATGCGACGACAGAACGACGTGTGGACCACCGGGGACCGCATCCTGCGCTTCCCCGCCTGGCTGGTCCGCACCCGCCCCGAGGAGGTGGCGGACACCCTCCACCGTGCCCTCACCGCCGCCGGCTGGCGCCCCGGAACGTGAATCTTGGCGAGTTGCCGTTCGCGTCGAACGACAACTCGCCAAGATCAGGGACGGGTCAGGCGACGGTGCAGGCGACGCCGTTGAGGGTGAAGGCGGTCGGCTTCGGGTTGGTGCCGGTGTGGGTGCCGTTGAAGCCGAAGCTGGTGGACGCGCCCGGTGCGAGCGTCCCGTTGTAGGAGACGTTCGTGGCGGTCACCGCGGTGCCGGTCTGGGCGTACGTGGCCGACCAGCCCTGGCCGACCTTCTGCCCGGCGTTCGGGAAGGTGAACGCCAGCGTCCAGCCGTTGATCGTGCTGGTGCCGGTGTTGGTGACGGTGATGTTCGCGGTGAAGCCGGTGCTCCAGTCGCTGCTCGTCCAGGCGACCTTGCAGGTGCCGCCGGTCGGCGGGTCGGCGGTGGTCACGGTGACCGGTGCGGAGGCCACCGAGGTGTTACCGGCGGCGTCCACCGCGACGACGTAGTGGGTGTAGGTCGTCGCGGGGGTCAGGCCGGTCAGCGCCAGCGTGGTCGTGGTGGGCGAGCCGACCAGGGTGTCGGTCGCGCCGGCCTCCCGGTACACCCGGTAGCCGGTGACCCCGACGTTGTCGGTGGCCGCCGGCCAGCTCAGGGTCAGCCCGGTGGCGGTGACCGCCGAGGCGGTCGGGGTGCCGGGCGCGGTGGGCGCGGTGGTGTCCGGCGCGGGCGCGGCCGGGGTGGTCACCGACACCGTCGGCGAGGCCGTGGACCGGTTGCCCGCCCCGTCGCGGGCCCGCACCGAGAACTGGTACGTCCGCTCCGGCGTCAGCCCGGTCACCGCGAGGCTGTTGGTCGACGCCGGGAGCAGCAGCAGCGCGTCGCTGCCCACCTGCGCCTGGGTGACCTCGTAACCGGCCAGGCCGCTGCCACCGGCGTCGGTGGAGGCCGGCCAGGTCAGGGTGAGCCCGGTCGAGGTGACCGCCGAGGCGACGGGCGTGCCGGGCGTGGTCGGGGCGGTGGTGTCCGGGGTGGCCGGGCCGGGCTCGGCGCCCCAGACCCGGGTGCCGTCGTGGTAGAGCGGCACCGCCCGGTTCGGCCCGGCGGTCACCTGGTACGACGGGTCGTCGGTCGGGTCCCAGGTGCCGCCCTCCGGCACTCCGATCTTGAACTGGACCTCCATCCGGTGCTGCGACTGACCGGCGGGGGCGATGGTGTGTCCGGTGCAGTCGACCTCGACGTACCAGATGTCACCGGACAGTTGGCGAGCGGTCGACGGCGACGGGCAGCCCTGGGTGTAGCCGGGGGTGACCTGCACCGGTCCGGTGCCGTCGGGGCGGAAGTAGTAGCGGAACTTCGCCGTGGTCAGCGCCCGCGCCGGGAAGGCGGACCTGTTGTAGACGATGGCCTTGAGCCCGGTGGCCCGGGGCTCGGCCTGCATCACCGTGGTCTCCACGGTCAGCTCGTCGATGTCCGGCGTCTCGGCGGTCGGGAAGCCGGTGAGCGGGCTGCCGCCGTACTCCTTGGTGAGCCGGACCAGGGCGGAGGTGAAGCCGGCGTTGTAGTCGGTGGCGACCTCGTTCATCACGTAGTCCGACCGGCTGTCGGTGTAGGCGTCGTTGGCCGCGGACGGGCCGCCGACCAGCGCGCCGTAGAGCACGTGCCGGGTCTCGGCGGGCACGGTCTGGCTGTCCCACCAGGAGCCGTGGGCGGTGCGGTGGTGCGGGTTCTTCGGCGGGTTGGTGCCGAAGCCGATGACGTAGCTGGAGTTGCGGGGGTTGTCGCCGAGCGCGTAGTTGATCTGCCGGACGGCGAAGTCGTGGTAGCGCGTCTTGCGGTTGGCGTCGGTGATGTGGTCGCTGTGCACCAGCGCGACGAAGCTGGTGTTGGCGGCGTACCGGAGCGCGCCCCAGGAGTCGAGGACGGCCATGCCACCGGGCGAGTAGGGCACCCGCGCCCCGTTGACGCCGACGGTCCAGTAGTCCAGCCACCGGTTGGCGTCGTCGAGGTACTTCTGCTTACCGGTGAGCTTGTGCAGCAGCACGTACGCGCCGTATTGCTTGTTGTCCCAGGCGATGGTCCACCGGTACGACTTGGTGCTGGTCTGGTTCTCGTTGCCGAGCCTGTCGTACTCGCTCTCGGCCTTGGCCAGGTAGGCGGCGTCGCCGGTGGCCCGGTGCAGCCAGATCGCGCCCCACACCAGCTCGTCCTGGTAGCCGCTCCAGGAGCGGTAGAAGCTGGTCGCGTCGGTGATGCACTCGTGGTAGTTCTTCCGCACCGTGTCGGCGAAGGTGTAGAGCTGCTTCGCGTGGCCGAGCAGCTTGTCGGCGTACGCGGCGTCGGTGGGCCGGAAGACCATCGACGACGCGGCCATCGCGGCCGCCGTCTCCCCCGCCAGGTCCGCGCCGCCACAGCTCGCATCGATCTTGTACGCGGGCCGCGCCATCGGCATGACCTCGGCCGGCCCCCACCACTTGTGGTCGTCGTCGCCCTTGCCGACCTGGCCGTAGAGCACGTTCGGCGCGGGGTGCGCCTTGACGAACCAGTCGTTGACGAAGCGCAGGTTGTTGAGCAGGTGCGGGAGTTGGCCGGAGGCGACGTAGCCGTCGCGGTACTCCACCGCGCCCCAGGCCAGCATGGTGGTGCTGAACGCCATGGGGAAGCCGAACTTCACGTGGTCGCCGGCGTCGTACCAGCCGCCGGTGAGGTCGAGTCCGACGTCGGCGCCGTCGGTGAGCGCCGAGTCGCCGCGCCAGGAGACCCGGTTCCAGGCGGGTTTCCTCCCGGACTGCTGCGCCTCGTAGAAGAGCAGCGACTTCTGCAACGCCTCTGCGTAGTTGAAGGCGGGCGCGGCGGCGGCGTCGTCGACCGGGGCGGCGGTCGCGGCGGTCGGGGCGGCGACGGCCAGGGCCAGGCCGCTGGTCAGTGCGGCGCCGGCGGCGAGGACGCGGCGCAGCCAGGGTCTGCCGCGCAGCGGCGGCCGGACGGGATGGCGCATGGCGAGCTCCTGTGGCTGACGCCTCCGGCGGCGGTCACCGGACGGGCTGTCGGAGGTGGTGACCGCCGCCGGAGGCTGTGGTGGTGGGGGGTCCAGAAGAGGCTCGGGAGCGCTCCCATGGATGGTCGACAATGTAATCTGGACGTCACCGGTTTGTGAAGGCCGCAGCGCGCCGAAGGCAGCGTCCGACGTGCCGTACGCGTTACAGCGACACGCCGTCCACCGTGCCTCAATCGACCGGATTCTCGGATTGCCTCCGGCACGTCGTCCCAGCTCAGGCCGATCGTCCGATGCCGTACACGAATACCGCTCGTGGGATCATGTGCCGTCCCCTCTACCGATCTCGGAGGATTCCTCATGCCACAGCGTCGGCACGTGGCGCGCGCGGCCTTCAGCGCAGCTGCCGCCACGGCCCTCCTCGCCTTCGCCACCCCGGCGTGGGCGTCGAGCACCATCCCGCTGCACACCGCCCACAAGGGTTCGACGGCGGCGGACTTCCCCACGCAGAACTGCGAGGACGAGCGCTTCGAAGGCCGCACCGCGGACCAGGACGGCTGGCACTTCGTGCTGCCCGGCGGCAAGGAGTCCGGCAGCTTCGAAACCCTCACCCTGACCTACACCGACGGCACCACCGAGGTCGAGGTGAAGGTTCCGGACGCCTCGGACGCCTACCCCGACTTCCTCTACTCCACCGGCGGCAAGAACCCGCGCGTCATCCACGCCTACGTCTTCACCCCGGCGGGCTGGACCCTGGTCGACGGCAGCGCCGTGATCAGCGGCGAGGCGCGCAAGTTCAACCTGAGCCACACCTGCCCCGGCACCCCGTCGCAGAGCCCGAGCCCGACGCCGTCGACCACCGCGTCGCCGAGCCCGTCGACCTCGACCTCCCCCACCCCGGGTGAGTCCGACACCCCGAGCGAGTCGGGCAGCCCGAGCGAGTCGACCTCCCCGTCCGAGGGCACCGGCGGCTCCGGCGGCGGCGACGGCGAGCTGCCGCTGACCGGTGTGGCGACCACGGGCATCGCCGTGACCGGCCTCGTGCTGATCGGTGGCGGTGTCGCGCTGACCGCGCTGCGGCGTCGTCGGGACCGGATCACCTTCACCAGCTGATCGCAGACCGCGACACCACCGGCCGTCGGAGCCCGCTCCGGCGGCCGGTTCGCGTCGCGGGCGGGGCGCGCCTCGCGAACCGGCGCCAGAGCCACGCCGTACCGACCGGTAACCCGTGCAGACGACGGACGGGCATTCATCACACCATCGATGCTCTTCGATTGCTGGCGCGCATTTGCGCAGCTCAGAGCCTCGACCTCCGACTCCACGGTGGGGCAACAGACGGTGGGTGGCAGCGTTCGCGTCCTGACATACGAACGTACTGTTGCCGCCCCGCTCAGCCGCGCGCGACAGTACGCCACACCAGCGGTGCCATCGACGCCGCCGCTCCCCCCGGTCGACTGAGGAGAACGCGATGGCTCTACGACTCGCCGACGGCACCGCCTGGTCCGACACCCTCGCCCGCGCGGTGGCGGCCGTGCCGGAGGCCTTCGGCCCCGAGGCGGACGGCGTCACCACGCTGCACAACCTGCTCTCCGGCGAGTGGCGGGCGACCGGCACGCCGAGCCCGGTACGCACCCCGGTCGACAACACCGTCCTGGTCAACATCGCCCGACTCGACGCCGACACCGCCCGCGCCGCGGTCACCCACGCCGCCGCCGCGCACCGCGACTGGGCCGTCACGCCGCTCGCCGAGCGCAAGGCCCGCGTCACCGACGCCCTGGACGCCCTCACCGCGCACCGCGACCTGCTCGCCCTGCTGCTGGTCTGGGAGATCGGCAAGCCCTGGCGGCTGGCCTGCGCCGACGTGGACCGCGCCCTGGACGGCGTCCGCTGGTACGTCGAGGAGATCGACCGGATGCTCGCCGACGGGCGGGAGCCGCTGCCGGGCCCGGTCAGCAACATCGCCTCCTGGAACTACCCGATGAGCGTGCTGGTCCACGCCGAACTGGTCCAACTGCTCGCCGGCAACGCGGTGATCGCCAAGACCCCCTCGCAGGGCGGCGCGGTCTGCCTGACCGTGGCGCACGCGCTGATGCGCCGCGCCGGGCTGCCCGCCACGCTGCTCTCCGGCAGCGGTGAGGAACTCTCCGAGGTCCTGGTCCGGGCGCCCGAGATCGGCGCGGTGGCGTTCGTCGGCGGGCGCTCCAACGGTGGAAAGGTCGCCGCGGCGCTGCTCGACACCGACAAGCGGCACTTCATCGAGCAGGAGGGGCTCAACGCCTGGGGCGTGTGGAACTTCTCCCAGTGGGACACGCTCGCCGCGCACCTGAAGAAGGGCTTCGAGTACGGCAAGCAGCGCTGCACCGCGTACCCGCGCTTCGTCGTCCAGCGCGACCTGGTCGACGAGTTCCTGGACATGTACCTGCCGGTGGTGCGCTCGGTCCGGTTCGGACACCCGCTCGCCGTCGGCGCGGACCACTCGGCCGGCGACCCGCTGCCCGAGCTGGACTTCGGCCCGCTGATCAGCGCCGCCAAGGCCGACGAGCTGCGCCGCAAGGTCGAGGACGCGGTCCGGCACGGCGCGGTGCCGCTGCATCGGGGCAAGCTCGACGGGGCGCCCTTCCTCGACGGGCAGGACACCTCCGCGTACGTGGCGCCGGCGGTGCTGCTGGCCCCGCCCGGCCGGTCCCGGCTGATGCACGCCGAGCCGTTCGGCCCGGTCGACACCATCGTGGTGGTGGACACCACCGACGAGCTGCTGGCCGCGATGAACGCCTCCAACGGCGCTCTGGTCGCCTCGCTCGCCTGCGACGACGAGGAGCTGGCCGGCAAGCTCGCGGTCGACCTGCAGGCGTTCAAGGTGGGCATCAACAAGCCCCGCTCGCGGGGTGACCGGGACGAGCCGTTCGGCGGCCGGGGCGCCTCCTGGAAGGGCGCCTTCGTCGGTGGCGACCTGCTGGTGCAGGCGGTCACCCAGGGCGGCGACGGCCGGCTCTACGGCAACTTCCCGGACTACAGCAGCTACCCGGCGACCTGACCCCCGGGCGGCTAGCATCCGCTGATGTCGATGATCGAACAGATCTCCCTGGGTGTCGCCGACGACCGACGCGCCAGCCGCTTCTGGGCCGCCGCCCTCGGCTACGTCCGACGGCCGCCCCGCTACGACGGCGACGAGTGGATCGTCCTCGAACCGCAGCCCGGCGTGCCCGGCACGGCGATCGCGATGGACGTCAGCCAGAGCCCGCCGGAGGAGTTCCCCCGCGTCCACCTGGACCTGGACGCGGGGGACCGGGACCTCGACGAGGAGGTGGACCGGCTGGTGGGGCTGGGCGCGCGACGGGTCGACTGGCGGCACTACCCCACCGAACCGGAGCCCGGCCAGCGGCCTTACGTCGTCCTGGCCGACCCGGAGGGGAACCGCTTCTGCGTCTCCGGCCACCGGCGGGCCGGAGACCACTTCGGTTAGGGCGGGTGTCCTGGGCCCGGACCTGGGCAGGGCCCCCGCACCGGGGCCCTGCCGTCGTGCCGTCCACCGCACCGGAGGCCGGCCGTCAGCGCCGGGTGACGTGGAGCAGTCCCCGACGCGGTCGCGGACCGGTGTCACCCCGCCCGCGCCGTCCGTCGGCTCAGCCCCTCCGCCGCGCCCGGGCGGTCGCGTCGGCCCGCCGGGGCGGCCCGAGCCGGTTCGCCGATGCGGCGCGGGTGGTCAGCGGCACCGTCACGGTCAGCAGGGAACCGTCCCGCTCGACCGGGGCCGGCCGGCCCAGCCGGCGTACGGTGCGCAACATCGGGGCGTTCTCCGCGTGGACGTGCAGCAGCACGGCGGCGTACCCGGCCCGCTCGGCGTGACCGAGCAGCCGGCGCAGCAGCGCCGAGCCGAGACCGCGCCGCTGCCAGTCGTCCCGTACCAGCAGGGCCGCCTCCGCCTCGTCCCCCTCGCCGAGCAGGTTCGCCATCGCGACGACCGACTCCGCCGCGGCACCGGAGCCGGGGACCGTCGCGACCAGGCTGACCCCCCGGACCGGGTCCAACAACCGGCGCAGCCGGCCCGGCGGCGGGCACCCCGCCCCGCTGAGGTAACGCCGCTGCCGGCTGCGCGCCGAGCACGCCTCGTGCAGCTCCACCACGCCGGCCAGGTCGTCCACGGTCGCCGGGCGGACGACCGTCTCGGACGAGTCGGGCAGCACCAGGGTCACCCGGTCGGCGTCCCGGCGGGCGACGCCGCCCGCCAGCTCGACCAGCGCCTGCGCCCGGGCGTACTCGGCGGGGGTGAAGCTCGGCTGAAGCCGGCGCAGCTCGTACGCGCCGCCGACCGGGTCGGCGAGCAGCATGGTCGACGCGCCGACCCCACCGCTCGGGCCGGCCGGCGCCGGCCGCCAGGTCACCTCGTCCGCGCCGAGCAGGGCACGCAGCGCCTCCCCGGTCGCCTCCGGGTCCCGCACCAGCCGGGCCGCCAGGCCGAGCACCCGGGTCGGCTGGTCCACCAGGCCGCGCGCCTCGCTGCGCGCGACCCAGCAGTCCCGCCCCCGGCCCCGCTCCACGGCGGCGACCAGGTCCGCCTCGCCGAGCGCGTCCGGCGCGTCGACGAGGAAGTCGTCGACCGCCCCGGCCTCGGTGGTGTGCACCTGCACGGTGAGGATGTTGACCCCGCGCAGGGCGAGGCTCGCCGTGAGCACCGACAGGTAACCCGGCCGGTCGTCCACCGTCGCTCGGATCCGCCACAACGCCATGTCCACTCCCTTCCCCGCTACGACACTGCCGGGCGGCTGTTGCCACGTCGTTGCCCGGCGGTGACACCCCGGGATCCGGTGCCCCAGCTCAGGTGACGCTGGTCACCGTCGGCGGGCCGACCAGGTCGAGCCGGTCGCCGAGGATCACCGCGCCGGCCCGGACGAGCTGGGCCAGCCGGTCCACCTCCGTGGCGTGGAACGCGGCGGCGGTGAGCGGCTCGGTGTGGTCCCGCGCGACGACCAGCACCAGACCGGCCCGCCCGAACGGCGCGACCGCGTAGTGACTGCCGTCGACGCCGGTCAGCGCCCGGGCCCGCAACGGGGTCACCTCGGGCAGCCGGGGCGGTTCGGGCGCCCGCCAGCTGGCGTGCCCGACGGTCGCCGTCCCGCCGCCGCCGCGCGAGGCCCAGTCCAGCGGCACCACCGCGGCCACCGCCCAGTCGGCGCCGAGCAGGCCGGGCACCGCGTCGACCAGGGTGGCGACCCCGTCGGTGGGGTTCGCGGCGATCTGGGCGAGCAGTTCGGCGTCCTGGCCGGTGGCGGTCGGCGCGCCGATCGCCCGCCACACCCCGTCGACGCGGACCCCGGGGATGGCGGCCAGACCGGCCAGCAGCCGCTCCACCCGGGCGGCGCCCGGCCAGACGACGGTGAAGTCGTCCACCGCCCGCCCGCCGAGCCGTTCCAGGACGACGACCTGGACGATGTCGGCGCCGGAGACGCCGAGCGTGCGGGCCACCTGGCCGAGCGTGCCGGGTCGGTCCGGCAGGGTCACCCGAACTCTCAGCAACATGTCAGTCCCTCCGCTCGGCGGGCCGACCATGACGGCCGGCAGGCTGGGCACCAGCCTGCCGGCTGACCATTTCGCCCCCGTTTCGCTGGCATGTCCCGAGCGGAAAATCCGACCTTGACAACAAAGCTGAGCTGCCATCAACTATTCGGATGACCGATCCGGCCGTCGACGCGCTCCGGCCTGGGAGTTCTCCGGCCTCCCCCGCCGTGTCCCCCACCGATCCCCCGGCCACCGGGGCGGACGCCGCCGGCGCGCGGGGCGGCTCCCCGAAAGGGCTGGACCTCGACCGGCTCGCCGGCTACCTGGCTGCCCACCGGCCCGAGCTGGCCGGCGCGCCGCTGACCGCCACCCTGATCGCCGGCGGCAAGTCCAACCTGACCTACCTGCTGCGCGCAGGCGGGCACGAGGTGGTGCTGCGCCGCCCGCCGCTGGGCCACGTGCTGGCCACCGCGCACGACATGGCCCGCGAGTTCCGGGTGATCTCGGCGCTGACCCCGACGGCGGTGCCGGTCCCCGCCGCCCTGCTGTTCTGCGACGACCCGGACGTCATCGGCGCGCCCTTCTACCTGATGCAGCGGGTGCCCGGCGAGGTGTTCCGCAGCCGCGCCCAGACCGACCCGCTCGGCGACGCGCGACGGCGCGAGCTGGCCCTGGCGATGATGGACACCCTCGCCGCGCTGCACAGCGTCGATCCGGCCGAGGTGGGGCTGGCGGACTTCGGCCGCCCCGAGGGCTATCTGGGCCGGCAGGTGCGCCGCTGGGCCGGGCAGCTCGACCGGTCCCGCAGCCGTCCGCTGCCCGGCATCGACGAGCTGCGCGACCTGCTGGCCGGCAGCGTCCCGGAGGGGGCGAACGCCGGGCGGATCGTGCACGGCGACTACCGGCTGGACAACCTCCTCGCCACCGTCGACCCGGTCTCGGTACGCGCCGTGCTCGACTGGGAGATGGCCACCCTGGGCGACCCGCTGGCCGACCTGGGGCTGCTGCTCACCTACTGGGACGTGCTCGGCGACAGCGACCTCGCCGCCGGCAACCCGGTCGCCGACGGGATCGGCCCGCGCGCCGGGTTCCCCACCGGGGCGGAGCTGATCGAGCGCTACGCCGGGCGCAGCGACGTCGACGTCGGGCCGCTGCACTGGCACGTGGCGCTCGGCTGCTTCAAGCTCGCGGTGATCTGCGAGGGCATCCACTACCGGCACACCCTCGGGCAGACCCTCGGTGGCGGCTTCGACCGGATCGGCGAGATGGTCGCGCCGCTGGTCGAGCACGGCCTGCAGGCGGCCGGGGAGAAGTGACGAACCTCGGGTACGACGTGGCCGGGCCGCGCCGCCGGTCCACCACCGCCTGAGCCCGCGACGACCACCGCCCGCCGGCCCGACCGGGGTCAGGCGGAGGCGCGGTGGATGAGCTGCGTGTCGAGCAGGATGTGCGGGCTGGGGATCTCCTCGCCCCGGATGCGGGCCACCAGCAGCCGCGCCATCTGCCGGCCCATCTCCTCCACCGGCTGGAAGACCGTGGTCAGCGGCGGGTCGGCCTGCCGGGCCACCGGGGCGTCGTCGAAGCCGATCACCGCCACGTCCTCCGGCACCCGGCGGCCCGCCTCGCGCAGCGTCTTCAACGCGCCGAACGCCATCAGGTCGGAGGCGACGAAGACGGCGTCCAGGTCGGGGCAGACCTCCAGCAGCCGACGCATCCCGGCCGCGCCGCTGCCCTCGCTGAAGTCGCCGTACACGATCATCCGGGGGTCGACCTCGGCCCCGGCGGCCCGCACGGCGTCGCGGTAGCCGGCGAGGCGGGCCAGGCCGGCGCCCATGTCCTGCGGGCCGGCGATGGTGGCGATCCGCCGCCGCCCCCGGCGGGCCAGGTGCTCGACGGCCTGCCGGGCGCCGCCGACGTTGTCCACGTCGACGAACCACGAGGGCCGGGCCCCGGGCTGGAGCATGCGCGCCGGCCGACCGCCGAGCACGGTCGGCAGGTCCCGCTCCTCCAGCAGCGTGGGCAGCGGATCGGAGTCGTGCAGCGAGAGCAGCAGGACCCCGTCGACGTGCTGGTTGGTCAGGTGGTGCTCGACCCGTTCCCGCTCGATCGGGGACTGCACCATGGCGAGCCAGAGCTGCAACGGCGTCTCCAGCAGCCCGGAGCTGACGCCCCGGACGATGCCGGCGAAGAACGGCTCGGTGAAGACCCGCTCCCCCGACTCGGAGACCACCAGGGCCACCGAGTCGGTCCGCTGGGTGACCAGGGCCCGGGCGGCGCGGTTCGGGACGTACCCCAGCTCGGCGATCGCCTGTTGGACGGCGGCCCGGGCCTCCGGGCTGACCTGGGGTGAGCCGTTGACCACCCGGGAGACCGTGCCGCGGCCGACACCCGCGCGGGCGGCGACCGCGTCGAGTGTCGGGCGCCCGAGCGACCGGGTGCGCTGCGTTGTCATCGTCTGCTCCTCCGACGTCGGGCGGGCCCGCCACCACCCCGGGGAGGGGGTACGGGGGCGGGACCGCCCGGAAGCTGCTGGCCTTCGCCTATTGTGCGGCCAGACCGTTGCGTCGGATCACCTCGGCGTACCACCTGGCGCTGGACTTGGGGATACGGGCCTGGGTGTCGTAGTCGACCCAGACCATGCCGAACCGCTTGGTGTAACCCCAGGCCCATTCGAAATTATCCATCAGCGACCAGGCGAAGTAGCCCCGCAGGGGTACCCCGGCCTCGATCGCCTCGTGCGAAGCCCGCAGGTGGGCGTCGAAGTAGGCGAGCCGGTCGACGTCGTCGACCCGCCCGTCCGCCACCGTGTCGACGAAGGCGGAGCCGTTCTCGGTGACGTACAGCGGGAGGTCGGTGTACTCCTCGTGCACCCGGCGCAGCGTCTCCACCAGGCCCGGGGCGTCGATCTCCCAGTCCATGTCGGTGACCGGCACGCCACGGGTGACGAACCGGACGTCCTCACTGCCCGGCCAGCACGACGGCGCCCGCCAGTACTTCTCCGGCTCCGCCCCCTCGACCGGGGCGGCCACCACGTGCCGGCTGTAGTAGTTGACGCCGACCAGGTCCAGCGGGGTGGAGATGACCGCCAGGTCGCCCTCGCGGACGTGCCCGAAGTCGGTGACCTCCCGCAGGTCGGCGGCGAGGTCGGCCGGGTACGACCCGCGCAGCACCGGGTCGAGGAAGAACCGGTTGGCCAGCGCGTCGATGCGGCGGGCCGCGTCGACGTCGCCGGGGGCGTCGCTGGCCGGGGTGACCGGGTACAGGTTGACCGTGATGCCGAGCTGCGCCTGCGGCCGGCTGGCGCGCAGCGCCTGCACCGCGAGGCCGTGCCCGAGCATCAGGTGGTGGCCGGCGCGGACCGCGTCCGCCCCGTCCGAGCGGCCGGGGGCGTGCACCCCCGAGCCGTAGCCGAGGAACGCCGAGCACCACGGCTCGTTGAGCGTGGTCCAGTACTTCACCCGGTCGCCGAGGGCGTCGGCGACGAGCTGGGCGTAGTCGGCGAAGCGGCCCGCGGTGTCCCGGGCCGGCCAGCCCCCGGCGTCCTCCAGCGGCTGGGGCAGATCCCAGTGGTAGAGGGTCAGCCAGGGCTCGATGCCGTTCGCCAGCAGCTCGTCGACGAGCCGCCGGTAGAAGTCCAGGCCCTCGGGGTTGGCCGGACCCGAGCCACCCGGCTGCACCCGCGGCCAGGACACCGAGAACCGGTACGACTTCAGGCCCAGGTCGGCCATCAGCCGGACGTCGTCGGGCATCCGGTGGTAGTGGTCGCAGGCGACGTCCCCGGTGTGCCCGCCGATCACCCGCCCCTCGGTGTGGCTGAACGTGTCCCAGATCGACGGGGCACGGCCACCCTCGGTGGCCGCCCCCTCGATCTGGTACGCGGCGGTCGCCGCGCCCCACAGGAAGCCGGGCGGGAAGGTCAGTTCCGGCCCCTGGTCGAGTACGCCGACTGCGGGCGGATGGCTCGGGTTGCTCACGACTTGACGGCACCTTCCATGATCCCGCCGATGATCTGGCGGCCGAACAGGATGAACACGAGCACCAACGGCACGGTGCCGACGGCGGTCGCGGCGAACACCTGCGAGTAGTCGGTGTAGTAGGCGTACGACAGGAACGCCAGCGACACCTGCAGGGTCGGGTTCTCGGGGGTGAGCACGGCGTACGGCCAGAGGTAGGAGTTCCAGGTCTCCATGAAGGTGAGCAGGCCGAGCACGGCGGCGGCCGGGCGCAGCGCGGGCAGCACGATGTTCCAGAAGATCCGGAAGGTGCTGGCCCCGTCGACCCGGCCCGCCTCGATCAGCTCGTCGGAGATGGCCTGGGTGGCGTACTGCCGCATCATGAACACCCCGAACGCGCTGACCAGGAAGGGCACGGTCACCGCGTAGAGGGTGTCGTACCAGCCGAAGTCCTGGATCATGCCCCAGAGCGGGATGAGGCCGAGCTGGGTCGGGATCATCATGGTCACGATGATCGCCAGCAGCAGGATGTTGCGGCCCCGGAAGCGCAGCTTGGCGAAGGCGAAGCCGGCCAGCGAGCCGGTGATCACCACGGAGACGGTCACCACCGTGGAGACGATCAGCGAGTTGACCAGACCGGTGAGGAAGTTCGCCGCCTCGTTGTCGAGCGCCCGGCCGAAGTTGTCGCCGAACGAGCCGGCCGGGGTGAACGGCGGGGGCACGTCGTTGATCGAGTCCAGGCTGCGGGTGGCGATGACCACCATGTAGTAGAAGGGATAGATCGAGAAGAGCACCGCCAGCACGAGTGCCACGTACATCAGCGGGCTGGTGCGCCAGAGGCGCTGGGAAGCCGAGTTCACGGGTCGCTCCTCACTTGACCGTACGGCGGACGAGCAGGAAGTTCACCAGTGAGACCAGGGCGATCATCACGAACATCGCCCAGGCCACCGCGGCGCCGTACCCGGCGGTGTTCAGGTTCTCGATGCCCAGTTCGTACATGTACATCGCCAGCGTCTGGAACTCGCGCTGGTCCCCACCGATGATGTTCCCGTTGGCGAAGACGAGCGGCTCGGTGAAGAGCTGGAGTCCACCGATGGTGGAGAGGGTCACCACGAAGACGAAGGTCGGGGTGAGCATCGGCAGGGTGATCCGCCAGAACTGCTTCCACTGGCTGGCCCCGTCGATCGCCGCCGCCTCGTAGAGGTCCTTCGGGATCGCCTGCATGCCGGCGAGCAGGATCAGCGTGTTGTAGCCCGTCCAGCGCCAGTTGACCATGGACGAGATGGCGGTCCAGGAGCTCCACTTCTGCGCGTCCCAGTCGACCGGGTCGACGCCGACCAGGCCGAGCAGCCAGTTGAACAGGCCGAAGTCGCGCTGGAAGAGCATGCCGAAGACGATCGCCACGGCCGCGACGGAGACCACGTTCGGCATGAAGATGGCCATCCGGAAGAACGTGCGGGCACGCAGGAACGTGCGGTTGAGCAGGGTGGCCAGGAAGAGCGCCAGCAGCAGCTGCGGGATGGTCGACAGCAGGAAGATGCCGAACGTGTTGACCGTGGCGTTCCAGAAGTACTCGTCGGTGAAGAGCCGGGTGTAGTTGTCGAACCCGATGAAGCTGTGCTCGCCGATGAGGTTCCAGTCGTGCAGCGACATCCAGGCGGTGCGGAGCATCGGGTAGAGCCCGAAGATCGAGAACAGTACGAAGAACGGGGCGATGTAGAGGTACGGGGAGATCTTGAGGTCGAGGCGGTTGAGCGTCAACGCCCGGCTCCGGCGCCGGGTGGGAGGGGGCGGCGGCGCGGCCGGTGACGGCGGCGCGCTCGTGGCCGACAGGCTCATGCGGTGTCCTTTCCCGGCGCCGGCGGGGCCGGTGAGGCGGGCGGTACGTGGAACGGGACGCCGCCGGTGGCGCCCGGGAGACCCGGACGCCACCGCCGGTGGTGGGTCAGTGATCAGAAGGCGCCCTGGGTCTTGGCGTCCTTGGTGAACTGCTCCCAGGCCTTGTCCTTGGGCGACTGCCCGTTCTCGTACGACCGCAGCGCCGGCTCGAAGGCGTTCTCCTTCACCGCCTGGTGCTTCGGGCCGAGGTGCAGCGGCTGGATCTTGGCGACGCTGTCACCGAAGATCTTGCCGGTCGGCGCGTTGTTGAAGTACTCGTTGGTGTAGGCGAGGAACTCCGGGTTCTTCAGCGCCTCCAGGTTGGTCGGCAGCGGGCCCTTGGCCTTGAACGCCGCCACCTGGTTCTGCGCGTTGGTCAGGTACTCGGCGAGCTTCGCCGCCTCCTTCGGGTGCTTGCTCTGGGTCGGCACGGCGAGCCAGGAGCCGCCCCAGTTGCCCGCGCCGCCGGGGACCGGCGCCACGTCCCACTTGCCCTTGTTCTCCGGCCCGGAGTTCTCCTGGACGATGCCGAGCATCCAGGACGGGCAGAAGGTCGCGGCGAAGGTGCCCTGCTTGAAGCCGGCGGACCACTCCGGCGACCAGGTGGCCGTCTCGGCGGTGATGTTGGCGTCGGCCATCGCGATGGCGGTGTCCCAGGCGGCCTTCACCGAGGCGCTGCTGTCGGCGACGACGTTGTCCTGCTTGTCGTAGAACAGGTCGCCACCCTGCTGGAACATCACCGCGCTGGAGGCGGTGGTGACCGAGTCGAGCAGGCCCTTGCCGGTCGCGGCGCGGTACTTCTTGCCGGTCTCGATGAAGGCGTTCCAGTCCGGCCAGAGGGCCGCGACCTGGTCCCGCTCGGTCGGCAGCTTGGCCGCCTCGAACAGGTCACGGCGGTAGCAGACGGCCAGCGAGCCCACGTCGGTCGGCAGGCCGATCAGCCGGCCGTCCGGCGCCTTGCCGAGCTCCCACTTCCAGGGCAGGTAGTCCTTGCTGTGGTCGGACACCAGCGGGCCGAGGTCGGCCCAGTTCGCCGGGTTGGCCTTGAACTCGTTGAGGATGCCCTCCTCCAGGGCGACGACGTCGGCCGCGCCCTTTCCGGTGGCGAGCGCCCGCACGATCTTCGGGCGGTACTCGTTGAGCTGCGCGGTCTTGCGCAGCTCGACCTTGATGCCGGTGTCCTTCTCGTACTGCTTGACGATCTCGTCGTATCCGAACTCGCCGAAGGTGTCCACGACCAGCTTGGCGGGCTTGCCGCCGGACTCCGTGGCGTCGTCGTCGTTGCCGCAGGCCGCGAGACCGCCGAGTGCGGTCACTGCGGCCAGGGCGGCGGCCGCAAGGCGGGTACGCCGCGTGGTGACGCTCATCCTGACCCCTCTTTCAGTGGTGAGGCTGGGTTTGGGTGTGGTGGGGGGTGCTGTTCGCGCTCCCGCGCCGGGCCGGCGGTGCCGGTCGACGGGCGACTGCGGGGTGACCCGCACCACGCCCGTGGGAACGCTCCCATGAGATTGCCGGGAGGTGACAGGGGTGTCAATAGACCATTGGGAGCGTTCCCAGATCGTTACCGCCGATGGCGTTTCCCGTGCCCCGTGTGGTGCGGCCTCAGCAGCAGCGGCCAGTAGCGTGCCGGCGCGGCGTCAGCAGAAGCGACGCAGCAGCGTGCTGGCGCGGCCCGGCTCGAAGACCTCCGGGTCGAAGCCGGGCCCGACCCACTCCCGCATCGCCTCGTGCTCGGGATGCGCCGGATCGGCGAGCGCGCTCAACAGCACGGCGTAGCCGGACGGGCCGCCGACGTCCTCCGGCGGGCAGGCCCGCGCCCCGTCCAGGCAGACCGGGTAGCGCTCGTCCACCTCGGCGGTGAAGGCGTCCTCGACCACGAGGTCGTGCTCCCACCAGTCGCCGAAGTCGTACGTGTAACGCAACCGGCTGCCCTTGCCGAGCACCGCGTCGAGGCGGCTGTCCAGCTCGTCGCGGAGCGACAGTTCGCCGTCCGGGTCGGGTTCGCCGTACTGCGTGCCGTCGACCTCGAACGAGTGCAGGTGGCAGTCCCGCCACCCCATGGCGTGCTGCACCACCCGGTGCAGCCGGTCCAGGGTGTAGCCGCCGGGGACCAGCACCCGCCGCCAGATCGGCGGGCGCACCCCGGCGAGGGACATCTTCAGCTGGAAGATCTGACGTGGCATGCTGCCCCCTCCTTCCACCGCATAGGCTGCCGGCATGATCTGCCGAGCCTGCCGGGACCGGCGGCACGACCGCTGCCCCGGCCGGAAGTGGTGCGACTGTCAGCACCGTACCCCCGGACCCACCCCTCCGGTCACCGGTCCGGCCGGCGAATGAGCGTCGGAATGCCGATCCGCCGGATCTGGCCGGCGCCCGCCTCCCCGCCGTTGGACGACGCGGAGCTGACCGCGCTCTACGGCCGCGCCGAGCGTCCGCGCCTGCGGGTGAACTTCGTGGCCAGCCTGGACGGCGCGGTCACCCTCCAGGGCTACTCCGCCGGGCTCTCCGGCGAGCCGGACAAGCGGGTCTTCGGCCTGCTCCGGATGCTCTGCGACGGGCTGGTGGTGGCCGCCGGCACGCTGCGGCACGAGGGCTACCGGGCGGTGCGGCTGAGCGCACCGCGCCGGGCCTGGCGACGCGAGCACGGCCTGGCCGAGTACCCCACCCTGGTGGTGGTCTCCGGCTCCCTGGCGCTCGACCCGGCCCAGGCCGCGTTCGCCGACGCGCCGGTGCGGCCGATCGTGCTGACCACCGGGACGGCCACCCCGCCGGCCGGGCTCACCGACGTGGTCGACCTGGTCCGCCTCGGCACGGAGACGGTCGACCTCGCCGCCGGACTGGCCGAGCTGCGCCGTCGAGGGCTCGGGCAGCTGCTCTGCGAGGGCGGCCCGCACCTGTTCGGCGCGCTCACCGCCGCGGACCTGGTCGACGAACTCTGCCTGACCGTCGCGCCGCTGCTCGCCGGCGCCGGCCCGGGGCGGATCACCGCCGGCGAGGCCGGCGCGGCACGCCACCTGCCGCTGCGGCACGTGCTGGCCGCCGACGACGGCGTGCTGATGCTGCGCCACGCCCGCGACGAGAACGCCGCGACGCCCGCCGGATCCGCGCCGGCCGCCTGACGCCCCGGCCCGGGACACGGCGACGGGCGCGGGCACGCGGCGTCACCCGTCGGTGACCGGCCGCGAGGACATCGGACGAGCCGGGGTGGCGTCCGCCGCGTCGCGTGGCGACCTGTCGTACACCTCGGGCAGGATGCAGGGCGTGCGCCCTGACCGAGACGAGCAGCTGACCGGAGTCCCCCGATGACCGACGACCTGCTCGACGGCCCGGGCGAGGCGGTCGGCCGCGTGCTGGGCACCGCCGACGCCACCCCGCTGACCTTCTGGACGGCCGTCTCCCCCGACAGTTACCTGCAGCTCGACGACGTGGTGGTCACCCGCCGCGAGCTGCCCGACCGGGAGCCGGTGACCATCGCCGGGGTGGTCACCCAGGTCCGGGCGCGGCACGAGGGCGCCCAGTTCGACTCGGACGTCTTCGCCATCGCCGACGGCACCCTCCCCGCCCAGGTGCAGGAGGCGGCCGAGGTCACCACCACCCGGGTCGACCCGGAGCTCTACGTGCCGCCCACTCCCGGCGCGGCGGTGTACCGGGCCGAGGGCGACGCCCGGGCCCGGGCGCTGCACTTCGACCGGATGGAGCGGCGGATCCCGATGGGCATGGGGCGCGACGGCGTCCCGGTCTACCTCAACGCCGACTTCCTCGACGGCAGCCGGGGCGCGCACGTCTCCATCTCCGGCATCTCCGGCGTGGCCACCAAGACCAGCTTCGCCACCTTCCTGCTCTACTCGGTCTTCCGCTCCGGGGTGCTCGGCGGCGACGCGGTCAACGCCAAGGCGCTGATCTTCAACGTCAAGGGCGAGGACCTGCTCTTCCTCGACCACCCCAACGCTCGGCTCGACGACCCCACCCGGGCGGCGTACGCGAAGCTCGGGCTGGACGCCGGGGCCTTCCCCGACGTGCGGGTCTACGCCCCGCCCCGGGTCGGCGACTCCTCCGGCACCCCGGACGTGAGCAGCCGGCTCACCGGCGTGGACAGCTTCTACTGGACGCTGAGCGAGTTCTGCGCCGACCGGCTGCTGCCGTACGTCTTCGCCGACGCCGACGACGAGCGCCAGCAGTACACGATGGTCGTCCACTCGGTCGCCGCCCACCTCGCCCGGTACGCCCAGCCCGCCGACGGCGGGGTGAGCCTCGACGGCACCCGGCTGGGGTCGTACGCCGACCTGGTCGACCACATCGTCGAGCAGCTCAACGACGACGAGACCCGGGGCGACTGGGCGGGCAGCGCGGTCGGCCTGGGCACGGTCAACGCCTTCGCCCGCCGGCTGATCGGCAGCAAGAAGGACCTGGGCCGGCTGATCCGCGGCGACCTGGCCACCCGCCGCCCGCACTCGATCAACACCGCCGAGAGCGCCCAGGTCACCGTGGTCGACCTGCACAACCTGCCCGACCGCGCGCAGCGCTTCGTGGTCGGTGTGACGCTCAAGAGCGAGTTCGAGCGCAAGGAGAAGGCCGGCACCGCCAAGCCGCTGCTCTTCGTCGTCCTCGACGAGCTGAACAAGTACGCCCCGCGCGAGGGCTCCTCCCCGATCAAGGAGGTGCTGCTCGACATCGCCGAGCGGGGCCGCTCCCTCGGGGTGATCCTGGTGGGCGCCCAGCAGACGGCGAGCGAGGTGGAGCGGCGCATCGTGACCAACTCGGCGATCCGGGTGGTCGGCCGGCTCGACCCGGCCGAGGCGTCCCGTCCGGAGTACGGCTTCCTCCCGCCGGCCCAGCGCCAGCGGGCGCTGCTGGCCAAGCCGGGCACCATGTTCGTCAACCAGCCGGACATCCCGGTCCCGCTCTGCCTGGAGTTCCCCTTCCCGGCGTGGGCGACCCGGGTCTCCGAGGCGGGCCGGCCGCCGTCGCAGACGCTGCGCTCGATCACCCAGTCGGCCGACCCGTTCGCGGTGGTCGGCTCGGGCTCGTCCGACGACGACATCCCGTTCTAGGGGCTGGTCACCATGAAGATCCTGCACACCTCGGACTGGCACGTCGGCAAGGTGCTCAAGGGGCAGTCCCGCGTCGACGAGCACAAGCAGGTGCTCGCCAACGTCATCGAGATCGCCGTCGCCGAACGTCCCGACCTGGTGATCGTCGCCGGCGACCTGTACGACACCGCCGCCCCGACGCCGGAGGCGACCCGGCTGGTCACCCGGGCGCTGACCGCGTTGCGGCGCACCGGGGCGGACGTGGTGGCGATCGGCGGCAACCACGACAACGGCCAGGCCCTCGACGCGCTGCGCCCCTGGGCCGAGGCGGCCGGCATCACCCTGCGCGGCAGCGTCCTGGCCAGTCCGGCCGAGCACGTGATCGACGGGGTGACCCGCGACGGTGAACGCTGGCAGCTCGCCGCGCTGCCGTTCCTGTCCCAGCGGTACGCCGTGCGCGCGGTGGAGATGTACGAGCTGACCGCCGCCGAGGCGACCCAGACGTACGCCGACCACCTGGGTCGGGTGCTGACCCGACTCACCGAGGGTTTCACCGAGCCGGACCGGGTGCACCTGGTCACCGCCCACCTCACCGTGGTCGGGGCGAGCACCGGCGGCGGCGAGCGGGACGCGCACACCGTGCTCGGCTACGCCGTCCCGGCGACGGTCTTCCCCGGCACCGCCCACTACGTGGCCCTGGGCCACCTGCACCGCTCGCAGCGGGTGATCGGGCCCTGCCCGGTGCGCTACAGCGGCAGCCCGATCGCGGTGGACTTCGGCGAGCAGGAGAACGTCCCCTCGGTGACGCTGGTCGAGGTGACCGCCCGCACCGCCGCCCAGGTACGCGAGGTGCCGGTGCCGGCGGCGGTGCCGCTGCGTACCGTCCGGGGCACGCTGGCCCAGCTCGCCGAGGCCACCCCGCCGGAGGGCTGGCTGCGCGTCTTCGTCCGCGAGCAGCCCCGGGCCGGGCTGCGCGAGGAGGTGCAGGAGCTGCTCCCCCGCGCGCTGGAGATCCGGATCGATCCGGAGCTGGTGCCCGCGCCCGGCAGCGGGACCCGGATGGCGCAGCGGGCCGGCCGTTCCCCGCGCCAGCTGTTCGCCGACTACCTGGACAGTCGGGGCCACGACGACGACGGGGTGCGGGAACTCTTCGACGAGCTCTTCGAGGAGGTGGACCGCTGATGCGCCCGATGCGGCTGGACATGGCGGGCTTCACCGTCTTCCGCGACGAGACCACCGTCGACTTCACCGACGCCGACTTCTTCGCGCTGGTCGGCCCGACCGGCTCCGGCAAGTCCACGGTGCTGGACGCGATCTGCTTCGCCCTGTACGGCACGGTGCCCCGCTGGGGCGGGACCCGGGGGCTGGCCAACGCGCTCGCGCCGTCGGCCACCGAGGCCCGGGTGCGGCTGGTCTTCGAGTCCGCCGGGGACCGCTACGTCGCCACCCGGGTGGTCCGCCGCGACGGCCGGGGCAACGTCAAGACCGCCAACGCCGGGTTGCAGCTCATGCCACCCGGCTTCGACGTCACCAAACTCGACACCGGACTGAGCCCGGAGGACCTGGGCGAGGTGGTCGCCGGCACCCCGGCCGAGATGGAGCAGGCGGTGCTGGAGGCGGTCGGGCTGCCGTACGAGCAGTTCACCTCCTGCGTGGTGCTGCCGCAGGGGCAGTTCGCCGACTTCCTGCACGCCAAGCCGGCCACCCGGCAGCAGATCCTGGTCAACCTGCTCGGCCTCGGCGTCTACGAGGACGTGCAGAAGCGCGCCACCGAGCGGGCCGGGCAGGCCGAGGCGAAGCTGGAGGCGGTCGACCGGATGCTCGCCGGGCTGACCGACGTCGACGACGCGACGCTGGCGGCCGCCACCGCGCAGGTCGAGCGGATGCGGGAGCTGTCCGGCGCGGTCGCCGCCGCCGTACCCGAGCGGGAGCGGGCGCGGGCGACGGCCCGCGAGGCGACGGCGGCGCTGGCCGCCCTCGACGCCGACCTGGCCGGGCTGGCCGGGGTGCGTGCGCCGGACGGGGTGGCCGAGGTGGCCCGCGCGGTGGCCACGGCGCGGGCGGCGGCCGAGGAGGCGGCGGCCGCGGTGGCGCTGGCCGAGGAGCGTGAGGAGAAGCTGCGCGGCGAACTCGCCGCCGCCGGCGACGAGAGCACCCTGCGGCTGCTGCTGCGGGCGCACGGCGACCGGGAGCGGCTGGCCGGCGAGGCCGAGACGGTCCGCGCGGCGGTCGGCGCGGCGCAGGCCGAGCACGAGGCGGCGGTGGCGGCGTTGGCGGCGGCCCGCGAGGCCGCGGCGCGGGCGGAGGCCGACCTGGAGGCGGCGTTCCGCGCCCACGAGGAGGCGAAGGCCACCGACCAGGCGGTCGCGTTGCGGGCGCACCTGTCCGACGGCGCGACCTGCCCGGTCTGCGAGCAGACCGTGGCCCTGGTGCCGGCGGTGCCGGCGGGCTCGGCGGTGGCCGCGGCGACCGCCGCCGGCAAGGCCGCCCGGGCCGCCACGAAGGGCGCGCAGGCGCTGGTGCAGGAGCGGGACGCGGCCGCGCGGGACCTGGAGCGGGTGCTGGTCCACGCCCGCGCCCGCGCCGACCAGCTCTCGGGCCGGCTGTCCGAGCTGGACGGCCAGCTCGCCGGGGCCGCCGCGCCGGCCGCGCTGCGCGCGGCGCTGGACGAGCACGCCCGGTTGCGCCGGGCCCTCGACGAGGCCGCGGCGGCGGTGCGGGCCGGCCGCGACGCCGCCCGCCGGGCCAGGGGCGCGCGGGACACGGCGGAGGATCGGTTGCGCGCGGCCTGGCGGGGTTTCGACACCGCCCGCGACGGGCTGGCCCGGTTCGGCCCGCCGGCCGCCGACCGCGACGACGTGGCGGGCGCCTGGGCCACCCTGGTCGGGTGGGCCGGCGAGCAGGTACGGCAGCGGCACGCCGAGCGGGTCGGGCTGGCCGCGTCGGTGGCCGAGGCGGAGGCGGCCGCCACGGCGGTCGAGGAACGGATCGCCGGGCTGCTCGCCACCGCCGGGCTGCCGCCCGACGACGACCCGGTCCGGGCCGTCGCGGTGGCCTCGGAGCGGGCGGAGGCGGAGCGGCGGCGGTTGCAGGAGCGCCGCGAGCAGGCCGGTGAGCTGCGCGAGCAGCGGGCCGAGCACGAGCGGCGGGCGCGTACCGCCCGGGCGCTGGCCGGGCACCTGCGGGCCAACAACTTCGAGCGGTGGCTGCTGGCCGAGGCACTGGACCTGCTGGTCGACGGGGCCTCCCGGATCCTGCGCGAACTCTCCCAGGGCCAGTACGACCTGGTGCACGACAAGGGCGAGTTCTTCGTGGTCGACCACCACGACGCGGGACTGCGCCGGGCGGTGCGCACCCTCTCCGGCGGCGAGACGTTCCAGGCGTCGCTGGCCCTGGCCCTGGCGTTGTCCGAGCAGCTCGCCGGGATGTCCACCACCGCGGCGAGCCTGGAGTCGATCGTGCTCGACGAGGGCTTCGGCACGCTGGACGCGGCCACCCTGGACACCGTGGCGGCGACCCTGGAGAGTCTGGCCGCCCGGGGCGACCGGATGGTCGGCGTGGTCACCCACGTGCCGGCGCTGGCCGAGCGGATCCCGGTCCGCTACGAGGTCCGCAAGGACGCCCGCACGGCCCGCGTCGAACGGACCGGCCTGTGACGGCGCGGCGGGGCCGCCTGGTGGCGGGCGACGTCGGGCCGGCGGACCGGTGCCCGGCGTGGACGGAGACGACGTGACCGGGCCGCGGCTCTTCGTGGACGCCTGGGACCCGTCCTACGGCGCGTCCTTCGAGGCGGCCCCGGGCGGGCCGGCCGCGCCGAGCAGCGCCCAGGTCGACGCGGACGTCGAACTGCCCGCGGTGGACTGGCGGGCGATCGGTCCCCGCCCGGGTCTGCGCGCGCCGGACGTGGTGCTGCTCGTCGACGGGGTACGCCGCATCGACGCCAGCGTCTGGACCGCCGAGGACGACGGCGCCTCGTTCCCCGGCATCGCCGCCTCGTACGCCGCCGGGGTGGTCCGCTGTGACCTGGAGCGCGGCGCGGCGGAGCTGGCCGGGGCGAAGGTCGGGCGGGGCCTGTTCACCGCCAGCCCGTCGGCCGAGGAGGTGGTCTGCGGGCGGGTGCGCTACCCGGTGCACCGGGTCGGCGGGGCGGGTGAGCTGAGCAAGCTGCCCGCCGCCGTGCAGGCGCCGCTGACCGCGCTGGAGGTGGCGGTCTCCGACGCCGCCCGCACCGACGGGGACCTGCTCGTGGTGGACGGGCCGCTGCGGGCCCGCCGGCAGTTGCCACGCACCCTCGGTTACATCAAGACCCAGCACAGCCAGTACCTCGACGCCCGGCTGACCGCCGTGGTGACCGGGTTGGGGCCGGGCGAGCGGTCCCCGGTGTTCCGCCTCGGCACCGCCTGGGGCGGCTGGTCGTGGTATCTGCGCCTGCCGGTCGCGGCCGGCGCGCCGTGGGCCGGCATCGTCCGGATGGAGTGCTCGGCGGAGCTGCCGCCGCAGGAGGCGATCGCGCTGGCCGACCTGTCGCTGGTCACCCTGCCCCGGTTCGCCTCCTCGCCGTACAAGGACCCGCGCGCCCCGCAGAACCTGGTGCCGATCGCCGGGCTGGAGCGGCGGCTGCGCGCGCTGCTGGGCGACGCCCGGCTGCTGCACCGGGCGCTGACCATGGCCACCCGGGGTCGCGGGGCGCGACGCTGATGGGCCGCCGCCGTGGCGACGACCGGGTCGTCGTGCCGGTCGACACCGGCCGGGCCGAGCTGGTGCCCGATCCGGACCGCTCCCGCTCGTGGACGCTGCTGCTGGACGGCGCGCCGCAGTCCCACGTGGACCTCGACGACCCGACCCACCTGGAGTTCGAGTACGTCCGCCGGCTCGGCGCGGCGCTCGACCTGCTCGCCCCGGCCGGCGTGCCGCTGCGGGTGCTGCACCTGGGCGGGGGCGCGCTGACCCTGCCCCGGTACGTGCAGTCCACCCGCCCGGGGTCCACCCAGCGGGTGTCCGAGGTGGACGGCGCGCTGGTGGAGCTGGTCCGCCGGGAGCTGCCCTGGGCGGCCGACCCCCGGCTGAAGGTGCGCATCGCCGACGCCCGCGCCACGCTGACCGCCACCCGCGACGGCGCGTACGACGTGGTGGTCGCCGACGTCTTCGCCGGCGCGCGCACGCCCGCCCACCTGACCAGCGTCGAGTACGCCGCCGAGGTGGCCCGGGTGCTCGCCCCGTCCGGCTGGTACCTGGCGAACCTCGCCGACGGCCCGCCGCTGCGGCACGCCCGCGCCCAGGTCGCCACGGTGCGCCAGGTGCTGCCGCGCGCCTGCCTGGTGGGCGACGCGGCGGTGCTGCGCGGGCGGCGGTACGGCAACCTGGTGCTCGTCGCGGGCCGGGTCGAGCCGCCGGTGCCGGAGCTGACCCGCCGCGCCGCCGGGGACTGGTTCCCGGGTCGGGTGGTGGCCGGCGCGGAGCTGGACCGGTTCGCCGGTGGCGCGCCGGTCGTCCACGACGCGGACGCCGTCGACTCCACCCCGCCGCCGCCCGGAATTTTTTCGGTACGCCGTTGATCCGTCGGGCCGGCCCGCACGTATCTTGGGGCGGCCCTCCCCGTGGGCCCGCTGATGTCATTGGACAGCAGGAGGTCTGCATGAGTGCGGTCGCGGCCGGCTTGCACGGCGAGATGGCCAGGCCAGGGTGGATGTTCGCCCGGGCCCAGCCCCAGCCCCGTGCCTCCAGGTCGACCCGGGGGGTCGACGCCGGGCCCACCGATCGCCAGAATGGCCCGGTGACGCCGCGACCGGCGCCCGGACGCCACCAGGCGGTGTCCCCTGAGGCCAGTCACTCCGACCAGCTGATCCGGCTGCTCTACGCAGAGCACGCCGGGCCGCTGCTGATGTTCGTGATGCGGCTGACCGGCGGTGACCGCCAGCGCGCCGAGGACATCGTGCAGGAGACCCTGCTGCGGGCCTGGCGCAACGCGCACCGGCTGGGCGCCCAGGGTCAGGGCTCGCTGCGCCCGTGGCTGGTGACGGTGGCCCGGCGGATCGCCATCGACGAGCACCGCAGCGAACAGGCCCGCCCGGCCGAGACGTACGACCGGGACCTGACCGCGTTCGCGGAGGCGGACAGCACCGACCGGGTGCTGCGCACCATGACGGTGGCGGACGCGCTGCGTACGCTGAGCCAGTCGCACCGGGAGATCCTGGTGGCGACGTACTTCCGGGGCCGTACGGTGCCGGAGGCGGCCGAGGAGCTGGGCCTTCCGCTCGGCACCGCCAAGTCGCGGGTCTACTACGCGCTGCGCGCGCTGCGCACGGCTCTGCAGGAGAGGGGGGTGACGGAATGAGCCGGGCCGAACACATGGACGTCGCCGCGTACGCGCTCGGCGTGCTGGACCAGCAGGACACCGAACGGTTCGAGGAGCACCTCGCCACGTGCTGGGCCTGCGCCGCCGAACTGGAGACGATGGTGCCCGTGGTGGGGCTGCTCTCCGACATCGACGGCGAGACGATGATGGCGATGGAGCACACGGCGACGGATCCGGCGCTGCTGGACCGTACGCTGGTCGCGGTCCGCGCCCACCGGCGGCGCGCCCGGTTCCGTCAGGTGCTGTCGATGGCCGCCGCGGTGGTGGCGGTCGGCGCGCTCAGCGGCATCGGTGTGGCCGTCCTCGGCGTCGGTGACGGCGGCGACCAGGTGATCGCCGAGCCGACGGTCTCCGCGCCGGCGGTGGACGGGCCGCCGACCCCGCAGCCCACCCGGTCCGGCCCCGGCGCGGGCGGTCCGAACGAGATCCCGGGCGAGCAGCACGACGCCACCGACGGCAGCACCGGGGTGAAGGCCACCATGTGGCTGGCCAACAAGGAGTACGGCACCTGGATCGGGTTCAACCTGACCCGGCTGCCCGGCCCGCGCACCTGCCGGCTGGTGGTGATCCGCAAGAACGCCACCACCGAGGTGATCTCCACCTGGTCGGTGCCGGGCGGCGGCTACGGCACCAACAGCAACCCGCAGGACCTCCAGTTGGAGGCGGCCACCTCGGCGCCGAAGAACGACATCGCGAAGTTGCAGGTGCAGTCGGTGGACGCGAACGGGGTGGCCAGCCCGCTGGTGACCGTCGTCCCCTGATCTCCCGCCGCACCGAGACGGCGTCGGCCCCGCGCGGGCCGGCGCCGTCTCGGCGTTCGCCCGGTGCGGGGCCGGATGTGCCGGTACACGTAGCGGTGCCCGGATCGGTTCAACGAATTTTAGTGAAATTGCCCACGGTCAATCGTTCAACCTTGACAGTGGACCCTCCGTACTACTCGGTGAACTGCCAAGAATGAGGAGGGCACGTGGCACAGATGAAGCGGACCGTCATCGTCGCGAGCGCGATGGTCGCACTTACGGCCTGCGCTCCCGCGGGTTACGACGCGAACAGCAGCGCGGCCGAGCCGGTCGCCGTCGCCGCGGCCGAGCCCACCGCGGCGGTGGAGCCGGAGGCCTCCGCGACTCCCGAGGCGCCCGCCGCCGACCAGGCGCCGCCCCCCGCCGACGTGCAGCTGACCGACCAGCTCGTCGGCAAGAACGTCGCCCGGATGGGCAAGGTCGTGACCGACCAGGAAGGCTTCGTGCTCTACCGCTTCGACAAGGACTCGGACGACCCGCCGTCGTCGAACTGCGTGGACAAGTGCGCCCAGGTGTGGCCGCCCGCGCTGACCGACGGCAACCCGCAGTTGCAGGGCGTCTCCGACGACAAGGTCGGCAGCGTCACCCGCCAGGACGGCACCCGCCAGATCACCATCGGCGGCTGGCCGGTCTACCGCTACATCGGTGACAAGAAGCCGGGCCAGTGGAAGGGCCAGGGCGTCGGCGGCACCTGGTTCGTCGTCCAGCCGGACGGCAAGAAGAACCTGGAGTGCCTGCCGACCGGCACCCCGAAGGCGGTCGCCCCGCCGGCCGAGAGCGGCGCGAACAGCGGCGGCGGCGAGTACTCGTACTGACCGGAGCCTCCGGTGTGAGACACGGTGGTCGGCCGCAGCCGGGGAGGGCGTGGCCGGCCACCGTCACGGATCCGGACGCCGACGTACCGGCAGCGTCGTGCGCCCCGGTCGTGGCGCCGGCCCCGTCGCGGGCCGGCGCCACGGTTCCTCCGCCGGAGCCCTCCCCCACGGAACCCCGCGAGCGGACGAGGGCGGTGCGCGCGTCAACGCCAGCCGGCGCGCCACCGAGGTCCCCCCAACCCCGCACCCACGGCCGCCTCGCGGCCGGTCCGCTCCCGGGATGGAGACACCGCCGACGTGCAGGGCGTCGGCGGTGTCGTCCGTCACGGGGCCGTCGCGTGGCAGAGTGTGCGGGTGACCTGGACCGAGCCCGCCGCGCGGCGGACCCTGCGCCCGCCGGCCGAGCACCGGCTGGCCGCCACCGTCCGGGCCCTCACCTTCAGCCCGTACGACCCCTGCGCGCGGATCGCCGCAGGCACCTTCTGGTACGCCACCCGCACCCCGGCCGGCCCGGCCACGCTGGCGCTGCGCCCCGGCGGCGGTGACCTGCTCGCCGAGGCGTACGGCCCGGGCGCCGGGTGGATCGTCGACCGGGCCGACGCGATCGCCGGGCTCCGCGACGACCTCACCGGTTTCGCCGAGCTGGCCGCCGCCCATCCGCTGGTGGCCCGGCTCGCCGCGGCGCACCGGGGGCTGCGGATGCCGGCCACCGGACAGGTCTTCCCCCGGGTGCTGCGGGCGGTCTTCGAGCAGAAGGTGACCGGCAAGGAGGCGTACCGGGCGTACGCGGCGACCGTGCGGCACTTCGGCGAGCCGGCGCCCGGGCCGATGCAGCCGCTGCTGCTGCCGCCCACGCCGGAGGCGGTCGCCGCCGCGCCGTACTGGGTCTTCCACCCGTTCGGGGTGGAGCAGCGCCGGGCCGACACGCTGCGCCGCGCCGCCGCGCTGGCCGAGCGGCTGGAACGCTGCGCGGACAGCGCCGAGGCCACCCGCCGGTTGACCGCGGTGCCCGGCATCGGAGCGTGGACGGCCGCCGAGGTGGTGCGCGTCGCGTACGGCGACCCGGACGCGGTCAGTGTCGGCGACTACCACGTGCCGCACACGGTCGCCTGGGCCCTGGCCGGTGAGGCGCGGGGCGACGACGAGCGGATGCTGGCCCTGTTGGAGCCGTTCCGTGGTCACCGGGGACGGGTCTGCCTGCTGCTCGCGGCGGCCGGCATCCAGGCGCCGAGGTACGGGCCACGGATGCCGATCCGCTCCTTCGCCCGCTTCTGAGCCCGCCGCCGCTCGCCCGGCGGTGCTGATCCCGGGCCCGCCGCCACGGTCACCGTGGTCGGCCGAGGCGGACCGCGCCGCGCCGGCTCAGCCCCGGGCGCAGAGGCGGCGCAGGGTGTGGGCGAGCCAGTGGGCGTACCCGTGTTGCACGGCCCGGCCGAGCGGTCCGGCGGCCCGCATGAACCACACCGCCGGCCGGCTGAACGCGACCACCTCGAACCAGACCGCGCCGGTGTCGTCCCGGGTGACCAGGAACGCCTCCTCGCCGTGCTCGGGGTGCCCGGGCAGGGTGCCGTAGCCGAAGCCGGCCAGCCGGCTGTCGGACTCCGCCCAGACCACCTCGCACGGGCCCCAGATCCGCAGCGGGCCGACGCCGAGGCCGGGGGTGACCCGTACGCCGGGGGCGGCGCGCGGGGCGTCGGTGCGCATGCGTACCCCGGCGGCCCGGTGCAGCCGCCAGGTCAGCACGGCCTCGGCCGCGACGGCGAAGCTGCCGTCGGGCAGCCGGCTCCGGTGGCGCAGGTGGTGCCAGCCGGCCGGCAGCGCCCCTTTCCGGGTGGTTCCCACCTGCGGATACGTCAGCTCGGACACGCCGTCCAGCCTAGGGCGGCGCGGTGGTCGCCGCAGGGTTGCCCGCCGTGGTCGGCGGGGCGTCGCACGCCGGGTGGCGGATGCCGCCGAACACCCCCGCCCATAGAGACATTTGCATTGATCTATCAATCTCCGGTAGGAAGACCGAAAGCACGACGAGGTGCTGGTTCCTGGGAAGGAGCGACGATGAAACTTGCCCTGCGCCGCCTGCGGACGGCGGCGGTCACGCTCAGCGCCCTCACGCTGGGGCTGAGCCTGGTGTCGGTACCCGCAGCCGAGGCGTCCTCGGTCCAGCCGCTCGCTCCGCACTCCGAGCGGGCGCCCGAATCGGAACAGTTCTCGGCGGAGGGCGTCACCACGGTCGGTGAGCTGCGCACGCTCGACGGTTCGCTGTCCTACGCCCGCGACGGTCGTACCCAGATCGTCCGGCACCCCGGCGCGACCTACGTCAAGGTGCACTTCCGCTCGCTGCGCCTGGCCGACGGCGAGTACGTCACCGTGTCCAGCCCCGACGGCAGGGAGAGCTACCGCTACGACCGCCACCTGAGCCGCGCGACCGGCTCGGACTACACCACCGACGGGCAGCCGGGCTTCTGGGCGATGTCGGTGGACGGCGACACCGCGGTGGTGACGCTGCACAGCAGCCGTCGCGCCCGGGGCAGCGCCGCGACCATCGACCGGTTCTGGCGCGGCTACGACCGCGCGGAGATCAGCCAGCACAACATCTCCCTGCAGTCCGTCTGCAGCACCGACGCCCGTCGCGACGTGGTCTGCTACCAGAGCAGCCACCCCGGCGAGTACGCCCGCGGCAACGCCGTGGCGCGGCTGCTGATCAGCGGCGGCGGGATGTGCACCACCTGGCGGGTGGGCAGCACCAACCGCATGCTGACCAACAAGCACTGCTTCTCGACGCAGTCCGCCGTCAGCGGGAGCGAGATGCAGTTCAACTACCAGTGCGCCACCTGCGGGGGCAACAACCCCGGCCCGGGCACCAAGGTCAGCGGCGCCACGCTGTACAAGGTGAGCAGCGGCGGCTCCGGCGAACTGGACTACGCCCTGTACTCGGTGAACAACTTCACCGCCATCCAGGGCTTCGGCACGCTGTTCCTGGCCACGACCGCCACCACCACGGGCACCCGGATGTACATCCCGGGCCACGGCGACGGCCGTCCGAAGCGGCTGTCGATCTTCGAGGACACCCAGAACGGCACCCGCTGCACCGTCAAGAACGCCAACTACAACACCTGGAACATCAGCTACAGCTGCGACACCTCCGGCGGCAACTCCGGCTCGCCGGTGCTGGACGCCAACCACCGGGTGATCGCCCTGCACCACCTCGGCGGCTGCCCGTCGAACCAGGGCGCGAAGGCCCACCTGATCTACAACCAGATCGCCAGCCTGATCGTCAACAGCTGACGGTGCGTGCCGGAGCGCGCGTCGCGCGCTCCGGCACGCTCGTCGTCGGGATCAGGCGGCCTCACGCAGGTCGGCCAGCCCGAGCGGGGTGTGCCGGCGCAGCAGCTCCTCCAGCTCGGCGACGGTGCCCACCTCACCGAGAACGTTCTTGCCGCCGCCGAAGCGGGCCGGGTAGCGGTGGGTCAGGCGGTACCGGTGCCGGCCCCGGACCAGCTCCACGGTGACCTGGAAGCGCCCGCAGCAGCAGCACACCAACCTCACCCGGCGACGGTAGCTCTGAGCTGCGCAGACACGATCCGTGCGGGAAGGACGGGCGGGACGCACGGGGACACGCCGTACCACTGCCGGCGGTGATCTGCCTCACGACTGTCGGTGCCGTCTGGTTGACTGGTCGCCGTGGACCTGCCGATCAATCCGCCGGTCGAACCGATGCTGGCCAAGAGCGTGGCCCGGTTGCCCACCGATCCCGGCCTGACGTACGAGCCGAAGTGGGACGGCTTCCGGTGCATCGTGTTCCGCGACGGCGACGAGGTCGAGCTGGCCAGCCGGGGCGGCAAGTCGATGACCCGCTACTTCCCCGAGGTGGTCGAACAGGCCCGCCGGCAGCTGCCCGAGCGGTGCGCGGTCGACGGCGAGCTGATCGTGATCCGCCGGGACGGCCCGGGCGGGCAGCCCCGGCTCGACTTCGAGCTGCTCGCCCAGCGCATCCATCCGGCCGCCTCCCGGGTGAAGCTGCTCGCCGAGACGACCCCCGCCGACTTCGTCGCCTTCGACCTGCTCGCCCTCGACGACGAGCTGCTGACCGGCGAGCCCTATCCGGTGCGCCGGGCCCGGTTGGAGGCGGCGCTGGCGACGGTCCGTCCGCCGGTGCACGTCACCCAGGTCACCACCGACCCGGAGACGGCCCGTCGCTGGTTCGAGGTGTTCGAGGGCGCCGGGCTGGACGGGTTGATCGTCAAGCCGGCCGACCTGCCGTACGAGCCGGGCAAGCGGCTGATGTCCAAGGTCAAGCACGCCCGCACCGCCGACGTGGTGGTGGCCGGCTTCCGCTGGCACAAGTCGGGACCGGTGGTCGGCTCCCTGCTGCTCGGCCTCCACGACGAGGACGGGGTGCTGCACCACGTGGGGGTGAGCGCGTCGTTCACCATGGCCCGCCGCCAGGAGCTGCTGGAGGAGCTGGCCCCCTACCGGGACGTCGACGGCGAGCACCCGTGGGTGCACGGCGACCACGAACGGGGCCAGCGCATCCCGGGCGGGGTGAGCCGGTGGACGGGCACGAAGAACCTGGAGTGGGAGCCGCTGCGCCCCGAGCTGGTGGTCGAGGTGGCGTACGACGCGATGGAGGGCGACCGGTTCCGGCACACCGCCCGGTTCGTCCGCTGGCGGCCCGACCGCGATCCCCGTTCCTGCCGCTACGACCAGCTCGACCGTCCGGTCCGCTTCGACGTGGACCAGGTCCTGCGGGGTGACCCGGCGGCGACCGTCGAGCCGGCCGCGACCGGTCCGGCGTAGCCTGGGCCGGAAAACGATCACGGAGGCTCGCTGGTGACCCGCACATCCCACCGGATCCGTCGGGTCCGGCTCACCCTGGCCGGGCTCGTCTCCGGCGCGCTGCTCGCCGCCGGCTGCACGCTGCCGGCGTTCGTGCCGGGCAGCGCCGAGAAGGCGGCGGCGCCGGGCACCGCGCCCACCTGGCGGGCCTGTCCGGAGGTCGCGGAGGAGCTGGTCGGTCGCGGCGCGCCGGGCATGCGGTACGAGTGCGCGAGGATCGCCGTGCCCCGCAACTGGGGCGCCGGCGCCGGGGCGACCGCCGGCCCGGGCACCGGGGAGACCTTCGAGATCGCGTTGCTGCGGGCCCGCTCGTCGAAGCAGCGGGACCGGATCGGCTCGCTGGTGATCAACCCCGGCGGGCCGGGCGGCTCCGGGGTGGACACCGCGGTCTACCTCTCCTTCGGCCAGGCCTTCGGCGGGTTGCCGGCGTCGATCACCGACCGGTTCGACATCGTCGGTTTCGACCCGCGCGGGGTGTCCCGGTCCAGCCCGGTCAAGTGCATCTCCGACGCCGACCTGGACGCCAGTTTCGGCGCCGATCCCGACCCGCGCAGCCAGGAGTCCTTCGACGCCTACCGCACGCTCAACCAGCGGGTCGGGCGCGGCTGCGGCGACAAGTACGGCGACCAGCTCCCCCTCTACGGCACCGAGCAGGCCGCCCGGGACATGGACGCGGTGCGCGCGGCGGTGGGCGACGAGAAGCTGACCTACCTCGGCTACTCCTACGGCACCCTGCTCGGGGCCACGTACGCCCAGCTCTACCCGCGCAACGTACGGGCCATGGTGCTCGACGGCGCGGTCGACCCGCGCCAGCAGCTGATCGCCGGCTCGGAGAGCCAGGCCAAGGGCTTCGAGCGGGCATTCGGCAACTTCACCCGGTGGTGCGCGGCCAACGCCGGGCGCTGCCCGATCGCCCCGGACGCCCGGGCCGCGGTGACCTCGGCGATCGACAAGGCGCGGGTCTCCCCGGCACGCGGCGCCGACGGGCGGGAGGCCACCTCGGGCTGGGTCTTCTACGCGGTCATCTCGTCGCTCTACACGGAGTCGGGCTGGGAGGAGTTGGCCCGGGCCGTGGACAAGCTGGAGGGCGGCGACCCGAGCGGGGTGTTCGCCCTCGCCGACGCGTACGCGGGCCGGGACGAGGAGGGCAACTACTCCAACCTGTTCGACGCGAACCTCGCCGTCAACTGCGCCGACGAGACGGAGAAGCCGAGCATCGCCCGGATCCGCGAACTGCAGTCGCAGTGGCGGGACAGGTACCCGCTCTTCGGCCCGTCGCTGGCGGTGGGGATGCTCGGCTGCGTGGAGTGGCCGGGCGGGCGGGACCCGTACCCGACCGGCCGGGCCGAGGGCGCCCCGCCGATCGTGGTGGTCGGCACCACCGGGGACCCGGCCACCCCGTACGAGCAGACCGCGAAGCTGGCCTCGATGCTGGGGGTGGGCCGGGTCCTGACCTGGGAGGGCGAGGGGCACACCGCCTACCCGCAGACGGCCTGCGTCACCGACGCGGTGGACGCGTACCTGATCTCGCTGACGGTGCCCCGGGAAGGGCTGCGCTGCCCGGCCCGGTGACCGGGAACGGTCATCCGGCCGGCGGGGGCGTCCAGTCGACCGGGAGCCGGCCGAGGCGGACCCGTTGCGGGTGGTCGCCGACGGGCACGCTGGCCACCTTCTGCCCGGTGGCGAAGCTGATCGCGGTGACCCGGTCGGCGCCGGCCTCGGAGATCACGCAGTCCCGACCGTCCCCGCTGACGGTGGCCCAGTACGGCTTGCTCGCGGTCACCAGCGGCCCCTCGCGCAGCGTGGACCGGTCCACGATCGTGGCGTAGTCGTCCATGGTGCCGGCCACGCAGAGCTTGCCGCCGTCGGGGCTGATCGACATCCCGTGGTGGCGGGAGTCGTTCACCCAGCTGGTGCGGTCCTCGCTGGTCGCCGAGTTCTTCGGCAGCTCCTCGACCCGGGTGACCCGGTCGGCGGCGACGTCGTACTCGACCAGGCCGTGGAAGAACGAGACCTGGAAGTACAGGCTGCGCCCGTCCGGGGTGAGCACGGCCGGGCGGACGGCGTCGGAGAGGTCCCGGCGCCCGGCCGCGTCCAGCCGGTCCCGCATGTCGATCACCTTCACCACCTCGAAGGTGCGGGTGTCGGCGACGGTGATCCTGCGGTCCCCCTTGGTCCAGTCGAGCCAGGGCGCGTCCAGGGCGGTGTTCACCTCGCCGATCGACATGTTCCACAGGTACCGGCCGCCGTCGGTGAAGATGTTCTCGTGCGGCTTGTCCCCGGTGGCGAAGGAGCCGACCTGCCGGCCGGTGACGATGTCCAGCACGTGCACGGTGTTGCCGGTGGAGGCGGAGACGGCCACCCGGGTGCCGTCCGGTGACACCGCCATGTGGTCGGAGCGGAAGCCGGACACCGGGAACCGCCACCTGATCCTCCCGGTGGCCAGGTCGATCGAGACCACGTCGGCGAAGCTGGGCCGGGACACCACCAGCGCGGTGCCGTCCGGCGTGGTGTACATGTCGTCGACCAACTGGTCGTGTCCCTCGCCGGGGCCCTGCCGGATGCCGAGGAAGAACGCCAGCCTGATCGGGTTGAGGTAGATCTCCCGCAGCCGTTCCGCCCGGTCGGGGACCACGTCGATCCGGCCCAACCGGGCGTAGTCGCCGTGGGAACGGATGACGTCGGCGGTGCCCTCCCAGTTGTTGCCGACGAACATCACCTCCTGCAACGGCGCGGTGGAGGCGGCCGGGGCCGCCGTCACCGGGGCTCCGACGGCGGTGAGGGCGAGCACGGTGAGGGCGGCGACCACCGTGCGCCGGGCGCGGACACGGGACGCGGACGGCGGTACGCAGACGGGCGGTACGGGTGCCATGGACCTCTCCTGGAAGGCCGGTGCGCATCGACACTTGTCAGTGTTACCTTGCGGTAACACCCAGGAGACCAACCGGCCCGCCGCCCCGGATAGGGGCCGGACTCCAAAACCGGGGCGGTCCCTTGTGGCGGGACTACAACGGGAAGGCGGCAGCAGCGATGGCCGGCACCGGAAGCGCCACCTCCCTCGGCACGCTGCTGCGCGAGCTGACCGCCGACACGGCGGCCGTGGAGGAGGTGGTGCGGGCCGCCCGGGGAAACTCCCCCGAGATCGCCCGGCTCCCCCCGGCCGAGGTCCGCCGACAGGTCGTCGCCCTGCTCACCTGCGGCCTGACCGCACTGGAGCGCCGGGACGACCCGGCCGAGCGGGACTTCGCCGAGGCGCGTCGACTCGGCGCCGACCGGGCCGCGCAGGGAGTCACCGTCGCCGGACTGCTGCAGGGCGTACAGGCCGGGCGCAACCGGGCGGTGGAGCTGGTGGTCCGGCACGGCCGGGCGGCCGGGATCCCGGACGACGTGCTGGTGGAGGGGCTGCTCACCATCGGGCGGTACGCCGCCGCGCTGGAGCGCGCCGTGGTCGACGGGCACCGCCGCGCCGAACGGGACCTGGCCCGCGCCGGCCACGACGCCCGTACCCGGCTGCTGCGCCGGTTGCTGATCGGGCAGGAGCCGGTCGAGCGGGCGGCGGAGGAGCTGGGCCGGTTCGGGCTGCGCGCCGAGGGGCCGTACCACTGTCTGGTGGCCGAGGGTGGCGACCCGGTCCGGGCCCACGCGCTGACCCGGCGGCTCTCCCACTACGGGGCCGTCCTCGGCACGGTCGAGGGCCGGCTGGCCGGGCTGGCCCGCCGGCTGCCCCCGGCCGACCGACTCGACCCGGGCGTGCTGGTGGTCGCCGCGCCCGCCGGCCCGCTGGACCGGGCGCCGGCCATGTACGCCCTCTGCGTGGCCGCCCTGCGCGCGGCGGCCCGGCGCGGCCGGCACGGCCTGCACCAGGTGACGGAGCTGGCCGGCGAGACCGCGCTGGCCGCCCAGCCGGCGCTGGCCGAGCTGCTCGGCGCGACCCTGCCGGCGGGGCTGGACCCGAGCGACGAGTTCCACCGGGAGCTGGCCTCGACCGCGTTGACCTGGCTGGACCACGGGCAGCGGTTGGACCACGCGGCGGCCGCGTTGCACGTGCACCCGAACACGGTCCGGTACCGGCTGCGCCGGCTGCGGGAGCTGACCGGTTTCCCGGCGGTGGTCGAGACGCCCGGCGGCTGGCCGGTGCTGGAGACCGTCCGCTGGTGGTGGGCGCTGCGGACCTGGCGGGAGCGGGGCTGACGGCCGGGGTCACCCCTGCGGCGGACGCCTCTTCCTGGACCGCTCCCAGACCGGCACCGACCGCTCCGGCGAGGCGGGCGGCAGCGGCTCGAGCTCGGGCAGGTCGATGCCCTGCCGGGCGGCCAACTCCTCCAGCAGCGCCCGCATCCGGCGCACGTCCCGCTTCAGCTCCTCCTGCTCGTTGTGCTCGAAGGCGTCGTCGTCGACGATGAGCCGGCTGGCGAAGTGCGCGGTGATCAGGGGGATGACCAGCAGCACCATGGTGGAGATGAGCAGCGCCGCGAGGCTACGCCCCTGCCAGGTGGTCGGTGAGATGTCGCCGTAGCCGACGGTGGAGGCGGTGACCACCGCCCACCAGACCGCGTCGGCGGGGGTGCGGTTCTCCACCTGCCCGTAGATCACGCCCGCCACCACGATCATCAGCAGGTACGAAATGATCAGGGTGCGCGGCGAGTTCGCGAACCAGACCAGCCCGCGGTAGATCCAGCGGAACGGCAGCAGCAGGAGCTCCATGCCGCACCATGCTGCCCGCTGCGGGCAACCCCGGCGGGCACATCGGCCGGTGTCGTTGTGGCAGGCTGCGGCCATGACCGACGTGATCTTCCGGGAGGCGGTCCGGGCGGACCTGCCGACCCTCATCGCCCTGCTCGCCGACGACGTGCTCGGCAAGGCCCGGGACTTCACCGAGGTGGACGAGGCGTACGAGCGGGCGTTCGCCGACATCACCGCCGACCCGCGCAACCAGCAGATCGTCGCCGAGCGGGGCGGCGAGATCGTCGGCTGCATGCAGATCACCTACCTCCCGGGGCTTGGCCGGCACGGCGCCGAACGGGCCCTGATCGAGTCGGTACGGGTCCGCTCCGACCTGCGCGGGCAGGGGCTGGGCCGGCTGATGATGCAGTGGGCGATCGACCAGGCCCGGCAGCGGGGCTGCGCGCTGGTGCAGCTCACCACCGACAAGTCCCGCGACGACGCCCACCGCTTCTACCGCACCCTGGGTTTCGTCGCCAGCCACGAGGGCATGAAGCTCCCGCTCTGACGGCAGTGGCCGGACGGGCCGCGATCCATCCACGCCATCAGGTCCGTAGCGTCCGCGCACCCACTCCGAGGCCTGGCCCGATCCGCGATCCGACCCGGACCCGGACCCGGGCCGGGTCGGGCCGTCAGTCGTCGACGAGGTGGCCGTCGCGGAGGGTGAGGGTACGGTCGGCCAGTTCGAGCAGGGCCGGGTCGTGCGTGGCGACCAGCGCGGTCATCCCCCGGGCGTGCACCACCGCACGCAGCAGATCCATGATCGACCGGCCGGTCTCCGAGTCGAGCTGGCCGGTCGGCTCGTCCGCGATCAGCAGGTCCGGCTCGTTGGCCAGCGCCCGGGCCACCGCCACCCGCTGCTGCTGCCCGCCGGAGAGCTCGTACGGCCGCTGCGCCGCGTGCCCACCCAGCCCCACCAGCTCCAGCAGCACCGCCACCCGTTCCTCCCGCTCCGCCGCCGGCACCCGGGCCAGCCGCAACGGCACCCCGACGTTCTCGGCGGCGGAGAGGATCGGCACCAGCCCGAAGGTCTGGAACACGAACCCCACCGTGCCCCGGCGCAGCCGCAGCAGCTCCGCCTCCCCGGCGGCGGTCACGTCGTGCCCGGCCACGTGCACCCGGCCGCTGTCCGGCCGGTCCAGCCCGCCGACCAGGTTGAGCAGGGTGGTCTTGCCGGCGCCCGAGCGGCCCCGCACCGCCACCAGCTCGCCCCGGCCGGCCCGGAACGAGACGTCCCGTACGGCGTGCACGGCGTGCGCGCCCCGGCCGAAGGTCCGGCTCACCCCCTCGACCCGGACGACCTCGTCGACGACCGCGTCGACAGCCCCGAGGGTGGAAACCTGCTCGCTCATGCGTCACTCCGTTCGGTGCCGGCGCCCGTGTCGCCGGAGCGGACCTCGACGTGGTCCGGTTCGAGGTTCAGGCGGACCCGGTCGCGCAGCGACAGGGCGTCGACGAAGGACGCCGGCAGCTGCATCCGACCGCTGCGGTCGAGCACGGCGTACTCCTCGCTGACCAGTTCGGTGCTGCCGTCGGCGGTGACCCGCGCCGTCCGGCGTACCTCGGAGGAGGTCCGGCCGTCGCGGATCGCGACGGTCCGGCGGACCTGGGTGGCCACGGCCTGGTCGTGGGTGACCACCACGATGGTCACGCCCAACTCGGCGTTGATGGTGCGCAGCGCCGCGAAGACCTCCGCGCCGGTGGCCTCGTCCAGCTCGCCGGTCGGCTCGTCGGCGAAGAGCACCTCCGGGTCGTTCGCCACCGCCACGGCGACCGCGCAGCGCTGCTGCTCGCCACCGCTGAGCTGGCCCGGCCGGCGGTCGGCGCAGTAGCCGACGCCCACCATCTCCAGCAGCTCCTGCGCCCGCGTGCGCCGGGCCCGCCGGCCGCCGGAGCGCCCGGCCAGCCGCATCGGCAGCTCCACGTTCTCCCGCGCGGTCAGGTACGGCAGCAGGTTGCGGCCGGTCTGCTGCCAGACGAAGCCGACCACGTCCCGCCGGTAGCTCAACCGCCGCCGGTTCGACAGCGCCAGCAGGTCGTAGTCGGCGACCCGGGCGATCCCGGCGGTCGGGGTGTCCAGCCCGGAGAGGATGTTGAGCAGCGTCGACTTGCCCGAGCCGGACGCGCCGACGATCGCCACCAGCTCGCCCCGGTCGATGACCAGGTCCAGCCCCTGCAGGGCGACCACCTCGACCCCCTCGGTCTTGAAGATGCGAACCAGCCCGTCGCAGACGATGTGCCCGCGCAGACGGTCCCGGCCGCCGGCCCGCTCGGCCGCGCGGTGCGCGGCCCGCCGCTGCAACTCGGCCAGGTCCGGTACGGCGGTGCTCTCGGCGGTAGCGGTCATCTCAGCTCTCCTCTCCGAGCCGGAGCACCTCGCCGAGGCGCAACCGACGGTTGTTCACGGCCTCGACCGCGACGGCGAAGGCCAGGGCCAGCACGGCCAGCCCGAGCACCCCGGCGACCAGGCCGGGCTCGAAACGGACGGTCACCGGCGCCCCGCCCGTGAACGCGGACAGCCCCAGCACCGGATTGAGCAGCACCGGCAGCAGGGCGCCGACCACCGCCCCGGTCAGCACCGAGACCACCACCAGCGGAGCCAACTCGATCAGCAGCAGGCCCTGCCACTGCCGGCGGGACAGCCCCATGGTGCGCAGCCGGGACAGCACCTGACCGCGCCCCCGGGCCCCGGCCAGCACGGCGAACGCCAGGGCGAGCAGCCCGAGCAGGGCGCCCCCGGCCGCGCCCACGGCGAAGCCGAAGACGAGCAGCCCGTTGACTCCGCTGCCGCCGAGCCGTTCCCGCTCCGCCGCCCACGTCGTCACCCTCGGCGGCAGCGGGCGCTTCCCGCCGGTCACCGTCCCGTCGGTCTGGTAGCGGGTCTGGCCCTCCTCGGCGACCCGGGCCAGGGCGGCCGGGTCGACCGGGCGGTCGCCGGCGGCGAGCAGGAAGCCGGTCGGGGCCAGCGGGTACGGCCCGTCGGCCGGCAGCTCCGGCCAGGGCAGCACCACGAACCGGCCGATCTCCGCCGGCACCAGCGGGAACCGCGGGGTCGTGCCGGCGATGCGGAACGGCAGCTTGTTGCCCTGCACGTCCACCCAACCGGGGCGCTTCCCGGCCCGGTCGGCGAGTTCCGCGTCGGCCAGCGCGGCGGCGAAGTCCGGTGACACCAGCGCCGGCAGCGAACTCGCCCGATCGCCACGCAACGTCCCCGGCACCGCCACGTCGAGCCCCGACCGGCGGGCCACCTCCGCGAAGCCGGCCGGCTCCACCAGCAGCACGTACGCCTCACCTGCGCCGGCGGGGCTGCCGTCGGCGTCGGCGTACAGCCGCTGGCCCCGCTGGGCGAGCACGGGGGTGACCGCCCGGACCCCGGGCAGCCCGCCCAGCGCCGCCGCGGTGTCCGGGGCGAACCGGTCCCCGGCGACCAGCGCGTCGGCCGGCACGGCCCGGGTGACCGCCCGGTCCCGGCCGTCCTCGATGCCGACGGCCACCACCCCGCAGAAGGCCGCCGTCGCGATCGCCAGCACCACCACCACCAGCGGCGCGGCCACCCCGGCCCGGCCGGCACGGGCGGTGCCGAGGAAGGCCACCACCCCGCGTGCCCGGACGGCCAGCCGGCTGGCCAGCCGCAACGGCCACGGGTACGCGCGCAGCGCCAGCAGCGCGGCGGCGACCGCGAGCAGCACCGGCACCGACACCAGCAGCGGATCCACCTCCCCGCCGAGCGTCAGGCCCCGCCGGCGCAGCAGGAACGCGGCGAGCACGGCCAGCCCGACCAGGGTGACCTCCACGGTCAGCCGGCCCGCCCCGCCCCGGAACCGGAGCAGGTCCCGACGACCGCCCACGCCGCCGCGCTGGGCGGCCAGCACCGCCACCGGCAGCGCCACGGTGGCCAGCAACGCGGCGGCCACCGCCAGCCGGACGGCCGGGCCGGGCGTGTTGCCGTCCAGCGGGTCGGTCGGGAGGAGACCGCCCAGCAGCCAGCCCGCCACGGCGGCGGCCGGCACCACCAGCGCCGACTCGGCCAGGCCACGGCGCACCACCCGCAGCGCCGAACCGCCCCGGGCCCGCAGCAGGACGTACTCGTCGCGGCGGCGACGCACCGCCAGCCCGGCCGCCAGCGCGGTCAACCCGGCGAGGGTGGCGAGCACCCCGGCGGCGATGACGGTGAGCAGGGTACGGGCGGCGGCGAGCGCCTCGGCGTACTGCCGCAGCGGGATGTCGACGCCCTGGGAGAAGTGCAGCCCGGACGGTCGTTCACGGTCCACCTCGGAGAGGCCGGCGATCAGCGCGTCGAGCCGCCCCGGGGCGAGCCGGCCGGGGTCGACCCGGTAGCGGTAGCTGACGCCGGCCGCCCAGCCGCCCTCCACCCGGTTGTCCAGCCCGACCGGGTCGGTCAGCCCGACGAGCTGGAACGGCTGCCCGTCCCCGACCGGCGGGGTCAGCCGCAGCGCGGACGGCAGCCCGTCCCAGATGCCGTCGGCCGGGTCGTGGGGACGGAACACGCCGACCACCACCACGGGGGCGGCGCCGTACTCGCTGCCGTCCGGCCGGTACAGGGCCGCCCGCAGCCGGCTGCCGGCGCGCACCCCGAGGGTGCGGGCCACCGGCTCGGCGAGCGCGATCTCCACCGCCGCCTCCCGGCGGGTCCCCTGTCCCGCCCAGCGCCCCTCGACGAGGGTGGCCGCCTCGGGCAGCCCGGTCGTGGTGCGCAGGGCCAGGTCGAACAGGCCCTTGTCGCGGGTGAGTTCCGGGCCCTTCAGCCGGGCGAAACCGGTGTCGGCGGCGTACCAGCGCTCGCCGATCACGTCCCGCACCACCGGGGGCATGCCGGCGGCCAGGTCGTCGAGCGGGCCCCGGTGGGTGGCGGTCCAGCGGGTCGTGCCGGGCGGCGGGATCTCCGGCGCACGCCGGTAGAGCAGGTCCCGTCCCTGGCCCGGCACGTCGGCCAGCTGCTCCCGCAGGCCCTGGCCGGACAGCCGCTCCGCCAGCCGGGGCACCCCGGTCACCAGCACCGCCGTCACCAGCGTCAGCGCCATCAGGAGCAGGAAGTGTCCCCCGTACGCGCGGACCCTGCGCGCCACCGCCAGGACGCTCATCGTTCTCCCCCGATCCGGAGCTGGACCGCCGCGACGCGCTGCCGCAGGCCGGTGGTGAGCACCGCGCTGAACGCGAGGGCGGCCACCAGCAGCCCCAGCGCGGTGAGGCCGATCGGCGTCCACGGCACGGTGAACGCGGCCTCCGGCACGGGCCGCCCCGCGCCGGGGGTGAGGATCACCAACGGGGCCATGGTGGCGCCGACGCCCGCGCCGACCAGCAGGCCGACGGTCACGCCGATGCCGGCCAGGAAGGTCTGTTCGGCGAGCAGCGCCCGGGCCAGCACGGGTGGCCCGGCGCCCAGGGTGTGCAGCACCGCCAGCTCGGCCATCCGGCGTCGCCCGGTGGCCCAGACGTCCACGGCGAGGCCGACCAGGGCGAGCAGCACCGACCCGAGCGCCGCGGCGAGCAGTCCGGTCCGGGCGCCCCGCCAGTACGGGTCGCGGGCCGCCGCCTCGGCGGCCTCCCGCCGGTCGAGCACGGTCACGCCGGGCAGTTCCCGCACCGCCGCCGCGGCGGCGACGTGCCCGCCCGGATCGGTGCGCAGCCACCACTCCGGCACCGGCCGGACGGTGGCCCGCTGCCGGACCAGCCACTGCGTGGCGGCGGGCAGGTCGATCAGCATCGCTCCCCCGGCGTCCCCGGCGCCCGGCACCGCACGCAGCTCACCGACCACCCGCACCGGCACCGACGCGCCGGACAGGGCGAGCGGCACCACGTCACCGGGGCGGACGTCGAGGGCCGCCAGCACCTGCGGGGTGACCAGCGCCGGCACCGCCGCGCTCTCGCCCGCCGGGACGACCGCGTAGCGGATCGTCGGCTGGCTGGCGAAGCGTCCGCCCTCGGTCAGCACGACCGGATAGTCCACGTCCACCCCGACGGCGGAGACCCCGGTCGTCCGCACCGGCTTCTCACGCAGGGCGTCCACCAGGGACCAGTCGCCGGTCAGCTCCACCGCCCGGGCGGTCCCGGCGGCGTCCTCGACGCGCAGGCCGTCGACCTGGAGGCCGTAGCCGCGGGCGGCGGCGTCACCGGCGTCGGCCTGGAAGCCGGCCACCCGCCACGGTGGCCCGGCGGGCAGGTCGACGGTGAACGGCACGGCCCGGTCGTCGGCGGAGTTCGTGGTGGCCAGCGGCAGCCGCAGGGCGAGCCCGTCGGCGCGGGTGAGCAGCACCGTCACCTCGATGGACTGCGGCACGACCAGGTCGCGTACCGGGGTGCGGACGGTGCCGGTGAGCCGCCGCGCGTCGGCCGGCAACGAGACCCCGGCGGCCTCGTCGCGCTCGCGCGCCATCCGGTCGAGCAGCTCGCGCGGCGGCCGGTCGCCCAGCCGGTCGGCGATCCGGGCCACGTCACCGGCGGCGGCCGTGTCCAGGGCCAGCACCGTGGTCGGCAGGCTGGCGCGGCCCAGTCGGATCTCGTCGCGCCAGGCCGGCAGCACCTGCCGCACCCCCGCCGCGCCGGCCAGCGCGGCGGAGCGGTCCACCGGCGCGGCGCCACCGCGCTCGACCACCCGCAGGTCCGCGCCGACGCTGTGGTCGGCCTGGTCGGTCTGCGACCGCTCCCAGGTGTTGACCAGGGTCCAGGCCAGGGTGCTGGCACCGACGGCGAGGGCGAGCAGCAGCACGGGCCCGGCGTGCGGGCGGCGGCCGGCCTGCCACATGCCGAGCATGGTGGCCGTCCACGGCCGGCGGTCGACGAACCGCTCGGCGACCCGGGTGACCGGCGGCAGCAGCCGCAGCGCGAGCACCGCCCCGGCCAGCACGCCCAGGGTCGGGGCGACGGCGAGCAGCGGGTCGATGCCGAGTCGTCCACCCGCGCCGGCCAGCGGCGACGAGTACTGCCGCAGCTGCGTCCAGGCGAGCAGGGCGAGCAGCACCAGGGCCAGGTCGACGCCGGCCCGCTGCACGGTCGCGGCCCGGGTGGGGCGGGAGCGGGCGGCCATGTCGGCGACGTAGCTGCCGGCCCGGCGCAGCGCCGGCAGCACCATGGCGATCAGGCAGCCGACCGCCGCGGCGAGCGCCACCGTCCAGACCGTGCCGGCGCCACCGCCGCCCAGCCGCAGGTCGGTCAGCCCGTCCTCGCCGCCGACGCGGCGCAGCACCAGGCCGGCCAGCGGCGGCGCGAGCAGCGCCGCCGGCAGCACCACCAGGGTCGCCTCCCGTACGGCGAGCCCGGCGAGCTGACTGCGGGCCGCCCCCCGGGCCCGCAGCAGCGCGGTCTGGCCCCTACGGTCCTCGTTGAGCAGCGCGGCGACGAGCACCAGCGCGTACCCGCCGAGGACCACGATCAGCAGCAGCGGGGTGAGCAGCGCCGAACGCCCCACCAGGTCGGCCCGGCCGAGCCGGTCGATCAGCCGGTCCAGTCCACTGACACTCTGCGCCGACGAGCCGAGTCCCGCCTCCTCCGGCACGTCGCGCAGGGCGACGGCCACCGCCTGCCCGACGTCGGGCAGCCGGCTCGGCGCGACGCCGGTGAGGTCCGGCTCGACCACCCAGGAGATCGAGGTGGAGCCGGGAAAGGTACGGACGAAGTCCGCCGGGTCGAGGACGAACGGCCCGTACGAGCCGCCGTCGCTCTCGGCGGTGCCCACCGCCCCCGGCGCGAGCTGCCAGTAGGCGGCGGCCGGGTCGCGGGGGCGGAAGACCCCGGCGACCACCACGTCGGCGGCCCGGCCGGTGCTGCGGTCGGTCATCGGCACCCGGCTGCCGGCGGTGAGCCGCAGCGCGCCCGCCACCCGCTCCGGGACGGCGACCTGGGTCTGCGACGCCCCGGCGGTGGGCCAGGACCCGGCGACGAGGTCGGCGCGGGCGGGCAGGTCGTCGAGGGTGGCCAGGTCGGCGAAGACCGGATCGTCGTCGACCCGGGCGCCGCCCAGGTCGCCGGTGAGTTCCCGGCCGGTGCCGTGCCGGGCGGCCGACACGGTGACCGTCGCGTCGCCCAACCCGCGGGCGAACCGGTCCCGCACCGTCCGGTCGCGGGCGGCGGCCTCGGCCGCGTCCCGGCCACCGGAGCCGCTGATCAGCAGGCTGCGTTCGGCGGCCGGCGCGGCGGCGAGCATGGCCCGCTGACCGGCGTCGACCGCGCGGCGGCTGTAGTCGGAGAGCCCGGTGACGAGGGCGACCGCGACCAACGCTGCGGCCGTCGCCGCCAGCAGCAGACCCCGCGCCTCGCGGGCCCGCCTCCACACCAGTTTCATCCGACGCCTCCCCGTCCGCCCCCGTCGGGCCGACGACCAGACAGAGCGGGTGGGGCCGGAAAAGGTTCGCGCCCTTTACGTGATCGTTATCAGTCGGTGGTCGCCCACCGCAGGCCGGCCCGTCCGGCCACCGCGCGCAGCGCCTCGGCGAACCGGGCCACGTCGCCGTCGAGGACGGCCAGCTCGTCCGGACCGAGCAGGGGCAGGTGCCCGGTGTCGGTCACCGCCAGCACGCACGGGGTACACCCCTCGCTGGCCGCCCGGACCGGCGCGGAGCGCTCGTCGAGGTGCACCAGCTCGACCGGGACGCCCAGCTCGGGCAGGAGGTCGCGCCACTCGCGGCGGCGGCCGAACGCGCCGTGGGTGATGTCGCACAGCGCGCAGGAGGCGGTCCCGCGCACCTTGCCGACGAGGTAGGTCAGCTCGCCGCGCAGGCCGCCGTCCGCGTGGTAGACGCCGACCAGCCGCCGGATCACACTCGGTTCGGTCATGCCGGCAAGTGTGCCTGGCGTCGGTCTGCTTCGATCGGCTGATGGAATTCACCCTCGCCCTCCTGCTCGCGCTCGGGCTGGCGCTGCTCGTCGCGCAGTCGACCGGGCCCGGCCGCCGGGACGCCACCGCGCTGCGCCTGGCCGAGATCGAACGCCGCCTCGACCTGGTGATGCGGCACCTCGGCGTGGTGGACCCCGGGCCGGCTCTGCCCGGCGTCCGCGAGCACCTGACCCGGGGCGAGAAGATCAAGGCGATCAAGGCGTACCGGGCGGCGACCGGGGCGGACCTCAGGACCGCCAAGGAGGCGGTGGAGGCGATGGCCGAGGGCCGCTGAGCAGGCTTCCGGTGTGCCGGCCGGCGCCGGCGTCCACCGCCCGGGGGCGGTCAGCGCGGGCGGTCCCGGTCCCGGGAGGGCTGGACCCGCTTCGGCTCGCCGGGCATCTTCGGATGGTCCGGCGGGTACGGCAGGTCGCCCTGCCCGCCGGTGGCGTCCCGGTCGGCCCACTCCAGCAGCGCGGTGATGTCGTAGGGGGTGTCGTCGATGCCGGCGTGCGGGTCACCCCGCTCGGCCAGCCGCGCCGGCACGGTACGCAGGTCGAAGTCGTCCGGGTCGACGTCGGGCAACTCGTCCCAGTCGACGGGGGTGGAGACGGTGGCCCGGGCGTTGGCGCGCAGCGAGTACGCGCAGGCGATCGTCCGGTCCCGGGCCATCTGGTTGTAGTCGACGAAGACCCGGGCGCCGCGTTCCTCCTTCCACCAGGCGGTGGTGATCAGGTCGGGGCGACGGCGCTCCAGCTCCCGGGCCAGCGCGATGGTGGCCCGACGCACCTCGGTGAACGTCCAGCGGGGCTGCAGGCGCAGGTAGACGTGCACACCCCGGCCGCCGGAGGTCTTCGGCCAGCCGACCGCGCCCAGCTCGGCCAGCAGCGCCCGGACCTCGCCGGCGGCGGCCACCGCGTCGGCGAAGTCGGTGCCGGGCTGCGGGTCGAGGTCGATGCGCAGCTCGTCGGGGCGGTCGACGTCGGCGGCGCGCACCGGCCACGGGTGGAACACGATGGTGCCCATCTGGGCGGCCCAGGCGACGTGGGCGAGGTCGGCGGGACGCAGCTCGTCGGCGCTGCGCCCGCTGGGGAAGCTGATCCGCGCGGTACGCACCCAGGGCGGCACGCCCCGGGTGGGCACCCGCTTCTGGTAGAACGCCTCCCCCTGGACGCCCTCGGGGAAACGCTGGAGCGTGGTGGGGCGGTCCCGCAGGGCGCGCATGATGCCGTCACCCACCGCCACGTAGTAGTGGAAGACGTCGGCCTTGGTGAAGCCGCGCTGCGGGAAGATGAGCCGGTCGGGGCTGCTCAGCCGGACGGTGTGCCCGGCCACCTCGATCTCGGTCACCGTCGCCTTCGTGGTGCCACCCATCCCGCGACCATATGCGACACCTCCGACGTCCGGCGTACCGTTGACGGGTGAGTCTCGACGAGAACGAACTGCCCCGTACCGAGGACGAGTGGCGGGTCCGGCTGACCCCCGAGGAGTTCCGGGTGCTGCGGGAGGCCGGCACCGAGCGGCCGTGGACGGGCGAATACGTGGACACCAGGACCCCCGGCGTCTACCACTGCCGGGCGTGCGGGGCGGAGCTGTTCCGCAGCGACGACAAGTTCGACTCGCACTGCGGCTGGCCGAGCTTCGACGACGCCGTCCCCGGCGCGGTCAAGGAGATCCCCGACCACACCCTCGGCATGGCGCGCGTCGAGATCCGCTGCGCACGCTGCGACAGCCACCTGGGGCACGTCTTCGAGGGCGAGGGCTTCACCCCGAAGGACACCCGGCACTGCGTGAACTCGCTGTCGATCCGGCTGGAGCCGAAGCAGGGCTGATTCGGCCCGGGTGCGGTCAGAGCACCAGCAGGCTGCCCTTGTCGTCCACCTGGTCGGCCGAGTCGTCGTCCAGCCAGACGCCACCGGTGGCCAGGTAGCGGAAGCGGTGGCGGCCCGGGGCGAGCCGGACCGTCACCGTCCGGGTGCCGTCACGGCGGGCGACCAGCTCGTGCCGGCCGGGCTCCCAGTCGTTGAAGCTGCCGACCACGCTGACGGCGCCGGGCGGGGTGTCCCGGGGCAGGCAGAAGGTGACCCGGGTCTGGTTGCCGAAGAGCTTGTTCCGCTTGATCACGAGGTCCTCCGGGGTCGAGTACACCGGGACCAACGCACGACGCGCCGGGGACGAAACGCCGCCCGCCCCGATCGGCTCGTGGCATTTCGCTCCCGCCAACCCCACGTTGCCGCACCCTGTAGGTACTTGTCATGATTTGGGGGTTTCGAGCGTGGCTACCTGCGAGGTCTGCGGCAACGACTACTGGATGGCGTTCGAGGTGCGTACGGTCAGCGGCGACGTGCACACCTTCGACTGCTTCGAGTGCGCGGCGCACAAGCTGGCGCCGATCTGCGAACACTGCAACGTCAAGATCCTCGGCCACGGGGTGGAGGTCGCCGGCCGGTTCTTCTGCTGCGCGCACTGCGCCCGCCACGAGGAGACCCAGGGCGCCGAGATCCGCGACGCGGTCGGTTCCCGCCCGGCCTGACCCGCCACCCGGGATCACCGCCGACGGCGCCGGCGGGCGGCCCGCAGGCGGGCGCGGGGCGACGCGGCCCGGACCTGGGCGAAGGCCAACCGGCCCGGACGCGGGCGCGGGGGCGGGCGTAAGCGAGCGGTAAGGGCCCGGCGGCCACGGTGCCGGCTAGCATCCGGACATGCCCGCCGTCACCCGCCGAATCCTCCCGACCGTCCTCGCCGCGGCCGTCCTGGCCCTCACCGCCTGCGGCGCCTCCGAGCCGGCGACTCCCGCCGCCACCCCGGACACGGCCACCGCCACCCCGGACACGGCCGCGGCCGGCACCGCCACCCCGGCCGGCGGCACACCGGACGCCTCCGGCGACGCCGCCCGCCCGGCCACGCCCCCGAACCTGGACTTCACCGCCCGCACCATCGACGACCGGCCCTTCGCCGGGAGCAGCCTCGCCGGCAAGCCGGCGGTGCTGTGGTTCTGGGCGGCATGGTGCACCCGCTGCCGGGGCGTCGCCGACGACGTCGCCGCCGCGCAGCGGGACAACGCGGCCCGGGTCAACCTGATCGGCGTGGCAGGGCTGGGCAGCGGCGCCGACGCGATGCGCCGCTTCGCCCGTGACACCGGCGTCGAGGGGTTCCCCCACCTCGCCGACGACGACGGCGCGGTGTGGCGCCGGTTCGGCGTCACCAGCCAGGAGCAGTACGTCCTGCTCGACTCGGCCGGGAAGGTCGTCCACTCGGGGCCGTTGACCCAGGACGAGCTGCGCCGACGGATCGCGGAGCTGACCTGACATGCCGGACGCGTCCTACGGGCTCGCCCTCGGCGCCGGCCTGCTCGCCGCGGTGAACCCGTGCGGCTTCGCGCTGCTGCCCGCGTACCTCTCGGTGCTGGTGCTCGGTGACGGCCCGGCGGCCGACCGCGGACCGCTGCGGCCGGTGGGCCGGGCGCTCGCCCTCACCGCCGCGATGACCGTCGGGTTCGTCGCCGTGTTCGGCCTCTTCGGACTGCTCGCCGGGCCGGCCGCCGACGCCGTCGCGAGCCGGCTGCCCTGGGTGTCGGTGCTGATCGGCCTGGCGCTGGTGGCCGCCGGCGGGTGGCTGCTCGCCGGCCGGGAGCTGCCCACGATCACGCCGAAGGTGGCCGCCGGGCCCGCGGTCCGGATGCGGTTCACCTCGATGGCGCTGTTCGGCGCGGCCTACGCGGTCGCCTCGCTCGGCTGCACGATCGGCCCGTTCCTGGCCGTGGTGGTGGCCGGCTTCCGGGCCGGCAGCCCGGTCGCCGGCATCGGCCTGTTCGTGACCTACGCCCTCGGCATGGGGCTCGTGGTCGGGGCGGCCGCCCTGGCCGTCGCGCTGGCCCGGGAGTCGCTGGTGCGCCGCACCCGCCGGGCCGCGCCGCTGCTCGGGCGGATCGCCGGGCTGCTGCTCGTGCTCACCGGGGCGTACGTCGCCTGGTACGGCTGGTACGAGATCCGGGTCTTCTCGGGCGGATCCGCCGACGACCCGGTGATCGACACCGCCGGCCGGGTGCAGGCGGCGGTCAGCGGCTGGCTGGACGGCCTCGGCCCGTGGGTGGTGACGGCCGTCGCCGTCGCCCTGCTCGCGGTGGCCGTCGGCAGCACGGTGGCACGCCGCCGACGCCGGGGCGCCGACCCGGCCCCGACACCCGAACGGGTGGACGCGGCCTAACATCGCAGGGTGCCGCAGACCGTCGCCCTGCACGTCGCCACCTTCGCCGAACTGGACGCCCGCACCCTGCACGACCTGCTCCGGCTCCGCATCGACGTGTTCGTCGTGGAGCAGGCGTGCCCGTACCCGGAGCTGGACGGCCGCGACGTCGAGCCCGGCACCCGGCACCTCTGGCTGGAGTCCGGCGGCGCCCCGCTGGCGTACCTGCGGATCCTGGCCGACCCGGGCGGCGTGGCGCGCATCGGCCGGGTCGTGGTGGCGCCCGGGGCGCGCGGCGCCGGCCACGCCGGCCGGCTGATGACCGAGGCGCTGCGGCTGGTGGGCGACCGGCCCTGCGTGCTGGAGGCGCAGTCCCACCTGGCCGACTTCTACGCCCGGCACGGCTTCACCGCCACCGGCCCGGAGTACGTCGAGGACGGCATCCCGCACCTGCCGATGCGCCGGGACGGCGCGCACGCCCGGTGAACCGGTAACGTTCTGCCGCCCGGCGGCGTCCCGGCGGGCACGGCGACCGGTCGGGGGAGGACGCGGTGGACCACCTGTACGGCCACAGCCCGGAGACCTTGCGTATGTACGCGCTGGCCCGCAACCCGGCGGCTCCCGCCGACGTGTTGCTCCGACTGGTACGCCACCGGGGCTTACACCTGCTGGCCGACCGCGCCGACCTGCCGCCGGATCTGTACGACGCCCTGGTCGTCGAGGCCGACCACCGACCACTGCTCGACCTGCTGGAGATGTCGCTGGTGCCCGTGGGGCGGCTGGCGGCACTCGTGGACCATCCGAAGCGGCAGGTGCGCGCCGCCCTGGCGGCGCACGTGCACTGGCAGGTCCGGGACGGCATCGCACCGCCGGACGCCATCCTGGCCCGGCTCGCCGCCGACCCGGAACCACTCGTCCGGCTGACCGTGGCCCACGACATGCCCACCCTCCCCGCCGCCGTCCGCCAGGCCTTGCTGGCCGACCCCGACCCGGTGGTGCGGGCGACCGCCGTCGACCACTGGGCGGACGCGCCCGACGAGATCGTCGACCGGCTGCTCGACGACACCGACCCGACCGTTCGCGCCGCGGCGGTCCGCCGGGGCTGCCGGACCCGACCGGAGCTGGTCGCGCCGGTGCTGGCCGTGGAGGAGCCGAAGGGTTGGCCCGCGCGCTGGGTGGCCGAGGAGGCGGCCCTCGACCGGCCGACGGCGCAACGGTTCGCCCGCCACCCGGACCAGGCGTGGCGCGCCGCGGTGGCGTACAACCCGCACCTGCCGGCGGATCTGGTGGACGAACTGGGCCGGGACCCGTCACTCCCGGTCCGGCTCGCCGTGTCGCTGCGCCCCGAGCTGACCGAGCAGCAGCGCGCCGCGATCGACTACCAGGTCGACCCGGGCACCCGGGTGACCGTGCCGACCTGGTTCTCCCGGCGGCTCGACGACCTCGACCTGCTGCGGCGCTGCGCGCACTCGGCCCACGTCGGGCTGCGCCGGTTCGCCGCCACCAGCCGGTGGCTGCCACCGGACCTGGTGGCGCTGCTCGCGGCAGACGAGGACTTCGCCGTCCGGCTGATGCTCTGCGAGCATCACCCGGACCCGCCCGGTGGTCTGCTGCTGGCCACGTACCTGGAGCGCGAGGCCTACTCCCTCGCCCGACTCCTGCGGCACCCGAACTTCCCCACCGTGGGGCTGGCCCGGCTGGCCGACTCGCCCGCGCCGAGGGCCCGCGCGCTGGTCGCCCACGACCCACAGGCCCCGCCGGCGCTGATCGAACGGCTCAGCCACGACGACACCCCCGAGGTCCGCTCGGCGATGGCCCGCGACGGGCGGCTGCCGTTGCAACGACTCATGCAGCTCTTCGACGACCGGGAACTGGCCGGCTCGGCGGCGGCCAACCCCCGGCTGCCGGTGCCGATGATGCTGCGCGTGCTCACCGACGCGGGCGTGCCCGAACTGACGGCGGACGACCCTGCGGCCGGGATCGTGACCCGCACGGCCCCGGGCGACCTCAACCACCCTGCAACGCCTGGTTGAGCTGCGCCTCGAAGTTCTCCGGCAGGCTCCCGTCGCCTTCCAGGGCCCGCCGGACACCCTCCCGGAACACCCGGCTGAACTGGAAGTAGTGCGGCACCCGGGGCCGGATCCGGGCCTGCCCCACCGCGTCGGCCAGCAGCGGCAGGTACGGGAACTGCTCGCGCAACTGGGCGTCGGCGTACACGTCGGCCCGGGTCGGCGCGAAGCCGCCGAGCGCGAAGAGCTTGCGCTGGGCCTCCTTCCTGGTCAGGAACTCGACCAGCGCCTGGGCCGCCCTCGGCTGTCGGGTGTGCTTCGCGACCGCCAGGTTCTGCCCGCCCAGCGCCGACGGGCCGGGCAGCAGGGTGACCTCGAACGGCACCGGGGTGGCCGGGGCCGCGTCGGGTGCGGTCAACGACCGGTAGTTCAGCGGCCAGTTGCGCATGAACAGCGCCCGGCCCTCCCGGAAGTCCCGCAGGCTGCGGCCCTCGTCGCCGGGGACGGCGAAGGCGTCGCCCACGAGCAGCCCGGCCGGCCTGGCGGCGGCCACGTCGCGCAGCCGCCGCTCCCACCGGTCCCGCTGGAAGACCACCCGGTTCTGCGTCTCGTCGACGAGCCGGTCCACCTCGGCGGACCAGATCAGCTCCATGCCGTTGACGGTCAGCCCCTCGTACGGCCCGAACTGCCCGACGTAGCCGGCCATCGACGCCTGCGCGCCCCTGCCGGGCCCGGCGAGGGCGCGGCCGCGCTCGATGACGGCGTCCCAGTCGAACCGCGGGTGCCCCGACCCCGGCCCGGCCGCACCGAGCAGGTCGGACCGGTAGAAGAGCAGGCCCGCGTCGGTGTTGAACGGCAGCGCCCAGAGTGAGCCCTGGTAGCGGCAGCCGTCGAGCACCTCCGGGACGAACGCGTCGAGATGACCCGCGCCGAGCCGGGACTCGTCGATGGGACGCAGGTACCCGGCGGCCGCGAACTCCGCCGTGAAGGTCACGTCCAGGTTGTAGATGTCGACGTCGTTCTCCGGATCCTGCCCCGGGTTCGTGGCCTGCGCCTGGGCGACGGCGGCCATCTCGCTGTGCTGCTGGTCGGTGGTGACGGGCGCCGGCCGGATCCGGGCCGGGCTCTCCGGGTGCAGCTCGTTCCAGAGCTTGACCAGCTCGTCGCGCTGGCCGCCGGGGCTGGTGTCCTTGCCGCTGAGGATCACCAGTTGCCCGCGCTCCAACGGCTGCTCGCGGGTCGCCGCGTACCACCCGACGGTGGCGACGACGCCGACCGTCGTGCCGACCGCCACCCCGAGCAGGAACCCGGACGGGACCCGCCACCGGCGGGGGCGGACGACGGGCGGGCCGGTCGGTTCCGGATCGGTCACTGCTCGGCTCCCTTCTCCCACAGTTGACGGAACAGCCCGGCGAGGGCCCGGTCCACCGTCCCGGCCGCCGCCTGCACGCACGCGCCGCCGGTGGCCAGGGTGGTCTGCCGGAGGGTGCGGGCCCGGAGCCGGTCGTCGCAGCTCGCCTCGCCGACGGCGATCACGTAGAGGCGTACCGGGGGGTCGCCGTCGAGCCGGGGCGCCAGCGCTCCGCTGGCGGTGTCCCGACCGTCGGTGAGCACCACCACGGCCCGCAGGTGCTCGTCACGCGGGTCACCGCGCCGGCGCACCTCCCGCACCGCCGCGTCGATGGTCCGGTACAGCGGGGTGTCCCCCGCCGGCACGGTACGACGGAGCCGGTCGAGCAGGGAGGCGTCCCGCGCCGGGTCGGCCCGGCCCACCTCCCGCAGCCGGGCCACCGACCCCCGGTGCGCCGTCGAGAACGCCCACACGCCGACCTCGTCCCGACCGCCCAGCTGGTCGAGCGAGCCGGCGACCCCGTCCACGGCAACGTCGAAGCGGGTGCCCCGACCCGCCTCCGCCAGCATCGATCCGGACGTGTCCAGCGCCAGCAGCACCCGGGCCGGCCGGCGGGCCTCCTGGTACCGGCGGTCGGCGGCGCCGAGCGCCAGCGGGTCACCGGCGTCGGTCAGCTGCCACTGGGGGTTGTCCAGCAGCCACCCGGGCAGCACCCCGTTGATCTCGCTGAGCACCGGGCCGGCCCGGTCGAGGTCCGGCACCCGGAAGCCCCGGGCCAGCAGCGCGTCCCGGCCGACCCCGGTCAGCCAGCGCAGGAAGTCCTGCGCCGCGGCGCGGGCGCCGGCGCTCTGCGTCGGGGCCGGCCAGTCCAGCAGGACCATCCGGTGCTCCGCCGCCGGGGTCACCTCCGGGTAGAACGCCAGCAGCGACCGGTCCCACGGCGGGCGGCCACGCTCCACGCAGCCGCCGCCGAGCCGCTCGCCGAGGTTGAACTGGACCAGGGCCTGCTCGGTGGTGATCAGCGCGGGCAGCGCGGGCTCGGCCGGGTCCAGGGCGAGCTGCCGCTGCCGGCACAGCACGGCGGCCAGGCTCCCCAGCGGGAACCCGTGACCGTCCTGGGCGACCGCCAGCCGGCGCTCCAACTGCCGGATCCGGGTCGCGTCGGGCGCGCCGTCGTAGAGCGCCACGTCGACCATCCGGGCCTCGGGCGACACCATCGGGTCGGGGCGGACGACCTGCCACCCGGTGCCGGCCACCCGCCGGCCCGAGTCGGTGGGCAACGGCTCCTCCCCCGGCGCGCGGCTGGCCTTGGCGAACAGCTCCGGCCAGGAGAGCGCGCGTTGCCGGTCCGGGTCGTCGCGCCCGGACTCGACGCGGCCCCGGGGCACCGCGAGGACCAGCGGGGAGCGGGCGACGACCCGGTACTCGCGGACCGTGGTCAGGCCCAGCACCTGCGCCGCCGGCAGCTCGGCCCCGGGGAACCAGACGTCCGGGCGCGGCCCGACGTCGGCCGGGTACCAGCCCGGCGTACCCGGGTCCCGATCGCCGGCCGGCCGGCCGGCGGCCGCCGACCAGCCGAGCCTGAGCCCCTGGGCCACGTCCCCGGCGGCGGCGGGGTAGACGAAGACGTTGGTCGGGCGGCAGCCGCCGGCCCGCGCGGTGGCCCACGACTCGTACGCGGCGGCCACCGACTCGTAGGTGGTCAGGTCGTCCGGTGCGGCCGCCACCCGCAGCTCGACCGGGGTGGCGCAGGTGGTGAGCGGCTCGGGCGCGACGACGAGAGCGGCCAGCAGCAGGGCCACCAGCACCGCCGCGACCCGGCGTCGGGGTCCCGGCCGGTCCGGGGCGGGGGACGGGTCGGTACGCCACCGGCTGAGTGGCTGCCGCCAGCGGGGCAGCACCCGGGGCCGGCCGAACTGGTCGGGCACCGGCAGGCGGCGGATCGGGATCATGAAGGCGGCCGGGTAGTCCAGCTGCGGCCGCAGCCACTTGTCGACCGCGACGACCATGCCGATGACGCAGCGCATCCGGCTGTCCCACACCGGCGCCCCGGAGAAGCCCGGTTCGATCCGGTACCCGGCGTCGGTGCGGTTGGCGAGCTGGATCCAGCCACCGCCGACCGGCCCGACGACCCGTCCCTCGAACCACCGCCCCTCGGCCAGGGACCGGGGGAAGCCGAAGACGCGGCAGGTCCGGTCGCGGGTGCCGGCCTGGCCGGGGCGGGCGAGCCGGACCGGCCGGGCGTCGGCGGGCGCCGGCCCGAGCAGTTGCAGGACGGCGACGTCGCCCGAGCCGTCCGGGCCGGCCGGCTGCCAGTGCTGCGGGAGCACCACCGCGGCGACGTGCCGGTCCGGCGCGACCAGCGGGAAGGCCAGTGTCACCAGGGTGAGGCCGGTGCCGCCGGGCGGAGGGTGATCCGGGCCGGTCGCCGCCTGCACCACGTGGGCGCAGGTCAGCAGCCGGGTGGAGTCGATCAGGAAGGCCGCGCCGTGGACGACTCCGGCGTCGTCCAGCACGGCGGCCACCGCGAGCTGGGCGTCGTCGGGCACCGGCCGGCCCGGCGGCTGCCCTCTCGCTGCGTGCATGACGTGTCGCCCGGCGCCACCGGCTCAGGCGGTGTCGCCGGGCCGGTTCCATTCGAGCTGGACCTTGAGGTTGGCCTCGGAGGTGCCGCTGGCGACGACGAGCCCGGCCTTGGCGGTGAGCTTCACGCCGAACTCCACGCAGACCCGGTCCGGCGGTTCGGCGGCGTCGCGTACGGTGCGCAGGACGGTGGCGGTCAGCGGGCGGAGCCTCTCCAGCACCGACTCCCAGGTCTCGTGCGCCCGGGCCACCGCGTCGCCGGCCCGGCCGACCGGGGTCACGCCCTCCTCGTCGGGGACCTCCACCCGGATGGCGCCACCGCCCTCCAACGGGAACTCGACGAGCTGGGACAACCTGGCCTCCCGACGGATCCGACGGCACGGAAAGTTACCGCGATGGATCTGTCACGTTACCGTCGGCGCTCCCGCCCGGCCGTCCCGGAGACGATCAGGACAACCGGCGGTCCGACATCCGACAGAACGCTTGCCCGGCGGCGCGATGCGCCGGCGGCGAGGGCAACGGAGGCGTGCACACCGGTGCCGCGCCCGCCCGGCCGGCCGTCGACCGGTGCCGGTGGCCTCCCGCCGCGCGGCAGGCCACCGGACCGCCGGTCAGACCAGGCAGTTGACGATGTCGGCGACCGAGCGACGCCGGCCGGTGTAGAACGGGATCTCCTCCCGCACGTGCCGGCGGGCGCCGGAGGCGCGCAGGTCGCGCATCAGGTCGACGATGCGGTGCAACTCGTCGGCCTCGAAGGCGAGCATCCACTCGTAGTCGCCGAGGGCGAACGAGGCGACGGTGTTGGCCCGCACGTCCGGGTAGCCGCGGGCCAGCCGGCCGTGCTCGGCGAGCAGCTCACGCCGCTCGGCGTCCGGCAGCAGGTACCACTCGTACGAGCGGACGAACGGGTAGACGCAGAGGTACGGGCGGGCCTCCTCGCCGGCCAGGAACGCCGGGATGTGGCTCTTGTTGAACTCGGCCGGCCGGTGCAGCGCCATCTGCGACCAGACCGGGGTGAGCGCCCGCCCCAGCGTGGTCCGCCGCAACCGCAGGTACGCGTCCTGCAGCGCGTCGCTGGAGGAGGAGTGCCACCAGATCATCAGGTCGGCGTCGGCGCGCAGGCCGGCGACGTCGTACAGGCCGCGGACCACCACGTCCTTGCCGGCCAACTCCTCGAACAGGGACTCGACCTCGCCGGTGACGTTCTCCCGCAGCGACGGCAGCGGGCTGGTGGCCCGGAAGACCGACCACATGGTGTAGCGGATGCTGGCGTTGAGCTCCTTGAGCCGGGCCGCGTTGGTCTGCTCGGTCATTGACCCGATCCTCCCAGTGCTTCGATGATCTCCCCGGCCGCCGTCTCGCCGGAGCGGACGCAGACCGGGATGCCGACCCCGTCGTGACCGGCGCCGGCCAGGACCAGCGTCGGGTGGGCCGTGCGCAGCGCCGCCCGGGCGGCGGCGAGGCGGTCGAGGTGACCCGGGGCGTACTGGGGCAGGGCCCCGCCCCAGCGCTGCACGTGCCCGGCCAGCGGCGCGGGCAGCGCCACCCCGAGCACCTGCGACAGTTCCCGGTGCACGGTGGCCAGCAGGTCGTCGTCGGTGAGCTGGAGCTGCGCCTCGTCGCCGTACCGGCCGACGGAGGCGCGGACCAGGGCGACGCCGTCCGGCCGGGCCAGGTGCCCCCACTTGGTGGTGAAGAAGGTGGACGCCTTGATCAGCAGCCCCTCGGTGGCCGGCACCAGGAAGCCGGAGAGCGCCGGCAGTTCCGGTCGGGGCAGGGCGAGGCTGACCAGCGCGACGCTGGCGTAGTCCAGGGCGCCGACCGTGGCGGCGACCTCGGGGGCGACGCCGGCGAGCAGCCGGGCGGCGGGGCGGGCCGGCACGGTGAGCACGACCGCGTCCGCCTCGACCAGCTCCGGGTCCCGGGTCGGGCCGACGGTCAGCCGCCAGCCGGCCGGGCCGCGGGTGAGGTCGCGGACCGTCGCGTCCAGCCGGATCTTCGCGCCGCTGGCCGTCGCCGCCGCCTCCACCAGCCGGCTCATCCCGCCGGCGAGGGTGCCGAAGATCGGCCGGGGCGGGCCGGGCGCGGCGGCCTGCGCGGTCCGGGCCGAGGCGGCCTGCGCCGCCCGTACCGCCGCGGTCAGGGTGTGCTCGGCGCGTGCCGCACGGGCCAGCGCGGGCATGGTCGTCACCAGCGACAGGTCGTCCGCGCGGCCGGCGTACACGCCGCCCAGCAGCGGGTCGACCAGGCGGTCCACCACCTGGTCGCCGAACCTCGGCCGGACCAGCGCGCCGACGCTGACGTCCTCGTCGGGGCCGAGCAGCGGGCGGCCGCCGTCGCGGTCGGCCGCCGCGTCCGCCTCGGCGACCTCGGCCACCTTCGCCAGGTCACCGGGTACGCCCATCAGCGTGCCGCCGGGGATCGGGCGCAGCCCGGCGTCGACCACCAGCGCGGCCTGCCCGACGCTCGGGTGCACGATCTCGTCGGCCAGCCCCAGCCGGCGGACCAGGGCCACCGCGGCGGAGTCGCCCCCGGTGGCCGGGTCGCGCATCAGGAACGACTCGGCGCCGAACTCGACCGTCGAGCCGGCCAGCTCACCGGTGCGCAGCTTGCCGCCGAGCGCGCCGGAGCGCTCGTACACGGTGATCTCGGTGCCGGCGGGGGCGCGGTCGCGCAACCGGACGGCGGCGGCCAGCCCGGTGATCCCGCCTCCGATCACCGCGATCCGCCAGGGCTGCCGCATCGTCGTCCTCCCTAGTCGGTCGGTCGCGCGGACACCTCGTGCACCAGCGCGACCACCCGGGTCAGCACGTCGGGATCGGTCTCCGGCAGGACGCCGTGACCGAGGTTGAACACGTGGCCGGGCGCGGCGCGGCCCTGCTCCAGGATCCGCCGCACCTCGGTCTCCACCACCGACCAGGGGGCGAGCAGCACGCACGGGTCGAGGTTGCCCTGCACCGCCCGGTCCGGGCCGATCCGGCGGGTGGCCTGGTCCAGCGGGGTGCGCCAGTCCACGCCGACCACGTCGGCGCCGGCCTCGCCCATCGCGGCGAGCAGCTCGCCGGTGCCCACCCCGAAGTGGATCCGGGGCACGCCCTGCGACTGCTCCGGCTCGGCGCGTCCGTCGCCGCGCCGCGACCCGGAGCAGTCGTCGGCCAGCCCGGCCAGCACCGCCGCCGAGTGCGGCAGCACGTAGCGGCGGTAGTCGGCCTCGGACAGCGCGCCGGCCCAGGAGTCGAAGAGCTGCACGGCGGAGACCCCGGCGTCGACCTGGACCTTCAGGAACGCCTCGGTCACCTCCGCCAGGCGGGCGCAGAGCGCGTGCCACAGCTCCGGCTGGCCGTACATGAGCGCCTTGGTCTTCGCGTGGGTCCGCGACGGCCCACCCTCGACCAGGTAGCTGGCCAGGGTGAACGGGGCGCCGGCGAAGCCGATCAGCGGGGTGTCGCCCAGCTCGGCGACGAGCAGCCGCACCGCCTCGTCCACGTAGGACACGTCGTCGCGGGTGATCGGGCGGATCCGCTCGACGTCCTCGCGGGTGCGCACCGGCTCGGCCACCACCGGGCCGGTGCCGGCCACGATGTCCAGGTCGACGCCGGCCGCGGCGACCGGCACCACGATGTCGCTGAACAGGATCGCGGCGTCGACCCCGTGCCGGCGCACCGGCTGGAGGGTGATCTCGGCGACCAGGTCCGGCCGGCGGCAGGAGTCCAGCATCCCCACGTTGGCCCGGATCTCCCGGTACTCGGGTAGCGAGCGGCCGGCCTGGCGCATGAACCAGACCGGGGTGTGCGGGACCGGCTCGCGGCGGCAGGCCCGGACGAAGGCTGAGTCGGCCGGCCCGCTGCGGCGGGGTTCTCCGTCTCGGGCGGCAGTGCCCGTGGTGTCGGTGGTCATCGCGGCAATCGTGCCACGCGGCCGGGCGGGCGCAGCGGGCAGCGCCGCCTTTTGTGACCCTCGTCCGCAGGGCCGTACGGCCCTGGCGCGGCGGGCGCGACGGTGTCCCGCCGGGTGGCGTCCCGGCGGGTCGGGCGGGGTGGGACCGCGCCCACCATCGGCGTGCCGTCCGGGCGGGCGGCCCGGGCGCGGCATAGGCTGCCGACATGGCCCCCCCGATCGCGCTCCCGGAGACCTTCGTCCGCGCGGTCGCCGGGCTGCGGTCGGTGACTCCCCGGGCCGAGATCGTGCTGGAGGAGGTCGGCGCGCCGCAGCGGCTCGCCCCGTACGCCTTCGCCCTCTCGGCCACCGTGCTGCGCGACGACGACGAGGTGGCCACCGGACGGCTGATCCTGCTGCACGACCCGGCCGGGCACGAGGCGTGGCGGGGCACCCTGCGGCTGGTCACCTACGTCACCGCCGAGCTGGAGGTCGACCTCGCCGCCGACCCGCTGCTGCCCGGTGTGGGCTGGACCTGGCTGATCGACGCCCTGGACGCGCACGACGCCCGGTACCGCGCGGCGGGGGGCACGATCACCCAGACCCTGTCGACGAAGTTCGGCGAACTGGCCGGCCCGCCGGCCGCCGGGGACATCGAGATCCGGGCGTCCTGGACGCCGCTCGGCGACGACCTGGCCCCCCACCTGGAGGCCTGGTGCGCACTGCTCGCCTCCACGGCGGGGCTGCCGCCGCCCGGGGTGACCGCGCTCTCCGAGCGCCGGCCGGCCGGCGCCGCCTGACCCGGTCGCCCGGTCGCGTCGTGTCGACCCGGTCGTCCCGTCCCGTCCGGCCATCCGCCGGACACCTCACCGACACACGTCGGACCGGCTGCGCACACCGGATGGCGCGGCGCACTAGGGTTGTCAGGTGACCGACGAACCACCCCTGCGCCGTCGGGCCGCCGAAAGCCGTACGGGAGACGCCTCACCCTCGGCCGCGCCGGAGCCGGAGAACGCGGGGACCGACCAGCCCGACGGTGGCCCCGTCCCACTCACCGCGCCGCGCGACGGCACGCCCCAGCCGGTGGCGACCCCGGCGGCGCTCGACGAGGTCGTGGCCCGCTTCGCCGCGGGCGCCGGCCCGGTGGCCCTGGACGCCGAGCGCGCCTCGGGGTACCGCTACAGCCAGCGCGCCTACCTCGTGCAGCTACGCCGGGAGGGCGCGGGGACCGCGTTGATCGACCCGCTGCCGCTGCCCGACCTGACCGTGCTCGACGAGGCGATCGGCGGGGCGGAGTGGGTGCTGCACGCCGCCAGCCAGGACCTCGCCTGCCTGGCCGAGGTGGGGCTGCGCCCGCGGCGGCTCTTCGACACCGAGCTGGCCGCCCGGCTGGCCGGCTTCGAGCGGGTCGGCCTGGCCGCCCTCACCGAGCAGCTGCTCGGCTACACCCTGGAGAAGCACCACTCGGCGGCGGACTGGTCGAGCCGGCCGCTGCCGGAGTCCTGGCTGACCTACGCCGCCCTGGACGTGGAGATGCTGGTCGACCTCCGGGACGCCCTGGACGAGGAGCTGGCCCGCCAGGGCAAGTCCGAGTGGGCGGCCGAGGAGTTCGCAGCGCTGGTCCGCAACGGGGCGCGGCCGCCGCGGGCCCGCGCGGAGCCGTGGCGGCGCACCTCGGGCATCCACCGGGTACGCGGGGCGCGGGCGCAGGCCCGGGTCCGTTCCCTCTGGTACGCCCGGGACCAGATCGCCGCCCGGCGCGACGCCGCTCCGGGGCGGGTGCTGCCGGACTCGGCGATCGTCGCCGCCGCCGAGCTGGACCCGAAGGACGAGAAGACCCTGCTCACCCTGCCCGGGTTCGGTGGCCGCTCGGTACGCCGGCTGGCGCGCACCTGGCTCGCGGCGCTGGACGACGCCCGTCAGCTGCCGGAGGACGCCCTGCCGGTGGCCCCGACGGTGGAGGGGCCGCCCCCGCCGCACCGCTGGGCGGAGCGTGATCCGGTGGCGGCCGGCCGGCTGGCCCGCTGCCGCGAGATCGTGGTCCGGGTCGCCGGCGAGCACGACCTCCCCCCGGAGAACCTGATCACCCCCGACTCGATCCGTCGGCTGGCCTGGCAGCCCCCGGACGAGATCACCGAGGACACCGTCGCCGAGGTACTGCGCGGCTTCGGCGCCCGCGAGTGGCAGCTCCGCCTGCTCGTCCCCGCCCTCACCGAAGCCCTCCCCACCCCCACCCCCTGACCACCCAGCCCCCACCCGACCACCGGGTTGATCAGGACGTTCGCGTCCGCGACACGTCGTGCGGCGGACGCGAACTTCTCGATCAACAGGGCGGGGCGGGGGCGGAGAGGCAGGAGGTGACGGTGGGAGATGAGCGAAGGGTGTGGGGTGGGCCACACGGAGGGTGGTGTCGAGGTTGGTTACTGACGAGTAGCATCCGGGGAAACGCCAGTGCCGGCCGACCTTCGTTCGGTCCGTAGCGCCGCCTGGCGGCGCGCAGGGCGAATCATGGTCGAAGAGGAGGCTCCAAGTGCCCCGTGAAGTTAGGGATGTCGTCTTCGTCGACGGCGTCCGCACCCCGTTCGGCAAGGCGGGTGGCATGTACGCCAACACCCGCGCCGACGACCTGGTGATCCGCTGCATCCGCGAGCTGCTGCGCCGTAACCCGCAGCTGCCGCCGGAGCGGGTCGAGGAGGTCGCCATCGCGGCGACGACCCAGATCGGCGACCAGGGCCTGACCATCGGCCGCACCGCCGCCCTGCTGTCCGGCCTGCCCAAGACCGTGCCCGGCTTCTCCATCGACCGGATGTGCGCCGGCGCGATGACCGCCGTCACCACCGTCGCCGGCGGCATCGCCATGGGGGCGTACGACATCGCCATCGCCGGCGGTGTCGAGCACATGGGCCGGCACCCGATGGGTGAGGGCGTCGACCCCAACCCGCGGATCATCGCGGAGAAGCTGGTCGACCCGTCCGCCCTGGTGATGGGGGCCACCGCGGAGAACCTGCACGACCGGGTCCCGCAGATCACCAAGGAGCGCACCGACGCGTTCGCGCTCGCCTCCCAGCAGAAGACCGCCAAGGCGTACGCCAACGGCAAGCTCCAGGGCGACCTGGTGCCGGTCGCGGTCCGCGACCCGGAGGCCGGCTGGGGCCTGGCGACCGTGGACGAGGCGCCCCGGGAGACCTCGCTGGAGAAGCTCGGCACCCTCAAGACCCCGTTCCGCCCGCACGGCAGGGTCACCGCGGGCAACGCGGCCGGCCTGAACGACGGCGCCACCGCCAGCCTGCTCGCCGCCGAGGAGACCGCCCGCGAGCTGGGCCTCCCGATCGCCATGCGGCTGGTGTCGTACGGCTTCGTCGGCGTCGAGCCCGAGGTGATGGGCGTCGGCCCGATCCCGTCGACCGAGAAGGCGCTGCGCATCGCCGGGCTGACCATCGACGACATCGGCCTGTTCGAGCTGAACGAGGCCTTCGCCGTGCAGGTGCTCGCCTTCCTCGACCACTTCGGCATCGCCGACGACGACCCGCGGGTCAACGCGTGGGGCGGCGCGATCGCCATCGGCCACCCGCTGGCCTCCTCGGGCGTGCGGCTGATGACCCAGCTCGCCCGGCAGTTCGCCGAGCACCCCGAGGTCCGCTACGGCCTCACCGCCATGTGCATCGGCATCGGCATGGGCGGCACCGTGATCTGGGAGAACCCGCACTGGGAGGGCAACAAGTGAGCGCGCTCGCCGCACCGAACGAGGTCGTCACCAAGGCGCTGCTGCGCCAGGTGAACGTGCCGGGGCTGGACCGTCCGGCCGCCCTGATCACGCTCGACAACGGCTTCGACCACACCAAGCCGAACAGCTTCGGCCCGGGCGGCCTGACCAGCCTGGACGAGGCGATCACCGCCGCGCTGGCGGCGAACCCGGCGTTCATCGCGGTCACCGGCAAGCCGTACATCTTCTGCGTCGGCGCGGACATCACCAGCCTGCCGCAGCTCGCCGACCGGGACCAGGCGCTGGAGGTCGGGCGGCTGGGCCACCGGGTCTTCGCCCGACTGAAGGACAGCGAGGTCCCGACCTTCGCGTTCGTCAACGGCGCGGCCATGGGCGGCGGCCTGGAGCTGGCCCTGCACTGCCACTACCGGACCCTGTCGGCCGGCGCGGCGGCGCTCGCGCTGCCCGAGGTCTCCCTGGGCCTGGTCCCCGGCTGGGGCGGCACCCAGCTGCTGCCGAACCTGATCGGCATCCCGGCGGCGACCCAGGTGATCATCCAGAACCCGCTCATGCAGAACAAGATGCTCAAGCCGAAGCAGGCCGCCGAGATGGGCATCGCGGACGTGCTGCTGGAGCCGGCCGACTTCCTGGAGCGGTCCCTGGAGTGGGCCGCCGGGGTCGTCTCCGGCAAGGTCACCGTGACCCGGCCCGAGGTCGACAAGGACATGTGGGCGGGCGTGCTCTACTTCGCCCGGCAGACCCTGGACCAGCGGCTGCACGGCGCGGTCCCGGCCGCGTACAAGGCGCTGGACCTGCTGGAGACGGCGAAGGACGCCGACTTCGCCACCGGCACCGCCGCCGAGGACGAGGCCCTGGCCGACCTGCTCTTCTCCGAGGAGCTGCGCAGCGGCCTGTACGCCTTCGACCTGGTGCAGCGGCGGGCCAAGCGGCCGGCCGGCGCGCCGGACAAGGGCCTGGCCCGCCCGGTCACCAAGGTGGGCATCGTCGGCGCCGGCCTGATGGCCAGCCAGCTCGCCCTGCTCTTCGCCCGCCGCCTCCAGGTGCCGGTCGTCATGACCGACCTGGACCAGGCCCGCGTCGACAAGGGCGTCGGCTACGTGCACACCCAGATCGAGAAGGCCGTCAGCAAGGGCCGGATGGACAAGGGCACGGCCGCCAAGCTGTACGGCCTGGTCAGCGGCTCGGTCGACAAGGGCGTCTTCGCCGACGCCGACTTCGTCATCGAGGCCGTCTTCGAGGACCTGAACGTCAAGAAGCAGGTCTGGGCCGAGCTGGAGAAGATCGTCAAGCCGGAGGCGGTGCTCGCCACCAACACCTCCAGCCTGTCGATCACCGCGATGGCCGAGGAGCTGGAGCACCCGGAGCGGGTCGTCGGCTTCCACTTCTTCAACCCGGTCGCCGTGCTGCCGCTGCTGGAGATCGTCCGCGGCGAGCGGACCGACGACGCCACGCTGGCCACCGCGTTCGCGGTCGGCAAGCAGCTGAAGAAGTCGAGCGTCCTGGTGAAGGACGCCCCGGCGTTCGTGGTCAACCGGCTGCTCACCCGCTTCCTCGGCACGGTCTTCGCGGCCGTCGACCAGGGCACCCCGCTGGAGGTGGCGAACCGCGCGCTGGACCCGCTGGGCCTGCCGATGCGGCCGCTCGCCCTGCTCCAGCTGGTCGGCCCGGCCGTGGCGTACCACGTGGGCGGCACCCTGCACGCCGCCTTCCCGGACCGGTTCGCGGTCAGCGAGAACCTCAAGCGGATCGCCGACTCGGGCCAGCCGATCGTGGTCGACGACCAGATCAACGACGAGGTCGCCAAGCTGCTCGTGGTCGGCGACCAGCCGCTCACCGAGGAGCAGGTGCGCCAGAACGCGCTCGACGCGCTGGCGCAGGAGATCCGGCTCATGCTCGACGAGGGCGTCGTCGCCGAGGCGCAGGACATCGACCTGTGCATGATCCTCGGCGCCGGCTGGCCGTTCCACCTGGGCGGTGTGACGCCGTACCTGGACCGGACCGGCACCTCCGAGCAGGTCACCGGCCGGCGGTTCCTGCCGCGCGGGGTGGCCAGCCTGCGCGCCTGATCCTCCGCTCCCCCGCGACCGCGGTGGTCGGCACCCCCTGCCGGGGGTCGCCGGCCACCGCGGTCGTCTGTGCGGCACGGTCGGACCGGGGGCGGCGACGGTTTGCGGTACCGGGTCAGACTCGGTGCGGGGCAGCGGAGCCGGCCCGCGGCTCGCTACCATCACGCGTTCTCATCTTCGCCTGGAGCTGATCATGTCCACACCGCCGGTCGACCCCTGGTCCACGCAGCCGGAGCCCGGATCGTTCCCGCCCCCGCACCAGCCCCCGCCCGGGGACTGGCCGCCGGGCAGTCATCCGGGCGCCCAGCCGCCGCCGCAGGCGTGGCCGCAGGTCCCGCAGCAGGGCGGTCACCACGAGCCCACCCAGGCGTACGGGTACCCGCCCGCCCCGCAGCCCACCTCGCCGTACCCGGCGTACCAGCCGGGGCAGGCGGGGGTGCAGCCGCCGGTGTCGCCGGCCGGCTACCCGGGCGTGCAGCCGGCCGGGTATCCGGCGGTGCCGCCGGACGGCTTCGCCGGCGCCCCGGCGTACGGCCTGCCGCCCGCCCCGCCGCCGCAGAAGTCCCGGATGGGGTTGATCCTCTCGCTGGCCCTCGTCGGGCTGCTGGTGCTCTGCTTCGGCGGGGGCGGGCTGGCGTACGTGGCCCTCTCCGGCGACGACGAGAAGCCGGCTCCCACCCCCAGCCCGTCGCTGGGCGTCACGGCCAGCGCCGAGCCGGAGCCGAGCCCGTCGGAGTCCGAGGAAGAGGTCGAACCGGCCCCGGAGATCCGGCTGGTCACCCCGAAGACCCTCGCCGGCCGGGCGAAGAACACCGAGCCGCAGCTGCGTCGGATCGCCGACGAGATGGTCCGGGACATGAAGAGCGACGTCACCAACGAGACCGGCGCGGTGGGTGCCTTCTACGGCAGCGCCGCCAAGCGGAACATGGTGATGATCTCCGGCGTCTCCGGCCCGGTCCTCTTCCCGGAGAAGGAGCTCGACGACGCGATCAAGAGCCTCTCCACCTCCCTGTCGGTCAAGAAGGTCGCCTCGATCAGCCCCGGGCCGCTGGGCGGGGTGGCCAAGTGCGGCGACGGCAAGAGTTCCGGCATCGCGCTCGGCGTCTGCGTCTGGGCCGACGAGGGCAGCGTCGGCATGATCGTGATGTTCTTCTCCTCCGCGTCCAAGGCCAAGGCCGAGTTCGCCACCATCCGGGGCCAGGTCGAGAAGCGGTCCTGACGGACGGATCCGCAGGTCGGAGCGGCCGTGGCGTCCCCTGTGGACGACTGCGGCCGCCGCCACCGGACACCCCTGGCGCCCCGGTCGGGCGGGGTGGGACGGGACAGCGGGCGGGTGGTGGCCCGGCCTAAGATCACCCGTCCTCACCTGACGATCTGGAGCTGACCTGATGTCCCAGCCGCCGGCCAATCCCTATCCCTCGCAGCCGGACAACGGCGCGCCCTACGGTTCGTACCCGCCGCCGCAGCAGCCGGGTGGCCACCCGGCCCCGCCGCAGTCCGGCGACCACCCGCAGCAGCCGACCGTGTACCCCGCGCAGCCCGGCCAGCCGTACGGCAACCAGAGCGGCCCGCCGCAGAAGAAGAAGTCCAACGTGGGCAAGATCGTGCTGATCTCGCTCGCCGTGGTGCTGGTGCTCTGCCTGGGCGGTGCCGCGATCGCGTTCTTCGCCGTCAAGGACGAGGTCAAGGAGGGTGTCGAGGCCATCAACACCCGGGTCGTCGCGCCGGACACCCTCGCCGGCCGGGCCAAGTCCACCGACCCGGCGCTGACCGAGGGCGCCAAGCAGCTCGAGGCGGAGCTGAACAAGACCCTCCCGGACGCGACCAGCACCGCCGGCGCGTTCTACGGCACCCCCGCCAAGAAGGACCTGGTCATGGTCGCGGCCGCCTCCGGCCTGAACGCGGACCCGGAGAAGACCCTCGAGGACACCATCACCGGCGCGGGCCAGAGCGACGTCAAGATCGCGCAGATGAAGACCGTCGACGCCGGCCCGCTCGGCGGGGTGGCGAAGTGCGGCGACGCCGAGACCGCGAACGTGCCGCTGGGCGTCTGCGTGTGGAGCGACAAGGGCAGCCTCGGCATGATCATCGTCTACTTCAAGAGCGGGCAGGAGGCGGCGGCCGAACTGCCCGCCATGCGCGCGGCGATCGAGCAGAAGAACTGACCCGTACGGCGTGACCGGGGCCGGCGTCCACCTGGACGCCGGCCCCGTCCGTCAGCCGGCGGTGGCCGCCCGTTCGGCGGCGCTGCGCAGCACGCAGAACTCGTTGCCCTCCGGGTCGGCCAGCACCACCCAGCCGGAGCCGTCGGCCCGACGGTGGTCGGCCACCAGGACGGCGCCGACGCCGAGCAGCCGCTCGACCTCCTCGTCCCGGCTCCGGTCGGCGGGTTCGAGGTCCAGGTGCAGACGGTTCTTCACCGTCTTACCCTCCGGCACGGCCAGGAAGAGCACCTCCGGCCCGCCCGGCGGCAACAGCATCGCCTCCGGGTCACCCGGGAAGTCGTCCGGCTGGCGGGGGCACTCGAAGACCTGGGCCCAGAAGCCGGCCAGGGCGTACGTGTCGCGGCAGTCGATGCCGACGTTGTGGATCCGTGCACTCACGGTGGTTCCTCCGCAGATGGCTGGAAGCGCCCCGCGTGAGTGGGATGTCAGCGGCGGACCGGGCGGGGCGCGGTGATCGACATGGTGGACATGGGACCGCACCTCCTCTCGCCCGTCGGGCTGACTCCGGTGATCATGCCAGCGATCGTCCCTGTCGCACAAGGGGGCCCGCTCACGTCGCGGTGGTGGTGTCCGCCGCCGGCAACGTGACCGTCACCTCCAGACCCCCGCCGCGCTGGGCGACGACCTGCACGTTGCCGCCGTGCGCGTCGCAGACCGCCCGGACGATGGAGAGCCCCAACCCGGAGCCGCGGGCGCCGGTCCGCTCCCGGCCACCCCGCCGGAACGGCTCGAACAGCCCCGGCACGTCGGCCTGGTCCACCTCGAACCCGGTGTTGCGGACCACCAGCCAGGACGTCCGCCCGTCGGTGCCGGTACGCACCCAGAGCCGGCCGTGCAGGTGGTTGTAGCGCACGGCGTTCTCGATCAGGTTGCCGGCCAGCCGGTCGAGCAGACCCGGGTCGCCGACCACCGGGGCCGGCTTGAGCGAGGTCTGCACCCGCAGCCCGATCCGCTCCACCTCCCGGGACATCGCCGACAGCGCGTTGGCCGTACCGGCGGCCAAGTCGCACTCGGTGCGTCGGGCGAGCCCGCGCCCGGCCTGGGCCTCGCTGCGGGCCAGCACCAGCAGCGCGTCGACCAGTCCGTTGGCCCGTTCGGAGGCGTCGCGGACCACCGTGGCCATCCGGCGGTACTCGGCGGTGTCCGCCTCGCCGTCGCTGAGCGTCACGTCGATCTCGGTCCGCATCACCGCGAGCGGGGTACGCAGCTCGTGCGAGGCGTTGGCCACGAAGCGTCTCTGCGCCTCGAAGGCGGCGGTGATCCGGTCCAGCATCGCGTCGAAGGTGCGGGCCAACTCGGCGACCTCGTCGTCCGCCCCGGACCAGCCGATCCGCTGGTCCAGGGTGGCCTCGCCGAGCCGGCGGGCGGTGGCGGTGACCTGGTGCAGCGGACGCAGCGCCCGACCGGCCACCAGGTACGCCCCGGCGACCCCGACCACGCTGATCGCCAGCAGCGCAATCAACCCCTTGACCAGCAGTTCCTGCGAGGCGGCGTCGACCAGTTGCCGTTGCCACACGGCGGCGTCGAGGGACCGGCCGTCGGCCAGCAGCACGGTGGTGCCCGGGCGCAGCTCGTCGCTGGGACGCAACGCGTCGCGGACCAGCAGCCAGGCCAGCACCACCAGGATCGCGCCCGCGCCGACCAGCAGCACGCCGTTCAGCAGGGTCAGCCGCAGCCGCAACGTGGGACGTAGGCTCACGCCACCACCTCCGCCGTGCGGTAGCCGGCGCCGACCACCGTCTCGATCAGCTGCGGGTCGCCGAGCTTCTTGCGCAGGGTCATCACGGTCACCCGGACGATGGTGGTGAACGGGTCGGTGTTCGCGTCCCAGACCCGCTCCAACAGCTCCTCGCTGGAGACCACCGCGCCACGCGCCTTCACCAGCTCGCAGAGGACCCCGAACTCCTTGTTGGTCAGGTCCACCGGCACGCCGCCGCGGGTCACCACCCGACGGGCCGGGTCGATCACCACGTCGGCGACCGCCAGCACCGGCGGCGCGGCCGGGGTGGCCCGCCGGCCGAGCGCCTGCACCCGGGCGACCAGCTCGTCGAAGGCGAACGGCTTGGGCAGGTAGTCGTCCGCGCCGAGCCCCAACCCCTCCACCCGGTCGGCCACGCTGTCGCTGGCGGTCAGCATCAACACCCGGGTCAGCGTGCCGGAGGCGGCCAACTCGGCGCAGATCTGGTCGCCGTGCATGCCGGGCAGGTCCCGGTCCAGCACCACCACGTCGTACCGGGTGACGAAGGCCGCCTCGTGGCCGGCGTCGCCGTCGTACGCCACGTCGACCGCCATGCCGCGCTTGCGCAGCCCGCGCGCGATCGCGTCGGCGAGGTTCCGCTCGTCCTCGACCACCAGCACCCGCATCCCGACCTCCTCGCCGACCTGTCCGACAACCTAGCGCCGGCCGCCAAACCACCCTTCACGCACCGCCGCCGTTGCCGGCGCCGGCCGGGGTACGTCATGCTGCCGTCGTCGATCGTCGAGGACCGGAGGCGCCATGACCGGGCGGGACGTCGCCTACCGGGGGTTCCGGTTCACCGCCGGGGCCTGCCCGGGCACCGCCGACGGGGTGCGGGCCACCGCGCACGGGTTGACGCCGGCCGGCCGGCGACGGCCCGACCCGGACGGTAGTCGGCACGAGCGCGGCAGCTGGACCTCTCCCCCGGTCTCCGCCGGCTTCGGCGTACGCGAGATCGTGCCGTCGTGGACCGCGCGGACGCCGCCGGGCTGCTGGATCGAGGTGGAGGTGCGCGGCTGGCACGACGACGCCCCGGCCACCGGCTGGTACCGGCTGGCCCGGTGGGCCGAGGGCGAGGAGCCGGCCCACCGCTGTTCGGTGCCGGGCCAGCGGGACCCCGACGCCCACGTCGACACCGACACCCTGGTGGTGGACGCGGCGACGGTGACCGGCTGGCAGGTCCGGGTGACCCTGCTGCGCCCGTGGGGCGCGTCCGCGGGTCCCACGCTGCACACCGTCGGCGCGGTCGCCTCCGGCGCCCCGGAACCACCGTCCCGCCCGTCAGCCGACGGGACGGACGGCCCCGCACCCGGCCCGACAGGCACCCCCGCAGCAGGCCCGACGGACAGCCCCGCACCCGGCCCGACAGGCGCCCCCGCAGTCGGCCAGACAGCCAGCCCGACAGGCGCGCCGACAGAAAGCCCGGCAGCCGGCGTGCCGGCAGGGCCGGCAGGCAGCGGCGTGGGCGGGCCGGCGGCGGGGCGGGCCGGCGCGAGCGCCCGGGGCACGGTGCTGGACGTGCCGCGCTTCTCCCAGCGCCGGCACACCGGCGACGAGACGCGCTGGGGCGGCGGTGGGGACTCCTGGTGCAGCCCCACCTGCACCTCCATGGTGCTCGCCTGGTGGGGCGCCGGGCCGGCACCGCAGCGCTACGCCTGGGTCGACCCGCCCGGCCCCCGACCGGTGGTGGTGCACGCCGCCCGGCACTGCTACGACACCGCGTACGACGGGTGCGGCAACTGGTCCTTCAACACCGCGTACGCCGGGCTGCACGGGGTGGAGGCGTTCGTCACCCGGCTGCGCTCGCTGGTCGAGGCGGAGGCGTTCGTGGCCGCCGGGATCCCGCTGGTGCTCTCCGCCGCGTTCCGGGCCGGCGAGGTGCCCGGGCTGGACTACGACACCCGGGGGCACCTGATGGTGCTGGTCGGCTTCACCGACGCCGGTGACCCGGTGCTCAACGACCCGTACGCCCCCGACGACGAGTCGGTGCGCCGGACGGTCGACCGGGGCCGGTTCGAGGCGGCCTGGCAGGGCGGCAGCGGCGGGGCCGCGTACGTGATCCACCCGGCGTCGGTGGCGTTGCCCCCGCCGCCCGGGCAGGCCAACTGGTGATCAGCCGGCGAGCCGCCAGACGCCGTACTCGCCGCCGAGCATCCGGCACAGCAGCACCTCCCGCCCGGCCTGACAGTTGCCGGAGACGCCGGTGAGCAGGTCGCGGCGGTGGACCCGGCCCCCGGCGACGTCGAGCTCGCCGAGCACCAGCCGCCCCGTGCCGGCCGGGCGTACGGCGGTCAGCCGCCCGTCCGCCGGGTCCCAGCCGATCAGTTCCCAGATGCCGAGGTCGGCGGCGACCCGGCCGGTCGCCGCGTCGAGCACCGTGTAGGACTCATAGTTGCCGGCGGCCTGCTCGCTGACCAGCAGCCGGTCGCCCTGCGTGGTCAGCATCCGGCCCCAGCGGGTCACCCGCCACCGCGTCGCGCCGGTCGCCGGGTCGAGCGCGGTGATCCCGCCGGTCTGCCCGTGCGCGCAGATCAGCGCGCCGCAGGACTCGAAGTACCCCACCAGGCCGAGCCTGATCTCCCAGCGGCGGTCCAGCTCGGCCAACCCGTACGCGGTGACCAGCGCCGCGTTCTGCCGGACCATCAGCAGCAGGTCGCCGACCGGCTGAACGCGCTGCCAGACGGACAGTCCGTCGGGGCGCAGGTCCCGGCTGACCAGGCGCTGCCCGCTGCGGGCGTCCCAGACCTCCACCGGGCCGGCGGAGGGGTTGAGCACGATCCGGTCGAGACCGTCGGGGCGGAAGCGGAAGCTGGTGGCGTCCGGCAGCGTCGGCACCGACCAGCGGACCCGGCCGGTGGCGGGGTCGACCGCGCTGACCGTGCCCGATCCGTCCCGGACGCCGGCGTAGAGCAGCAGCGGGTCGCCGGTGCTGGCGAGGCTGCCCGGCAGGTCCCAGCGCGGCCGGCCGGTGGCCACGTCGAAGGCGTAGCTGCGGGCCGCCCCGTCCCGGGACGTGTCGGCGTTGACCACCACCACGTCGCCGACGACGTACGCCGACGCGGCGCCGACGCCGGTCGGCAGCGACAGGGACGCCCGCCACAGCGGGGTGAGCGGGCCGCGTCCCCGCGCCGGCACCGCGTACGCCGTCAACTCCCCCGCCGACCCCTCCGTCGGCGCGACGAGGAAGACCCGGTCACCGTGGACGAAAGCCGTCGTGGTGGGGGCCGTCGGCACGGTGAAGAAGGCCGGCCGGTCCGGTGCCGCGGCTCCGGCCAGCGTCAGCAGCGCGACCACCAGCACCGCGACGATGCGGGCCGGTCGCCCGACGGTCCGGGGCGGACGGTCGCGGGGGCCGGCCACCGGCTCCTCGCGCACGTCGCCCAGGTCGATGAGTGCCACGCCCCGACCTCCCCGCCTCCGCACCCACGCCGCCGCCCCACCGGCCGGCGGGGGCGACCCGTCACCGCCTGTACGATGGCCCGTCGTGGCTGTGCCGGTGGTAGATCCCTCGTTGAACCCGACGTCCGCGACGGACGCGGTCGAGCCCTCGGCGGCCGACCCGACACGGCGGCCCCGTCGGCGGCCGCGCCGGGCCGACGTCCTGGCCATCGGAGCCTATGTGCTGCTCGGCGTTTTCGTGTGCCTGAACTACTGGGTGGACGTGCAGCACCGGGTCTCGTCGCACCTGCCGACCGACCACAGCTGGTTCGAGTGGCTCTTCTCCCACGGCGCTTACTCGGTGCGTCACCTGGAGAACCCGCTGTTCAGCGCGCGGCAGAACGCCCCGGACGGGGTGAACATGATGGCCAACACCTCGCTGTTGGGCATGACCATCCCGCTGGCGCCGATCACCCTCCTCTTCGGACCCCAGGTGACGTACGCGCTCTACCTGGGCGGCGCGCTCGCCGCGACCGCGGCCACGTCGTACTGGATGCTCTCCCGGCACCTGGTGCGCTCGCGGGCGGCGGCGTTCGTCGGCGGCGCCTTCCTCGGCTTCGCCCCGGGCATCGTGCACCACGCCAACGGGCAGCCCAACTTCGTCTCCAACTTCCTGCTGCCGGTGATCGTGGCCCGGGTGCTGCGTCTGGGCCGGCCGGGCCGGTGGCGGCGCGACGGGGTGGTGCTCGGGCTGCTGGTGGCGTACCAGATCTTCATCAACGAGGAGATGCTGCTGCTCACCGCGTTGGCCTGCCTGGTCGTCGTGCTGGCGTACGTGGCGCAGCGGCCACGCGCGGCGCGGGAGCGGGCCGGCGGCTTCCTGGCCGCGCTCGGCCTCGGCGGCGGGATCGCCCTGGCGCTCACCGCCTACCCGATCTGGTGGCAGTTCAACGGCCCGCAGTCCTACCGCGGCCTGCAGGGCGGCGTCTTCCACAACTGGGGCGAGGACCTGATGGCCTTCGTCACCTTCGCCCGCGACACCGTCGCCGGTGACGAGGCGGTGGAGAAGACCATCGGCCTGACCGAGCAGAACACCTGGTTCGGCTGGCCGCTGGTGCTGGTGGCGCTCGCCGCGCTGGTGCTGCTGTGGCGGCGGTCGCTGGCCGCCCGGATCGCCGGTGTGCTGGTGGTGCTCTTCACCGTCGCGGCGATCGGCCCGAAGGTGCGCTTCGACGGCGTGGAGACCACCGTCGACGGCCCGTGGGCGTACATCCCCGACGACCTGCCGCTGGTGGAGATGATGATGCCGACCCGGCTCGCCCTGGTGGTGACCGCGGCGGTCGGCGTCCTGCTCGCGCTGGCCTGGGACGCGGCGGCGCGGTACGGCCGCAAACCGGCCCCGGCGCCGCGCGCCCCGGGAGACGACGCCGACCCGGCCGGCGGCGTCGGGGCGGGCCGGAGGCCGGTCCGACGCCGCTGGGTCCGGCCGGTCGGGTACGCGGCGGTCGCGCTCGCCGTGCTGCCGCTCTTCCCGCGCCCGCTGCCGGCGCAGCACGTGGACCCGCCGCCGCGCTTCATCACCGCCGGTGGCTGGCGGCCGTACGTCCCGCAGGGGCGCACGCTGGTTCCGGTGCCGATCCCGAGCAACGTGCACGGTCTGCCCACGCTGCGCTGGAGCGCGCTGACCGGGCACGAGTTCCCCGTGCCGGGCGGCTACTTCATCGGCCCGAACGAGAACGGGGAGGGCGTCTTCGGCGCACCGAACCGGCCGACCAGCACGCTCGTCTACGCCACCATGGACTCCGGCGAGGTCCCGGCGCTGACCGAGGAGAACCGCCGCCAGGCGGTGGAGGACCTGCGCTTCTGGAAGGCGTCGGTGGTGGTGCTCGGCGCCCATCCGCGCGAGGCGGTGCTCCGCGACCTGATGACCGGCCTGCTCGGGCCGGCGCAGCGGGTCGACGACGTGTGGCTGTGGGACGTGCGCCCGCTGGTCGGCTGAGCCCGCCCGCCGGGCCGGCCCGTCGCGGGACCGGCCCGAGCGGTGTCAGGAGGCGGTGGTCCGGGCCGAGAGCGGCCGGACGTCCCACACCCACACGTCCAGGTCCTTGCGGGCCGGCCCGACGAGCTGCTCGACGGTGCGCCGTAGCGGCTCGGCGTTGTGCTGGCGCAGCGGCAGGACCAGCACGGCGGCGTTCCAGTGCCGCAGCTCGTCCAGGCTGCGGCGGCGCTGCCGGTCGTCGAGCTTCGGGGTGCGTCCGGTGGTGGCGACCTCGTCGAGCAGGTCCCCGATCCCGCTGGGCCGGCCGCCGAAGCGTCCCGGGTCGCCGGTGTTGCCGTTGCGCGGGGCGAGGAAGTAGCCCCCGGGGATCTTGAAGTCGAGGTTGGTGGAGGCGGCCCAGCGCATGCCGTGGGTGTTGCCCATGCTCGGCACGGGCACCGGCACCAGGGTCTGCCCGGGGCCGACGTACTCCCGCCAGTGGCCGGCGGTGATGAAGTCCGGCACCGGCGGGCGGGTGGTCACCTTCAGCGGCATCGGCACGATCGGCAGCAGGGCGAGGATCAGTGCGCCGACCGTCACCGTCTTCGCGTGCCGCCACTCGGGGCCGCGCAGCGTCCAGGCCCGCTGCACGGCGAGCGCCAGCAGCATCCCGATCACCACGCTGGTGATCATGGCGAACCGGGTCGGCACCACCGCGTCGAGCAGCGGCAGCCGGACCAGCAGGTCCCAGGGGCCGGTGACGAGTTCCCGGTCCCACCAGGACACCCGCTCGCCGAGGGAGAGCAGCGCGAAGAAGAGCCCGGTGGCGGCGAGCGCCCGGACCAGCACCTCCCGGCGCAGCCAGATCACGATGCCGACGGCGAGCAGCGACAGGCTCCAGCCGAAGAAGGCGTTCTCCTCCGAGTAGTTCGGCGCCAGGTTGACGTTGGCCCGCTCGTGGCCGCCGAAGGTGGGCGAGCCGGGGGCGAAGAAGGCGGCGATGTCGTTGCCGTAGTCGCGGACCGCGTCGCTGAGCCCGTGGTACGCCATCGGCCCGGCGAACTGGATGTAGAGCGGGTACGCCAGCAGCGAGCCGGCGACCACCGTGCAGACCGGCAGCCCCTTGGCCAGTGGACGCCACGCCGCCGACCAGAGCGTCCGCCGCTGCGCCACCATCGCGACGAGGAAGACACCGCAGGCCAGCGCGGTGAAGAGCAGGATCTCCTCGTTGATGAACGCCTGCGCGGTGACCAGCAGGGCGAGCAGCACGCCGTCGCGGACCGGGCGGGTCGACCGGGTCAGCACCATGACCCGCCAGACGATGAACGGCAGCAGCCACTGGGAGATGATGTTGGGGTGCCAGTTGGCGTGCGACAGCATCGCCGGTGAGAACCCGCAGAACCAGGCGCCGACCGCGGCGGCCAGCCGGCGGCGCACGAGGTGCCGCGAGAAGACGTGGTACCAGGTCGCGGCGGTGCCGGCCAGGCCGAGGGTGACCAGCACCACGAAGGACACGGCCGGCCCGAAGAGCAGGGTGATCGGCACCATCGGGATGCCCAGCGCCAGCACCGCCGTGTTGGCCATCAGGTTGACGCCGTCGGGGTAGTTGAACTGGTCGGTGTAGAACGGGAAGTCCCCGTGCAGCACCACCCGCACCGAGTGGGCGAGGAAGAACTGCACCTGCGCCGGGTCACTGCTGTAGAGCGAGGCGACCCGACCGGCCGGGTCCACCCAGATCTGGCTGGTCACCCAGAACGCGGCCAGCAGGAACACCCCGTAGACCGCGAGGTCCTTGCGCCGCGCCGTCCAGCGCCAGCGCCGGGACCGCCCGGCCTGCGTCGCGCCGGCACGCTCCGCCCCCGCCGGCCCCTTCCCGGGTACGACCACCGTCCGGCCGCCACCGGCCGGCGCGTCGGTCGTCGGCTCCGCCTCGGGGCGGGCGGAACCGGGGGGCGCCTGCACGGGCGCCGGCCCGGCCGACGGCGCGAGGCCGGCGGAGGCCAGGAGGCCGGCGGACGGCGCGGGGCCGGGGGCGGCGGCGGAGGCCGTGGGGCCGCCTGCGGCGTCGCCGGCCGGGGTGCGGCCGACGGGGTTCGGGGCGGGGGCGTCCGTCGCCGGTGGCGGCGGCGCGGTGGCGGTGGCCGTCGCGCCGCGGCCGGGGCCGCCGAAGGCGTCGGGGTCCGGTGCGGATGCGCCACGGGGCTCGACAGACGTCACAGTCGGCGGAGTCTACCGGAGCCGAAAAATCAGACGAAATCCACGCGGGAGTCCCTTGTGGCCGGAGGTCGGCGGGGCGGACCAGCGCCGACCGGCCGCCGGCCGTTGCGTACCATGTGGGCTTCCGACATCGGCGAGGCGATCGGGGGCGTACAGGTGGCTTCAGTCCGCCGCCGCGGCACGACGGTCACCGCACTGCTCACGCTGGCGCTGACCGTGACCGCCTGCGGCCCGGTCGCCGAGCGTCAGGCCCGGGAGCTGCGGGTCGGCTACGACAGCCTGGACGGCACGCTGCGGGTGTGGCCGCCGCGCGGCTCGCTCGCCGGTGACGCCGCCACCACCGAGGCGGTGACCGAGGCGGTGCGCGCCTGGCGGTCCCCGATCGACGACCGGGCCCACCTGTCCTCCTCCGGCATCCTCTGGTCCGGCGAGGTGGACGGCGCCCGGCTGGCCCTGGTCGCCGCCGACGTGCCCGGTGAGGGGGCCTCCTGGCTGCTCCAGCTCACCGGCGCCGACGGCCGGTACGCGGTCGACCGGGCCACCGAGTACACCGACCCCGGGTATCTCGCCTACGCCGACGTACTCCCGGTGCACCTGGCCGACAGCCGCCGCTACCTGGTCTCGGGGCGGGTGGAGCGACTGCTCGGCCCGGACGGCCGGGCGCTGATGGTCACCGACGGACTGACCGGCCGGGTGCCGGTGCCGCAATGCGCGGCGGTGCCGGTGACGGCGACGCTGCGCGCCACCGAGTCGCTGCCGCGCGGCCGGGCCGCCGACCGGCTGCTCGACCTGGGCACCGCCACCACCGACCCGCGCTACCCGTTGGTCCGCGACGACACCGGCTCCGGCCGGCGGGCCCTGGACGGGCTGGACACCTGTGTCCTCGCCGGCGAGCAGGGGCCGTTCGGCAGCATTCCGCGCCGGATCGGCGACCGGGACGCGCCCGCCTCGGTGCCCGAGTCCTGGCCGGTGGAGAAGGTGGCCGTGCGGGGCATCGGCGAGATGGCGCTGGGTGGCGGCGATCCGGGCGACCTGGAGCAGCTCACCTGGGAGACCGCCGCCGGCACGGTGACCGCGGTGGTCTACCGTCCGGCCGGCGACGGTACGCCGGTGGTCTCCCCCGCCGACCGGTCGAACCCGCTGCAGACGTACGTGCTGCCGGTGCCCGGGCAGCCGCTGGTGGTGCTGACCTGGCGGGGCAACCGGGACTCCGCCCTGTCGGTGCCACCCGGCACGCCCCGCCTGGTGGACCGCCCCGGCCTGGTGGTGGTGCCGATGCCGGAGGCGAAGCAGACCTTCAGCCTGGCCACCGCCGAGAAGACCTACTACCGCTCCGTCGGCGGCCGCTGATCCCCACCACCTGATCACCGGGTCCTGGCGGACGCCCGGGGTCCTGGCGAGGTCGGAGTCCTGGCGGAGGCCGGCGTTGCCGGTCGGCAGGCCCGGCGGCGGCGCTGGATCCCCGGGGCCGGCCCGCCGCCACACGGCACAACCCTCTCAGGCCTCTGCGCAGCAGTGGATCGGAGGGGCTTGCCGGCGGTGCGGACCCCTCTGCGGGACGCTACCGACCTGATCGCACAGATGGATCAGGCCGAGCGGCAGGTGGTGACCGCTGGTCCACCGGTGCGATCAGGTCCGCGGCTGCCGCCTGCCCCTCGGTGTGCTCAGCAGCGACCGCCCGATCATGGGTGCGACCATCATCCTCAGCACCGCCCGATCATCGGTGCGATCAAGTCGGTAGCGTCCCCGCCCAACCCTCGACGCACCGGTGAGCGGCAGCCACTCGGAGGAGAAAGACTGCGACCGGCTCCTCAGAGCGTGTTTGAGAAGTTGTTGATCAGGTCCAGGTGAAGGTTCGGCTGGCTTGCTGTTGGGCCGGTGGCCGAGTACCGGCCGACATGAAGCCGTTGGATCCACCTTGATGGGGTGGGCCGCAGGGTGCGTGTCAGCCCAGTGCTTTGCGCAGCAGCGCCGTCAACTGGTCCTGTTCGTCGGGCGAGAGTCGTCCGACCGCCGTGCGGGCGAAGGTGAAGGCTGTTGCGAACCGGTGGTTGATCTCGTCTCCTCGGGGGGTTCGTGCGACGAGTCGTACGCGGCGGTCCTGGGGATGTGGTTCGCGGGTCACGAGGCCGAGCGCTTCGAGCCGCGCGACGATCTGGGTGATGTTGGAGGCATCGCAGCCGAGCTCCTCGGCCAAGGTGCCCATGCCGCGTCTCTCATCGAGTCGCCCGAGCACACATGCCTGTGCCGGGCTGAGCGACAGCTCGGCTGCGGCCGCCTCGTAGGCGCGGTCGTATACGTCGACCAGGTCGAACAAGGCGGCCTCGGCCTCGGACGAGGTGACTACGGGTCCGTTCGGCAGTGCCATGGCTCCCAGCCTAGAACAATTACTTGATTCACTCAAATAGCTGTGATCCAATGATCCTTAATTCACTCAAGCAATAAGGAGGGCCGATGGACGTGGACAGCAGAGTCGAGCGTGCAGCGGGCGGCGCGATCGTGGAGCCGCAGATGAACGCGGTCGCCCTTGACCGGTTCGGCGGAGTCGACGAGCTCTCGTCACGCCGGATGCCGCTCCCGGAGGTTGGCGACAACGACGTCCTCATCCGGGTGGAGTTCGCAGGGGTAGGGTCCTGGGACGCGGGCGAGCGAGAGGGGGACTACGACGGCATTTTCGGTGTCGCATCAACCTTCCCCTATATCCTCGGCTGGGACGCAGCGGGCACGGTGGCCGCGGTCGGACGCAACGTCACCCGGATCGACGTGGGCGAGCGTGTCTACGCTGCGACGATGCCGGTGCCGCGTGGCGGTTTCTACGCCGAGTACGGCGTCGTTGAGGCGGAGTTCGTGGCGCGCGTGCCTGACCGGTTGCCGACCGAACAGGCCGGCGCGATGGCTTGGGATGCCCTGACCGCACTGAGCGGCCTCGATCTGCTCGGCCTGCGGCCGGACCAGACGCTTATGGTCTTCGGGGCCAGCGGGGGTATCGGGCACATGGCCGTGCAGCTGGCGCGGCACAGCGGCATCCGGGTGTTGGCCGTGGCCTCTGGTGACGACGGTGTCGCCCTGGTCCGGCGGTTGGGGGCGGACGACGCCGTCGACGGCCGCAAAGACGATGTGTTGGCTGCGGCTTTCGAGTTCGCACCAGGCGGGCTTGATGCAGCTCTGGTCACCGTGGGAGGCGAAACTGCCGAACGGTCTCTTCGCGCGATCAAGAACTCCGGGCGGATCGCGTGGCCGAACGGTGTCCTGCCCGTGCCGGTAGCGTCGCCGGGCGCGACGCTGTCCCACTTCGATGGGGATCGAAGCCGCGCCGCGACCGATCGACTGAACGCGATCATCGAGGCGAGTTCCTTCGAGGTCCACGTCGCCCGGACCTTCCCCTTGGAGCAAGTCGGGGATGCGCATCGCGTCCTAAATGATCACTATGTCGGGAAGCTGGCCCTCAAGGTCGGATAGGACGCAACAAGCGGCTCGAGGCTCCGGCTGTCAACTGACGAAGCTTCGCGACTGCCGTCCGGTCCCCGTTATTCCCGTGCTGGTCTGGAACAACGGCGACTCTGGCGGCCCGTGAAGGTCGGTGAGCCATGCGGTCAGAGGGCCGGACGGTGAGCAGGAGTAGCTCCTTAACCAGGTCCCACTGGGCTTCGGTCAGATCGGACGGGTACCCACGGCGCGATGACAACTCGACACCCTGCCCGACCCGGCCGCCACGGTCACGCCACCACATCGTCCAGATAAGAACTTCTCAAACACGCTCTCAGCCGCCGCCCGATCCATCGATGCGATCAAGTCGGTAGCGACCGCACGGTCCCCATGGTCGAGCCGGCACGGCCTCTCGGTCCCGCGTGGCGACCGACGTCAGGCCCCGCACGGCGGAGCGGATGCTCGGTGCCCGGCGCGAACCGCCCGAGCCAGACCCGCCACCGCCCCATACCCGCCACCGCCCCAACCCGCCACCGCCCCAACCCGCCACCGCGCCGGACTCGCCATCGCGGCCGGATCGCCCGCCGGCGGCACGGACGCCGACGGGCGGCCCTGGGAGCACCAGGACCGCCCGTCGGGGAGGACCGTCACGGGCCGCCGGCGGCGTACACCGGCGGTCGGAGTCAGTTGGGGCTGGCGTCGCGGGCGGGCAGGCGGACCGGCTCGACCGGCTCGGCGTCCAGGCCGGAGATCCAGCCGGTGACGTCGCGGGCCACGTCCTGGGCGGTGAGCCGCAGGTCGGACAGGATCTGCGCGCGGGTGCCGTGCGGGTGCCAGTCGGCGGGGACGCCGAGGTCGCGCAGCGGGACCCGGACGTCGGCGTCCCGCATCGCCTGGGCGAGCGCGTCGCCGACACCGCCGACCCGGACGCCGTCCTCGACGGTCACCACGAGCCGGTGCGCGGTGGCCAGCTCGACCAGCTCGGCCGGGACCGGGCGGACCCAGCGCGGGTCGACGACGGTCACGCCGTAGCCCTGCTCGGCGAGGCGGGCGGCGACCTCCATGCCCAGGTGGCCGAAGGAGCCGACCGCGACCAGCAGCACGTCGGTACGCGCCGACTCGGCCAGCACGTCGACCGTGCCGACCCGGCGGACGGCCGGCAGGTCGGCGGCGACGGTGCCGGTCGGGAAACGGACGATGGTCGGGCCGTCGTCGACCGCCACCGCCTCGCGCAGCTCCTCGCGGAGGCTGGCGGCGTCGCGGGGCGCGGCGATGCGCAGGCCGGGCACCACGCCGAAGACGGACATGTCCCAGATGCCGTAGTGGCTCGGCCCGTCCGGGCCGGTGATGCCGGCGCGGTCCAGCACGAAGGTGACCGGCAGCTTGTGCATCGCCACGTCCAGCAGGACCTGGTCGAAGGCCCGGTTGAGGAAGGTGGCGTACACCGCCACCACCGGGTGCAGGCCGCCCATGGCCAGGCCGGCGGCGGAGGTGGCGGCGTGCTGCTCGGCGATGCCGACGTCGTACACCCGGTCGGGGTGCTTGCGGGCCAGGGTGGCGATGCCGGTGGGCTCGGCCATGGCGGCGGTGATGCCGACCACGTCGGGCCGGGAGTCGGCGATGGCGACCAGCTCGTCGGCGAAGACCTGGGTCCACTTCACCGACGGGGCGGCGAGCAGCTTGCCGGTCTCGGCGTCGAAGGCGCCCGGGCCGTGCAGGCAGTCCGCCTCGTCCTCCTCGGCCGGCCGGTAGCCGTAGCCCTTGCGGGTGACCGCGTGCACGATCACCGGCCCGCCGAAGTGCTTGGCGGCGCGCAGCGACGACTCGACGGCGGCGATGTCGTGCCCGTCGACCGGGCCGACGTACTTGATGCCGAGGTCCTCGAACATCGCCTGCGGGGCGACGGCGTCCTTGATGCCCTTCTTGACCGCGTGCAGCACCTCGTACATCGGCTTGCCGACGAACGGCGTGTTGCCGAGGGCGTCCTTGACGGTGTCGAGCACCTTCTCGTAGCCGGGGTTGAGCCGCAGCGAGGAGAGGTGGTCGGCGAGGCCGCCGATGGTCGGCGAGTACGACCGGCCATTGTCGTTGACCACGATGACCAACGGGTTGCCGGCGGTGGCGATGTTGTTCAGCGCCTCCCAGCACATGCCGCCGGTCAGCGCGCCGTCACCGACCACGGCGACCACGCTGCGCTGCTCGCCGCGCAGGGCGTACGCCTTGGCCAGCCCGTCGGCGTACGACAGGGCGGTGGAGGCGTGCGAGTTCTCGATCAGGTCGTGCTCGCTCTCGGCCTGGCTGGGGTAACCGGAGAGGCCACCGCGCTGGCGGAGCTTGTCGAAGCCCTCCTGCCGGCCGGTGAGGATCTTGTGCACGTACGCCTGGTGGCCGGTGTCGAACAGGAGCCGGTCCCGGGGAGAGTCGAAGACCCGGTGCATCGCCAGGGTCAGCTCCACCACACCGAGGTTGGGGCCGACGTGCCCGCCGGTGCGGGAGACCTTGGCGATCAGGAAGTCACGGATCTCGGCGGCGAGGATGTCCAGCTGCTCGGCGGTCATCCGCTTCACGTCCTGCGGACCACGCACCGTGCCCAGCAGCCGACCCTGGTTGGCCGTGCCCTCTTCAACACTCATGACGGAAGAGTCTATCGGCCGCCCGACACTCCGCAGCTCGGCCGTGGATCAACACAGTCTGCTCCCAGGGTTCACCGCTCGATGACCAGCCGCCGCGGCGGTGTCGCCGCGGCCGTCCCGTGCGGCGGGCCGGCCGGCGTCCACGAGCCCAGCACGGCGGCGTGCCGGGCACCGGTCACCGAGGGGACCGCTCCGGGCAGCCCGTGCCAGGAGAGCCAGCCGAGCAGGGCGAACGCGTACGCCTCCTTGGCCTGGGCCGGTACGCCCAGTTCGTCGGTGACGCGCAGCCGCCACCGGCCCCGCCCGAGCGCGACCAGCCGGCCCAGCAGTGTGGGATTGCGCACCCCGCCGCCCGCGGCGATGACCTCGGTCACCCGGTGCCGGTCGCACTCGGCGGCCACCGTCCGGGCGGTCAGCTCGGTCAGCGTGGCCAGCACGTCGTCCGGGGCGACCGCCTCGCCCAGGGCGGCCAGCCGCTCGTCGAGGTAGCCGGCGTGGAACAGCTCCTTGCCGGTCGACTTCGGCGGCGGCGCGGCGTAGTACGCCTCGGCGAGCAGCACCTCCAGCAGCCCGGGGTGCACCCGGCCGGCCGCCGCCCGGACCCCGTCGACGTCGCAGGGGCGGCCGAGGAAGCGCCGGGCCGCCGCGTCCAGCAGCGCGTTGGCCGGGCCCACGTCGTACCCGAGCACGGGCGCGCCCGGCGCGACCACGGTGAGGTTGGCGATGCCGCCCAGGTTGAGCGCCGCCCGCGGCCCGGCGGCCGGGTCGAGCAGCAGCGCGTCGAAGGCCGGGACGAGCGGCGCGCCCTGACCGCCGGCGGCGACGTCCGCCGAGCGCAGGTCCGCGAGCACCGGTACGCCCACCCGGGCGGCCACCCGGGCCGGCGCGCCGAGCTGGAGGGTGCCCCGGACGGTCCCGCCGTCGACCCAGTGGAAGACCGTCTGCCCGGGCGAGACGACCAGGTCGGCCTGCCCGCCGGCCAGTTCCACGCCGAGCGCGGCGGCGTCGGCGAAGACCTCGCCGAGGGCGTTGTCCAACCGGCAGACCGCCTCGATCGTGGTGGCCGCCGGGGGCAGCAGCGTCCCGATCCGCTCGCGCAGGGCGTCGTCGTAGCTGCGCTCCCGGTGCCCCAGCGGACGCATCCGCAGGGTGTCCCCGTCGGCGGTGAACTCGGCGGCGACCACGTCCACCCCGTCGTACGACGTCCCGGACATCAACCCGACGATCTTCATCGGGCCAGGCTAGTCACTGCTCCGGCGGCAGGAACAGCCCGACCAGCTCGACGTGCTGGGTCATCGGGAACAGGTCGTACCCGCGCAACGCGGTGAGCCGCCAGCCCGCTTCGGCGAAGGTGCGCACGTCGCGGGCGAAGGCGGCCGGATCGCAGGCCACGTACGCCACCGCGCGCGGCCCGGCCGCCACCACGTCCCGCACCACCGCCGCGCCCGCGCCGGAGCGGGGCGGGTCGAGCACCACCAGGTCGACCGGGCCTGTGATCCGGCGGCGGGCCAGCGCGGTCTCCACCCGGGCCGCGACCACCTCCACCCGGGGCAGGTCGGCCAGGTTCTCCCGGGCGGCGGCCACGGCCTGCGCGGACGACTCGACCAGGGTGACCCGGGCGTCCGGGCCGACCCGCCCGGCGAGCGCGGCGGCGAACAGCCCGGCCCCGCCGTAGAGGTCCCAGGCCGACTCGCCCGCACGGGGGTCGAGCAGGTCGAGGACGGCCGCCACCAGGGTGTCGGCGGCGGCGGGGTGGACCTGCCAGAAGCCGGCGGCGGGCAGCTCCCAGTCCCGGCCGGCGGCGACCTCGCGGACGGTCCGCGGCCCGCTGACCGTGGTGGCCACCCCGTCGGTGACGGCGGCGACGCTGACGTCCCCGCCGGTGCTGGCGACCGTCTCCACCGCCTCGGCGTCCGGCCAGCGCGCGCCCGAGCCGGTGAGCACCGGCAGTTCCTGGATGGCCGGGTGGGCGATCAGGCAGCGGTCGATCGGGACGACCTCGTGCGAGCGGTGCTTGAGCAGCCCGGCCCGGCCGGCCGCGTCGACCGCGTACCGGACCCGGGAGCGCCAGCCGAGCGGCCCGCCGGGCAGCGCCTCGACGGTCACGCCGAGCGCGTCCACCTCGGCGTCGGTGAGCCGGCCGAGGCGGGTGAGCTGTTCGCGCACCACGTCGGTCTTCCAGGCGAGCTGGGCGGCGGGGGCGACGTGTTGCAGGTCGCAGCCGCCGCAGCGGCCCGGCTTCGCGTACGGGCAGGGCGGCTCGACCCGGTCCGGGGACGCCTGGAGGATCTCGACGGCGTCGGCGCGGGCGAAGCCCTTGTGCAGCTCGGTCACCTCGGCGAGCACCCGCTCGCCGGGCAGCGCGTGCCGGACGAAGACCACCTGGCCGTCGACCCGGGCCACGCAGTGCCCGCCGGGGGCGACCGCGCCGACGGTCAGCTCGACCCGCTCGGCCTCCTCCAGCGTCCGCCGCTCCTGTTCGACCGGCGTCGCCCCGGCGCCGGGTTCGGGGCGGCCCGCGCCGCGTCCGGCGGTCACGGGCGGTCCCCGGTGCTCGGGCCGCTCTCGCCGGGCGGGGCGGAGGTCACCGGCGGGACGCTGGGCGGCAGGGTGCTGCGCGGCGCCACCCGGGGACCCCGGGCCGGGGTGCGGCTCAGCGTCTCGTCCAGCCGGTCGAGGTTCTTGTTGGCGGTGGAGGCGAGCTGCCACGGGACGCTGGTGACCATGACGCCGGGCTCGAAGAGCAGGCGTCCCTTGAGCCGCAGCGCGCTCTGGTTGTGCAACAGGTTCTCCCACCAGTGTCCGACGACGTACTCGGGGATGAAGACGGTGACCACGTCGCGCGGCGACTCGCGCCGGGTGTTGGCGACGAAGTTGAGGATCGGCCGGGTGATCTCCCGGTACGGCGAGTCGACCACGGTCAGCGGGACGGGCAGCTCGCGCCGCTCCCACTCCTCCTGGAGCTGGCGGGTGTCCTTGTCGTCGACGTTGACGGTGACCGCGGTCAGCGTGTCCGGCCGGGTGGCCCGGGCGTACGCGATGGCCCGCAGGGTCGGCTGATGCAGCTTGCTGACCAGCACGATCGCGTGGTTGCGGGCGGGCAGCACGCCGCGGACCTCGGTCGGCTCCAACTCCTCGGCGACCCGGTCGTAGTGCCGCCGGATGGCCAGCATGAGCAGGTAGATCACCGCCATCGCGGCGATCGCGATCCACGCGCCGAGCAGGAACTTGGTGACCAGCACGACGATCAGCACGGCGCCGGTCATCGCCATGCCGAACGTGTTGATCGCCCGGGAGCGGATCATCCGCCGCCGCGCCTCGGGGTTGCGCTCGGTGCGCAGGTGCCGGTTCCAGTGCCGGATCATGCCGGCCTGCGACAGCGTGAAGGAGACGAACACCCCGACGATGTAGAGCTGGATGAGCTTGGTGACCTCGGCCTGGAAGGCGACGATCAGCACGATCGCGAAGACGGCGAGGAAGACGATGCCGTTGGAGAAGGCCAGCCGGTCGCCCCGGGTGTGCAGCTGACGGGGCAGGTAGCGGTCCTGGGCCAGGATCGAGCCGAGCACCGGGAAGCCGTTGAACGCGGTGTTCGCGGCCAGGAAGAGGATCAACGCGGTCGCCCCGGCCACCACGAACAGCAGCACCGAGCCGGAGCCGAAGACGGTCTCGCCGAGCTGGGTGGTGACGGTCTTCTGCACGTACCCGTCGGGGCCGGAGATGATCTGCAGCTTCGGGTCCTCGACGAACTGCAGGCCGGTCAGCCGGGACAGCCAGATGATGCCGACCAGCATGCTCACCGCGATGGTGCCGAGCAGCAGCAGGGTGGTGGCCGCGTTCCTGCTCTTGGGGGCCTTGAACGCGGGCACGCCGTTGGAGATGGCCTCCACGCCGGTGAGCGCCGCGCAGCCGGAGGAGAAGGTGCGCAGCAGCAGGAAGACCAGCGCGAGGCCGGTCACGCTGTGCTCGGCCTGGATCTCCAGCCCGGCGCTGGGGGCCCGCAGGTCGTGACCGAGCACGAAGACCCGGATCAGCCCGGTGAGGATCATCCCGCCGATCACGATGATGAAGCCGTAGGTGGGGATCGCGAACGCGGTGCCGGACTCGCGCAGGCCGCGCAGGTTCATCGCGGTGAGCAGCACCACCGCGATCACCGCGATGAGCACCTTGTGGGTGGCCACGAAGGGCACCACCGAGCCGAGGTTCGCCACCCCGGAGGAGACCGACACCGCGACGGTCAGCACGTAGTCGACGAGCAGCGCGCTGCCCACCGCCAGCCCCGCCCGGGGCCCCAGGTTGACCGTGGCCACCTCGTAGTCGCCGCCGCCGGAGGGGTACGCGTGCACGTTCTGCCGGTAGCTGGCGACCACGGTGAGCATCACCACGACGACCGCGAGCGCGATCCACGGGGAGAAGAAGTACGCCGACGCCCCGGCGATGGAGAGCGTCAGCAGGATCTCGTCCGGGGCGTACGCGACGCTGGAGAGGGCGTCGGAGGCGAACACCGGCAGGGCGATGCGCTTGGGCAGGAGGGTGTGCCGCAGCCGGTCGGACCGGAACGGTCGACCGACGAGGAGTCGCTTCAGCAGCGAGGTGGGACTGGCCACAAGCGCTAAGGGTACGACCACCAGGGTCGAGGGGTCGGGGGTGCCTGATCACGTCCGTCCGGCTCCGCGCGGTACCGTTCGATCCCCCGCCGGCGCGCCGGACGTGGCAGGCTCGCAATCGACGCCGCCCGCCGTCGACGGGTGGCACCAGGGAGGGACACCGTGCATGTCGTGATCATGGGCTGTGGTCGGGTCGGCTCGACCCTCGCGCACAGCCTGGAGTCCCGGGGGCACTCGGTGGCGGTGATCGACCAGGACGCCGACGCGTTCCGCCGCCTCGGCCCCGACTTCGGCGGCATCACCGTGACGGGGGCCGGTTTCGACGGCGAGGTGCTGCGCCAGGCCGGCATCGAGCGGGCGGACGCCTTCGCCGCGGTCTCCAGCGGCGACAACTCCAACATCATCTCCGCCCGGCTTGCCCGTGAGACGTTCGGTGTCTCCCGGGTGGCGGCCCGCATCTACGACCAGCGTCGCGCGCAGGTCTACGAGCGGCTGGGCATCCCGACCGTGGCCACCGTGCGGTGGACGGCCGACCGGATGGTGCGGCACCTCGTCCCCGAGGGCAACGTGGAGATCTTCCGCGACCCGACCAGCACGGTCTCGATCATCGAGGTGCCGGTGCACAAGGACTGGGTGGGACGGCCGCTGCGCCAGTTGGAGGCGGCGGCCGGGGCGCGGGTGGCGTACCTCACCCGGTTCGGCATCGGCACGCTGCCCAACGGGTCCACCGTCGTGCAGGAGGGCGACCAGCTGTACGTGCTGGTCACCGACGACATCGCCGCCTCGGTCACCGCGGTGGCCGCGACGCCGCCCGAAGGAGGGCACTGAGCCATGCGGATCGCCATCGCGGGCGCCGGCAACGTGGGCCGCTCGATCGCACAGGAGCTGATCGACAACGGCCACCAGGTGATGCTGATCGAGCGCCAGCCCCGGATGCTCCGCCCCGACCGGGTGCCCGCCGCCGACTGGGTGCTGGCCGACGCCTGCGAGCTGGCCAGCCTGGAGGAGGCCGACGTCGCCGGCTGCGACGTGGTGGTCGCGGCCACCGGCGACGACAAGGTCAACCTGGTGGTGTCGCTGCTGGCCAAGACCGAGTTCGCGGTGCCCCGGGTGGTCGCCCGGGTCAACCGCGCCGAGAACGAGTGGCTCTTCACCGAGCAGTGGGGCGTCGACGTGGCGGTGAGCAAGCCACGGGTGATGGCCGCCCTGGTCGAGGAGGCGGTCACCGTCGGCGACCTGGTCCGGCTGATGACCTTCCGCCAGGGTGAGGCGAACCTCGTCGAGATCACCCTGCCGCCGACCGCGCCCTACGTCGGGCAGCCGATCCACGCGGTGCCGATCCCCCGGGACGCGGCCCTGGTGGCGATCCTGCGCGGCAAGCGGGTGCTGGTGCCCAGCCCGGACGACCCGATCGAGGCCGGCGACGAGCTGATCTTCGTGTGCACCGCCGAGGTGGAGGACGACGTCCGCGCGGTCATCCTCGGCCCGGACAGCGTCGAGCGGACCCGCAACAACAGGTGAGCCGCGGTCGGTGGCCGGCTGTCGCCCGCGCCCCTGGGAGGCCGGTGGGCGTCCGGCCGGCTCAGGCGCCGGGCAGGGGCTGCGGCGCGGTCTGCCGGGTCACCCGGCGAACCGTCCACACCGTGATCAGCAGCAGCAGCGCGTACGGCGGGTAGCCCAACGCCAGCCGGGCCACGCCCAGCGCGGTGTCCTGGTGGGCCAGGTAGAGCCCGGCCTGCACGCCCACCTTGGCCAGCCACACCACGCCCCAGAGCACGGTGAGCCGGGTGAAGGTGCGCACCAGCACCGGGTCGTCACGCCACTCCGAGCGCCCCTTGGCGACCAGCACCGACCAGATCCAGCCGACGATCGGCTGCCGGATCGCCGCCGAGACCAGCAGCGCCACCCCGTACGCGATGCCGTAGAGGATGCCGGGGAGGTAGAAGTCCCGCTCGTCGCCGGTACGCCAGGCGATGGCGGCGCCGACGGCGATGCCGAAGAGCCCGTTGACCGCGTGCCGGATCGGGCGGCGCTGGGCCAGCCGGACGCCGGCGATCGCCACCGCCACCGCCACCGAGGCGATCACCGCGGGGCGCAGCTCTCCGATGATGTTGGCCAGCACGAAGACGACCACGGGGATGCTGGACTCGACCAGCCCCCGCCAGCCGCCGAGCTGGTCGGCCATCTGCTCGGCGATGCTGGGCAGCCGCTCGTCGTCCATCGCGTCGGTGCGCGGCTCGGCGCCGGGGTGCTGTCCGGTCGTCACTTCGGCGACTCCAGCTCGTAGTACGGGTTGTAGATGACCTTGCGGTCGTCGCGGACGGCCATCCGGCCCCGGGCGGTCAGGTGTCGACCGGGCTCGATGCCGGCGATGTGCCGGCGCCCCAGCCAGACCAGAGTCACCACGCCGCTGCCGTCGTAGAGGTCCGCCTCCAGCGTCGGCAGGTTGGTCCGTGGGGTGTAGACCACGGTACGCAGCCGCCCGGCGACCGACACCACCTCACCCCGGCAGCACTGCCGGGCCGGCGTGCCGCCGGACTCGGCGCTCTCCCGCTGGAGTTCCTGCGCCTCGATCTCGGCCTCGCTCGCGGTGAGCCGGCGCAGGATCCGCCGCAGCGACCCTCGGCCCTGGTCGGTCGACATGACCTCCGCGTCACCCTCTCCACGCCGGCCGGGACGCCCCGGCACTGGTCCGGCCCGGGGATGCCGGGACCGTCCCGCCAGCGTACGCCGGTTCGGCCCGGGTGCGGGTCGGGCGTCCGGCGCGGGAGGTGTCCGGCGGCCGGCGAACCGCCCGGCCGGCGGGCGCGTACGAGCAGAGAGCTGCCCCGACACGACCGGGCCCGACGCCGTCGGTGGACGACGCCGGGCCCGGTGACGATCGTGCGGGTCGTCAGGCCTCGCGTGGGGCGGGCGCCGGCGCGCCACCCGCGGCGGCCTGCTCCTGCTCCTGCTCGGCGACCTCGCGGGGCAGCCGCAGCGGCAGCGGCTCGCGCACCGGCTTCGCCTCCTGCCCGCGGTCGACCACCAGACCCTCCAGGCACACCGAGAGCGGACCAGCCGCGGCCGGGTCGGTGGCGGCGGCGCCCTGGTAGACGCCGCGGACCATCCAGCGCGGTCCGTCCACGCCGACGAAGCGCAGGTCGGTCAGGCCGTCCGGGGTACGCACCCGGGCGTGCAGCTCGGGGCCGTACTCGCCCTGGACCTCCTGGGCGGCGGCGCCGTCGGCGAAGAGCGACTGGCGGATCTCCTCGCGCACCTCGTCCCAGATGCCCTCTGAGCGCGGCGCGGCGAAGACCCCGAGCTGGAGCGCGTTCTCCCCGTGCACCAGCACGACCTGCTGGATCACGCCCTGCGGGTCGGCCTGCACCCGCACCTCGACACCCGGCACCGCCGGGATGTGCAGGCTGCCCAGGTCGAGCCGCTGCACGTCGTCCGGCGCCTCGGAGATGTCGTAGGGACCGCGCGACGTGTCCGCCGTCGTCCCCTCGGCGTCGTACGAGTCGAGGACCTCGCCGGCCCGCTCGTCACGGGCGTGCCGCCCGGCATCGGCCCGCTTACGGCTGAAGATCACTTCGCCCACCCTCCGCTGTTCGCACTCACCCTGCCACCTCTTCCGTCTGCCCGCCCGCCCGGCCGACGAGTTCCGGCCGTCCGGCCGGGCCCCCGGGTGGCGGCACCAGACCGGCGTGCCCGCCGGTCGAGCCGTGCCCGCCGGCGCCACGCCGGGATCCGGGCAGCTCGGCCACCGGCTGGAAATCGACCCGCTCCACCCGCTGCACAACGAGCTGCGCGATGCGATCGCCACGGGAGATCTTCGCCGGTGTGACCCGATCATGGTTGATCAGGTTGACCAGGATCTCACCCCGGTAGCCGGCGTCGACCGTACCGGGCGCGTTCAGCACCGTCACACCGAGTCTGGCGGCCAGACCGGAGCGCGGGTGGACCAGGCCGACGTATCCCTCCGGCAGCGCCAGCGCCACCCCGGTGGGGACCAGGGCCCGGCCGCCGGGAGGAAGCTCGACGTCCGCGGCGGCCACCAGGTCGGCGCCGGCGTCGCCGGGATGGGCGTACGCGGGCAGTGGCAGCTCCGGGTCGAGCTGCCGTACGGGCACGGGCACGACGTGGGTCACGGTTCCCCTCTTCCGTCCGTTTCGCGGGGTGACCCTGCCATCCTGCCGGGTCGGGGGGCCGCCGTGCGCCGTACCCTGGCAGGAGTGAGCCTGTCGTCTTCTGCGTCGTCACCGGCGCCGCGCACCGCGGCGGCCGGGGAGCACTCCGAGCGGCTCGGGCTGCCGTGGTGGTTCTGGCTTGCCGGCCTGGCCCTGGCCACGCTGCTCGCGGTCGAGGTGTGGATGGGCGCGTCCGGCGTCCGGGCCTGGCTGCCCTTCGTGCTGCTGCCCCCGGCGACCGCGGCCGGGCTGTGGTGGCTGGGCCGGGTCCGGGTCGAGGTACGCGGCGGGGAGCTGCGGGTCGACGACGCCCGACTGCCGGTGCGGTACGTGGCCGACGCGATCCCGCTGGACGCGGCGGGGCGGCGTGAGGTGCTCGGCGTCGGGTCCGACCCGCTCGCCTTCGTGGTGCAGCGGCCCTGGGTCGCCGGCGCGGTGCAGGTGGTGCTGGACGACCCGGCCGATCCGACCCCGTTCTGGGTGGTGAGCACCCGGCACCCGGTCGAGCTGGCCGGGGCGATCCTGGCCGCCCGGGACGCCGGCTGAGCCGTCAGGGCAGAGCGGTACGCCCGCCGGGCAGCGCCCGGCGCTGCTTGCGCAGGTCGGTGCGGAGCTGGTCGCCCAGCGTCCGGGTGGCCCGCCGGTTGAGGTAGCTGGCGACCGCCGCGCCGGTGAGGAACGGGCCGAGCGTGGTCAGGTTGCGCCCGAACCGCTTGAGCAGGGTGTCCCGCAGTTCCTTGCGGGCGGCGGTGCCGAGGACGGCGCCGACCCCCACCCCGGGCATCATCGGGTTGATCCCCCGCTGGCTGGCCCAGGACTGCACCAGGGCGACCGTCCGTTGGGTGCCGCCGGTGGGCACCGGCGCGCCGTACACCTCGTGCAGTTCGCCGATCAGCTTCAGCTCGACGGCCACCACCGCGACCGTCTCGGCGGCCAGCAGCACGGGGGCGGAGAGCAGGGTCGGGGTGATCGTCCACTCGACCGCGGCGACTCCCCCGCCGGCCGCGCCGACCCCGGCGGTGGCCCGGGCCGCGTTGCGGACCAGCCGCTCCGCGAGGGCCTCGTCGTCCAGTCCGGGGAAGTGGGCGCGCAGCGTCGCCAGGTCCCGGATCGGCACGTGCGGCGCGATGTCGGCGACCGTGTCGGTCATCCAGCGCAGCGCGGCCTTCGGCTTGAACAGGTCGGCCAGCCCGCGCGAGCGGGCCTGCGCGACCAGCCGGGTGAGCAGCTGGCGTCGGCGGGCCGGCTCGATGTCGTCGGCGGTCAGCGCCGCGACCGTCGCGCCCAGCTCGTCGCGGGCCCGGTCCGTCCCGCCGTCGGGCCGGTCCCCGGCGGCTTCCGGGGTGGCACCCGCGTCCCGGCGGGCGCCGGTGTCCGGCCGCCCGGCGTGGGACGGCACCGCGCCATCCGGCCGGACGGCGGCCGGGTCCCCGGCGGCGCCGGGGTCGTCCGGACGTGTGTCACCGCCGGAGGAACCGTCCATGCCGGACCGACCCGCCCGTTCACTCATCCGTCCGACCTCCCGATCCGCCGCCGGGCGTGCTGCCCGCCCGTCACGAGTCAAGCAGCTCCCCGCCGCCGGCGCACGGCAGCTCGGACAGCGGCGGCCTCGTCGAGGAGGCCGCCGCCGGTGTACGGAGTCGGGGTCAGACGCACTCGCGGCAGATCAGGTCGCCGTTGCGCTCGACCGCCAGTTGGCTGCGGTGGTGGACCAGGAAGCAACGACCGCAACGGAACTCGTCCTCCTGCATCGGGAGGACCTTGACGGTCAGCTCCTCGTCGGCGAGGTCGGCACCGGGCAGCTCGAAGCTCTCGGCCACCTCGGCCTCGTCGACGTCCACGGCGCCCGACTGTGAGTCGACCCGCCGGGCCTTGAGCTCTTCCAGGCTGTCCTCGCCGAGGTCGACCTCGTCGCGACGCGGGGCGTCGTAGTCGGTGGCCATCGGTTTCACTCTCCCATATCGATGTTGTCGCTTCCGGTTGTAACGCCGGGCGACGCTGTTTCGGTTCCCATGGCCGGCCACCACTTGTGTCGGTCACCCGACCCGACGGCCGTTCGGGCCGGAGCCGCCGGGGCACTCCCCAGCGAGCGCGGAACCTTACCCCCCTCCGGGCGAGGCATGTATACCGCCCTCGCGGCTGAGATGTACGCCCCAGCACCCCGAGTTGTTCCCAATGTGACTCAGGCGACACGAAGATAGGGGTAGTACTACCCGCTTCCCGGATGGCGCGCCGGCATGTCGGACTGTTTCCACGCCACGGTCGGACAACCGTTAACCTCAGCGGCGTACTCGACGGCCGGCGGGGCGGTCCGACCGCCGGCGGCCGCCACCACCCACCCACTGTCCGGGGAGCGCCCAGATGAGCTTTGCGCGAGTGCGAGCACTCGTTGTCGTCGGTCTGCTGGCGGTCGTCGCCCTGGTCTTCGTCGTCGTCGCCATCGTGAAGGACACCCAGGGCGAGGCCGGGTTGGCCGGCGGCTGCCCCGAGGACTGGCCGATGGCCGACGTGACCCTCCGCGAGCCCAAGGACGTCAAGATCAACGTCTTCAACGCCACCGAGGAGATCGGTCGGGCCACCGCGGTCGCGGACGACTTCAAGAACCGCAAGTTCCAGGTGAAGAAGGTGGGCAACGCCCCGAACGGCGTCGACGGCGTCGCCGTGCTGCGCTTCGGTCCGAAGGGCGTCGGCTCCGCACACCTGCTGCGGGCCTACTTCCTCGACAACGCCGACACCAAGTACGACGCCACGCGCAAGGACGACACGGTCGACGTGGTGCTCGGCACCGGCTTCCAACAACTCGCCACCACCACCGAGGTCAACCAGTCCCTCGGCGACCTGGGCTCACCGGAGGCGCCGGCCGGCACCTGCCCGATGCCGGTCGGCAAGTAGTCGGCAGCCGCCTGTCACCCGGAAGGGGAAGCGTCACCTCGGTCGCGGCAGGGAGCACGGTCGCTTCAAGATCACTTGGTGACGCGCCCGGAATCTTGAATGGGTGACAACCTCCCGGGTAGGTGTGGAGCTACGAGACAGCCGCACCAACTCAGCGGGGTCCTCGTGCACCCGCGTACCGCGTCCATCGCTGGGAGACGACAGGCCGCGTCGGCCCGCCGCGGCGCGGCGGACAGCCGGCCGCTACATCGAGCTGGAGGCAGCTCGATCCAGGTCAGTGCCACCACGAGGGAAGCGGTGGACCGACCGCCACCGCGTCGAGGGATGGCCGACCGTCCAGCCGCCCACTGCGGTCACCGCGACGCACGCCGGTGGCGATGCGCGGTGGCGGGGACCCCACGCGCATCAGCGCCCGCCTCGGCGCGGCGACCCTGAAGGCACCTCGACTCCCGCTGAATGATGTCTCGCCACTCGGTGGAGGCGTGAAGGCGTGGCCCGGCAGCATGGTGGCGTCAGTCCGCAAGGATGATGACGTGCACGCCGGAGGCCGGAGGCCGGAGCCGGTGTCGGTCAGGCTTCGGCTACGCGGTGGTAGTCGCGCTCGATGACCTGGCAAGCAGCCGTGACTCAACCCGCCACACAACGACGGCGGCCGAGGGCTACGTGGCCGGCGCGGCGTCGGCGCCGAGCGGTGCCGATCTGCCGCACCCGCGAGAAACAGCGCCTATTTCGCTGGTCCACTTACCCGTCCCGCAATAATCCTGCGGCCGGGAACCGGCCGATCGCAAGACACGCCAACATCACCCACGCCCGCGAGCGCCACAATCACGGCGACATCCTCACCGTCTACGACATCCATCGAACAGCCACCGAAACAGACAGAGAGAAACGACGCCGGAACCTTGATCAAAGTCAAGCCTCGCCCCCGCTTGACCCGACACATGAACCACTCTAGGGTATTGAAGACGCCGAATTGGCGTCCACGCCATTCCTTGCCAGGGGGAGCAAATGAGAAGCACACTCATCCGCGCTGCGGCAGCCTCCGCACTCGGCGTCGCTCTGATTCTCGGCGGAATTCCTGGGATCGCCAGTGCCGCGACGACCGCTTGCGCGTACCACGGTTACGACCGGGCTTGCGCCACCAACTCCACCAGCTACTCCCTGGAGGTATGCGACAACGAAGACGACGGTCACGTCGTGGACGGCTGGGCCGAGGGGATCGACGGCATTCACTACGGCTACAGCGACAGCTACGGTGGGGGCTGCAGGACGAGAAGCGTCCCCGTCAAGATCCGCAGCGTGTGGGTGTGCGAGCTTCAGGGTGCCGGCTGCAGCAGCAGGGTCTATCTGTAGAGCCCCGCAACCATTGTGCTTGAGCCCAGCCGAGTGCGACCCGGTTGGGCTCAAGCCATTCATCAGGCATTACGAATGCAGCACGACGCCCGTGGCCACCGTCAAACAAAATTCGAAAAACCCGGCAGCGATGCAACACACCGCCATCACGCAATTTCGACAGAAATTGCGGCCTAAACGGATGCGGTGGAGGGTGGCACCGGGTGTCAGGTGTCGCGGTCACGCGGGTCACGCAGATGAGTCAGGAAAAGCAGCGCTTTGCCGCCCTTCCCGGCGTCAAGCCGGCCCCGATCAATTCCGGCCACACCTGCCGCCACCGCCTCAGTCGCAGCCTCTTTGTTGACAGCAACACCCCACAGATATTGGCCGCCTGCCATCTTACCTGGAACCGCCCTGCCGCAAGGTCCCGTATTGGGAGTGACTTCAGGGGCCGCCGGAGGCGTCCAGGTCGGCGAGACGGTCGTGCAGGGGCTGGAACAGCGCCGGCGGCGCGGCGATCACCAGGTCCGGTCCGGCCGGCAGGCCACGCAGCCCGGTGACCCGCAGCCCCGCCTCGGCCGCGACCAGCCCACCGGCGGCCAGGTCCCAGGCGGCCAGGCCCTTCTCGTAGTACGCGTCCACCCGCCCCTCGGCGGCGAGGCAGAGGTCCAGCGCGGCGGCGCCGAGCCGGCGGATGTCGCGAACGTGCGCAATCAGCTCGGCGACCACCCGGGCCTGGTGCGACCGGCGTCCCGGGTCGTAGCCGAAGCCGGTGGCGACCAACGCCTGCCCCGGGTCGGTCTCGGTGGAGCAGCGCAGCCGCCGCCCGTCGCGCCAGGCCCCGCCGCCGGCGGTGGCGGTCCACTCCTCGCCGGTGAAGATGTTGCGAACCACCCCGGCGACCACCTCGCCGTCGACCTCGGCGGCCAGCGAGACCGCGCAGTACGGAATCGCGTAGAGGTAGTTCACGGTGCCGTCGATCGGGTCGACGATCCAGCGGACCCCGCTCGGGGCGGCGGCGGCCTCCGCCGCGCCGTACTCCTCCCCGAGCACCGCGTCGTCCGGGCGCTGCTTGGCCAGGGCGTCGAGGACCTGCCGCTCCACCGCCCGGTCGGCGGCGGTCACCACGTCGGTGACGGTGCTCTTGGTCGCGGCGACCGACACCCCTTCGGCGCGCATCCGGTACGCGGTGGCCGCCGCGTCCCGGGCGACCTCGACAGCGATCTCCAACAACTCCGCCGGCGGCGGCACCGAACGTGTCATGATTCGTCCCCTTCCCGCACGATCGGGACGTCCCGCCGCACGCGTGGTTATCATCCTTACAAAGTCCACAACTGCGCCCAATCGGCGGTCCCACCGCCGGTACGCCGTGCGCCGCAGGATGATCGCCGCAGACGGCGTTACAATTCACCCTGCCCACGCGCCACGGACCGCCAGCCACCGGCCGGCCCGGGACACGGGGGTCTCTCAACGACATCGCCCGGCACGGTGCCCCACGCTGCGCCGGACGACCCGGCCGTGCTCGCTCTTCGCCTCCGGAAGGTCATTCGTGACAGAACCCCGCCAGACCGGCGCCGACGTTCGCTCGCTCACCGACACCCTGATCGCCCACGCGCAGAGCGCCGGCGGTCAGCTGACGTCGGCCCAGCTCGCGCGCACCGTCGAGTCCGCCGAGGTGACCCCGGCCCAGGCCAAGAAGATCCTGCGGGCGCTCTCCGAGGCGGGAGTGACCGTGGTCGTGGACGGTTCGGCCAGCACCCGTCGTCGGGTCGCCGCCGCCCGGTCCGCCACCCCGGCCTCGCGGGCCACCACCGCCAAGACCACCAAGAAGGCCGCCGCGCCCGCCCCGAAGCAGGCGCCCGCCGCCGACGAGGCCCCGGCCCCCGCCCCGCGCAAGGCGACGGCCCGCAAGGCCGCCACCACCGCCGGGGTGGCCGCCAAGGCCGCCACGCCGGCCGCGAAGGCGACCAAGTCCACCCGCGCCACCAAGGCGACCGTGGCCGCCGCCGGCGCCACCAAGGCCGCCGGCAAGGCCAAGGGCGAGGGTGAGGGCGCCGAGGGCGAGATCGACCCCGAGGAGCTCGCGGCCGAGATCGAGGACGTCGTGGTCGAGGAGCCGGCCGAGCTGGCCAAGGCCGCCGCGACCGACGCCGCCGCCTCGGCCAGCGACAACGACTTCGAGTGGGACGACGAGGAGTCCGAGGCGCTCAAGCAGGCGCGTCGCGACGCCGAGCTGACCGCGTCGGCCGACTCCGTCCGGGCGTACCTGAAGCAGATCGGCAAGGTTCCGCTGCTCAACGCGGAGCAGGAGGTGGAGCTCGCCAAGCGGATCGAGGCCGGGCTCTACGCCGCCGAGCGGCTGCGGGCGGCCGAGGAGGGCGAGGAGAAGCTCACCCGCGAGATGCAGCGGGACCTGGGCTGGATCTCGCGCGACGGCGAGCGCGCCAAGAACCACCTCCTGGAGGCCAACCTCCGGCTGGTCGTCTCGCTGGCCAAGCGCTACACCGGTCGCGGCATGGCCTTCCTGGACCTGATCCAGGAGGGCAACCTCGGTCTGATCCGCGCGGTCGAGAAGTTCGACTACACCAAGGGCTACAAGTTCTCCACGTACGCCACCTGGTGGATCCGCCAGGCGATCACCCGCGCCATGGCCGACCAGGCCCGCACCATCCGCATCCCGGTGCACATGGTCGAAGTGATCAACAAGCTCGGCCGGATCCAGCGTGAGCTGCTCCAGGACCTGGGCCGCGAGCCCACCCCGGAGGAGCTGGCGAAGGAGATGGACATCACACCGGAGAAGGTGCTGGAGATCCAGCAGTATGCCCGGGAGCCCATCTCGCTGGACCAGACCATCGGCGACGAGGGTGACAGCCAGCTCGGTGACTTCATCGAGGACTCGGAGGCCGTGGTCGCGGTCGACGCCGTCTCGTTCTCGCTGCTGCAGGACCAGCTCCAGCAGGTGCTGCAGACGCTCTCCGAGCGTGAGGCGGGCGTGGTACGCCTGCGCTTCGGCCTGACCGACGGCCAGCCGCGCACGCTGGACGAGATCGGCCAGGTGTACGGGGTGACCCGGGAGCGAATCCGGCAGATCGAGTCCAAGACGATGTCCAAGCTGCGGCACCCGTCCCGCTCGCAGGTGCTCCGGGATTACCTGGACTGACCCCACCACGTCAACCAACCGTGTCGGTTTGATCACCAGCCGTAGAACACTCAAAGGTGATCGGTCGGTTGCCCGTTTGTGATCGTTGACGTGGCACCCTTGGCACACGGCACACTGTCTTCCCGTCATGTGTGACCTCGGTCGCCCGCGGGCACACAGGGAAGGCAGGGCCTGGCAAGGGTGTTGCACGATGGGTGAGCAACGACCGAAGAGAGTGTTCATCGGTGACGACCAGAGGAGGAAGGCGATGACCCCGACCCTCACGCCGCCGCCCGAGACGGTGGCTCCCCCAGCCGCCGATGAACGGTGCGACCGCTGCAATGCTGCCGGCAAGCTCCGGATCACTCTGGCGGGTGGGAGCGAGCTGGTGTTCTGTGGGCACCACGCGAACAAGTACGCGGAGGATCTCGTGAAGATCACCGTGAAGTACGCGACGGACCCGGAGTTCAGCTGGCGTGGCGCCGATCTGATGGCGAACTGAACCGCAACCGTAAGAGCGACGACATAGCCGACCGGAGGCGACCCGACAGGGCGCCTCCGGTCGGCTTTTCGCTGCCCCGCGCCCCGCGCCCCGCGCCCCGCGCCCCGCGCCCAGATCGTGGCGCCGGGTCGGCCCACGGCGGCGACACCGGCGAAGCCGATGGCGAACGCCGGGCGGGCGTCGAACAACCCGGTAGCCCGCAGCTGCATCGGGCGCCGGACGACCCAGCGCCGCAGTCGGGCACCGGTTCCGGCTGCGCGGGACGACCGGGGGCGTACCGGATCAGAGGGTCTGGACGGTCGCGATCCGCTCTTCGAGTTGCTCGATCGTCGCCTGCGCGCTGGGCGGGCCGCCGCAGAGCCGGCGCAGCTCGGCGTGGATCTTGCCGTGCGGCTGGCCGGTACGGTGGTGGCGAGCGGCCACCAGGGCGTTCAGCTGGCGACGCAGCGCCACCCGACGCTGGGCGGCACTCATCGGCGCGGCCGGCGGGGCAGCCGCCTCAGCGGCCGGCTCAGCGGCCCTGGCGGCGGTCCGGCGGCGCTGGGCGGCGAGCTGGTCGGCCTGCCGCTTGGTGAGCAGCATGGAGACCTGGTCGGCGGTGAGCAGCCCGGGCAGGCCCAGGTACTCCTCCTCCTCCGGGGTGCCCGCCTGGGCGGCGGTGCCGAAGGACGCCCCGTCGAAGATCACCTGGTCCAGCTCGGCGGTGGCGGAGAGGGCGGTGAACCGCTTCTCCAGCTCGCCGCTGGCCTGGTCGTCACGCTGGGCGCGCTCCAGCAGGTCGTCGTCGAAGCCCTCCCGGTCCTTCGGCTTGCCGAGCACGTGGTCCCGGGCGGCCTCCATCTCGCTGGCCAGCCCGAGCAGGTGCGGCACGCTGGGCAGGAAGACCGAGGCGGTCTCCCCGGGGCGGCGGGCCCGGACGAAGCGTCCGATCGCCTGGGCGAAGTAGAGCGGGGTACTGGCGCTGGTGGCGTACACCCCGACGGCGAGCCGGGGGATGTCGACGCCCTCGGAGACCATCCGGACGGCGACCAGCCACCGTTGCTCGGACGCCGCGAACGTCGCGATCCGGGCGGAGGCGCCCACGTCGTCGGAGAGCACCACCGCGGCCTTCTCCCCGGTGACCTGCTCGATCAGCTTCGCGTACGAGCGGGCGTTCTGCTGGTCGCTGGCGATCACCAGGCCGCCCGCGTCGGGCATGCCGGCGTTGCGCAGCACGGTCAGCCGGGCGTCGGCGGCCCGCAGCACCTGCGGCATCCAGTCCCCGGCCGGGTCGAGGGCGGTACGCCAGGCCTGGGCGATGAGGTCCTGGGTCATCGGCTCACCCAGTCGCGCCGCCAGTTCGTCGCCGGCGTTGGTGCGCCACCGGGTCTCCCCCGAGTACGCCAGGAAGAGCACCGGCCGTACGACGCCGTCGCGCAGCGCGTCGGAGTAGCCGTAGACCGAGTCGGCGCGCGAGCGCAGCAGCCCGTCGCCGCCCCGCTCGTACTCCACGAACGGGATGGGGTTGTCGTCGGAGCGGAACGGCGTGCCGGTGAGCATCAGGCGGCGTACCGCGGGCTCGAAGGCCGCCTTGACCCCGTCGCCCCAGGAGCGCGAGTCGCCGGCGTGGTGGATCTCGTCGAGGACGACCAGGGTGCGCCGGGTCAGGGTGCGCCGCTTGTGCACGTGCGGGGCCATGCCGACCTGGGCGTACGTGACGACCGCGCCGTGGAAGTCGGTGGAGGAGTGCACGTCGGCGTTGCGGAACGCGGAGTCGAGGTGGATGCCGACCCGGGCGGCGGCCTCGGCCCATTGGGTCTTCAGGTGCTCGGTCGGGGCGACCACGGTGACCGCCTCGACGGTGCCGTCGACGAGCAGTTCGGCGGCGATCCGCAGGGCGAAGGTGGTCTTGCCCGCGCCGGGGGTGGCGACCGCGGTGAAGTCCTCGGTCCGGCGGCGCAGGTACTCCACCATCGCCTTGCGTTGCCAGGCACGCAGGGGTGGGAACGTGTCGAGCGCCGGCAACCGGGGTGCCACGCGTAGCTCCTCTCCGACCGCACGGCGGCGGGCCCCGTCGAGGGCCACGGGTACCGCCGCCCATGAAAAGGCCCTCGCGCATCGGGTGCCGCGAAGGCCGCCTCAGCATAACCAGCCGGGACCGCCCGCCCCACTCGACGCCACGCTGGTCACATCCGCCACCCCCGCTCGCCGCCGTTCGCGGCGTGTCGCGGCATTCCACGCCAGTGACACCGCGACACGCCGCACATCGCGCGGGCCGGCGGCGCGGGCGCCGCGGCGCGCGGCGGCGCGGCGGGCCGGCGGCGCGGCGGGCCGGCGGCGCGCGGCGCAGGTCAGTTCTGGGGGCCGCGGACGCCGGTCTTCGGGGGGCGCATCGTCGCGACCGGCGCGGACCAGCGCCGCCGCAGGGCCACCAGTCGGAGTACGAAGACCAGCACGGCCGCCGCGGTCAGCCAGGCGGTGTTGGCCTGCCCCAGGTAGTCGAGCAACGCCACGGCGATCGCGCCGACGAGGGCGGCGACCGCGTAGATCTCCCGGCGCAGCACCACCGGGATCTCGGCGGTGAGCAGGTCCCGGCCGAGTCCGCCGCCGATCGCGGTGAGCATCCCGATCACGCAGGCGCCGACGGCCGGCACCTGGGCGTCGAGCGCCTTGAGCGTGCCGGTGACGGTGAACAGCGCCAGTCCGGCCGCGTCCAGCACGAGCACCGTGGTGCGGAGCCGGGCGAACTGGGGGTGCAGCCAGAAGACGGCGGCGGCGGTGACCGCGGCGGTGGTGGCGTACCGCCAGTCGGCGAAGGCCAGCGGGGGCACCTCGTCGATGGCCAGGTCCCGGAAGATCCCCCCGCCGAGGGCGGCCACGAAGCCGACGAAGACGACTCCGAAGAGGTCGAGGCGCTTGGCCACCGCCGCGGAGGCCCCGGAGGCGGCGAAGACGGCCACTCCGGTGAGATCGGCGAAGAGCAGGGCGGTGGAGGTGGTCACCGCCGAAGGTTACGTGGGCACCGGAGGGGCCGTCGGAGGATCACTCGGCGTACGAGTCGTAGATCTCCTTGCACTTCGGGCAGACCGGGGAGCCGGGCTTGGCCGCCTTGGTCACCGGGAACGTCTCACCACAGAGCGCCACGACGTAGGTGCCCATGACGGCACTTTCGGCGATCTTCTCCTTACGGACGTAGTGGAACATCTCGGGACCGGTGTCGGCGTCCTTCAGCTCGGGACGCTCAAGAATCTGTGTGCTCACGTCTACACCTCCAACTTTCCAGTTTGGCAGGTCGCAGGGGCCGGGTCCACCGCAGCCCACCCGACGGCGGCCCGTACGGTAACCGAGGTGACCAACTTTCACACCCGTCTCGGCGCCGAGGTCGCCGACGCCCTGCGCGACGGTCACCCCGTCGTCGCACTGGAGAGCACCATCGTCTCGCACGGTCTGCCCCGACCGGACAACCTGCGGGTGGCCCGCGAGATCGAGCAGGCCGTACGCGACGCCGGGGCGGTCCCGGCCACGATCGGCATGGTCCGCGGCGAACTCGTCGTCGGCCTCGACGACGCCGAACTGACCCGCCTCGCCACCACCGACGGGGTGAGCAAGCTCTCCGTACGCGACCTCGCGGTGGCCGGCGCGACCGGCGCGGACGGCGCCACCACGGTGGCCGCGACCAGCGCGGTGGCCGCGGCGGTGGGGATCGGCGTGTTCGCCACCGGCGGGCTCGGCGGGGTGCACCGGGAGGCGGCGCAGAGCTTCGACGAGTCGGCCGACCTGGTCACCCTGGCCCGGACACCGATCACGGTGGTCTGCGCCGGGGTCAAGTCGATCCTCGACGTCGGGGCCACCCTGGAGCGGCTGGAGACCCTCGGGGTCGGCGTCATCGGCTACCGGACCCGGCGCTTCCCCGGCTTCTACCTCACCGACGCCGGTTTCGACCTGGACTGGTCGGTGGACTCCCCCGAGCAGGTGGCGGACGTGCTCGCCGCCCGGGAGCAGCAGTGCGTGCACGACGGTGGGCTGATCGTGGCCAACCCACTGCCGGTCGACGAGCAACTCGACCCGGCGCTGCACGACCGCACCCTCGCCGAGGGCCTGGCCCTGCTGGAGCGCGAGGGGGTGACCGGCAAGGCGGTGACCCCGTTCCTGCTGGCCCACTTCCACTCGGCCACCGAGGGCGCGAGCCTGGCGGTGAACGTGCGGATCATCCTGCGCAACGCCGACCTGGCCGCCCGGATCGCCGTCGCCGTGGCCGCCCGCCGACGCGCGGCATGACCCGCCCGTCCCGGGTGGTGGTGGTCGGTGACCTGATCACCGACGTGGTGGCGGTGCTGGCCGGCCCGCTCGCCACCGGCTCGGACACCCCGGCGACCATCCAGGTCAGCGGGGGCGGTCAGGCGGCGAACACGGCCGCCTGGCTGGCCGCGCTGGCGGTGCCGGTGACGCTGGTGGGCGCGGTCGGCGACGACGGCGCCGGCCGGGACCGGGTGGCCGAACTGGAGCGGGTCGGGGTGGACTGCGCCGTGCAGGTGCACCCCGGCGCGACCACCGGCACGGTGATCGTGCTGGCCACCGGCGACGAGCGGACGATGGTCACCGAGCGGGGCGCGAACCTGCGGTTGACCGCCGGGCACGTCGAGCGGGCCCTGGCGGCGACGCCCGACGCCGCCCATCTGCACCTGTCCGCGTACTGCCTGCTGGACGCCGCGTCGCGACCGGCCGGGCTGGCCGCGCTGGCCGTGGCGCGCGAGCGTGGGCTCACCACCAGCGTCGACGCGGCCTCCGCGGCGCCGCTGCGGCGGGTCGGCGCGGCAGCGTTCCTGTCCTGGGTACGCGACGTCGACCTGCTGCTGGTCAACTCGGACGAGGCCGGCGTGCTGGCCGGCGGGCTGGACCCGGGGGCGCAGGCGCGGGTGCTGTCCGCCTCGGCGCGGCGGGTGGTGGTGAAGCGGGGTGGCGCCGGCGCGGTCTGGTTCGACCGGAGCGCGACGGTGAGCGTCGCGCCGTCACGGCGGGTGGCGGTGGTCGACGTCACCGGCGCCGGGGACGCGTTCGCGGCGGGCCTGCTGACCGCCTGGCTCGACGGGGCGACCCCGAGGGCGGCGCTGACGCGCGCCGGCGACCTCGGCGCGCTGGCGGTGTCGACGGTCGGGGCCCGACCGGCGGGCTGACCGTTTCCCGGTGTCCGGAAGCGCCGAGCGCGTCCGGGCACCGGGGCGGAGATCCTGGTCGCGGAGATCCCGGTGGCGGCGGCCGGGTGCCGGGATTCGCGCGTCAGGGCTCGGCGTCGATGACCTTGTGCGGTCGTTCCTCGGCGGTCAGGCTCATCGGCGGGGTGTCGTCACGGCGGCGGGGCTGGAACTTGCCGGCGAGCCGGTGCTGCTCCTTGGGCGGGCGGTCGTTGGCCAGCAACACCGCCAGCCAGGGGATGAGGATCATGCCCAGGCCGACCAACGGCAGCCAGAGCCAGAGCAGGGGTGCCTTCACGCCGACCAGGATCGCGCCGGCGATCACGCAGGCCACCCGGACGCCCATCATCAGCACGTACCGCTTCTGCCGACTGGTGAGTTGATCGTCCTGGCTGCGTGAGGCGTCGGTGATCAGAATCGGCTGGTACGCCTGACGCTTCACCACGGACCTCCTCGAGGGGTACGCCCCATCCTGTCACTCCCCCGCCGTGATCAGCGACAATCGACATGATCGCATGCGTGTTACGGCCGTGGTACGCTCCGCTCGTGGGCAGCCGGTACAGCTTCACCGACGAGGCGTTGGGCAACCTGCGGGTCTACGACGTCGCGCCCGGGGAAGTCTGGGAGGCCCTGCACAGCACCCGCCGGGTGATCCGGCACCTGGGCGACGACGTGATGGTCGTCTACGCGGCCACCCGGCGCGGCCGACGACTGGCCGTGCTGCTCGCCGAGGCCGACGGCACCGACAACGACTGGGACATCCTCTCCGCCCGCGAGCTGAGCGACGTCGAGGCCAAGCGCTACGACGAGGCCGTGCGGAGGGATCGCCGACGAGGAGGCGGTCACGATGAACCGTGACGAGGCGACCAAGCGGTTCCACGGCGACGGGCTCGCCGAGCTGATCGACGAGAGCCAGCCGGTGGAGCTGCCCACCCCCGACACCGACGTGCCGATGGTCAGCCGCTCGGTGCGCCTGCCCGTGGAGACGTACGAGCGGGTGCGGGCGGCTGCCGAGGCCCGGGGCATCGGCGTCACCACGCTGATGCGGCAGTGGATCGAGGCCGGCCTGGCCGACCTGGACGACTCCGCCACCGTCTCCCTGGCCGACGTGCGGCGCGCGCTGGCCTCGCTCTCCCGCCCCACCGCCGCCTGACCAGTCCGGTCGCCTGACCAGTCCGGCCCCCTCCTGGCCCGCACGGCCGCCCGGGCCGGACCGGCCCGTCCGCGCCCGGTCGCCCGGGCCGCGCGGCAGCGCCCGGCTACAGCGGCGTCGCCGGCTGCTCCAGCGGACGCCCGTGGGCCCGCACGGCGTCGGCGACGGCGATCCCGGCCAGCACCAGGGCGCTCACCGCCAGCGCGCCGATCGACGGCAGCCGCCACACCACCGGGACGAGCCCGATCAGCAGCACGACCCCGACCACCCGGCTCCGGGACACCCGCCCGAAGATCTCGTACTCGAAGCGGGCCCGGGCGGCCAGGAAGAGCGCCGGCCCACCCATGACGAACAGCGGCCAGCCCGGGGCGGTTTGCCCGTAAGGGTAGGCGATCACCAGCTCGTAGCCGACTCCGGTGAGCAACACGGCGGCCACGATGACCAGGTGGGTCCAGCTCGCCGATTCGCCGAGCAGACCCGGGGAGCGGGCCGCCCTGATCGCCTCGGCCAGCACGTGCCCCGCCCGGTGGAAGTAGATCCACCACAGCAGCGCCGTGATCAGGAACGACAGGGTGAAGGCCGACGCGTGAGCGGCCGAGAAGGCCGCGCCGCTGAACGTGATCCCGATCACCAGGATCGTCTCCCCGAGCGCGATCAGGAAGAACTGCTGATATCGCTCGACCAGGTGCTCCCCCATCACCGCCCAGCCCGAGGCCCGCACCGATGCGCGCCCGGGCGCCGGCCAGCCCAGCGCCAGCCCGGCGTAGTCCCAGGCCAGGGCGAGCGTCCAGAGCACCGCCCGCGCCGACGGCACCAGCGCGCCGACCAGCCAGGGCACCGCCCCGACGGTGGACCAGAGCAGGATCCGCGAGGTGACCGCCCGGCGGGGGTGGCCGCGCAGGGCCAGGGTGAGGAAGAGCGGCCGGCCGACCTGCACGGCCAGGTACGCCAGCGCGAACGGCACCGCCCGCTCCGCGAACGCGCGCGGCGTCGCGACGGCCATCACCATGCTGCCGAACATGGAGGCCACCACCACGAACTGGATGGCGCTGCGTTCCGGCTCGTACCGGCTGGTCACCCAGGCGGTCAGCGACCAGACGATCCACAGCGCGAGGAACAGCACCACGGTCTGCGCGCCCTGACGGAGCAGATCCGGGCCGCCGGCCGTCACGTCGTCGATCAGCCGCTTCGACACGCGGGTCAGCGCGAAGACGAAGACCAGGTCGAAGAAGAGCTCCAGGAAGGTGGCGCGGGGCGAACTCAGGTCGCCGCGCAGCAGCGCCCCGCCCCGCTCCTGCGCCATCGCCCACCGCCCCCGCCGTCGCGGTTACCAACGAGCGGGGCGTGCGGGCGGTTGCGTCAGCCCTTCGCGGTTTTCGCCTCGGCCTTGGCCGCCTGCTTGAACTCGCGGACCCGGCGCAGCGACTCCGCGTCGGTGATGTCGGCCACCGACCGGTGGGAGCCCTCCTCGCCGTAGCCGCCGGCGGCCTCCCGCCAGCCGTCCGGGCGTACGTCGTAGCGCTTGCCGAGCAGGGCGACGAAGATCTGCGCCTTCTGCCGGCCGAAGCCGGGCAGCTCACCGACCCGGCGCAGCAACTCCCGGCCGTCGGCGGCGTCCGACCAGAGCCGGGCGGCGTCGCCGTCGTACCGGTCGACCAGGGCCCGGCACATCTCCTGCACCCGGGCGGCCATCGCCTTGGGGAAGCGGTGCAGCGCGGGCGGCCGGGCGAAGACCTCCACCAGCGCCTCCGGGTCGTACCCGGCCAGCTCGTGGGCGTCCGGGTCGTGCCCGAGGCGCTCGCTGAGCACGTACGGGGAGGAGAACGCCTTCTCCATCGGGATCTGCTGGTCCAGCAACATCCCCGTCAGCAGGGCCAGCGGGTTGCGGTTGAGCAGGTCGTTGGCCGCAGGATCGATCGGAAGCGAGAGTGCCATGGCAGTCATGTTTCCGCACCGGTCCGCGCGGTTGCCCGGGTAGCCGCCCGACACGCGGTGACGAGCTGCCACAGCCGGTGCTGCCGCGATCGGCCCCGGCCCAGCCCGGCCCAGCGCGGCCCAGCCCGGCCCAGCGCGGCCCAGCCCGGCCCAGCGCGGCCCAACCAGCCGGCGCTGCCCAGCGCGGCTCGGCCCGGCGCGGCCCGGCACGATCCAGCCCAGCCGGCGCGGCCGGCACGGCACGGTCCGGCACGACCCAGCCCAGCCGGCGCGGCCGGCACGGCACGGTCCGGCACGGCACGGCACGGCGGTGTGCAGCCCGCAGCGGGTAGGGGTTCGAGACGCTACAGACTTGATCGCATGGATGGATCACGGCGGGCGATCCATCCATGCGATCAAGTCTGTAGCGATCGCAGACCCCTCCCGCTCCTCCCGGCGGCAGATCCCGGCCCTCGCCCCGGACGCCGCCCCGGGACGCCCGCCCGCTCCGGACGCCCGAGCAGCAGCCCGCGACCCCGGCCATCCGGGTCAGTCGCGCACCCGGGCCCAGGTGAGGAATCGATCGTGCAGGTCCGGGGCCCGGTCCGGGTTGAGCTGGGCGAGTTGGTCACGGGCCTCGACCATCAACGCACCCAGGTAGAGCAGCAGCGCCGTGCGATCGCCCCGGTACTCCACCAACAGGCCCAGCCGGGCCGGCTGACACGGCCACTCGGCGCCGCAGTTGCGGCAGCGCCACAACGGACGCATCGGCACGTGCGGGATCACCCGACCGACCATCACCGCAGCCGCAGCGCGATCGCCCGCGCCTCGTCGTCACTCAACGGCAGGAACCACAGGAACCGCTTCACGATCTCCGGCGGCTGCGGCCCCTCCACACGCCCCCGCAGATCCCGGATCGCACCCCGCAACAGCAACGACATCACCGGAATGAGCGCCCCCACGTCCAACCGCTGCCGAGGGATCGCCCGGAACGTCGGGCAGGGCCACGGCTCACCGCAGGTCTCACAGTCCCACCCCGGGTGGTAACCGATGTGACCGCTGACCGCGAGCACTCCCGCCAACTCCCTCACCACCGACCCCCGTTCGCCCGCCACTCCTGCGCCCGCGTCAACCGACCAGGGCTCCCAGGCCGCTGGAGCGGTATCGGCCGGGTGGGCTGCCGCATCCACTCGGGCAGGCTGGTGCCACGCACACGCTGCGGCAACACCGGCAGCACCGGCAGCACTCGAGTCCGGCAACGGAACCATACGAAACGCACGTCGACCTCCTCCAGATTGTCAACAAGGGGGACCTGAGCGCGCCACGGTCGTTCGCGGTGATCGCGAAGAAGTGTGGGCCACAGGTAGTGACAGTCTGGTTAGGACGCCACTACCGTCGATACGAACTCACGCCATTCGCGCAGGTCAGGGCAGTGAATGAGCAGTCGTGAGAGACACACCCGGCGCAACTGAGCAGAAACTGGGGAATAGATGGGGATCGCTACAGGCTACGTGCTCAACGAGCTGCGACTGCTCCGCGCCTCACTCGGACTGAGCCAGGACGACTTCGGCCGCCGCATCGGCTACTCCGGGTCGCACGTCAGCTCAGTCGAGACCGGCGGCAGGCCGCCGACCCGGGAGTACATGACGGTGATCGACGACCGCCATGACACGGGTGGGCGCTACCTGCGAATGCTCCAGGAGTTGGCCAAGCTGGACGCGACACCGACCTGGCTACGTGAGTGGATCGAGTTCGAGCGCGAGGCGACCACGTTGCGCTGGTTCGAACTGTCCTATCTGCCGGGGTTGCTCCAGACGGAGCGGTACGCCCGGGCCACCCTCGCCGGCGGCCGGTTCACGACGGAGGAGGTCGACCGGCTCGTCACGGCCAGGTTGGAGCGGCAGGCCGTGCTGCACCGCGAGCAGCCGCCCCAACTCATCGCCGTCGTGGACGAGACCGTGCTCCGCCGGCCGGTGCTCGACCAGCCGGGTCTCATGGCGGAACAACTCGACCACCTCGCGGAGCTGGCCCAGCGAGAGCACATCCAGGTGCACGTCGTGCCTACCGACGCCGGGATGTACCTCGGGCTGGCGGGTCAGTTCATCATCGCCGAGCTGCCCGACGGCACAAGGATCGCCCATGCGGACAACCAGCTCAGAGCGCAGATCGTCGATGCGTCAGCCGACGTTGCTAGGCTGGCCAAGACGTGGGAGATCGTGCGAAACGAGGCACTCCCCCGCCGACAGTCAATGGACCTCATCAAGGAAGTAGCCAAGTCATGGACGCACTGACCCCTCAGTGGCGGAAGTCGACGAAGTCCGGCGGCAACGGCGGGTCGTGCGTCGAGGTCGCCGACAACCTGCCCGGCGTCGTCGCGGTCCGGGACAGCAAGGACCCGGCCGGGCCGGTGCTCATCTTCGCCCCGCAGACCTGGACGGCGTTCGTCCGCTTCGCCAAGCAGCACTGATCAGCACCGCAGGCGAGGCGGGAGCCGGCCCGGCGATGCCCTGTTCGGGACGTTCCTTCCCGGCTGGGATGGTCCGCCCACCTTCGGCGGCAAGCGCCATCGGACAGCAGGCCGGCGACCGGGGCAGCGGGCCGGTGTGGGCCGGCCCACCCATCACCAGGGCCGATCGAGTCTGAGGTTAGGCTGTGCTAACTTCGTGAGCGTCGACGGGGCCGCCCGTCGATCGAGCGAAGGAGTACGTCGTGCCCGTCCCCGCCCGCAGGTCTCTCGCGGCCCTCACCGCCGCCGGCCTGCTCTCGTTCGGCCTGGTCGCCTGCGGCTCCGGCGAGGACGACGCCGGGGACCCGGGCAAGCCCGGCGACAAGACCATCACGGTGTACAGCGGCCGCAACGAGAACCTGGTCAAGCCGCTGTTGGACAAGTTCAGCCAGCAGACCGGCATCACCGTCAAGACCCGGTACGCCACCACCGCCCAGCTCGCGGCGCAGCTGCTGGAGGAGGGCGACAAGTCGCCCGCCGACGCCTTCTTCGCCCAGGACGCCGGCGCCCTCGGCGCGGTCGCCAAGCGCGACATGTTCGCCCCGCTGCCCGCCGCCGACCTGGAGAAGGTGCCGCAGGCGTACCGGGCGCGCAACGGCCAGTGGGTCGGCGTCAGCGCCCGCTCCCGGACGCTGGCCTACAACGTCGACCAGGTGCCCGCCGCCGAACTGCCGAAGTCGGTCTTCGAGCTGACCGACCCGAAGTGGAAGGGCAAGGTCGGCGTCGCCCCGACCAACGCCTCGTTCCAGGCGTTCGTCACCGCGATCCGGGTGCAGCACGGCGACCAGAAGGCCAAGGACTTCCTCGCCGGCCTCAAGGCCAACGAGCCGCAGATCCGCGACAACAATGTCAAGATCGTCGAGGACGTCGACAAGGGCACCATCCCGGTCGGGCTGGTCAACCACTACTACGTCGGCGAGATCGCCAAGGAGAAGGGCACCACGCCGGACGGGCTCAAGGCGAAGCTGCACTTCTTCCCCGGCGGCGACACCGGGGCGCTGGTCAACGTCGCGGGCGTGGGCGTGCTCAAGCGCTCCGCCGAGGACCCGGACACCCGGGCCTTCGTCGACTTCCTGCTCAACGCGGAATCGCAGAGGTACTTCTCCGAGCAGACCTTCGAGTACCCGGTGGTGACCGGCGTCACCGCCCCGGCCGGCGTGCCGCCGCTGGCCGACCTGGACTCCCCGGACATCGACCTCAACGACCTGGACACCCTGGACGCCACGATCACCCTGATCAAGGACTCCGGGCTCGTCCCCTGACATGACAGTCACCACCCCCGACGCGGGGCCGGCCCGACCCGGGCCGGCCCGTTTCGGCGTACCCGGACGGTGGCGCCGGCTGGCCCCGCGCCCGGCGCTGCTCGTGGCCTCGACCGCCGCGGTCTCCGTCGCCCTGATCCCCCTGGTCTACCTGGCGGTGCGCACCGCCGAGGCCGGCGCGGCACGGATCGGCGCGGAGCTGTGGACCGAACGGGTCGGGCTGCTCGCGGCGCGCAGCCTCGGGCTGGCCGCCGTGGTCACCGCCGCCTGCGTGGTGCTCGGGGTGGGCACCGCCTGGCTGGTCACCCGCACCGACCTGCCCGGCCGGCGGTTCTTCGCGGTGCTCGCCGCGCTGCCGCTGGCCGTGCCCACCTACATCGCCGCCTTCGCCTGGGTCTCCACCATCGACCGGCTCGAAGGTTTCTGGCCGGCGGCGCTGGTGCTGACCCTCTGTTCCTACCCGTACGTCTTCCTGCCCGTCGCGGCCGCCCTCCGTGGCGCGGACCCGGCGCAGGAGGAGGTCTCCCGATCGCTCGGCCGGGGCGACTGGCGCACCTTCACCGACGTCACGCTGCGCCAGATCCGCCCGGCGACCGCCGCCGGGGCGCTGCTGGTCGCGCTCTACGTACTCGCCGACTTCGGCGCGGTGTCGATCCTGCGGGCGGACACCTTCACCCGGGCCATCTTCGTCGCCTTCGACCTGGGCTTCGACCGCACCGGCGCGCTGGTGCTCTCCTGCGTGCTGGTGGCGCTGACCGTACTCCTGCTGGCCGGCGAGACGGCCACCCGCCGGCGCGGCGCCCGGTACGCCCGACTCGGCGGCGCCCGCCGCCCGGCCACCCGGCTGACGCTCGGCGCGGCCCGCTGGCCGGCCCTCGCGGGCCTGGTCGCGGTCGCCGCGCTGGCGCTCGGCGTGCCGGCGGTGAGCCTGGCCCGCCGGCTGGTGAGCGGCGTGTCCCGCCCGGGCGCGCTGACCGAGGTCGCCACCGCCGCCGGCAACTCGCTGTGGATCTCACTGGCCGGGGCCGCCCTGACCATGCTGCTGGCCCTGCCGCTGGGGCTGCTCACCGCCCGCGCCCCCGGCCCGGTCGCCACCGTGCTGGACCGGCTCGCCTACCTGGCCCACGCGCTGCCCGGCGTGGTGATCGGGCTGTCGCTGATCTTCTTCGGCATCACCGTGGCCCGCCCGCTGTACCAGACGTCGTGGCTGCTGGCGCTCGCCTACGCCACGCTCTTCCTGCCGCTGGCGGTGGGCTCGGTCGCCGGGGCGGCCGCCCAGGCACCGCCCGGTCTGGAGGAGGTGGCCCGCTCGCTGGGCCGGGGGCCGCTGGCCGTGCTGCGGACGGTCACCCTGCCGCTGACCCTGCCCGGCATCGGGGCCGGCGCGGCGCTGGTCTTCCTCACCGGCATGAAGGAACTCCCGGCCACCCTGCTGCTCCGCCCGACCGGCACGGACACGCTCGCCACCGAGCTGTGGACGGCCACCTCCGTCGGGGCGTACGCGGCCGCCGCCCCGTACGCGGCGCTGCTGGTGGCCATCTCGGCACTGCCCACCTGGTGGCTGGTCGCCCGCGGCGGCCTGCTCGACAAGGAGGACCGATGAGCGAGGTCGTGCTGACCGGGGTGGTCAAGCGGTACGGCCCGGTGACCGCGCTGGACGGGGTGGACCTCACCGTCCCGGCCGGCGCGCTGACCGCCGTGCTCGGCCCGTCCGGGTGCGGCAAGACCACCCTGCTGCGCTGCCTGGCCGGCTTCGAGCGGCTGGACGCCGGCACCATCCGGGTGCACGGGCACCAGGTGGCCGGCCCGGGTCGGCACCTGCCGGCGCACCGCCGCCGGATCGCCGTGGTGCCCCAGGAGGGCGCGCTCTTCCCGCACCTCACGGTGGCCGCCAACGTGGCGTACGGCCTGGACCGGGCGGCCCGGCACGGCGACCGGGTGGACGAGGTGCTGGCCCTGGTCGGGCTGGCCGGGTACGGCGACCGGATGCCGCACCAGCTCTCCGGCGGCCAGCAACAGCGGGTGGCGGTGGCCCGGGCGCTCGCCCCACGGCCGTCACTGGTGCTGCTGGACGAGCCGTTCAGCGCCCTCGACGCGGGGCTGCGGGCCGGACTGCGGCACGACATCCGGGAGGCGCTGCGGGCCGACGGGGCGACCGCCGTGCTGGTCACCCACGACCAGGGCGAGGCCCTGTCGGTGGCCGACCGGGTGGTGGTGCTCCGCTCGGGGCGGGTCGTGCAGAGCGGCTCCCCCACCGCCCTCTACCGGGAGCCGGCCGACCAGTGGGTCGCCGGGTTCGTCGGCGACGCGGTGCTGCTGCCGGCGGTCGCCACCGACGGCGCCGCCCGGACCCCGCTGGGCGTCCTGCCGATCTCGGGAGCCACACCGGACGGGCCGGTGACCGTCCTGGTCCGTCCCGAGCAGCTGCGCCTCACCCCGGTCTCGGCGGAGGCGGCGGTGACCGCGACGGTGCTGCGCCACGACTTCCACGGCCACGACGCGCTGATCGCCCTGCGGCTCGCCGACGGCACCCGGGTCACCGCCCGGACCTGGGATGAGAGCGACCCGGCCCCGGTCGGCGCCGAGGTGGCGGTGCACGTCGAGGGCCGGGCCCGGGCCTGGCCGGCCCCGCCCAGCCCCGCCCCGGTGGACGCGCCGGCCCTCCCGGTCGGCTGACCACTCCGGCCTCCGTCGGCCCGTTCCCGCACCGGATCCACACGGATTGCGGCGTGTCGATCATCGCGAACGACAGGACGCGGCCCGGTGGACAGGGGTGGGGTCCACCGGGCCGCGTCGGTGCGGTCGTCAGTTGACGACGAAGAGCAGCCGGTTCGGCGAGCCCGAGCCGGGGCTGGTCACCTTGCCGGTGGTGGCGTTGGTGGTCAGGGAGCTGGCCACCTGCGCCGGGGTGTACGACGGGTTGGCCGAGAGCACGAGGGCGGCGGCGCCGGCCACGTGCGGCGAGGCCATCGAGGTGCCGCTGAGCGTGCTGGTGGCGGTGTCACTGGTCCGGTACGCCGACACGATGCTCGACCCGGGGGCGAAGATGTCCACGCAGGAGCCGTAGTTGGAGAAGGACGAGCGGGCGTCGGTGCTGGTGGTGGAGCCGACGGTGATCGCCGCGCCGACCCGGGCCGGGGAGTAGCCGCACGCGTTGGCGTTGGAGTTGCCGGCCGCGACGACGTAGCTGATCCCGGCGCTGATGGAGCTGCTCACCGCGCTGTCGATCGAGGTGCTGGCGCCGCCGCCGAGGCTCATGTTGGCCACCGCCGGCTTGACCGCGTTGCGGGTCACCCAGTTGATGCCGTTGACCACGCCGGTGGTGCTGCCGCTGCCGGAGCAGTTGAGCACCTTGACCGCGACCAGGCGCACGCCCTTGGCCACCCCGTACCGGGTGCCGCCGACGGTGCCGGCGACGTGGGTGCCGTGGCCGTTGCAGTCGGTGTTGTTGCTGTCGACGGTGTTGGTGCCCCAGCTCGCCCGGCCGCCGAAGTCGGTGTGGGTGGTCCGGATGCCGGTGTCGATGATGTACGCCCGCACGTTCGAGGCCGTGTTCGGGTACGTGTAGCTGCGGCCCAGCGGCAGGCTGCGCTGGTCGATGCGGTCCAGCCCCCAGGACGGCGGGTTCGACTGGGTGGCCTGGGCGGTCACCACCCGGTCCTGCTCGACGTACGCGACCGACGGGTCGGCGGCGAGCCGGCGGGCCTGGGTGGCGCTCATCGTGGCGCTGAAGCCGGTCAGCGCGGCGTCGTAGACGTCGCCGACGCTGCCGCCGTACCGCTTGACCAGGCCGGTGGCGCGGTCCGGCACGGCCGTGCGAGCGGCGAGGCTGTTGGCGGCCCCGACGGCGTCGCTCTTGAGCACGACCAGGTAGCTGCCGCTGATCGCGTCCGCCGCGCCGGCGTAGCGGATCTGGCCGGTGGGGGCGGCGAGGGCGGGGGTGGAGGCGGCGGCGGCGAGGGCCGCCGCGGCGGCCGTCACGGCGAGCGCGCGGACCACACGGCGCCGGGCAACGGGCACAGCTGACATCGACTGACTCCCTATCCGGTACGTCCTGGCAGGCTGATGACCCCCGGGACGCCCATCGACGGATGTTGGAGCAGATGCTAGCCAGGCATCGATGAACATGAAAGAGATACCAATCTATCAATCAAGGTCGCGGTATGGATCTCACGGGTGGCGGCCGACAAGGGGCGGTGGGCAGGCAGGATGACCCCGTGGAACGACACGACATGCTGCTCTCCCCCGCCGGCGTCGAGGCGCTGCGTACCGCGCTGGACCGGGCCGGCTTCACCTCCAACGGCATCGCCGGCCGGCTCGGCCCACAGGCCACCGGAGGGGTGGCCCGAAACGACTTCCGTGCCGCGCTGCGCGCCACCTCCGACCGTGACCCGCTCGCCACCCTGATCCGGGTGTTCATCTGCGACCAGACCGAATCCGAGGCGGCGGTGGCCGCCGCCCTCGCCCCGCTCGACCTCGCCGAGGCGCTCGCCGGCGGGCTGGTCGAGCGGCACGGTGACGGCCTGCGCGCCGGGGTCGACCTGGAGCCGTACGGGGACGACTGGTGGGTGCTCGCCGACGTGCCGGCCAGCGCCCGGCCCGGCCGACCGCTGCACGCCGAGCACGTGCTCGGCATCGGCGGGGCCACCCAGACGCTGATCGGGGCCACCGTGCGCCGGCCGGTGCGGACCGCGCTGGACCTGGGCACCGGCTCCGGCGTACAGGCCCTGCACCTGGCCACCCATGCCGAGGCCGTCACCGCGACCGACGTCTCCGAGCGGGCGCTGCGCTTCGCCGCCACCACCGCCGCCCTCAACGGCCAGGACTGGGAGCTGCTCCGCGGCGACATGGTCGCCCCGGTCGCCGGACGCCGCTTCGACCTGGTGGTGAGCAACCCGCCGTTCGTGGTCGGCCCCGGCACCACCACGCACGTCTACCGCGACTCCGGCCGGGTCGGCGACGCGATCGGCGCGGAACTGGCCGCCGCCGCGCCCGGCCTGCTCACCGAGGGCGGCACCATGCAGTACCTGGCGAACTGGGTGCACGTGGCCGGCGAGGAGTGGGACGAGCGGGTGGCCGGCTGGTTCGCCGGCACCGGGCTGGACGCCTGGGTGATCCAGCGCGAGGTGGCCGACCCGATGGCGTACGTCAACCTCTGGCTCACCGACGTGGGTGAGGCCGCCGACCCGCAGCGGATGGCCGCCTGGCTGGACTGGTTCGACGCGCACAAGGTGGAGGCGATCGGTTTCGGCATCGTCTCGCTGCGCCGCTCCGGCCACGACGATCCGGTGGTCCGGGTGGAGGACCTGCGCCAGCGGGTGGAGCCGCCGATGGGCGAGCGGATCGCCGCCTGGTTCGACCGCCAGGACTTCCTGCGGGTACGCGACACCGACGCGCTGCTCGCCGAGCGCTACCGGGCCGCCGACGGGCTCCAGCTGCGGCAGGAGGCCACCATGGGCGACGAGGGCTGGGCGGTGGACCGGCAGGTCCTGGCGATGCCGCACGGGTTGCGCTGGAGCGAGGAGGTCGACCCGCTGGTGCTGGCCCTGGTCGGCGGGGCCGACGGCCGGCTGCCGCTGCGCGACCAGCTCGCCCTGCTCGCCGCCGCCCACGACGTCACCCCGGACGAGCTGGCCGACGCCGCCGGCCCGATCGTGGCGCACCTCGTGGAGCGCGGCATCATCGAACCGGTGACGCCGTGACGGGGGTGGCGTCGGTGGCCTCGCCCGACGGGCCCGGCGTCCGGGCGGCGACGGTGGCGACGGTGACGCGGGTGGCGTCGGGTGGTCGAAGGGGGGTCCGCTGATGCGGGCGGTGGTGCAGACGGTGAGCCGGGCGAGCGTGACGGTCGACGGCGAGGTGGTCGGCGAGATCGCCGACGGCCTGCTGGTGCTGCTCGGGGTGACCCACGCGGACACCCCTCAGGTGGCGCAGACCATGGCCCGCAAGATCCATGAACTGCGGATCCTCGACGAGGAGCGCAGCGCCGCCGACACCGGCGCCCCGGTGCTGGTGGTCAGCCAGTTCACCCTCTACGGCGACGCCCGCAAGGGCAGACGCCCGACCTGGACCGCCGCCGCCCCGGCCGAGGTGGCCGAGCCGCTGGTGACCGCCGTCGTGCAGGCGCTGCGCGAGCGCGGCGCCAAGGTCGAGACCGGCCGCTTCCGCGCCCACATGCTCGTCGAGAGCGTGAACGTCGGCCCCCGCACCATCCTCCTCGACCTCTAGCCCCTCCCCACCCCACCCCCCCTGCCCTGCC
>NZ_JBNADX010000020.1:0-140043 GCF_049629545.1 Micromonospora citrea
CGCCACCGCCGACGGCACCCAGATCCAGATCTACACCTGCAACGGCTCGGCCGCGCAGACGTGGACGGTGACGCCGAACTCGACGGTCAAGGCGTTGGGCAAGTGCCTGGACGTCTCCGGTGGCGGCTCCGCCGACGGTACGAAGATCCAGCTCTGGACGTGCAACGGCACCGGGGCGCAGAACTGGTCCGCCCAGGCCGACGGCACGTTGCGCAACCCGCAGTCGGGCAAGTGCCTGGACGTGTCGGGCAACAACTCCGCCGACGGCACCGCGGTGCACCTGTGGACCTGCCACACCGGCGCCAACCAGAAGTGGACCCTGCCATGAGAATCCTGCGACCCGTCCTCGGCGCGGCCACCGCCGTCCTCGCCGTCCTCGCCTGCACCACCCCGGCCACCCCGGCCAGCGCCGCCGACGCCCCGTACGACGTGCTGGTCTTCTCCAAGACCGCCGGCTTCCGGCACGACTCCATCGCCGTCGGCACCCAGGCCATCCGCGACCTCGGCGCGGCGAACAGCTTCACCGTCACTGCCACCGAGGACGCCGCCGCCTTCACCACCGCCAACCTGGCGCAGTACGAGGCGGTCGTCTTCCTCAACACCACCGGCGACGTGCTCAACGCCACCCAGCAGACCGCCTTCGAGTCGTACATCGGCTCCGGCGGTGGGTTCGTCGGCGTGCACTCCGCCGCCGACACCGAGTACGGCTGGTCCTTCTACGGCAACCTGGTCGGGGCGTACTTCGCCTCGCACCCGGCCATCCAGCAGGCCAACGTGAAGGTGGAGAACCGGGCGCACCCGGGCACCGCCCACCTGCCGCAGACCTGGACCCGCACCGACGAGTGGTACAACTACCAGACCAACGCCCGCTCCACCGCCCGCGTGCTGGCCACCCTCGACGAGTCCTCCTACTCGGGCGGCTCGATGGGCGCCGACCACCCGCACGCCTGGTGCAAGGCCTACAGCGGCGGCCGGGCCTTCTACACCGGCGGCGGCCACACCCAGGCGTCCTACTCCGACCCGGCGTTCCGGGCCCATCTGCTCGGTGGCATCCGGTACGCGGCCGGCCGCGCCAAGGCCGACTGTCGCGCGGAGAGCGGCTACACGACGCTGTACAGCGGCTCCACCACCGGCTGGTCGCAGGCCGGGCCGGGCAGCTTCACCAACTCCGACGCCACCCTCACCTCCGTCGGTGGGCTCGGCCTGTACTGGTACAGCGCCAAGCAGTTCACCAACTACTCGCTCAAGCTGGACTGGAGACTCGCCGGCGACGACAACTCCGGCGTCTTCATCGGCTTCCCACCGTCGAGCGACCCGTACTCGGCGATCAACAACGGCTACGAGGTGCAGATCGACGCCACCGACACCGCCGATCGCACCACCGGCGCCGTCTACACCTTCAAGTCCGCCGACATCGCCGCCCGGGACGCGGCGCTCAACCCGCCGGGGGAGTGGAACACCTACGAGCTGCTGGTCGAGGGGGAACGCCTGCAGGTGTTCCTCAACGGCGCGAAGATCAACGACTTCACCAACACCGACCCGGCCCGCTCCCTGGCCGGCCACGTCGGCATCCAGAACCACGGCACCGGCGACGACGTGTCGTTCCGTAACATCCGGATCAAGGAGCTGGGCTCCACCCCGGGCGGGAACACCACCGTGCAGGCCGAGTCGTTCAGCTCCGCCGGCGGGGTCACCCCGTTCACCAAGACCGGCGCCAACGGCGGTCAGACCCTCGGCTACATCGACCCGGGCGACTGGGCGGCCTACCAGGGGCTGGACCTGACCGGCGTGACGTCGTTCAAGGCGCGCGTCGTCTCCGGCGGCCCCGGCGGCACCATCCAGGTCCGCACCGGCTCCACCACCGGCACCGTGCTCGGCTCGGTCGCCGTTCCGAACACCGGCAGCTGGACCACCTTCGCCGACGTCACCACGAACCTGTCCGGGGTGCCGTCCGGCACCCAGAACCTCTACCTGACCTTCACCGGCTCCGGGTCGGGGCTCTTCGACGTCGACGACTTCACCCTGGTGAAGGGCACCGGCGGCGGCGCCGGCCCCGTCAAGGGCCTGGCCGGCAAGTGCCTCGACGTCCGCAACGGCGCCACCGCCGACGGCACCCAGATCCAGATCTACACCTGCAACGGCTCGGCCGCGCAGACGTGGACGGTGACGCCGAACTCGACGGTCAAGGCGTTGGGCAAGTGCCTGGACGTCTCCGGTGGCGGCTCCGCCGACGGTACGAAGATCCAGCTCTGGACGTGCAACGGCACCGGGGCGCAGAACTGGTCCGCCCAGGCCGACGGCACGTTGCGCAACCCGCAGTCGGGCAAGTGCCTGGACGTGTCGGGCAACAACTCCGCCGACGGCACCGCGGTGCACCTGTGGACCTGCCACACCGGCGCCAACCAGAAGTGGGTCCTGCCCTGACCTGACGCACCGGCGACACCGATCCGGCACGGGGCCCCTGTCACGGCAGGGGCCCCGTGCCGGCTCGCACTCCCGGCGGATCGCCCTTCCGCGCAGGTGGTGGTGGACCTAGAGTGAGGGGCGGCGACCGTGCAGGTGGCCGGTGACCCGACGGGAGGCGCAACCCGTCGGGCCCAGGCGCGTCCTCGTGCCCACCGGTCCGCACGCCCGGCGCGCCGCCGCACCGGCCCGTCCCGGTCACCCTCGCCCCGGTCCCGCAAGGAATCCCCCCATCACGACAGGGGAGAAGGACAATGGCGCGACCCATCACGCTCTTCACCGGCCAGTGGGCCGACCTACCGTTCGACGAGGTCTGCCGGCTCGCCTCCGAGTGGGGCTACGACGGCCTGGAGATCGCCTGTTGGGGCGACCACTTCGAGGTCGACAAGGCACTCGCCGACGACTCGTACGTCGAGCGCAAGCGGGAGACCCTCGCCAAGCACCACCTCGGCGTGTACGCGATCTCCAACCATCTGGTCGGCCAGGCCGTCTGCGACCACCCGATCGACGAGCGGCACCAGGGCATCCTGCCGGCCCGGATCTGGGGCGACGGCGAACCCGAGGGGGTACGCCGGCGCGCCGCCGAGGAGATCAAGGACACCGCCCGCGCGGCGGCCCGACTCGGGGTGGACACGGTGGTCGGGTTCACCGGCTCGTCGATCTGGCACACCCTGGCGATGTTTCCGCCGGTGCCCCCGTCGATGATCGAGCGCGGCTACCAGGACTTCGCCGACCGGTGGAACCCGATCCTCGACGTCTTCGACGAGGTGGGGGTGCGCTTCGCCCATGAGGTGCATCCCAGCGAGATCGCCTACGACTACTGGACGACGAAGCGGACGCTGGAGGCGGTCGACCACCGGCCCGCGTTCGGCCTGAACTGGGACCCGTCGCACTTCGTGTGGCAGGAGCTGGACCCGGTCAACTTCATCTTCGACTTCGCCGACCGGATCTACCACGTCGACTGCAAGGACGCGAAGGTCCGTACCGGTGACGGCCGGCGTGGCCGGCTCGCCTCCCACCTGCCCTGGGCCGACATGCGGCGGGGTTGGGACTTCGTCTCCACCGGCCACGGGGACGTGCCGTGGGAGGACTGCTTCCGGGCGTTGAACGCGATCGGCTACGCCGGCCCCATCTCGATCGAGTGGGAGGACGCCGGCATGGACCGGCTCGTCGGCGCGCCCGAGGCGCTCCAGTTCGTCCGTCGGCTCGCCTTCGATGCCCCGGCGGCAGCGTTCGACGCCGCCTTCAGCAGCAAGGACTGAGCCACCGGCCCCCGCCCGCCGAGACCGACCGGCGGGAGGTGGTGCGCCGACCCGGTGCCGCCCGGCCGCCGCACGAATGCGCCGGCCGGGCGGCCAGGTTAGGCAGGAGCACCTTGTGCGCGTCCGGGGACCGGTGACGCGCGGCCGATCTGAGCGCCCACGCGCACGCCCCCGCACCACGAGCGGCGCAGATCCGGGTCCGCACCACCCCGCCGCTGCCGTCCGCGCCACGCCACCGCCCACACGAAGCCTGGTCGTCGTCGCGGGTCACCGCCGCCCGACCGGCTCTGGTGGCACCGTGCCGGCCTTGTATGGTCCACTCGTGCAGATCTTGCGCTACACCGCGTTCAGTGACGACCCGGCAGGTGGCAACCCGGCGGGTGTCGTGCTCGACGCCACCGGCGCGGACGACGCCCGGATGCTCCGGGTGGCCGCCGACGTCGGATACTCCGAGACCGCGTTCCTCGTCCCGCGTGGCGGCGGACGGTTCGAGGTGCGCTACTTCAGCCCCCTGGCCGAGGTGCCCTTCTGCGGTCACGCCACCATCGCGTCCGCGGTCGCGTACGCGGAGCGGCACGGACCGGGCCCGCTGCGCCTGGACACCCGGGCCGGCCGGGTCGACGTCACCACCAGCGTCGCGCCGGACGGCACGACCAGCGCCACCCTGGTCTCCGTACCCCCGCGGACCGCGCCGATCGCCCCTGCCGACCTCGCGGCCCTGCTGGCGGCGCTGCGCTGGTCTCCGGACGACCTCGACCCGGCGCTGCCGCCGCGCGTCGCGTTCGCCGGAGCCTGGCATCCGATCCTGGCGGCGGCGACCCGGGACCGCCTCGCCGACCTCGCCTACGAGATGGACGCCCTGGCGCCGCTGATGAGGCGGCGGGACTGGACGACGGTCGACCTCGTCTGGCGCGAGTCCGGGCACGTGTTCCACGCCCGTAACCCGTTTCCTCCCGGCGGCGTGGTCGAGGACCCGGCCACCGGCGCGGCAGCCGCGGCGCTCGGCGGCTACCTGCGCGAACTCGCACTTGTCACACCGCCGGCGACGGTCACCGTGCACCAGGGTCAGGACCTCGGCCGGCCCAGCCTGCTGACGGTGGGGATCCGCCCCGGTCCGCAGACCGGCATCGAGGTGACCGGCACCGCCGTGGCACTCGTGCCGTAGCGGCTGCCCCGCCGGGCGGGGCTTCGTGTCGTCCCGACCGCAGGCTGCGCCCCCGACCTGCGGCTCCCCCGCTCAGTCGTGCTCCGGTTCGCCGGTCACCCGGTGACCCGCCGCCTGCAGCACCTCGGCCACCAGGCGGCGCACGTGTCCGTCCCGGGTCCGGTACAGCGCCCGACGGCCGTCGCGCCGGACGCTGACCAGCCCGGCCAGCCGCAGCTTGCCCAGGTGCTGCGACACCGCCGGTCGGGCCGTGCCCACCGCCGCGACCAGCGCCGTCACGTCGTGCTCGCCCTCGGCGAGCAGCGACATCAGCCGCAACCGGGTGGGGTCGGCCAGCATCTGCAGCATCTGCGTGGCCGCCTCGACCTCCCGTTGGTCGGGCAGGCGTTGTTGCAGGTCACTGGCACCTGCCACGTTGTCGCGTGCGTACATGAGCACATATTATCGCCGTTGGCACCGCGCGTCGGTGCGACCGGCGGACCTGGGGGAACGGTGAACGACCACGACCACGGCCACCCACACGAGCACCACGACCACGGCGGACGGGCCGCCGGCCGGTGGCACCGGCTGACCCACGTCGTCCCGCACTCGCACGACTCCCGTACGAAGATCGACCCCGCGCTGGAATCGTCCCGCGACGGCCTGCGCGCCCTGTGGATCTCCCTGCTCGGCCTCGGGGCCACCGCGGTCGCCCAGGCGGTCGTCGTGGTGCTCTCCGGTTCGGTGGCCCTGCTCGGCGACACCCTGCACAACGTCGCCGACGCGCTGACCGCCGTGCCGCTGGCCATCGCCTTCCTGCTCGGCCGCCGCGCCGCGACCCGCGCCTACACCTACGGCTATGGCCGCGCCGAGGACCTCGCCGGCATCGTCATCGTCCTGGTGATCGCCGGCTCCGCCGTCGCCGCGGCCTGGACCGCCGTCGCCCGGCTGCTGCACCCCGCCGACGTGACCCACCTGCCCTGGGTCGCCGCCGCCGGCCTCGTCGGATTCGTCGGCAACGAGACCGTGGCCCGGTACCGCATCCGGGTGGGCCGGCGTATCGGCTCCGCCGCGCTCGTCGCCGACGGCCTGCACGCCCGCACCGACGGATACACCTCCCTCGCCGTCGTCGCCGCCGCGGGCGGCGCCGCCCGCGGCTGGCGCTGGGCCGACCCCGTCATCGGCCTGGTCATCGCCGTCGCCATCACCGTCGTCCTCAAGGACGCCGCCCGCGAGGTCTACCGGCGCCTCATGGACGCCGTCGACCCCGACCTCGTCGACCGGGCCGAGACCACCCTGCGGGCCGTGCCCGGCGTCCGGGACGTCACCGCGGTACGACTGCGCTGGATCGGCCACCGGCTGCACGCCGAAGCCGACCTCGTCGTCGACGCCGACCTGAGTCTCCTCGCCGCACACGAGATCGCCGCCGACGCCGAGCACCAACTGACCCACGCCGTGCCCCGGCTGACCACCGCCACCGTCCACACCGACCCCGACAGCCACCCCGGCGGGCACCACCACACCGCCCTGTCCCACCGACGCCGGCAGGCCGCCCACCGACCGGCCGAGCCCTCCGCGACGCGGCACGCCTGACCCGCGCGCTCGGCCATCGCCCCCCCACCCGGAGACCGCGCCGCCTCGTCAGGTGATCCGGGGGTGCCGAACTCACCACTGTGGTGCGGCGTCAGCAGGCGCGGGGCCGGGCATCGGCCGTGGCAAGATCGGCGGGTGCAGATCGGGATGCTCGGACCGTTCGAGGTGCGCACGGACGGCGGCGTGCTCGCCGACGTGCCGGGACCACGGCTGCGCGCGCTGTTGACCGCCCTCGCGCTCGAACCGGGACGGGTGGTGGGCAAGGCGACGCTCGTCGACTGGATCTGGGGCGAACAGCCGCCCGCCGACGCGACGAACGCCCTGTCATGTCGGAGTTCACCGCCGTCGCGGTGGCTCCCAGCCCGTAACAGACGGCCAGCAGCACCAGCCCCGGCGTCGCGTAGTCGATGTAGTCGACACCGACGTCGAAGGCGTCCCCGAACACGTACACGAACATCAACATGATCACGATCGGCATCAGGACCGAGTTGAACACCGAGGTCGGGTTCCGGGCCACGTGCCTGAAGTTGCGACGCAACATCACCATCGTGTGGGATCTGGTGCTCATTTCGCTTCCACCTCCGTGGTGTGGCCGGTCAGGGCGAGAAAGACGTCGTCGAGGTCCGGCGTGTGCACGGAGAACTCCTCGGCGCTGAGCGAGTGCTCGTCGAGCCGGTCCAGCAGCGTCCGCAGCGAGGTGGTCCCGCCGTCGCTGGGGACCCGCAGGGTCAGTGCCTCGGCGTCGCGCGTGTGGTCGGTGAAGAGCCGGGCGGCCGCGTCGAGTTGGGCGGCGGTGGCGAACCTGAGCCGGACGTGGGTGCCGGGAATGCGGCGCTTCAGCTCGTCGGGGGTGCCCTGCGCGACCAGACGGCCCCGGTCGAGCACCGCGACCCGGTCGGCGAGTTGGTCGGCTTCCTCGAGGTACTGGGTGGTGAGGAAGATGGTCACGCCGTCGGCCACCAGGTCACGGACGATCGACCACATGGTGCGACGACTGCGCGGGTCCAGTCCCGTGGTCGGCTCGTCCAGGAAGATGATCCGCGGGTTTACCGATCAGCGTCATCGCCAGGTCGAGCTTGCGGCGCATACCCCCGGAGTACGTCGCCACCATCTTCCGCGCCGACTGGGCCAGGTCGAAGCGCTCCAGCAACTCCGTGCCGACCCGCCTGCCCTCGCCGGCGCCCAGACCCTTCAGGTCCGCCATCAGCTGCAGGTTCTCCTGGCCCGTCAGCAGCTCGTCGACCGCCGCGAACTGGCCGGTGACCCCGATGGCCGCCCGCACCGCCCTGGTCTCGGTCGCCAGGTCGTGCCCGGCGAGGCGGGCGGTCCCACCGTCGGGCTTCATCAACGTGGTCAGCAGGTTCACCGTGGTCGTCTTGCCCGCCCCGTTGGGCCGAGCAGGGAGAAGACCGTGCCTTCGCGAACTTCCAGATCGATACCGTCGAGGACGACCTTGTCCCCGAAGGCCTTCCGCAGCCCTGATGCGGCAATCCCTGTGCGTGTCATGCCACCACGATCGGCGCTCGGCCTGACACCCACCTGACACGCCGCTGACACGGGCACTGACAGCGTGCGCGGCCGTGACCCTGTGCGGGACGGCCCGCCGTCGACAACGCGGGCGGCCCGGCGCGACGATCGGGAGACGGTCAGGCCGCCGGTATACCGGTCAGCACCTGCATGGCACGGCGCTCCCGGTCGGCGAGTTCGGTGAGGACCGCCGAGGCGCGGGTCAGCTGGTCCGGGTCGCCGGTCTCTCCGGCGGCCGTGATGTGGCCGGCGACCTCGGTCCACAGCGGGGCGATCTCGGCGTACATCCGGTGACCGAGGCGGAGGTTGTCGTCGTCGACGATCGTGGCGCACTCGGCGAGGAAGTCGCGGTACATGGCGCGGAACAGGGCGCCGCCGGTCCCGCCGTGCTCCATCAGCGACGCGGCCAGCGGGAGGTCGCGCGCCGGGTCGCCGGCGCGCTCGAGCCACCGCGTCACCTGCCGGGCCGCCTTGCCGATGCCACGGTGGCCCAGGTTGGCGATGGGCGGGTCGAGGAAGGTGTGCGCGTTGCTGCGGACGGCCGTCCGGATCGCGTCGCCCAGACCGGGCCGCTCGGCAGGGTTGACGACGGTGTACGACAGGTTGCGGGCCGTCATCGGTCCGCGTTCGGCACGGGCGAGTGCCAGGTTCGGCAGGGTGGTCGTCACGGCGCCGCCCTGCTGGGCGGTGTCGATCAGGTAGGCGTGGGTGTCGTCGTAGCCGTACATCGCGACGAAGTGACCCCCGAAGTGGACCTTCGTGGTGAAGTAGTCCAGGTGGTAGCAGTCGAGTTGCAGACCGACCGGCCGTCCGGCGGTCAGGGCGGCGACGACGTTCTGCCACGCCCGGCGGGGCGAGGCGGTCTCCTGGACGTGCAACGTCAGGCCCAGCCGCTCGGCCACGGTCCGGGTGATCGTGGCCGGCTTGGTACGGCCGCCGAGGAACGGGAAGCCCATGTTCTTGGCGTCCCAGTAGACGAAGCCCAGACCTTCGCCGAGGCCGAACAGCATGGGCTCGGACAGGTCGATCCCCTCGTGGCGCAGCAGGGCGCCGAGCGTGGTGGTCTCGCAGTGCTGTCCGCCGGGGAACGACACCTTCTCGATGATCATCAGGCTTCCTGATCTGTTGTCGGAACGGGCCGGACCGGCCAGGCGATCTCCGTACGGAGCGTGGCCGCGGGTACGCCGGACGCGGGTGCGACGAGGTAGCGCTCCTCGGCCGGGCCCGCCAGCACCCGGTCCTGCTCGGCGATCCACCGCCCCAGTGACCGGTAGGCGGTGTCGATGGCGTCGTAGCCACCCTCGTGCACGGTCGCGGCGAGCAGACAGGCCGGCAGCTGCCCGGCCGCGACCGTCGCGGTCGTGCGGGGCGCTCGCGCCACGGGCACGAACATCTCGACCTCCACCTCCGCCGCGTCGAGGTCGTCGCCGAGGTAACGGGTCCCGGCCGGTCCCGCCGGGGCGATCCCCTGCTCGGCGAGGCCGGCGAACAGCCGCGCGAACCCGGGCGCCAGCACCTCGGCCAGCCCACTCAGCGGGGTACGCACCAGCATGCGGGCGGTCGGCTGGGCGCCGCGCCACCGTTCGTACACCTCCAGCCAGCCCGACACCCGCCCCGGCTCGGCCAGCACCACCTCCAGCCGGCCGGCGATCTCGTCGAGCCGGGCCGCCCGCGCGGCCACGCGTTCCCGGTGCCGCGCGATGACGGCGCCGGCCCGCTCCGGGGTGTCGGCCGCCAGGATCTCGGCGATCTCGGGCAACGGCACCTCCAACTCTCGCAGCCGCCGGACCAGCCCCGCGCGCGGGAACTGCTCGACGCTGTACCGGCGGTAGCCGGTGTCCGGATCGACCCTCGCCGGGACGAGCAGACCCAGCCGGTCGTAGTTGCGCAGCACCCGAACGGACAACCGGGTCGCTCGCGCGAACACCCCGATCGGCATCAAGCCCGTCACCGACGCCTCCCATACCCTCGACCCTCCCCTCGGGAGAGAGTCAACCCGGCCCGGTCCCCGCCGCACCGGCCACGGAACGAATCATGGCGCAACGAGTCCGGTGAGCCAGGTGCCGCGGGCGCGTGCTTCCGGGCCGCGCTCCCGGCGATCGGCGTCCGCACCACCGCCCGGCTCATCGGCCGATGTCGTGGTCACCGGCCTTGACCAGTCCGCTCTCGTACGCGAAGACGACAACCTGGGTGCGGTCACGCAGACCGAGCTTGGTGAGGATGCTCGACACGTGCGACTTGACGGTCGCGGGTCCGATGAAGAGCTGCCGGGCGATCTCGGTGTTGCTGGCTCCTCGGGCGACGGCGACCATCACGTCGCGCTCCCGGTCGGTGAGGCGCTCCAGCCGACGCGAGACGGCGGGGGCGACGGTGTGGTGCTCGGTGAACCGGCCGATGAGCCGCCGGGTGATCGTCGGCGCCAGCAGCGCCCCGCCGTCGGCGACGGTGCGTACGGCGGTGGCGAGCTGGTCGGCGGGGATGTCCTTGAGGACGAAGGCGCTCGCGCCGGCGCGTAGCGCCTGGTAGACGTACTCGTCGGGGTCGAACGTGGTCAGGATCAGCACTCGTACGTCCCAGTCGGCCTCGGCCAGGATCCTCGAGGTCGCCTCGAGGCCGTCCATCTCCGGCATCCGGATGTCCATCAGGATCACGTCCGGACGATGCCGGCGTGCCGCCTCGATCGCCTCGACGCCGGTCCCGGCCTCGGCCACGACCGTGATGTCGCGGTGGACCCGCAGGACCATCGCGAAGCCCCCGCGCACCAGCGCCTGATCGTCGACGACGAGGACCCGGATGCTCACGTCGGCTCACCGGCGATCGGCAGCCGGGCCCGTACCCGGAAGCCTCCTTCCGCGCTCGGCCCCACCTCGAGGCTGCCGCCCAGCAACAGTGCCCGTTCACGCATCCCGACGACGCCATGGCCGGTTGCCGAGGCGACGTCCGGCTCGGGCACGAGCGTGCTGCCGCGACCGTCGTCGCGTACCTCGATGACGAGCGCGGTCGGCTCGGCGCGCAGCCGGACCTCGGCGCGGGCGCCGGGACCGACGTGCTTGAGCACGTTGGTCAGCGCCTCCTGGACGATCCGGTACGCGGACAGCTCCGTGCGGGCCGCGAGCCTGTCCGGCAGCGCGTCCGTCACCAGCGTGACGTCGACCCCCGCACGGCGGATCTGCTCGACGAGGCGGGGCAGACCCGTGAGTCCGGGCTGCGGGCCCAGGCCGTCGCTGTCGCTCTCCGGGCGCAGCACGCCGAGCAGATGACGCAGCTCGTCGAGCGCCTGACGTCCCGCCTCCTCCACCGCTCCCATCGCGTCATGGGCAGCCTGCGGGTCCTCGGCCGCGATCGCCCTGGCCCCGCTGGCCTGCACGGTCATGAGACTCACCCGGTGGGCGACCACGTCGTGCAGCTCCCGCGCGATGCGGGCCCGCTCCTCGGTGACGATCCGGCGGGACTCGGCCTGCTGGTCCCGCAGCAGTTGAGCGGCGCGTTCCTGGCGCAGTCGCAGGCGACGCCCGACATACCACGCCCCCAGCATCACGACGCCGCCGGTGACGACCTCGCCCACCGGGGTGGGGCGGGTCAGGCCGTCGACGACGACCAGGGCGACGGCCGCGGCAAGACTCACGTAGTTCCACCGGTCGGGGGCGCGGTACCGCCCGACGCCGTACAGGGCGATGATGGTCACCCCGCCCAGGTCCGCGTAGCCGGTTCCGAGTGTCGTCGTCCAGGCGAGCACCGCCACGCCCAGCACCAGCGTGGGCGCGCGCCGACGCCAGCACAACGCCGCGCCGGCCAGGGCGAAGATCAGGAGGGCGGGAACCGGGACGTCGCCGACCTCCCGGACGGCGATCGTGTCGCCGGGGCCGTCCACCAGGAACACCGTCGCGAGGAAGATCACCACCGCGAGGACGCCGTCCGCGACGCGCGGCCAGCGCGCGAACGGGCCCCGGAACCCCTTCGGGGTGCTTCCGGACACCGCACCGAAGGGCAGTTTCGCACGGCTCGCCATCACTGCGTCAGCGGACACCGGCTCACCGTACGTGAGGACCGAAGTCGTGGTCACCCGCCGTCAGACGCATCCCGGCCTCCGCCGCGAGGCGGAGGCCGGTGGCGGATCCGCCCGGCAGGATCCCGTCCTGCGGGGGAACACCGCACCCTCTGCGGGCGGGCGACAGCACCGGGTGCCGACGCGCACAGTCGACATCCACGGCGCGGTGCCCGATGAGCGGGTGCCGCCTGTCGCACAGGAGCACTGCCATGAATCAGCTCGTCCGCCGCGTCGGTGACGCGAGCGCCCGTAGACCGAGGTTCACGATCGCCATCTGGGGGCTGCTCACCGCCGTCGTCCTGGCCTTGGCCGGTACGCTCGGCGGTCCGTTCGTCGACGACCTCGTCGCTCCGGGCAGCCAGAGCGAGAAGGCCATGGAACTGCTCGAGGAACGCTTTCCCGACGCGTCGCGCGGCAGTGCCATGGCGGTGTTCGCCGTACCGACGGGACAGCGCCTCGAACACCACCGACCCGCCGTCGACGAGGCGGTCGCCCGGATCGCCGACCGTGCGCACGTCATCGCGGTGGCCAACCCCTTCACCACCGGCACCGTGTCCCCGGACGGACGCATCGGCTACGCCGTGATCACCTTCGACATGTCGGCGGCGGAGGTCGACCCGCAGACACTCGCCGCGATCGTCGACGCGATGGGCCCGGCCCGGGACGCCGGCGTCGTGGCGGAGCTGGGTGGCGACGCCGCGTTCATCAACGCCGAGACGCAGACGTCCGGCGCGGAGCTGGCCGGCCTGCTGGCCGCGCTGGTCGTCCTGGTCGTGGCGTTCGGTACGGTCGTGGCCGCACTCGTCCCGGTCCTGCTGGCGGTGGTGGCGGTCGCCACCGGCATGGGCGCCATCGTGCTGCTGACCGATGTCATGGACGTCTCCACCGCGGCACCGACGATCGCCGCGATGATCGGGCTCGGTGTCGGTATCGACTACGCCCTGTTCATCGTGGCCCGCTACCGCGAGAACCGGGCCGCCGGCCAGGAGAACCGCCTCGCACTCTCCGACGCCATGGGCTCGTCGGGCACCGCCGTCCTGATCGCCGGCGGCACCGTCATCGTCGCGATGGCCGCCCTCACGCTGACCGGGGTGGGCTTCCTCGCCTCGATCGGCCTCGGCACCTCGCTGGTGGTGCTGTTCGCCGTGGCGACTGCCCTCACCCTGCTGCCGGCGTTGCTGTCACTGCTCGGCGAACGCATCGACGCGGGACGGCTCGGACGGCGCCGCCGCCCGACCAGACCGGTCCAGGACACGGTGTGGTGGCGCTTCGCCCATCGCGTCTCCCGCCGGCCATGGCCCTGTCTGGGCGTGGCCGCCACCGTGCTGCTCGTGCTCGCCGCCCCGGCGCTGCAGATGCAGACGGGGTTTCCGGACGCAGGCGACGACTCGACCGGCACCACCCACCGCCGCGCCTACGACCTGCTGGCAGAGGGCTTCGGCCCGGGTGTCAACGCCCCACTGCTGCTCGTCGCCGACCTGCGCGCCCCCGGCGTCGATCTCGAGACCATCCCGGAACTCTCCCGGCGCATTGCCGCCGACCCGGGCATCGCCACGGTCGGCGAGCCGCAGATCTCCCCGACTGCGGACACGGCCGTGCTGCCCGTGCTGCCCACCACCGCGCCGTCCGACGCCGCCACGGCCGACACCCTCGCCCGCGTGCGTGACCTCGTCCCTGGCAATGTCGCGGTGTCAGGCCTCACCGCTGTGACCGACGACCTCACCCGTCAGCTCGCCGACACCCTGCCGATCTTCGTCACCGTGATCCTGGCCGCGTCGTTCCTGCTGCTGATGGTGGTGTTCCGCTCCGTCGCGGTGCCGCTGAAGGCCGTCATGGTGAACCTGCTGTCGATCGGCGGCGCGTACGGTGTCGTGGTCGCCGTGTTCCAGTGGGGCTGGTTCAGCGACCTCTTCCGCCTGGACGGGACCTATCTGATCGTCTCCCCGATGCCCACGATCTTCTTCGCGGTGCTCTTCGGCCTCTCCATCGACTACGAGGTGTTCCTGCTCTCGCGCATCCGCGAGGAGTACGACTCCACCGGTGACAACACCCGGTCGGTGGCGCGGGGCATGGCGGGCACCGGGCGGGTGATCACCTCCGCTGCGCTGATCATGACGGTGGTGTTCCTCAGCTTCGTCGCCAGTCCCTCCCCGCTGACCAAGATGATGGGCCTCGGTCTGGCAGCGGCGATCGTGCTCGACGCGACGATCGTCCGGCTGGTGCTGGTCCCGGCGACCATGGCGCTGCTGGGCCACGCGAACTGGTGGCTGCCCCGCTGGCTTGACCGGCGACTGCCGCACGTGGGCGCGGACCGCGTCGACCTCGCACCGCCACCCGAGCCGTCGTCACCTGACTCACCCGCGGCTGCCGGTTCGCTACACGTTCCCGGGTAGTGGCCCGGCGTGAGTCCGGCGGGTCGCTCGTGACGTAGCCGTGCGATCGCCGCTCAGCGAACCTTCTTCGTCGCCCGCTTACGTGGTGGCGTCAACAGGTCGGCGATCGCCGCGATCGCGGCCGGCACGATGCGGTAGTACGCCCACACGCCGCGCTTGTCACGTTCGAGCAGACCGGCCTCGGTGAGGATCCGGAGGTGATGACTCACGGTCGGCTGGGAGAGCCCGAGCGGCGCGGTCAGGTCACTCACCGACGCCTCGCCCTCCGGGGCGGACTGGATCAGACTGAGCAGTCGTAGCCGGGCGGGGTCGGCGAGTGCCTTCAGCACTCCGGCGAGCCGTTCGGCATCGGCACGCTTGATCGGCTCACCGGTCAGCGGCGAGATGGCAGGCGCAGCAGTTCTGGCAGTTCCCACGGCACCCATAGTTGCACCCGCCGCATCGATTGACTGGCGGTTCCGCAACCGTGTCGCCGTCAGTTCACGACCGGGAGGCCGTGCCGACCGGTGACTTGCCGGGGTGGGACACACTGGGTGCCATCGCCCGCCACCGCCGTCGGCGGGCCCGGCAGCGGGAGCCGCCATGCGGGTCAGGACCACCCTCTCCGCCGTCACCGCCCTCACCGTGGCGCTCACGGTGACGGTGCTGCCGGCCGGTCCGGCGTCGGCCGACACCGCCCTGGACAGCTGCTACGACTCGACCCCGGTGCAGCACCAGGACCCCGCCGCCTGGCTCGCGCCGGGGCACCGGCAGACGCCCTGGGCGTCGCCGATCGGCATCGTCCACGGGGACGCCTTCCGGGTGAAGGCGCAGGGCAGCATCCGGATCGACGCGTGGGGCACCACCAAGAGCATCGCCGGCGAGCTACCGGCCGCGCCCACCGCCGGCGGGTGGCCGGCGCCCGGTGCGCCCCGGTACGCGCTCATCGCCCGGGTCACCGCCGGCTCGATGTGGGTGAAGAAGACCAGCCGGAGCTACGGGTCCGGCTCCTGGTTCCCGGTCGGCGCCGACAGTGGCTGCATGCTGTTCTCCAGCAATGGTGATCCGGCGCCGCAGCTGGTCTTCACGTTCAACGACGACAACCTCGGCGACAACGGGGGCGGCGCCGGGGTTGTCGTACAGCAGTGGTTCTGAACCGCTCGACGGGCGTCGAGCGGCGGGACGGTAGCCCGGGGTGATCCCGGCCGGCCCGACCGGCCGGGATCACGATCGGGTGACGCCCTCAGCCGCGCGACCACTGCATGCTGGTCGCGGAGCTGCACGTCCGCTGCTCCAGGGCGGCGCCGGGAGCGGTGGAGCCGCCGACCACGTTGAGGCACTTGTTGCTGTTGACGTTGACCAGCTGGTGGTAGCCGTCGCCGGTCGACCGCCAGGTGAAGGCCTGGTTCAGGCCGTCGTGGCAGGTGTACTGGACGATTTGCGCCCCGTCGGCGGTCGAGACGTTCAGCACGTCGACGCACTTGCCGCTGTTGACGCTCTGCAGGCGCACGGCGCCGTTGCCGGCGTCGAGGAAGCGCCACTGCTGCCAGGCGGCGCCGTTGCTGGTCCACTGGCCGATCACGGCGAGGTTGTCGAGGTTGGGCTGCTGGACGTCGACGACCTGTCCGCTGTTGCGGTTGGTGATCCGGTACGCCGTCGTGACGCCGCCACCGCCGAACTGCCACCAGTTGATGTTGAACAGGCTTCCGCTGCCGCCGGCGAACCGCAGGTACAGGTCCCGGGTGCCGGTGGCTCCGCTGACCGCGCAGGTGGTGGTCGCCCAGTTCTGCCAGCCGCCGGTGCCGGTGACGGCGCAGGTGCCGACGGTCGGGCCGGTGGGGCTGTCCAGCCGCACCTCGATCCGGCCGCCGGCGGTGGCGGAGGCGACCCGCGCGGAGAACGAGGTCGCGCCGGTGCCGAACGCGACGCCCTTGACCTTGATGTAGTCGCCGTTGTCGATCCAACCGACGTTCATGCCGCCCTCGCCGGCCGGTTCGGTCTCGATCCCGGACCCCCAGGCGATCGTCTCGGCCTCCTGGCGCACGTACGGGTTGAGCGTGCCCACCTGCGGAGCGCCCGCCGTGGTCATGGTGATCGTCGGGAACATGCCGTTGGCCTGGTAGGTGAAGCGCTCCACCGCGACGGAGCGGGTGTAACCGCCACCGCCGGGCAGCGCGCCGTTGTGGTAGAAGAAGTACGACCCGCCGCTGAAGTCGATCACGCCGGCGTGGTTGGTGAAGCTGGTGCCCTGTCGGGGCATGATCGTCCCCCGGTACGTCCACGGCCCGGTCGGGCCGGGCGCGGTCGAGTAGCCGATGAACTCCGAGCAGCACTCCGCGGCGAAGACGGTGTAGTAGAGCCCGTTGCGCTTGAAGACCCACGGCCCTTCCTCGTAGAGGGTCGGGCGGCTGGGGTTGCCGGTGCGGGTGCCGAAGCCGGCGGTGGTGAGCGGGATCTGCGTCGGGCCGCCGGAGAACGAGATCATGTCCTGGTTGAGGCGCACGTACCACAGGTTCGGGTTGCCCCAGTAGAGGTACGCCTGGCCGTCGTCGTCGATGAAGGCGTGCGGGTCGATCTCGCCGTTGCCGACCAGGGGCCTGCCGATGGCGTCGCGGAAGGGGCCGGTCGGGCTGTCGGCGACGCCGACCCCGATGACCATCTGCCCGTTCGAGCGTTGCCGCACCGGCACGTACCAGTAGAACTTGCCGTTGCGGGGGATCACGTGCCCGGCCCAGGCGTTGGCGTCCGCCCAGGAGAAGGTGCCCAGGTTCATCGGCGAGCCGTGGTCGGTCCAGTTCACCATGTCGGCGGAGGAGAACACTCGCCACTCGCGCATGGTGAAGTACGTGGAGCCGTCCTCGTCGTGACCGGTGTAGAGGTACACCCGGCCGTTGTGCACCATCGGTGCCGGATCGGCGGTGTAGATGTGTTGGACGATCGGGTTGTCGGCCTGCGCCGTGCCCGGGAGCAGGGCGACGGCGCAGATCAGGCCGGCGAGCGCGGCGACGACCGACCGGAGTCTCGTTTTGGCCCGGCGTGCGACTGTCGGTTTCACGGCGTACCCCCAGGGTGTCGTGAGCGGAATTCCGGATCCGTCGACCACCGCACGACGGTCGAGGGCTGCTGCGCTGGTGCTCCTCGAGCCGCCGGTCACACCCGGGTCCACCGCTGGTTGGTGCCGCCGTGGCAGGACCAGAGGATCACCGTCGTGCCGTTCGCGGTGCCGCCGTTGTTGACGTCCAGGCACAGGGACGGGAAGCGGACGTTGCTCACCGTGCCGTTGCCGTTGGACGTCCACTGCTGGTTGGTGCCGCCGTGGCAGTCCCAGATCTGCACCCGGGTGCCGTTGGCCGCGTTCGTCGGCACGTCCAGGCACTTGCCGAGGATCCGCAGCGTCTGGCCGCTCTGGCTGATCTGCTGGTTGGCGTTGCCGTGGCAGTCCCAGATCAGGGTGCCGGTGCCGTTGGCGGTGTTGGCGTTGTCGACGTCCAGGCACCGCCCGGCCGACTCGCTGCGCAGCCGGAACGTGGTGGGGGCCGGCGGGTCGGTGGTGCCGCCGCCGGTGACCCGGTACACCACCGTGCCGTGCGCCGGGACGCTCGCGGAGATGGCCCCGGTGGTGGTGGAGGTGCCGTTGGTCCAGGCGTCGCGCAGGGTGAACGAGGTGCCGGTCTTGCCGACCGCCGCCGCCGTCGTGGAGATCGTCGTGGTGGCGCTGCCCTGGTTGAACAGGGCGACTGCGACGTCGCCGTCGGCCAGTCGCTTGGCCAGGACCCGCCGGGTGCCGTCGTGGGACACCTGGACCGCCTGGCGGCCGAGGGTGTCCTGGTTGATCGCGACCAGGTTCTGGTTCCTCAGGATGTTCAGCGTCGCCGTGCTGGCCGAGCGCAGGTCGTTGCCCATCATCAGCGGCGCCGCCATCATCGCCCAGAGCGCGAAGTGGCTGCGCATCTCGGTGTCGGTCATGCCGCCGTTGCCGACCTCCAGCATGTCCGGGTCGTTGAAGCCGCCCGGTGCGGCGTAGCCGGCCAGTGGCACGTTGACGTCGACGATGTTCTGGATGCCCATCGGGTAGCCGTTGGTCTGGCCGGTGTTCCACGCGTTGGTGATGTCCTCGGTGGTCCGCCAGAGGTTCGCCACGTCGCTCCAGTTGCGTTGCGGCCCGGTCTTCTCGTGGATGCTGTTCGGGTTGATGCTGTAGACGATCGGCCGGCCGGTGGCCGCCAGCGCGTCGCGCATGATGCCGAACCTCGCCACCTGGTCGTTGATGGTCCCGGTGGGGGAGCACCAGTCGTACTTCAGGTAGTCCACGCCCCAGGCGGCGAACTGCCGGGCGTCCTGGTACTCGTGCCCGAGGCTGCCGGTGGAGCCGGGGAAGGCGTCGAAGTACTGGGCGCAGGTCTGGTCCAGCGGCGCCTGGTAGATGCCGAACAACAGGCCCCGGGAGTGCAGGTAGTCGCCGAGGGCCTTCATCCCGCTCGGGAAGCGCTGCGGGTGGGCCCGGAGGTTGCCCTGCGCGTCCCGGTTCGGGTCGAACCAGCAGTCGTCGACGACCACGTACTTGTAGCCGAGGTCGCGCAGACCGTGGTCGACGATCGCGTCGGCCATCTGCCGGATGAGCGTCTCGTCGATGTTGCAGCCGAAGGTGTTCCAGGTGTTCCAGCCCATCGGCGGCGTGCGGGCGACACCGTTGTTCAGCGCCTGCGCGGCGCGGGGCGAGACGACGGTCCCGGCGACGGTCGACGCGAACGCCACCGCCAGGACCCCCAGGACGGCGGTGAGCCATCTGCTCGGTCTACGCACGTGCTCCTCCTCGTCGATTCGTCAGTGCTGGTGACCGGCACCGGGGAGTGACCGCCGTGGGGCGGCCCGGACGCGGCGCCCGCGTGCCCTGCGCCGGCGTCATCGTGCACGGCGGGCCCGCCCCGGTCCGCCGCTCCCGCAGGGGGTGGTGGCCGGGCATCACCGGGACGACGTCGAGTCGTGTCGGTCGTCGTCCGTCGGCCCTGGTGGCGGCTGCCGTGGTGGGTGGCCGGTACCGCGTGGTGATGGCAAGCATGTTAGCGCTGACATCAATCAATGTAAATCAATGGCGAGCGAGCCGTCGCTGATGTGGGGAGTCGGAGGCCGGCGGGGTCCATCCTGGCCGGTCGTCACGGTGAGCGCGCGGCCGGACGGCCGTGCTCACCTGAGCGTTACATCTTGACTAGCAAGATGTTATCGCTCACAGTCGATGGACGGGTAAGTCGGCGCCGAGCCGGGCCGGAGGCTGATCCGGCACCGCCGATCCCGCCGTGCGCCTCCCGGGCAGGGGCGCCCACGTCAGCGATCGCGCCGCACGGCGCCGCCGACCCGGCCGGTCCGGGCAGCCGGGACGGCGACCCGTGCTTCCAGTCCCTGTCATCGAAGGAGAGTCATGGTTGCCATCGGTGGGCTCCCGCGAGCCGTACCGCGTCGACGCGGATGGCTGTGGCGGGTCGCTGCCGCCGCCGCGGCGATGGTGACGGGTGGTGCCCTGGTGGGCATCGCGCCGTCGCCGGCCTCGGCGGCGACGGTGGATACGAACGCCTGGTACGTGTTGGTGAACCGCAACAGCGGCAAGGCCCTCGACGTGTACAACCTCGCCACGAACGACGGGGCGCGGATCACGCAGTGGTCGCGCAACGACGGGAACCAGCAGCAGTGGCAGTTCGTCGACTCCGGAGGCGGGTTCTACCGGTTGAAGTCGCGGCACTCGGGCAAGGTGCTGGACGTCTACAACTTCTCCACCGCCAACGGCGCGAGCATCGTGCAGTGGGCCGACCACAACGGGACGAACCAGCAGTTCCGGCTGGCGGACTCGACCGACGGGCACGTCCGGTTGATCAACCGGAACTCGAACAAGGTGATGGAGGTGCAGAACGCGTCCACCGCCGACGGCGGCAACATCGTGCAGTACGACGACTTCAACGGCAGCCACCAGCAGTGGCAACTCGTCCGCGTCGGCGACCCCGGCAACCCTGGCGGCACCTTCACCAACCCGGCCGTCTGGCAGGACTTCGCCGACGTCGACATCATCCGGGTCGGCGACGTCTACTACATGTCCGCCTCCACCATGCACTACTCGCCCGGCGCGCCCGTGCTGCGGTCCTGGGACCTGGTGAACTGGGAGTTCGCCGGGCACTCGGTGCCCCGGCTGGACTTCGGATCGAAGTACGACATGGCCAACGGCAGCCACGCGTACGTCGACGGGATCTGGGCCTCGACCCTGAACTACCGGCCGAGCAACCGGACCTTCTACTGGGCCGGCTGCATCGACTTCGCCCAGACGCACATCTACACCGCGTCGGCCGTCGACAGCACCTGGAGCCGGCACGCCACCATCCCCAACTGCTACTACGACGCCGGGATGCTGATCGACGACAACGACACCATGTACGTCGCGTACGGCAACGGCACGATCAGCGTGGCCCAGCTGTCCGCCGACGGACGTACCCAGGTGCGGGCCCAGCAGGTGTACCAGACGCCGTCGAGCATCGGCACGCTGGAGGGAGCCCGGTTCTACAAGCGCAACGGCGCCTACTACATCTGGCTCACCCGCCCCGCCAACGGCCAGTACGTGCTCAAGTCCACCAACGGCCCGTTCGGCCCGTACGAGCAGCGGCAGGTGCTGCTCGACATGCCCGGTCCGATCACCGGCGGCGGGGTGCCCCACCAGGGTGGTCTGGTGCAGACCCAGAACGGCGCCTGGTACTACATGGCCTTCACCGACGCGTACCCGGGTGGCCGGATGCCGACGCTGGCGCCGATCACCTGGACCAGTGACGGCTGGCCGCAGGTGAAGACGGTCAACGGCTCCTGGGGCGTCAACTACCCCAACCCGCTGCCGCTGCGTCCGGTCAAGCCGCTCACCGGCACCGACACCTTCCCCGGCACCACCCTCGGCGTCCAGTACGAATGGAACCACAACCCGGACAACAGCCGGTGGTCGGTGAACAACGGCCTACGCCTGCAGACCGCCTCGGTCACCAACGACCTCTACCGCGCCCGCAACACACTGACCCACCGGATCCAGGGACCGACCTCGACGGGAACCATCGAGTTGGACTACTCCACGATGCGCGACGGTGACCGGGCCGGGCTCGCGATGCTGCGCGACACGTCGGCGTGGATCGGCGTCAAACGGGACAACGGCGCCACCCGCGTGGTCATGACCAACGGCCTGACCATGGGCACCGACAACTGGAACACCACCGGCACCGGCACCGAGATCGCCGGCGCCCCGGTGTCCGGCGGGCGGATCTGGTTGCGGGCCAACGCCGACATCCGGCCCGGCTCGGGTCGGCAGGCGAGGTTCTCGTACAGCACGGACGGGGTCACGTTCACACCGCTGGGCAACGCGTTGACCCTCAACAACGCCTGGCAGTTCTTCATGGGATACCGGTTCGGCATGTTCAACTACGCCACCCAGTCACTGGGCGGTGCGGTGACGGTGCGCCGCTTCGCCCTGACCACACCGTGACACCGGTCAGGATCTAGAAATCGTACGGGATCGCCCGGATCTGTCCGGGACGGGCGAGGAGACGCATCTGGACCCTCCCACCCCGGCCGGCACCTGCCGGGAGGTCCGTTCCGCGCTGCCGCAGGCGCTGAACGGACCTCCCGCGCCGCAGGTTGCTTGTCGGGGTGGGACACACTGGGCTCCACCGCCCGCGACCGCCGTGGGCGGGCTCTCCAACAGGAGCCGCCATGCGGGCCAGAACCATCATCTCGACCGTCACCGCGTTCACCTTGACGCTCACGGTCACGTTGCTGCCGGCTGCTCCGGCGGCGGCCGACACCGCCCTGGGCAGCTGCTACGACTCGACCACCGCGCAGCACCAGGACCCCGCCGCCTGGCCCGCGCCGGGGAACCGGCAGACGACGTGGGCGTCGCCCATCAGCATCATCCACGGGGACGCCTTCCGGGTGAAGGCGCAGGGCAGCATCCGGATCGACGCGTGGGGCACCACCAAGAGCATCGCCGGCGAGCTACCGGCCGCGCCCACCGCCGGCGGATGGCCGGCGCCCGGTGCTCCCCGGTACGCGCTCATAGCCCGGGTCACCGGGGGTTCGGTGTGGATGAAGAAGACCAGCCGGACCTACGGGTCCAGCTCCTGGTTCCCGGTCGGCACCGACAGCGACTGCATGTTGTTCTCCAGCAATGGCGATCCGGCGCCGCAGCTGGTCTTCACCTTCAACGACAACAACCTGGGCGACAACGGCGGCGGCGCGGCGGTTGTCGTCCAGCAGTGGTTCTGATCAGGGCGGCTCCAGGCCGGGGACGAACGAGACCGCGCCGGCGTCGGTACCCCTACTCGTCCCGGGTGCATCGAGCGGATCGACGGGTCGGGTCGGTAGACTCCCCGTCGCGCCAGGATGACCGTCCGTGGGTGGTCGTCGTGCTGCGCCCAAATCGGCGGAGGAAGTGGGTGGCCCCCAGTTGAGCACCTTGCCGGCACTCGCGGCGGACACCGCCTCCACCGGCCTGGCGATACTCGCCCCTGACGGCAGGTGCCTCTGGTGCAACCTGGCGGGCCGCCGGCTGGGCGTCGGGCTGGGGGAGTTGCCACTGGGGCAGGTCGAGCCCGGCGAGTCCGCTGTGGAGCTGCCCGTCAGAGGGTCCGACGGGGCCACCAGGTGGCTGCAGGTGCGGTGTCAGGGCGTGGAGCACGAGGGGCAGCCGCTGCGACTGTACGAGATGCGCGATGTCAGCGCAGAGCGGCAGGAACGCGACCGTGGGCGCAACTACCGCTGGCGGCTGGCCCACATCGAGCAGCTCGCCAAGGTGGGCACCTGGGAGTGGGACGTCCTGACCGGCGCGGTCATCTGGAGCGATGTGCTGCTGCAGATGTTCGGCCTGCCGCCCGGCACGGACCTCGACTACGAATCGTACCGGCAGATGCTGTACCCGGACGACGTGGCCATGATCGAAGGGACGCTCGAGACGGCGCTGCGCACCGGTGGGTCCTTCTCCTACACACATCGGATGTACCTGGCCGACCGTGTGACGTTGCGCGTCTTCGAGTGCTACGGCGAGGTCTTCACCGACCCCACCGGCGCGCCGGTGCGCGTGCTGGGCACCGCCCACGACATCACCGCGATGCAGCGCGCCCAGGACGAGCTGACCCGGCTGGCCGAGCGTGACCCGTTGACCGACCTGCCGAACCGGCGTGCCCTGCTGGCCCGCCTCGACGACCTGCTCGCGGAGCCGCGGGAGCGGCCCGGCGCGCTGCTGCTGATCGACATAGACAACTTCAAGGACATCAACGACGTGCACGGGCACGCGGTCGGCGACGACGTGCTGCGCGTCCTGGCCCGGCTGCTCCTGCGCGAACTGCCGCCCGGTACGGTGCTGGGCCGGCTCGGGGGCGACGAGTTCGCCGTCGTCCTGCCCGGGGCGTACGCCGAAGACGCCCTCGCCACCGCCGAGACGCTGTGCAACGCCACCGTCCGCACCCCCGTACCGTTGGCCGGCACCGGGCTGAGGGTGACCCTGAGCATCGGGGCCGCCTCGCTGGAACCCGGCGACACCCGCGACACGATGCTCGCCCACGCCGACCTCGCCCTGTACGAGGCGAAGAACGCCGGCCGCAACCGCGCCCGGCTCTACCTGCCGGAGCAGTACCGGCACGCCGTGCAGCGCGTCAACGTCGTCACCCGGGTCCGCAAGGCCCTCGACGAGAACCGGATGCGCCTCGACGCCCAACCGATCATCGACCTCTGCACCGGTGACGTGGTCAGTCACGAGCTGCTCATCCGGCTGCGGGACGGCGAGGAGCCCACCCTGTCGCCGGCCGAGTTCCTGCCGACGGTGGAACGTGACGACCTCATCGGCGAACTCGACCGTTGGGTGGTCGCCACCGCCACGGCGGCGCTGGCCCACCCGGTGGCCATGACGGCACGGATGCGCTTCGACATCAACATCTCCGCCCGCTCCCTCGAGTCGCCGGGCTTCGGGGACTGGGTGGTGCGGACGCTGCGCGCCGCCGGCATCGAGGCGAGCCGGCTGGGTCTGGAGATCACCGAAACCGCGGCGATCACCAACGTCGCCGCGGTGCGGCACCTCGCCAGCACCCTGCGCGACGCCGGCTGCCGGCTGAGCCTGGACGACTTCGGCGCCGGCTTCGGCTCGTTCTCCTATCTCAAGCACCTGCCCTTCAGCACCGTGAAGATAGCGGGTGACTTCGTTCGCCAGGCCGATCACGGCGGTGCCGATCCCGTGCTCATCGACGCCATCGTCCGCGCCGCGCACGGCCTGGGCATGCGCACGGTCGCCGAGTCGGTCGAGCACGCCGCGCTGGTGCCGGCGCTGCGAATGCTCGGCGTCGACGCCGGGCAGGGCTACCACCTCGGCCGGCCGATCCCCTTGGACGAGCTGCTGCGTCGAGGACCCGACGAGTGGCGGGGCAGCAGCACCGTCGAGTCCGCCCATAGGGCATCCTGAACGCTGATCAGCCGTCCGGTTTGGAGAATCAGGTGAACGCACCCCTCACATCACCGATCCCCGCCGGCGCCGAACTCGTCACGAGCGATCTCGACGCCGCCCGCACCTTCTACCACGACCTGCTCGGCTGGACGTACACCGCCACCGCCGACGGCTTCACCGCGTCCGTGAACGGCGCTCCCGCCGCCGAGCTGCGCCCCGGTCCCGCCCCGGCCCGCTGGTGGACCGTCTTCGGCACCGCTGACGTGGCGGGCGTCCAGGCCGCAGCCGGTCGGGCCGGAGCCCGGGTGACCGAGGACGAGGTGCACGACCCGCTCGGCGGGAGCTTCCGGCTGCGTACCGGCCCGACCCCGACGATCCCCGGCCCCGGCCGGCCCTGCTGGTACGAGTACATGACCAACGACCCGGCCGGGGCCGACCGGTTCCACGCCGACGCCCTGGGCCTGCGCGCCGACGTGCCGCCCGGCGCCCCCGACGACTCGTACGCCCTGTTCACCGTCGGTGGAGCACCTGTCGCCGGGCGTCTCGCGACGCCCCCGCCGCTGGACACCCTGCTACCGTCCGGCTGGATGGTCTACCTCGCGGTGGCGGACCCGGACGATGTCGCCGAGCGGGCCCGACGCCAGGGTGGGCGGCTGCTGGTGCCACCGCGAGACGTGGTGACCGGCCGGGTCTGTGCGCTCGCCGATCCGGCCGGGGCCGTCTTCACCGTCATCCGGCCGGCCAAGATCGGCAGCTGACAACCCGCGCGCCGACCCGGTCGCGTGGCCGGAGCCGGGTCGACGCGCGGTTCTCCGGCTGCGGCCACTGCCGGCTCCGCTGCCTGGGCCGGCGACTGCGGCGCGGCAGGCATCAGCCGGTGCGCTCGGCGCTCTCCCGCATCAACGCCGCGTCCAGCCGTTGCAGGGTGGTCGCCATCCCGGCCCGCAGATGCTCCCGACGGTCGCGCACCCCGACGGCGCTCTGGATCCACCGCACGACGGGCAGCCAGCGCCGGACGTCCGCTCAGGTCGGCGATACGGTGGCCGGCCGCCCTCCAGAGGCAGGTCCCGACCGGCCACCGGCGTGCCGAGCGGCAGCTCAGGTGATCCGGGTGGGCTCGTCGGCCACCTGCTCCCAGGCGCGTCGTTCCGCGATGTCGCGCAGCCGGTCCATCGCGTCCCAGACGTCGACGTAGCGGGTGTACAGGGGTGCGGGGCCGAGCCGGAGCCGGTCCGGGGTGCGGAAGTCGCCGACCACCCGGCCCTGCGTCACCAGGGCGCGGGAGATGCGTAGTGCCTCCGGGTGGTGCAGGCTGACGTGGCTGCCGCGCCGCCGCGGGTCGCGGGGGGAGGCCACCCGGAAGCCGTGCGGTGCGAGCCAGGCGTCGGTCAGCTCGATGATCAGTTGGCCGAGGCGCTGCCCCTTCTGCCGTACCCGGTCGACGCCGGCCTCGTCGAGGACGTCAAGGGCGGGGTCGAGGGCGGCCAGCGCGAGGATGGGCGGGGTGCCCACCAGGAACCGGTCGACGTCGGGGGCGGGGTCGTAGTCCGCGGCCATGCGGAACTGGTCACGCTGGCCGAACCAGCCCTGGATGGGTTGGCGGAGCCGGTGTTGCAGCTCCCGGCGTACGTAGAGGAAGGCGGGCGCGCCCGGGCCGCCGTTGAGGTACTTGTAGGTGCAGCCGACCGCCAGGTCGGTCCCGGTGCCGTCCAGGTCGACCGGGATCGCCCCCACCGCGTGCGACAGGTCCCACAGCACCACCGTCCCGGCCTCCCGGGCGGCGGTGTTGACCGTCGCCGTGTCGAGCAGCGCCCCGGAACGGTAGTTCACGGCGGAGAGCAGCACCAGCGCGACGTCGCCGTCCAGGGCCGCCCGCAGCTCGCCCGGCTGAAGCCCGTCGTCCGGGTCGGAGCGCAGGGCCCGCAGCGTCATTCCCCGGGCGTCGGCCAGACCCTGCAGGACGTAGCGGTCGGTGGGGAAGTCCTCGGCGTCGACGAGGACCGTGCGCCGACCGGCCGGGGCGGCGTCGAGCGCCGCGCTGGCCAGTTTGTAGAGGTTGACGGAGGTGGAGTCCGAGACGACCACCTCGCCCTCCCGGGCGCCCAGCGCCGTGGCGGCGAGCCGGTCGCCGATACGGCGGCTCCAGTCGATCCAGCTCGTCCAGGAGCGGACGAGTCGGTCCCCCCAGCCGTGACGGATCACCCGGTCGAGGTGCGCCGGGGTTGCTGCGGGGAGCCGCCCCAGGGAGTTGCCGTCGAGATAGATGAGGTCGTCGTCGGCGATCAGGAACCGGTCACGCAGGTGCGCCAGCGGGTCGTTGGCGTCCAGTTCCTTCGCCAGGTACCGCGGATGGTCGTCGCTCATGGGCCGCCTCCTCACCGTCAGCTCTACCGGAGCCGGGGACGCGGCGCGGGGACCGATCGGATCGTCCGACCGGTCCGCCGGGTCCGCCGCGACCGAGCCGGTCGGAGGGGGCGTCCGTCCCGGGAGGACGGGTATCGCCGGGGTGACCGCGCGGGGGAGTGCGAACGGGCACCCCGATCGTCTCGGTGGCACCGGCTCGGATGGGCCACACGGGCGGGGATCGCCGCGGTGCCCACGGCGGGTCAGGCTGCGCACGACGCCCGCGGCCGGGCGCCGCGCCCGACCTCGGGCAGGGAGGGGCTGATGGAGGTGTCGAGGCAGACCGTGCGGCATGCGTCGATCGTCGGTGTCGGTGGCTACCTGCCCGAGCGGGTGGTCAGCAACCAGGAGGTGTGCGCCGGGATTGATTCGACGGACGAGTGGATCGTGCGGCGGTCCGGCATCCGGCAGCGACGCTTCGCCGGACCGGAGGAGAGCCTGGCGGTGATGGGGTACGTCGCGGGCACGAAGGCGCTCGCGGCCGCCGGCCTGCCGGTGGAGCGGATCGACTGCGTCGTCGCCACGACGATGAGCCACCTGAGACAGGCTCCGGCGCTGTCCACCCGGATCGCGCAGCTGCTCGGCCCGGGGGCGGACGTGGCGGCGGCCTTCGACCTGAACGCCGGTTGCGCCGGCTTCTGCTACGCCCTCGGCGTGGCGCGGGACCTGGTCGCCTCCCGCTCCGCCGAGCACGTCCTGGTGGTCGGGGCCGAGCGGATGAGCGACATCGTGGATCCGCACGACCGGTCGTCGGCCTTTCTCTTCGGCGACGGTGCCGGGGCGGTGGTGGTGGCACCGTCGCGGGTGTCGGGCATCTCGCCGGTGGTCTGGGGATCCGACAGCGGCCGGGGCGACGCCATCGCCCAGCCGCGATCGTGGTCGGTGCTGCGGGAGGACCGTGGCGCGAGCTTCCCCTATTTGCGCCTGCAGGGTCCGGCGGTCTTCCGTTGGGCGGTCACGCGGATGCAGGGGGTGGCCCGGGCGGCACTGGCGGCGGCGGGGGTGGAGGTCGCCGAACTCGCCGCGTTCATCCCGCACCAGGCCAACGACCGGATCACGGACGCGCTGGTGGACGCGCTCGAGCTGCCGCCGTCGGTGGTGGTGGCGCGCGACGTGGTGGAGTTGGGCAACACCGCCGGCGCCTCCGTGCCGTTGGCGATGGACCGGCTGGTGGCTCGGGCACCCGAGGTGGGCGGGGGATTGGCCCTGCTGCTCGGCTTCGGCGCCGGGCTGCTCTACGCCGGTCAGGTCGTCCGGCTCCCCTGAGGACCGGGGGTGGGCCGGCCGGCGGGGCTGTCGCCGCGTAGTCGCCGGCCCGGAGTTGCCGCTCGGGCGTCGGGTTGCGCCACTTGGCCACGTCACCTGGCCCGCCGACGGGTCCGTATCGACCGTCAGCCCGTGTCACATGGACGGGCGCTGATCGCGCAGGCGGGACCACCAATAGTTGCCGGATCAACAATCCAGTCGGTGGGGCGTGGCGTTAACCGGGCGTGTCGATCGGGCGTTGAGGCGACCCTGCCTTAACGCAGGGTAAGGGTGTTCCCTACCTTCTGGTGGAGCGCACCGCGAATGGTTGCGCGCAGCATGTAAAAACCGCGCGATGACCAGGTGAGCGGCGGATGGGTAGCCAGAAACTAGCACAATTTGCAACGTTGGAAAACCTCCTGCTCGGCGGCCTCCGTGCTGCCCCGCGGCTGACTGCCGGGGCACCGCCCGTCGATGGGCGAAACCGGTCAGCGGGCCCCGCGATAGCCGGCGGGGGGTCCGGTGCCGGACCAGGCCGGCCAGGGGACCGGGGTGTCGGCCAGGAACGCGCCCACGACGGCCAGGAACCGGTCGGGCCGCTCCTGGTGGAGCTGGTGACCGCAGTCGTCGAAGTAGAGCAACCGGCTGCCCGGGACGCTGTGCCGATAGTCGGCCGCGAACGACCAGGGCAGGTAGTCGCAGCCTCCCTTGAGGACCAGGGCCGGTACGCGCACCCGACTCAGGGCGGGGCGGATGTCCGGGGCCGCGCGGGTGCTGCTCAGCGGCACCTGGTTGGCGTAGAAGCCGGGCCGGACCGCAGTGGGCGGCGCCGGGCTGCCCGGGCACACCAGACCGGGCGCCGACTGCCGGTGGAGGGTGACGAACCGGCTGTCCATCTCGTCGTCGCCGGAGAGCGCGTACGCCGCCCGGGGGTCGGCCTTGACCAGGCTGTAGGTCAACATCGCCCGAGGTCGCAGGAGGGTGCCGAACACCGCCAGCCGGTGCCGCAGGTCCAACCGTCCCACCATGCCGGTCCCGCTCACGTCCCCCACCTCGGGCACCAGCCGCCCCGGCGAGGAGAAGACCACGCGGGAGACGCGCTCGGGGTGGCGGGCGAGGTACGTGGCGGCCAGCGTGGCGCCGTAGGAATGGCCGATCAGCGCCAGCCGGGGTGCGCCGATCAGGCGGCGGACCTGCTCCAGGTCCGTCACGTCCCGCTCCAGTGAGTACCCGCGCGGGTCGGCCAGGCGGCTGGACCGACCCGCGCCGACCTGGTCGTAGAGCCAGACGTCACGGCCGCTGCCGGCCAGCCGGGCCAGCACCGCCGCGTCATGGTCCATGTCGGCGACGCCCGGACCCCCGTGCAGGAACACCACCGGATCGGCGGTCACCCGAGGGCGCGCGGGCACCCGCAGCACGGCGATCCGGCTGCCGTCCGGCAGCGTCCAGAAGCGCGTACCGGCCGGCGCGGCCGGGACGTTCGGGTACGCGGGGTGCAGGGCGGCCCACGCCGCCGGGACGAGCACCACGGCCGCCGCCACGGCGGCGGCCGTGACGCGCAGCCGTCCGGACGGCTCGCCGCCGGGGCGACGGGTGAGCCACCAGACGGCCGGCGCCAGCGCGAGCGCGTAGCCCGACAGGCCGGCGGTGAGAAAGACTGCAGGGCGTTCGGTGAACCGCGCGGCGCCGAAGGTCGCGGCCCAGCCGACTCCGATCGCGATCGCCATCGAAGCTAATGCACCTGCTGTGCGCAGAACGGTCATTATCGCCCGCCTCGTCGCGGAGTTCGTCGGCACAACGCATGCTTGCACGCCCCGGCTCCGTGGCGAAAGTCGCTAAGCGAGACCGTGATCCCACCGAGCCGTCGCGGACCCGCCCCCAGTTCTATTTCGCTTTTCTGGTGCGAACGGCCGATCGCCGTTAGCATTCGCTGAAATGATTGATGCGGACGGATATCTGCCCCTGTCCGTTCGGTCAGTCACGTTCCCACTCGACAGTGTCGGCGAAACGCGGCCGGGCTCCCGGCCGCCGATGCCGCATGCCAGGTGCGTGAAGGGGCCATCACCGGCCCGGGGGAGGAGAAGCATGCACGAGGTGAGCGAGGCACGACCGCAGGCGGCCGACGTCGCGGTCCTGGTAGCCATCGACAACGAGTTGACCCGCTGCGGTCTCAGCCAGATGCTGGCCGACCTGCCGATGGTGACGGCCGTGCACGCGGGCGGCGAGCCGCACGCCACGACCCGACTGCTGGAGACGGGGAGGTACCAGATCCTGATCGTCGCGGTGGACGGGCCGGCGCAGGGCACGGACGTCATGCTCGCCGCCGCCGCCCGTGCCGGCACGTCGACGCTGTTCCTGCTGCGCCGGACCGAGGACGCGCTGCTGCCCGAGGTCGCGGCCCTGCCCGTGGACGGGTTCCTGCTCGAGCCAGGACTGAACCGGGCGATCCTCGCCGACAGCCTGCGCAAGCTGCGGCACGGCGAGATGCCCATCCCCGGCTCGCTGGCGCGGCGCATTCTCGACGAGCTGCGTACCGCTGGCAAGCCCCGGTCGGACCCGCCGTTCATGCTCACGCCCCGTGAGCGGCAGGCCCTTAAGCTGCTCGCCGAAGGGCTCAGCAACAAGCAGATCGCCCGTCGGCTCGGCATCTCCGAGCACGGCGCGAAGCGGCACGTCGGCAACGTCCTGGCCAAGCTCAACTGTCCGAACCGGACGGTCGCGGTCACCGTCGCCCTGAACCACGGCCTGCTGGCCGAGGAGCGCGCTGCTCCTCCGGATCCTGCCGTGGTGAACCTTCGCCGTCGCATCGTGTCCGCGCCGGAGCAGCAGCAGTGGGGCAACGGAGGGAGAGCGTGATGACCGATGCCAGGGTGTGGCTGGACGGTTCCCTGGTCGACTGGGACGACGCGCAGGTGCACGTCAGCGCGCACGGCCTGCACTACGGGATCGGCTTCTTCGAGGGGGTCCGCTGCCACGGCACCCCCCAGGGGCCGGCCATCTTCCGGCTCACCGACCACCTGCGACGGCTCGCCCGATCCGCCGCCACCTACCTGGTCCGACTGCCCTACGGCGTGGACGACCTCGCCGAGGCCTGCCGGGCGGTGGTCCGCGCCAACGGGCTCACCGACGCGTACCTGCGGCCGATCGTCTTCCTCGGCCCCGGCCAGAGCCCGCTCACCGCGCCGTACCGGGTGGCGGTGCTCGCCTCCACCGACGGGCCGCTCGCCGGCGGTACCAAGGAGCACGGCGTGAAGGCCAAGGTGGCGAGCTTCCAGCGGATGCCCTCGCACGTCCTGCCGCCCGCGGCGAAGGCCACCGGCCAGTACCTCAACTCCTACCTCGCCCAGATGGAGGCCCTGACCAGCGGGTACGACGAGGCGATTCTGCTCAACACCGAGGGGCACGTCACCGACGGCTGGGCGCACAACCTCTTCGTGGTGCGGGACGGGGAACTGCGTACCCCGCACCTCGCCTCGGGCGCCCTGGAGGGCGTGGTCCGCGACACCGTCCTCACCCTCGCCGCGGAGGCCGGCGTACCGGCCCGCGCCGACGTCCTGGTCCGCACCGACCTGTACCACGCCGACGAGTGCTTCCTCACCGGCACGGCCGCCGGGATCGTCCCCGTGCTCAGCGTGGACGGACGCCCGGTCGGCGGCGGCAAGGTGGGCCCGGTGACCCAGCGGCTCGCGGCCGCCTACGCCGACCTCACGACCGGGCGTGACACCGCTCACCCGGAGTGGCGGGAGCTGGTGGGATGAGCCCGCCGGCGACCGTGACCGAGCGGGCGTACCGGGACTCGGTGCGGGCCGCGCTCGCCGCCATCGGCCCCGACCGGCGGGACTGGGCGGTAGCCGGGCACCTCCCCCGGGAGGTGCTCACCACCCTGGCCGACCACGGGGTGTTCCGGGACCGGTGGCTGCCCGGCGCCGCAGCCGGCGTGCCCCGACTGATCGCCATGGCCGAGGAACTGAGCGAGTTCGACAGCGGGCTGGCGCTCGCCGCGATGGGGCACAGCGAGGTCTTCATCGGGGCGTTGCGCTGGCTGGGCGCCGACGCCGCCCAGCAGGCGCTGCTCGACGACGCGCTCGACGGGCGGGCCGTCGGCTGCTTCGGGGCGACCGAGCCGCACGGCGGTTCGGACCTTGCGGGCCTGCGCACCACCGCGACCCCGCAGCCCGACGGCTGGCGCCTGGTCGGCCGCAAACGCTACGTGTCGAACCTGGGGGCCGCGACGCACCTGCTGGCCGTGGCTCGCGTCGCCGGCAGCGGCCCTCGCGACCTCGCCCTGTTCCTGGTGCCCCTGGACGCGCCCGGCGTGCGCGTGGAGGGCTTCTTCGCCACGGCCGGCCTGCGCTCGTGCGACGTGGGCGAGGTCGGCCTCGACACCCCGCTCGGCCCGCACGCTTTGCTCGGCGCGCCCGGCATGGGTCTGGCGTACGCCAGCCGGCTGCTGCAGTTCGAACGGCTCTCCATCTGCGCGCAGCTGCTCACCGCCGGCCGGATGGCGCTGGGCCTCGCCGCCGCGTACGCCCGCCGCCGGGTGATCGAGGAAAAGCCGCTGCTCGACAAGCAGACGGTGCGGCACCGACTGGCCCACGCCCAGGCCCGGCTCGGCGTGGCCGCCGCCGCCCTGCGCGACACCGTCGCCCGGGCGGTCGCCGGGGAGGGATTCGCCCACGAGGTGGCCGCACTCAAGCTGGTCGTCTGCGACACGGTGGAGCGGGTGACCGACGACTGCCTCCAGGTCTTCGGCGCCCGCGGCTACACCACCAACTTCCCGCTGGAGGGCTGGTGGCGCGACGTGCGGCTGGCCCGCATCGGCGGCGGCGCCGACGAGGTGCTCACCGAACTGCTGGCCAGCCGGCTGTTCCGGCCCGATCCCCGCTTCGACGCGGAGCTGGACCTGCTGACCGCCGCCGACACACCCCGACCGTGAACGCCGAGGGGTGCGGCGCCCGGTTGCGCCCCACCCCCTCGGTCCGCCGTCAGGTCAGCGTGGCCAGGACCCGACGCGGCGGCAGCTCACCGCGCAGGACCGCCTCCCGCAGCGCCGACCGGCGCGGCTTGCCGGACGTGGTCCGCGGAATCGCTCCCCGCTGCACCACCAGGACCGGCGCCGTCCGGGTCCCGAGCGCCTCGCTGACCGCCCGCCGCGCGGCGCGGGCCAACTCCGGGGCGGCCTGTCGCATCCGCGGGGAGATCTCCAGCACCAGCCCGAAGCGCTCACCGCCCTCGGCCCGGTGCTTGAACGCCGCGCAGCCCAGCAGCTCCGCGCCGCCCGAGGTGAGCGCCACCGCCTCGACGTCCTCGGCGAAGACGTTGTGGCCGGAGACAGAGGCCACGTCGGCCCGGCGACCGACCACGAACAACTCGCCGTCGCGCACGAAGGCCGCGTCGTCGGTGTCGAACGGCCCCGGCTCCCGCCGCTGGAAGCCGTCGGCCGTCCAGTAGCCCTCGAAGAGCCAGTCGGAGTCGAGCAGCAGGCTGCCCGGGGCCTCCCCGCCGGAAACGGTGTACCGGTTGCCGGGCAGCGGCGGGCCGAGCGAGACGTGCCCGTCGGGCCCGAGCACCGGACCACGGTCGCGCAGGGTGCAGGACACCCCGACCGTCCCCTCCGCCAGCCCGTACGCCGGCATGACGGCCTCCCACCGGAATCCGATCGGGCCGGCCACCTCGTGGAAGTCCAGCAGGTCCGACCAGACCACCCGCTCGGCGGCGTTCAGGCAGCAACGCATCGCCGACAGGTCCAGCCCCTGCGGGTACGGCACCCGGGAGGCGAGCCGGAAACCGAAGTTCGGCGCGCCGCTGACCGTGGCCCGCTCCTCCGCGAGCAGCCTCAGCCAGCGGCTCGGGTCCAGCACGAACGCCTTCGGGTCGGTGTGCGTCTGGGTGGTCCGGGCGTAGAGCGCCGAGCCGAAGAAGCACACGAAGCCGAGGTCGTGGTACAGCGGCAACCAGGTGGCCACCGTGTCCCGGGCGGGGTCGAGGTCGAAGCAGCGGCTGATCATCTTGACGTGTGCGGCGAAGGTGTCGCCGCGGACCGCGACCCCCTTGGGCGCGCCGATGCTGCCCGAGGTGAACTGCACCAGCGCCGTACGCGGAACGGCCGGCTCCGGGTCACCGACGCGCTCCTCACCCTGCAGGGCGGCGATCGGCAGAGCCCGGACCCGGGCGGTCAGCGGCGCCACGTCCGGCGCCTCGGTGAGGTGCAACCGGCACTCCATCGCGTCGAGCACCGCGCCGAACCGCTCCGCGTACCCCTCCCGGTTGCGCCGGGGTGCCGGCGGCAGCGAGACCAGGGTGCCGCCGGCGGCCCAGACCCCCAGCGCGGCGGTCACCGTCGGCAGGTCGTTGGCGAGAGTGACCGCCACCGGGTCCCCCGGACGCAGGCCGGCGGCCCGCAACCGGTGGGCGGCGGTGGCGATCCGCCGGGCCAGCAGGTCGTAGCTGGCCGAGTCGCGGGTGCCGTCGGCGGCGAGGAAGCTGACCACCGTCGACGACCCGTACGGCCGGACGATCTCTTCGAGGCTCAGGCCCGGCTCCGTGGCGTAGCTGTCGGGCCAGGTGACGGTAGGGGTGGGGGAGAGGTCGAGCTCGGTCATGGGGTCGCCAATCGTCGTCGAGGGCTACGGCGGGTCGGCCGGCCCCCGGTGCGGGGTGCCGGCCGGGACACCGGCTGCGCCCGCACGGCGGGCGCAGCCGGCACGACCTGGCGTCAGGCGGTCGCCCCCTCGGCCTCCAGTTCGGCCACGGCCCGCACGTCGGCCTCCTGGGCCCGCTCGATGATGTCGTGGACCCGTCGGTCCTCCCGGGCGCGTTCGAGCAGCGCCTCCTCGATGTAGGAGACGTGCCAGGCCTCGTCGCGGATGATGGCGCGCAGCGGACGCCGGACCGCCTGCGGCAGGTCCTCCTGTCCCACGTGCAGCTCGTACTCGGACAGGCCGCGCTGCTCCGACACCAGGGTCAGCGCCAGCATGTCGGTCAGCGTCCTGGGGATGCCGAAGTGCGCGGACAGACGCGCCTGGTAGGGCTGCGCCACCTCCACCACCTCACCGCCGAAGTCCTCGATCGCGCGGGTCCACAGCCAGGCGTGCACCGCCTCGTCGCGCAGGTGCCGCGACAGGTCGCTGCGCAGCCGAGCGGTGTCGGCGAGCCGGGCCATCCGCATGATGGCGCCCGCGCCGTGCACCTCCGCGGCGCGGTACTGGTTGAGGATCCACACCGGATCCTCGGGGTCGATGTGCCGGCCGGTGGCAGTGATCACGGGGTGGCCTCCTGGTGGGTCAGCGCATGCCCGATGTCCCCGATCGTGCGGAGGTCGGACAGGTCGGACATAGGAAGGTGGGTGCCGGTCTCGGTGTGCACGGCCGCGAGCAGCTCCGAGGCGTCCAGAGAGTCGAAACCCAGGTCCTCCACCAGGTTCGTCGCGGGGCTCAGGGCCCGGGCGTCCACCCCCCGGCCCCGGGCCACCAACCGGATGACCAGTTCCACCGCCTGTTGTTCGTCCATTGCACGCTCCCACCGGTCTGCCACACGCGGATACCTGTCGGCGTCCCGGTCCGGAGCGGACGGGCAGCCGCGTCCCGGACGCTAGGCCGGCCCCGGTGGCAGCGAACCCCCGGAAGAGGGACCCACTTCGTCGCGGCCGGCCGGGCGTGGCGGTCGGAGTGCCCGACCAGGCCCGGTCGGGGTACCGGATCGCGCCGACCCCCATCCGGGCGCGACCGCGCTCCGGCGCCGCCCGCGACCACGCGGAGCGCCACACCGGACGCCCCGATCAGGTACTGCGTCCTCACCGGACCCTCGGTCACAGTCGCGACATGCTCGGGTGCGAAGCGGTGATCGATCTTGCGGCCATCGGGCACAACGTCTCCGCGCTGTGCCGGCTACGCGCCGCGGAGGTGATGGCGGTCGTCAAGGCCGACGGGTACGGCCACGGCCTGGTCCCCGCCGCTCGGGCGGCCCTCGCCGGCGGCGCGACCTGGCTCGGCGTGGCGTACCTGCCGGAGGCGATGGCGTTGCGAGCCGCCGGGATCACCGCCCCGGTGCTGTGCTGGCTGCCCCGACCCGGCGAAGACCTCACCCCGGCCGTTCGGACCGGCGTCGACGTGTCCGTCTCCGACCGCTGGGTGCTCGACGAACTGCTCGCCGCCGCCCGCCGGACCGGACGGGCGGCCCGACTGCACCTCAAGGTCGACACCGGCTGCGCCCGGGCCGGTGCCATCCCGGCCCGCTGGCCGGAGCTGGTGCTCGCCGCCGGGAAGTCCGCCGGGGACGAGCTGGACGTCGTCGGCGTCTGGAGCCACCTGGCCAACGCCGACCAGCCGGGGCATCCGTCCATCGACCGGCAGGTGGCGCTCTTCGCCGAGGCGCTCGAGGTGGCCGTCGCCCACGGGATCACCCCCCGGCTACGCCACCTGGCGAACTCGGCCGCAGCGCTGGCCGCGCCGGCGACCGCCTACGATCTGGTCCGCGCCGGCATCGCCATCTACGGCGTCAACCCGCTGCCGGGACCACCCCCGGTGGAGCTCGTCCCGGCGATGACCCTGCGCGCCCCGGTGGTGCTGGCCCGCCAGGTGACGGCCGGCACACCGGTCTCCTACGGCCACGAGTACGTCACCACCCGGGAGACCACCCTCGCCCTGGTGGCCGCCGGGTACGCCGACGGCGTGCCCCGCGCCGCCGGGAACCGGGCGGAGGTCCTGCTCGCCGGGCGGCGCCGGCGGATCAGCGGGCGGGTCTGCATGGACCAGTTCGTGCTCGACGTGCCCGACGCGCCGGTGCTCGCCGGTGACCCGGTGGTCCTGTTCGGCCCCGGCACCGGGGGCGAGCCGACGCTCGTCGAGCTGGCTGCGGCCGTCGGCACCATCCCCAACGAACTGCTCACCCGGCTCGGGGCGCGGGTGCGCCGGGTCTACCGCTGACCGTCCCGGGGTCGCGTACCGGGCCTGCCCCGATCGGGCCGGTCGACCGGGCGGGCGGCGCGCGCCGATCGTCGTGGGCGTTGGTGGCTGTCCGCCGCGTCGGGACGGTGCGAGATTCACGGCCGGGCGTCGGCGGCGGCCCGCGCCGCCGACCGGGACGGAGAGGCGGTTCGCGGCGATGACCCTGCACCAGGACCAGCGCGCGGAGCCCGGGGGAGTCGTGCCGGCCCCGGCGGCCGTCGACTACGGCTCCTTCCTGCACCTGGACGCCCTGATGGCGGCGACCGAACCGGTGCCGGACCACCCCGACGGACGGTTCTTCGTGCTGGTGCACCAGGCGTTCGAGGTGTGGTTCGAGCTGATCCTGCACGAGCTGGTCGCCGCCCGCGCCGCCCTCTTCGCCGACGCCCTGCCCGACGCGCTGCACCGGCTGCGTCGGGTGGCCGCGGTGGACCGGCTGCTGGTGACCCAGCTCGACACCCTCGCCACCCTGACCCCTACCGGCTTCGCCGGCCTGCGCCCCCACCTGGGCAGCGCCAGCGGGTTCCAGTCCGTCCGCTACCGGGAGATCGAATACCTGTCCGGGCTGCGGCGCAGGGGACACGCCGGGGTGGCCGCTCCGGGCAGCGCCGGTGCCGCCCGGCTCGAGCGCCGGCTGCGCGAGCCGAGCCTCGGTGACGCCTTCCGGGTGGTGCTGCGCCGCCGGGGCGTCGACGACCCGGTCCGGTTGCTGCGCGACGGCCGCACCCACCGCGACCCGCTCGCCGTCGCCGAGGCGCTGCTCGACCACGACGAGGCGTGGGCGCTCTGGCGCTCCCGGCACGCCCTGGCGGTGGAGCGGCTGATCGGTCACCGGCCGGGCACCGGCGGCTCCACCGGCGTCGAGTATCTCCGGTCCCGCCGCGACGAACGGTTCTTCCCCGAGCTGTGGGAGATGCGGACCCGACTGTGACCGTCACCGTGGCCGCCCGGTCCGTCCCAACGGCTACCCGCCGGGCGGACGCCCGGCGGGTAGCCGTTCGGGCACCGCCGGCGGGCCCCGCCGGGACGTGCCCGGGCGGAGCCCCCGTCCGAGGGCGGCCGGGCCGCGCACCGGACGGCAACGTGACCCACGGGCGGCGCTGCGGCGACCGGCGCCGCAGCCGACGGCATCCGCCCCGACCGGCGCGGGCACGGCGGAGAGGGGACCTGATGAGTGAGACGCCGAGGCCCACCGCGCGGGCGGACCGGCCCGAACCGGCCGGTTGCGGGGCACCGCACGTCACCCTGGCCGCTCCCCGCCGACCCCGGCTGGTCTTCCTCTATCCCGGGCCGGCCGCCGCGGGCGCCGGCATGGGCCGAACTCCGTACGACGCCGAGCCGGCGGTCCGCGCCGAGGTCGACGCCGCGCTCGCCGCGTTGCCCGGACACCTCGACGACCGGGTCCGCGCGGCGCTGCTCGGCCCGCCGGGCCGGGTCGTGCCACCGGACTGCGCCGCCCCGGCGCTGTTCGTCCTGCAATACGCGCTGACCCGGCTGCTCGTCGCCGCCGGGCTGGCCCCCGACACCGTGCTCGGTTACGGCGTCGGTGAGGTCACCGCCGCCTGCGTGGCCGGGGTCCTCGACCCCGCCGACGCGCTGCACCTGGCGGTCGCGTACGGCCGGCTCAGCGCCGACCTGCCGCCAACCGCGACGATGACGGTCGGGCTGTCCGCCGTCGACGCGGCCCGCCAGTTGCCGCCCGAGGTCCGGCTGGTCGCCGTGGACACGCCAGAGTCCTGCGTGGTCGCCGGCCCCGGGCCGGAGCTGCGGCGGTGGGAACGCACCCTCGCCCAGCTGTACGTGACCTGCCACCGGCCGGCGGTGCCGGTCGCGGCGTACCCCGACGACGTGCCGTCCCGGCTCGGGCCGGTCGCCGCGGCGCTGACCGCGACCACGCCCCGCCCGCCGCGGCTCCGATGGCTCAGCACGGTCAGCGGGCGCCCGGTCAGCGCCGACGAGGCGGTCGACCGGGAGCACTGGCTGCGACTGCCCGGGCGACCCGTCCGCTTCGCCGAGGCGGCCGGGCAACTCGCCGACCGGGACGTGGCGGTGGAGGTGGGACCGGGCAGCACGCTGACCGCCCTGCTGCGCCATGTCACCCCGGACCTGCCGACACTGTCCGTCCTGTCACCGCGCCCCGAGGGCGGACCGACCGACCCGCGGCGTCACCCGGATCCCGTCGCGGCGGTGCGGGCGCTGCTCGCCGACCCCGCCTCCCGGCGGGACCGACCCCACCCGCCCGACCACACGCGAGCCGGCACGTCCCGGCCCGGGAGGAGAAAGTGATGGAGCTCGAGGGCATCGAGGACGTCTACGAGCTGTCCCCCATCCAGGAGGGGCTGCTGTTCCACAACCTGTACTCGCCGGGCAGCGGCATCTACCTGGAACAGGTCACCATGCGCATGCGCGGCCCGCTGGACGTCGACGCGTACCGGGCCGCCTGGCAGAGCATCGTCAACCGGCACGCGGTGCTGCGCACCAGCTTCCACTGGGAGGGCATCGACAAGGCCCTGCAGGTGGTGCATCGCGACGTCACGTTCCCGATCGAGGTGCTGGACTGGCGCGACGCGGACCCCGCCGAGCAGCGCGCCCGGTTCGCCCGGTTCGCCCACGACGACCGGATGACCGGCTTCGACTACGCCGAGGCCCCGCTGATGCGCGGGCGACTGATCCGCTTCGCCGACCAGGAGTGGGAGTTCTTCTGGAGCTTCTCCCACCTGCTCATGGACGGCTGGTCGTTCGGCCTGGCCTTCGCCGAGCTGACCACCCTCTACAACGCGTACGCCACCGGCGGCACCCCCGACCTGCCGCCGGCCCGCCCGTACCGGGCGTACCTGTCCTGGTGGGCCCAGCAGGACCGGTCGGCGACGGAGACCTTTTGGCGGGAACACCTCGCCGGCTACACCGCCCCCGACGCCCTGGAACTGGGCCTGGGCCCGACGGAGACGGCGCCGGTAGACGAACCCACCCACGCCGTGCTGCCGACGCCGCAGTTGCTGGAGCAGATCCCCGCGCTGACCGCCTTCGCCCGCGAGCACGGCCTCACCCTCAACACCGTCATGCAGGGCGCCTGGATGCTCGTGCTCAGCCGCCACCTGGGCCGCGCCGACGTCCTCGCCGGCTCCACCGGCACCCAGCGACCGGCGACGCTGACCGGCAGTGAACGCATCATGGGGCCGATGCTGGCCACCATGCCGGTGCGCGCCCGGGTCCGCGACGACGCCCCGCTCATCGACTGGCTGCACGAGTTGCAGACCGACATGGCCCAGGCCCGCGAGCACGCCGACATCTCCCTGACCGACCTGCGCCGGCTTGCCGACCTGCCGGGCAACCGCCCCCTCTTCGAACTGGACCTGGCCTTCGAGAACGTGCCCGTGCCCGACCTGGGGCTGCACGGCGTCGAGTTGGTGGAGTCCACCTACGACGGCCGTCCGCACTTCCCGATCACGATGATCGTCATGCCGGGGGAGGCCATGCCGGTGCCCCGCCTGGTCTACGACCGGACCCGGTTCACCGAGACCGCGGTGCGCCGGCTCGTCGACCAGTTCACCACGACCCTGACCAACATGACCCGCTACCCGGGCCTGCGGCTGGGCGACATGGACATCGTGCCCACCGAGCAGTGGCGTCAGGTCCTGCTGGACTGGAACAGCACCGAAGCACAGCCGGTCGCCGCGCTGCCCGAGCTGTTCGCCCGCTCGGCCACCGCCACGCCCGACGCCACCGCGGTGGTCTGCGCCGGACAGCGGCTCAGCTACGCCGAACTCGCCGCCCGGGCCAACCGGCTCGCCCACCACCTGCGCGCGAACGGGGTACGCCCCGGCGACCGGGTCGGGTTGTGCCTGCACCGGTCGGTGGAGACCGTGATCGGGGTGCTCGGGGTGCTCACCGCCGGGGCCGCGTACGTGCCGCTGGACCTGGGCCACCCGGCCGAACGGATGCGCTGGATCCTCGCCGACGCCGGCGCGAGTGTGCTGGTGACCCACCGGGCGGCGGCCGACGTCGTACCCGAGTTCGCCGGGCGGGTGGTCGACCTGGACGCCGAGGCCGACGCCATCGCGGCCCGCCCGGCCGACCCGCCGCCGGACGGCCCCGCCCCGAACGACGTCGCCTACCTGATCTACACCTCCGGTTCCACCGGCCACCCGAAGGGAGTGCTGGTCAGCCACGCCAACGTGGCCCGGCTGGTGGCCGGGGCGGGCACCCGGATGGAGCTGACCGGCGACGACGTGTGGAGCATGGTCCACTCGTACGCCTTCGACGTGTCGGTGTTCGAGATGTGGGGCGCGTTCGCCACCGGCGCCCGGCTCGTGGTCGTGCCCCACGAGGCGGTACGCGACCCGGAGGCGCTGCTGACCCTGCTCGCCGCCGAGCGGGTCACCGTGTTCAGCCAGACCCCGTCGGCGTTTCGCCAGTTCATGCCGCCGGCCCTGGCCGAGGGCGCGCCCCGGCTGCCGCTGCGCTACGTGATCTTCGCCGGGGAGTACCTGGACATCCCGGCCCTCACCCCCTGGGTCGACCGGTACGGCGACGAGCAACCTCACCTGGTCAACATGTACGGCATCACCGAGACCACGGTGCACTCCACCTACCGGCGGATCACCCGGGCCGACCTCACCGGCCCGGTCCGCAGCAACATCGGCCGACCCCTGCCCGACCTGCGGATCTACCTGCTCGACGAGCGCGGCATGCCGGTGCCGCCGGGAATGCGGGGCGAGATCCACGTCGCGGGCGCCGGGGTCGCGCTCGGCTACCGGAACCTGCTCGACCTGACCGCCGCCCGCTTCCTGCCCGACCCGTACGCCGGCGAGGGCGAGCAGCGCATGTACCGCTCCGGCGACCTGGCCCGGTGGACCGACGACGGCGAGCTGGAGTTCCTCGGTCGCGCCGACCAGCAGGTCAAGATCCGCGGCTTTCGCGTCGAACCGGGCGAGATCGAGGCGGTGCTGCGGGAGCGGCCGGAGATCGCCGACGCCGTGGTGCTGCCCCGCGACATCGCCGGGGACACCCGGCTGGTGGCCTACCTGGTGCCGGCGGACGGGGCGACCGTGCTGGACGCCGAGGTGACCGCCGGGCTGCGCGCCCTGCTGCCGGAGTACATGGTCCCCGCCCACCTCGTCACCCTGGACCGGTTCCCGCTCACCCCGAACGGCAAGACCGACCGGGCCGCGCTGCCCGGCTTCGACGGGGCCCGCCCCGACCTCGACCGGGAGTACGTCGCGCCGCGCACCCCCACCGAGGAGGCGGTGGCGGCGGCGTGGCGGGAGATGCTCGGCGTGGAGAAGGCCGGGGCGCACGACGACTTCTTCGCCCTCGGTGGACACTCCCTGCTCGCCACCCGGGTCGCGTTCAAGCTGCGCGGCAGCCTCGGTGTGGAGGTACCCGTCCGCGCGGTCTTCGACCACCCCGTCCTGGAGCGGCTGGCCACCGCGATCGACGACCTGGCGCAGCGCCCGGGCGCCGCCGCGCCGGTGATCACCCGCCAACCCCGGCTGGCCCAGCGGGTCTGACCCCGACGGCCCGCGCGTCCCGGCCGACGCGCGGGCCCCGCACCGTCCGTGCCACCACAGCGAGGAGTGTCCGCGTGAGCGTCGATGACAACCCGGTCAGCACCCGGGAGGCGTACCTGCTGCCGGCGTCGTACGGGCAGCGCCGACTCTGGTTCCTGGACCTGCTCGAACCCGGCAGCGCCGCGTCGTACACCGAACACGGGGCGCTGCGCGTCACCGGGGAGCTGGACGTGGACGCCCTCGGCGCGGCGGTGGCCGCCATGGTCCGCCGGCACGAGACCCTGCGCACCGGGCTGGTCCTCGTCGACGGCGAACCCGTGCAGGCCGTCACCACCGAGCTGACCGTCGAGGTGGAGCAGGTCGACGCCACCGGCCGGGTCCCCACCGGCGCGGACACCGCCACCGTGCACGCCGCCCTGGCCGCAGAGATCCGCGAACTGCTGCGCCGCCCGTTCGACCTGACCCGCCCGCCGCTGTTCCGGGTGGTGCTCTACCGCCTCGGCCCGGCCGACCAGGTGCTCGTCGTGGCCTTCCACCACGCCGTCTACGACCAGTGGTCCGGCGCGGTCTTCGTCCGGGAACTGCTGGCCTGCTACGACGCCGCCCTGGCCGGGGTGCCACCGGCGCTGCCCGAGCTGCCGGTGCAGTACGGCGACTTCGCCGCCTGGCAACGCCAGTGGGTCGGTGGCGACGAGGAGGCCGGGCAACTCGACCACTGGCAGCGGCGACTGGCCGGCCTGCCGCCGCTGAATCTGCCCACCGATCACCCCCGGCCGAGCACCCAGACCTTCGACGGCGGCACCGTCGAGACGGTCCTCCCCGCCGAGCTGGTCGCCGCCCTGGAACGGCGGGGCCGCGACCACCAGGCCACCCTGTTCATGACCGTGCTGACCGGCTTCGCCGCGGTGCTGGCCCGGCACTCCGGGCAGGACGACCTCGCCGTCGGCACCCCCGTCGCCGGGCGCCGCGCGCCCGAACTGGAACACCTGGTCGGCTTCTTCGTCAACAACCTGGTGCTGCGCATCGACGCGAGCGCCGACCCGGGCTTCGCCGAGCTGCTCGACCGGGTCCGTGGCACCTGCCTGGACGCCTATGCCCACGCTGACGTGCCGTTCGAGCGGGTGGTGGAGCGGGTGCGCCCGGAGCGGGACCTGGCCCGCAGCCCGCTGTTCCAGGTGATGTTCGTCTTCGGCAACGTGCCACTGCCCGCGCTCACCGCCACCGGGTTCACCGCCGAACTGTTCCGGGTCGACCCGGGGACCGCCAAGTTCGACCTCTTCGTCACCTGCGTGCCCCGCGCCGACGGCGCCCTGACCGTCACCGTCGAGCACAACACCGCGCTGTTCGACCCGCACACCGCCCGGCGGCTGCTGGCCCACCTGCGCCAGGTGCTCGACGCGGTGGTCGCCGACCCGCACCGGCCACTGTCCGCGCTGCCGCTGCTCACCGACGCCGAGCGCGAGCTGCTCGTCGACCGGGGGCGCGGGCCGCGGCGGGAGCTGCCCGCCGAAAGCCTGCCCGCCCTGGTCGCCGCCCGGGCCGCCGCCCACCCCGAGCGCACCGCGGTGACCGGCGTCTCCGGCCGGCTCGGCTACGCCGACCTGGTCCGTCGCGCCCAGCGCATCGCCGCCGCCCTGCACGCCGCCGGGGTACGCCCCGGGCAGCTCGTCGGCGTGGCCGTGGACCGCGACGTCGACCTGCCGGCGGCGCTGCTCGGCGTCCTCGGCGCCGGGGCGGCGTACCTGCCGGTGGACCCGGCGCTGCCGGCCGAGCGGCTGCGCTTCGTGCTCGCCGACGGCGACGCCGCGCTGGTGCTCGCCGACGCGGCGAGCGCCGACGCCCTTCCCGACGGCCCGCCGGTGCTGCGCCTCGACGACGACCTGCCGGACGCCGCCGACTGGCCGGCGCGGCCCGGGCCGGACGACCTGGCCTACGTCATCCACACCTCCGGCTCCACCGGAACGCCGAAGGGCGTCGCGGTGCCGCACCGGGCCCTGGTCAACCTGCTGACCACCCTCGCCGAGCGCCCCGGCCTCGACGGGGACACCGTGCTGGCCGCGGTCACCACGCTCTCGTTCGACATCGCCGCCCTGGAACTGCTCGGCCCGCTGCTCGTCGGCGGCCGGGTCGACGTGGTGCCCCGCGCCGTCGCCGCCGACGGGCCCCGGCTCGCCGCCCACCTGGCCGAGGCCGGGGCGACCGTGGTGCAGGCCACCCCGGCCACCTGGCGGCTGCTGCTGGCCGCCGGCTGGCGCCCCGGCCCCGGCTTCGCCGTCTGGTGCGGCGGCGAGGCGTTCCCGCCCGACCTGGCCCGCGCCCTGACCGGCACGGGCGCCGCCGTGTGGAACCTGTACGGGCCGACGGAGACGACCGTCTGGTCGGCCGTGCACCGGGTGTCCGGTGAGGAGGACCCGGTGCCGCTGGGATCGCCGGTGGCGAACACCGAACTGCTGGTGGTCGACCGGGCGGGACGCCGGACCCCGCTCGGGGTGCCGGGGGAACTGTGGATCGGCGGCGCGGGCGTGGCGGCCGGGTACCTGCGGCGCGACGAGCTGACCCGGCACCGGTTCGTGCCGCACCCGGAGACGCCGGGCGCCCGGGTGTACCGCACCGGGGACGTGGTCCGCTGGCGGCCGGACGGCCGGCTGGAGTTCCTGGGCCGGCTGGACTTCCAGGTGAAGGTGCGCGGGCACCGGATCGAGCCGGGGGAGATCGAGTCGGTGCTGCGCGCCGACCCGCGGGTGCGCGACACGGTGGTGGTGGTACGTGAGGACACCCCCGGCGACCAGCGGCTGGTGGCGTACCACGTGGGTGACGCCGAGCCCGACGCGCTGCGTGACGCCTGCGTCGCCCGGCTGCCCGGCTACATGGTCCCGGCGACCTTCGTGGCGCTGCCGGCGCTGCCGCTCACCGCGAACGGCAAGGTGGACCGGCGTGCCCTGCCCGCCCCCGACCCCGCTCAGCACGCCGGACGCTACGAGCCGCCGCGCGGCGCCGTGGAGGACCGACTCGCGAGGATCTTCGCCGTCGTGCTCGGCCTGGACCGGGTCGGCCGCGACGACGACTTCTTCGCCCTCGGCGGGCACTCCCTGCTCGCCACCGCACTGGTCGGGCGGATCGCCGCCGACCTGGACGTCGAGGTGCCGGTCCGCGCGGTCTTCGCCCAACCCACCGTCGCCCGCCTCGCCGCCGTGCTCGACCTGGCCGGCCCGCCCGGCTCCCCGCAGCTCACCCCGGCGTCCCGAGCATCCGACGCCGACGGCCTTCTCCGGCTCCCCGCCTCCTTCCAGCAGCGCCGGGTGTGGTTCCTCGCCCAGTTCGAGCCGGACACCGCCGCCGCGTACCACCTGCACGGCGGGCTGCGGCTGCGCGGCCGGCTCGACACCGACGCGCTGCGCGCCGCGCTCGCCCTGGTGGTCCGCCGGCACGAGACGCTGCGCACCGGGTTCGCGGCGGTGGACGGCGATCCGGAGCAGGTGATCCACCCGCACGTGCCGACCCCGCTGTCCGAGGTGGACCTGACCGGGGCCGCGGACCGCGACGCGGCCCTGGCCGACCTGCTCCGCGACGCCGCCACCCGCCCGTTCGACCTGACCGCCCCGCCGTTGCTGCGGGTGGTGCTGGCCACCCTCGACGACGACGACGCCGCGCTGCTGGTCACCCTGCACCACGCGGTCGGCGACCGGCTGGCCGTGGAGGCGCTGACCACCGAGCTCTCCGGCGCGTACACCGCGCTGGCGGCCGGCGCGCAACCGGCGCTGCCCGACCTGCCGGTCCAGTACGGCGACTACGCCGTCGCCCAGCAGCGCTGGGCCGGCGGCCCCGCCGAGCGGCGCCAGCTCGAACACTGGCGACGCCAGCTCGCCGACCTGCCGGTGCTGGACCTGCCCACCGACCGGCCGCGCCCGGCGGTACAGACCTACCGCGGCGCCACCCGCACCGCGCAGCTCCCGGCCGGCCTCGTCGCCGACCTCACCACCCTCGCCGCCGGGCGCGGCGGCACCCTGTTCATGGCCCTGCTCGCCGGCTACGCGCTCACCCTGTCCCGGTACGCGCGCACCCTCGACGTGCCGGTCGGCTCCCCGGTCTCCGGCCGGTACCGTCCCGAGCTGGAGCCGTTGATCGGCTACTTCACCAACAACCTGGTGCTGCGGACCGACCTCACCGGCGACCCGACGGTGGGGGAGCTGCTGGACCGGGTCCGCGACACCTGCCTGGACGCCTACGCCAACGCCGACGTGCCGTTCGAGCGGCTGGTGGAACGGCTGCGCCCGGACCGCGACCTCGCGCACAGCCCGCTGTTCCAGGTGATGTTCATCGCCGCGCCGCTGCCGACCCCGTCGCTGCGCCTCGGCGACGTTGCCGCCGCGCCGCTGCGCGCCCCGGACAGCGCCGCCAAGTACGACCTGACCCTCACCGTCTTCCCCGCCGGCCCCGACACCACCGCCCAGCAGGTGGTCGCCGAGTACAACACCGACCTCTTCGACGCCGCGACGGTGGACCGGCTGCTCGCCCACTACCGGTTGGTCCTCGACGCCCTCACCGCCGACGTCGACCGCAGGCTCTCCGCGCTGCCGGCGCTGCCCGCCGAGGAACGGGCCCGCCTCACCACCTGGGGCACCGGAGTCCGGCCGCCGGTGCCGGCGACCAGCCTCGACCGGTACGTCACCGTCCGGTTCCCGGCGTTCGCCGACCGGACCGCGGTCGCCGACGAGGCCGGGTCGCTGACGTACGCGCAGCTCGACGTCCGCGCCCACCAGCTCGCCCAGCACCTGCGCGCCCTCGGCGTGACCCGTGGCGACCGGGTGGCGCTCTTCGCCGAGCGCGGCTGCGACGTGCTGGTCGCGCTGCTCGGCGTGCTCCGCGCCGGGGCCGCCTACGTCCCCGTCGACGTGGCCTTCCCGGCGGATCGGGTGGCGTTCATCCTCACCGACTCCGGCGCCTCGGCGGTGCTCACCCAGGCCGACCTGGCCCACCTGCTGCCCGAGCTGCCCGAGTCGGTCGCGGTGGTCCGGCTGGACGCCGACCGCACGGCGATCGCCGCCCGCCCGACCGATCCGCTGCCCGACGGGCCCGGCCCCGACGACCTGGCGTACCTGATCTACACCTCCGGCTCCACCGGCCACCCGAAGGGCGTGGCGCTGCCGCACCGGCCGGTGGTGAACTTCCTGCTCAGCATGATGCGCGAGCCCGGGCTGACCGGCGTCGACGTGGTCGGCGCGGCCAACACCCTCTCCTGTGACATGCCGGTCCTCGACGTCTACCTGCCGCTGCTGGTCGGCGCGCGCATCGAGATGATCCCGCACGCCACCGTCGTCGACGGCGAGCGGCTGGCGCAGCGGCTGCGTCGCAGCGGGGTCACCTACCTCCAAGGCACCCCGACCACCTGGCGGCTGCTCCAGCAGGCCGGCTGGCGGCCACCGGACGGGTTCACCGCCCTGGCCGGGGCGGAGCGGGTCCCCGCCGACCTGGCGCACTGGCTGCACGTCGCAGGCGCACGCGTCTGGCACCTCTACGGGCCCACCGAGACGACGGTGTGGTCGACGGTGCACCGCGTCCGTGGTGGGGAGGACCCCCTGCCGTTGGGCGGGCCGGTGGCGAACACCGAACTGCTGGTGGTCGACGACGCCGGCCGGCGGGTGCCGGTGGGCGTGCCGGGGGAGCTGTGGATCGGTGGCGCGGGCGTGGCGGCCGGGTACTGGCGGCGCGAGGAGCTGACCGCGGTGAAGTTCGTCGCCCACCCGGAGGTGCCGGGCGCCCGGGTGTACCGGACCGGGGACCTGGTGCGCTGGCGGGGCGACGGCACGCTGGAGTTCCTGGGCCGGATCGACTTCCAGGTCAAGGTCCGCGGCCACCGCATCGAACTGGGCGAGATCGAGTCGGTGCTGCGCGCCGATCCCCGGGTACGCGACGCGGTGGTGGTGGTCCGCGAGGACACCCCGGGCGACCAGCGGCTCGTCGGCTACGCCGACCTGCACCACCCGGACGACACCGACCGCACCGGCCTGGTCGCCGCGCTGCACGCCGCCTGCCGTGAACGGCTGCCCGACTACATGGTGCCGTCGGCGCTGGTGCTGCTCGACGCGCTGCCGCTGACCGCCAACCGCAACAAGGTCGACCGGGCGAAGCTGCCCGCCCCGGACGGGCTGCGCCCGGACGTCGGCGCGTACGCCGCGCCCCGCGGGACGGCCGAGCAACACCTCGCCGCGATCTTCGCCGACGTGCTCGGCCTGGACCGGGTCGGCCGCGACGACGACTTCTTCGCCCTCGGCGGGCACTCCCTGCTCGCCACCCGGGTGGTCGCCCGCATCCGCGACGCCGTGGCGGTGGACCTGCCGGTGCGGGCGGTCTTCGCCACCCCGACGGTGGCCGGCCTGGCCGCCGCCCTGCCGCAGGGCACGCCCACCGGCGCGCCGGCGAGCACGACGCCGGCCGGGGACGCCACCGCGCCGCCGATCCCCGCGCAGTTCCGGATGCCGCAGGTCGGCGGCGACCTCGCCGGCCGGTACGTGCTGCCCGCCTCCTCCGGTCAGCGCCGGCTCTGGTTCCTCGCCCAGCTCGATGCCGGCGGCGCGGGCGCGTACACGGTCGACGGCGCGGTGCGGCTGACCGGGCCGCTGGACCGGGAGGTGCTGCACGCCGCACTGAACGCCGTGGTGGCCCGGCACGAGACGCTGCGCACCTCGCTGCACGAGACCGACGGTGAACCGGTGCAGGTCATCGCGCCCGCCCTCACCGTGCCGCTGGAGGTGACCGAGCTGGCCGACCCGGGCCGGCTCGACGAGACCCTCACCGCCCTCTCCGGCGTCCCGTTCGACCTGCGCAGCGCGCCACTGCTGCGGGTCACCCTGATCCGGGTCGACGCCGCGCAGCACGTGCTGCACCTGGCCCTGCACCACGCGATCTGCGACCGCTGGTCGGTGCAGGTCCTGGCCCGCGACCTGGTCGCCGCGTACGCCGCCGGCACGGACAGCGCCGCCCCGGCCGCCCTGCCGATCCAGTACGGCGACTACGCGGCCTGGCAACGGCAGTGGAGCACCGGCCCGGAGGCGGCCGCGCAGCTGGCGTACTGGCGGCAGCGCCTCGCCGGACTGCCGGCGCTGGAGCTGCCGACCGACCGGCCCCGCCCCGCCACCCGCGCCTGGCGCGGTGACCTGCGCTGGCACCGGATCCCCGCCGACCTGGTCGCCCGGGTCACCGACGCCGCCCGGCGTCGCTCGGCCACACCGTTCATGGTGGGCCTGGCCGCCTGCCAGCTGATGCTCGCCCGCTACAGCGGGCAGCGGGACTTCGCGGTCGGCTCACCGGTCGCCGGCCGCTCCCGCACCGAACTGGAGGGCCTCGTCGGGTTCTTCGTCAACAACCTGGTGCTCCGCGCCGACCTCGACGGGGACCCGACCGTCGGTGAGCTGCTCGACCGGGTGCGCGCCGCCTGCCTGGACGCGTACGCGCACGCCGACGTCCCCTTCGACCAGCTCGTCGAAGAGCTGCGCCCGGCCCGCGACCGGGCCCAGACCCTGCTGTTCACCGTGCTGTTCGCGGCGCAGAACACCCCGCCGGCCGCCCGGTCGATGGGCCCGGTCGAGGTGACCCCCGTCGACCTGCGCCCCGGCACCACCCAGTTCGACCTGTCGATCATGCTGGTGCCCGACCCCGACGGCGGTGACCTGCGGCTGCGCGTCGAGTACGACACGGAGCTCTTCGACGCCGTCACCGTGGACCGGATGGCCGACCAGTTCCGCCTGCTCCTCGCCGAGCTGGCCGGCGACCCGGCCCGCCCGGTGCGCGACCTCGCCGCCCTCACCGACGACGAGCGCCGGCTGCTGCTCGACGAGTGGGTGCGGCAGCACCCGCAGCCCGACCGTCCCGGCCTCGCGGCGTGGTTCCGTGAGCAGGCCGCCCGGACGCCCGACGCGGTGGCCGCCGAATGCGGCGACGACCGGCTCAGCTACGCCGGGTTGCTGGCCCGGGCGGCCGGCCTGGCCCGGCGGCTGCGGGCCGCCGGGGTCCGCCGCGGCGACCGGGTCGGCATCCACCTCGACCGTACCCTCGACCTGCTCGTCGCGGTGCTCGGTGTGCTGGACGCCGGTGCCGCCTACGTGCCGCTGGACCCCGGCTGGCCGGCCGCCCGGATGAGCTACGTCCTCGACGACGCCGGAGTGCGGGCGCTGGTCGCGGTGGTGCCGCCGCCCGGCTTCACCGGCCCCGTCCTCGCCCCGACCGGTGAGCCCGCCGAGCCGGAACCGACGGCGGACGAACCCGCCGGACCGGACGACGTCGCGTACCTGATCTACACCTCCGGTTCCACCGGCCGTCCGAAGGGGGTGATGGTCACCCACCGCAACGTGGCCCGGCTGGTCACCGCCGCGGCCACCCGCTTCGCGTTCCGACCCGACGACGTGTGGAGCATGTTCCACTCGGTCGCCTTCGACGTGTCGGTCTTCGAGATGTGGGGGGCGTGGCTCACCGGCGCCCGGGTGGTGATGGTGCCCTACCTGGCCGCCCGCGAGCCCGCCGAGCTGCGGGCGCTGCTGGCCCGGCACCGGGTCACCGTCCTCAGCCAGACCCCCACCGCGTTCCGCCAGCTCGCCGCCGCCGACGCCGTCGAGCCGCAGCGGTTGACCGCGCTGCGCTACGTGGTCCTCGCCGGGGAGGCCCTCGACGTGCCGGCGCTGACCGGCTGGTTCGACCGGTACGGCGACGACCACCCCGAGCTGATCAACATGTACGGCACCACGGAGACCACCGTGCACGCCACCTTCCACCGGGTCCACGCCACCGAGCTGGCCGAACCCGGCCGGCACCGGGTCGGTCGGCCCCTGCCCGATCTGCGGATCGTGCTGCTCGACCCGGACGGGCGGCCGGTGCCGCTCGGCGCGCCGGGCGAGGTCGCCATCGCAGGCCCGGGCGTCTCCCTCGGCTACGCCGGCCGGCCCGAGCTGACCGCCGAGCGTTTCGTCGCCAGCCCGTACGCCGGTCTCGACGGCCGGCTCTACCGCACCGGCGACCTGGCCCGCTGGCTGCCCGACGGCTCACTGGACTTCCTCGGCCGCGCCGACGCGCAGGTGAAGATCCGCGGCTTCCGGGTCGAGCCGGGCGAGGTGCAGGCGGTGCTCCGGGAGCACCCGGACGTCGCCGACGCGGTGGTGGTGGCCCGGGCCGGCCGCGCCGACGACACCGAACTCGCCGGCTACGTGGTGCCCCGCCCGGGCGCCGACCCGTCGCCGGGCGACCTGCGCGCGCACGCCCGCCGGCTGCTGCCCGAGTACCTGGTGCCGGCCAGCCTCACCCTGCTCGACGCGCTGCCCCGTACCGGCAACGGCAAGCTCGACCTGCGGGCCCTGCCCCGGCCCCGGCGTGGCGGCGACGAGGCCGGCCACGTCGCCCCCCGCGACCAGGTGGAGGCCACCCTGGCCGACATCTGGCGGCAGGTGCTCGACGTCGACGACGTCGGCGTGCACGACGACTTCTTCGACCTCGGTGGACACTCGCTGCTGGCGACCCGGGCGATGAGCCGTGCCCGCACCGCCCTGCACGTCGACGCCGGGGTGCGGGACCTGTTCGACCGGCCCACCGTCGCCGGGCTCGCCGAGCGGCTCCGCCACCGGCTCGGCGGCACGGGCACCGAGCCCTTGCCGACCGCGACGCCTCGCGACGGGCTGCTGCCCGCCTCCCCGGCCCAGCGCCGGCTCTGGCTGCTGCACCAGCTCGACCCGGACAGCGCCGGGGCGTACGTCATCGGCAGCGCGGTACGGCTGCGCGGCCCGCTGGATGCGGCGGCGCTGCACGCCGCCTTCGCCGACGTGGTCGCCCGGCACGAGGCGCTACGGACCAGCTTCGACACGGTGGACGGCGAACCCGCCCAGCGGATCCACCCCGCGTCGGACGTGCCGATGCAGCAAATCGACCTGAGCGGTGACCCGGTCGCGCTCGCCGCGCTCACCCGGGAGCGGCTCACCGCGCCGTTCGACCTCGCCGAGGCGCCGCTGGTCCGCACGACCCTGCTCCGGGTCGCCGACGACGAACACCACCTGCTGCTGGCCCTGCACCACGCGGTCGGCGATCAGTGGTCCACCCAGGTGATCGTCCGCGACCTGGTCGCCGCGTACCGGGCCCGGGTCGCCGGGGACACCGTCGACCTGCCGGCCCCGCAGCTCCGCTACGCCGACGTGGCGGCCTGGCAACGCGACCGGCTGGACCGCGGCGACCTCGACGAGGACCTGCGCTGGTGGACCGACCGGCTGACCGGGCTGCCGGTGCTGGACCTGCCGACCGACCGGGTCCGCCCGGCCACCCGCCACCACCGGGGCGGCCAGCGGGAGGCCGGAGTGCCGGCGGGGCTCGTCGACCGGTTGACCGAGGTGGGGCGCCGCCACGACGCCACCGCGTTCATGGTGGCGCTCGCCGCCTACCAGCTCATGCTCTCCCGGTACGCCGGGCAGACCGACTTCGGTGTCGCCGTACCGGTGTCGGGGCGGGACCGGCCGGAGACCGAGGATCTGGTCGGCTTCTTCGCCAACACTGTGGTGCTCCGCGCCGACCTGGCCGGCGAGCCGGGAGTCGGTGAGCTGATCGGTCGGGTCCGGCAGACGTGCCTGGCGGCGTACGCCCGCGCGGAAGCGCCGTTCGACGTGCTGGTGGAACGGCTCGGCCAGGCCCGCGACCTGTCCCGTACCCCGCTGGCACAGGTCGGCTTCGCACTGGTGGAGCGGGTCGCCGCCGGCGACCGGGAGTTCGCCGGGGTGCGCGCCGAGCCGCTGCCGTTCGACCCGGGCACCGCCAAGACCGACCTCACCGTGACCCTGGTCCCCACCGACGACGGCGGCTGGCGGCTGCTCGCCGAGTACGACGTCGACCTGTTCGACCCGGCGACCGTGGACCGGATGCTGGCCCACCTGCGCATGCTGCTGGCCGAGTTCGCCCAGGACCCGCAGCGGCAGGTCACCGCGCTGCCGGACCTGCCCGCCGAGGAGGCCACCCAGCTGGAGTCGTGGGGGCGGGGCCCGGTGCGGGAGCTGCCGGACGCGACCTGGCCGCAGCTGTTCGCCCGCCAGGTCGCCGCCACCCCGGACCGGCCCGCCGTGCTCTTCGGCGCCGAGACGGTCACCTACGCCGAGCTGAACGCCCGGGCCAACCGGCTCGCGCACCGGCTGGTCGAGCTGGGTGTCGGGGCGGACGTGCTGGTCGGGGTGCTCGTGGAGCGGTCCGTGGAGATGGTCGTCGCGGTGCTCGCCGTGCTCAAGGCCGGCGGCGCGTACGTGCCGATCGATCCCGCCTACCCGGCCGACCGGGTGGCGTTCATGCTCGCCGACTCCGGCGCGCCGGTACTGCTCACCCGGTCCGGTCGCGCCGACGCGCCGAGCGGGACCACCGCCACCGTGATCGCGGTGGACGCCGCCGACCTGGCCGCGCTGCCCGAGGATGACCTGCCCCGCCGCAGCGGCCCCGACGACCTGGCCTACGTCATCTACACCTCGGGCTCCACCGGCACCCCGAAGGGGGTGGCGGTGACCCACCGGTCGGTGACGAACCTCTGGTTGACCCGCTACCTGGCCGGGTTGCACGAGGAGAGCCGGGTGCTCCAGTTCGCCCCGTTCAGCTTCGACGTCTCCGTCTTCGAGATGGTGATCTCCCTGCTCGGCGGGGTGCCGCTGGTGGTGCCCGCCGCGCAGGACCTGGCCGGCGGGGTGGAGATCGTCGGCCTGATCAACCGGCAGCGGGTCACCTTCACCTTCATGCCGCCGTCCCTGCTGGCCCACCTCGACCCGGAGCACCTGCCCACGGTGGAGGTGCTCGGCTCCGGCGGCGAGGACTGTCCCGCCGAGGTCGCCGAGCGGTGGGGCGGCCGCAAACGCTTCCTGATCGGGTACGGCCCGACCGAGGCCACCGTCTACGCCACGGTCACCGACGAGATCGTCGGCGGCGGGCACCCGCCGATCGGCCGTCCCGTGGTCAACACGGTCCTGCGGGTGCTCGACGAGCGGCTGCGCCCCCGCCCGATCGGCGTCCCCGGGGAGCTGTACATCGGCGGGGCGGGGCTGGCCCGCGGCTACCTGCACCGCCCGGAGCTGACCGCGGCGGCCTTCGTCACCCACCCGGCGACCGGGGAGCGGCTGTACCGCAGCGGCGATCTGGTCCGCTACCTGCCCGACGGCAACCTGGAGTTCCTCGGCCGCCTCGACGACCAGGTGAAACTGCGTGGCTTCCGGATCGAGCTGGGTGAGATCGCGGCGGCGCTGCGCGGCGCGCCGGGGGTGGCCGAGGCGGTGGCCGTGGTCCGGGAGGACCGCCCGGGGGACAAGCGGCTGGTCGGCTACGTCGTCCCCGCCTCGGACGCCCCCGACGACGGCCTGGTCCGCGCCGCCCGTGCCGCCGTCGCCGAGCGGCTGCCGCAGTACATGGTGCCGGCCGCCGTGGTGTCGCTGCCCGCCCTGCCGCTCACCCCGAACGGCAAGGTGGACCGCCGGGCGCTGCCGGCCCCGGCCGGACCGGTCGGCGAGAGCGGGTACGTGCCGCCGCTCACCCCGACCGAGCACCGGCTCACCCGGCTGGTCGCCGAGGCCCTCGGCGTGGAACGGGTCGGCCTGGACGACGACTTCTTCGCCCTCGGCGGGCACTCGCTGCTCGCGGCCCGGCTGCACGCCACCATCCGCCGGCTCTGGGGTGTCGACCTGCCCGTGCGGGTCCTGTTCGAACGCTCCCGGATCGGGGCGCTCGCCGACCTGCTCGACGAGCAGGGCAGCATCGACGTGGCCGCCGCCGAGGCGCAGCACGCGGCAGCGCTGCGCGCCGACGTGGCGCTGCCCGACGACGTCCGGCCGGTCGGCGCACCCCGGTTCACCGAGCGGCCCGGCACCGTGCTGCTCACCGGCGCCACCGGGTTCCTCGGGGCGTACCTGCTGCGGCAGCTCGCCGAGGCCGGGACCACCGTGCTCTGTCTGGTGCGCGGCGCCGACGAGGCGGACGCGCACCGCCGGCTCGTGGCGCAGCTGCGCCGCTACCGCTGCTGGCGCGAGGAGTGGACGGACCGGGTCCGGGCGTTCCCCGGTGACCTGGCCGCGCCCCGCCTCGGCCTCACCCCGGACCGGTTCACCGCGCTGGCCCGCGAGGTGGACGAGATCTACCACTGCGGCGCGGTGGTGCACTTCCTGCGCCCGTACGCGATGCTCCGCGACGGCAACGTGACCGGCACGGTGGAGATCCTGCGCCTGGCCACCCTGGACCGGCCGGTGCCGGTGCACTACGTCTCCACCATGTCGGTCTTCGGTGGGCTCGCCGCGACCGACGCCGACCCCGCCACCGCGGTGCTGCGCGAGGACGAGCTGCCGGACGTTCCGCCGCCGGCCACCGACACCGGCTACAACCACAGCAAATGGGTCGCCGAGCAGGTGGTGGCGCTGGCGCGGGCCCGGGGCGTCCCGGTCACCGTCCACCGGCCGGGCCGCATCGCCGGGGACACCCGCACCGGCACCTGGCGCGCCGACGACCTGGTATGCCAGGTGATCCGGGCCTGCGTGGCCACCGGAACGGTCCCCGACACCGGGCTCGCCACCGACCTGGTGCCGGTCGACCACCTCGCCGCCGCGATCACGGCGCTGGCCCGACGCCCGGAGGCGCTGGGCCGGACCTTCCACTTCGCCCTCGACGCGAAGGTGCCGCTGGTGCTGCTGGCCGACACCCTCGCCGACCGGGGCTGGCCGGTGCGCCGGGTGCCGCTCGCCGAGTGGTACGACGCCGTCGCCGCCGCCGCTCGTGCCGGCGACGACGGGCTCGGCCCGGTGCTCGCCATGTACGCGCCGCTGGCCGAGGGACGGGTCACCGGTGCCGGCGAGCCCACCTTCGACGACCGCAACACCCGGGAGCTGACCGGTGACCTGCTGCCACCGCCCCGGGTCGACACCGCCCTGCTCGGCCGCTACCTCGACGCGCTGGTCGCCGACGGGTTCCTGCCACCGCCGCCCGGCGCGAGCGCCGATACGCCGGCAGACGGCCCGAGCCACCCGGACGAAGGGAGCACCGATGGTTCCGCGTAGGCCGATCGTCGTCGCCGGGGCGGGGGTGGGCGGCCTGACCACCGCGCTCGCCCTGGCCCGCCACGGCCTCCCGGTCGAGGTGTACGAGCGCCGCACCGCCGAGGAGATCCGCACCGCGCCGGGCAGCGGGTTGACGCTGTGGAGCAACGCCTCGACCCCGCTGGGCTGGCTGGGTCTCGGGGCCCGGCTGCTGGCCGCCGCCGAGCGGGTGGTGGAGATCCGCAACTTCGACTCCCGGGGGCGGATGCGGTTCGCCATGCGCACCCACCCGTACATCCATGCCGACGCGCTGCCGTCGTTGTCCGTCGGGCGGATGGACCTGGCGGACATCCTGCTGGCCGCCTGCGCCGAACGGGGCGTGCCGGTGCACCACGGCCGTCGGGTGACCGGGTACCGGCAGACCGCCGACGGCGTGGAGGTGCAGGTCGACGGCGGCGTGGTGACCGGGGCGGCGCTGGTCGGCGCGGACGGGGTCCGCTCCACCGTGCTGCGCCGGCTGCGCGGCGACGTGCCCGCGGTCTACCTGGGCCGCAGCACCTACCGTGGGGTGTGTGCCGGCACCCAGGGCCTGGTCCCCGAGGTGCCGTTGCTGTTCCACGACGAGAGCACCCGCATCGGCGGGGGCGTCTACCCGATCGGCGGGGACCGGGCCGCGTGGACGCTGTCCTGGCACGCCCCGGCGGGGCAGCGCGAGCAGCCCGGCGGGGAGCGGGAGCACGCCGTCCGGCTCGCGCAGATGCTGCCGCCGGTGCTGCGTGACCGGGTCGCCCGGACCCCCACCGAGGCGATCATCCGGACCGACATCTGGTACCACGAGTGGCACGAGACCTGGGGCGACGGGCCGGTCACCCTGGTCGGGGACGCCGCCCACGCCATGCCCAACGACCTCGGCCAGGGCGCCTGCCAGGCGGTCGAGGACGGCGTCGTGCTCGCCGACGCCCTGGCCGCCGGTGACCTCGGCACCCCGGCCGGTGTCGCCGCCGCGCTGCGCGACTACGAGCGCCGCCGCCTCGACCGGGTGAAGTGGGTACGCCAGCAGTCCGTGCAGGTCGCCACCGCCGCCGAGCCGCGTACCGCGCTGGGCCGCTGGGCGATGGGCAGGCTCACCCGCCTCTACCTCGCCGTGGCCGAGAAGGGCATGTGGCAGCGGATGCAGCAGCCCCCCGAACTGACCGTCCACCCCACCCCCGTCGCCTCCTGAACGCCGATGGCCCCGGTCGCCGACCGGGGCCATCGGCGCCTCGGTCCGGGGTGCCCGACCGGGTACCCCGGCGGGGTGGGAGGTGCGGGCGGGACGGAGGGTGCCCGGGCGGACGGCCCGTTGGAGGGCCGTTCGGCAACGCCGCCGTTGGCACGGTGGGAGAGCCCCGTGAGATCACCGGCCCTCCGGCGCGGCTGCCCGCCGCCGTCACGCCGACGGGGCAGCGACCGCGCCGGACCGACCGACTTCCAGCCAGGAGCGCGCATGACCGACCTTGCCATCGACGGCGGCATCCAGGCGACCACCCTGATCGACATCCTGCGCGCCAACGCCGCGTCGGATCCGGGGGCGGTCGCCTTCGCGCAGCTGACCTACCCCGCCGGCACCGACACCTCCGACGGGCGCGGTGTCGCCCGGGAACTCACCCGCGGCACGTACGACCGGCGCTCCGCGGCCCTCGCGGCCACCCTCGCCCCACACCTGGCCCCGGCCGCACGGGTGCTGGTGCTGCTCGCCCCCGGCCTGGACTTCCTGGTCGGCCTCACCGGGGTGATGTACGCCGGCGGCGTCGCCGTGGCCTGCCCACCCCCCGTCGACGGCGCCGGTGACCCGCGTACCGAGCGGGCCGTGCAGATCGCCGGCAACGCCGAGGTCAGCGTCGTGGTGACCACCGCCGAGCTGGCCGAGCGCCTCACCGAGCTGCGCGGACGCCTCGGCCCCGACGTGCCGTGGCTCGTCGTGGACCGGATCGACGAGGCCGCCGCCGACGGCTGGACCCCGCCGGAGCTGACCGGCGACGACCTGGCGCTGCTCCAGTACACCTCCGGCTCCACCGGCGCGCCGAAGGGCGTCATGGTCAGCCACCGCAACCTGCTGCACCAGATCGACCAGACGGTGGCGCTGGCCGGGCTGCCGGCCGGGGCGAACGTGGTCAGCTGGATCTCCCCGTACCACGCGCTGGGGGTGGCCGGGCACCTGCTGCTGGCCCAGTACCTCGGCGGCCGGGCGGTCTTCCTGGCCCCGGAGGACTTCGTCGCCGACCCGCTGCGCTGGCTGCGGGCCATCTCCGACACCCCCGGCCCGGTCTTCGGCTGCGCCCCGAACTTCGCCTTCGAACGCTGTTTGACCCAGGTCCCCGCGCAGCGCCGGGCCGGCCTGGACCTGTCCGGGTGGCACACCACGTTCAACGCCGCCGAGCGGGTCCGCGCCGCGACCATCGCCCGGTTCACCGAGGAGTTCCGCCCGCACGGCTTCCGGCCCGAGACGATGGCGCCCGGCTTCGGGATGACCGAGGCGATGCTCTTCCTCACCGGCCGGCACGCCGACCCCGAGCCGCTGGTGCTCCGGGTGGACGCCACCGAGCTGGAACAGGGCCGGGTGGTGCCCGTCGACGGCGACGACCGCAGCCTCACCCTGGTCGGCGTCGGTCCGGCCGGGCCGCACTGCGAGATCCTGGTGGTCGACCCGGCCACCCGCACGGTCTGCGACGACGACCGGGTCGGCGAACTGTGGGTCCGTGGCCCGGTCGTCTGCCAGGGCTACTGGCAGCGTCCCGAGCTGACCGAGGAGACCTTCGGCGCGCGGCTGGCCGACGGCGTCGGCCCGTTCCTGCGTACCGGCGACCTGGGCTTCCGGCACGGGGACGACCTGGTGCTCTGCGGCCGGCTCAAGGAGATGATCATCATCCGGGGTCGCAACCTCTACCCGCAGGACGTCGAGATGACCTGCGAGCGAGTGCACCCGGCGCTGGCCGGGGCCCCCGCGGCGGCGTTCGCGGTCGACACCGACGGCGAGGAACGACTGGTCGTGGTGCAGTCCATCGCCGACACCACCGGCGTCGACCTCGACGACCTGGTCGCCCGGCTGCGCGCCGCCGTCACCGACGAGCACGAGGTCGAGGCGCACGAGGTGGTGCTGGTCGGCCCGGAGGACGTCGCGAAGACGGTCAGCGGCAAGGTGCAGCGCGGCGCCTGCCGCGACCGCTACCTGGCCGGGGAACTGCGGCCCCTGGCCCGTGCCGGCCGGCCCACCGCCGACGTGCCGGCCGGCCCACCGCCGGCCGCCGCCCCGATGCGGGACATGCTCCTCGCCCTCGACGAGACCCTGCGTACCCCGGTGCTCGTCGCCGAGCTGCGCCGCCGGCTCGCCGCCCTGCTCGGCGCCACCGCCGACCGGGTCGCCACCGACCTGCCGCTGGCCGGGCTGGGCCTGGAGTCGCTGCGCGCCATCGAACTGCGCCGCGACCTCGAACGTGACCTGGGTGTCGGCATCCCCATCGCCGAGTTCATGCGCGGCACCGTGACCGGACTGGCCGACCTGGTCACCGGGCAGCTCGACACCGCCCCGGGCGGCCGGGACATCGCCTGGCGGCCGGTCGTCGCCGACCCCGGGCACCGTCACGAACCCTTCCCGCTCACCGAGCAGCAGTACGCCTACTTCGTCGGCCGCAGCGCCGGCTACGACCTCGGCGAGGTCTCCATCCACATCTACGTCGAGATCGACGCCACCGACCTCGACCTCGACCGGCTGACCCGTGCCCTGAACCGGCTCGTCGCCCGGCAGGAGATGCTGCGCGCCGTGGTCCGCAGCGACGGCACCCAGCAGATCCTCCCCGCCGACCAGGTCCCCCCGATCGACATCGCCCTGGCCGACCTGTCCGAGGTGGACCCGGCGGAACGGGATGCCCAACTCGCCGAGACCCGCGACGAGCTGAGCCACCAGGTGCTGCCGATGGACCACTGGCCGATGTTCGAGGTCCGGGCCAGCCGGCTGCCCGGCGGCACCACCCGGGTGCACGTCAGCCTCGACCTGCTGGTGGCCGACGTGGCCAGCGTGCGGCTGTTCTTCCTGGAGTGGGGCGACCACTACGCCCACCCGGACGCCCACCCCGAGCCGCTGCCGGTCTCCTTCCGCGACTACGTGCTCGCCCTGGACCAGGTCGCCGGCTCCGAGGCGTACCGGCGCTCCCGGGACTACTGGCTGGCCCGCATCCCGGACCTGCCGCCCGGCCCGGAGCTGCCGTTGGTCGCCGGGGCGGACCGGCGGCGCCGGCGGCGCCGCTCGCACCTGCTCGACGCCGACCGGTGGGCGCGGCTGCGGGCCCGGGCCGCCCGGCGCGGCGTCACCCCGTCGGTGGTGCAGCTCGCCGCGTTCGCCGAGGTGCTCGGCAGGTGGAGTCGGACCGGCCGGTTCACCGTCAACGTGCCGCTGTTCAACCGAATGCCGCTGCACCCGCGCATCGACGACGTCATCGGCGACTTCACCGCGGTCACCCTGCTGGAGATCGACGTCACCCCCCGCGACGGCCTCGGCGGGCTGGCCGAACGGATCCAACGGCAGCTCTGGCAGGACCTGGAGCACCGCTACTTCTCCGGCGTCGAGGTCATGCGCGAACTGAGCCGCCAGCGCGGCGTACGCCCCGGCACCTTCGCCACGGTGGTCTTCGCCAGCGCCCGGGAACAGGGCCGGGACCAGGAAGGCGCGCAGGGCGCGCTCGGCGCCGCCTGGCTCGGCGAGACCGTCTCGGTGATCTCGCAGACCCCGCAGGTGCTCTTCGACCACCAGGTCTACGAGGACCACGGCGCGCTGTCGTACCACTGGGACGTGGTCGAGGACCTCTTCCCCGACGCCATGCTCGACGACCTCTTCCACGCCTACACCGACCTGCTGGAGCGGCTTGCCACCGACGACGACGCGTGGGCGCCCGGGGCGCCGGACGCGCTGCCGGCCGCCCAGCGGCACCTGATCGCCGCCGCCAACGCCACGACCGTCGACATCCCCGACGAGCTGCTGTTCACCGCCATCGGCCGGCAGGCCGCCGCCCACCCCGAGCGCACCGCCGTCATCGGCGCCGACGCGACCCTGAGCTACGGGCAGCTCTGGCGGCGTGCCACCGCGCTGGCCCGGCGGGTACGCGCCGCCGGGGCACGCCCCAACCAGCTCGTCGCCGTGGCCGCCGACAAGAGCGCCGCCCAGCTCGTCGCGGCCCTCGCGGTGCAGCTCGCCGGGGCGGCGTACCTGCCGGTCGACCCGGACCTGCCCGCCGCCCGGCAGGACCACCTGCTGCGCCGGGGCGAGGTGGGCGTCGTGCTGGTCCGCGCCGACGGCCCGACCCGCGACGACTGGCCCGACGGGCTGCGGGTGCTGCCGGTCGACGCCACCGTCGAGCCCGACGGTGAGGTGGCCGACCTGGAGCCGGCGCAGCGTCCCGACGACCTGGCGTACGTGCTGTTCACCTCCGGCTCCACCGGGGAGCCGAAGGGGGTGATGCTGTCGCACCGGGCCACCCTCGCCACCGTCGCGCAGGTCCGTGACCGCTGTGCGCTCGGCCCCGACGACGTCGCCCTCGGCCTGTCCGCGCTGAGCTTCGACCTGTCCGTGTGGGACGTCTTCGGCGTCCTCGGCGCCGGGGCGACGCTGGTGTTGCCCGAACCGGCCGCCGCCCGTGACCCGGGCCGCTGGCTGGAGCTGATGGCCACCCACCGGGTCACCTGCTGGAACTCGGTGCCCGCGCTGGCCCAGATGCTGGTCGAGCACGCCGAGGCGGACGGCGGGCACCCGGGCCTGGCCGACCTGCGGCTGATGTGGCTCTCCGGCGACTGGATCCCGGTGCCCCTGCCCGACCGGGTCCGGGCGCTCGCCCCACGGGTCCGCTTCGTCGCCTCCGGCGGCCCCACCGAGACCGCCATCTGGTGCGTCGCCCACGACGTGACGACCGTCGACCCGACGTGGGAGTCCATCCCGTACGGGCGGCCGCTGGCCAACCACCGCGTGCACGTGCTCAACGACCGGATGCGGTCCTGCCCGGTCGGCGTGCCGGGGGAGATGTACATCGGCGGCGCCGGCCTGGCCGACGGCTACTGGCGTGACCCGGACCTGACCGCGGCCTCCTTCGTCACGCACCCGGACACCGGCGAACGGCTCTACCGCTCCGGCGACCTGGGTCGCTGGCTGCCGGACGGCACCCTGCAGATCCTCGGCCGCGACGACCACCAGGTGAAGATCGGCGGGTTCCGGATCGAGCTGGGCGAGGTGGAGGCCACCCTGACCCGGCACCCCGGGATACGACAGGCCGCCGTGGTGGCCGCCGGCCCGGACCGACAGCGTCGCCGGCTGGTCGCCTTCGTCGTACCCGACGGCCCCACCGAGCCCGGTGGCCCGGCCGGCACGGAGCTGGACCCGAAGGTCGCCGAGAAGAAGATCCTCGGGGAGGTGGAGGCGGACCCGGTACGCCGTGCCGAGTTCACCCTCGCCCGGCGGGGCCTGCGCACCGACCTGACCGGCCCGCCCGTCGCGCTGCCCTCCACCGGTGAACGGGCCGAGGCCGACGCCCGCTGGGCGCGGCGGGCCAGCCGGCGGGTCTACGCCGACCGGCCGGTGCCCCTGGCCGACCTGGCCCGGCTGCTGGAGTGCCTGCGCAGCCGGGACGGGGAGGTGCTGCCGAAGTACCGCTACGCCTCGGCCGGCGCGCTCTACCCGGTCCAGACGTACGTGCACGTGCGCCCCGGTCGGGTGGCCGGGCTGCCCGCCGGCAGCTACTACCACGATCCGGTGGCCCACCGGCTCGTTCCGGTCCGCCCCGACGTCGACCTGGACCGCGGCGCGCACGTCTCCACCAACCAGCCCACCTACGACGGCAGCGCCTTCCAGATCTTCCTGGTCGGCCGGATGTCCGCGATCGAACCGCTCTACGGCACCCGGGCGCTGCACTTCTGCCTGCTGGAGGCCGGCGAGATGAGCCAACTGCTCGACGAGAGCGCCCCCGGGGTCCAGCTCGGGCTCTGCCAGCTCGGCCTGGTCGCCGACGAGGACGCGGTCCGTGACCTGCTCGCCCTCGACGACGACGACCTGGTGCTGCACACCCTGCTCGGCGGGGTGCTCGACCCGACCCCCCGGCCGGCCGGCGGCAACCTCGCCGACCGGCTGCGCGCGCACGCCGCGGCCACCCTGCCGCACTACATGGTTCCGGCGACCGTGGTGACCCTGGACCGGCTGCCGTTGACCGCCCGCGGCAAGGTCGACCGGGCGGCCCTGCACCGCCGGGCCGACTCGGAGACCGGGGGCGGACGGTCCGGTGGGGCCGCGTACGCCGCGCCGACCTCCGAGGTGGAGCGGACCGTGACCGAGGTGTTCCGGCGGGTCCTCGGCGTGGACCGGATCGGCGTCGACGACCGCTTCTTCGACCTGGGTGCGGACTCGGTGACGATCGTGAAGATCTACCGGGAGCTGCGCGCCGCGCTGGGCCGCGACTTCCCGCTCATGCACATGTTCGAGCATCCGACGATCCGGCGGCTCGCCGCCGGACTGGACGGCCGGGGCGACACCGGGGACGACGCGGTCGACGGGGCGTTGCGCCGGGCCACCGCCCGCCGGGGCCGGCGCGCCGCCCAGCCGGTGGAGGTGTCCCGGTGAGCGCGCCGAGCGGGGACATCGCGATCGTCGGCATGGCCGGCCGGTTCCCCGGCGCCCCGGACGTGTCCACCTTCTGGCGCAACCTGCGCGCCGGTGTCGAGTCCATCACCTTCTGGGACGACGACACGCTGCGCGCCGCCGGAGTGAGCGCGGAAACCCTGGCCGACCCCCGGTACGTGCGGGCCGCCGCAGTGCTCGACGGCATCGAGGAGTTCGACGCCGCCTTCTTCGGCTACCACCCGCGCGAGGCGGCACTGATCGACCCCCAGCAGCGCCTCTTCCTCGAGTGCGCCTGGCACGCCCTGGAGGACGCCGGGTACGCCCCGGGCGCGCTGGACGCGACCGTCGGCGTGTACGCCGGCAGCGCCCTGTCCACGTACCTGCTCGGCAACGTGCTGGCCGGCCGGGTGGCCGGCACCATCGGCGAGACGCTGGAGCTGCTGATCACCAACGACAAGGACTACCTGCCCAACCGGGTCAGCTTCAAGCTCGGCCTGGGCGGGCCGGCGGTGGCGGTGCAGACCGCCTGTTCCTCGTCGCTGGTCGCCGTCCACGTCGCGGCGCAGGCATTGCTGGAGGGGGAGTGTGACGTCGCCCTGGCCGGCGGCGCGGCGATCCGGCTGCCGCAGCCCAGCGGCTACCTGTGGGAGGAGGGGCTGATCTTCTCCCGCGACGGGCACTGCCGGCCGTTCGACGCCGCCGCCACCGGCACCGTCTTCGGCAGCGGCATCGGCGTGGTGGTGCTCAAGCGGCTGGAGGACGCCCTCGCCGACGGCGACCACGTGGAGGCCGTCATCAAGGGCAGCGCCGTCACCAACGACGGGTCGGCGAAGGTCGGCTACACCGCTCCCGGGGTGAACGGGCAGGCCCGCGCCGTGGCCACCGCCCTCGGCATCGCGGGCGTCGACCCGGCCACCGTCACCGCCGTCGAGGCGCACGGCACCGGCACCCCGCTCGGTGACCCGATCGAGGTGACCGCGCTGAACAGGGTCTTCGCGTCGCGGGTGAGCGGGCGCGGTCGGATCGCGCTCGGCTCGGTGAAGTCCAACGTGGGCCACCTGGACACCGCCGCCGGCGTGACCGGCCTGATCAAGGCGGTGCTCCAGCTCAAGCACCGGGAGCTGGTGCCCAGCCTGCACTACGACCAGCCCAACCCCGAGATCGACTTCGATGGCTCGCCGCTGCGGGTCAACACCGAGCTGCGCGAGTGGACCGTCAGCGACGCTCCCCGCCGGATCGGGGTCAGCTCCTTCGGCATGGGGGGCACCAACGCCCACGTCGTCCTGGAAGAGGCGCCGGCGCCCGCACCGGTGCCGCCGCCGGCCGGCGCCACCCAGGTCATCACCCTCTCCGCGCGTACCCCCCAGGCGCTGGCGGAGGCCGGGGCGGCGCTGGCGGCCACCCTCGCCGCCCCGGACGCCCCGCCGCTGGCCGACGTCGCCTTCACCCTGCGGCACGGCCGCGTCGGGCACCGGCACCGCCGCGCCGTGGTGGCCGCCGACGCCGCCGAGGCCGCCGCCGCCCTCACCGATGCCCAGCGCGGCGCCACCGGGGTCGCCGTCGACCGGCCGCGGCTGGTCTTCCTCTTCCCCGGCCAGGGCAGCCAGTACCCGGGCATGGGCGCCGAGCTGTACGCCGAGGAGCCGGCCTACCGGGCCGCCCTCGACGCCGTCGCCGAGGACCTCGCCCCGCACCTCGGCCTGGACCTGCGGACCGTGTTGCACCCGGCGGCCGACGTCGACGCGGCCGAGGCGGCCCGCCGGCTGGAGTCCACCGACCTCGCCCAGCCGGCCCTGTTCGCCGTCGAGTACGCCACCGCCGAGATGCTGCGCGCGGCCGGCGTCACCCCGGACGCGATGATCGGGCACAGCGTCGGGGAACTCACCGCCGCCTGCCTCGCCGGCGTCCTGGACCGGGCCGACGCCGCCCGGATCGTGGCCGCCCGCGGCCGGCTGATGGCCGCGATGCCGCGCGGCGCGATGCTCTCGGTGGCCCTCGGGGAGGACGACGTGCGGCCCCTGCTCAGCCCGACACTGGCGCTGGCCGCGGCGAACGCCCCGGAGCTGTGCGTCGTCTCCGGCCCCGACGCCGACGTCGCCGCCCTGGCGGCGACCCTGACCGAACGCGGGGTGGCGCACCGACGGCTGCACACCTCGCACGCCTTCCACTCGCCGATGATGCAACCGGTCCAGGCCCCGTTCGCCGCCGAACTGGACCGCGTCCACCTCGCCCCGCCCACCGTCCCGCTGGTGGCCAACCGCACCGGCACGTGGCTCAGCGACCGGGAAGCCACCGACCCGGCGTACTGGGCGGCGCACGTACGCGACACCGTCCGCTTCGGCGACGCGGTCGCCCTGGTCGCCGACCCCGACACCGTGCTGTTGGAGGTCGGCCCGGGCAGCACCCTCGGCACCCTGGCCCGCCAGGTCGACCGGCGGGCCACCGTGCTGGCCACCCTGCCCGGACCCGGCGAGCCGTCGACCGGAGCGCACCCCGGGCCGGCCCTGCTCGGTCGCCTCTGGGCGGCCGGCGTCCACGTCGCGCTGGCCCCGGACGGACCGCGACGTCGGGTGTCCCTGCCCGGCTACCCGTTCCAGCGCCGCCGCCACTGGATCTCCCCGGGTGGCGGGGCCGCCGCGCTCGACCTCGCCACCCTGCCCGGCGCCGTCGAGGTGCCGGCCGCCGACCCGGCCGAACAGCACACCGGACGACCGCACCTGCGCACCCCGTACGTCGCGCCCCGCGACGACCGCGAACGGTTGATCGCCGGCATCTGGCAGGACCTGCTCGGCATCACCGACGTCGGGGTCGACGACAACTTCGTCGAACTCGGCGGGCACTCGCTGCTGGCCACCCGGGTGGTGGCCCGGGTGAGCGAGGCGTTCGGCACCCGGATCGGGCTACGGGACATGCTCGCCGCGCCGACGGTCGCCGGGGTGGCCACCCTCGTCGCCGCGGCCCGGGCCGACGCCACCGACACCGAGGATCCCGTCGCCGGTCTGCCGCCGGCCCGGCCCGACCCGGACCGGCTGCACGAGCCGTTCCCGCTCGCCGAGATCCAGCAGGCGCAGTGGCTGGGCCGGCTCGGCAGCGTGGAGGGGGGCAACGTCGCCGCGCACGTCTACTGGGAGGTGGACACCGGCGAGGTCGACCTGGACCGGCTCACCGCGAGCTGGCAGGAGGTCGTCCGCCGGCACGGCATGCTCCGGGCGGTGATCGGCGAGGACGGCCGTCAGCGCATCCTGCCCGACCCTGGCCCGTACGTCATCGAGGCCACAGACCTGCGCGACCGCCCCGCCGACGAGGTCGAACGGACCCTCGCCGAGCTGCGCGAGACGCTGTCGCACCAGATGCGGCCGGTGGACGTGTGGCCGCTGTGGGACGTCCGGGCCACCCTGCTGCCCGGCGGCCGGACCCGGCTGCACCTCGGCTTCGACCTGATGATCGCCGACATCGGCAGCATCCGGCTGCTGTCGCGGGACTGGCGGCGCATCCACCAGGGCGCCGGCGACCTGGCCCCGCTCGACCTGTCCTACCGCGACTACGTGCTGGCCACCGAGGAGCTGCGCGGCAGCCCGCTGCACCGCCGCTCGCTGGACTACTGGCGGCAGCGGATCGCCGAGCTGCCACCGCGGCCGGACCTGCCGCTGGCCGTCGCCCCGGCCGCGGTCACCCGGCCGGAGCCGGTCTCCTTCGACCTCGAGCTGGACCGGGACACCTGGCGGCGGATCACCGAGCGGGCCGGCGGGTACGGCCTGACCCCCTCGTCGGTGCTGCTCGCCGTGTACGCGTACGCGCTGGGGGCCTGGTGCCGGTCGGGTCGCTTCACCGTCAACGTCACCGTCACCAACCGGCTGCCGGTGCACCCGCACGTCGGTGACCTGGTCGGCGAGTTCGCCTCGTTCGACCTGCTCCCGGTCGACCTGACCGCGGCCGGCAGCGTGGAGCGGCTGGCCCGGCACCTGCAGGAGCAGAGCTGGCAGGACCTGGAACACCGGTACGTCAGCGGGGTCGAGGTGCTGCGCGAGATGGCCCGGGCCCGTGGCGGCGCGGCCGGCGCGGTGATGCCGGTCGTCTTCACCAGCACCGTCGTGCAGGAGAGCGAGCCGGGCGACGAGACCTGGTTCGGCTGGCTCGGCGACATGGTCCACGAGGTCGCCCAGACCCCGCAGGTGTGGCTGGACTTCGCCCTGTTGGAGACCGCCGACGGGGTCCGGATGAGCTGGCACGGGGTGCGCCAGCTCTTCCCCGACGGGGTGCTCGACGCGGTCTTCACCGCGTTCAGCCGGCTCACCACCGCCCTCGCCGAGGACGAGTCCGCGTGGCGGGAGGACCCGGGGGACCTGCGCCCGAGCGCCCAACGCGAGCTCGTGGCGTCGGCGAACCACACCGCCGGGCCGCCCGCCGACGGGCTGCTGCACGACCCGCTGCTGGCCTGGGCCCGCCGCGAGCCGGACCGCCCGGCCGTCGTCGACGCCGACGGCGTGGTGGTCAGCTACGGCGAGCTGTCCCGACACGCCCACGCCGTCGCCCACCGGCTGCGCGCCCTCGGGGTGGGCCGCAACGAGCTGGTCGCCGTCGCGGTGGACAAGTCCGCCGCGCAGGTCGCCGCCGCGCTCGGGGTGCTCCTGGCCGGCGCGGCGTACCTGCCGGTGGACCCGGACCTGCCCGCCGAGCGGCAGGACCACCTGGTCACCTTCGGCCGCTGCCGTGCGGTGCTGGCCCGCGCGGACGGCCCACGTCGCGTCTGGCCGGACGGGGTCACCGAGCTGACCGTCGACCTGAGCGCCGACGCGCCGCCCGAGGCCGACCCGCCCCTGCCGGCGGCCGACCCCGACGACCTCGCGTACGTCATCTTCACCTCCGGCTCCACCGGCACGCCGAAGGGCGTGATGATCCGGCACCGGGCGGCCCGCAACACCGTCGACGACGTCACCGGACGCTGGTCGATCGGCCCGGACGACGCCGTCCTCGGCCTCTCGTCGCTCAGCTTCGACCTCTCCGTCTACGACGTGTTCGGGCTGCTCGGCGCGGGTGGCCGACTGGTGCTGCCCCGCCACGGCAGCAACCGCGACCCCGGCCACTGGGTCGACCTGGTCACCGCCCACCGGGTCACCGTCTGGAACTCGGTGCCGGCGCTGGCCCAGATGCTCGCCGACCACGTCGCCGGCCACGGCCCGGCCGACGCGCTGGCGGCGGTCCGGCTGTTCCTGATGTCCGGCGACTGGATCCCGGTGGACCTGCCGGACCGGCTGCGAGAGCTGGCCCCGGCCTGCCTGCCGGTCAGCCTCGGCGGGGCCACCGAGGCGTCGATCTGGTCGATCTGCCACGAGATCGGTGAGGTCGACCCGTCCTGGGAGTCCATCCCGTACGGACGGGCGATGCGCAACCAGAGCTTCCACGTGCTCAACGACCGGTGGCAGGAGTGCCCGGTCTGGGTGACCGGCGAACTGTTCATCGGCGGCGTCGGCCTGGCCGACGGGTACTGGCGCGACGAGGAGCGCACCGCCGGTCGGTTCGTCACCCACCCACTGACCGGACAGCGCCTCTACCGCACCGGCGACCTGGGCCGGTGGCGACCCGACGGCACCATCGAGTTCCTCGGCCGGGAGGACTTCCAGGTCAAGATCGGCGGCTACCGGATCGAGCTGGGCGAGATCGAGGCCGTCCTGGGCCGCCACCCGGGGGTCGCCGCGGCTGTCGCCGCCGCCCCCGGCGACCGGCACCACCGCCGGCTCGTCGCCTACCTGGTGCCCGCCGATCCCGCCGCCGACCGCGACGCCCTCGTCGAGGAGGTCCGGGCGGAGGCGGCGCGCGGCCTGCCGGCGTACATGGTGCCGCAGGTGCTGCTGACCCTCGACCGGCTGCCGCTGTCGGCCAACGGCAAGGTCGACCGGGCGGCGCTGCCCGACCCCGCCCGGGCGGCCGGCGCGCCGGCGCCGACCGGTGAGGCGACCCCGACCGCCCTCCTGCTGGCCCGGCTGATCGGCGAGGTGCTCGACGAGCCCGGGGTGGGCCCGTTCGACAACTTCTTCGCCGTCGGCGGGGACTCGATCACCGGCATCCAGATCGTCAGTCGGGCCGCCGCCGAGGGCATCGAACTCATCGCCGCCGACCTCTTCGCCCACCAGGTGGTGGCCGAACTGGCGGCGGTGGCCGACGCCCGATCCGCCGGCGGGCGGGCCGGCGCCGGCGGCAGCTTCCCGCTCACCCCGTGGCAGCGCAGCCTGGTCGGCCCGGACGGGCCGGCCCGCCCGCTCGGCGTGCAGGTGCTCGACGTGCCGGTCCCCGCAGAGCTGGACTCCGACGCCGCGAGCCGGGTACTGGGCGCGCTGCTCGCGGCCCACCCCGCGCTGCGGCTACGGCTGGTGCCGGACCCGGGCGGCTGGCGGCAGCGCGTCGGGGTCGAGGACGAGCCGTACGTGCCGCTCATCGACCTGGCGCCGCTGCCGGCGGCCCGGCGCGACGCCGCCCGTACCCAGATGGTCGCCGACATCCGCGCCGAGCTGGACCCGGTCGACGGGCCGCTGACCCGGGCCGCCCTGTTCGACCTCGGCGGCGGACAACGGCGGCTGGTGTGGCTGGTGGCCGACCTCGCCGTCGACGGCCGCTCCTGGCCGCCGCTCCGCGCCGACCTGCGGCGGGCCCTGGCCGCGGCCGCCGACGGTGGGGACCTTCGGCCGGCCGCGGCGCCGGTGCCGCTGGCCCGCTGGGCCGAGCGGCGGGCCGCCGACACCGGAGGGGAGCCGGCGGACGCCGCCGACGCGGGCACCCCCGCGACGACGTCGGGCGAGGACGTGGTGCCGCTGTCGCCCGACCCGGCCCGGCCCGGCGACGGCTACCGGCGGACCGTGACCGTGCCGGCCGAACGGGCGTCGGCGCTGTTCGACGCGGCGTCGCGGGCGTACCGGCTGGCCGCCGACGAGGTGGTGCTGGTGGCGCTGGCCGCCGCGCTGCACGCCACCGGCGCCCGCCGGGCGGTGCTGGACGTCGAACGCGACCTGCGCGCCGACGGCGTCGCCGAGCTCGACGCCACTGGCGCCGTCGGCCCGTTCGCCGCCGTCGTGCCGCTGCACCTGGCGTTGACCGACGACCTGGCCGAGCTGGTGCCGACGGTGAAGCGCCGGTATCGGGAGGCCACACCGGTGCCCGGTGCCCGGCCGGCACAGCTGCTGCTGCGGCACCTCGGCAACCTCGGCGGCACGGCCGAAGAACCGGCCACCGCGCCCCGGGCGCACGACGGCCCCGGACACCGGCTCGTGGTCACCGGCCACCTCGCCGGCGGGGCACTGCTGGTCGAGCTGTACGCCCCCGCCGCCGGGGAGGCCGACGCGGCCACCCTGGACACGCTGGCCGACGCGCTGGCCGACGCGCTGACCGGGCTCGCCGCGCACTGCGCCCGACCCCACGCCGTCACGGTGGACCCCACCGACTTCCCCCTCGCCGGCCTGGGCCGCGACGACCTCGCCGCCTTCCTGACCGCCGTGACCAGTCGCCGGCCCGCAGCCGCCCGGCCGGTGCCGGACACCGACCCGGAGGGAGCCGTACGATGACCGACCCCGCCCTGAAGGTGCCGCCCCCGGTCACTCGGCTGCCGCCGGAGGACCAGGCCTGGCGCGACACGGTCGCCGGGTTCGCCACGCAGGCGGTCGCGCCCCGGGTACGGGCGATGGACGAGGCCGCCCGGATCGACCCCACGCTGGTCGAGGAACTCTTCACCGCCGGCCTGATGGGAGTGGAGATCCCCGAGGTGTACGGCGGCGGCGGCCGGGACCTGTTCGCGGTGGTGCTCGCCATCGAGGAGATCGCCCGGGTCGACCCGGCCGTCGCCGTCCTGGTCGACGTGCAGAACGCCCTGGTGGCCAGCGCCCTGCTGCACCACGGCGACGGCGATGCCCGCCGACGGCACCTGCCCCGGCTGGCCAACGGCACCGTGGGCGCGTACGCGATCAGCGAGCCGGAGGCCGGCAGCGACGCCTTCGCCGGCCGCACTCGAGCGGTGGCCGACGGCGGCGGGTTCGTCATCGACGGCACGAAGCGCTGGATCAGCGGCGCCGCGGAGGCCGGCCTGTTCGTGGTCTTCGCGCGGTTCGCCGACACCGGCCTGACCGCCTTCCTGGTCGACCGGGACACGCCGGGGCTGACGGTCGGGCCCCCGGTGGCCAAGATGGGCATCCGGGCCAGTTCCACCTGCGACGTCACCTTCGAAGGGGTGCGCGTCGGACGGCGCGATGTGCTCGCCCGCCTCGGCGCGGGGGAGCTGCTGGCGGCCGAGACCCTCAACGTCGGCAAGGTCGGCATCGCCGCCCAGCTCGTCGGCCTCGCCCAGGGGGTGCTCGACGCCGCCACCGGTTACGCGGCCCGGCGCGAGCAGTTCGGCCGGCCCATCGCCGCCTTCCAGGGGGTGGCGTTCCCGCTGGCCCGGGTCGCCGCCGAACTCCAGGCGGCCCGCGCCCTGCTCTACGACACCGCCCGGCTGTTGCAGCACGGCGGCTCACCGGTGCAGCGGCTGCGCGCCACCGCGATGGCCAAGTACGTCGCGTCCGAGGTGGCCGAGCGGGCCGCCGCGCTGGCCGTGGAGACGTTGGGCGCCAACGGCTTCGTCCCGGAGCACGGGGTGGAGAAGTTCTACCGGGACGCCAAGGTCGGCAAGATCTACGAGGGGACGTCCAACATGCAGTTCCGTACGATCGCCGCCACCACGGGCCGGGGCGCCGCCCCGGTGGAGGGCTGACCGGTGGCCCGCACGCTGCTGTTCTGCCTGCCGTACGCCGGCGGCTCCGCGATGCGGGTGTACGGCCGCTGGCAGCGGGAGCTGCCGGAGCCGATCGAGGTGGTGCCGGTCGAGCTGGCCGGCCGAGGCGCGCGGATCGCCGAGACGCCGCTGACCGACGTGCCGGCGATCACCGCCGACGTCCTCGGCACGCTGCTGGACCGCATCGACCGCCCGTACGCCATCTTCGGCCACAGCCTCGGCGCGCTGGTCGCCTACGAGCTGACCCGGCGGTTGGAGCACCTGCACGGCCGGCCGGCGACGCACCTGTTCGTCTCCGGCCACCGGGCCCCGCAGCTGCCCCGGCCTCCCGGCCAGTACGACTACCGGCTGCCCGACGCGGCGTTCCGCGAGCGGCTGCGCGAGCTGGCCGGCACCCCGGAGGAGGTGCTCGTCCACGAGGAGCTGCTGGATCTGGTGATCCCGATCCTGCGCGCCGACTTCGAGGCCGCCGACACCTACCGGTGGCGACCCGGCCCCCGGATCAGCTGCCCGCTGACCGTCTACGGCGGCGCGGACGACCCGGAGGCCCCGCCGGACACACTCCCGGCCTGGTCGGCGCTGACCTCCGACCGGTGCGAGGTGCGGGTCCTGCCCGGCCAGCACTTCTTCCTCGACGACGACCCGGCGGCCCTGCTGAAGGGGATCGCCGCGGACCTGGAGCCGGCCCCGACGGGGGCGGCGGAGAACGGAAGGACCTCCTCATGCGGCTGCGCCCCTGGTTCTACAACACGCTCTATCGGTTCAACCTGGCCCCCTGGGACAGGGAAGTGCGTCCACAGCTCACCGAGCTCGTGGAGACCGGCCGGCTGACCCCCGCCGAGCTGCCCCACGCCCTGGACCTGGGCTGCGGAACCGGGGCGGAGGCCGTCTACCTGGCCGGCAAGGGTTTCGGCCCGGTGGCGGGGGTGGACTTCTCCCCGGTGGCGCTGCGCCGGGCCCGTGCCCGCGCGCGGGCCGCCGGGGTCACCGACCGGTGCACCTTCATCCGGGCCGACCTCACCGCCGGCCCGATCCCCGGCCTCGCCGACGCGTACGACCTGATCTGCGACTTCGGCGCGCTGAACGACACCGAGGGGGAGCAGCGCACGGCGGTGGCCCAGGCCATCCACCGGCTCAGCCGCCCCGGCGGGAAGGTGCTGCTCTGGTGCTTCCAGGGCGACAAGAGCCAGCTCTCCGGCGGCGCGAAGATGGCGCCGATGATCGCCCCGGGAGAGGAGAAGGAGCTCTTCGGCGACGCGTTCGACCTGGAGTATCTGCCCACCCGTCCGCGCACCGTGATGCTGCTGATGACCCGCCGCTGAAGAGCCGGAGGAGCGACCCCATGGACCTGAGCCGTCCCATCCTGATCACCGGTGCCGGCGTCGGCGGCCTCACCGCCGCGCTCGCGCTGGCTCGCCACGGCTTCCCCGTGCAGGTGTACGAACGCCGCGAGCTGGACGAGATCACCGGCAACGCCGGCTTCGGGCACACCATCTGGAGCAACGCCACCACCTCCCTGCGCACCCTCGGGCTGGGGGAGCGGCTGCTCGCCCGGGCCGAGACGATGACCGGCTCCGAGAGCCGCAGCTCACGCGGGCAGGTGATGTTCCGCATGAACACCGCGGAGAGCATCTGGCCCGGCTGCATGCCGACGGTCGGCATCGGCCGAGGGGACCTGATCGGCCTGCTCCGCGACGCCTGCCTGGAACGGGGCGTGACGATCGGGTACGGGCAGCGGGCCACCGGCTACGAGATCACCGGCGACGGGGTCGTGCTGACGCTCGCCGACGGCGGCACCGTCACCGGCGCCGCCCTGATCGGGGCGGACGGCATCCGCTCCACGGTCCTGCAGCAACTGCACGGCCGTCTGCCGGTGGTCTACACCGGACGGTCCACGTACCGCGGCATCACCCCCGGCACGTGCGGGTTGAGCCGGGGCACCGTGCACCTCTTCTCCGACCCGGACAGCCGTTACGGCGGCGGCGCCTGGCTGATCGGCGGCGAACGGGTGGTATGGACGCTCTCCTGCGAACGCACCCCCGGCACGGAGGACCCGCAGGGCATCCCGGCACGGGCCCGGGAGATCGCCGACGTGCTCGGTGGCCCCGCCCCCCAGTTCGTCGGCGCCACCGCACCCGAGACGGTGAGCCGGATCGACGTCTATTACCACGAGTGGCTCGACCGCTGGGGCGAGGGACCGGTGACCCTGCTGGGCGACGCCGCCCACGCCCTCCCCACCGACCTCGGCCAGGGCGCCTGCATGGCCATCGAGGACGGGGTGGTGCTGGCCGACTGCCTGGCCACCGCCGCCGACGTGCCCGGCGGGCTGCGCGAGTACGAGCGCCGCCGCCGGGAGCGGGTGCACTGGATCCGCGAGCGGGTGCTGCGGGTCAACCGGTTCAAGCCGGTCCGCAACCCGGCGCTGCGCTGGGTGGTGGGCCGGATCGCCAAGGTGGTGGTCGCGTCCAGCGCGCCGAAGATGTGGCGTGAGGTGCAGCGGCCCCCGGAGCTGACCGCTCCCGCCCCCGACCGGGCTCTCTCCTGACCATCCGCAGCGGCCCCTTCCCCTTCCGCGGGTCGCCGCGACCCCCCTTCCTGCCTGGGAAGGGGGGTCGTCCGCGTGGGGCACGGATGGCGCACGCCCCGGCCACGTGATCCTCGCGCCGGAGGGCCGCACCCGCCTGACCGCACCCAATTCCGGGTACCGCGAACCGCGCGGCCCCAGAGCATCGCCGGCAGCGGCTACCGGACGGCCGCAGCCGCCCGCTCTCCGACGTCGGCGCTCGCCCCGGCCGGGCTGCGGGGCTCGCGGATCAGCACCGCGACCAGGGCCGCGACCAGAGCCGCGATCCCGGCCACCGTCAGCCCCCACTGGACCCCCGTGGTCAGCGCCCGGTCCACCAGCGCCGCCACCGCCGGATGACCCGTGGTGCTCACGTCGCCGTCCTCGGCGAAGAGCCGCCGGGCCAGTTCGGCGGAGTCGGCCCGGGACAGGCCGGCCGCCCCGGCCCCGTCCGCCACCACCCGGCGGAAGCCGTCGGTGACCAGCGCACCCAGCACCGCGATGCCGATCAACGCGCCGATCTGTTGTCCGGTCTCCCCGGTGGCCGACGCCAGGCCCGCCCGCTCGGGCCGGACGCTGCCCATCAGCGCGCTGTTGACCGGCGGGATGACCAGGCCGATGCCGGCGCCGAAGAGCACCAGCAGCGGCCACCACCCCCGGTACGGGTCTGCGGTGTCCACCCTGGCTAGCAGCAGCAGCGCGACGCCGATGAGCAGCGCGCCGCCGCACACCGGCACCCGGGCGCCCACCCGTCCGGCCAGTAGCCCGGCCAGCGGGGAGGTCACCATCACCGCCGTCATCGCCGGCAGGAACCGCACCCCGGCCTGCGCCGCGGAGTACCCCTGGACCTGCTGGAGGAAGAGGCTGACCAGGAAGAACGAGGCGTACATGCCGAACGCGACGAGGCCGATCACCACGGTGCTGGCGGAGAACGTGGCCGACCGGAACAGCTCCAGGTGCAGCATCGGATGCGCCGAGCGACGCTCCACGGCCAGCAGCGCGACCAGCGCCACCACGGAGACGACGAGCAGCCCGATGATCATCGGTGAGCCCCAGCCGTACCGGCTCCCCTCCACCAGGGCGTAGGTGAGCGTGCCGAGCCACAACACCGCCAGGACCTGACCGGGCAGGTCGACCACCCGGCGCAGCGGGCCGTCGGGGCGGGCGGTGCCGTCCCGCCCGAGCAGCACGCGGGCGCCCAGCACCAGCGCCAGCGCGCCCACCGGCAGGTTGACCAGGAACACCGAACGCCACCCGAATTGGGCCGCGAGCATGCCGCCGAGCACCGGACCGAGCAGCAGGGCCAACGCCGACACCCCCGACCAGATTCCAAAGGCCCGCGCCCGCTCCCGGGGCGTCGGGAAGGTGTGCGTCAGGATCGCCAGCGTCTGCGGGGTGACCAGGGCCGCCCCGAGTCCCTGCACAACCCGACCGGTCACCAGCGCCTCCACCGTCGGCGCGGCGGCGCAGACCGCCGAGCCGGCCGTGAAGGTCGCCAGCCCGGCGAGGAACATCGGCGCGCGTCCGATCCGGTCGCCGAGGCTGCCCGAGGTGAGCAGCAGCGCGGCGAAGACCAGGACGTACCCGTCGGCGATCCATACCAGCCCGGTCAGGTCGGCGTCGAGGTCGGCGCGCATGGCGGGCAGGGTGAGGCTGATCGCGGTGCTGTCCAGCAGCGCCATGAACAGGGCCAGGCAGACCACCACCAGGACGGCGGTGCGGGACGGCGCGGATGGCGCCGGCGTGGTGACCACGGTGCTCCTGTCGTCGTCGGGAGGGCGGTGGGGCCGAGACCCGCCCCGAGCCGGCGACGCTGCCACGGCCGGCCGGCCCTCACCAGCCGAAGGGCGACGCGCCGACCGGACTGCCCGACCGGGCAGCCCTGTCCCGCCCTCGTGGCCGCGCCGTACGGCCGCTTCCCGTATCCACGGGCCGGCATAGCGTCGGGCCGAGGAGGCGAGATGTCCGAAGAGCAGATCCACCGGGCGGCGGCCAACGAGAGCCCGTACCCGCCGCCGCGCGCGGTCCTCGACGCCGTCACCGCGGCGGCCACCCGGGTCAACCGGTACCCGGAGGTCTACCCGACCGCCCTCGCCGAGGCGATCGCCGCGCACCACGGCGTACCGGTCGACCACGTCGCGGTCGGCGCGGGCGGCGCCGGCCTGATCCAGCAGATGCTGCACCTGGTGGCCCGGGGCCGGCGGCGCGGGGAGGCCCTCTTCGCGTGGCGCTCCTTCGAGGGGTACCCGCTCATCGCCGAGGGGATGGGCGTGCCGGTGCGGCGGGTCCCGCTGCGCGGTCACCATCACGACCTGGACGCGATGGCGAAGGCGGTGCGCCGGCGGACGAAGCTGATCTTCCTGTGCAGTCCGAACAACCCGACCGGCACCGCCATCGGCCAGGCCGACCTGGACCGTTTCCTGGACCGGGTGCCTCGGCGGGTCTTCGTCGTCCTCGACGAGGTCTACCGGGACTTCGCCACCGATCCGGCGACCGCGGACGGCCTGACCACCCTGCCCCGGCACCCCAACCTGGTGGTGCTGCGCAGCTTCTCCAAGTCGTACGGACTGGCCGGTCTGCGCGTCGGGTACGCGATCGGGCACCCCGGACCCGTCGCCGGGCTGCGGGCGGTGACGATGCCGTTCCTGGTGCCCGAGGTGGCGCAGGTAGCGGCGATCGCCGCGCTGGCCGCGGAGCCGGAATACGCGGCCCGCCGTCGGGCGCTCGCCGCCGAGCGGGAGCGGATCACCCGCGCGCTGGTCGCCACCGGGATGCCCGTGCCGCCCAGCGAGGGGAACTTCATCTGGCTGCCGCTGGGCGAGCGGAGCGCCGGGTTCGGTGCCGCCTGTGCGGCCCAGGGTCTGATGGTGCACACCTTTCCCGGTGAGGGCGTGCGGGTCACCATCGGCACGCCGGAGAGCAACGACCTGCTGCTGCAGGTGGCCGGCACGGGCGGGTTCGTCCGTTCCTGATCGCCCGGGGCGCCGGACGGCCGGTCCTCGCCGGCCGCCCGGCGCCCCCTGTCACCCGGCCACCAGGTCCGCCGCCGCCGGCCGGACGGTGAGCTTGCGGGCCAGTACGGTGAACGCGTCGACGACCCGCTCCAGGTGTTCCGCGGTGTGCGTGGCCATCACGCACAGCCGTAGCTGGGCCCGGCCCCGGGGCACCGCCGGGTAGAGCGCGACATTGACGTAGACACCGTGGTCGTAGAGGAATCGCCACGTCCGGGCGGCGGTCATGTCGTCCGGTGCGGGCACCCGCAGAATGGGGGTCTGCACCTCGACCCCGCTCTCCCACACCGGTGCCGGCGCCACGTCGAAGCCCAGCTCGGTCAACGCGACCCGCAGCCGGGCCGCGTTCGCCGCCAGGCGTTCGCGGCGCTCCTCGCCCTCGGCGGACCGCGCGATCTCGATGCCGGCCAGCGCGGCGCCGAGCCCGCCGGCCGGGGCCGCCGCGGTGAACATGAACGCGCGCGCCTGCACCCGCAGGAAGTCGATCACGTCAGCCGGTCCGGTGACGAAGCCGCCACTTCCGCCGAGCGCCTTGGAGAGGGTGCCCATCCGCAGGTCCACCCCGTCGGCGAGCCGGGCGAGCGCCGCGACACCCTGTCCGTCCGGGCCGAGCACCCCCACGGCGTGCGCCTCGTCCACGAGCAGCCGGGCGCCGTACCGGCGGGACAGGCCCGTCACGGCCACGATGTCGGAGAGGTCGCCCTGCATGGAGTAGACCGTGTCGACCGCGACCAGGACGCCCGCGTCCGTGCTGCTGGCCCGGCGCAGCAGCGTCTCCAACCGGTCCATCCGGTTGTGGCGGAACGCCAGCAGCCGTCCCCGGGCCAACCGCGCCCCGTCCACGATGGACGCGTGGTCGGCGGCGTCGCAGAGGACGACGTCCCCGTCGCCGACCAGCGCGCTGATCACCCCCAGGTTGGTCGTGTAGCCGGTGCCGAAGACCAGCGCGTCCTCCTCGCCGAACCAGTTCGCCACCGCGTCCTCGACCCGCAGGTGCAGTTCGGTGGTGCCGTTCATCAACCGGGAGCCGTTGACCGACGTGCCGTACCGCAGGTTGGCCTGGTGGGCCGCGGAGGTCAGCCGGGAATCCCCGGACAGGCCGAGGTAGTTGCTGGAGCCGAGGTTCACCCGCGGGACGCCGCCCATCATGGTCACCGCCGTCGGCGGCCCCTCCGCCACCCGGAAGTAGGGGAGTAGGCGCTGCGCCTCCAACTCCTGTCGGAAGGCGTACGACTCGTACGCGCGAACCTTGGCGAAGAGGTCTCCACTCATGTCGTCATGCCACACGGGTGACGCCCGTTGTCCGATCCCCGGTCAACCCGACAACCGGCCACCCCAACCGTGCAGGTTGCCGTCACCCTTCGGTGTGCTCCGGGTGCGCTGTCCGCACAGGTTGTGACGCGGCCGGCGCGTGACCGGCAACGTCCTGTCATGCCGATGGAGCGCAGGGCATCAGGGCCCTACGTCTGTTGGGCGAGCAGCTGCCATCCGCGTTCCTGCCAGGGCTCGTCCCGGCGTCGGAGTGCCGCGGCCCGATCTTCGGCGGTGGACCGTGCGAGCGTGGCGTCGTCGGCGCTCATCCAGCCGTCACGGCAGGACTGTTCGTACTCGTCCCAGTCCTCGATCTCGACCCGCAGATCCCGCTCGTGCAGCACCGGGTCCAGTTCGAGATCGATGTACCGCCAGCCTGCTTCGGTACGCTCCGGCGGGAGGCACACGTCGATCTCAAGGCGTCGATCGGCAGGGTCGGCGACCCACCATGCCACCCAGGGGCGGTCCACCGTGAGCAGCACCACGACGGGTATCGGAAGGGCACCACGGTCGTGCGGAGCGCCCCACGGTGAACCGGACGGGCCTCGCAGCCACGTCCCGTCACGGTCCTGGAGAACTTGCTCGAGGTCGAACCAGAAGACGCCTCCGGGACGTTTGATCTTGTACAGGCGGATGTTCCTGCTGTCCTGAACCTCGCCCACAGGAGCACGCTAGAGGCAGACGGAGTACGCCGCGCCCGGCGCACCATGCCTCGTCCAATCTGCCGCGGGTCACCCTGCCGGCCACCACGGGGGCTGCCAGCCTCCCGGAGGGCCGCGGGCTCACGCGTGCCCGCCCACGGTCACCGCGCCGAGGACCAACCGCGGTGTGCACTCCACGATCTCTCCGATACGTTCCACCCGGTCGCCGAGTCCCCGACGCTCGGCGTCGGTGAGCGGGGTGAGCGCCTCGACGGTGACGTCCAGCCTGCGTCCGGAGCGGCGTCCGTGCCACACGCCCGCGACCGTGCCGTTGATGAGCAGTACCGGAAAGTTGCCGGCCTGACCGCCGGCGAGCGCGCGTTGCGCGGCAGGTCCCGGGAAGAGCAGTTCACGCGGATGGCAGCCGACGGTGTACGCGTCGAAATATGGCAGGAGCCGCACTCCGTGCGGCTCGGTGGCCGGCGGCGCGGTGTCGCCGGCGCGGACCCAGGCGGGACGGCCGTCGACCTCGACCTGTTCCAGTTCGCCTGCGAGGGAGTCGAACAGTGCCGTCGCCCAGCGGCGCGGCGCGGCCAGCCACTGCGCGAACTGCTGCGGTGTGGCGGGGCCGTAGGCGTGCAGGTAGCGCCGGACCAGGCCGGCGAGGGCCTCGGAGGCCGGGGCCGGCTGGAATCCGGGCAGCCACCGCCGGGGGCTGGTGTAGGTGACCATCCGCCCGCGGTTCGGCCCGAAACACAGTGCTCCGCGGTGCGCGGCCAGATGCGTCACCTGCCGCCAGCGCGGCCACATGCCGCCGAAGGCGGGCAGCACCGGGTCGACGGCCCAGGAGCCGGTGCGGGCGGCCACCTCGGCGCCGAGTTCGTCGACGGTCAGTTCCGCGTCGGCCAACGCCGCCGCGATCGCGGCGACGACCTCGTCGGTCTGGCCGGGAGTCAACCGCACGTCGGCCGACATGGCGGGGGAGGACGGTGGGATCGCGCCGAGCGCGCCGGCCCACAGCGGCAGCTCACGGGTCGGCAGCAGATGCACCGTGCCCCGCGGTCCGAACGTCTTGACCAGGCTCCGCTCGCGCCACAGCGCATCGCCCACGTCGACCCGGGTGGCACCGGGGACGCGCAGCCCGATCGACACCTCAGCAGCGGACAGCACCTGAGCGTGCGCGCCGCACATGGCGGCGACGACGTCGACCGGTGTGCTCCCGGGTGCCGTGGCGGACAGCCCGTGCCGTTCGAGTCGGCGGGCACACACGTCGGACCAGGACAGCCTCGGCAGGGGCGAACGGTCGGTCATCGCGCGAATCTCCCGATGTCGTCATGAGTTCCTGCTGCTGATCGTGCGGGCACCGCGCCGGCCTGGCGGCCCGGACCCGCCCGGCCCGGGTCGGTGAGCCGGCTGTCCCTGTTCGCTGCCGTCGGCGGAGGGCCAGACGAGGACGCGGCGGGTCAACCGGCGAGGTCGACCGTGCGGGTGGCGCGGTTCAGGTGCGTGCGTAGCTGGTCGTCGGTGGGTTCGACGAGGAAACTCCCGTCGGGCCACCGCAGGGTGGGGACGCGTCGTTGCCCTTGCTGTAGCCCACGGACGAACTCGGTCGCGGCCCGGTCCTCGTCGAGGTCGACGTAGTCGTACGCGATGCCGGCGGTGTCGAGCAGGGCGCGGCTGCGTCGGACGTCGGGGCACCAGCCGGTGCCGTACACCACCAACTCGGGCTCGGCGTCGTCTCGGTGCGCAAGGTCTCGGGTGGCCATGACGATCTCCTGAAGTCGTTCGGACGGAAGGTATCCACATCTGCCGGCATCGGAGCGTGGCCGGCGCCGCGGCGTACGTGACGCTCAGTCGGCGAGCCGGTAGCCGGCCCGCTCCACCGCCGCGCGCACGTCAGTGATCTCCAGTGGGTCAGCACTGATGACGGTGATGGTTCCGGCGGCCACGTCGATCTCCTCGGGTTACGGACGTTCCGCTGCGACGGCGCGTCAGGGTGGCCGACATCGGCCGTGCCGCTCCCGGTCGAACGGATGCTCGACAATACCCCTCCCCCGTATTTGCACTCAAGCCCTCAGGGCCGCAGCTCTCGCTGCGATGAAGGGTCGACAACTTGACATTCCATACGGGTGCGGGGTATCAATCTTGCCGTTACCTATACCCCCTAGGGGTACCGAAGGAGTGGTCGCCATGTCGTCCGTCTCGAAGCGGTGGTGGGCTCTCGGCCTCATCGCCCTCGCCCAGTTCATGGTCATCATGGACACCTCGATCATTGGTGTCGCACTACCACGCATCCAGGCGGATCTCGGCTTCTCACCGGAGAACCTGTCCTGGGTCTTCAACGCCTACGTCGTCGCGTTCGGTGGCCTGCTCCTGCTCGGCGGCCGGCTGTCCGACCTCCTCGGCGCCCGGCGCGTGTTCGCCGCCGGCTGGCTGGTCCTTCTCGTCGCCTCAGCGGTCGCCGGGCTCGCCGACACCGTCGCGGTGGAGTTGGCCGCCCGCGCCGGACAAGGTGTCGGCGCGGCGCTGATCGCCCCGTCGGCGCTCACCCTGCTGATGATGCTCTTCGGCGCCGAGCCGAAGGAGCTCACCCGGGCTCTCGCCCTCTACGGCGCCGCCGCACCGGCCGGTGGCACCGCCGGCGTCTTCCTCGGCGGCGTCATCACCGAATACGTCAGCTGGCCCTGGGTCTTCCACATCAACATCCCGATCGCGGCCCTCGCGCTGCTGGCCACTCCGGTGCTGATGCCCGCCGGCGGCAGGCGCCGCGGCTCGCTGGACGTCCTCGGCGCCCTGACGGTGACCGTCGGTCTGGGTGCGGCCGTCTACGGCATCGTCCGGGCCCCCGAGGTCGGCTGGGCCTCCGGGCAGACCTGGCTGGTCCTCGCCGGAGCCGTCGTCGCTCTGGCCGCGTTCGTCGCCATCCAGGCGGCCCGACGCGAGCCGTTGATGCGCCTGTCGATCTTCCGCGCGGCGAACCTCGCCGCGGCCAACGTCGCCCAACTGCTGCTCGGTGCGGCCTGGATCCCGATGTGGTTCTTCCTCAACCTCTACCTGCAGCAGGTGCTCGGCTACAGCGCCTTCCCCAGCGGGGCCGCCCTGCTGCCGATGACGATCCTCATCATGGTCGGCATGATCGTGCTCGCCCCGCGGGCCATCGCCCGGTTCGGCCCGAAGCCCATGGTGGTCACCGGCCTCGCGGTCCTCGCCATCGGGCTCGGCTGGCTCGCCCTGGTCCGCCCCGACGGCTCCTACGCCGTGGACGTCCTGCCCGCCTCGTTGGTCGCGGCGTTGGGCATGTCCCTGGCGTTCATTCCGTCGCTCGGCACCGCCATCTCCAGCGCCCGCCCCGAGGAGGGTGGCCTCGCTTCGGGCATCGTCAACACCAGCTACCAGGTCGGCTCCGCGCTCGGCCTGGCCGCCATGACCGCCCTGGCCTCCGCCGCCGGCGCCGACCGGCTCGGCGACCTGCCCGCCCTCACCGACGGCTACTCCGCCGCGTTCGTCGGCGCCGGAACCATCGCCGCCGCGGGCGCCGTCATCGCCGGACTCACCCTGCACACGGCGAAGCGGCAGCCGGCGGAGGCTGTCGAGCCCGACAAGGAGCGGACCCGGGTCGCCGGAGGGCAGTGACTTCACGGTCCCGGTTCGTCGGCCGGTGGGGCAACCATTCTCTGGTCGCCCCGCCGGCTCCGGCGTCCCCGAGCGCCTGACGTCGGACAGGTCGGGGCGCGGCGAGCGGAGATCCGCAGTGGACCCCGGGGGAGCGAGGCGGTCGGGATCCTGCGCGCAGTGAACCGGGGGAACCGGCAGCGCCTTCTCCGACGCCCTCCGGACCGGGTCCGTTCGGGACGAGGGCTAGCGACAGCGGTGAATATTTGACAGTGTGACGCTGGCAGCGTGATCGCGCCAAGTGGCGACACGCACGACGTGAGGGGATGCCGTGCGTAGACCTTCCCGAATCCGATCACTCACACTCGCGGGCGCAGCGATCCTGCTCGCCGTGATGTCATCTCCCGCCCACGCACACGAGCCGTGGGACGACGGGGCCGTGCCGCCGCCCCCGCCCAGCAGCCCCGCCGACGGCTACAGCCGCGACATGCACCTGCTCTCCACCGCCACCCACACCGGCGGCGTCAACTCCGACCTCGCCTTCTCCGGCGACCTCGTGTTCGCCGGCCACTACGGCGGCTTCCGCATCATCGACATCTCCGAGCCGGGCGAGCCGGTGGAACTGGCCGATGTGCACTGCAACGGCCCCCAGGGCGACGTGTCGGTCTGGGGTGACCTGCTGTTCCTGTCCGTGGACACCCCGCAGAGCACGCCCGGCTGCGAGGGGTCCCGCAATGTCACCGCCTCCACCCCTGGCGCGTGGGAAGGGGTGCGGGTCTTCGACGTCAGCGACCCGAGCACGCCGCGGTTCCTCCAGGCGATCCGCACCGACTGCGGCTCGCACACGCACACCCTCGTTCCGCGACGTGACGGTGGCACCTACATCTACGTCGCCTCCTACCCGCTGAGCGCCAGCGCCATCGGCCCGGACTGCCGAGCCCCGTTCGAGCGGATCTCGGTGATCGACGTGCCGGGCGACGACGCCACCGCCGGCCTCGCCGCGGAGGTCGTCGCCGAGCCCACCATCAAGGGAATCGACCTGTACCCGGGTGCCTCGGGCGACTTCTTCGCCTGCCACGACATCCAGGTGCTGACCCCGCGCAACCTCGCCGCCGCGGCCTGCCTCTCCCAGGGCCAACTGTGGGACATCAGCAACCCCCTGGCACCCCGGGTGAGCGCCGACATCGACACGCCGGACGTCGACATCTGGCACAGCGCCGCGTTCACCCACGACGGGAAGCACGTCACCTTCGGCGACGAGTACTTCGGCCCGGCACAAGAGCCGTTCGGCGCGCTCTGGACATACGCGGTCGACGACCCCCGCACGCCGCTGAGCCACCTGCGCATCCCGCGCGCCGAGCCCAGTACGTACCACAACTTCAACTACGTGCCGGTCGCCGGGCGCAACATCCTGGTCTCCTCCGCGTACGCCTCGGGAACCTCCGTGGTCGACCTGACCGACCCGAGCGCCCCGAAGGAGATCGCCTTCTACGACATGCGCTCCAACCAGTGGTCGACGTACTGGTACAACGGCCTGATCATCGCCAACGACATCTCCCGGGGGGTGGACGTGATCCGGTTCAGCGGCCGTGAGACCGCTGGCGCACGCCACCTGCCGATGCTGAACCCGCAGACGCAGACGTTCCTGCTCGACTGACAGTGCTGCCGCAAGCGGGCGGGCGCCGACGGCGCCCGCCCGCTTGCCTGTCCCGGACCCGTTCCGGGGAATCGGGCCAGGCGGACGGCCGCCAGCCACCATGCTGACGGTGGACGAATTCCTACCGCAGAGCGAGGACCAGCTGCACGGCTGTTCTCAGAGTTGCTCGGTGCGCTGCCGAAGCGAGTTGAAGACCTTCTGCGGCACGTGCAGCCGCTGGTCGGCGAAGAGTTCCCGCACCTCGTCGAAGGAGGCGTCCGGGTCGCGGGTGATCGCGGCGATCTGGTCGAACAACGCCAACTGCTCGTCGTCGAGCTGCTCGTCGGGACCGGGCTGGGCGCCCCAGACGTCCCACGGCAGCAGTTCCACCTTGTTCAACGCGGCGAGGTCGCGTACCAGGTCTCCCGCGACGAACCACAGCCCGCGCATGCCGGCCAACTCGATGCCGAACAGCTCGGGGTCGACGCCGCCGGTGCGGCAGCGCTGCCAGGCGTCCCCGGCGACGAGGAACGCGTCGCGAGGCACATCCAGGTTGTCGTGCGGGAAGGAGAGCTTGGCCTGCCAGACCTCGTCGATCTGCGCGTCGACCAGCACCCACCGCTCCTGGTCGGTGTTCCAGTACTCGCAGACCCAGTGGTCCTCGAACTTGCCCGGAATGAAGTAGGCGCCGAAGCCGCACCGGGCCCGGGCCGGCACCCCGTTGGCCCGCAACAGCGACACGAGCAGCAGGGTGTAGTGGTGGCACCGCCCGGCCAGCCGCCGCCCGGCCGGACGCTCGGCGGTGAGCGGCCGGTTGTCGAGGGCCAGGATCTGGTCGAGCTTGCGGTCCACGGGTCGGATGTGGATCTCGTCGCGGCGCTCCTCAGGGATCTCCGCTCCGTAGAAGTCTCCCGCCACCGCGTCGTACACCACGAGGTGCTGGACCGTGCGGACCAGCGCGTCGAGGTCCGTGGGCAGCCCGTCGAAGGTGGCGAGGTGGCGTCCCACCGAGCTCATCTCCGACGGTCGCGAGTAGAACTCGAGAATGTGCCGATCCATGAGCCCGACTCCTTGCAGTCTCGTCTCGAGGGCGCGCCGCGGTTCACCGGGCCGATGCGCTGAACCGGAGTCGACCGGAGCCGGACCGGGCCGGGGCCGAAGTGGACCGAAGCGCGGGCACGATCTGGATCGTACCCAAATGAGACCTTACTCCCGATCGATGCCCCGCGGGGGGATTCGGGGCGCGGGTCGCCGCCGTGCCGAGCGCAGGCGTGCCGATTTCCATCGTCACCGGCCTCACCGCAGCGCGACGACTCCACCACGCTGTGTTGCGCACGGCGGTGATACCCCACAACAAGTCGTCCTACACAGGGACGAGCATGGACGATCGACGCAATCCGCAAGATGCCGTACTCGAACGGCGAATGGCACGGTGGGTACAGGGTCCACCACGATGGGAGGCCACCAGCCATGCACGCGATCGTCCTGGTTGGCGGGAAGGCCACTCGCCTCTGGCCACGTACCCGGTCACAGCCGAAGGCACTCGTCAAAATTGGGCAGTACCCGATCCTGGAGATCATCATCCGGCGACTGCGGGACTGCGGGTTCGACCGGATCACCCTGTGCATCGCCCACCTCGGCGAGATGATCAGACGGGAGTTCGGCGACGGTCGTCACCTCGGCGTCACCGTGGACTACTGCACCGAGGAACGCCCGCTCGGCACCGCCGCGCCACTGCACCTCGTACCGGACTGGACGACGCCGGCGGTGGTGATGAACGGCGACATCCTCACCACGGTGGACTTCGCCGACCTCTATCGACGCCACCGGACGAGCGGGAACCTGCTCACGGTGGCGTTCCACCAGAGCGTGCTGTCCGCCGGCGTCGGCGTACTGCAGGTGAGCGACGGACAGGTCCAGCAGATCTGGGAGAAGCCGCACGTCGAGTGGAACATCAGCGCCGGGATCTACGTGGCCGACCCGCAGGTGCGCGACTACATCCCGCGCAGCGACGCCGCGGACATGCCCGGCCTGATCAACGCCCTGCTCGCCGACGGCAGACAGGTGACCGGGTACGGCTTCAGCGGGCAGTGGCACGACATCGGCACGCCGTTCCGCTACCAGAAGGCGATGAAGGAGTTCCTCGCCCACCCCGACCGGTACCTCAAGCCGGGCGCGTCGCGGCAGTCCAACCGTTCCGGACACCAGGTCGAGGTCGCCCTGGAGCCGGACGGGGACCGGCTGTCCGTCGCCGAACTGTCGCCGTGGAGCTGACCACGATGGCGCTGGATCCGTACACCGACGGCGTCCGGCGGCTCATGTCCGCCGCGTACCCCGATGTCGGGGGCGTCGTGACCGACGCCGTCGACGCCCGCCGCCGCCACGAGCGCGCCCGGTTCCCCCGCGGCCCGAACGTCGGCGAGGTCCGGGACATCGTCATCCCCGGCACGCCGGACGTGCCGGCCCGCGTCTACCGGCCGAAGGAGGCCGGGGCGAACCCACCGGTCGTGGTCTATCTGCACGGCGGCGGATTCGTCCTCTGCGACCTCGACTCGCACGACGGGATCTGCCGCATCCTGGCCGACGGCACGCCCGCGATCGTCGTCTCCGTCGACTACCGGCGCGCGCCCGAGCACCCGTACCCGGCCGCGGTCGACGACGCGTTCGCCGCGGTGCGCTGGGTGCACGCGGTCGGCGCGGCGGCGCTCGGCGGTGACCCGGACCGGATCGCCGTCGCCGGCGACAGCGCGGGTGGCAACCTCGCCACGGTGTGCTGCCTGCGAGCGCGCGACACGGGCGGCCCACCGATCCGCTTCCAACTGCTCGTCTATCCGGTGACCGACTGCCTCGCGGACTGGTCCGACGACCCGGACGGGCAGCTGATGACCAGCCGACACATGCGGTGGTACGTCGAGCAGTACCTGTCCGATCGCGCGCACGGCGAGCAGGCGTACGCCTCACCGCTGCGCGCCGAGAGCCTCGCCGGACTGCCGCCGGCATTCGTGCTGACGGTGGAGCACGACCCGCTGCGCGCCGAGGGCGAGGCGTACGCCGCCCGGCTCGCCGCCGAAGGCGTGCCCGTGCGGACGCACCGGGTGAGCGGGCTCTTCCATGGCGCGTTCGGCCTGGGCGCGGTGCTGCCGGCAGCGCGACGGTGCGAGGAACTCGCGTGCGACGCGCTACGCGCGGCACTGACCGAACCGCACGACTCGACCGACCCCGAGGAGGGACAGATGAGCCAGCCGAGAAGGGCGGGGAGATGAACCCGCACAACGATCCGGGACCGGTCGCCGTCATCGGGCTCGGCTACGTCGGACTGACGTTGGCGGTCTCGCTGGCCCGGGAGGGGACACCGGTCATCGGCGTGGAGGCCGACCCGACGGTCCGCGCCGCGCTGGCGCAGCGCCGCAGCGTCCTGTTCGAACCCGGCGTGGAGGACCTGCTCGCCACCCTTCCGGCCGACCGGTTCACGGTCACCGACCGGCTGCCCGACACCCCCGTGCGCGCGGTCGTCATCTGCGTCGGCACCGCCGTCGATCCGCACACCCGGCTGCCCGACCTGCGGCACCTGGAGGCCGCGGTGCAGCAGATCGCCGCCCACCTGGACGAGGAGACGCTGGTGGTGCTGCGCAGCACGGTGCCGGTGGGCACCACGCGCAGCCTCATCCTCGCCCGGCTGCGGGAGCGGGGGATCGCCCGGCCCCTGCTCGCCGTCTGCCCGGAACGCACCATCCAGGGCCGCGCCCTGACCGAACTGGCAGCGCTGCCCCAGGTCATCGGCGGCGTCGACGACCGATCCGCCCGCCGGGCGGCCGATCTGTTCAGCCGGCTCGCCCCCGACCAGGTGATCGTGTCCGACCTGGAGGCGGCCGAGATGGTGAAACTGGTGTGCAACGCGCACACCGACCTGATCTACGGATTCGGCAACGAGGTGGCGCTGATGGCGCACTCACTCGGCGTCGACGCCCACGAAGTGATCGACGCGGCCAACCTGCGCTATCCCCGGCCCGACCTGTCCCGGCCCGGCTTCGTCGGCGGCAGTTGCCTGACCAAGGACCCGTACCTGCTGATGCACGCCGCAGGCCAGGCCGGCTACCACCCGCCGATGGTGGCGGCGGCGCGGACCGTCAACGAGCAGGTGCCGCTGTTCGCCGTCGAGCAGGTGCTCGACGGGCTGGCCGCGACCGGACGTGACGCCGCGCAGGCCCGGGTGCTCGTCTGCGGCATCGCGTACAAGGGCTCGCCGGTGACCGACGACACCCGCGGCTCGGCGTCGGTCGAGGTGGCCCGGGCGCTGCGCGGCCGGGTGGCGGAGCTGCGCGGGCACGACTTCGTGGTGGCGCCCGAGCGGATCAGCCGGGCCGGGTTCTCGCCGGTCGGCATCGACGACGGGCTCACCGACGCCGACGCGGTGCTGCTGCTGGTCGACCACCCGGGCTACCGGGAGGTGCTGGGCCACCGCGTGCTGCGGGAGCGGCTGCGCCTGCCGGCGGTCGTGTTCGACATGTGGGGTGTGCTCGCCGAGGAGTTGGCCGGCGCCGAGGACATCGACTACCGACGCCTGGGCGTGGCCGGATGGACGCTCGGCAGGCCCGTCGCGGTGTAGCCCACGCCCACGGCACGACCCCGCCGCAGCGGGCGACGGGCACCCGAGGCGGACGCGACCCGACGAGGAGGACGGAACATGACGGCGCTGGAGGAGGTCTCCACCTACCTGCCGCCGGAGACGACGCCGATCGCGCAGATCCTGACCGAACTCGACCACAGCCCGGCGCAGATCGGGCTGTACCAGCGCTACTACGGCTTCGCCGAGGTCCGCAGGGACTCCGGGGCCGCGGTCGGCGACCTGCTGCTGGCCGCCGCGCGCAAGCTGGAACACCTGCGTGGCCGCGAGGAGCGGGTGCGCTACCTGGCGTACGCCCCGACGATCCAGCTCGCCGCGCCGTACCCGACCGACGTCCTCGGCCAGGTACGCGACGCGCTCGGCCTGACCCACGCCGCCGCGTTCTCGCTGACCCAGCACGCGTGCGCGTCGGCCCTGCTGGCCGTGGACGCCTGCGGAAAGCTGCTGACGGCCGACGGTGACCCCGACGCGCTGGCGCTGGTGCTCGCGGGGGAGAAGACGTTCACCCGGGTCACCCGGGTGATGCCGAACTCGGCCGTGATGGGGGAGTCGACGGCGGCCGTGCTCATCCGCCCCGGCGGAGGCCCCGACCGGGTGCTCGGGTACGCGACCCGGACGTACAGCGAGTTCCACGTCGGCCCCTTCGAGCCGCCCGACCTGGCCGCGCGGTTCGACGAGCTCTACCCGGCCGCGCTGGCCGAGGTGATCGAGGCCGCCCTGGACGCGTCCGGACTGACCGCCACCGACCTGACGCTCGTGCTGCCGCACAACGTCAACAAGATGTCCTGGTACCGGGTCGCCCGCATGATCGGGCTGCCGGTGGACCGGATCCTGCTCGACAACGTGCCCGTGCTCGGACACTGCTTCGGCGCCGACCCGTTCATCAACTACCGGACCGCGCAGGCACTGGGGCGGCTGCGTCCCGGCGACCCGTACCTCATGACCTCGGTCGGCGTCGGCGCGACCTTCTCGGCGATGGTGTTGCGGCGATGACCGAGGACTTCCGTACGACACTGCGCACCGCGGTGACCGGCCGGCCCGACACCCCGCTGGTCCTGCTCGGCAACTTCGAGGTCGAGGACGAGTGGGCCCGCACGGAGCGGGGCCTGCCCCGGCTCACCGTGGGTGGCTCCGGCCGCGCCGTGGTCAACCGGATGGACGAGTTCGCGTTGCTGCTCGCGGCCGAGGGTGACCGGGTGGTGCTCAAGGCGGCGCCCGACCCCGACCATCTCGCCCAGTTGGCGGAGCTGGGCCTCACCCTGCCGCACATCCTGGTGCCGCGTGCGCAGGATCCGCAGCGGACGGTCAGCGCCGACGCGCTCGCCGACGACGCCCTGCTCGCGACGCTCGGCACGCTGGGCGACGCCGGTTTCCGGCTCGCCCCGCACGGCGTCTCCGCCGTCGAGGAAGAGCTTGCCGGTCGGGCGGGGCTGCCGTTGGCCGCGCCGTCCGCCGCGACCTGCAAGGCGGTGAACAGCAAGATCTACAGCCGCCTGCTCGCCACCGACCTCGCGCTGCGGCAGCCGCCGGGCCGTACCTGCGTCACCCTCGACGAGCTGGCGGACGCGCTCGCCTGGGCCGCCCGGGTGATCGACGCGGGCGGCCGGGTGGTGGTCAAGGACGCCTTCGGGGTGTCCGGCAAGGGCATCACCGTGGTCGACACCGGCCGCCGGCTCGACCAGGTGGGGCGGATGGTGCAGGCACGGGCCGCCCGCAGCGGCCGCACCGACGTGGCGCTCGTGGTCGAGGAGTGGGTGGCCAAGCGCACCGACCTGAACTACCACTTCGTCGTGGGCCGCGACGGATCGGTGAGCTTCGACTTCGTCAAGGAGGCACTGACCGACAACGGCGTGCACAAGGGTCACCGCTTCCCGGCACGCCTCACCGCGACACAGGTCGGCGAGCTCGTCGCCGCCGCCGAGGCGATCGGCGGGCGGCTGGCCCGCGACGGCTACTTCGGTGTCGTCGGCGTGGACGCCATGGTGGACCCGGACGACGGCCTGTACCCGATCGTCGAGATCAACGCCCGCAACAACATGTCGACCTACCAGACCGTGGTGCAGGAGCGGCTGGTGCCGCCCGGCGCCGAGGTGCTGGCCCGGCACTACCCGCTGCGGGTGCCCGAGCCGCTGCCGTACGCGACCCTGCGCCGGCTGCTCGACGGTGTCCTGCTCACCCCGGGCGACCGGACGGGCCTGGTGGTGACCGCCTTCGCCACGGTCAACGCCGCCCCGCCGGACGGCCGCCTGTACGCCCTGCTCGTGGCCGACACGACGGTGCGGCTGGCCGCGCTGGACGCCGAGGTCACGCGCCGCCTGACCACCGTCACCGAGGAGACGAGATGATCGATCACGCCGCGCTGGCCGATGAATACGGCACCCCGCTGTTCGTCTACGAGGCGGACAGCCTCGCCGCGCAGTACACGGGCCTGCGGCAGCGGCTGCACCCGGCGGTGGACGTCTTCTACTCGCTCAAGGCCAACCCGAACCTGGCGATCTGCGGCTTCCTGCGCTCGCTCGGCGCCGGCGCCGAGGTGTCGTCGCTGCTCGAACTGACCACCGCGCGGGAAGCGGGCGTCCCGCCCCGCGACATCGTCTTCCCCGGTCCCGGCAAGAGCCGGGAGGAGATCGCCGCCTGCCTGGACGAGGAGATCTACGCGATCATCTGCGAGTCGTTCGAGGAACTGGAGCTGGTCGACGAGCTGGCCCGGGAACGAGGCATCCGGGCCCGGGTCGCGCTCCGGGTCAACCCGGCCTTCGCCGTCAAGGGCTCCGGGCTCACCATGGGCGGCAAGCCACGGCAGTTTGGCATCGACGAGGAGCAGCTGTTCGCCCTGCCCGGTCTGCGTCTGGCGCACCTGCGGGTGGTCGGTGTGCACGTCTACCTGGGCACCCGGATCCTCGACGAGACGGTGATCGCCGAGAACACCCGGCGCATCCTGCGGCTGGCCGAACGCCTCGCCGCCCACCTGGACTTCCCGCTGGAGTTCGTGGACGTCGGCGGCGGGCTCGGCGTGGCCTACTTCGACGGCGAGCGCGACCTGGCCGTGGACCGCCTCACCGACCTGGTCAACCCGGTGATCGCCGAGTTCCACGACCGGCACCGCGACACCCGGCTGATCATGGAACTGGGCCGGTACCTCGTCGCGCCGGCCGGCACCTACCTGGTCCGGGTGCGGTACGTGAAGACCTCGATGGGCGAGCGCTTCGCGGTCACCGACGGCGGCACCCACCAGCACATGGCGGCGGTCGGCATCGGCTCGTTCGTCAAGCGCGACTTCCCGCTGCGGCTGGTGGGCCGGCCCGCCGACGGCCCCACCGCACGGTGGACGGTCACCGGCCCGCTGTGCACACCGAACGACACCCTGGCCCGGGCTGCCGAGCTGCCCGACCTGCGCCGGGGTGACCTGCTCGGCGTGCTCCGCTCCGGCGCGTACGGCCCGAGCGCCTCGCCGACGCTGTTCCTCGGACACGGCCATCCGGCCGAGGTCCTCGTGCGAGACGGCGTCGGGCATCTGATCCGGCGCCGCGACCAGGTGGCGGACCTGCTCCGCCAGCAGAGAAGCCTCGTCACCACGGGAGGAGACACACGATGACGACAGCCGACATGGACCGGGGCCGGCTCGCCGAGCGGACGGTCAGGGTGTTGGCCGGCGTGGTGCAGCGCGACCCGCAGACGCTGCACCAGGACACCCGGCTCTTCGCCGACCTCGGTATGGACTCGACCAACGCGCTGGAGCTGTTGATGACGCTGGAGGACGAGTTCGGCTTCGAGTTCGACCCCGAGACGCTCGAGTCGCGGCACCTGGAAACCGTCGGTTCGCTCACCGACTACATCGTCGAGCAGGCGGGTGGTTGAGCGGGTGTACGTCACCGGGGATCATGCGCGTCCGCAGGCACACCGACCCGCCTCGGTCCACGCCGGCACACGTCGGCCGGCCGACCGGCCCGTGCCGACCACGCCGCTGCGGCTGGCCCGGGTGATCACCGATCCGGCCGGGGCGACCGGAGCGGGTGGCCGGTACACCCCGGCCCTCGCCGACTACCTCACCGACCTGGCGAGGCTGCACGGTCTGCGCCGGCGGCCGGACGACTTCGCGGGCATCGCGCGTACCACGTTCACCGACCTGGTCCGCCCGCTGGTGACCGAGGTCGCCGACGCGCCCACCGACCTGATCGTGCTCGCCCACGTCACCCCCGACGCCGAGCCGGGCTGGCCGGCGAGCTTCCTGACCGGGGCCCTGCCGGGCGACCCGCTGGCGTTCGCGGTGGCCGACCAGGGCGTCGCCGCACCGTTCACGGCGCTACGGATCGCCGCCGCGTACGCCCGTGCCGACGGGCTCGACCGGGCGGTGGTCGTACTGCTGGACCAGGGCACGTTCCTCACGGCCGGACCGCCGCCCGAGGTCGGCGCCGGGCTGGTCGCGCTGGTGCTGGAGCGCGACGGCACGCTGGGAGAGCTGTCCACCCGGGTGGTCCCGGGGGTGCCGCCACCGCAGGCCCGGTCCGTCCTCGCGTCGTCGTTGGCCGACTTCGCCGGCGCGGTCGTCACCGGCTCGTCGCTGTCCCCGCCGCCGGCCGCGTCCACCGGGCCGCAGGGCCCGGTCGGGCTACCGGGGACCGGTCTCTGGCGTCAGCTGACCGATCGGCTGGCCGGCGGCGGGCCGGTGGTGCTCGCCGACTACGACCCCGCCGCCCGATGCCTGGGGATCTGCGTCGTGGCGCCACCGCCGGTCGCGGAGCCGGCACCGTGACCGGGCACGACTGGCGGCGATGTCGGCAGGTGGCCCGGACCGGGACCGTCGCCGACGCCCTGCGGCAGATTCGACCGGGCCCGGCATGGCGGGGCCGGTACGCCGTCGTCGCGGCCGGTCCGGACGAACCGGCTGCGGTGACCGACCCGCTGCTCGCGGCCGAAGGACTCGTCGTGGTACGTCGGCCGGGCGGCACCGAGCCTCCCGTACCGGCGGCCGCCGCACGTGAGGTGGCGCTCGCGATGGCCTGGCTGCGGCTGGGGCTCTCCGAGCGGCTGCTCGACGACTGTCTCGCGTATCTGGACGGGCGCACCACCGGCGGTGAGCCGCTGATCGGCCAGCAGTTGGTACGCGGCGAGCTGGCCGAGATCAGGATGGACCACCTGGAGGTGGCCGCCGTCCTCGACGACGCGACCCCGAGCAACGCCCACGTCCTCGACGTGCACCGCCGGATCACCGGCGCCGACCGGGCGCTGCTGCGACTGCTCGGCGCGAGCGGCTTCGTCGCCGACGGCCCGGGTCGGGTCGCGTACGTCTCCGAACTGCTCGCCGACGTGTACGCCGGAGGGTACGGCCATGTATGAACTGGACGGACGGCTGACCGCGCTGCGCACACGGGCCGCGGAGTGGGCCGGCGACCTCGCCACGGTCGCGCTCGACCTCGACCCCGACGCCGTGCACCGTGTGCTCGACACGCCGGTGATGCGCTACCTCGCCACCGCCCGGTACGCCCCGAGCGCCGACACGCCGACGCTGACCGCCGACGGGCACCGCTTCCACCTGGACAGCGTGCTCGAACAGGTAGTGTTCTTCGAGGAACTGGCCACGGTCGACGTCGGCGCCGTCCTCGCCGCGCCCGGAGCGCCGATGGCCGGCCCGCTGGTGGACCTGCTGGGGGACGAGGAGCAACGTGAGTGGTTCTTCGAGCAACTGCGCAGCCGACCGACGTGGGTCTTCTTCGCGCTCACCGAGCCCGCACACGGCTCCGACGCCGCCGGCCTGACGACACGGTTGGACCCGGACGGCGACGGCTTCCGGCTGACCGGCGCCAAACGGTACGTCGGCAACGCGCCACGCGCCCGGCTCGGCGTGGTCTTCGCGCGGGTCCGACCCGGGCCGCTGGGCCTGCGCGCGGTGCTGGTCACCGCCCCGGCGCCAGGTCTGACGATCGAGGCGCTGCCCACCATCGGGCTGCGCGGCGCGGCGCTCGGCGCGATCACCATGTCGTCCGTCGCGGTCACCGACGACCGGATGCTCGGCCGCCACCTGCCGGCCACCCGGCGTGGCGTGCTCAGTTGGGTGCGCGTGTTCAACCGCATCCGTCCCCGCGTCGCCGCGATGGGAATCGGCATCGCGCGCGCCGCCTGCCAGTACGTGCGCGCACACCGGCGCGCCCTGCGGCCGGCCGAGCGCGACCGGCTCGATGCGCTGTGCCGGCGCGTCGAGGGGGTCCGACAACTCAACCTGGCCGCCGCGGCGGCGGTGGACGCCGACCCGGCGGACGGCCGGCTGGCCTCCGCCGCCAAGGCCCGGGCCGCCCGGCTGGCCGAAGACGTCACGGTGGCCAGCCTGGAGTTCTTCGGCTCCGGCGCCCGCCTCGACCATCCGCTGCTCGGCAAGCTGGCCCGCGACGCCCGCGGCGTTGAGTTCATGGAGGGCGCATCGAATGTGCAGAAGCTGATCGTCTCCCAAGACCTGATCCGGAGGGGTCATCCGACATGACACAAGAGACCTGGGACGTAGCGGGCGCGGACGGCGCCTCGGTGCGACGGGCGATCGCCCGGCTGGCGGTCCCGATGGCGTTGGCCGAGGTGGCGGGCCTGCTGGTGCTGGTCGGCGTGATGGCGCTGATGGGCAGGATGGGCGATGAGGCGCTCTACGTCCGGGCGCTGTACCTGCCGATCGGCCACCTGTTCATCGCGGTCTACGTCGCCTTCGGCTTCAGCAACCAGGTCGCGGCGGCGATCAGCCGTGGACGAGGCCGACCCGAGGACGTCGCGCCGATGGCGATGAGCTTCGTCCGGATGTGGGCGGTGGTGTCCGTGGTGCTCGCGGCCGCCGCTCTGCTGGCCGCCCCGCTGCTCGCGGACGTGTTCGACGTGCCCGACGCGTCCCGGCCCGACTTCGTGGCGTTCCTGCGCTGGATGGCGGTCGCGGAGCTGCTCCAGGTCGCCTCGATCCTCTGCTCGTCGAGTCTGCGCGGCTTCGGGCACGCGGGTGCCGGCGCCGCGGTGGTGGTGGTGAGCGCCGTCGTGCAGTTCGCCGGGGTGGCCCTGCTCGGGCTGGCGGCCGGGATGGGCGCGATGAGCGTTCCGCTGTCGATCGCGGTGGGCTCGGTCGTCGGCGCGCTGCTCGGGGTGTGGCTGATGCGCCGGCACGGCCTGCTCCGCCTCGGTGCGGAACTGACCCGTTGGCAGCCGGAATCGGTGCGGCACATCCGGGCGGTCGGCCTGCCGGTGGCCACCACGCAACTCATCCTGTTCGGCGCGAACTTCGGGCTGCTGTGGGTGCTCGGCGACTTCGGCCCGCGGGTCATCGCCGGCTTCTCCAGCGCGGTGACCCTGCAGTTCCTGGTGCTGATGCCGGCGATCGTGCTGGGATCGGCCACAGCGATCGTGCTCAACCAGCAGCGCGGCGCCGGCCGGGCCGACTGGTTGCCGGGCACCATGCACAACGGGCTGGCCATCACGGTCGGGGTCTATCTGCTCGTCTCCGTCGTCATGTGGGCCGGCAGCGACCTGTTCGGCCGGTTGATGACGGACACACCGAGCATCGCCGACCAGACCGCGCTGTACCTGAGCACGGTCGGCCTCACCTACGTCCTGATGGGACCGGTGCTCACCTCGCTGACCGTGATGGAGCAGATCGGCTCGGGCCTGCTCGCGGTCGTGTTGAACCTGGTCTACTTCGCCGCGATCGTCGTGATCGGCGCGATCGTCGTGGCTGCCGTGCCGGAACCGGTGGCGCTCTACCGGACGATCGCCTGGTGCAACCTCGCCGGGGTGGTCGTGGTGCTGGCCGGCCTGCACGCGGTGCGCCGCGCGAGTCGGCTGCCGGCTCCCGCCGGGCCGGCCCCGGCGCCGGTCGGCGGTGGCCCGGCATAACGGGCAGCGTGCACCCCACGCGCGGTGCCCGCGGCGAGCCTCCCCTCCGGCCCGCCGCGGGCACCGGCCCGTTCTCGCTGCCCGACGGGGTGGTCCACCTCTGGCCGATCGCGCTGGATCAACCGCCGTCGGTGGTGGCGACGCTGCACACGACGCTGGACCCCGGGGAGCGCCGCCGCGCGGCGGAGCACGGCGATGCCGCCCTGTCCCGGCGATTCGTCGTCGCCCGCGGCGTGGCGCGGGTCGTGCTCGGCCGCTACCTGGACCGGCCGGCGGCGTCGCTGTGCTGGTCGACCGGGCGCTGGGGCAAGCCGGCGCTGGCCGACGCGGCGACGCTCTGCTTCAACCTCGCGCACACAGCCGACGTCGCGTTGCTCGCGATCACCGGGGGACGCCCGGTGGGCGTCGACATCGAGCGGCGACGAACCGGCTTTCCCGCCACGACCTTTGCCGACCGGTACTTCCCTGCGGTCGAGCGGGACCTCGTCCGCACCGGCGGTCCGGACGCCTTCCTGCGCCTGTGGACCCGCAAGGAGGCCTGGGTCAAGGCGGCGGGGGACCGGGTAGGGCGGGGCCTGGCCCTGCCGGTCGCCGGCACCGGCCCCGTTCTTCCGGTACGTGACCCGGCCGGCCGGATCCCGGGCAGCTGGCTGCTGCACGACCTGCCGGCCCCGCCCGGGCACGCGGCCTGTGTGGCGCTCGCCGGGACCCGGCCGGTCCGTCCACTCTGGCCTGCCACAACCGTTTCGACACCACCATTCCTGCATTTAAACATCCCGGATCGGTGTTTCTTTCACGTTGCGGAGCCCTTCTGCCCGACGTGACGGCTCCTTGTCCGGATGGCAGGATCGGTGACATGGCGCTTCGTTATCTCGGCAACGGCCCCTATTGCACGGCAAACTCGCTCTCCATCATTTTCGGCGATGACGGGCCGGGTCCTGCGACAATTGAGGTGCTCACCGGATCGCCATATGGGATTTCCATTCACGGCGATGACGAGCACACATATTTCACGCCGGACCGGTGGAACCCGGAGTTCGGCATGACCAGGGCGCTCGACCTGCTCGGCTGGGAGTGCGACCGCAGCGCCGGCTCGGCCGACGACGCCGTCGCGGTCCTGCGCCGGGCCAGCCGTGAGTCGCCGGTGCTCGTCGGTCCGGTCGAGATGGGGCTGCTGCCGTACATCCCCGGTCTCGGCCGGGCGATCGGCGCCGACCACAACGTGGTGGTCGTCGGCATGGAGGGCGACCTGGTCCGGGCGCACGACGTGCAGGGCTGGCCGTACGTCACGATGCCGCTGGAGAGCCTGCTCAAGGCCTGGCAGACGGACACCTTCGCCTACCAGGTCGAGGCGTACGCGGTGCGCGCGAACTTCCGTCGCTCTCGGCCCGTCGACCCGCACACGGCGCTGCGCCGGTCGCTGCCGGCCGCGATCGAGCTGCTGGACGGGCCGGAGTCGGCCGCCGCCGCCGAACGGTCGGCGCAGATCGTCGAGGCCGGCCTGACCAACATGCAGTACAAGTACCTGGTCGAGTACCAGGTGCAGGCCGGCGCCCGGCGCCTCGCCGACGCCACGGTGCTGCTGGCGGAGATCGGATGCCACCGCGCGGCCGCGGTCACCGACCGGCAGGCCCTGCTGATCGGCTCGTTGCAGTTGCAACTGGTGACGCACCAGGCCGCCCAGGCGGCGGCGACCTTCCGGGAACTGGCGCCCACCTACGGCCGGCTCCGGCGGGCACTGATCGAGGATCTCGATTAGGCGCGCGGCGTACAAAGCGAATTCGGAGATTCAACCCCAGTGAAAGGTTGGTTTCATGTCCACGTCCATGGCACAAGATTCCGCTGCCCTTTCCGCAGCCATCGGAAAGGTGATGGGCGACGTTCTCCAGCGCGGTGCGCTGGCCCCGAACGACGATTTCTTCGACAGTGGCGGCGATTCGCTTCGCGCCATTGAGGTGCTGCAACGGCTGATCGCGGAGGACGGAATTCCGCCGGTCGTCGGATCGACCGACATGCAGGCGATCCTGCTCGAGGAGATCTTCGAGAAGCCGACGCCGTCGGCCCTGGCGGCGGTGGTGAGTGAGCACCTGCGCTGACCGGCGACGGCGCCGACCGGCCAGCTACCGAGGGAGGGTGGATGTTCATCGAACCGCGCGACGCCCACGCGCCCGCCGTGCGGGTGGCCATACCGGACGGTGCCGGGGTCGACACCAGTTGGGCCGCCCTGGGCGACACCGCCGCGGCGATGACCGACCGGGCCCGACGGCTGCGGCGCGACGCCCCGGTCGTGGTGGTGGTCGACGGGACGGCGGACAGCATCGCGACCGTGCTCGGCCTGGTCGACGCCGGCGTGGACGTCCTCCTGCTGGAGGAGCGCACCTCGCACCTGGCCGATCCGCAGTCACCGGTGCACCGCCTCGCGAGCCCGGCCGTCATCGGTCCACCGTCGATGCCGGACGCGTCGACGCCGCACGGGCCGCTCCGGCTCAGCTACGACGCGGTGCGGCAACCGGGCCGGCTGCCCGCCGCGGCGGTCGGCGGGGCGGCCACCGCGACGACCAGCGGCCGCCCCGGCGAGATCCTGCAACTCACCTCGGGCTCCACCGGTCAGCCGCGCATCGCCCGGCAGACCCTCGACAACGTGCTCGCCGGCGCCCGGGCGTACTGCGAGCTCTTCCGGATCACCGGCGCGGACGTCGTGCTCGTCGCCGTGCCGGTGGCGCACTCCTACGGCCTGGCCGGCACGCTCGCCGCCCTGCTCTCGCAGGCGCTGCTGGTCACGCTGCCCCGGTTCAGCATCCGGGCGCTGGTCGCCGGGCTGGACGACGGAGCAACCGTGCTGCTCGGCACCCCGCTGCTCTACAAGCTGCTGGTGCCCGTGCTGGCGGCGCGACGACGACCGACCCGGGTGCGGATCGCGCTGTCCGCAGGCGGGCCGCTCGACGCCGACACCGCCGCCCGCATCGGTGACCTGCTGGGCAGCCCGATCCGGCAGATCTACGGCATCACCGAGGCGGGGCTGGTCGCCTGTGTGCCGCAGGCGCTCACCGACTGGCCGGCCGGGTCGGTCGGGCCCGCCGCCCCCGGCGTCACCCTGCGCATCGACGGCGAGGTCGGCGCCGGCGCGGTGGACACGACGGCGACCACCGACACCGGCCCCGGCGGAGCGGCCCGGACCGGTCGTCTCCTGGTGCGCACCCCGGCGCTGTTCCGCGGCTACTGGGGCACACCGGAGCGGGGACTGACCGACGACGGCTTCTACGACACCGGCGACGTCGTCCGCCTCGACGCGGACGGGCACCTGTTCGTGCTCGGCCGCAACGACAGCTTCGTCAACGTCGGCGGCCGCAAGGTGAACCCGCGCCGCGTCGAGCAGGTGCTCACCGGCCACCCGCACGTGCAGGAGGCGTTCGTCTACGGCGCGGAGCGGCCCGACGGCGAGCAGGAGATCCACGCGGCCGTGGTGCTCGACCCGGCCACCACGGTCGACGAGGTGCTGGCGCACTGCCGGGCCGCCTCGCTGATGCCGTACGAGATTCCGCACCACGTCCACACCATCGACCGGCTGCCGCGCAGCGGCATGGGCAAGGTCGACCGGCAGCGGCTGCTCGCCCTGGTCGAACAGTCCCGGCCCGGCCCGGCAGCACACGTCCACCCGTGAACACACACCTATCTGGGGGTGACCCGATGACCACCACTGCTTCCCGCGAACCGCGCAGCATCGACGGAGTCGGCGAGACCGCGCTGTGGATGGCCGCAGCCCGGGCCCGCGAGAGCCGTCGTCCCGACCGGCTCTTCGACGACCCGTACGCCGAGAAGCTCGCCGGCCCGCGCGGGCCGGACCTGCTGCGCTACTACCACACCTCGCGCGGCGCGGACACCGGCAACCCGTACCTGGCGATCCGGCACCGCTGGTTCGACGAGTTCCTGCTCGAGTCGGCGTCGCCCGGCTGCCAGGTCGTCGGCCTCGGCGCCGGACTGGACACCCGCGCCTACCGGCTCGACTGGCCGGCCGACACCGTGCTGTACGAGGTGGACAAGGCCGCAGTGCTGGCGTACAAAGCCGAACACCTGTCGGCCGGCGCCGACGCGGCGCGCTGCGAGCGCCGGCTCGTGCCGGCCGACCTCAGCGAGGACTGGCTGGCCGCGCTGCGCGAGGCGGGCTTCGACCCGCAGCGGCCCTCCGTGTGGTTCGCCGAGGGCGTCTTCTTCTACCTGCCGGAGGAGAAGGCCGCGCAGGTCCTGCGGGACGTGCGGGGCGTCTCGGCGCCGGACAGCCGGATCGCCATCGACGTCATCGGGACCGGCATCTTCCGGTTCCCGTACACGCAGGACTACCTGCAGCGGCTCTCGGACGCAGGCGCGCCGTGGCGGTGGGGCACCGACGACCCGGCGGCCTGGATGCGCACCTGCGGCTGGACGGCGGACGCGGTCCTCGAGCCGGGCAACAAGGGCGCCAGCTTCGGCCGGTGGAGCGAGCACGCCTCGCCGCCGGACGTGCCGAACCTGCCCCGGATCTATCTGATCAGCGCCCGCCCGGGCACCGACTGACCGGTGATGGCCCACGAACCTGCGGCGGCGGCCGGGATCGCCAGCGTGGACGACCTGCGCCGACTGGCCCGCGCGAAGCTCCCCGGCCCCGTCTGGGACTACGTGACCGGCGGCGCCGGGGAGGAGCGGACGGTCCGGGCCAACCGCGACGCGTTCCGCCGGCTCCCGCTGCTGCCCCGGGTGCTCGTCGACGTGGCCGCGCGGGACCCGCGCACCACCGTCCTGGGCACCGGGGTGGCCGCGCCGGTCGGCATCGCGCCGACGTCCTACCAGACCCTGGCCCATCCGGACGGGGAACTGGCCACGGCCCGGGCAGCCGGATCGCGGGGCCTGCTCGACGTGGTGAGCGTCTTCTCCAGCGTGTCGCTGGAGGACGTCGCGAAGGTGGCCACCGGACCGCTGTGGTTCCAGCTCTACTGCCTCCGCGACCGGGGGGTGACCCGGGAGTTGGTGCAGCGGGCCGCGGCGGCCGGCTACCGGGCGCTGGTGCTCGGCGTCGACCTGCCGGTGATCGGCTACCGCGACCGGGACATCCGCAACCGGTTCCGACTGCCACCCTCGGTGGCGCCGGTCAACCTGCCGACCGGCGTCGCCCCCGGCGGCAGCGTCCTCGTGGAGCTGAACCGGGCGCTGGTGGACCCCGCGCTGACCTGGCGGGACGTCGAGTGGATCCGGGAGATCAGCCCGCTGCCGCTCGTGGTCAAGGGAATCGTCGCGGCAGACGACGCCGACCGGGCCGCGCGGATCGGCGCCGACGCGGTGCTGGTCTCCAACCACGGCGGACGGCAACTGGACGGCGCCCCGGCGAGCATCACCGCGCTGCCCGACGTGGTGAGCGCGGTGGCCGACCGGTGCGAGGTGTACCTCGACAGCGGGGTGCGGCGTGGCACCGACGTGCTGGCGGCGGTGGCCCGGGGCGCCCGGATGGCGTTCGTCGGCCGCCCGGTCATGTGGGGGCTGGCCGCCGGCGGAGAGGACGGGGTGCGTACCGCCCTCGACCTGTACCTGACCGAACTCGACCTGGCCATGGCGGTGTGTGGGTGCCCGGACGTGCCGAGCATCGGGCCACACCTGCTCGGGCCGACCGACCGACCGGACGACCGCCCGGCCGACAGGTAGCACGACCGCGTGCCGACGATTGCGAGGGGTTACTGGTGGATCCGTTTGTCCGTACCGCCGACAAGGCGCCGTACCACCATCTGTGGACCGAGCAGAACCAGAGCCAGCCGCCGGAGACCGCCATCGACAGTCCACTGCTGACCCTGGAACACACCTCGGACGTCAACCCGCTCGAACCCGAGCAGGTCGCCGAGGCCCGGCGGGTGCTGCGGCAGCGCCGTGCCCTCGTCGACGAGGGCCGCACGGATCTGCGGGAGTCGGTGGTCCAGGGGCAGCGGCAGGTCGTCGAACGGTTCCTGGCCGGGCGGCGGGCCCGCTTCGGGATCGCGCAGAGCCGCCCGCTCGACGACGTCCCGGCGCTGGTGCGCGAGGGCCGGGACATCTTCATCGTGGTCAAGTTCATGGACGAGCGGCCCCATCTCGCCGCCACCCTGGCGTCGCTGGTGCGTCAGCGCGACGTCGACCTCGGCCGAGTGGTGATCCTGGCGGTGGACGGCAACTCGACCGACGGCTCCGACGCCGTCGTGCGGGACGCCATCGCGGGCAACCCCGGCGCGGCGCGCATCGAGTACCGCAACCAGACCATGCCGGGCGCCGGCAACGCCGCCCGCCTCGGCGTCGACACCTGCATCGCCACCGTGTACGAGATGTGCCGGACCGACGGCCGCTGGGACCGGTTGCAGACCGCGACGATCGCCGTGTCCGACGGCGACACCGTCTACCATCCGTCGACGGTCGGCACCATCCGGCGGATGCTCGACGAGGACCCGACGGTCGACGCCGTCATGCCGTTCCTGACCTACAAGTTCACCGCCGCTCTCCGGCTGTTCCAGGACTACCGGCCGGCGGACCCGGAGGAACTGCGCCGACGGGCCGCGGACACCGAGCCCGTCCCGGTGGGCGCGGACCTGACCACCCTGCACGCGCACCGCAGGCTGCCGCGTGCCGGCCGGCAGCGTGACGGGGAGACCGTGCGGCTGACCGACGACGACGGCGTCACGGTGAGCGTCCCGCTGTCGGCGGTGGATCCGTACGGTCGGCGGTTCGGCGTGCTCGCCGACCGGGACGGCCGGCGCGGGTACCTCTTCGAGGACCGCAACCTGGTGCTCGCCGAGGCCCCGGTGTCCGGCTTCGACGCCGCCCTGGTCTTTCTGGAGAACGGCGGGGTCCGGCCGGACGAGAAGTGGCGTTGGCACACGGTGGTCGGCCACGACCTCTTCCTGTACTGGTCCTTCGCGGGCATGGGACTGCCGGAGAGCATGGTCTTCCCGGACACCAGCGACGCCCTCAAGACGGCCCGGGTGTGGAGCCTCGCCATCGGCGGACAGCACCAGCTCAGCCGGCCGGGGCTGCGGATCGCCACCGGCAGCGACTACCAGTCCGGGCGGGTGCTTCAGGCCATCGGCTGCACCGTGCGGCTCGGGCCGGCCGAGGTGTTCACCGAGACGGAGACCGACCGGCTGATCAAGATGATCCGCAACTTCGTCCGCCGGCAGTCCGTGTTCTACGGCGAGACCCGCAGCGCCGCACTGGAACGCGCCACCGGCTTGTACGTGCACATGACCCGGATCCAGAACGAGATCGAGCGGGAGCTGCGCGACGACTACGACGACGAGGTGTTCGCGCAGACGGCGTTCCCGGAGCGGGTGATCTTCCCGCTGCGGTGGATGCTGCAGAACGCCGTCCGGTACGCCGCACACGGTGAGCCGGAGCACGAGACCGTCCGGGCGCGGGTGCTGCGGGTGATGTTCCGGCCCGACACGGCCGCCCGCATCGACCGCGACATCCTCACCCCGGCCACCCTGTCGGCGGTGGCCGACGCCACGTACCACCGCAAGCAGGAACTGGCCGAACGGGCCGCCGAGACGATCATCACCGACCACTATGTGGAGATCATGGAGTTCTATCAGGCCACGCTGCGTGACTTCTTCGCCGCTCACGAGGTGCCCGCGCACTGTTGGTCGTGGCTGCTCGACGGGGTGGCCGAGTCCCGCAACGCGCTGCGGGAGCAACCGCCCAAGGTCGATCCGGCCGCGGTCTGGGACGGCGCGGAGTTCGACATCGACGTCGCGCGCGGCCAGGTCGTCGGGCTGCGGGAGCGACGCTGACGGGGGTCCGGGGGGCCTTGGACGCGACGACAGGACAGGAGGAGCCATGAAGGCGGTTGTCACCGCCGACCCCGACGGCACGCGGGAGGTCCACGACGTGTCGACCCCCGGTCCGGGCCCGGAGCAGGCGCCGATCAAGGGGCCGGCCGGCGCGGAAGCCGGCACCGAGACGATGGACCGGGTCGCCGACGGGGACGCGTCGCTCCCGGCCGTCACCGGCCCCGGCGGACGAGGGTGAACGGCATGGCCGTCCGCTACGTCGGCGATGGCCCGAACTGCTACGCCGACGCGCTGACCATGGCGCTCGGCCCGGACGGTCCCGGTCCCGCCGCCATCGAGGTGCTCACCGGATCGCCGTACGGCCTGACGTTGCACGGCCCGGACCTGCCGGTCCTCTCCCCGCCGGGGTGGAACCCGGAGATCGGCGTCACGGCCGCGCTCGACCTGCTCGGCTGGACCTGCGAGCGGACCAGCGGCTCGGTCGACGAGGCGATCGCCCGCATCGCGCAGGCCACCCCGACCAACCCGGTCGTCACCGGCCCGCTCGAGATGGGTCTGCTGCCGCACCACCCCGATCTGGGGCAGGCGATCGGCACGGAGCACTACCTTCTGGTCCTCGGGCTGGAGGGCGACATCGTCCGGATGCACGATCCGCGTGGTTTCCCCTACGCGACGCTGCCCCTGGACTCGTTCCTCGCCGCGTGGCAGACCGACGCGTTCGTGTACCCGGTGCAGCCGTTCATCACCCGCAGCGCGTTCCGCCGGGTCCGCGAGGTCGACCTGGCCACCGCGCTGCGCGGCTCACTGCCCGCGGCGGTCCGCTGGCTCGCCGCCCCGGACGCGGCGTCCACCGCCGAGCGGATCGCCCGGATCGTCGAGGACGGGCTCACCGACTCGCAGTACAAGTACCTCGTGGAGTACGCGGTCAAAGGCGGTGCCCGCCGGCTCGGCGACGCCGCCGTGCTGCTCGGCGAGATCGGGTGTGCCGGCCCGGCCCGGGTCCTGGAGCACCAGGCTCGCCTCGTCGGCGCCCTTCAGCATCCGCTCGTGGCCGGGGACCGGGCGACGGCTGCGGCTCTGTGGCGTGCGCTGGGACCCACCTACGCACAGCTGCACGACGAGCTGACGCGGGCCCTCGACGTCAGTCCCGCCGGGTCGGCGGCGAAGCCGGCGGCGGCCTGACCGACCGGCGCGGCCGACGGGCAGAGTGGCGTTGCGTCGGGGCGTGCCCTGATGCGGCCGTGCCGGCCCGGCCCGGAGGCCGGGTGCCGACGTGCTCCCGGCTCCACCTGGCAGACCGGCTCACCGCCGGCGCCCTCCGGGTAGTCCTCCCGGATACCGGTCGTCGAGGTGCCGGCCCTGCACGGCGGCCTGCTCAACCGTCGCGCCATCCACGAGCGCGCGGTGCAGTTCCCGGCCGGGCAGCCGGTGGCACAGCCCTGGCGCGGCTACGCCGTGCCGCAGCGACTCGGGGCCGCCTGGCAGTCCCCGCCGCTCGTGCCGGCCGTCAACCCGCTGTGGAGCACCTTCCGGGAAGGTGACCCGCCCTGAGCGGTCGTATCTGCCAACCTCGGTGAGATCGCGAGGGGACGCGTGCGTCGGCGGGCGCCGGGGGACGTGGCCGACGAGATCAGGCCGGCGCGGGGCAGGATGCAACCCGTCGCCGGTGGTGGTGCGCGACGCCGCAGTTCAAAGGGCGGGTCGGCACGACCAAAGCGCAACTAATGGTTGCGCGATGTCGGCTGCCCCGGTACCGTCATGCGCAACCAAATGTTGCAGGAGGGTGTCATGGAGTTCGGGACCATCGAGCGCGAGATCTACGTCGAGGCGTCGCCCGAGATCGTCTTCGAGGTGGTGAGCAGCCCCGAGCACCTCAAACAGTGGTGGCCGGACGACGCCCGGTACGACCCGACGCCCGGATCGACCGGGGAGATCGTCTTCGGGGACCGTGACGCCGGCGGAACAGTGGTGCCGTTCACCGTCGTCGACGCGCAACCGCCCCGGATGTTCGCGTTCCGCTGGACGCACCCGGCCGACCAGGTCGCGGCGGAGGGCAACTCGCTGCTGGTCACCTTCGACCTGACCCCGTCCGGCAGCGGGACGCTGCTCAGGATGACCGAGACCGGCTTCCGCGAGATGGGCTGGGAGGTCGCGCTCCTGGAGCAGCAGTACCAGGACCACGTCACCGGCTGGGACTTCTATCTGCCCCGGCTGGCGCCGTACGTCGCGACGCTGGAGCTGCGGCCGTGAGCCCCACCCTGACCGCAGAGGTCGACGACGACCTCTGGTCCGCGATCGGGGACCCGACCCGGCGCCGGATGCTCGACCTGCTGCTCATCGACGGCCACGGCACCGCGACCACGCTGAGTCAGCAGATGCCGGTCACCCGGCAGGCGGTGGCCAAGCACCTCACCGTCCTCGACCGGGTCGGCCTGGTCCGGGCGACGCCGACGGGCCGGGAGAAGCGGTACCAGGTCGACGACGCCCAACTCGCCCGCGCGGTGGCCCAGCTGGCGTCGGTCGGGTCCACCTGGGACGCCCGACTGCGGCGGATCAAGCGGATCGCCGAGGCGATCCAGCGCACCCGACCGGACTGACGACGAGATTGAGGAGAACCGAGATGGTGGACATCCTGCACCGGGTCGGGATCAAGACCCCGACCCCGGAGAAGGTCTACGACGCCCTGACGACCGTCGAGGGCCTCGCCAACTGGTGGACACACGACACGAAGGGCAGCGGCGACCTCGGCGGCGTCCTGGAGTTCCGGTTCCCCGCCGGTGGCTTCGACATGGAGGTCGTCGAGCTGCGGCCGGCCGAGCGGGTGACATGGCGGGTCGTCGACGGCCCCGAGGAGTGGATCGGCACGACGATCCACTGGGAGCTGCGCCAGAACGGCGACCACACCATCGTGCTCTTCACGCACCAGGGCTGGAAGGAGCCGGTGGAGTTCATGCACCACTGCAGCACCAAGTGGGCCACGTTCCTGATGAGCCTGAAGTCGCTGGTGGAGACCGGACGGGGCGCACCGGCGCCACACGACGTCCACATCGACGACTGGAACTGAACCGGATCCGAGCAACCAGGCTCGACCGACCCGCCGGCGGGAACCGTCCCCGCCAGCGGGTCGATCTCGCGCGTGTCCGCTGTCGTGTCGGTGCGGCGGGGGAGGGGCGGACGGGAACGACCGGACCGTGGTTGACTCACCGCCATGGAGCTGTACGTCGGCGAGCAGCAACTCCCCGCCGTCCTGGACCTGCCGGCCGGGCCGCCACGCGGCGGCCTCGCGGTGCTGCACGGCTCCCATGCCGGCACCCGGTCGTACTTCCTCTACGAGCACCTGGCCCGGCTGCTCCCGCCGGCCGGCTTCGCCGTGCTGCGCTACGACCGCCGCCCCCGGGTCGACGGCCGCGACGTGCCGCTGACCGCCCAGGCCGACGACGCGGCGGCAGCCCTGGACGTGCTGCGCCGGCAGGTCGGCGACGTCCCGGTCGGGCTGTGGGGGTTCAGCCAGGGCGCGTGGGCGGCGGCGCTGGCCGCCAGCCGGCACCGGGTCGACTTCCTCGCTCTCGTCGCGTGCAGTGGCGTCAGCCCCGCCCGGCAGATGCGGTACGGCACCGCCGAGCAACTGCGCCGCCACGGGTACGGTGACGCCGACCTCGCCGAGCTGGACCGGCTTCGGCGGGCGGCCGAGGCGTACCTGCGCGGCGACCTGCCTCGTCCGGTCGCCCAGGCGCAGCTGGACGCAGCCGTCGAGCGCCCCTGGTTCCCACTGGTGTTCCTGCCGCGCGAGATACCCGAGCCGGGCACCTGGACCGACATGGACTTCGACCCGGAGCCGGTCTTCGCCGCGCTGTCCTGCCCGGTGCTGCTCTGCTACGGCGAGACCGACGCCTGGACGCCGATCGAGGAGAGCCTGGCGGCCTGGCGCCGCGCCGCCCGCGCCGCGGAGTTGACCGTCGCCCGGCTGGCCGGCTGCGACCACGCGCCCACCCTGAACGAGGCCGAGGAGCTGGCCGGAATCAGCCCACAGTACGAGCGGGTCCTGCTCTCCTGGCTGGACGGGCGGCTTCCCGGCGTCGGGAGTTGACCCCGCCGCCGAGAACGGCCGGGTGCGGTCCACCCATGTCGAATGAGCCCCATGTCCGGAAATGGCGACCCACGTGGCGGGCACGTGACGCGACCATACGGTAAGTGGAAGGAGCAGGCGGCGGGGCGCGTGCGAACATGCGTCCATGAGCGACGACCTGCTCCCCGATGTCAGCGCCCTGGCCATCAACGTCACGATTCCGGAAGAACTCCGCTGGACCGACATGCGACGCGGTGAGGAGTTCCAGCTGAGCACACTCAACGTCCGGCTCCTCCCGGACGGGCGCCTCGCGGCGAAGGCATACGGCCGCCCGACCGGCGGAGGTCGGGGCACATACGTCTCGTTTCCCCTGCCCGACAAGCCCGAGCTGGCGGCCCTCGTCGACCAGGCCGCCGGTGTCGCCAGCGCGATGTGGGCGGCCCACCGCGGTCTCAGCTGAAGGCCGAGCCGGTCGGCGATCCGCACCCCCGGCACCTGGCCGCTGAGGGCGACCGGCCCGGCCACGAATGCCGCTGGCCGGGCCGGTCCGTTCAGCGGGTCACCGGTGCCTCACCCCGCTCGGCCCGCAGCAGCTTCTGGCGCTTGCCGTCCCTGGGCCAGGCCCAGCTACGCGAGCCGGGCTTGCGTGCCTCGTCGGCCAACTGCTTGACGGTCTGCTTGCAGACGAATTCCTTGAGCCTCGCGCCAGGGCTGCCGCCCAGGTGGAGGCTCACCGCGGTGTCGTCCCGGCGGGCGAACTGGAACATGCCGGCGCGACGACCCAGGCTGAGGCACTGGCCGGCGAACACCACGCTGACGGGCGCGGGTTGCCGACCCGCGATCCGGCTGAGCACCGTGTCGGCGGCGTGCGGACCCAGCTGGACCGCCGCCTGGCAGCTCATCCGGAACGGCAGGTTCGACGGCGCCGCCGAATCGCCGGCCGCGACGATGCGTACGTCGTCCACGCTGGTCAACGTCTCGTCCGTGAGCAGGCGCCCCAGGGCGTCGGTGCGCAGTCCGCTGCGCGCGGCCAGGTCCGGCACGCTGAATCCGGCGGTCCAGACGGTCACCGTGCTGGGCACGTCGCGGCCGTCTCCGAGCCGCACGGCGTCGCGCGTCACGGCGGTCACTGTCGTGTCGGGGCCGTCGAGCACGGTCACACCGAGTCCGGTCAGCCGCTCGGCGACCGAGCGTCGACCCCGAGGGTGCAGGTACGGTCCGAGCACCCCGCCGCAGACCAGGGTCACCGTGCGGCCCGCCTCCGCCAGCTCGGCGGCGGTTTCGATGCCGGTCGGACCGGCTCCGACCACCGTCACCGCGGCCGTGGCGGGGGCCGCGTCGAGAACGGGCCGCAACCGCTGCGCCTCCTCCAAGGTGGCGATCGGGTAGGCGAACTCGGCTGCTCCGGGCACAGCGGGGTCGGCGCTGCCACTGCCCACCGCGTAGATCAGGTAGTCGTAGTCGAGCGTGCCGCCCGTCGCCAACGTCACGCGGCGTTCGGCGGCGTCGATCCGTGCCACCGTGTCGACGACCAGCCGGACGCGCTCGGCCAGGACGTCCCGGTAGTCGACGACCGCGTCGTCGGACCCACCCACCAACTGGTGCAGGCGGATCCGCTCGACGAACCTCGGGCGCGGGTTGATCAGAGTGACCGTCACGTCGTTGCGCCGCGTCAGGCGATTGGCCGCCAGGACGCCGGCGTATCCGCCGCCGATCACGACGACATCGGTGTTCCCGGTCATGGCGTCTCCTTCGTCAGGGGGTTCGGTCTGAAGACGCCGCCCGGCCGGCAGTCGTGACAGGGCGTGGGACAGGTCACCCGGCAGCTGCCGGCTGCTGCCGTCGGCTACGCCGGGGGCTACCGCCTGTCGGCGGGCTGCGAGGTGTGCGGCGGATGGATGGTGATGTCCTGCGTCGCCGACGCCACCCGGATGCCGTGCTCGGCGAAACGGTCCAACACCCGACGGGTCACCTGGTCCTTGACCTGCCGGGCGGCGCGGACCGGCACCACGAACCGTGCCGACAGCTCGACCCAGTTCGGGGTGGCACGGACGAACACGCGGGGATCCACCTCCGCCTCGGCGACGGGATAGCGGTGGCGCATCTGCTCGATGGCGCGCCGCGCCTCGACCGTGGAGGAGACGTTCGTCGCCTCGTCGCAGAGGATGCGCTCCGCCAGGTGCCAGTCCGCCTCGTAGGGGACGGGCAGGGTCAGCTCCTCCCACAGATGGTCCAGTACCGCGCTGCTGTTGTACACCGGTGCGCTGAACACGAAGCGGTTCGACAGGGACACCACCCGTCCGGTGTACTGGCGGCCGCGGATCCAGGATTCCGGGTCGGCGGAGGAGCCGCTCTCCAGGATGCGGGTCCGTAGTGGGGTGATGTCCAGGACGTCGCCGCGGACCCCGCACATCTGGATCCGGTCACCGACCCGGAACTGCCGCCCGGTGAGGATGCTGACCCATCCGGCGAACGCGCCGATGACCTCCTGCATGGCCAGGGCGAGGCCGGCGACGAGCAGTCCGAAGACCACGCCGATCCGACCGGCGAACGGCCGCCACAGCAGCGCCAGCGCGAACAGCAACGCCACGACGGTCAGGTAGTGCACCGCCTTGCGCAGGTAGTAGCGGTTGGTGGTGTCCTTCACCCGAAGGGTGGCCAGGCGGCCGGCGAGCATCGCGATGACGACGGCCAGCACGATGAGGACGATGCTCGTCACGAGGCGACCGCTCACGCTGCTGGTGTCCCAGACAGCCTCAAGGAACCGCTCCATGCTGCTTGCCCATCGTCCCGGCGCGGCCGCCGACTCGTGTCTGTCGCGTCGTTGCCACCATAGGCGGCATCCGGCGGCGGAATCTCGCAAACGCGCGGCCAGTACCAGCTCGAGCACCTGGGCGAAGGGGCCGTTGGCGGTGAGCGGCTCACCGCGCCTCCGCCAGGCGGAGCGCGGACCGGGTGGTCGGCCCACACCACCACCGCCGGCGGGGTGTCGGCCGCACGGATATCCGGTGTGGTCGATGTCACGTTAGCGTTCCCGCACGCCGGCCCGTCCCGCCGGCACTCCGACGGGAGAACACCATGAAGACACCGTGGAAGGCCGTCACCACCCTCGCCGCAGCCCTCCTCCTCGTCCTGCCCGGCGGCCTGGCCGCCCGGGCCGCCACCACGCCGTACACCAGGACCCCGGTCTCCGGGTCGCTCGGCACCTACCACGTCTCCGCCGTGTACGTCGCCGGGGTCTCCTCCGGCGGGTACATGGCCACCCAGCTCCAGGTCGCGTACTCGTCGCGGATCCGCGGCGCGGCGGTCTTCGCCGCCGGCCCGTACTACTGCGCCCAGAACACCGTCGCCCAGGCTCTCTACGGCTGCGGCGACAACATCTATCCGACGCACGTCTCCGCGCTGGAGAACTACACCCGTACCTGGGCGTCCTACGGTTGGATCGACGGCACCGGCAACCTCGCCGGCCAGCCGGTGTACGTCTACCACGGCAGCGGCGACGCCACCGTGAAGAAGTCCGTCACCGACGATCTCGTCCGGTACTACCAGGACTTCGGGGCCAGCGTCCGCTACGACGGCACCGGCGGCGCCGGTCACGCCTGGGTGACCCCGTACGGCACCGTCGGCTGCACCGCCACCGCCTCGCCGTACCTCAACGACTGCGGCACCGACCCACAGGGCACTTTCCTCGGCAAGCTGCTCGGCTCGGTCGCCCCGCCGAACACCGGCCCGCTCGGCGGCACCCTCGTCCGGTTCAGCCAGAACACCTTCGCCGTCAACGGCTGGGCCAACGGGCTGAGCATGGACTCCGCCGGCTTCGCGTACGTCCCGAGCGCCTGTGCGGCCGGGCAGACCTGCCGGCTGCTGGTCGCCCTGCACGGCTGCGCCCAGGGGTACGCGAAGATCGGCACGGCCTTCGTCGACCGGGCCAACCTCAACCAGTACGCCGACACCAACCGCCTGATAGTGCTCTACCCGCAGGCCATCGCGACCGGGGTGAACCCGAACGGCTGCTGGGACTGGTGGGGCTACCTCGGCTCTACCAACTACCCGATCAAGGGCGGTTACCAGGTCGAGACGATCATGAATATGGTCCGCCGTCTGGACGGCTGATCGGCGCACGCCGCCGCCGGGCTCGACCGCCACCGGTGCGGCGGCAGGGCGGGTAGGGTCCGCAGGACCGCCTGAACCCCTCCTCACTCCCACCATCGACCGTGGGAAGCCGACGGTGCTCTCGGGAGGGCGACGACACCACCCAGGTGGGGATGGTGGCGGCGCAGTTCGGCTTCGAGCCGGTGTCGCAGGGTGAAGCGGGAGGCCGGGCACCCGTCGCACGCGCCCGCCAGCCGGACCCGCACCTGCCCGTCGCGGACGTCGACCAGTTCGAGGTGACCCCCGTGGGACCGGGCGACGTCGCCGACCGGCCCGTCGAGCAGCCGCTGGACAGATCTCCGGAGCGCCGCGTCCTGCTCTGCGCCCGCAGCGGGCCGGAACTGCCAGCCGTCGGGTGTGGTCAGGGCGGCGTGCAGCGCCGTCCGGACCCGTGGGCCCTCGTCGGTCCAGCTGCGGCCGGGGGCGAGGTCGGTCAGCACGGCGCCGGGCTCCACCACCACGGCGGTCAGGACTCCCTCGGCCAGCATCGCCGCCAACGACGCCGGTAGCACGGCCGGTCGTCCTGCCGCCGGTACGGCACCGGCGGGCACGACCCAGCGGACCCGCTCCGGCCGGTCCGGATCCGCCTGCGGGTGCAGCGGGACGACGCTCATGGCAGGACCAGGGTGGTGAGTTGCCGGGCCAGGAAGGCGAGCACCCAGGCGAGGCCGGTGAGATGGCCGAACGCTACGAGGGGCCATTTCCACGTACCGGTCTCCCGGCGGATCACTCCGACCGTGGCCATGCACTGCAGGGCGAATGCGAAGTAGACCAGCACGGCCATCACAGTGGGCGGGGTGAAGACCTGCTGGCCGGCCCGCGGACCGTCCAAGTACGTCAGGTCCCGCAGCGCCTGCGTCGGCTGCTCGGGGTCCTCGGCGGCGGCCACCTGCCCGAGAGTGGCGACGAACGTCTCCCGGGCCGACTGGGCCGACAGCACCCCGACACTGATCCGCCAGTCGAAGCCCAGCGGGGCGAAGACGGGCTCCACCAGCCGCCCCAGGCCGGCGGCGTGGCTGTGGTCCACCACGTACGCGGACACCGCGGCCGGGTTGCCGGTGTCCACCCCGGCACTACGCAGGTCGGCGTCGGAGTGCTGGGGGAGGTTGAGCAGCAGCCACAGCGCCGCCGTGGTGACCAGGATGATGGTCGAGCACTTGCGGAGGAAGGACTTCGCCGCGTCCCACACCGCGATCAGCACGGACCGGGCCGACGGCAGCCGGTAGGGGGGGCAGTTCCAGGTAGAACGGCAGCACGGCGCCGCGCCGGTCCACCACGCGCTTGAACAGCCAGGCGGTGAGCATCGCCGAGACGGTGCCGAGCAGGTACATGCCGAACATGACCAGGCCCTGCACGCCGAACGGCCCCCACCGCGCCGACGGGTCGACCAACAGGCTGATCAGCAGCACGTACACCGGCAGTCGGGCGGAGCAGGTCATCAGCGGGGCGGCGAGCATGGTGGCCAGCCGGTCCCGGGCCGACGGCAGGGTCCGCGTCGCCATGATCCCGGGGATGGCGCAGGCGAAGGAGGAGAGCAGCGCGACGAACGCGCGGCCCTCCAGGCCCACCCGGGCCATCACGCGGTCCATCAGGAACGCGGCCCGGGACAGGTAGCCCACCCCTTCCAGGAGGGCGAGCAGGAGGAACAGCAGGGCGATCTGGGGTAGGAAGACCAGCACGCCGCCGACTCCGCCGATCAGCGCGTCCCCGAGGAACCCGGCCAGCCACGGGTTGTCGACGTGCCGGTCCACCAGGCGTCCGAGCAGCACGAAGAGTGACTCGACGGCATCCTGCAACGGCGCGGCGAGCGTGAAGATCGTCTGGAAGAACAGCGTCATCACGGCGAGGAACACCACCGTGCCCCAGATCGGATGCAGCAGCACGGCGTCGACCCGCTGCGTGGCCCGGTGCGGCTGTGCCGCCCGGTAGCGGGCGAAGTCCAGCACCGACTCGATCCAGGCGTCCCGTTCGGTCGGGTCGACCGGCGGCGGCACCACCGGGACGGGCCACTCCCGCCAGCCGGCGAGCCGGTCGCGCAGCACGTCCACGCCGTGGCCGCGGTGCCCCAGCACCGGCACCACCGGCACGCCGAGCGCCGTGGCGAGACTGGCCGTGTCCAGGTGCCCCTGTCGGCGGGTCAGCTCGTCGGTGAAGGTGAGCACCACACAGGTCGGCAGTCCGCGACCGAGGACCTGCGCCAGCAGGCCCAGGGAGCGGCGCAGTGTGGTGGCCTCGACGACCATCAGCAGCGCGTCGGGACGCGCGGAGCCGTCCAGTCGCCCGTCCAGGACGTCCACCGCGACCTGCTCGTCCGGGCTGATCGGCTCCAGGCTGTACGCTCCCGGCAGATCCTCGACGGTGAACCGGGCGTCGTCCGAGCGGCAGGTGCCGACGTAGCGGGAGACCGTCACTCCCGGGTAGTTGCCCGTCTTGGCGGTGAGCCCGGTCAACGCGTTGAACACGCTGGTCTTGCCGGCGTTGGGGCTGCCCACCAGGGCGATGCGGATCGCCTCGGTCGGCGCGGGCGCGTCGACGCCGCCACCGTGGCAGCCCTCGGTCACGAACCCACTCCGACCACCCGTACCCATGCGGCCTGCGCCCGACGCAGGCAGACCTCGTAGTCCCGCACCCGGTAGAGGACCGGGTCGCGCAACGGCGCTCGGCGCTGCACCCGGACCCGGGTGCCCGGGGTGAAGCCCAGATCGGCGAGGCGTCGGGCGATCGCCGGGGCGGCTGCGGATTCGACCCGGACGACTGTCGCCTCCGCGCCCGGACGCAACTCGGCCAACGGCACCTCGTCCCCGTCGTCGAGGCCGCCCCGGTCGCCGTGCCGAACCTCCGCCGCGTTGCCCTTCATCGGTCCTCCCCGCTGCCGATCGGCTCTCAGCTCCTAAGGCGAGGCTAACCTCACTTACCGCTCATGATCCGGGACCTTCTGCCCGTCCGGCACGGGACCATGGTCCCGAGCCGGACACGTGACGCAGCGGCCCCGACGAGATGGGCGCGTCGGTGTTCCTCGGCCCGTCGCCCGCACCCACGCGACGGGGGAGATCGGGCGCCCGCGACCGCGCGCAGCCGGTCGTCGTCGCCGATCGGACGAGGCTGGTCCTGCTCTCGGCCGGGAACCGGCGCCCAGGCGCGGTCACCCGGCGGCGGGGCGTGTCCCGTCCTGGCGGCTCAGGTGCGCGCGGCACAGGTTCGGCTGCACGAAGGGATCGAGCCGCTCGGCCGTCACCGGCGCCCGCATCTCCGCCAACGCCCCCTGCATGAGCCCGAGGTGGATCGCGCAGACCACCTGCTGACTGTGCTCGGCGATCTCCCGGAACGGGCAGTGCCGGAGCAGGATCTGCGGCCGGTGCTCGTCCGGCACGGTCTCGGGGTCGAAGCCGATGTCGGCGAGGATCGCGGTGAGCTTGTCGACCGCCTCACCGGCCGTGGTGCGGCGCAGCGGCGCGGGCCGGTCGGCCAGGTAGCGTCCCCAGTCCTGGCCGGCCTCCCTGGCGACGGCCGAGGGCTCGGCGTGGGCGCGCGTCGCGACGCCGGTGAGGATCTCGGCGAGCAGCCGGTAGCTGCGGGCGCCGGTGGCGGCCGGGGTCGCCGCGGTGGTCGAGGGCCGGTAGATCACCCGGGGACGGCCGCGCCGGCCGCCGGCTTCGGTCTCGCGTACGGCCAGTCCGGCGTCGACGAGCCCGTCGAGGTGGAAGCGGGCCGTGTTGAGGTGCAGGCCGGTCCGCTCGGCCACCTCCCGTACGCCCAGGGCCTGCTCCGCGGTCCGCAGCAGGTCGAGGACCTGTTCACGGCTCTCACCGAGCCCGGTCCGCTGCTCGCGGTCGATCCACCGTCGCCTGTCCACAGGCGTAGTTTATCCAATAGAAACTAGTAGAAACTGTCGGGCATGATGGCGAGGAGGTAGGGCTCGCCCCACCTCCTCGCCATCACCAGAGGCGACCGCGGTCAGCCGGGAGGGGGTTCCGGCCGACGGAGCAGCCTCGGCGTCTGCCGGGCGAGCAGGACGCAGTGCGGCAGTGCCGCCGCGACGAGGATGGCGACCTCGACCGGTCGGTGGTTGCGCACCAACGCGGCCGCCACCAGGAACACGGCGATCACCGCGACCGACAGCGCGATCACCGCGTGGAAGCGGCCCACCTCCGAGTGCGGCCAGTCGGTCTGGTCGGCCGGCTGAGGCGCGTCGGGTACGGCCCGACGGAAGCCGGCGAAGACCCGCGACGCCCAGGCGCTGGTGGGCTGCCGCCCCCAGATCTGCAGCGCGACCACGACGGCGAGCAGCACCAGCACGTACCCGGCGGCGAAGGCCGCCTCGCCGCTCATCGGGGGGCCTCTGCCGGTTCGCCGGATCCGCCGCCCAGCTTGTCGGCCACCCCGACGACCAGGTCGGCGGCGTCGGTGTCCGTGGCGTCGTCGTCGCTGTCGGGCACGACCTCGGTGAACAGCAGTGTCTCGGCCGGCGCCTCGGGTGCCCGGGTCCGCTTGCTGCGGTAGCGGATGCCCAGGTAGGTCATCCACAGCAGCGGCAGCACGCCGCCGAGCATGAAGACCACGTCACCGGGGAGCCGCAGCCACTCGAGGAACATGTTGGTGCCGCCCTGCAGGTAGCCGAGACTGCGACCGTCGGCGTACCCGGCGTCCACGACCCGGTAGAGCTGCAGGGCTCCGGCGGGCAGCAGGGTGGCGAACGACATCCACGCCAGTCCCAGGTTGAGCGACCAGAACGAGATCGAGGCCAGCCGGTCCGACCAGCGCTCCTCGGGGATCAGGTAGCGCAGCGCGAACATGGCGAATCCGACCGCGAGCATGCCGTAGACGCCCATCATCGCGGCGTGCGCGTGATTGGCGGTCAGGCCGGTGCCGATCTCGTAGTAGGAGACGATCGGCAGGTTGATCAGGAAGCCGAACACGCCGGCGCCGAGGAAGTTCCAGAATCCGACGGCGGCGAGGAACATGACCGCCCACCGGTGCGGGAACGGGGTGCTCGACGCGCTCTGGCGACGGGCGCCCAGTTGCAGGAAGCTCCAGGCCTCCACGGTGAGGAACAGCAGCGGTACGACCTCGAGCGCGGAGAACGTCGCGCCGAGCGCCAGGTGCTCGGCGGGCTCCCCGGAGAAGTACAGGTGGTGCATGGTGCCGATGACGCCCCCGGCGCTGTAGAGGACGATGTCGAGGAAGATCACCGACAGGGCGACCCGCTCCCGTACGACCCCGAGCAGCACGAACAGGTAGGCGACGGTGGCGGTGGTGAAGAGTTCGAGGAAGTCCTCGACCCACAGGTGCACCACGATGAACCGCCAGAAGTCGGCCGCGGTGAAGTGACTGTCCGGGCTGGCGAGCAGACCCACGGCGTAGAACGCCGGCAGGGCGAGGGCGGCGAGGAAGAACAGCCACGGCATGTTCGCCACGTGCTCGGTGCGCAGCCGCCGGCGGAGCCCGCGGAACAGGATGAACGCCCAGATGCCCATACCCGCGGTCAGCAGCACCTGCCAGATCCGGCCGAGGTCGAGGTACTCGAAGCCCTGGTTGCCCAGCTGCGCCCACAACGGGCCGAGCCAGCCGCGCATGCCGGCCATCTCGCCGAGCAGACTGCCGACGACCACCACGACGAGCGCGCCGAGCAGCAGCCGGGTCAGCAGCGCCTGCCGCTTCGGCTCCCAACCGCGGGCGATCAGTGGCGCCAGGAAGATGCCGATGGCGAGGAAGGAGGTGACCACCCAGAAGATGGAGAGCTGCACGTGCCAGGTGCGGGTCAGGTTGTACGGCAGCCAGTGGTCGAGCGGGAGGCCGAAGAAGCTCTCCAGGTCGGCCCGGTAGTGCTGGGTGGCGGAGCCGAGCAGGGTCTGCACCAGGAAGAGCCCGGCCATGATGAAGAAGAACCAGGCGGTGGCGCGTTGCGCGGGGGTGAGCAGGACGGCGCGCGGGGCGTGGAAGCGCAGTTCCCGGTGGTCGCGGTTGTGCCAGCCGAGGAAGTTCCACCGGCCGAACGCCGCGAACAGGGCGCCGGCCCCGACCAACAGGAAGATCAGCGACAGTACGCTCCAGGTCACCGTGTGGCCGGTCGGCGCGTTGTCGACGAGCGGCTCGGACGGCCAGTTGTTGGTGTAGGAGTACGTCTTGTCGGGCCGCTCCGCGGCGGCCGCCCACGCCGTCCAGCCGAAGTACGCCGTCAGGTCGTGGATCTCGGCCGGGTCGGTGATCGCGTTGGGGCGTAGCCCGTTCTTGCCGTCCGGAGAGTTGAGCGTCGCGGCGTAGTGGCCGGTCAACTCGGTGAACGCCTTGCCCTGGGCGGGGCTCCAGACCAGGGTGCCGGTCTTCTCGTCGTACCGGTTGACCCGGAAGTCCTCGACGGTGCGGGCGTGTCCGGCCTCCGCGCCGCCGTACTGCTCCTGCACGGACGTCGCGGCGCGGTGCAGGTAGTCGGCGGTGAAGTCCGGGCCGAGGTACGCGCCGTGCCCGAAGATCGAGCCGTACTGCATGAGGCCGTTGCGCAGGAACACCTCCTGGCCCTGGCGGATGTCCTCGCCGGTGAAGAGCAGTTGACCGTCCGAGGTGGTCACCTTGTCGGGGATCGGCGGCTGCGCCTGGTAGGTGCGGATCGCCAGGAACCCGAGGACGAAGAACCCGACGAGGGTGACCAGGACGGCGGCCTGCACCCAGCCGCGGCCGATCATGCGGCCCCGCTTGCCGGCGGGTGTGCCGGTGGGGGGCGGGGCCGGCTCGGGTACGGCGGCACCGGGAGCTTCTGACACGACCATGCGATCTCCTCGTGGGTGCGAAGGCCGCGAGCGGCATCCTGCCTCGGTGCGACCAGGTCCAGCGGCCAGACCTTAAAACACGAGTCTGCTGGTAGAAACAATCGAGGCCGCGTGAAAACCCTCATAGGACCTTCGGCTCGGGCCAAGAGACCCAGTGAACGGGGGTTTTGCGGGATTGCCGGTGCCAATCCGCCCGTCGGGCGGAACTGGGGGAGGCCCTCGTGACGAGGGCCTCGCGGTCCGGATCTAGATTTATGACGAGACGCTTCGTATAAACATGAGTATCCGCGACCTCAAGGGAGGCAGTCATGATCGAGGACCGTCAGCTCGACGTCCGTCAGGAGGCGCCGGCGCGCCGCCACGACCTCATCTTCGGCACGTATCACTCGCTCGGCGTGGGTGAGAGCTTCGTGCTGGTCAACGACCACGACCCGAAGCCGCTGTACTACCAGTTCGCCGCCGAGCACGCCGGACGGTTCAGCTGGGACTACCTGGAGACCGGCCCGGAGCGCTGGCAGGTACGCATCGGTCGCCCCGCGTAGGCGGCTTCCGGTCGGTCGGTCTCGGTGCCGGTCGGATGCCCGACCGGCGGGGGTGGTGGCGTAGCCCAGGTCGGCCGGCAGGGGTCGTTGGACCCTGGTTCGCGTATACCCCCGGGGGTACCGTGGCCCACGGTGGACGACCGGAGGAGGCAGACGTGAAGGTGGTCATCGTGGGGGCGGTCGCCGGCGGTATGTCGGCGGCGACGCGGCTGCGCCGGCTGGGACCGGAGCACGAGATCGTCGTGTTCGAGCGCGGCAGCGAGGTGTCGTACGCGAACTGTGGCCTGCCCTACCACGTGGGCGGCGTCATCCCCGACCGCCGCGACCTGCTCCTGCAGACTCCGCAGAGCCTGCGGGCCCGCTTCGACCTCGACGTGCGGGTCCGCAGCGAGGTCGTGGCGATCGACCGGCAGGCGCGGACCGTGCGGGTACGAGACCTCGACACCGGAACCGAATACCGCGAGAGCTGGGACCGGTTGGTGCTCAGCCCCGGCGCGGCCCCGTTCGTGCCGGACCTTCCCGGCATCGAGCGGGCGCTGACGCTGCGCAGCGTCGCCGACGCCGACCGGCTCACCGCGCTGCTGCGGGAGCAGCGCCCCGCCACGGCGGTCGTCGTCGGTGGCGGCTTCATCGGGCTGGAGACGGCGGAGAACCTTCACCGGCGTGGCCTGCGGGTCACCGTGGTCGAGTTGGACAGCCAGGTCCTCGCCCCGATCGACCCCGAGCTGGCGGCCCTGGTCCACACCGAGTTGCGCCGGCACGGGGTGGGGCTGGTGCTCGGCGCCGGCCTGGCCAAGGTGCTGCCCGACGCCGTGGAACTCGGCGACGGGCAGGTCCTCCCGGCGGACCTCGTCGTGCTCGCCATCGGGGTACGCCCGGAGACCCGGCTGGCCAGGCAGGCCGGCCTGGACCTGGGCCCGCGCGGCGGCATCGCCGTGGACGAGTCGATGCGCACCAGCGACCCGCGCATCCACGCGGTCGGCGACGCGGTCGAGAAGACCGACCGGCTCGACGGTTCGACGATCCCGGTGCCGCTGGCCAACACCGCCAACCGCCAGGGCCGCCTGGTCGCCGACGTCATCGCCGGTCGTCCGGCCACGCTGACCGGCCGGATCGGCACCGCCGTCGTCCGGGTCTTCGACCTGACCGTCGCGGTCACCGGGTGGAACGAGAAACGTCTGCGCGCGGCCGGCCGCGCCCATCAGGCCGTGCACACCCACCCCTTGTCCCACGCGGGCTACTACCCCGGCGCCGACCCGATGTCGCTCAAGCTGCTCTTCGACCCGGAGAACGGGGCGATCCTCGGCGCGCAGGGCGTCGGCGGCGAGGGAGTGGACAAGCGCATCGACGTACTCGCCGTCGCGCTGCGCGCGGGGCTGCCCGCCGAGGACCTCGCCGACCTCGAGTTGGCGTACGCACCTCAGTACGGGTCGGCCAAGGACCCGGTCAACATGCTCGGTTACATCGCCGAGAACATCCGCACCGGGATGACCCGTACCGTGCAGTGGCACGAGATCATCGACCGGGTCGCCGCCGGGGCGTACCTGCTCGACGTACGGACCGCCGCCGAGCACGCCGCCGGCAGCATCCCCGGATCGCTGAACATTCCCGTCGACGACCTGCCCGGCCGGCTCGACGACCTGCCCGACGGTGAGCTGATCGTCTACTGCCAGCTCGGCATGCGGGGGCACACCGCCACCAGCCTGCTGACCGGCACAGGTCACCACGCCGCCAACCTCGACGGCGGCTTCCGAACCTGGTCCGTCGCCACCGCCGAGCCGCAGGCCGAGCGGGCCGGCTGAGCAGCGCCACGTCACTGCGGTCCGCAGCGTGTCACCCGGTGCTCCTACAGTCGGTGCGTGGAGCGGTTCCTGCGGTTCGAGCACGCCGAACGCGACGGCGTGCACACCTACGTGGCCCGGGTCGGTGAGCAGGACATGCCGGAGCCGCTCTGGCCGGGGCTGTGGGAGCAGTCGTATCCCACCGCGCCGGAACTGAGCCCGTACCTGCGACACGGGATCAACAACTCGTGCGGGGAGGCGCCGGCGGTGTGGCGGGCCCTGGCCTGGGCGCTGACCGAGGGCACCGAGCGGCACGCCATTCCCTGCTACTACCGCGACGAGGCGGCCAACCTGCTCGGTGTCGATCGTGCCACGATCCGCACGGTGGGCTGGGAGTACGAGGTCGACGTCGAGCGGGCCGACTGGCCCGCCGCCGACCGGGGATTCGTCCCGGCGAGGGCCTGCGTACCGCTGCGGCCGGCGCCCGACCGGTGGCAGCGGGATCACCGCGAGCGGGCCGGGCTGTTCCCGCTGGACACGTTCGCGCAGCTCACGGCACTGGAGCTGGCCGTCGGTGGCGACGCCGCCTCGGAGCTCACCCTGTTCGGCCTGGGCGGCCCGGCGGGCCGACGCTCACCGGGACTCGCGGACGTGCTCGACCGGCCCGACCGCCCGGAACTCCGCCATCTCCTGCGGCCCGGTGACGTCTTCGTCGACCTGGCCGTCGTGCGCGACTACCCGATGGGCTGGACCAACTACCTGACCGTCAAGACCCTCGGCCCCACCGACCGGGTGTGGGACCTGGCGGACCACTACAGCGCGGCCTTCCGCCGCTACCTCGCCGCACTGCCTCGGATACGCACGTTCGAGGACTTTCACGCCGCGATCGACGAGCTGCTCGCCGCACCAACCGGTGGCGACCAGCGCTGACCCCGCGACCCGTGCCGTCGCCGCGCCGGCGAATCGCCGGCCCGGCCGGCCGTCAGGGCCGGCGCCGGCCGTCGTGCTCAACGGTGGCGTGCCAGTTGCTCGACCTCGACGAGACTGGTGACGCGATCGCATTCGTCGTCGGTCAGCTTGTTGATCAGCGCCTTGCCGGCCTGGGCCTGCCGGGTGGTGGGCAGCGCCCCGGCGACCAGATCAGGCAGCAGCAACTCGTAGCCCACCCGGGCCCGGGGCGAGTACCGGTGACGGCAGCGCGCCACCGCGGTCGCCACCCGCAGGGCGTGCTCGTTGCCCGGCGGGACGTGCGGCCGGTCGACCTCGCGTGCCCCGAACCGCATGCGGTGGTGGAAGTCGCACGTCTCGCAGGTCACCGGCCCTCTGGTCAGGGTCGATGCGCAGGACGGGCAGGTCAGCCGATCGAGCGCGCCGTCGACCGTCCGCCACTCGTACCCGGCGGGATCGTGCGCGACGAGCCAGGCCACCTCGACCTCGTCGGCGCTGTCCGGGGTGACCTCGAGGTCGGTCAGCAGTCGGTGCCAGGACCGGCGCAGCTCGACCTCGATGGTCGCGACGACACCGGCGAGCAGGGGACTGCGCCAGTGCGTCACGGTGGTCATCGTGGCAGTCGACCCTTCCTGCCGCGAGCCGTTTGCCGCCGTGGCTCGCGGCAGTGCGCGCCGCCGCCCGAGCGGGTGCACGTCGGCCGGCACCGAGCGGTGCCGGCCGACCCGGTACGTGGCGAGCCTCAGCTCACCGCCTGCCGCACGAGCGCGCCGATCCTGGCCTCGTCGTCGGCGGTCAGCTCGGTCAGGGCGAACGAGGTCGCCCACATGGTGCCGTCGTCGAGGTTCGCCTCGTCGCTGAAGCCGAGGGTGGCGTACCGCGTCTTGAACTTCGCCGCGCTCTGGAAGAAGCAGACCACCTTGCCGTTGCGGGCGTACGCGGGCATCCCGTACCACAGCTTGGGTGCGAGGGCCGGCGCGTTGGCCTTGATGACGGCGTGCAGCCGCTCGGCGATCGCCCGGTCGGACTCCGACATCTCGGCGATCTTCGCGAGCACGTCGATCTCCGGGTCCGGCCTGGGGCCGCGGCGCGTGCGCGTCTTCAGCTCCGTGGCGCGCTCCTTCATCGCGGCGCGCTCCTCGTCGGTGAAACCGTCGTACTTGTCGCCGTTCGCGGCGGTGGTCTTCGTCGTGTTCGACATGGCAGTGTCCTCTTTCTGTGGCGGGTTGCTACGGGCGGTGCCGGTCAGTGGAGCCCTGTTCGGGGCGGCGTGTGGAGCCTGTCCTCGAATCGTGGTCGAGGACGATGTCACCAGGAGCCCGCCTGCTGGCGGGTCGGGGCGTTGAGCCGGTTGAAGGCGTTGGTGATCGCGATGTTGAGCAGCAGCGCGGCCAGCTCCTTCTGGTCGAAGTGCGTGGCGGCCACGTCCCACACCTGGTCCGGCACCGGGTCCGGCCGGTCGGCGAGCCGGGTCACGGCCTCGGTCAGGGCCAGCGTGGCGCGTTCCTCGTCGCTGAACCAGGGCGTCTCCCGCCACGCAGCGACGGCGTCGACCTGCTCCGTGGTCGCCCCGTGCTGGCGTGCCTGGTGCGCGCCCCCGGCCACACACGGGCCGCAGCCGTTGATCTGGCTGGCCCGCAGGTGGCTCAGCGCCAGCAGCCTGCCGTCGACCCCGGCGCCCACGACGGCCCGGTTGACCGCCATCAGGGCCTCCATCGCCTCGGGGATCAGAACCGCCGGGTTCGGCATGCGCTCGGTCGACATCGTTTCTCCTTCGTCGCGGGTGTTCCTGACAGGAGTCATCCGACCATCGGCGTACCGGTGCCCGCGTGGTCCGTGGGACACCGTGGGACACCAGCAACGAGGCTGAGCAGCGCAAACACCTCACCTTTCCAGACGCGCGGTGCGGGACGGGTACGGTGTGGCACGTGTCCAGCCCCCAGGAGCAACTGGTGGCCCAACTCGCCCGGATCAAGGAGCTGAGTGGGCTCAGCCTGCGCGCCCTCGCCGGCCGGGCGGGTCTGAGCAGCTCGTCGCTCTCGCGGTACCTGACCGGTCGGCTCGTGCCACCCTGGGACGCCGTCGTGGCGCTGTGCCGGGCCGTCGGTCGCGACCCCCGGCCACTGCGGGCGGTGTGGGCCGAGGCGAACAAGGCCGGCGCGGCGCCCGCCCCGCGCCGCAACGATCTGCCGGCCGACCTGTTCGACTTCACCGGCCGGGAAGCGGAAGCCGCGCTGGTCGAAGAGCTGCTGCGGGCCGCCGGCGCGGTCGCGATCGACGGCATGGCGGGCGTGGGCAAGTCCAGCCTGGCCGTGCACGTGGCCCATCGGCTCGCCCCGACGTATCCGGACGGCGGGCTCTACCTCGACCTGCACGGCTTCACCCCGGGCCAGGAACCGCTGGAACCGCAGGCCGCGCTGGGTCGCCTGCTCAGCGCGTTGGACGTCCCACATCCCCCCGCGGGCGCGGCCGAACGCGCGGCGCTGTGGCGCTCGGAGTTGTCGCGCCGGCGGGTGCTCGTCGTGCTGGACAACGCGGTCGACGCGGACCAGGTGCGCCCGCTGCTGCCCGGCGCGGGCAGGTCCGGGGTCCTGATCACCAGCCGCCACCGCCTGGTGAGCCTGGACGGTGTGCCGCCGGTGGCCCTGGAGCCACTGGCCGACGTGGACGCGGCGCACCTGTTCGGCCGGGCGGCCGGACTCACGCTCACCGAGGAGGAAGCGGCCGGCCAGGTGCTGCGACTGTGCGGCGGGCTCCCGCTGGCGCTGCGGATGGCGGGGGCGCGGCTGCGTCACCGACCGGGTTGGACGGTGGCGGTGCTGGCCGTGCGGCTGCGCGACAGCGCCAACCGCTTCGACTCGGTGTTCGGCATGTCGCTGCGGCAGCTCGACACCGTTCAGCGTCGCGTGTTCCGGCTGCTGGGCGTCCTGCCGGGCGCCGACTTCGACGCGGCGACGGTGGGCGCGCTCACCGACCTGCCACCCGGGCGCGCCGGCGCGGCGCTGGACGAACTGGTCGATGCCCACCTGGTCCAGGAGCCCGCACCCGGGCGGTACCGGATGCACGACCTGATCCGCCGGTACGCGGCGGACCTCGCCGCCGACGAGGAGCCGCAGGCCGACGCCGCCCTGCGCCGGGTCCTGCGCCACTACCTGGCGCAGGCCGTCGCCCACGACGAGACGCTGCCCTCACCGCACCGCAAGCACCCCACGCCGGGAGATCCGGTCAAGGCGCTGGCCTGGTTCGACCTCGAGTACGTCAACCTGGTGGCCTGCTTCGACGCCGCCGTCCGGCTCGGCGTGGACGAGGTGGTCGCCGAGCTGCCGCAGGCCATGCGGGTCTGGTTCTTCCGGCACCGCGGCACCGACGACCAGGTACGCCTGCTCGAAGCCGCCGCGGCCGCCGCCGCACGCCTCGGCCGCGACCAACAGCGGGCCTCGCTGCTCGCGGACCTCGGGTTCGCCCGCGCCGCCGCCGGACGCCTCACCGACGCGCTTGCCGCCTACGAACTGGCCGCGCAGTCCGGGCCGTACGACGACCTCGCCGCCGCTCTGGGACTGCGCCTCGGCCTCGTACGCCGGGACCTCGGTGACCTGCCGGCGGCGCAGGCGCAGTTCCGGCGGGCCCGCGAGCTGTTCGACCGGCTCGGCAACCGCGCCGGACAGTCACAGGCGCTGGCCTTCGACGGATGGGTGACCCTTCACCTCGGGCAGCCCGGCGAAGCCGTCGAACTCGCCCGGGCATCCGTCGCCCTGGCCGACGGGCCCGCCCGCATCACCGGGCTGGTTACCCTCGGTGTCGCGCTGGCGTCCGACGACCCGGAGCAGTCGCTGCGCACGCTGCACGACGCGTTGCGCCTGTCCGAGCAGCACGATCTGGCGCACCATCAGGCGTGGTGCCACAGCTGCCTCGGTGTCGCGCTGCGGATCGCGGGGTCGGCCGAGGAGGCGCTCGAGCACCACCGGCGCGCCCTGGAGTTGTTGGAACCCCTGGCCGAGGTGCAGCTCGAGATCGACGTCCTGCACACCTACGCCGAGACGTGCCGCGTGGCGGGCCGCCACGACGAGGCGCTGACGCTGCTCGACCGGATCACCGAGTTCGCGCGTGAGCTGGGCCGGCCGTACGACGACGAGCGCGCCCGCGCGGCGCGGGAGAGCGTGCTAGCTGCCCGCTGACCCGGTACCACCGGGGCGGGTGTGGCGTTCGTCCGACGGAGTGGGTCGGGCTTTTGCCCGGTGCGATCGCGGGTATACGCCGCCGACAGTCACCGATCGCGTCGTGCCGGACCTGAGGGGGCCTTGATGGCTGTTCGTGCATCCGAGCTGGCTGCCATGGTCATGATCGGCGACGGCGTACTCGGCACGGTGATGCCCGAGCGTCACGTCTCCCGCTGGATCCTCGGGCCACAACGGTGGCGGCCGATGCGCGTCTTCGCCGAACGTCCCGCCCTCACCCGGGCCCTCGGCGCCGTCGAGGCCGCCGTCGGGATGTGGTGGGCGGCCAGGCTCCCGGCGACGTCGCGCTGAGGGGACCTCGCGTCTGCCGGCCGCCCAGAGGCTGCACCGGCAAGACGCCGCCCGCACGCGCTCCCGGGGCGTTGCGAGGAAGCCAGCTGCCCGGTCGACCGGGCAGGTGCGTCAGGCCGCGCCGCCGTCCGAGCGGGCGGCCGTCGCCTGCCCGTCCGGGGTGCTCCACACCGCCGGCCGTGCGGCGGGTGGCGCCGCGGCGGCGGCCCGGTACCGGAACACGTGCCGGTAGGTCCGGGGGCTGACGCCACTGACCCGACCGAAGTGCTGACGCAGGTTGGCGCCCGTGCCGAAGCCGGTGCGGTGCGCGATCCGCTCCACCGAGTCGTCCGTGGTCTCCAGCAACTCCTGAGCCAGCCGCACCCGCTGCTCCAGCAGCCACTGCAGGGGAGTGGTCCCCAGTGTGTCCCGGAACCGTCGGGCGAAGGTACGGGGGCTCAGGTTCGCCTCCCGGGCCAGGTCGTTGACGGTCAAGGGCTGGTCGAGTCGGTTGCGGGCCCACTCCAGCGCCGGGCTCAACGCGTCCGACGGCACACCGCGCACCGGCGGCGGCGGGTACTGCGCGTGCTCCCCGGCCCGATGCGGCGGCACCACCATCCGCCGGGCCACCTCATGGGCGACCGCCGCGCCGTGGTCGCGTCGTACCAGGTGCAGGCACAGGTCGATGGCGGCAGCCGTCCCGGCGGAGGTGAGGACTTCACCTTCGTCCACGTACAGCACCCGGGGATCGAGGTGCACCAGCGGGTAGCGCGCCGCGAAGTCCTGCGCGTTCATCCAGTGGGTCGTCGCCCGCCGTCCGTCGAGCAGGCCGGCCGCCGCCATGACGTACGCGCCCGTGCAGAGGCCCACGATGCGACTGCCTCGCCCGTACGCCACCCGCAGCGCCTCGACCAGGTCGGCCGGCGGGTCGACCTGCGTCGCCCGGGCGAGCGCCGGCACCAGCACCGTGTCCGCCTCGACGAGGTCGTCCAGCCCGTAGGGCGGGTCGAGCCAGCCGCCTCCGCTCAGGCGCAGCGGGCCCGGGGTGACCGCGCACATGCGCATCTCGTACCACGGGTCGGTGATGTCCCGGCGGTCGGTGCCGAACACCTCCTGGGGCACCGCCAGCTCGAAGATCGGCAGGTTGTCGGTCACCGCCACCGCGACGACGTGCCCTGCCATGGCAGGAATCTAGCGCAGCCCGGCACGAATCGACCTGTCTCACCCCGGCCGGTCCGGGCGAAGGTGATCACATGGCTGAGACACCCGCGCCGGCGACGGGTCGGTTGACCGTCGCGCAGGGCACCGCCCTGTACGTCGGCGCCGTCCTGGGGACCGGAGTCATCGCACTTCCCGCGCTGGCGGCCGAGGCCGCCGGCCCCGCGTCACTGTTCGCGTGGCTGCTGCTGGTGATCGTGTCCGCGCCGCTCGCGGCGACCTTCGCCGCGCTCGGCTCCCGCTACCCCGACGCGGGCGGTGTGTCCACGTACGCCCGGATGGCCTTCGGGACACCAGCCGCAGCGGTCGTCGGCTGGTGCTTCTACTTCGCGGTGCCGCCCGGCGCCGCCGCCGCGGCGCTCTTCGGCGGCGCGTACGTCGAGGCGGCCGTGGGCGGCGGCGGCACGACCGTGGCGATCACGGCCCTGCTGCTCATGGTCGTCGTCACGACCACCAACTTCTTCGGCGTCCGACTCGCCGGGCGGGTGCAGCTCGCGCTGGCCGGCATCCTGGTCACCTTCCTGCTCGTGGCCGTGCTGCTGTCCCTGCCGCACGCCTCGACCGGCAACCTGCAGCCGTTCGCGCCGCACGGCTGGACGGCGATCGGCCCGGCCGCCGCGCTGCTGGTCTGGAGCTTCGTCGGCTGGGAGGCGATCACCCACCTGACCGCCGAGTTCCGCCGTCCGGCCCGCGACCTGCCCAGGGCCACCGCCGCGGCGGTCGTCGTGGTGGGCGTGCTGTACCTCGCGGTGGCCTTCGCCGTCGTCGCCGTACTCGGATCGGCCGCAGCCGAGGCCGACGCCCCGCTGGGTGAGCTGTTCGCCGTCGCGCTCGGCGGTGACGCCCGGTGGCCGGCCGCCGCGACCGCGCTGCTGCTCACCTTCGGGGCGATGAACGCCTACTACGCCGGGGCGGCCAAGCTCGGCGCGGCCCTCGGCCGCGACGGGGCGCTGCCCGCCTGGCTGGCCCGAGGAAGCGTGGCAGGCGAGGTACCCCGGCACAGTCTCGCCGTCAACGCCGGGCTGTCCTTCCTGGCCCTGCTCGTGGTGCTGGTCGCCGCTGTCGGCCCCCGCCCGTTGGTGCTGCTGACCACCGGGTCCTTCGTCACGGTGTACGCCGTGGGCGTCGCGGCGGCGCTGCGACTGCTGCCGCGCCGCAGCAGGACCTGGTACGCCGCCGTGGCGACCGTCGGCGCGGTGATCTTCCTGCTGGTCATGACCGGTGTCTACCTCGTGTGGCCGTTGATCGTCACCGGCGCGGCCCTGCTCTACCTGCGGCTAACGGGCAACCGGGCCTCCCGCACCGGAGCGCCGGCCTCGGCTCCCAACGAGGTGGCCGACGGTGGGGTGTGGACGCGGACCGCGCAGGTCGGACGGACCGACATCAGGTGAGGGCAAGGAGGCGGCGCTACCAGCATCTGGCCCCGGTACCCCGAGAGGCCGGCACGGAAGTAGGCCAACAGAGGCCGAACGGCTGGTTTCCGCCACGAATCGCCCCGGCATGATCAGCGGTCGTGATCATGATCAGTCGCGGCAGCGCGTGCCCCCGCTGCGGGCAGGCCACCGTGTCCATCCGCGAGGCGGTGCCCTGGTGTGCCGTCTGCGAGTGGAACCTCGACACCTTCGACCGGGCTGGTCGGGCATCGGAGTTCGGCTGGGCCTGGATCGACCGCGGCACCTATCGACTCGCGGCGCGACTGAACCGCCAGCAGTACGCGGTGCTGGTCGATCGACCGCTGGAGTCGTCCGGCCTCGGCCTGGCCGGCGTGTTGACCGCGGTGGCGTCGATCCTGCTCACCGCCGGGGTCGTCGTGCTGGCGGCGATCGGGGTGTGGCTGTTGTTCGCCTTCCCGTTCCCGAACGTGGCCGTCGTCCTCGGGGTGGCCATGATCGGCCTCGCGGTGGCGCTGCGGCCGCGGTTCGGTCGCCTCGACCCGGACCTGGACGTCGTCTCGCGGGAGCAGGCTCCGGGACTGCACGCGTTGGTGGACGAGGTCGCCGGCGCGGTCGGTGCTCCGCTGCCGCACGTCGTCGCGGTCGACGACTCGTTCAACGCCTACACCACATCGGTCGGGCTGCGCCGGCGGCGGGTCCTGGTGCTGGGGCTGCCGCTGTGGGGCGCGTTGGACGGCCAGGCGCGGATCGCGCTGCTCGGGCACGAGCCGGGCCACTTCGTCAACGGTGACGTGCGGCGGCTGCTGGTCACCCAACCGGCGCTGACCATGCTCGGCAACGCCGCCGACCTGTTCCGCCCCGGCCACAGCTCGGTCGGTGGCGGCATCATCGAGATGATCGGCGACGCCCTGGGCAGGATGCTGTCCTGGACGGTGTCCCGCCTGCTGTTCGGTGCCCATCTGCTGCTGGTGGTGACCGCGTTGCGCGACAGCCAACGGGCCGAGTACCTGGCCGACGAGATGGCGGCCCGGGCGGCCGGCACGGCCGGTGCCACCCAGATGCTGGACACCGTGTTGCACGGTGACGCGGTGCTGCAGGTCGTCCGGCAGTCGTGCCGGGGCGGTGCGGGACCGGCCACATGGCGGGCGGACGTCGGCCGGTCGCTGACCGCCGCCGCCGACCGGCTCCCGTTGCTGCGCCAGTTCTCCATCCGCGAGCGGACCTCGCTGTTCGCCTCGCATCCGCCGCAGGGCCTACGGCACCGGATGCTCACCGCCCGTGCCCGGCAGGATTCCCGGGTGACGCTGACCGAGACGCGGGCGGAGCAGTTGGACGCCGAACTGGCGCGGCACTTCGAGCGCGTCGGCCGTCAGCTCGCCTGGGCCACCGACTGAGCTGTCGTGTCCGGCGGCGGGCATACGGTTGGCGGGGGGACCACGCTGTCGTCGGACAGGATCTCGACGTCCTCGGTCAGGGCCTCGAAGAGGGCCTTCCTCGCCCGTGCTCGCCGGTCATGACGGTCTCCGACATCTGACTCCGGAAGGCGGCTCGCCGGGAGCCGTGTCGGGAAACCGCCACTGACGTGCGGCAATGCGACGATCGACCGTAGGTTGCGTGGCCATGAGACTCAGACTCGCCCTTGCCGTCGCGACCGCGGCGCTGGCGTCCGTCATCGTCCTCCCCGCCGCGGCCCATGCCGCACCGGACAGCCTGGCCTGCGCTGCGGCGGGAAGCTACAGCCGCGTCGTCGACGGCACGCCGACGACCTTCTGGCTGGTCGGCTCCGTGAGCACCTATCGGTACTGGCACGTCGTCGACGCCGCCTCCGACAACTACCAGCGCAGCTACGTCGTGCGGTGCAGCGGCGAAACGATCGCCACCGCCACGGATCTGGCCGTGACCGCCACCGGCGGCGATCGCTGCGGCAGCACCTCAACCACCCAGTACCAGTACGTAGGCGCGCGGACCGGCCTCGAGCCGAATCCGGGCTGGCCAGGGTTCTACCTGGAGTACGAGTACCACTACTGGCACGTGAAGCGCTGGGTATGGTCCGGATTCTTCGGGTACTGGACCTACGACCACTCAGAACTCGCCCGCTGCCTCATCTGAGGCGGGCTGACACGGGGACCTGCGGCAGGGCTTCAGCTTGCAGGAAGAGTCGCCCACGGCTGTTCCTGCGAGTCTGAAGGACGGGCAGCCTGATCTCATACTCTTCGGTCGCGGGCTCGAGTCCCGCCCGCCCCACTTTGTTGATCTTCCATGCGGGACCAGCCCGCCGTGACCCGTGACGGCTGCCAGGCTGTGCGGGGCGGGCCTCTTCAAGGTGCCTGCCGCACGTCGTCGGGCGTCGAGGGCATCCACTTCCTGGTCGATCACCTCAGTTGACCAGCGCCAACGAGGCCCTCGATCTGTGTGCGGAGATCTTCGCCGAAAAGATGTCCCAGGACCTGCCGGCCATCTGCTCTGGCGCGTCAGGGCTTGCCTTCTCCCGCCGCGGCGACCGCGGCTGCGACGGTCGCGAGCAATTGGTTCGTCGCGGACACTAGTTCGGAGTTGTCCCCTTCGACGAAGTAGCTACGTGCGGCTGTCAGTGTGCGCTCCGCCTCAGCGAGGTCACTCGCGCCGAAGAGGACGACACCGAGTCCCATGTGGGCGTAGCCGGCCACAAGAGGTTGATCCAGCGCTTCGGACATGGTCACCGCCGCCCGACACTGCGCTTCTGCCTCCTCGATCGGTCCGGTTCTCGTGAGCAGCAAGCCCAGGTCGGTCAGCACCCTGCTGCAGAGGGCGACCTCGCCGGCCCGCTCGAGCACGTCGGCCGATTTCCGTAGTGTCTCCTCGGCTTCTCCCGCACGCTGTCGCTCGACGAGATCCCGGCCCAAGCCATATAGAACCTCGCCCTGCTCGGCGTGGTTGCCGGCGTCGGCGTATCGCTGAGCGGCGGAACGAGTCGCCGCGTCCGCGTCGTCGAGCCGGCCGGCGGCGTGCAGGACGTCACCCAGACTGCGCAGGGTTTGCGCCTCTCCCGCAACGTGACCAACCGCTCGGCAGATCGCAAGATCTTCGGACAGAGCGTCGACGGCGAGGTCGTGGTGCCCGAGCTGATGACGAACCATGCCGAGGTGGAAGTAGGATCGTCCGAGGCCGATCCGGTCAGCACCATAGCGACGGGCCTCGACCGCCGCCTCATACGAGGCGGCAGCCTCCCCTGGCAGCCCCAGCGCGCTCAGTACGCGGCCGATTTGATGCAGCGCCCGGCCCTTCTGTTCGGTTTCGCCTGCCGCGTCATACAGATCGGCAGCACGGCGCTGCGTCGCAGCGGCGGCCGGGTAGTCATCCATGTCCGCAAGCAGTAGCCCGAGGTTGAACAGCGCCGCCGCCTCCCGGCCCGGATCGCCGGCCTCGGCGCCCAAGCGGACCGCGGTGCGAAAGGCCGCTTCGGCGTCGTCAAGGTTCCCGGCGGCGTGCTGGGCCGCACCCATGTTGTTGACCGCCAGCGACTGCCCAGACGGATTGTGATTCGCCTCGTGAAGCTCGGCGGCCCGCCGGTGCGCGTCGACCGCCTCGGCGAATCTGGACCGCCCGGCCAGAGCAAGACCGAGATTGTTGAACACCGCTGCGGCTCCCGGGTCCGTCGCGGTGGCCGGATCGGCCTCCAGGGCGTCCCTGGCCAACTCGATCGCCTGGTCGAACGCCTTCTCACTGACCAGCAGCGCCACCATGTGCCCGCGCGCGACGAGGACGGCATTCCTGTCGTCGGCGGCCGTCAGCAGGGTCACCGCTTCGCGGTAGAGGTCCAGCGCTTGGGCCGGTTGGCCCAGAGCGGTGAGAACCAGTCCAAGGTGATCCAGAGCGCTCCCCACCCCTTGATTGCTCTTCACCGACCGGTACAGTTCCAGCGCCTTTCGCAGCGGTGCCAGCGCCGCCTGCGCCTGGCCCGCCTCGCGGTGCAACTCGCCCAACGTGAACCACGCGAGCGCCTCGTCGGCCGGCGCGCCATACTCGGCCCGGAGGCGAACAGCCGTCCTCGCGGCCACCACCGCCTCGTCCCACCGGCGCAGCTTGCCCAGCGCCATGGAAAGCGCCAGCTCCGCGTGTGCCCGCCGATCCTTCTGCGTCACCTCGCTGAAGACCTCGGTCGCTTGGCGGTGAGCGGCGGCCGCCTCGGCGAATCGGCCCTGTTCGTAGCGGATGCTTCCCACGGAGACGATCGCATCGGCCCCGCTGTTGGGCCGCCCGATGGCGGTAAACACCTCAGCGGCGTCGTGAAACGCCACTGCGGCCTCGTCGAGGCGCCCAGCTCTGCGCAAGGCGTTCGCGAGAATCGTCAGGCCCTGGGCTTCCCCGCCGCGATCGCCCTGCTTCCGGCATCGGCGTACGGCGGCGGCGGCGACGGCCGCCGTGTCATCGAACCGGCCGACTGCCTCCAGCCGTTTCATCTCCCGCAGCGGCGGCGACAGGCTGGCCCACAACATCCGAGCCCGGACCCGCTGATCCGGGTCTAGGTCGTCGATGCCGACCGGATCGAGGAACGCGCCCATGGCGAGACCTCGCGCAGCTCGCCGCGCGATCTTGACGGAGCTGCGCCCCGGGTCGAGTCGTTCCGCCCGATCGAGTGCCTCGATACTGCCATCGAATTCGCCAAGCGCCATGAGTGCGTGGCCGAGCGTGACGTGTGCCAGCCCGATCGAGGAATTGGCGGCGATCGCTTCCCTGGCGAGGGCCGCGGCTGACGCGGCGCCGTCCTCGTCGTCTTCGAGCAGCAACAGCTGGGCCAGGGTCGTGCAGGCAGCCGCAAATCCGAGACTGTCGAGCTCTCGTTGTAGCTCGTCGGTTCGGTACAGGTCGAGGGCGTGTCGATAGAGCGGGACCGCCTCGGTCCACCGGTCCTCCAGTAACGACAGCCCGTGCGCCTTGCTTGCGACCGCCGTCGCCAGTCTCGGGTAGGTCCTGCGGATCTCCGACAGGATCTCCGACGACTCCTTCACGCGGCCGACGGCACGGAACTGGCTGGCGTCCCAAAGTGCAGCCGCCACCCGGGTCGCTTCCTCGACCGTTGCCGTGCCGGACCGTGTCAGGTACTGATAGGTGGCGTTCGACTCTGCCGTAGAGTCTCTAACGAGGTCCGCTCCGAGCTGCGTCCACGAGGACAGTTCACGGACAGCGACGCCCGGCTTCGCGGCCATGGCCTCCTGCCAAGCCTGCGCCACGTCACGGAATGAGAGCCAGCGCTGCTCTGGAGGCACGGCGACGCACTGCCAGAGGACGCCCAGCGGGCCGTCGCCGACGTCGGGCCGAGCCTTCCGCAGATCGTCGAGGGTGAGACCACGGTCGGTTAGGGTCCGCCACCGGCCGTCTACCGGATCGGGAGCCTGCCAGCGCAGGTTGAGCAGCAACTCCATCGTCGTGCAGCCGAACGCGTACAGGTCCTGAAGCTTGGTGATCGGCTGTCCGGCGGCGCTGGTGGCCACTGCTCCGGACCGCAGCCACTCGGCCGGCAGGTAGTTCAGGTCGCCCGAGACGCCGTCCGGCGATCCGGGCTGATCAAGGACGCGGGCCAGGCCGAAATCCGACAGCTGGGCGCTGATGTCGTCGGACAGCACGCCACCCGGAGCGTTGAGCAGCACATTGGCCGGTTTGATGTCGCCGTGCGCGAACTCCGGGACCTCGGCCTCCATGAACGCCAACGCCTGGAGCAGTTGGCCGACCACCATCGTCAGTATTCCGGTGGCCAGGCCGCCGTGCCTCGCCCCGTCGGTGAGCAGGCTGGCCAGCGACGATCCAGATGCGGTGAGGGGCGAAACGTACGGCATCTGCACGTACGGCCGCAAATCGTACCGGAAGACGCGCAGTGCGGGCAGTACGAACTGGTGCGGCGGCAGGTTGCGCCACAGGGTCGCCTCACGAGCGAAGTCGTCGAGTGTGCTCTTGTCGCGGTAACGGTCGATGCGGGGCGTCTTGACCGCAGAAAGCACGCCGTCGGTGATCGACCGGGTCACATACACGACGCCGAACCCGCCGATGTGCCGGGCCAGGACCTCCACCGGCGGGCGCCCGAGGATCAGTTGGACCACGTCGCCGACGCGATGGGCGTAGGCGTCGTCGCTGTCGGGCGGGGGGGTCGCCTGCCGTAGGTACTCCGATGGGGCGAAGGTGTAGACGTTCTCAGCCACTGGTCGTCTGCTGGCCGTTGGCAGGCTGGTGCGGCGGCGACACGGGCGCGGGGGCTGGAGGGGGCGACCCGGGTGCCGCGCTGACGGGGATGGTGCGGTAGGTAGCCGGCACACCGAACTGCCAGCGCTGCTCGACCGCGTGCGTCCGGACGAGACTCGACTGCAGGCTCTCCACCGTCGCGAGCTGCGCGATCAGCAGGTGCTTGAGCTCGCTCTTGGTGACGCTGTCGCGATCACTGAGTGCGGTGATCATGGTCGCTTGCTTGGCGACCGCGTTTGTCATGGAAAGCAGGTCCGCCAGCCGTTGCTGATACTCAGCCGCCTTCTGTGTCTCGATGGCCTCCTTGCGCCTGGCATCGATGAAGACGTAGACGGCGAACAGTGCGGCGAGGAGACCGACGATGCCGACGATGACATTGAAGATGTCCACAGCAGGATATTGACACGCAACGTCAAGGTGGACATCCGCTGGCGTGACCGGCTGTTCGCCCCGAACGAGGGGTAACAGGTACCGCATTGGCCTACTCGACAGCACCCTCGCCCGCACCAGCGTCGGCGGCTCGGTCAGTCGGGCGGGTCCATCGGGCACCACCCGATGTCCGTGAGCTGGGCAGATTCAGTGGCAGCGGGGTGCCGGCAATGGTGGCGGTGTGGTTCGCATGGTGGTACCTCCGGCCCCGGCCGATCGCAGCGGGCGGGGCCGGAGGCGAGCCGCACCGGGCCGCAGCCCGGACGTCGACGACCACCTGCTGTTCGTCCCGACCGGGCAGCGAGCAGGCACCGTCGGCGCCGCGCCGCCACGAAGCTGCGGATACTCAGCCCCGTCCATCTGCAACAAACCTGCACGTCGCAAACCTTGCCTTGCCGGTAAGCGCTTTCCTAGCCTGTGTTTCATCGATGTTAATCCTTGTCCGGGCAAGAGTCAGTGTCGAAGTCACGTGCGGCGTGGGGTTGTAGGGCGCAGCCCTCCCGACGTGCTCACTCCAGAGGAGTCCACAGTGAGATCGAAGGCGAGACTCAAGCTCGTTGCGGGCGGGACCGCGGTCGCCGCGGTGACGGCGGTCAGCGCGATCCTGGCGGTGCCGCAGGCGTCGGCAGCGGTCGGCGGCGTCACCGGCTTCGCGACCCAGAACGGTGGGACCACCGGCGGCGCGGGTGGGCAGACGGTGCGGGCCACGACGGGGACCGCGATCCACGCGGCCCTGTGCAGTCGGGCCAGTAGCAGCACCCCGATCATCATCCAGGTCGAGGGGACCATCAACCACGGCAACACCAGCAAGGTGTCGGGTGCGAGCTGCAACACCGCCGACGGGCTGATCGAACTCAAGGACATCAGCAACGTCACGATCCTCGGTGTCGGCGGCGGTGCGGTCTTCGACCAGCTCGGCATCCACATCCGCAACTCCCGCAACATCATCATCCAGAACGTGACCGTCCGGAACGTCAAGAAGTCGGGCTCCCCCACGTCCAACGGCGGTGACGCCATCGGCATGGAGGACAACGTCCGCAACGTCTGGGTCGACCACGTCACCCTGGAGGCCTCGGGCGGCGAGTCGGAGGGCTTCGACGGCCTCTTCGACATGAAGAACAACACCCAGTACGTGACGCTGTCCTACAGCATCCTGCGCAACTCCGGCCGCGGCGGCCTCATCGGCTCCAGCGAGAGCGACCGCTCCAACGGCTTCGTCACCTTCCACCACAACAAGTACGAGAACATCGACTCCCGCACGCCCCTGCTGCGCGGCGGCATCGCCCACATCTACAACAACCACTACGTCAACCTCCACGAGTCCGGCATCAACTCCCGCGCCGGCGCCAAGGCCAAGGTCGACAACAACTACTTCAAGGACTCCAAGGACGTCCTGGGCACCTTCTACACCAGCGAAGCCGGCTACTGGCAGGTCAGCGGCAACACCTTCGACAACGTGACCTGGTCGGCGCGCAGCAGCGACCACAACCCCGCCGGCCCCAACCCGCAGTCCAACACCACCGTCAGCATCCCCTACTCCTACCGCCTCGACGGGGCCAACTGCGTGCCCGGCGTCATCAGCCAGACCGCCGGCGCCAACAAGGGCCTGCAGGTGTCGGACGGCAACTGCACCCCGCAG
>NZ_JBNADX010000021.1:0-134533 GCF_049629545.1 Micromonospora citrea
CTACTTCCGCTCCTTCACCGCCACCAACCTGGGCGGTACGTGGACCCCGCAGGCCGCCACCGAGAACAACCCCTTCGCCGGCAAGACCAACAGCAGCGCCACCTGGACCAACGACATCAGCCACGGCAAACTCATCCGCACCAACCCCGACCAGACCATGACCGTCAACACCTGCAACCTGCAACTGCTCTACCAGGGACGCTCCCCCAACTCCGGCGGCGACTACGGCCTCCTGCCCTACCGACCGGGACTGCTCACCCTGCAACGCTGAGACCCGGATCCTGACCCACACAGCCCCGAGCAGGCTGAACAGGGTCGCCCCGCACGATCAGGATCCGCCGAACTGAGCCCGGCGGACTCGGCCTACGCCGAGTCCGCCGGGCTCACGCGGAGAACCTGGACCATCCTGCTGCCTTGCCCCCGTCCTCGGACATTTCCCAACGGGATCCGGTCCTTCTCGACGTCGGCGATGAAGCGCTGGTGGAAGTCCGGGTCCTCACGGATCATCGTCCAGTGCTCGCCGTCGAAGGTCATCGCGAACTCGCGGCACACGCCGCGGTCGTCCTGGTAGAGCGCGACGAACCGATCGTTCGCGTCGCTGCGCCCGAGGACGAAGCTCATCTCGGAATGCGCGTGCCGGCCGTCGCCGAACTCCGACTGCGCGACCAGTAGCGACTCCCCGAGCCACTCAACGGTGGTGGTGCCCGGCACCTCAACCGCGGGCAACTCCACCCACACCTGACGGGTACGCGTCGATCATGCTGTGACGGGTCGGCCGTCCCGACGGATGACGTGTCGAAGCACCGAGTGCACGTCCGCCGCGACCGTGTCGAGCAGCTCGGAGCCGAAAACGCACAGGGAGGACTCCCACGGATGCCCGAAGCAGCCGAAGCGGAGATCCTCGGCCAGGTAGATGTGATAGTCCCCGTCGGGATACGGCGACAACGGCCACCCCGGCCGCCCCGGTGGATCGAGGTTCTCCGGCCCGATGAGACTCGGCCACACTCGGTAGCACAGATGCTGCCAGTCCAGGCACAGCAGCGACCCCTCCCCCACCAACGACGCGAAGCCGCCCTGCACGACCTCGGTCAGACGGTCCAACCCCGCCTCGGTGGGATCGTCGTCGAGGTGGGTGAGGCTCCAGGTGACCGACGGCGTCGGCTCGACGATGGCGGGGAAGCGATGCATGCTCGGCCGGAAGTCGAACATCGCGTAGAAGGCGTCCCACACGCGAGTCGCCTCACCACGGAGTTCCTGGTACGCCCTCGTCGTCACCGCCGCACCCTACGTGAAGCTGCTCCGCCCGCTCCCGCACCATCCGCCGTCGCGAGCCCTGCGCCACTGTACGCATCGCGGACCACGCCAGGTCCGCGCACGACCCGGTCAGCGACACCGGCGGGTGTTGAGCCGCGCGGCCTGGCGCGTCAGATGGTCACGCTCGGCGAGGTTGGGTGCCTTCCGGGCCGCCTCGGCGTACAGCCGGGCCGCCGTGGCCAGGTCGCCGTCGCGTTCGTGCAGGTACGCCGCCACCGCCGCGTGGCGCGGCAGCGAGTCGTCGAGCGCCGCGAGCGCCGCCAGCCCGGCGCGTGGCCCGTCGGCCTCGCCGACAGCCACCGCACGGTTGAGTCGGACGACCGGGCTGTCGGTCAGGCGCACGAGTTCGTCGTACCACTCGACGATCTGCACCCAGTCCGTCTCCTCGGCGGCGGGCGCGTCGGCGTGCAGTGCCGCGATCGCGGCCTGGGCCTGGAACTCGCCCAGCCGGTCGCGGGCGAGGGCGGCCTGCAGGATCCGGATGCCCTCGGCGATCGACGTGGTGTCCCATCGGCTGCGGTCCTGCTCGGCCAGCGGCACCAGGCTGCCGTCGGTCGCGGTCCGGCTGGCACGCCGGGCATGGTGCAGCAGCATGAGGGCGAGCAGCCCCGCCACCTCGGGGTGGTCGATGGCGGCCGCGAGCTGTCGGGTGAGCCGGATGGCCTCGGCGGCCAGGTCGACGTCGCCGGAGTAGCCCTCGTTGAAGACCAGGTAGAGCACGCGCAGCACGGTGGCGACGTCGCCGGGCTGGTCGAGGCGCACGCCGGAGACGGTCCGCTTGGCTCGGCTGATGCGCTGTGCCATGGTCGCCTCGGGCACCAGGTAGGCGTGGGCGATCTGGCGGGTGGTCAGCCCGCCGACGGCGCGCAGCGTGAGAGCGACCGCGGACGACGGCGTCAGCGCCGGGTGGGCGCACAGGAAGTAGAGCTGGAGCGTGTCGTCGACCGTGGGCGTGGGCCCGGGCTCCGGCTCCTCGTCGACGAGCTCTTCACGGCGGCGGCGGGCGGCGTCGGACCGGGTCGTGTCGAGGAATTTGCGCCAGGCCACGGTGACCAGCCAGCCCTTCGCGTCTCGCGGCGGATCGGCGGGCCAGACGCGCAGCGCCTCGACCAGCGCGTCCTGTACGGCGTCCTCGGCCGCCGCGAAGTCGGCTCCGCGGCGGACGAGGACGCCGAGCACGGTCGGCGTGAGGCTCCGGAGCAGGGCCTCGTCCATCAGGTCACTCCGTGATGGTCGGCGGTGCGGTCAGGAAGGGCCGCACCTCGAGCCACTCGTGCAGCGGCTTCCCGCCCGCACCCGGTGCGGCCGACAGCTCCCCGGCCAGCTCGAGTGCGCGCTCGTAGCTGTCGACGTCGATCACCATCCAGCCGGCGATGAGGTCCTTGGTCTCGGCGAACGGCCCGTCGGTGACCGGCGGGCGCCCCTCGCCGTCGTACCGGACGAACGTCCCCTCGGGGGCGAGCGCCTGACCGTCGACGAACTCACCGGTCTTCTCGAGCCGGGTCGCGAAGTCCTGCATGTACTGCATGTGCGCCGAGATCTCGTCCGGCGTCCACTGGTCCATCGGCACGTCGTTGACCGGGCTCGGACCGCCTCGGTAGTGCTTGAGCAGCAGATACTTGGCCACCGTGATTCTCCTCGTTGCGGGTGCGACCCATTCTGGTCACGTTCACCCCGGGGACGGAGCCGGTCGCCGGTTCTCGACATCACGGGGCAACTTTTTCGACCACGACGTCTCGCCCGCGCCGTGGTCGTCGCGCGTGCCGGCCACCTCGCAGTGGCCTCATCGATCTCCGGACGCGAGGGCGTGGGTGGCCTCGGCGAAGGCGCGGACGCGGGCGGTGGCCCCGTCAGCGCGCCAGAGCAGGCCCCAGTGCAGGGGTGGCGCGTCGTGAAGACGCACGTACGCGACATCGGGGCGGGCGTAGTAACGCCGGGCGTTGGCGCCGACGGGGAAGACGCCGAGTCCGGCGCCGATGAGTGTCAGGATCTCGTGGAACGTGGCGGCGGAACGGCCGGTGGGGATGGGCAGCCCGGCCGGGGTGGTGTCCGGGGTCCGGTCGGCGCGCAGGGACTGCGGCAGCGTGTCGGGCAGTTGCAGCACGGTGACCCTGGCGAGGTCTTCGACCGAGACCGCGTGGCGGCGGGCGAAGGGGTGCCCGACCGGCACGGCCAGGAACCGGGCCTCGGACACCAGCACCGGGCCGGTCACGATGCCGGGCTCGTCCACGGGGAAGGTGGCCAGGGCGAGGTCGACGTCGCCGCCGCGCAGCCAGGGCATCAGCTCGCCCAGCTGCGCTTCGCGGATGTGTACCTCGCAGTCGGGATGACGCCGGCGGAACACCTCGGTGGCCTGGAGCAGCAACTGGCCGCCGGCCGCGCCGGTGAAGCAGACCCGCAGGGTTCCGGCGAATCCGCGGCCGGCGTCGATCGCGCGGTTGACCGCGGCGACGATCTGGTCCCAGGCCGGCCGGAGGTCTCCGTAGAGCGCACGCCCGGCCGGAGACAGCTCGACCCGGCGACTGGTCCGGTTGAACAGGGCGACGCCGACGCGCCGTTCCAGTTTGCGGATCGTCTGGCTGACCCGCGCGGTCGAGACCCGCAGTCGCTCGGCGGCGTGACCGAAGTGCAGTTCCTCGGCGACGGCGAGGAACGCCTCCAGTTCGTGCCGCTCCAGCATGACCGTCTCCCTGCATCGTTAACTGTGGCTTCACGATCTTGACACACCTCGGCGTTGTTCACCGTTCGGGTTCGCCGCAGGGTTGAGGCACCGACCATGACCCATGCCGGACAGGAGCAACGGATGTCCGCCGTCGTCGTCGAGGCGGGCATCGGCGTCACCGCGCTCGCCTCCACGCCCACCCACCACGGCGCACGTCGCGACCTGAGCCCACGAGACAAGGACAACCATGAACACCTTGCACCACCTGCGTTCCGCCGTCCGCGGCCAGGTCTGGCTGCCTGACGAGCCTGGCTTCGACGTCGCCCGCCGCCCCTGGAACCTCGCCGTCGAGCAGCCGGTGGACGCTGTGGTCGAGGCCGCCGACGCGGCCGACGTCGCCGCGCTCGTCCGTCACGCCCGCGCCGCCGGGCTGAGCATCGCCACCCAGCCCAACGGGCACGGCGCCACGGGCCGTACCAGCGGCACGATCCTGCTGCGCACCCGGCGCCTCGACACCCTCCAGGTGGACCCGGCGACCCGCCTTGCCCGCGTCGGCGCCGGCGTGTCGTCCGGCCGGGTCCAGGTCGCCGTCGCACCGCATGGCCTGACCGGGATGCCCGGAAGCTCGCCGGTGGTCAGCGTCGCCGGCGTCGCGCTCGGCGGCGGACTCAGCTGGTTCAGCCGTACGCACGGCTGGGTCGCCGACAACGTCACGGCGTTCGACATCGTCGACGCCGACGGCCACGAGCGCCGCATCACCGCCGCCACCGCGCCCGACCTGTTCTGGGCGCTGTGCGGTGGCGGCGGCAGCTTCGCCATCGTCACCGCCCTGGAACTCGCACTGCACCCCGTGTCCGACCTGTACGGCGGCCGGGTGCTGTGGCCGGCCGACCAGGCCCCGGCCGTCCTCGACGCCTACCGCGGCATCGTCGCTGCCGCGCCGGACACGCTGACCGTCTGGCTGGACCTGTTGCACTTCCCGGGTGCCGCACCGATGGTCGCCATCGACGTCACCCATCTCGGAGACCCCACGGAAGCACGCGACCTGCTCAGCCCGCTGGATCGCCTGGCATCGCCGCTGTCCGACAGCCGGCGACCCATGTCGGTGGCCGACCTCGGGTCCATCACCGCCGAGCCCACCGACCCGAGCGCCGGCCTGTCCCGCGCCGAGCTGGTGACCACGCTGGACGATCTCACGGCGGAGACGCTACTGAGCGAGCCCATCGAACCGCTGCTCAGCGTGCAGCTGCGACACCTCGGGGGTGCGCTGGCTCGCCCGTCGGACACTCCGCACGGTCCGCTGACCGAGCCCTTCGCCCTGTACATGTTCGGGATTCCCACCGACCCGGCCCGAGCCGAAGCCGTCACCGCGAGACAACGTGGCCTTGCCGACGCGCTGCCCACCAGCGGCCGCAAACCCTTCACGTTCCTCAACCCGAGCGAGACGGTCACCGACGCGTTCACCCCCGAGGTGGTGCAGCGCCTGCGCGACATCAAGCGCCGCCACGACCCACACCACGTCTTCCGCGCCAACTTCGCGGTGGAAGGCTGACGCGGATACTCCCCTCACGACAGCACGGCCCGGCCTCGGGTGCCTTGTGCTGCGCGCCACGTGCACCGGCGACCTCACACAGCGGCCGACCCCGCCCCGGTTCTGGTCGGCCCCCGTGCGTCCCGTGTTCGCCGAGTGCGATGTCGAGCCGCGGCAGTTCGTCGGCCAGGACCGGCGTGACGGGCGGCCGGCGGTACCCCGCTCCTGCGGGTGGGGCTCCCCCGACGCTGTGGGGCGACGATGAGGGCGTGCACGTCTGGGCGGACGATGAGCCCGGTCCGGCGTCGGGGCGGGACCACCGCGGTCCAGGGGTGGCGAGCAGGACCTACCGTCGAGTCATGCCTGCGTACGGATGGTTCCTCGTCACCACCGCCGCCGTTGCCGCGTCGGCTGTAATGGTGTGGCTGCGGCGCGCCCGGCGACGCAGGCCGCGCACGAAGGAAGAGCTTCGCCGGGAGGCGATGCGGGCGGCACGGTCGATACGCAGTAGCTCGCCGCGGCCGAACCGGGACATCTTCGAGAAGGGCCACGGGGTGCCGGACCGGCACTCCGCCGCCATCGCCGAGAACAGCATCCTGGGTGATGCGGCCGGCGGCGGTGGGGGCGGTGGCGGGGACTGAGCAGTCGCGACCGAGGCGCGGCGCCGCCTGCCGCGGCCGCGCGCCTCGGCCCGTCACCCGATCGGCGTGAGCCCGCGACGGTAGGTTGCCTCCCGGGGACATGATGGGCGCGGCGGTCGGAGCCGAGAAGACCGAGGGCGAGGTGGCGGATGTCAGGGTGGATCCGCGCCGGCAACGGCCTGTACGTCCCGGCGCATCCGACCGACTCCGCCCCACCCGTCGCCGGCGAGAAGAACGAGGCGGCACGCTCCACCACGGCCGCCAGTTGGATCCAGGCGGTCGCGGCGCTCGCGGCCACTGTCGTCTCCTCGATGGCACTGGTCATCGCCGTCAGCGCGCTCCGCGACCAGCAGCAGGTCAACAGCCGGGCCATGGATCGCTTCGACCGGCGCTACGCCGAACGGGTGTCGTGGTGGGCCACTCGACGCGACCGGGGCACTGTCACCATCCAGAACCGCTCTCCCGTTCCCGTCCTGGACGTGACCCTCATGATGGTCGAGGTCACCCACGTCGACGAACGGAAGTTCAGCGGATCACACCAGCGCCGGATCGGCGTACAGATCTCGGACCTGCCGCCGTGCACGATGACGGTGGTGGACCCGAGCGAGCCGGTCATGTCCGACAGGGTCGACCGGGCGCTGCGCGACGCCGACGTGATTCCCCGCCCCCACACCGATGGAGGCCGCCTGCCCGAGGACGGGGCGGTGCTGACCTACGCGGTGCGCTTCCACGACGGCAACGCGCTGTGGGAGAGGGAACGATCCGATCTGCGGCAGCTGCACGGCTCGCTCGCCGAAGAGGACCTCACCATCATCGCCACCACCCAGTCCACGCAGCCCGTCACCGACTGCGGCACCGATGGTTAGCCAGTCGCCGTCCGACGACGGGTAGATCGGGAAGGCCGACAGCGGCGGTTGTCACGACGTACCGGCCGTCGACACCATGGTGCGGAACGTCTGCCGGTACACCGTCGGCGAGACCCCGATCGCGCCCGTCAGGTGCTGACGCATCGACGCGGCGGTGCCGAAGCCGGCCTCGGCGGCGACCCGGTCGACCGGCAGGTCGGTGGTCTCCAGCAGACGTCGGGCGTGCTCGACCCGCTGCCGCGCGAGCCACTGCACCGGTGTCATGCCGACCTCGGCTCGGAAGCGGCGCGAGAACGTCCGTACGCTCATGTGCCCCTGCCGGGCCAGCTCGGCGAGGGTGATCGGCCGGTGCAGCTGTCCGAGTGCCCACTGCCGGGCCCCGGACGTGGTCGCGGTCGCCGGCTCGGGCATCGGGCGGTCGATGAACTGCGCCTGGCCGCCCTCGCGCCACGGGGGCACGACGCACAGGCGGGCCACCCGGTTGGCGACGGCGCTGCCGTGGTCCCGGCGCACGAGGTGCAGACACAGGTCCACGCCGGAGGCCACCCCGGCTGCGGTGAGCACCTGTCCGTCGTCGATGAAGAGCACGTCGGCATCGACCTTGACATTCGGATACGTGTGCTGGAAGTGCTCCGCATTGTTCCAGTGCGTGGTGGCAGGGCGGCCATCGAGCAGCCCGGCGGCGGCCAGCACGTACGAGGCGGTGCAGATGGACACGATCCTCGCCTCCGGCCGCAGCCTGCGCAGCGCCGCCGCTACCGGTTCGGGCAGCCAGTCCCGGTCGCCGACCGGATCGCACACGAAGGGCGGCAGCACCAGTGTGTCGGCTGTGTCGATCACCTCAGGGCCGTGCTGGACGGCCACGGTGAAATCCGCGCTGGTGGCGACGGGCGCGCCGTCGGCGCTGCAGGTGATGACCTCGTACAGCGGCTCGCTGTCGGGGCCGACAGCCGTACCGAAGATGCGGACCGGAATGCTCAGCTCGAACGGGTACACGCCGTCGAGCGCCAGGACGACCACGCGATGCATGGCCAGATCCTTGCACGTATTGGCAATCTGGCCGCTCGAACCGACGAACGCCGCTCCGGCAAGGTGGATCGCGCACACCGAGGATGAACAGGAAGGCATGCGATGCGTGCGATCGAACAGGACCGGTTCGGCGGGCCCGAGGTACTCAAGCTGGTGGAGGTCGACCGCCCCGAGCCGGGGCCGGCGGAGGTGCTCGTCCGGGTCCACGCGGTCGGGGTCAACCCGACCGACTTCTGGCATCGCGCGACCGGCGGCCTACTCGGCCGGCCGGTGCGGCTGGGCTGGGACGTGTCCGGCGTGGTCGAGGCCGTCGGTGTCGGCGCCGCGCTGTTCTCGCCCGGTGACGAGGTCTTCGGAATGCCGCGGCTTCCGCGGGCGGCCGGCACGTACGCGGAGTACGTCACGGCGCCGTCGCGCCACCTCGCCCGCAAGCCCACCGGGCTGCCCCACGTCGAGGCGGCCGGCCTGGGGCTCGCCGGGCTGACCGCGTGGCAGGCCCTCGTCGATGTCGCCGATGTCCGGCCGGGCCAACGCGTACTGATTCACGCGGCCGCGGGCGGCGTCGGTCACCTCGCCGTGCAGATCGCCAAGGCGCGCGGCGCGCAGGTGATCGGCACCGCGAGCGCCGTGAAGCACGCGTTCGTCCGTGGGTTGGGCGCCGACGAGGTCATCGACTACACCACGGCGGACTTCGCCGAGAGTCTCCACGACCTCGACGTCGTCGTGGACTCGATCGGCGGTGGGTACGGGCCGCGCTCGCTGCGGACCTTGCGCCCGGGCGGCATCCTGGTCGCCCTCGCCTCGCCCGCTGAGGCGTACCTGGAGCAGGAGGCAGCCCGGCAGGGCAAGCGCGCCCGATTCATGATCGTGGAGCCGGACTCTGCCGGGCTCACGTCCCTCGCCGACCTGGTCAGCGCGGGGCAACTCCGCGTCGAGGTGGACACGGTGCTGCCCCTCGAACAGGTCGCCAAGGCCCACGAGATCGGCCAGACCGGCCGTACCAAGGGGAAGATCATCCTGACGCTCTGACCTGCTGCGTCGATCCGGCGGCAGCCCGGCTCCCCTCGCTCGGGGCTGTGCCGGCAGGGTCACCCACCCTGCCGGCACGCCGGCGGCGACCGCGGGGCAGGAGGCGAGAAGGCACGGTCGGGGCGCCGGCCCGACCAGGACGAGTTTGCGTACGCCACACTGGCGTGGTGCCCGGTCGACGCCGACATCAGCAGCCCGTGGTGATCGTCGGCGCGGGCCCCACCGGGCTCACCGCCGCGACACTGCTCGCCCAGTACGGCGTCGAGTGCCTGGTCCTCGAGCGCTGGGAGTCGGTCTACCCGCAGCCCCGCGCCGTCGCCCTCGACGACGAGGTCCACCGCATCCTGGCCCGCCTCGGGCTGCGCGACGCCTTCGCCGCGATCTCCCGCCCGCACCGGGGTCTGCGCCTCCTCGACCGGAGCATGCGGGTGCTGGCCGAGTTCCGACGCGACACGGGGCCGGGCCGGCACGGCTATCCCCAAGGGAGCATGTTCGACCAACCGGAGTTGGAGGCGATCCTGCGCCAGAATCTTCGGCGGTTCGGCAGCGTCACCCTCCGCGGCAACGTCGAGGTCACCGCGCTGACCCAGGACGCCGGCGGGGTGCGGGTCGACGTCACCGACACCGTCACCGGCGAGCACGAGTCCGTCCGGGCGGCGTACGTCCTGGGGTGCGACGGCGCCAACAGCCTCACCAGGGCCTCGATCGGCGCCACCATGCACGACCTGGGCTTCACGCAACGCTGGCTCGTCATCGACGTGGCCACCGAGGCCGACCTCGACCAGTGGGAGGGCGTGCACCAGCTCTCCGACCCGGCCCGCGCCGGCACCTACATGCGAGTCGGCAGGACCCGCTACCGCTGGGAGTTCCGACTGGCGCCCGGCGAGAGCGCCGACGACTTCCGCGACACGGCCCGGTTGCATCCGCTGATCTCGCGGTGGACCGGGGACATCCCCGTCGCCGAGCTGGAGATCGTCCGCATCGCCGAGTACACCTTCCGCGCGCAGGTCGCGGACCGGTGGCGCGACCGTCGGGTGTTCCTGCTCGGCGACGCCGCCCACCTCACCCCACCCTTCATCGGTCAGGGCATGTGTGCCGGGCTGCGCGACGCGATGAACCTGGCCTGGAAGCTCGCCGGCGTGCTCGGCGGGACGCTGGCCCGGACCGCGCTGGACACCTACGAGATCGAACGCAAGCAGCACGCCCGCACAATGATCAAGCTGGCGAAGCTCATCGGTACGGCCATGACGGCCGGCGGCGAGCTGGGCAACGTCATCCGCCGCGCCGTGGCGCCGCGGCTGCACCTCGTGCCGGGCCTCACGGATCTGGCCACGGACAGCCGGACACCCCCGCTGCGCCGCTGCGAGCTCGTGGTGCGGCCACGGCTGCGCCACGGCCTCGCCGGCGGGCTGTGCCCGAACGCGATCCTCGCCGGCGACCGCCGTTTCGACGACGTGGCCGCCGGCCGGTTCGCGATCGTCACGTCCGTCGAGCCGTCCGCCGCACAACGCGCCGACATCGAACGGCGCGGCGCAGTCGTCGTCGTCGCCCACCCCGGCGGTGAACTGCACCGATGGTTGCGGGCAGGCGCCGCGCGCGTAGCCGTCGTGCGCCCCGACGGCGCCGTACTCCGTGCCGGCCGCCGGCTCTCCGCCCAGGCGATCGGTGCCGTCCACCCGGTTGGCGGCGACCAGTAGCTCGAACACGCTGCTGCCGTCGGCGTGGCAGCGGACCGATGGCAGCCACCCGTCGAGGCGCGGGCGGGATAGGGCGCACCGCACCAGAGGTGTAAATGTTGCCACCATGTGGACGATTTCTGCAAAAGTATGGACTTCTGAATCATGCTGGATGCCAGATAAGGGGCATAACATTGAACCCTTGGCCGCTCATACGAGGTACAGCCGACGCCCCTCACGCATTCAGTCTTATGAGCACCGTGTCACACCGGTGGGTTGATGGTGATCAACCTGCAGACGCACTACGGTAGGCCGTCGCTTCATGTGTTCGCCCGGCGCGCACACGAATACCTAAGGAAGACTCATGACAACCGCACCCGTGCGCCAGGACGAGCCCCCGGTGTCGCTGGACAGGGTTCGCGCGGAGCCGCTGGACCGGCTCTCCGCCGCGGACGTCTCCCCGATCGTGCGCCGGGTGATGGCGGCTCACCTCGATCAGACCAGGATCCCCGCGGCCAAGTTCTCCTCGTTCATCTGACCCGCGATGTTCCCCGGGCCGGCCCGCGCGGCGCTGACCGAATTCGTCCTCAAGGTCCATTCCAGGTGCGATCTGGCGTGCGACCACTGCTACGTCTACGAACACGCCGATCAGAGCTGGCGTCGCCGCCCGGCACGGATGACGCCCGAGGTGCTCCGGGCCGCGGCCGGCCGGATCGCCGAGCACGCCACCACGCACCACCTCGCGAGCGTCTCGGTCATCCTGCACGGCGGAGAACCGTTGCTGCTGGGACCCGAGCGGATGCGCCGTACCCTCGCCGACCTCCGGCGCGTCATCGACCCGGTCACCCGGCTCCGGATCGGCATGCAGACCAACGGGGTGCTGCTCTCCGAACGGTTCTGCGACCTGCTCGCCGAATACGACGTCGCGGTCGGCGTCTCGCTGGACGGCGGTCGCGACGCCAACGACCTGCATCGGCGGTTCCGGAACGGGGCCAGCAGTCACGAGCAGGTGCTGCGGGCTCTCGCCCTGCTCCGCCGGCCGGCCTACCGGCGGCTCTGGTCCGGCCTGCTGTGCACGGTGGACGTCCGCAACGATCCGGTCGGGGTGTACGAGTCGCTGCTCGCCCAGGAACCGCCCCGGATCGACTTCCTGCTCCCCCATGCCACCTGGGACGCCCCACCGTGGCGGCCGGAGACAGGCGGCACCGCGTACGGCGGCTGGCTCCGCGCCGTCTACGACCGCTGGCGCGCCGACGGGCGCCCGGTGCCGGTCCGCCTCTTCGACTCGCTCCTGTCCACCGCCGGGGGCGGACCCAGCGGCACGGAGTGGCTCGGTCTCGACCCGGTCGACCTGGCCGTGGTCGAGACCGACGGCGAGTGGGAGCAGGCGGACTCGCTCAAGACCGCGTACGACGGCGCGCCGGCCACCGGCATGACCGTCTTCTCCCACCCGGCCGACGACGTCGCCGCCAGCCCGGGACTGGCTCGCCGCCGCTCGGGCCGCGCCGGGCTCAGCGGTGAGTGCCGGCGCTGCCCGGTGGTCGACCAGTGCGGCGGCGGACTCTTCGCCCACCGGTACGGCGTCGGGCACTTCGACCATCCGAGTGTCTACTGCGCCGACCTGAAAGGGCTGATCGTGCACGTGAACGACAACCCGCCGGAGCCCGCGCCGGTCCGGCTCGACGCCGGCCTGCCCGACGACCTCATCGACCGTCTCGCCGCCTCGGCCGGCGACCGGGTCGCCATCCGCCGGCTCGTCGAGGCGCAGACCGCCATCGTCCGCGCGCTGCTGCGCGGGGTGGCCGACGGCCTGCCCGACGGCGGGGCCGGAGCGGACGGCTGGGCGGCGCTGACCGAACTCGACCGGCGTGCGCCGGGATCCGTCGCCCGCGTCGCCGCCCACCCGTACGTGCGCGCGTGGGCGGTCGACTGCCTGGCCGGCACGGGCACCGGCGCCCGGCACGGGCCGGACTACCTGGGCGCGATCGCCGCCGCCGCCGCGAGCGACGCCGGCACGCCGGTACGCCTCGCCGTGCCGGTGCGGGCCGGCCGCCTGCACCTGCCGACCGTGGGCACGGTGCTGCTGCCCGAGGTCGGCGACGACACGGCGGAGGTCCACGTCGGACCGGGCTCGCTGCGGGTGACCGCCGGGGACGTGACGGTGGTGGTCGCCACCGGCGCGGCCGGGGACTCGCCCCGGTGGCAGCCGGCCCGGGCACTGGTCGCGGACGACGTGACGGTCCTGCTCGAGGACGGGGACCCGCACCGCGACTGCCACCGGCTACCGCCCGGTGAGCGGCTCGACGATGCCGGCGCCGCCCGCTGGGCCGCCACCTTCGAAGCGGCGTGGGGCATCATCACCGACGAGGTCCCGGGCCACGCCGAGGAACTGCGTACCGGCCTGCGGGCCCTGGTGCCGTTGAGGCGCAGCGGCGACGGCGTGAGCGAGGCGTCGACCGCGCGGCAGGCGTTCGGCGGTGTCGCGGCGACGGAGACGGACGCCGGATCCCTGGCGGTGCTGCTCGTGCACGAGTTCCAGCACAGCAAGATGAACGCCCTGCTCGACATCTGCGACCTCGTCGACGGCACCCGGCCGACCGGCATCACGGTCGGCTGGCGGCCCGACCCGCGTCCGGCCGAGGCCGTCCTGCACGGCATCTACGCGCACGCGGCGGTGGCCGACATCTGGCGGATCCGGGCCGACCGCCGGATCGACGGGGCGCAGGCCGTCTACCGGCGGTACCGCGACTGGACCGCCGAGGCGATCGGCGCCCTCGAACGCGCGGACGCGCTCACCCCGGCGGGCTCGCGGCTGCTCCGGCTGGTCGCCCACTCGATGGCGCAGTGGCCGTCGTGACCGCCGCCGTCCGGTCGGGACACCGGCTGGGCACCCTCACCGCCCAGCTGCGCTCGTTGGGGCTCGACCCCGGTGAGGTCGTGCTCGTGCACTGCTCGATGCGCGCCGTCGGGCCGGTCGTCGGTGGCGTGGGCACCCTGGCCGAAGCGGTCCGCGCGGCCGTCGGGCCGACGGGCACCGTCGTGGTGCCGGCACAGACCCCCGACAACTCGGTCAGTAGCGCGGCGTACCGGGTCGCGACCGCCGGGATGACCGACGACGAGCGCCGGGCCTACGAGGAGCGGATGCCCGGCTTCGATCCGGCCGTCACGCCGTCGTTCGGGGTGGGCGCGTTCGCCGAACACGTACGCCGGCTGCCCGGGGCGGTACGCAGCCGGCACCCGCAGACGTCGTTCAGCGCGTGGGGGCCACGGGCGGAGGCGCTGATGCGCGTGCACGATCTCGACTCCCATCTCGGTGACCGGTCCCCGCTCGCCGCCCTGGAGGCCGTCGGCGCCCGGACCCTCCTGCTCGGCGTCGGTTACCCGGCGTGCACCGCGTTGCACCTGGCCGAGTACCGGTTGCGCCGCCCGCCGGCGCAACGTCCCTACCGCTGCTACGTGCTTCGCGACGGCCGGCGGGAACGGCTGGACTTCCACGCCCCGCACCTGGACGCGGCCCCGTTCGCCGCGATCGGCGAGGAACTCGACCGGGCGGACTCCACCCGCCACGGCACGGTCGGGGCCGCCGTCGCCCGCCTGCTGCCGATACCCGCGGCGGTGCGCACTGCGGTCACCTGGTTGGACCATCACACCGTACGGTGAGGGCCTGGTCACCGGCGGGCAACATCTTTACTCTGATCGACACACTCCACATCGTGTCGACTGGAGAGCAGCGCGTGATCATTACCGGTTGGCGGTCGGACGCTCTTTCCGCGGCGAACGGGTCGTGTCGACGTGAGTCATGAGAGGCCCGGCCTCGCCGGCGCACGATACTTCTTCCTCAGCTACGTCCCCCCGCCGACGCAGAACGACCGCACACTCGGCGACCACTGGGTCCGTCGCTTCTACCACGATCTCAACCTGGCCATCGACGGGCGACCGGGCGCCCGGCTGCGCCGGCCGGGCTTCGCCGACTTCACCGTACGCCCGCCTGAGGACCGGGCGGAACAGAAGCGCACGGCGCTCGCCGAGGCCGAGGTGTTCGTCCCGCTCTACTCGCCGGACTACCTCAACCGGGATGACTCGCGCCGGGAACGGGAGTGGTTCCGGCAGCGGCTGCTGCGGGCCGGTCGTCCGGCCGACGGGGACAACATCCTCCCGGTCCTGTGGACCCCGTCGCCCGCGGCCGTCCACGCGCCCGACCAGGCCCGGGCGCTGGCGATGGCCGCCGACGTGGACGCCTACGCCGCCAACGGCATGAGCGCGCTCTGCCGGCTGCAGATATTCCAGAAGGCCTACAAGGAGGTCCTGGGCCGGCTGGCCCAGCACATCGTCGACACCGCCGAGCAGACCCCGCTGCAACCGGCCGAGCCGCCGTCCGGGCCGACCGACGTGCCGTCGACCCCCACCAGCGAGGTGCCCTTCCTGGCCGTGGTCATCGCCCCCGAGCAGCCACCTGCCCCGGCACGGCTCAACGGGCGGCCCGACACACGCGCCGACCGGTGGCGGCCGTTCCGCGACCGACCGCCGGTCGTCGACGACGTGGCCGACGCGGTCCAGCGGCTGCGAATGCCGATCGACGTCCGGGACTTCGTGCCGGACGCCGGCCTGTTCCGGGGCCGTCCGGGCGTACTCATGATCGACCCACAGGTGGTCGAGACCGAGGACGGCACGGAGGCCGTCCGCGCGGCCGTCGACTGCCTGCACAGCTGGGTGGGCGTCGTGGTGATCACCGACGACTCCGTCCCCGGTCGCCACTCCCGGCGCACGGCGCTGCTCGATCGGGCGGTGGCGATGTTTCCCGCGACGGCACGCCCACTGACGGTCACCACGTACGACGACTGGCGGGCCGGGATCCACGGCTTGGTCGACCGGATGCGACGCCGCTACCTGGACACCAGACCGGCCTACCCGCCGCCGGGACGCCCGATCAGCAAGCCCCGGCTCTGGGAGAACCCGCCGCCCGACGAAGGAGTGGACCCATGACCCGACACGAGGGACAGGTCATCACGTTCTACTCCTACAAGGGCGGCACCGGCCGCACCATGGCGCTGGCCAATGTGGCCTGGATCCTCGCCGCCAACGGCAAGCGGGTCCTGGCCGTCGACTGGGACCTCGAGTCACCCGGGCTGTCGCGCTTCTTCGCGCCGTTCATCGACCACGACGCGCTGGAGAGCACCGGCGGGGTGATCGATCTGATCCGGGAGTACGAGTGGGCGACCACCACCGAGCAGGACAAGGGCGACGACCGCTGGCACGAGCAGTACGCCCGCGTGCACAAGTACTCGTTCTCGCTGAACTGGTCCAACTTCCCGGGTGACGGGACGCTCGACTTCCTCTCCGCCGGCCAGCAGAACAACGACTACGCCGGCGCGCTCGCCGGGATGAACTGGGACGAGTTCTACGAGCGGCAGGGCGGCGGCCACTTCTTCGACGCCCTGCGCGCCGACATGAAGCGCCACTACGACTACGTCCTGATCGACAGCCGCACCGGTTTCTCCGACGTCGCCGACATCTGCACCATCCAACTGCCGGACGTGCTCGTCACCTGCTTCACCCTCAGCGAACAGGGCATCACCGGGGCGGCCAAGGTGGCCCGGCTGGTCGAGCACCGCTACGGCTCGCGGCGGATCCGGGTACTGCCCGTGCCCATGCGGATCGACCCCGCGGAGAAGGTCAAGGCGGACACCGGACGGGCCGTGGCCCGGCAGCGTTTCAGCGGCCTGCCGAGCGGGATGAGCGAGGCCGAGCGCGACCGGTACTGGGCCCGGACGCAGGTGCCCTACCAGGCCTTCTACGCGTACGAGGAGCTACTGGCCACCTTCGCCGACCAGCCCGGCGTCAACGGCTCGCTGCTGTCGGCGTACGAGGTCCTGGCCCGTGAGATCACCCGGGGCGAGGTGGAGTCGCTGCCCCCGATGAGCAGCGCCGTGCGCGAGCGGGTCGTCACCCGGTTCACCCGCACCTCCACGTCGGTGGAGAACGAGATTCTGCTCCGGCACGCCCCCTACGACCGGGTGTGGGCGGAGTGGATCGGCCATCTGCTCGTGTCGGTCGACGTACGGGTGACCGACCCGTGGTTCGCCGACGACGAGGCGCCCCCCACGGCCCGGGAGCTGATCATCGTCTCCGAGGCCAACGCCACCGAGGAGGCCGTGCTCGCGGCGCCGGACCGGTCGCCCGACCAGGTGCCGTTGGTCGTCTACGTCGCGGACGTCCGGCGGCTCGCCAACGTCCCGACCGCGCAGACCGCCTCGGTGGCCGGGTTGGAGGCGCGGACGGCGGCCGCGCGGATCCTGCGCCTCGTCGGCCGGGAGTCGGTGGCGGCCGACGTCGAGCTGCCCACCGGACCCCGGTTCCCCGGCCGCGACAACACCGTCTTCGAGGTGCCGGGCCGCAACAAGCGCTTCACCGGCCGGGAGGAAGACCTGCGGGAGCTGCGTACGCTGCTGCGCAGCAGCCCGAAGGTGGTGCTGGCCGGCACCGGCCCGGTGGCGTTGCAGGGCATGGGCGGCATCGGCAAGAGCCAACTGGCGCTGGAGTACGCCCACCGCTACCGCGCCGCCTACGACATGGTGTGGTGGATCGACGCCGATCAGGTGCCCTTCATCGAGTCCGCGATCGGTGACCTGGCGCCCTACCTGGGCGTACCCTCGTCGGACTCCAACCGGGAGAACGCCCGGCTGGTGCTCCAGGCGCTGCGTCACACCGATCTCCGGTGGCTGCTCATCCTGGACAACGCCGACGAGGTCGAGGGCGTCCTGCCGTACGTGCCGGACGGCAAGGGCCACGTCCTGATCACATCCCGGAACCTGCAGTGGGTCGAGCGGGCCACCACCGTGCAGGTCGACGTGTTCAAGCGGGCGGAGAGCATCCAGCACCTCACCGAGCGGGTGCCGAACATGCGGGCCGACCAGGCCGACAAGATCGCCTCCCTGCTGGGTGACCTGCCGATCGCGGTCACCGCCGCGGCTGCCTGGCTGGCCGACACCGGACACTCGGTCGACAGCTACCTCGCCGAGATCGCCCGCTTCGGTCCGGGCGTGGTGATGGAGCCGAACAGCAACGTCTCGGTGGAGGCCACCTGGGAACTGTCCCTCAACCACCTGCGGACCAGGAACCCGGCGGCCTACCGGGTGCTGCAACTCTGCTCGGTCTTCGCTCCGGAGATCTCGGCCGACCTGGTCTACAGCAACGAGTTCGCCGAGGCGCTGGTCCCGTTCCACCCCCAGGCGAAGGAACGACTGGTCCGCCAGCAGTTGGTGCAGCAGGCGAACCGGCTCGCCCTGGTCCGCGTCGACCTGCGGGCCGAGAACCCGTCGGGTGGCGAACGGGGCCGGGGCGGCCTGGTGCTCATGCATCGCCTGCTGCAGCACGCCGTCCGGTCCCGGATGACGGAGGAGGAACTCGACGAGGCGCGCCGGCAGGTCCACCTCGTGCTTGCCGCAGCCCGGCCGGAGGGCGAGGTCGACGACCCCAAGGGGTGGCCCCGGTTCCGGGTCATCTGGCCGCATCTGGAGGCGTCGAAGGCGCCGCTCAGCCGGAAGGTGGAGGTGCGGGCGCTGATGATCGACCGGGTCCGCTACCTGCAGTTGCGGGGCGACCTGGAGACCGGCCGGAGGATCGGGCAGGAGGTCGCCCGGACCTGGGAGCAGATGCTGGCGGAGGAGACCGACGTGCGGGCGCGGGACGACCTGCGCCGGCAGTTGCTGCACCTGCAGTTCCACCTCGCCAACATCCTCGCCTTCCTCGGGCAGTTCACCCGGTCCCGGGCGCTCGACGAGGAGGTGCTCTCGGCCCAGCGGGAACTGCTCGGCGAGGACCACCCGCACACCCTGATGACCGCGGGCGGGCTGGCGCGCGACCTGCGCGGCATGGGCATGTACAGCGAGGCGCTGCGCCTCGACGAGATCACCTTCAACGCCTGGAAGCGGAACTTCCCCGAGGACCACCCGCGTACCCTCGCTGCCCTCAACAACCTCGCCAGCACCCAACGCCTGATGGGCGACTTCCGGGAGGCCCGCACGAACGACGAGATGGTGCTGTCCGGGCGGCGCGCCACCCTGGGCGAGAGCCACCCGGACACCCTCGCCTCCTCCGCCTACGTCGGTATCGACATGCGCGACGCCGGCGACTACGAGCAGTCGGTCGCCCGGCTGAGGAGCGTCCACCGGGACCTGCTGCACACGGCGGGAGCCGAACATCTGATAACCCTGCGTACCCAGACGAACCTGGCGGTGTCGCTGCGCGCGGCCGGGCACGCGGTCGAGGCGGGCAAACTCCTCGAAGCCGCCTACGAACTGCTCAACGAGCGGTTCGGGCCGGACAATCCGGAGACCCTGACCTGCCGGCTGAGCCTGTCGATCAACCTACTCACCGTCGATCTCTTCCAGCGCGCCAGTCGGGAACTCACCGAGGTGCACCGCATCTACCAGCGCAATCTCGGCCCCGAGCACCCGTTGACCCTGGTCTGCCTGCTCAACCTGGCCATGGTCGCCCGCCGCGCCGGAGACTTCGTCGAGGCCCGACAGCTCGCCGGCCGCTCGGCGGACGCGCTCGCCACCGTGCTGGGCAGCGACCACCCGTACCCGCTCTCCGGCTGGATGAACCAGGGCATCTGCATCGCCGAGCAGCCAGACCCGCCGGAAGGTCGGCAGGCGGCGGACCGGGAGGCACTCGGCCTGTTGCGGCGCGCTCACGACAGCCTCGCCCACATGCTCGGCCCGGACCACCCCAACGCGCTGCGCTGCCGGGCGAACCTGGTGCTGATGCAGGAGCGGGTGGAGTCCGACCGGCGGGCAGAGGTCAAGGCGGTCACCCGTAAGCTCGCCGAACGGCTGGGCGAGACCCATCCGGCGGTCGAGGCCGTACGCCAGAACCGGTTCCAACGGCGTATCATCGACCCGCATCCGATCTGACCGGGGCCCGCTCCGACGGGCGGGTCAGCCAGGCGAGCATCTCCGGCAGCACCTCGACCGCGCCGAAGTGCGCGCTGCGCCGCTGCACGTGCAGCTGCGCGTCGGGGATCTGCTCGGCCAGCCACCGGGTGTGACTGGCCGGGGCGAAGTTGTCGTCGGCGCCGTGCCACAGCCGTACCGGCATCCGGATCTCCGTCAACGTGATGCCCCAGTCGGCCCGCAACGCGAGGACGTCGTCGATCCAGCCGTCCGGCCCTCGGCGCAGCGCCTCGGCGTAGGCGTCGGTCAGCTGCCGGCGGATCGGCACACCGGCCACCACCCGGCGGTCGGCCTCGGTCATCTGCTCGACCAGCAACGAGAGCAACGAGCCGGGGTCGTCGATCGTCCGCTCGGCCCGCAGGCGCAACTGTTCGGCGAGCACCAGCACGTCGTGCTCGGCGGTGCCGTAGTCACGGACGTTGGCCTCCGTCATGCCGCCGAACCAGTCCAGTCCGGCCGCGCCGGCCGGGGCGAGACCGACCAGGACCGCGGTGCGTCGTACCCGCTCCGGCAGCAGAGCCGCGCAGGCCAGGGCGTGTGGGCCGCCACCGGAGCGGCCGACCACCGAGAACTCGTCGATGCCCAGGTCGTCGGCGATCGCCGCGATGTCGGCGGCGGCGTCGGCGATCCGGCGCCCCGGCAGCCGGCTGGATCCGCCGTAGCCCGGCCGGTCGTAGGAGATCAGCCGGACGCCGAGCCGGTAGAGCACACTCGACCGCGGTCGGGGCCCGTTGCGGCTGCCCGGCGTGCCGTGCATCAGGAACACCGGCCAGCCGCGCTCCGCGCCGGCGATGTCGACGGCCAGGCTTCTGCCTGCGGCCCGGACGACATGCTCGCGATGCTTGGACGGAGGTGACAACCGGGCCTCCGGACGGGTGGTGACGGCTCGGGTGGCGCCCCGGCCGAGCGTGCGCTCAGACCGCATCGGCGGCCGGGCCACGGTCGGTCGCCGCGAGGACCCGCAGCGCTTCGAGAGCGGCCGTCAACGTGGCCTTCGCGGGCACCCGGCCGTGTGCCCTCAGATAGTCGAGGAGCAGCCGGCAAAGGCTCGTCTCGTCGAGGAACTCGTCCGGTAGCCGGTGCGCGAGCAGGTCGGCCATCGTCCCGGGTGGAATCTTCCGCCACGCGAGGTCGGCGTACTCGCTCAACGCCATCAACAGCCACAGCGCGGTACGGTTGTCGACCCGCGCGGCGGCGAACTGCGCAGCCATCTCGGCCGAGACCACGCCGTCCTCCAAGGGAAGCTCGGCGAGCCGTCCTTCGATGTCGGCGAGCACCGTCCGCACCCGGGGCACGTACCGCCCCGGCAGCCGGTCGAGCCCGTGCCGGAGGATGAGCGCGTGCAGCACGGCATGGTCCTCCGGCGTGCCGATCGAGTCGAGCAGCTCGGGAAACTCGTCGATCAGGTACGGGCACGAGATGATCAGCTCGGGTGGCGCGGTCACGGATCTGGGCAGCCGGGTCAGCGCCACCCGGGTCAGCCCGCAGACCACCTCGCGGGGCAACTGCGCGCCGTCCTCGGCGAGGCATTCCAGCAGCACCGTGGCACTCGTACTGGACACCGCCTCCGGACATTCGACGGCACGCTCCCACAGCCGCCGATAGCTCCGCTCGTCGTACAGGATGAGCTGGTGCAACGACGGCACCGGCCAGCGCCGGGTGGCCAGCGACACCAGGTCGGCGTGGAACCGTCCGGCCTCGAAGCTGTCCGGCTGCCGGCCGCGCCACGTCCTCGCGCCGGCCTGCAACTGACCGTACGTGGTGATGTCGCCGAGCAGCCGGGCCTCCTCGGCGGCCACGCTCACCGTCTCCCCTCGGCGTTCGCGCCGTCGTTCGGCGGTGATGCGGCCGTCGGCGTCCCGCCTCAGCCAGCTGATCATCGCCAGCTGGCCCTTCTCGTCCAGACCTGCCCGCCACAGCCGTACGGTGGAGACCCAGGTCTCGTCGTCCATCAGGTCGGTGTGCGACACGCCGTCGGCGGACACCAGCGCGGCCAACGCGACCAGGTTGGCGGTGTAGGCGGCGAGCAGCCGCACCGGGTCGTACGGGGACGGTCGGTAACCGTCCACCCCCGCGAGGTTGCCCCGCTGCCGTGCCTCGGCCAGCAGGTCAGCGATCGTGTCGACGATCGCGGCGCGCTCCTCCGGATGCCGGGAGCTGAGTTCCTTGGCGAACCCGACCACCGCCTCCCGCTTGACCAGGGGCTGGTGGGAGAGCAGCGCGCGGAACTGGCCGGTGTCCAGCTGATAGCCGAAGCCGGCCGGGGTACGCGCACGCCGGCGCAGCTCGGCCAACTCCCGGAGCGACCCGATGACGTACTCGGCGATCAGGAAGTCGCCGATGGTCGTGTGCAGGAACTCGTACGTGCGGCGGGCGTCCTCGCCCTGCAGGTCGTCCGGGCCGTACACCACGAAGAAGGCGGCGGTGACCAACTGCTCCGGCCCGAGCACGTCGCCGAGTTCGAACCGGGAACCGTCGCCGGCGCCGGTGCCGAAGCAGTCCAGGTCGGCGCGGAGCGCGGCCCGGTTCACCAGCTCCCGGTTGCGGTTGAACATGGCGAACGCGGTGATGGCCAGGTCGCGCCGCAGCCGGTGTTCGCGGGCCTCCCGTTCGTGCTGCGGGAGGGTGCTCGGTCTCTTCTCGCCGATCTGCCGACGGATGAAGGCGGTGAGCAGGCCGGTGAACAGGTCGGACCGGGAGATGCCGAGGTCGGGACGCCGGTCGACTCGGTGTTCGTCGTAGTAGATCGCCAGCAGGGTGAGCAGCAGCGGCTGGCGGGCCAGCTCGCCGTGCGACAGCAGGTCCCGGGCCGACAGCCGGCGGTAGCCGGAGCGGTCCTCGTTGGCGCTGTTGACGGCCGCCACCCAGGTCGTCACCTGGTCGTCGGTCAGATCCTCGAGGCGGACCAGCACCGTGCCCTGCGGCACGCTGGCGCGGTCCATCACCAGCACCCGCGAGGTGATGATCGGGATGACCGAGTAGCCCAGGTCCCACTGGGCCTCCTGGAACTCGGCCACCCGGTCGATGTAATGGGAGTGGGCCGTACCGGTGGCCTGGACGAGTTCGTCGAACCCGTCGAAGATGACCACCACGGTGGTGGTGCTCGTGGCCCGGCGCAGGTCCGCCCACCGGATGCGCTCGTCCATCAGCTGCTCGATCGCGGACTCGATCTGCTCCGTCGGCGCGGTGTCTGCGGACATCCGGCGCAGCGGCACGACGATCGCGGTGAACCGGTTCACCGGCAGCCGAGCCGCGATGACCCTGGTCAGCAGCGTCTTGCCGGCACCCGGCTGGCCCAGGACCAGCAACGGACGGTGCAGGCTCGCCGGGTCGGTCAGGTAGTCGGAGAGGAAGCCGACGAGGTCACCGCTACGCGGCTGCTCCTCCCACCAGCGCTCCCGCTCCGGCGCGGCGTGCTTGCCGTACTCGGCGACCCGGAAGTCGGGGCTGATGAAGCCACGTTCCACGGTCGGCAGCCGCAAGTGGAAGTTGATGTCCTTGATCCTCAGCAGCGGTTGCCGGAACACCGCGGTCAGCGACCCGGCGAGCCGGTCGAGGGACTCGCGGAGCAGGTCGGGACGGTCGGCCGGGGGCGGCCCGGCCAGCCCCGCCAGATTGCGGTACAGCTCCGCCAGCGCGTCCAACCGCTCCGCGACCTCGACGGTCAGCTTCCGGTTGTCGATCAGGTTGTGCTCGATCGCCTGCCGGATCATGCGGAACCCGAACTCCGGAAGGTCCGCGGCGAGCCGGTCGAAGCGGTCCTCGTAGTGCCACATGCTGCGGGCGACGACCCGGGACCGCAACGAGGTGAGGTCGAGTCCGCGCCGCACCGCCGGCCAGGCTGCGAGGCCGTCGCAGAAGGCGATGGTGGCGTCGTAGAGGGTGACGTAGGCCGCCTCGACGTCTCGGCGGGTGTCGTCCATGCCATGGACCGAGGACGGCAGCGGGAAGTACCCGGTGTCGATCTCCTGCGGCAGGGTGTGCTGACGACGGTCGGCCGGCACCATGGCGACCTTCTCCGCGTCGGTCAGTTCCAGCCGGTCGAAGCCCGGCCCCACCTCGTCCCGGAATCCGTCGAAGAACGCGGAGAGGGCCAGCACCGTGTGGCTGGCCTCCAGCAGCTCGTAGTACGACTTGCCGCCGGACGACCGGATGCGGCCGGCCTGGTTGCCGGTGGCGTCGCGGACGAGCTGCATGAGCGCGTTCTTCGGACCGAGCAGGGCGAGCGCCGCACCGTGGGAGAGCGCCCCGGCCCCCAGGATCCCCGCATTGACGACCTTGTCGGTCTCGGCGATGCGCGCGCTGCCCGGAGCCAGCAGTCGTAGCGCATCTCGATAGCTGAGGCTCGAACGGCGCGGCATGCCGCCCCTTCCGCTGCTGGCGATCGGATCCCTTGAGGATACGGACTCGCAGTGACGTAAAGCTATCGATTCATCACCGGCCCGGCGACCTCGCGACGGCTAGCCGCTCATCTGTTTGATTCAACGCTGAATGCGCGCAAGGCGTTGAAGGTGGTCATTTCATGACTTCGGCTCGCCCAGGAGTGGCGTGCCTCTTCCGGTCTGCGGGACCGAACCAGGATCGGGTTCAGTCGGGTGAGCCCTCCGGGGGAAGCTCGTTGGTGCGTGGCCGCCGCCAGGCCGTCTCGTACGCTTCGTGCGCCGTCCGTTCCTCCAGCACCGCGGCGCGCAGCGCGTGCCGGGAGCCGGCGAACAGGAACGCCTCCGCGGCGACCATCGCGACCTGGGCCGCCGTGATGACGGCCAGCGCCACCAGGACCGGCAGGTGCACGGCCAACGGCGTGAACGCCGCCAGGACCACCACCACACCCACCCTGGTCCAGGAGACAGTGCGCAGGGTCCGCAGCTGGAACAGCAGACTGCCGAGCAGGTAGCAGGCGACGCCCCCGCAGAGCAGCGCCATTCCCGGGCCCCGCAACGGCTCGCCCAACCCGATGTCACCGCTCAGCTGGTGCAGCAACTCCTCGCCGCCGAGCGCGAAGAGAACAATCCCGACAAGCAGGATCAAATAGAGGTCGTGGTATGCGTCCCGGACCATCCGGGTCCGGGCCTCGCCGTGGGTGCCGTGCAGGGCGAGGCGGGCGGCGGGCGCGACCAGGTCGAAGTGGGCCCACCAGAGGCAGGAGACGCCGATGATGCCCATCGTGGCCGCCATCAGCATCGGCCAGGTGATGGGGCCGCCGACCACGTCGCTGCCCACACCGATCGAGATCAGTGACTCGCCGAGGGCGATCATGAGGATGAGGTCGTATCGCTCGCTCCAGTGCTCGGCGGAGACGACCACCCAACCCCTGGTCCCGGTCAGCAGGGGAACCACGTACTGGCCGATCACCAGGGCGATCCAGAGCGCCACCCGCAACAGCGCACCGTCGTGTGGGTCGTCCAGCAGTGGCGGTACGAGGGCGGCCGCGAAGAGCAGCGCGACACTGCCCGTCAACTCGAAGAAGTAGAGACGGATCTGCCCCACCTCACGGCGGTCGTGCCGAATCGAATACCAGTAGACCCCCAGGTGCACGAGGCGGATCACCAGGTAACTCCAGGCGATCAGGAACGGACCGGAGATCCCCTCGACAGGTTCCCGGAACGCCTGAGGGCTGGCCAGCGCGAAGGCGTAGAGCGCCACGATGGCCAGCACCATGACCACCGGCACGAAGCCCTCACCGAGGCGAATCCGATTGGCGACCAGGCTGTGGATGACCCAGCACCACCAGAGCACGGCCAGGAGCAGCACGGCGTGCAGCAGGCCCCGCCCGGAGAGGTCGGCGGCGGTGGCCCGGGCGATGATGAAGAAGGAGAAGACGTAGACCAGGTCGAAGTAGATCTCGAACCGTTCCACCCGGGCACCGGGCGCCACCTGGACGATCGGTCCCAGGCGCCGCTCCCATCCGCCCTTCACCCGGCGAGTCTGCCAGCGGAACACGTGCCAGGGTCCAGGAACACCGAAATCGGCCAGGTCGGTGCCGGTAGTTGGCCGGGGGCGAAGGCCGCACCGCGACGCGGCCTCCGCCCCGTGGGTTCACCGCGAGCGCGTCGTCCGACCGGTGCCGTAGCCCATCTCGAGCACCACCGGGCTTCTCGATGTCATCCCGCCGGGACATCCTTGACGAACACGATGCCGTCGGTGTCGGCCACGTGGGCCGGATCGAGCGGCGAGTAACCGAACCACGGGGACACCCGGGCGGCGGGAGTCATGGTGGCGAGGGCGGTGGCCAGTCGGCGGGGGTCGACGACGTACCGGTCCTCCGGCAGCGCGTACAGCACCCCCTCGACGGTGTCCGGGGGTGGGGCGTCCACGCCATGGTGGCGGATCGTGCCGAGGGCGGTGGCGAGGAAGGCGTACCCGTCGCCCAGGTGGGCGCTCACGATCGCACCGGCGCTCCACCACTGAAGCGGCAGGCCGCCCATCCGCGTCGTGCTCTTGTTCCGCTGGAGGTGGCCGTTGTGCGCGGCCACCAACGCCGGGCCCCGTTCGGCGATGGCGAACAGGTTGGCGGCCATCATCGAGTCCCGCAGGGCCAGCAGCCGCGCCATGCGACCCGATGACGGGTCGGCCATCCAGAAGTGGTAGCGCAGCAGCCCGGTGGCGGTGCGTCCGTACAGGCGCGCCCGGGCCCAGTCGTCGGGCGACGACGCCGCGAGCAGCTGCGGTATCTGCGCGTCGAGCAGCGTCACCAGATCGTCGGCGAGTAGCCGCAGCTGCTGGGCCTCGGGGGTCCGCCCCACGGACCGGGACGGGTCCAGCATCGCGGCGGGGTTCGCCCAGCGGTCGTCGGCGCCGAGCAGGCGGTCGAGCGTATCGGCGGCGCACGGGAGCAGGTCGACGTCGGCCCAGGCGGTGAGGTAGGTGTGCAGTGCCGTGAGGGCCTGCCGCGGGCTCGCGGCGCCGGTGATCTCCAGCGGGCCGTCGAACCCGGCGAAGCGCAGCCGCTCGGACGCGGGCCGGCCGTCGTTGTACGCACGCATCCAGCGCACCAGCTCGCGGTTGCCCGGGAAGGCGCCCCACTGGTGGCTGAAGCCGCGCTCCACGACCTCGTCGAGGGTGCCCGTGCCGGACGTGACGTAGTCGTCCACGACAAGGCCCATGAGGCAGTCGCTCTCGATCGCGATCGTCCGGTAGCCCTCCTGCTCGACGAGCTGCCGGAAGAGTTCGTTGCGGACGTCGAGCAGGACGTCCTCGCCATGGGTGGGCTCGCCCAGGGCGAGCAGCCGCGGCCGCGTCGGGAACAACCGCATGACGGTCGCGGCCTCGACCGGATGGGCGATGTCCTTGGTAGCAGCAATCATTCCCTCAACGGTATCGTTGAACCTACGGTTGAAACTTTTCCGCGATGTTGGCAGGGCTGTGAAGCGAAACCCTCAAGCTGGCGAACGGCTCAGGCCGGTCGACCTGGCGCGTGGGCACGGCCTGTCCACGCAGGCGATCCGGAACTACGAGGCAGCCGGCATCCTGCCGGGCGCCGCACGCACCCCACACGGTTACCGCACCTACACGCCGCAGCACGCCCGAGCCCTGCGCGCGTTCCTCGCGCTCGTGCCCGGACACGGCCACCGGACAGCCACCTCGATCATGCAGGCGGTCAACCGGGACGCGACCGAGGACGCGCTCCGGCTCATCGACGAGAGCCACGCCCAACTTCTCGACGACCGCCGCACCCTCCAGGCCGTCGAAGCCGCGCTTCGCGACCTCGATCCCGTACCGCGGGAGCGCGGTGACACGTTCGTCGGCCCCCTGTCGCGGCGGCTCGGCATCCGCCCGGCCACCCTGCGCAAGTGGGAACGTGCCGGCCTGGTCCAGCCGCGCCGCGACCCGCGGACGGGCTACCGGGTCTACAGCGCGGCCGACGTCCGCGACGCCCTGCTGGCCCACCAACTCAGACGCGGTGGCTATCTGCTGGAGCAGATCGCCCCGCTGATCGCCCAGGTCCGCTCCGCCGGAGGCATCGTGCCGCTGGAGTCGATGCTGCACGACTGGCGTGCCCGCCTCTCGGCCCGCAGCCGCGCCATGCTCACCGGCGCCGCCGCCCTGGACGCCTACCTCGACCACCGCCCTGCTCCACCCGGATGACGAACAGCCTGCTGGCCTCGAAGCCCCGCCGAGGCCCGGCAGTTCACGGCCAGCGGCGCCTCCCACCCGCTGGCGACCTGCGCCGCGCCGATGATCCATCCCTCGCCCGGTCGGGCGGGCGCGCACCGTGGAGGGGGACCGGAGCCCCTGGGGGAACGGCGTCAGGCTCGCCCTTCGTCCGACGCGGTGGTCGAGACTCTCGGCGGACGTGACGGTCGCGCCGGCCATCGCGGCCCTGCCCTGCGCCTCGTCGACCGCACGACGGAGCGGGTCGGTGTCGGCGGCGAGCCGGACGTCGTTGACGTAGCGGCATTCGGCGACGTTTCCTGGCCGCGGACCTCGGGCACGGTCGGCCACGCCCCGGTGGTCGCCGGGCGGCCGGGCTGACGCCTGTCGGCGAGGGCTGTCCAGGTGGTGGCGGACGGCCCGGTCGGTGACCACGTCGGCGAAGGTTTCGGGTCGGTCGGCTCGCGGGCCTGCTCGAGGTGAAGGGGCCGGCGAGTCGGCGCGATCAGCCTGGTTGGTCCTGAGCGCGGTCGTCGGACTGGCCGTTCCGCCCGGGGGTGAGGGCGCCATCTGCGGTGGCGGGCTGCAGACAGACGGTCACGGTGGCGGTGACCCCGTCGGGGCGGCGGGTGAGGATGAGTCCGCCGGCGAGTTGGTGCGCCAGCCACAGCCCACGCCCACCAGCGGTGTCGACCTCGGACAGTCGCACCGGCAGGTTCGCCGGCGACTGTCCCTGGTCGACGATCTCACAGATGAGAACGTCCTGGTGGCGACGCAGTTCCAGGTGTCCCTGGCCGCCGCCGTGGCGAACGGCGTTGGTCACCAGTTCGTGCACGGCGAGGACGAAGTCGTAACCGTCGTCGCCGATCAGTCCCACGGCGGTGACGTGGGCGTGCAGAGCATGTCGCAGCGTGGTGACCGTCGCTTCGGTGAAGTCCTGCGACAGCAGCGGCACACCGTCAGCTGCAGGAGCCGACGTCGGATCGCCCGGGTCGGCGGTGTCGTCGGTCACCCCCGCAGGCTACCTGCTCCGGGCAACTCCGCGACCCTTGCGGGAGCGCAAGTATCTGCAGGTCACGGCAAGGTATCGCTGCCCGGGGACTGACCATCGCGGCCGGCTGGTTGCGACCACCGCCCGGCGGCCCGCATCGATGTGGCAACGCGTCACGGCGACCACCGCCGTTCCATCCGCCATGGCCGCGGCACCGGTGGGGTCACGCGACCGTGACGGGTAGATCGGCCAGGCGCCATTCGAGCATCCCGTCGGCCAGCCGGGTCGCGGTGCGACCGCGGGCCGCGAGGAGTCGGACGGCGTCGTGGGCGAGCACGCAGTAGGCGCCCCGGCAGTACGCGACGATGTGCCCGTCGTCGGGTAGCTCGGCGAGCCTGTCGGCCAGTTCGTCGATCGGGATGCTGACCGCGCCGGGAATGTGCCCGGCGGCGTACTCCTCGCGGGGCCGCACGTCGAGCACGGTGACGAGGCTTGTCCTGGTGAGCTGCCGCAGTTCCTCGCGGGTGACCGGCTGGCCGCCGTCCTCACCCAGATAGGCCAGCCGGGCTGCCTGCACGTCGGGCAGATGCGACTGGGCCACGTCGCGCAGGTGGGCGAACAACTCCGCCACATCCCGGCCGGCGAGGCGGTAGAGGATGCGGGTGCCGTCGCGGCGGGTGGCGACCAGGTTCGCCTGGCGCAGTGTCTGCAGGTGGGCGGACGCGGTGGTCAGTCCCAGGTCGGCCGACGCCGCGAGGGACGCCACGTCACGTTCACCCTGGGCGAGCAGGTCCAGCAGTTCGAGCCGTTTGCCCGAGGCGAGGGCCTTGCCGACCCGGGCGAACTGCTCGAACAGCGCCGTCTTCTGGTTCCGGTCACCCACGCCAATCCTCCAAAGTTCTGTGGAATAGTGTAGGAGATGGTGACGCCGACTGCTACCGCCGGGCCGGAGGACGCGATGGAACTGCCGGACCACTTGACCCCGCTGCCGCACGCCGGCACCGATCCGGACCCGGATCGATGAGCGGCGCGAGCATCGCCACGCCGATCCGGTTGGGGCTGCGTGCCAACCTGCCCCAGTTCGTCCTGCTGGTGGCGGTCAATGCCCTCGTCGGGGCGATGGTCGGTCAGGAACGTATGGTCGTGCCGCTGCTGGCCGAGCAGGTCTTCGCCGTCGGCGCGTTCACCGCCTCGTTGACGTTCATCATCGTGTTCGGCTTCACCAAGGCGTTCACCAACCTCGCCGCCGGCAGCCTCTCCGACCGCTACGGCCGCAAACCGGTCCTGATCGCCGGCTGGCTGATCGGCCTACCGGTGCCGCTGCTGCTGATCTGGGCGCCCTCCTGGGGCTGGGTGATCGCGGCGAACGTCCTGCTCGGCGTGAACCAGGGCCTGACCTGGTCCACCACCATCGTCATGAAGATCGACCTCGCCGGTCCGGCCCGCCGCGGACTGGCCATGGGGTTCAACGAGGCCGCCGGCTACCTCGCCGTGGCCACCATGGGCTGGGCCACCGGCGCGCTGGCCGCCGCGCACGGGCTGCGGCCCGCCCCGTTCCTGCTCGGCGTCGCCGTGGCCGCCCTCGGCCTCGGCCTGTCCACCGTCCTCGTCCGCGAGACCCACCAGCACGCCCGGTACGAAGCCGCCCACCACGTGTCACGCGAAGGCAGCCACGGCCGCGGCGTCACCAGCCGGGAGATCTTCACCCTCACCAGTTTCCGGGAGAAGGCACTGTCGGCCGCGAGTCAGGCCGGCATGGTCAACAACCTGAACGACGGCCTCGCCTGGGGTCTGTACCCGGTCCTGTTCGCCACGTCCGGGCTCGGTCTGACCCGCATCGGTGTGCTGATCGCGCTCTACCCGGCGGTGTGGGGCCTGGGCCAGATGGCCACCGGCGCCCTGTCCGACCGGTGGGGCCGCAAATGGCTCATCACGGCCGGCATGCTCACCCAGGCGATCGGCATCGCGCTGGTCGCCGCCGGCACCGGCTTCACGGTGTGGGCGGTCGCCGCCGTGCTCATGGGCGCCGGCACCGCCCTGGTGTACCCCACCCTCCTCGCGGTCATCGGCGACGTCGCCCATCCGGCCTGGCGGGCCCGCGCCGTCGGTGTCTACCGCCTGTGGCGCGACTCCGGCTACGCCATCGGCGCCCTGGTCGCCGGGATCACCGCCGACCTGCTCGGCCTGCGCGCCGCCGTCTGGGTCGTCGCCGTGATCACCGCCGCGTCCGGCCTCGTCGTCGCGGTGCGCATGTACGAGACCCGCACCGCCGAGAGCTCGAGAGTCGGGCACGCCTCGGAGTAGCGGTAACGGTAGAGGTTCCGGTCGCGGAAGACCCAACCGAGCCGTTCCTCTTCGACGTAGAGGAAGTCCAGGTAAGGCGATTCGCGCACGGAATCGGTCATCATCCACCCCGGCTGGTCGAATTGCAGCTCGAATCAGCATCCCGATTGGATGGACCGATATCCATAGCAGTCAGGACACGATCGGTCGGCATCGATCGCCGACTCACGGACGCGCGACTCAGGTGCTGGTAGGACCGGCTACCTTGGCAGCCCGCTCGGCGCAGCGCCGAGCGCCGCCCGCATCGTTCGGGAGAGCCTTCCGCCCCTCCGAAAACAGCGAAGGCAAGGAGACTGTCCACTCCTTGCCACCTCTAACATATAGCAGTTCAGGGGGCTTGCCGCAAGCCCCGGATCGTGATGCAGAATCTCCAGCCGGAGCCAGAAGCTGCGGAATCCGGGATTCGCGAAATACGTGCGCATTCGCGGGAGTGCGGGCACCCGGCGAAAGATGCCGACGAAAGTACACGCCGCAGCTGGCCGAGGTGCAACCTTGTCGAACGGGGGTCTTCATGATTGACGTCGTCATCGCCGGCGGCGGACCGACCGGCTTGATGCTGGCCGGCGAATTGCGGCTGCACGGTGTGCACGTGATCGTGCTGGAGAAGGAGACGGAGCCGACCAGGTACGTCCGCGCGCTCGGCCTGCACGCGCGCAGCGTCGAGGTGATGGACCAGCGCGGCCTGCTGGAGCGGTTCCTCGCGCACGGCCAGAAATACGCCGTCGGTGGCTTCTTCGCCGGCATCGAGAAGCCCTGGCCCGACCGGCTGGACACCGCGCACTCCTACATCCTCGGCATCCCGCAGACCATCACCGACCGGCTGCTGGCCGAACGCGCCACCGAACTCGACGCCGAGATCCGGCGCGGCTGCGAACTGGTCGGGCTGCGCCAGGACGAGACCGGGGTGACCGCCGAGCTGGCCGACGGCACGCAGCTTCGCTCCCGCTACCTCGTCGGCTGCGACGGCGGCCGCAGCACGGTGCGCAGACTGCTGGGCGTCGGGTTCCCCGGCGAGCCCACCAGGGTCGAGACGCTGCTGGGCGAGATGGAGCTCGCCGTGGCACCGGAGACACTGGCCGCCGTGGTGACCGAGGTCCGCAGGACCCAGAAGCGGTTCGGCGCCGGGCCGCTCGGCAACGGGGTGTACCGCGTCGTCGTGCCCGCAGAGGGGGTGGCCGAGGACCGCACGGTCCCGCCGACCCTCGACGAGTTCAAGCAACAGCTGCGTGCGACCGCCGGCACCGACCTCGGTGCGCACTCACCGCGCTGGCTCTCCCGCTTCGGCGACGCCACCCGGCTGGCCGAGCGCTATCGCAGCGGCCGGGTGCTGCTGGCCGGCGACGCGGCGCACATCCACCCGCCGACCGGCGGGCAGGGCCTCAACCTCGGCATCCAGGACGCGTTCAACCTCGGCTGGAAACTGGCCGCCGAGGTCAACGGCTGGGCACCGGAAGGGCTGCTGGACAGCTACCACACCGAACGCCGCCCGGTGGCCGCCGACGTGCTGGACAACACCCGCGCACAGATCCAGCTGATGTCCACCGAACCGGGACCCCAGGCGGTACGCCGCCTGCTGTCGGAACTGATGGACTTCGAGAACGTGAACCGGCACCTCATCGAGAAGATCACCGCGATCGGAATCCGCTACGACTTCGGCGAGGGGCACGACCTGCTCGGCCGGCGGATGCGCGACGTGCGGCTGAAGCGGGGGCGCCTCTACGAACTGACACACGGCGGGCGCGGACTGCTGCTCGACCAGACGGGCCGGCTCTCGGCGGCCGGGTGGGCGGATCGGGTCGACCACGTCGTCGACGTCAGCGAGGAATTGGACGTGCCCGCCGCGCTGTTGCGCCCCGACGGCCACGTGGCGTGGGTCGGTGACGACCAGCAGGACCTGCTCCACCAGTTGCCCCGGTGGTTCGGCGCCCCCGTCGCCTGAACCGCCCCGGCCGCCACGGGGCGGACCGTCGTGACGGGGACGTGGACCACGGATCATCCGGTCTGTCACGCCGAGCCGTCCCCGATCCAGCGATGGCCAGGACACCGGGCAGACCGTGGTGGCGCCGCGCGACGACGTCAGCGGAATTTCAGTGCCCGATCAGCGGCGCACGTTACGTTCCGTCGGCCCATGACGGGCGCGCCGTCGGGCACCACCTGTGTTTCACCGCAGACGACACGGGCCCGGCCGTCCCGTCGAGGTCGACGAGGGTCTGACGCGATCCTGCCCGGCGTGGGCGAGACGGGCGTGCCACGGTCCCGGCGCGCCCGTCTCGCCCACCCCGCAGCGAGGAGCAGCGTGAGAATCATCCTGGCAATGGGTACGACGGCGGTCACCCTGGCCGCAGCCGTACTGGTCGGCGGTCCGTCCCCGGCGGCGCCGCCCGACGGCACCGGAGGTCGGGTCGGCGACCGGTCGGCCCGACCGGCGCCGACGGCGCCCGCCCCCAGCCCCGACACCGGTCAGTACGCGCCCCAGCGGGCGAAGCCGTACCGGCCCGTCGCGCCGGACCGCAAGGCCGAACGGCCGAAGGCGACCGCACCCGACTTCGGGCCGCACGAGAAGATCGTCCGCGCCTACCACCGCGGCCAACTGTCCCGTGACGACACGGTGCGGTACGCGACGATGTCGCTCGATTCCCCGAGTTCGGTGCCCGCGCGCCTGCGTCCGAGCGGCGCCGTCGAGAACCCGGCGACGTACCTGACGTACCTGTCGATGCTGTCCGCGGGCGCGGCGCCGGCCGCGTCGCGCACCGTCACACCGACGCTCACCGCGCCGGCCGCCGCAGCCGCCGGCTACGACGACTGCGCGGCCGACGACTACGAGTACCTGGACGTCACCTACAAGTGCCGGGCCTCCGCCGGCGAGTTCCTCATCCTCTACAACGTCAGCAGCGGCAGCCAACCGGGTGTCCCGCCGGTGTACAACCCCAACGGACGGCCGGAGGCCGTGCAGCACATGCTGAACTCGCTGTCGATCGCGGCCGGCGAGTACCGGGACATGGGGTATCCCCTGCCGGTGCGCGAGGACAAGCCGTACGTGCTCGTGTACGGCGTGGACAGCCTGCTCGGGCAGCAGAACCGCGCCCCGTTCGTGCTGCCGTTCGGCCTGAACCAGCAGCCGACGATCCTGGTGCCGACCAGCGCGACCGACTGGGACTACATGCCCCGGCACGAGCTGTTCCACGTCATGCAGTACCAGTACTGGGACCAGTCCGCCGTCGCCGTGGACTTCCTGTGGAACTGGGTCGGCGGCAAGGAGTTCGGCTCGATGAACTGGTGGATGGAGGCGACCGCCGAGTGGGCGGCCCACCAGACGTACGTCCGCACCGGCGGATGGAGCCCGCTCGGCGAGGACGACCTCTATGCCCGCAACGTCTCCGACGTGCTGCGCAAACCCGGGCAGGCGCTCAACTCGTGGGGCGGGCTCGGTGGCGGTCCACAGTACGGCTCGTTCCTGCTGCCCACGTACCTCACCGAGCGGACCGACGGGGCCTTCGTGCGGCACACCTGGGAGAGCGTCCGCGACCACGACCACCTGCCGATCGAGGCGATCCGTTCCGCGGTCGAGGGCTACAGCATGAACTTCAAGCACATGCTGCTGGGGTACCACATCGCCAACTACCGGCTGGCGACGGCGAACTCCGCTCCCCTGCCGGCCCCGCCGGGCAGCTGGGACCTCTACGGCTACCGGGACTCCGACGCCACCCTGTGGCGGTCGAACCTGTACGGCTACACCGAGACCGACGACGACGGGCTGGGCGACGCCCGGCCGGCGCGCAAGAAGCACGTCGTCGCCGCCGGCTCGCACACCGAGTACCACGACATCCTGCGCAAGGGCGGCGCGGTCTACCACGACTTCTGGGCCAAGGCGCAGTCCGGCGACCCGGCGTGCGGGTACTGCTCCACCCTGCTGGTGGACACCACCAAGGACCCGAACCGCAGCTCCGCCGTCATCGTGTGGTCGCCCCAGGGCAGCGCCGGCAGCCTGGCGGAGTACCCGACCATCGGATCGGTGGTGTACCTCGACGCCGGCGGGCTCATCACGGTGCCGAACTTCGCCTACCCGATGGTGGCCACGCTGGTGACCACCTGGACCGAGCTGGACATCCACTCGCAGGACGCGGGTGACTCCCCCAGGACGTTCGACACCTACATGGAGACCACGGTGCCGTTGAAGGAGCGGCAGTGCGCGCTGCGCGCCCCCACCGTCACCAGCCTCTCGTTGAACGTCGCCCCCGAGTCGACGTTCAACTCGTACGCGGCCAGCACGCCCGACGGCTGGACCGGCGGCGACTCCACCTACTCGGTGAAGTTGCCGGACGGACGCATCATCTGGCTGTTCTCCGACACCTGGCTCGGTCCGCTCAACGACGACGGCACCCGACCGACGAGCGCGCCACTGGTCAACAACACCTTCGTGGTGCAGAACGGCACCAGCCTGACGACGTACCAGGGCGGGACGGTCTGGGTGCCCCGGCCCATCATGGCCCCGACATCCTCGTCCACCTGGTACTGGGTCGGCGACGGGCACCTCTCCGGCGGCCGGCTGCAAGTGGTGTACCAGGAGTACCTGAAGTTCGGCCCCGGCGGGTGGGACTTCCGGTTCAACCGCAACGTCGTGGCCGACTTCGACCTGGGCAACCTGCAGGCCCCGGTCCAGGTCCGTGACCTGCCCTCGGCCAGCGGAGTGGCGTGGGGCTCGGCGCTGCTGCCGGCCAGCCGCAGCGGTGACGGCTACACCTACATCTACGGCGTCGACGACTCGCCCACCCACAAGCAGATGCGCATCGCCCGGGTCCAGGGCTCGGACCTCGGCTCCGGCACCTGGCAGTACTACACGCCGTGGGGCTGGACGTTCCGGGAGCAGAACGCGCGCAACACGCTCACCGGCATCGCGAACGAGTACAGCGTGACGCCGTGGAACGGGCAGTATCTGCTGCTCAGTCAGGACAGCACGGAGGCGTTCAGCGGCCGGATCATGGCGTACACGTCGTGCTCGCCGTTCGGGCCGTTCACCAACCGCACCCAGGTCTACCGGATGCCCGAACCGGGCCCGTACGGCAGCTACTGGGACGGCGACATCATCGCGTACAACGCGCACGTCCACGCGTCGCTGAGTTCCGGCGACACGTTCGTCGCCTCGTACAACGTCAACAGCATGGACACCACGGTGGGACCCGACGGGGACCATTACCGCGACCCGGGGATCTACCGCCCCCGGTTCTTCCGGTTCACCCTCGGATAGCACAACAGCGGTGTGGCGGCGCGGCAACTGCGGCGGCGTCGCCACACCGGCACCCTGCCGCGACGACCGGTCGGCATCGTGCGGCGAGGCCGACAGCGGCGCCCGGCACGGGCACCACGGTCGGCGGCATTTCAGCGCGTTCTCACCCGTCGGCGATACGGTCCCTGCGATCCCGGCGCAGGCCGGTCTCCTGTTCGGGCACCGACGGACTCGCGTGGTCTCCGGCCCACGGGCGTAGGGAGGTTCCTCCGTCCCCCGCGCAAGGGAGAGGACCGCTCCCGCGGGGGAGGCGGGGTCCCGGCAGGAAGCGGAGGCTGAGGACATGATCAAGAGAACTTTGACGGTCAGTGCCGGATGGTCGATGGCGACCATCGGCGTCCTGCACACCGCAGTCTTCCTGCCCCACCCCTACTGGGGCGGGTGGCTGGCCGGCGGGCTGCGCTCGGGCGAGGGCGGTGACGCGTCCCTGTCGGTGTTCTGGGCGCTGCCCGGCAGCTTCGTCGTCCCCCTCGTCCTGCTCGGCCTTCTGGTGGTGCGGCTGGGGCGGCGCGGTGAGCGGGTGCCCGGCTACGCCGGCTGGGCGCTGGGCGGCTGGGCAGCCGGGTGCGTACTGCTCATCGGTCCCAGCGGCTTCCTGCTGGGCTTCGTCCCGGCCGGGCTGCTCATCGCCGAGGACGTGCTGGCACGTCGCAGGGGTGAGGGGCGGGGCGTGACGGCGCGGGTGGCCGGGCGGGAGGAGGACGCGCGGCCACGGAGTTGATCGACGCCGGGTCCTCGGGCGGCGCGGATCGCCCGGCGGACCTGGCGGAGCTGAGCGGTCGTGCCCCCGTCGGCGGTGGCGCACCGACACGTCCTACTCGTAGGTTCCCAGGCTATGAGCCGGTCGAGCAGACGTCGGTCGCCGTCGAGCTTCAGGGAGCCCACCGGAATGCGGCCGTAGAGGGCCAGGACCAGCTCACTGGCCGCGCCCCGGGCGGAGGCGCGGGCCACGTCCGGGTCCCCGCCGGCAGCGGTGGCGGGCACGGTGTCGGATGTGGACAGGCAGGCGGCCCGGACGCCGTCAGCGGACCGGTCAGTGGTCGCGCAGCACGAAGAAGAGCGTCTGGTGCTCGACATCCAGGAACGCGGCCCGCCACCGGGTGGACGGATTCTCCTCGTCGTACTGCGCGCTGTGCAGCCAGTGCGCCTGCGTCGGCAGGAACGGCACGAGAGCGGGCCACGCGTCCGCCGGGCTGTCGGGGTGCGGCGGTTGTCCCACCGACGTGTACGGCACGAACTCGTACCGCTTCGCCAACCGCCGCGCGTCCTCCGACCGCAGCCTGACCACACCCTGGTACGCCCAGTCCGTCGGACCCGGCGCTCTGGTGCAGGGGTCGCCGAGCGCGCGTACCTGCCAGTGAATCTCCGGGTAGTCGCCGAGACCCGGAATCTCCTCCGGCGGATTCCAGCGATCCGTACGGACCTTCGCCTCACCGGCCTGCACCGACTCCCGGCATGCACTCACCTCGTCCGAATCGCCGCGCACGGACAGGATCGCGGCCGCGACGCACCCGACGACCAGCACCATCGCGGCGGACGCACCGAGCACGGCCACCAGCACCGGCACACGTGTCTTCACGGCCACGAGAGTACGAATGCCGGACCAGGGCGCCGGAACTGCTGGCAGTTCGGCCAGGCCCGCACGAGTGGGGACTCTCCTGGTGGTCTACGCCGCGCGCGGCGCGCCGCCGCGCGCGGAAGGTCGGCCGATGATCGATCAAGGAACAGGGAGGCACCCGTTCCCCCCATTCTCAACATATACCGCACCCGGGGGCTTGCGGCAAGACCCGGATCGTGCCGCAGAATTGCCGACCGGAAGGCCAGAGCCTTCTCGCCACGCCGACGGCCCCGATATCCCGACAGGGCAGCACGGCCGTTCCGGGCGGCGACGACCCGATGGCCGATGCGTGGGCTCCCGGAGCGGCGATCGGCCCACCACCGGTGGACGACATCCCGCGACCACACCTCGGGCCGCGCGACCCGCGTGCCCGCCGGACGATCCGTGCGCAGGGCCGGCGCGCACCCGTCCGCACTGCCAACGACCTCAGATCGGAGCCGACGACGTGGACCACCGGACCATCAGTGTGTTCGACCTTCCCGACCGCCTCTCCCCCAAGGCCGAACCGGCGCTGATCGCCCGCGACGAGGAACACTTCGCGGCCATCGCGCAGAGCCTCGAGCAGGCGTCCGCCGACCTGACCGAACGCCTCGACGCCGTACGCAAGGCGCCCGGCGGCAAGGGCCGCCAGGCGGTGGAACGGGACGAGGAGATCCGGCGGCTGACGTCTCGCCTGCGCACCCTACGCCGCTTCGGTTTGGACCTGTGCATCGGACACATGGTCCACGCTGACGACCCCGACCCCGTGTACGTCGGACGACGTGGACTCACCGACAGCGCGGGCCGTCGGCTGTTGCTCGACTGGCGCTCCCCCGCCGCGGAACCGTTCTTCGCGGCGACCCACGCCGACCCGACCGGTCTGACGAGCCGGCGCAGGTATCGCTGGACCCGCGGCCGGATCACCGACTACTGGGACGAGGTGTTCACCTCCGACGGATTCGAGGGCCACCGCGCCGCGCTCGACGACCAGTCCGCCTTCATCGCGAGCCTGGCCGGCAGCCGCTCACCGCGGATGCGGGACGTGCTCGGCACCATCCAGGCCGACCAGGACGCCGTCATCCGCGCGGGCTCCAGCGGCGCGCTCGTCGTCGACGGCGGTCCGGGTACGGGGAAGACCGTCGTCGCGCTGCACCGCACCGCCTACCTCCTCTACTCCGACCCCCGCCTCGGTCACCGCCGGGGCGGCGTGCTGTTCGTCGGCCCGCACCAGCCCTACCTGGCCTACGTCGGCGACGTCCTGCCCAGCCTCGGAGAGGAGGACGTGCAGACCTGCACCCTGCGCGACCTCGTCGCCGAAGGTGCCGGGGCCACCATCGAGCCCGACCCGGAGGTGGCTCGTCTGAAGTCGTCCGCGAACCTGGTGAAGGCGATCGAGACGGCCGTCAGGTTCTACGAGGAGCCGCCGGCCAAGGGAATGGCGGTCGCGACCGACGAGACCGACATCTGGCTGAGCGCCGAGAACTGGGCCGAGGCGTTCGGAGCACCGGATCCGGGCACCCCGCACAACGAGGCGCGCGAGCAGGTCTGGGAAGAACTGCTCACGATCCTGATGGACAGGTACGACGGCGACGAGCCGGAAGACCTGCTCCGCAGGTCGCTGCTGCGCAACCGGGAGCTGCGTACGGCCTTCAACCGCGCGTGGCCGCTGCTCGAAGCGGCCGACCTCGTCGGCGACCTGTGGTCGGTACCCGCGTACCTGCGCAGGTGCGCTCCCTGGCTCGGCCCCGACGACGTGCAGAAACTGCAGCGCGCGGACGCCCAGGCCTGGACGGTGTCCGACCTGCCGCTCCTGGACGCGGCACGGCAGCGGCTCGGCGACCCGGAGGCGGCACAGCGCAACAGCCGGCACGAGGCCGCTGTCGCGGTCGAACGCGAGCGCATGGCCACGGTCGTCGACGAACTGATCGAGGCCCACACCTATGACGACGGTGAAGGTGTGCTGTCGAGCCTGCGCCAACTGGACCTGCAGGATGCGCTGGTCGACGAGGCCGCCCTGCCCGGCCTCGAGCCGGACCGGCTGGCCGGCCCGTTCGCGCACATCGTGGTGGACGAGGCTCAGGAGCTGACCGACGCCGAGTGGCAGATGTTGCTGTTGCGCTGCCCGTCCCGAAGTTTCACGATCGTCGGGGACCGCGCCCAGGCCCGGCACGGGTTCACGCAGTCGTGGCGGGAACGGCTCGAGCGGGTCGGGCTCGACCGGATCAACCTGGCCTCCCTGAGCATCAACTACCGGACGCCGGCGGAGGTCATGGCGGAAGCCGAGCCGGTCATCCGGGCCGTGGTCCCGGACGCCAACGTGCCGACCTCCATCCGCAGCAGCGGCATCCCCGTCGTACACGGATCCGTCGCCGAGCTGGGCTCGATCCTCGACACCTGGCTCGCGGCGCACGCCGAAGGGGTCGCCTGCGTGATCGGCGATCGCACGTTCCGGGAGAGGCCCCGCGTCCGGTCAATGACCCCGGAGCTGTCGAAGGGGCTCGAGTTCGACCTGGTCGTCCTCATCGCGCCGGAGTCGTTCGGCGAGGGCATCGAAGGAGCGGTCGACCGCTATGTCGCGATGACCCGAGCGACCCAGCAACTCGTCATCCTCACGAGATCCTGACAGGCCGCATTGACGATCACGAGGACCGCAGTGCCATGCCCGCCGAATGTGGCATCAACCGGTCAAACGTCACGCGCCGTGGCCCACGGCTTCGACAGCCTCACCGTCCACCACCAGGCCACCATCCACCTCTCCGCCATCACGTGGCGGCGACCGACTTCGACACAGGCCACTGATCCTCTGCACCGACCAGGCGCCACGGGTTAGCCCGTTGGTTCGCGCGGGTAAGCGCCGGCCTGCACGTTCGCCACAGGGCTGGAGGTCGTATGTCGGTGACCGACGCGTTCTTCGAGCAGTTGGCGGACACGGGGAAGGATCCGCGGCTGTGCAAGGTGCGCGGCAGCGTCCGGTTCGACGTCCGTGAGGATGATCGGGTGCGACAGTGGCTGCTGACCATTGATCATGGCCAGCTGCGGGTGTCACCGGGTGACGGTCCCGCGAGCGCTGTCGTCACTCTTTCCTCGGAGGTCGCGGAGGCGATGGTGCGGGGTGAGCTCAACGGGCTGTCCGCGATGCTGCGCGGAGAGATCCTGGTCGACGGGGATCTCGGCCTGGCATTGCGGATGGGGCGGCTGCTCCACGCACCGGCCGTCGCGCGCGAGGCTGGGCATCCCTGGGCGCGGAGGTGACCGAGTGAAGGACATTCCGGGCACCGTGTCATGTATCGACGGCAACACGTTCATCGTGTCGGATCCCAGCGGTGACGTGGACGCCTCGCCCGCCACCCCGGTCGGGTTGTTCACCGCCGACACCCGCTTCCTGTCCCGGTGGATCCTCACGATCAACGGAGAGCGGATGACCGCGCTGTCGGTGGACGACAGCCAGTACTACGAGGTGGCGTTCTTCCTGGTTCCGGGCGGGCAGGTCGACTACGTGGAGGCTGACGTGTCGGCCATCCGGCGACGGCGGATCGGCCCGGAACTGACCGAGTCGCTGACGGTGTTCAACTACGGCGAGCAGGACGTCGACCTCGACATGCGGCTGGAGGTGGCCGCCGACTTCGCTGACATCTTCGACATCAAGTTCGACATCCGCGAGAAGGCCGGCGCCTACTACACCCATGTCGGCGCCGATGAACTGACGCTGGGCTACCAGCGCGGCACGTTCCAGCGGGAGGTGTCCGTTTCGGCGAGTGAGCCCGCCACCGTCGATCCGCGCGGCATTCGATTCCAGCTCCGGCTGGCGCCCGGACAGCAGTGGTCCACGCAACTGCGGGTGACCATGCGAGCGCTGCGTCCGGACGGCCGCGACTGGCGTACGGCAGTGCGCGCGATGCGCCCGGACGAGTCGACCCTGCCCGACACCGTGCGCGCGTGGATCGCGGCGGCCCCGCAGCTGGACACCGACAACGCCGCGTTGCAGCAGGTGTACCACCGCAGCCTCGTGGACCTGGCGGCGCTGCGCTTCGCACCGCTGTCCCTCGGCGGCGCCACCGTGCCGGCGGCGGGGCTGCCCTGGTTCATGACCCTGTTCGGCCGCGACAGCCTGCTGACCTGCCTGCAGACCCTGCACGTCACACCGTCGCTGACCCCACCGACACTGCGGATCCTCGGCCTGCTGCAGGGGGTTCGCACCGACGACATCCTGGACGCGGATCCCGGCCGGATCCTGCACGAGCTGCGCTACGGCGAATCGGCCGCCTTCGAGGAACAGCCCCACTCGCCGTACTACGGCAGCGTGGACGCCACACCGCTGTTCGTGATCCTGCTCGACGAGTACGAACGGTGGACCGGTGACGCGGCGCTGGTGAAAGAACTCGAACAGGAGGCCCGGGCGGCCCTGGACTGGATCGACCGGTACGCGGACCTCACCTCCACCGGCTACGTCTGGTACGAACGACGCAACCGCGCCACCGGCCTGGAGAACCAGTGTTGGAAGGACTCCTGGGACAGCATCTCCTACGCCGACGGCAGACTGCCGGGCTTTCCCCGGGCCACCTGCGAGGTACAGGGCTACGCCTACGACGCCAAGATCCGCGCCGCCCGCCTCGCGCGTACGTTCTGGGACGACCCCGCCTACGCCGACCGCCTCGAACAGGAGGCGACGGCGTTGAAGGACCGCTTCAACCGGGACTTCTGGATCGACGAACGCGGCTACTACGCCCTCGCCCTCGACCGCGACGCCACACCCGTGGACGCCCTGTCCTCCAACATCGGACACCTGCTGTGGAGCGGCATCGTCCCTCCGGACCGGGCCCCGCGGGTCGTCGAGCACCTGATGAGCCCCGCACTGTTCTCCGGCTGGGGAGTACGCACCCTCGCCGAGGGCCAGCGCCGTTACAACCCACTCGGCTACCACAACGGCACCGTCTGGCCCTTCGACAACTCCTTCATCGCGTGGGGCCTGCAGCGCTACGGATTCGCCGCCGAAGCCGGACGCATCGCCAAGGGCATCATCGACGCCGCCACCTACTTCCACGGCCGCCTTCCCGAAGCCTTCGGCGGGTTCGCCCGCCAGACGACCCGATATCCGGTCCGCTACCCCACCGCAGGCAGTCCCCAGGCATGGTCCAGCGGAGCGTCCCTGCTGCTCATCCGCACCATGCTCGGTATGGACCCGCACGAAGGACACCTCGCCGTCAGCCCGGCCCTACCAGCCGGCTTCGGGCGGATCGCGCTCCTCGACATCCCCGGCCGCTGGGGAAAGGTCGACGCCTTCGCCCGCCATCGCCCCGTCCGGCCACCGACCGACGACACCGACCCCTACCCCACCCCGGCACTGGAGTGACGGCCGGTCCGGAACGCTCCGCCACGCAGAGCGCGCGGCGATCCCTGGCATCCGGTGGAGGCGCTGGCTGCGGAACCCTCATGATGACGGGGTGAAGATCCTGTCCATCCAGTCGTCGGTCGCCTACGGCCACGTCGGCAACTCGGCCGCCGTGTTCCCTCTCCAGCGGCTGGGCCACGACGTCTGGCCGGTGCTGACCGTCCATTTCTCCAACCACACCGGGTACGGCGCGTGGCGCGGGCCGCTGCTGGCGCCCACCGACGTCGCCGAGGTGATCGCCGGCATCGCCGACCGCGGGGTCCTCGGCAGCGCCGACGCGGTGCTCTCCGGCTACCAGGGCGACCCGGCGATGGGTGCGGTGATCCTCGATACGGTGGCGAAGGTGAAGGCGGCCAACCCGGACGCGCTCTACTGCTGCGACCCGGTGATGGGCGACGTCGGCCGGGGCATGTTCGTCCGACCGGGCATCCCGGAGTACCTGCGCGACGAGGTCGTCCCGCGAGCCGACATCATCACCCCGAACCAGTTCGAGCTGGACTTCCTCGCCGGCCGTACGACGACCTCGCTCGCGGAGTTGCTGGAGGCGGTCGACGTCGTGCGGGCGACGGGACCGCGTCACGTCCTGGTCACCAGTGTGCTCCACGGCGACGTCCCGCAGGGGTCGCTGGAGGTGGTGGCCGTCTCCGACGAGGGCGCGTGGGTGGTGACCACCCCGCTGTTGCCGATCAGCCCGAACGGTGGTGGCGACGTCACCGCGGCGCTGTACCTGGCGCACCTGTTCACGACCGGCTCGCCCGCCACGGCGCTGGAGCGCACCACCGCCTCGATCTTCGCCGTCTTCGAGGCCACCCTCGCGGCGGGTACGCGGGAACTCCAGCTGATCGCCTCCCAGGACGTGATCGCCGACCCGCCGGCGCGATTCGCCGCCCGACGGCTGCGCTGAGACGACACCCCGCCCCGTGACGCCCGACCGTACGGTCGCCTGTCCAGCGGTTTCATGTACGCCGCGGTCGGCTCGTACATGGTGCGGGTCAACCGGCTGTTCGACGTCATGCACTTCCGCATCTTCCGGCTCCGGTGGCGCATGCCGCTCCTGCTGGCCTTCCTCCTCATCGCCTTCTTCATCTGGCTGGCCGAGAACATCGCCACCTGGTCGGACGCGTGGCTCTATTCCAGCCAGCTCGGCGGGTGGCACCCGGTGTCGCCGGAGAAGCTCGCGTCGTGGTTCCTCCTCATGATCATCTCAGTGGTGATGGTCACCTGGATCTCGCCGCCGCAGCCGCCGGACGACAGGCCGGCGGCCGTACCGTCGGGCACCGACGTGGCCGAACGTCCCCGGGCCTCCCGGTCGGGTTGAGCGGGTCGACGCCCACCCGCAGGCACGATCGTCGCGGACCCGGATGAGGATGTCGGGTCACCACCGGTCACCACCACGACCGTGCCCGGCGGCGCCGATGACTTTTCGGGTCGCCGGAGCGGCCATCTCGCCTCACCGGTCGGCGCGATCAAGGACGAGCCGACCGCGACCGGACAGGGGCACTTCCAGTTCAACCCGAAGTACCTGCCGCACGACGAGGGCCCGGCCCCGAGCAACGGCAAGGTGCGCTACGACGTCAAGGGCACGGCCTTCCGACTGGCGGACGAGTCGCTCGAATGGCTCGTCGTGACGCCCGACGACAAGATTGCGGTGAAGGGCACCGCGTCGATCGACGGCAGGAGCGGGTACGGCTTCGTGGCGTACGGCCATGACGCCGATCCGGACGGCTTCCGCCTGGTGGCCTGGCCGCTGTCGGCGGGGACGTACCCGCAGGACACGCTGAGCTACGACAACCGGCCAGGCGCCGATTATGATGTCGACGTCGCGGACCCGCAGGCCGTCGACAACGGCTCCATCCACGCTCACCACTAGCTCATCGCCGTGCCGTCCTCGCCCGGGCCGGCGAGGACGGCGCAGCGTGCCGGCGGAAGGGACACCCGTGCCGGAGCTCGTCACCGCCCTCGACACCACGGTCCTGGTCGAACACGGAACCTTCGACCTGCTCGACGACGGCGGCCCGCAACGCGCCGGGATGGACTTCGCCGACCGCGCACGATGGTTGGCCGCCGGACCGAACGCGGTCACCGTGCGCAGCGCCGCTGCCTGGGACCACGTCGCGGGGCTGCGGCTGGAGGTGTGGGACGGCCCGGCGCCGGAGCAGCCGGGCTGGGCCGACCGCCGCGACGCGCAGGCCCGGTTCGACTCCGGACTGGTGGAGGTCAACCCGCTGGTCGACGCCGGTGAGGACGAGGAGGCGGTGGAGCTGGCGCCGGGCCACTACGCGGTGCGCGCGTACGTCGCCGGCCGCGACGAGCTGCTCGCCGTACAACACCAACCCGACGCGGACCTGGACGGCATCGAGCGGTACCTGATCCAGTTCTGGCCGGCCCGTCCGTAGCGACGAATGCCGGAGCCCTCGCGGGAGGTGGGATACCGGCCGACACCTCCGGCAGCGGTCAGGCGGAGCTGACCCGAGCCCACGCGCTGTCCGCCACCGCAGGCAGGTTCCGCGCCGACGCCGTCAGCGGTGCGGGGCGTGGGCGTGACGCCGGGGCGGACGGCCGGGCGACTGGCCCGGTTCGACCACCACGAACTGCCCCATCATTCCGGCGTCCTCGTGGTACAGCAGGTGGCAGTGGTACATGTACGGCACGTCCGGGTCGGCGTGGTCGGTGAAGCGCAGAGCGATCCGCAGCGGCCGGTTCGGTGGCAGGTAGACGGTGTCCTTCCAGCCGCTCAGCGCCGACGCCGGCACCTCACCGCCGTCACTGAGCACCTGGAACCGCACGTCGTGCACGTGGAAGTTGTGCGGGGTGCCGTCCCGGTTGACCACCTCCCACACCTCGGTGCTGTCGCGGGTGGCGGCGAAGTCGATGCGGTCCATGTCCATCGAGCGGCCGTTGATGCCACGGCCGAGGAACTCCAGCGTACGGGTGGGCGCGGCCGACGCCGGGGCGAGCCGCTGCATCGGTGCCAGCGCGTCCGGCACCGCCGGTGAGGCGACGAGACGCCCCGCCGCGCGCAACTCCAGCACGTCGAACCGGTCCCTACCGCCGGCGAAGCGGTCGGCGAGCGCACCGGCGCCCAGATCGGGGCCGGTGCTGCGCAGGGTGGTCCGCTCCCCCGGGCGCACGGTCACCACGATCTCGGCGCGCTCCCCCGGAGAGAGCCGTACCCGGTCCAGCCGGGCGGTACGCGGCAGCAGTCCCCCGTCGCTGCCGACCAGATCGAAGCGGCGGCCGTCGGCGAGGCCGAAGTCGTAGACACGCGCGGTGGAGGCGTTGACCAGCCGCAGTCGTACCCGCTCGGTGGTGACGTCCAGGTAGGGCCCGACGGTCCCGTTGACCAACAGGGTGTCGCCGAGCACCCGATGCTGGAGATTATGTTGCGGGTCTTGCGGAACTGCCCGCCGGCGGAGAAACTGCGGTCCTGCACGATCACCGGGATGTCGTCCACGCCGTAGCGGCGCGGCAGCGGCAGGGCCGCCTCCCGGTCGTCGTCGAGCAGGAACAGGCCGGCCAGACCCCGGTAGACGTGCTCCTCGGTCGCGCCGTGCGGGTGCGGGTGGTACCAGAGGGTCGCGGCCGGCTGGTCCACCGTCCACGTCGGCGACCAGGTGGCGCCCGGGCGGATCATCTGGTGTGGTCCGCCGTCCATCCGCGCCGGCAGGTGCATCCCGTGCCAGTGCACGCTGGTCTCCTCGGAGAGCCGGTTGACCACGTTCACCACCACCCGCTCCCCCCGCTTCGCCCGCAGGGTCGGGCCGAGGAAGTCGCCGTCGAAACCGGCGGTACGGGTCCACCGGCCGTCGCCGCGGAAGTCGCGACTGCCCTCACGCGCCAGCAGGTCGAACACCCGCCGTCCCTGCCCGTCGACCCGGGAGGTTGCCAGCGGGGGCACGGCGAGCGGCCGGACGAAGTCGACCTGACCCACCGTGTCGGTGCCGGCGCGGGTGAACGCCCAGCCGCCGACGGCGATGCCGCCGCAGCAGAGGACGAGGACGACGGCGAGCACGCGGGCGAGGGGTCGTCGTCCTGCGGTCACGGTGGCACCTCCAGCGGAGTCGATACCAGTAGCGTGACTTCATATCCGGTCGGGTGGCCAGCGGACGGGACCGGATTCGGGGAGCGCTCCGGGTTGCCCCTGACGCGGCGGCTCCGGGTCTCTGCGCGCTCCCCTTACGGCAGGAAGCCGGCTCGGTGCGCCACGATCTCCGACCGGACGAGTTCGAGGGAGTCGACCGAGCCAGTTCCGGCCCTTCGTCCCGCCACTCCAGTACGCCGAGCTGATGCTGTAGTCGATGCGGGCGTCACCGGTCGCGACGAGCACATCCGCGAGTTCGGGGTGCTGGTTGAACTCGGCGCGCAGAACGGTGTGCATGGCGGTGAGACGCAGGTGCAGCCGGTCCTGCCGGATGGGCGCCGCTCCGACGGCCGACTCGACGCCCAGCGCGGTGGCGGTACTCGTTGCGCAGACACTCGACCCCGGGCTCCGTGGCCCACCGCCCCGGGACGGACGCCAGCTTCACGGTGGCATCGCGCGCCTGGTCGGGGCCGTCGACGAGCGAGCGCCGCGATCAGCGCCGCAGGTCGCGGCATCGCCGCATCCACTGGTTACGAGATCTACGTCAAGGTTGCGCAGGATCTCATCCCTGTGGAGGCCATCGTCGACGTGTGGAGCACTGAGCCCGACCTCGACAGGCCCCTGACTGACTGGGCTCTGGCGCTCAACTCCGGGCTGGAGTGTCCCAGCGGCCAACTCGTTCTCAGCGACAGCACGGGCTCCGGCTTCGACGACATCGATCCGCCAGAGGGTCCCGGAAGCTACTCGGTCGCGGTCTTCCACAAGGGACGCGAACAGGCACGATGCGCTCAGGAGGCGGCTCTCGCGGCAATGCGCGGCGGTCGCGTCACCCGGGAGACGAACGAGATCGAACGAGAACATGCCGGCATCGAGCAGTACCTGATCAAGCTCTCCTGGTCGGGACCGCTGAGCCCCGACGGTGACGATGATCGGTAGCGCGGCGGCGTCGGGCCCGCGCAGGTCCCGCTGGGGCAGAGGGTCCCGCCCCTCCATTGCCGGCTTCGGCGACCGCACATGGTTCACGCAGCGTGGGTCGTGCTCGACCACGGCTGCCAGGCAACACCACGACCAGGAGGGTCAGTCGCGCCGAGCCCTGCGTACCCGTCAGTGGCCGCTGTATCCGATCCCGCCGATCCGGCGTGCCGAACGCGCCGCCGGACCCGCCGGCCGGCCGACCCGGGCGATGTGGAGCAGGCGCTGCGGCGCCACGTCCAGCAGCGCGCCCAACGCGGTACGGGTGGCGGGCGCGTCGATGAGCTGGCTCAGCGGATGCGTCGCCAGCCCGGCCACGTGCAGGGTCAGCCAGACCCGCATCAACACCCGGCCGAACTCGACCTGCGCCGCGTCGTCCATCCCGGGCGGCCCGACCAGGACGACCACCGCGCCGCCGAGCGCGAGCGGGTTGCCGGCGGCTGCGGCGAGCAGCCGGGGCAACCCCAGCCGGCGCAGCGCCGGGTACGCCGCCAGCGCCGCCCGCAGTCCGGTCGCCTCGACCGGGGACAGGCCGAGACAGCGCTGGGTGAGACCGTCGGCGCGGTAGTCCGGGTGCGCCGGGGTCAGCCGCAGCCACGACCGCAGCTCGCCGACCACCGCCGGGTCGGCGTACAACTGCTGGTCCGCGGTCCTCAGCAGTCGCGCCAGCAGGTCGCCGTCCGGGACGACCCGGACGGATCCGCCGGCTCGCCGCGCGACGGCGTCGACCGCCGCGATCACCTGGGCGTCCGGGCCGGTCGAGAATCGACCCCGGTGGGTACGCCGGGCCTGCACCTGCGCCGCGGTGAAGGGACTGTCGTAACGGTGCCCGGCGGCGCGCAGCCAACCGACCCGGCGATCCCGGGCGCAGTGGTCCGCGACGAACTCCGTCGGCACGCCGAGGTCGGCGGCGACGACCAGGCAGGTCTCGACGAACGCGCCGAGGGACAGTCTCAGGTCCCGGCCGGTCGGATCGGCGGCCGGCAGGGTGTCCGCCGGGTCCCACCCCACCCGGACCGACCCGGGCCGATAGTCGAGCCGCCAGGGCTGGGTGTTGTGCGCGCTCGGCGCCCGCCAGCAGAGTGGCTCCAGGATGCGCAACGCGTCGACGTCCACCTACAGCGCCTTCTCGTAGAACGTGTAGCCGTGCAGCGGTCGGCCGCCCAGCGCCCGGTACTGCGCGGCCGAGGCCGGATTGTCCCGTCCGACATAGGTGCTGCGCAGCGTGGTGTAGCCACCGGTGTGCAGGTTGCGGCGCAGCTCGGCCGAGAGCAGCCGCTGGTACCCGCGCCCCTGGTGGTGCGGCAGCACACCCTTGACGATCAGCACCGCCTCCCGCCGGTAGCGGCGCCGGGTCGCCAGCAGCCGCAGCTGGTTGACCAGGTGCAGGTCGCCCCGGACGCGGACCACGTACTCGCTGATGTCCGGCACGCACAGCACGAACGCCACCGGCTGTCCCGCCCTGGTCAGGTAGAGCAGCAGCGACTCGTCCAGCAGGTACGACAGCCCGTCGGTCTGCCGGCGCAGCTGCCGCGCGGAGATCTCGGTGTAGTAGCCGAGCTGGGCGAAGGACGCGTTCAGCAGCTCCCGCAACAGGTCGAGCTGCTCGTCGAGCCGACGGACGTCGCCGCGGTGCACCCGCAGCTCGGCACCGTCCGGGTAGGTCCGCCCGACGGCGTCGTCGCCGTCGGCGGGGACCGGGCAGATCCAGGTGTCCGACTCGAACCGCCGGCGGAAGCCGTACGACTCGTAGGCGGCCACGTACCGCGGCGGGTTCCAGGCGCTGTCGATGAAGCCCCGGTCGGCGTACCCGGAGGTGATGACTCCGCCGGCCTGGTTGGGCAGCAACGCCACCGGACCGAAGAGCGACTCCCGGTCGGTGCCGGCGCGGGCGCTGAGCGCCTCGAACAGCGGCCGCGCCGCCGGCGCGGTGAACTCGGTGAGCCCGAACAACTGGCAGCGGCGGCCGAGCTTCGCGTCGAAGGCGGCGTCGGTGTGCAGCGTGCTGCGGCCCACCACCGCACCGGAGCCGTCCCGCAGCACGTACATCGGCACGCCGTCGCGCCACCACCGCCGGATCTGCTGGCGCGGTGTGGGCACGTGCCGCGAATCGCCGGCGTACACCCGGTCGGTGAGGCCGACGAATTCGCGCAGGCCGCGCCGGTCGACGACCCGCTCGAAGCGGTGGGTGGTCATCGCCGCACCGCCGGTCCGGTGGTCTCCGAGGCCAGCGGGGTGAAGGTCGGGATGAGCGCCATGTCGGGGGACTCGGCCCGCCACACCCCGTTGGAGTAGCCGTCGGGTTCGGCGGTGTAGAGCCGGATGAACCCGCCGGTCGCATTGCGGTTGCCGTCGGTGACCCAGACCATCAGCCTGCGGTGCTGCCGGGACCGGGCGAAGCGCAGCATGGCGTCGCGGTCGGCGAAGAACGCGATCGTGCCGAGGGTGAACGGGAACTGCCAGTAGACCGTGTGCCAGCGGTATCCGCGCATGCGGCGCAGGTCGCGGACCATCCGCAGCCAGGCCGGGAGGAGCCGCAGGATCGCCAGCGGGCCGCGGTAGCGGGTCGCGCCGATGAACATGGCGCCGGCCCGGGCCTGCGCCGGGGCCTGGGAGAAATCACGGGTACGCATCACTCAGCCCACCAGGTAGACGTTCTTGATCTTCTGTTGTCCGGCGAACGGGCCGCTGCCCGGCTCGTGCAGCTCGACCCGAAGGTCGCCGGCGGTCGGGTCCTCGCTCAGCGACTGCGCGAAGTCGCGGGAGACCGCGGCCAGGTGCCGCCGCACCCCGGTCCGGCAGGCGGCGGCGAGGGCGTCGCGGTCCGCCTCGGGCAGCGGGCGTCGCAGTTCGAGGTGGATCACCGGTCGGGTCTCCAACGCGGCGTCCTCGACCAGCGTCAGGCAGAACCGGCTGATCTCGGCGGCGTACGGGTTGCCGGTGTACAGGCCGTACTCGACGTCCTGCGGGTAGAGGTTGGCGCCGAGGTACGACACGGTCGAGTCGCGTCGGCCGAACAGCAGCAGCACCGGCAGGGTCATCCGCTCGCTGGCCAGCGCGGCGCGGCACTCCGCCCAGCGTCCCGCCTCGGCCCGGGCCAGCTCGATGATCCGCGAATAGGTGACGAGCAGCGCCTCGTCGCCGACGTTGTAACGCAGCCGCGGCTGCAGCACGTCGGGACCGGTGATCGTGCAGAGCAGCTCCCGCCGCTCGTTGGTCTCCAGGTACGTGGTCAACGGGTTGTACTGGAACACCATCGGCAGCCGTTGCTCGTCCGCGCCGAGCAGGGCCGCCCGCAGCCCGGCGTCGGTGCGCAGGCGTCGGCGCAGCCACACCGTGAACCGGGTCTCCGCGCCGACGCCGATGGTCAGATCCGACGCGCCGTAGGCCGACCGTACCCGCAGGAACCGCTCCTCCAGGTAGCCGCGCAGCGCCTCGGTCATCCCCTCTCCCCCGCAGCTGGCGGAGATGCGGTGGCGCGACCAGGCGAAGCCCTCGGCGTCGAGCCGGTCGCGCAGGTGCTTCAGGAACGGCGGGTACGCGGTGACCAGGTAGTCGAAGTCCGGGCCGAACTCGCGCAGCGTGTCGACGATCTTGCCGAGGTCCGGGCCGGTGTTCTTCACCACCGCGATCCGCGCCATCGCGGTACCCGTCGTCGTGCCGGTGGCCCACGCGCCCATCGAGTAGGCGTTGATGACGAACGGCCGGCGCATCGGGAAGACCAGGCTGGTGTAGCCGACGATGTCCTGGTGCACCGCGCGCAACTCCCGCTCGCCGCGCGGCCAGTTGAACGGCCGACCCGACGAACCCGCCGACTCGTCGACCACCACGCCCCGCGCCGGCAGTCGCCCCGCCCTGCACCGTTGCGCGGCGCTGTAGGGCACGACGTAGCTCTCCTTGTCGGTCTCCGGAAAGTCGCCGAGCCGGCGGCGGGCCCCGCCCGGCCGGGCGCGCAGGAAGTCGCGGTACGCCGGCACGTCCCGCGCGGCGAGCGCGCAGACCGCACGCGCGTTCACCGCCGCGAGCCGGTCCAGCAGCGGGTGGTGGAGCCTGGCCGCCCATCGCCACCCGGCGGGACGGCGACCGGCGAGGCGGATCGCGGCGCCGCACACCCTGGTGACGGTCCACAGGTGCGCCCGACGCCAGCGGTCGCCGACCGTCGGGCCGGGTGCGGCGACCGTGCGGGGATCAGCGGATCGGTGCAACGTCTCGGCCATGCCCACGATCCTCGGCGGCTCAGGCCGGACGCACCTGAGCCGGCACACCGATGCCGTACTGAGTATCCGCACCCAGGGCGGAGTGGGCGGCACCGCCGAGCGGCAGGCGACGGGATCGGGACGCCGGGCTCGCCACGGCCGGGGAGCCGCTACCGTAATATCGGGCTGTTTCAATCCTGCGCGGTACGGAGGTGACCGCATGGATGAGGTGACCCTCCGGGCCCTGTGCCTCCTCGAAGAGGCGCAGGCCGGCGGCGCGGCCCAGGCGCTGGCGGTCGCCGACTCTGCGCTTCGCGAACGCACCGGCGAGATCGGCGACGGCCCGGCGGCGATGCACTTCGCCCGTGTCGTGGCGTTGACCCGGTTGGGTGACCTGCACGGCGCTGTCGCCGCCGCCGACCTGATGCTGGCCGCCGCGGATCGTGAACGCAGCGTCGGATGGCGCTCCTGCGCGCTGTCGCTGCGCGCCACCAGACGACTGCGCCTCGGCGACCAGGACATCGCCGAGCACGACATCGAGGCGATCCTGCGAGATCTGGTCAGCGCGGAGACCGCCCTGCTCGCCGAGGAACCCGACCCGGTGATCGCGGGCAACGCCCACACCGGAATCGCGATCGGTTACGCCCAGCTACGCCTCTACGAGTTGGCCGCGCCCCAGTTCCAGGCGGCGTACGAGGCGACCTGCCGGGCGGCGTACCCGGACAACGGCAACCGCGCGATGTGGCTGTGCAACCTGGCGGAACTGCACCTCATGTGGGCGCTGGAGCTGTATCAGGTCGGTCAGGTCGCCGAGGCGGAGAAGCACACCACCGCCGCCGAGGAGTACGCGGTGCGGGTGGCGACGGAGGCCTCCGGGCCCAAGGCGGAGGTGTGGCGGCTCTCGGCGTCGCTGTACGCGGCGTGTTCACGCGCCGATCGTCAGGACCCGGCCGGCGCGGCGGCCGACATCCCCCGGTACACCGCGCTCCTACAGGCCCGTGGCCTGGAAGAACACCAGCAGGAGCTGCTGCTGTGCCGACCCTTTCACGCCGTCGCGCTCAGCCGCTCGGGGCGGCCGGACGAGGCACTGCGCGTCATCGAGGACGCCGTCGCCTGCCTGTCCCCCGACACCGATTGGCTGATCTCGGCGGCGCTGCACCGGACACACGCGGTGCTGCTCGCGGCGAACGGATCGCGCGACGCCGCGCCGGGGCTGACCTACGGGGACGCGCTCGCGGAACTGCTGTGGCGCCAGCGGCACCGCTGGCTGCACGCGGCGGTGACGATGCAGTCGTACGACGTCCTGCGGTGGCAGCACGAGCGGGCCGAGCGGGCGGCGCAGACGGATCCGCTGACCGGGGTGGCGAACCGCCGTGGTCTCGACAACTTCCTGCGGACCCTGGCCGCTCCCGGCGCCACCGCCGATCCGGTCGCGGTGTTGATCGTGGACATCGACCGGTTCAAGGACATCAACGACTCGCTGGGACACGCCACCGGCGACGACGTGCTGCGGGCCGTCGCACTGGTGCTCACGACCAGCGTCCGCAAGGGCGACTTCGTGGCTCGGTTGGGCGGGGACGAGTTCGTCGCCCTCCTCCCGGGCGCCGATTCGGCAGCCGCCCGGCAGGTCGCCCAGCGGGCCGTGGACGCCGTGGCCGGCATGACGCCCTGGCGGGCAAGGCTCAGCGTCGGCGTCGCCAGCGGTTTCGCGTACTCCGTCGGCGAAACCCTGGCACAGGCCGACCGCGCGATGTACGCCGCGAAGCGCGCGGGCGGGAACCGGGCGAGTTGCTCGCACACCGCGGCTTAGGACCGGCAGCCGCCCCGCCCTGTTTCCCTCGACGCCGTCGCACGCACGCTGTTCGGGACGGTCCCGCGCCGCCGGCTCACGCCGCGCCCATCACCAGGCTTTCGACGGGGTGCCTCTGCCGGATCGGCGTCAGGGTCTCCGCCTCACGGTCGCGCCTGCTCCGGCAGGGTGAGGACTTCGGCTCCGTCGTCGGTGATGGCGATCGTGTGTTCACTGTGCGCTGTCCGGCAGCCGGTCGCGCTGCGCAGTGTCCAGCCGTCGGCGTCGGTGACGAGTTCGGCGGTGTCCGCCATGACCCATGGCTCCAATGCCAGCAGCAGCCCGGGGCGCAGCCGGTAGCCGCGGCCGGGACGCCCCGTGTTCGAGACGTGCGGGTCCTGGTGCATCGTCGATCCGACGCCATGACCGCCGAACTCGGTGTTGATCGGATATCCCGCCTCGCTGAGGACCGAACCGATGGCATGGGAGATGTCACCGACGCGGGCTCCGGGGCCGGCCGCGGCAATGCCGGCGCTCAGTGCGCGCTCGGTCGCGTTGATCATCGCGATGCTCTCCGGGGGCTCCGTGTCGCCCACGACGAAGCTGATGGCGGAGTCGGCGACGACTCCGCCACTGCCGACGGCGAGGTCGAGCGTCAGCAGGTCGCCCTCGGCGAGCGGGTAGTCGTACGGCAGTCCGTGCAGCACGGCGTCGTTGACCGACGTGCAGATGTAGTGGCCGAACGGCCCACGTCCGAAGGACGGCTCGTAGTCGACGTAGCAGGACTGCGCTCCGGCCTCGGTGATCATGGTCTGGGCCCACCGGTCGATGTCCAGGAGGTTCGTGCCCACCTCGCAGCGACTTCTCAGCGTCTGCAAGATGTCGGCGACCAGGGCACCCGCCTTCCTGGCTCGCGGCAGTTCCATGGGGCTCAGGATCTCGATCATGCAGCGCCTTCCTCATGCCACCAATAAGTATCCCGGCCATATTATCCCGGTACTAGAATCGGAGCCATGGTCAGGTTGCCGCTCACTCCCGAAGAGGTCGAGCGCGGACAGCGTCTCGGCGCCCTGCTGCGTCGAGCCCGGGGAGCGCGTTCGATGCTCGCCACCGCGCTGGACGCAGGTGTCTCGCCGGAGACTCTTCGGAAGATCGAGTCCGGACGCGTAGCCACCCCCGCCTTCTCGACCATCGCTGCGATCGCCGACGTCCTCGGCCTCTCCCTCGACGTAGTGTGGTCGGAGATCAACCAGTCAGCCGGCAGGGTCGAACTCGCGAGACCCGGCCGCGACGCAGGTCGCCGGTTGGCCTCGTAGTTCTCGACCCCGCAACTCCGTCGCAGCCGCCGACGACGGAGAACACCCGGGCGCGGTTCTCGGTGAACGCCCGGGCCGGACCACCACGATCGACCGTCACGCCCGCCCGGGAACGAGTTCGCGGACCAACTGCCGCACCCGGTCGCGGATGTCGTCGCGGATGGGTCGCACCGCCTCGACGCCCTTGCCGGCCGGGTCTTCCAGCTTCCAGTCCTCATAGCGTTTGCCGGGGAAGACCGGGCAGGCGTCGCCGCAGCCCATCGTGACGATGACGTCGGAGGACTGCGCCGTCTCGTACTCCAGCAGCGTGGGGGTCTGGTCGGTGATGTCGATGCCGACTTCCCGCATCGCCTCCACGGCGGCCGGGTTGACCGTCTCGGCGGGGGCGGAGCCGGCGCTGCGCACCTCGACGGCGTCGCCGGCGAGGTGGCGCAGCCACCCTGCGGCCATCTGGGAGCGGCCGGCGTTGTGGACGCAGACGAACAGGACGCTGGGCTTGTCGCTCATTCGGGGACTCCTTCTCGGGTGGCCAGGCAGGCGGGACGGAGGGTGCGGTCCGGGCGTTTCACCGCACGGCCGACGGCGCGGTGACGGCGGGGAACAGTCGGCGGCGCAGGCCGAGGCTGACGTAGACCAGCGCGACCAGGACCGGCACCTCGATCAGCGGGCCGACCACACCGGCCAGGGCCTGCCCGCTGGTCACCCCGAACGTGCCGATGGCCACGGCGATCGCCAGCTCGAAGTTGTTCCCGGCGGCGGTGAAGGCGAGGGTGGTGGTCCGCTCGTAGTTCAGCCCGATGGCCCGGCCCAGCGCGTACGAGCCGGCCCACATGATGGCGAAGTAGGCCAGCAAGGGCACCGCGATCAGCACCACGTCCCAGGGGCGGGAGGTGATCGCGTCGCCCTGCAGGGCGAAGAGGATGACGATGGTGAACAGCAGGCCGTACAGGGCGACGGGGCCGATCTTCGGCAGGAACGTCGCCTCGTACCACTGGCGGCCCCTGGCCCGCTCGCCGAGCCGACGGGTCAGGTAACCGGCGAGCAGTGGGATCCCCAGGAAGATCAGGACGTTGACGGCGATGTCCCAGCCGGAGACGGCCAGTTCGGCGCCGGGCAGGTCGAGCCACTGCGGCAGCAGGGTCAGGTAGAACCAGCCGAGCACGCCGAACGCCAGGACCTGGAACACCGAGTTGAGGGCGACCAGCACCGCGGCGGCCTCCCGGTCGCCGCACGCCAGGTCGTTCCAGATGATCACCATGGCGATGCAGCGGGCCAGCCCGACGATGATCAGGCCGGTGCGGTACTCGGGCCGGTCGGCCAGGAAGATCCACGCCAGGGCGAACATCAGTGCGGGGCCGACGATCCAGTTGAGCACCAGCGAGGAGAACAGCAGCCGCCGGTCGCCGGTGACGGTGTCGAGGCGGTCGTAGCGCACCTTGGCCAGCACCGGGTACATCATGATCAGCAGGCCGAGGGCGATCGGCAGGGAGATGCCGCCGATCTTCACCGCCTCCAGGGCGCTGTTCAGGCCGGGAACGAGGCGGCCGAGAAGCAGGCCGGCCACCATCGCCAGGCCGATCCAGATCGGCAGGAACTGGTCGAGGCGGGACAGCCGGGCCATCACGGCGGACGACTCGTTCCCGCGCTGGTCGATGGTGGTCATGGGCACTCCCTGCGAGCCTCGGACCGGGCGCGAGCCAGTCTCGCCAGGTCGGCCAAATGGCCGGCCGCGGCTTCGAGCGCCTCGGGCACCAGGCGGTAGTAGGTGAACCGGCCGTGCGGCTCGCTGACCACCAGGCCGGCGTCGCGCAGCACCCGGAGGTGGTTGGAGATGTTCGGCTGCTTCGCCCCGGTGTCCTCCACCAGGTGGCAGGTGCAGGCGGGACCTTCGGCGAGCAGCGCGACGATCTGCGCCCGCAACGGGTCCGCCAACAACCTGATCACATCAGGCGACGATGATATCAGCACGGCATGATGTAACCACGACGAGCCGCGCCCGTCCACCCCGCGGGGCGACAGGTCACCCTGCGGGCCTTCCCGGACACCGCCCGGCAGGAGGTGTCCGGCCGGTGATCACGCCCGGAGCGGACACGCCGTCCCGTCGCCAGGTCGGCCGGCGGGCGTGACCCCACGGATCGGGATGCCGGCGATAGCATCGATTCGCCTCGAACTGCGGCCCGATCTGATCGCGGCCCGGTGTTCGGTCGATGCTGCGCCATTCCCGGCGCATTTCTCCACTCTCAGGGAGCCGATACGTGCGGAAGATCTTCAGCGTGTTCGTGGCCGTACTGTTCCTCGTCATTTTCGCACCGGCCGCACAGGCCGATTCGGGACCGGTGACCCGAGTGACGTTGACGAGCGCGAACAACTTCCATTCGAGAGCCGAGGAGCGCCTGCTGAGCAGAACGGTCACGCTCGCCGCCGGGGAGTCCCGACACGTACGGGGCCGTCTCGAGGCCACGAGCAGCGTGACGCAGATCGTGGCGATGAACAACACGCTCAAGTGCGTCGACCCGACCGGCGCGGTCGTCGGCATCACCTCGACGTCGTCGCGCAACCACGAAGGCTCGGACACCACCTACTACGCCACGCCCGGACACCTGCCGATCTACGCCGACCTGCTGTTCACCGCGCCGTCGGCCGGCACCTACACCTGCGGCCTGTACGCGTACACGGCCTCCAGTTCGCTCACCGGCTACCACCTGACCGCCGTCGCCGGCAACACCTGGCTCGAGGTGAGCGACACCGACCAGGTCGGCGCGCGCTGGTGGCAGAACCCCACCTGCAACAGCACCGGGACGTCCAGCACCTGCACCTACATCGGCGCGGGCACCTCCACGGCCTGGGTGTTCTACAACGACGGCACTCCGGTCCACAAGTGGACCGCCGCGAGCAACGCCACCAGCGTGCAGGCGCTGGCCAACCTCGAACTCACCACCTGCTACACGGGCACGGCCTCGTGCAGCAGCAGCGTCGACGCCCACGAGAAGCCGCGCGGCACCAACGCGGTGGTGGACGTGCGCTTCGAGCTGATCCAGCTCGACCCGACGGCGCACACCTGCCGTACGACGAGCACGGCCACCTCCCGCAGGACGATCCGCGACGACGCACACCACTACGTCGCCAACTTCGCGCTGTCCGGCATCCCCGTCGACCCGGCCTGCGGCACCCGCACCTTCATCATGCGCATCTTCGTGCAGCACGTCTCCGGCAATCCGATCAAGATTGACGGAGTGCAGAACACCACCTCGCTCACCAACGGCATCGCCATGAACATTTTCTGACCAGCCACACGGACGTCGGACACGGATTCGGGAGCCCCCGCGTAGGGGCCCCGGATCCGTGTGATGTTCGGGCAGGTGAGACGCCATCGGTCAGCTCGTCACCTCCACCACGGGACAACGGGATCGCGTGTGCGCATATACGCTCGTCGAACCATCGGGGGCACTGGTCCATTAAGGAGGCTCCATGCGTAGACGCATGGTGTTCATCTGCTGCGTACTCACCACGATCGCGGTCACCTCGCCCGCCGCCCAGGCGAAGGAGCCGGCGGCGAAGTCGGCGGCGCAACCCGGATTCGCCGCAGCCGTCGACGTCGAGGCGATGACCGCGCAGTTCCACCGGCTGGAAGCCATCGCCGCCACGCATCCGGACGGCGCGGGCGGCACCTACTTCGACGAGGGGACCGGAGAGCTGGTCGTCCGCCAGGTGCAGAACACCGAGGGCGCCCGGCTGAAGTCCGCGGTGGGTCTGCGGGCCCGCCAGGCCGGCGAGGTCCCCGTCCGGTTCGAGACCGCCGCGGTGCCGATGAAGCGGCTGGAAGCCGCAGCGAAGCGGCTGGACCGCAACCGCGCCTGGGCCGGCGCCCACGCCGGCAGCGTGCACCGGGTCACGCTGGACCGCCTGACCGCGCAGGTCGTCATCCACGCCACCGGCGACGCCGAGTCACTCGTCGCCGCCGCGGCCAAGGCCACCGGCGTGACGCCCCGGGTGTCGCTCTCGGAGGCCGGGGTGACGCCCGCCAGCCGCCGGGTCGACTCCATCCCCTACTACGGCGGGCTGGCGCTGTTCGACTACAACGTCACCGGTGCGGGACACAACCCGCGCACCGTGACCGCAGCCTGCACCACCGGTTTCCGGATGACGCGCGGTGGCACGAACAGCAACTGGGTGACGACCGCGGGACACTGCGGCGCCAACGGCACCTACTTCTGGCACAACGGCGGCTGGAACCTGCGCGTCAGCTCGAACTACCTGAGCCTGGGCACGGACGTCTCCATGGTCGCCGGCGAGAACGGCGCCTACTTCAGCCGGTACTCCTGGTTCGGCGAACGCGACACGTCGACGGCCAACCCCGTCACGGCGAAGCTGACCGGATGGCCCGCCATCGGCTCCGCCGTATACTCGTCCGGCTCCAACGGCGGGCTGGTCTACGGCAGGGTGACCGACACCGGCAACATCGGCTGCACCGGTTCCCCGGTGGTCGAGCTCGACACCGTCACCGGCCACCCGGAGGACGGCCCTGTGCTCGGCGGCGACTCCGGTGGACCGGTCACCAGGTGGAACACCGCCACCTCGGCGACGAACGACCTCGTCGCCGTCGGCAGTGTCACCTGCTCCGACCGCAGCAGCTACGCCGAGTTCGACCCGATCCACCGCATCGAGGCGGCGACCGGCGCCGTCGTCGTGGTCGCCGGCACCTGACAGAGCCCGGTGTGCGGGCGGTGACCACACCGTCCGCACACCGGCTCACCGAGGTCGTCCCGCGCCGGAGACAGCCTCGCTGCCAGCCGGCGGTGCTACGAGGTCGGGCCCGGCGCCGACAGAGTCGCCGGCGGCAGACCCGGCACCAACCGGAACCCGGTGACCAGGCGCGGCTGCAGCGTGATCACATGGTTCGGCGTGCCCACCCACGGGTGCAGCAGCTCCCGGTACCGGTCGGCCAGGGCGGATTCGCCGACCCGCGTCGCGAAGCCCGTCACGACCACGCTCCAGCCGGTGCGGCTCGCGACGTCGATCTCGTCGGCCTCGTACGCGATCACGATCCCCCGGGCCCGGCCGACCTCCGTGGACACCGAGGAGTCGTCGTGGGTGCCGAACACGACCAGGCCGTCGGTCACCACGTGGTTGACGGGACGGATGGCCGGCAGCGCCCGCTGGGTGAAGACCACCCGGCCCACCGCCACCGAGGCCAGCAGGCGCAGCGCATCGGACCGGGACAACTCCCGCAGGGTGCGTCGGTCCTCCACGCCGGTTCCTCCCTCGGTTGCGCTGGTGGGCAATCAGCAGGTCAAGGCCACGATGCCGACGCTCACCCCGGCCCGGCTAGGGCCTAAGGTCCTCTGTCACCCGGGCCTGGGCCCCGGCCGGCGCCCACCGGCGCTGCGAGACGGCACCGTAACCTGATCGGCCACGGTCGACCGGCCCCGATCCGGCGGGACCTTCCGCGCTGCCGCGACGGGGTTTCCCCGGGTCACGCTCAACCATGATCTCGGTACGCCAGGCGGCCTTCGACATCTTCCGCTCGCACCAACTCACCACCGTGTTCGGCAACCCCGGGTCGACGGAGCTGCCGATGCTGGCCGACTTCCCCACCGACTTCCGCTACGTCCTCGGTCTCCAGGAGGGCGTGGTGGTCGGGATGGCCGACGGGTACGCCCAGGCCACCGGCCGTCCCGTCCTGGTCAACCTGCACAGCGCTCCGGGCGTGGCGACCGCCATGGGGGCGCTGGTCAACGCCGCAGCCGCCCGCAGCCCGCTGGTGCTCACCGCCGGTCAGCAGGTCCGCGCCCTGCTGACCGGTCCGGCGATGCTGACCAATCCCGAGCCGACGGTGCTGCCCCGCCCGCTGGTGAAGTGGAGCGTCGAGCCACCACGGCCGCAGGACGTGCCGGCCGCCCTCGCCCGGGCGGTGCACCTGGCCGCGCTGCCGCCGCGCGGGCCGGTACTCGTCTCGCTGCCCATGGACGACTGGGCCGCCGAGGTCGACGAGGACAGCGTACGGTCGCTCGCCGCGCGGCGGGTCGCCGTCAGCGCCGCACCCACCACGCAGGTTCTCACGAGGCTGGCCGCCCGGATCGCCGCCGCCCGCTCCCCGGTGCTGCTGGTCGGTGCGGGACTGGACAACCCGGCGGGCTGGGCCGCGGCGGTGGCGGTGGCCGAGCGGTGCCGGCTGCCGGTGTACTGGGCGCCGCTGGAGCCGCGCTGCGGATTCCCGACCACCCACCCGGCCTTCCAGGGAGTGCTGCCGCCGAGCCAGGAACGGGTCGGCAAGGCCCTGCGGGGCCACGACCTGATCCTGGTGGCCGGCGCCACCGCCTTCCGCTGGTACCCGTACGTGCCGGGACAGCTCCTCGGCGGCGAGGCGGAGCTGGTGCTGCTGACCGACGACCCGGACGAGGCGGCCCGGGCGGAACTCGGGGAGGCGGTGCTGACCGACCCGGTGGCCGCGCTCGCCGGGCTGGCCGACGAGGTCGCGGCGACGCGGCGTCCGGCACCCGCACCGGGCCCCCGGCCCGAGCCGGTCGACCTGGGCAGGCGGCCGATGACCACGGCAGCCGCGTACGCGACGATCGCCCGGGTGCTGCCGGCCGATGCGGCGCTGGTCTGCGAGGCGGTGTCGAGCATGCGGGACTGCCAGGACCAGATCCGCATCGCCCGGCCCGGGGGCTACTACAGCCCGGCCGGAGCGAGTCTCGGCTTCGGTGTCCCGGCGGCGATCGGGGTGCGGTTGGCCGAACCTGACCGGCCGGTGGTGGCGGTGGTCGGTGACGGCGCGTTCCAGTACGCGGTGCCCGCGCTGTGGAGCGCCGTCCGCTACGGGGTGGGGCTGACGGTGGTCGTGCTGCGCAACGACCGGTACGCGGTGCTGGAGGACTACCGCGACTTCCTCGGGCTGGCCGGGGTGCCGGGGTTGCGGGTGCCCGGCATCGACACGGTGGCGCTGGCCCGCGGCTACGGGGTGGCGGCGCTGCGGGCGGAGGGAGCCGACGAGCTGGCCACGGCGCTGCGGGACAGCCTCGCCCGGCCGGGGCCGACGCTGATCGAGGTGCCGGTGGGCGGCTGCTCCGGGAGCCACTGGTGAGCGGGGACGAGGCCGCAGCGCCCGCCCCGACCCGGCAGCGCCGCAGCGCGCGGGCCGACCAGCCCGTCGTCTACTCCTGCTCCGGGTGCTCCAGCGCGGCCCAGACCGCCAACGCGCTGGCGCTGCAGCTGGACCGCCTGGGTGAGGCCGAGATGTCGTGCATCGCCGGGCTCGGCGGCGACGTGGCGCCGCTGCTGCGCCTGGCCCGCTCCGGCCGGCCGATCGTCGCGCTGGACGGCTGCCCGCTGGTCTGCGTCGTCGCGACGCTGCGCCGCCACGGGCTGACCCCCGACGCCCACGTGGTCCTCAGCGAGCACGGCGTACGCAAGCGCCGGCACGCCGACCACGACGACGAGGACGTCCGCCGGCTGCTGCCGCTGGTGGCGGAGGCCGCGCGGTCGACCCGTCGCGCCGGCAGCGACGACCCGGCGGCCTCCGACGCGCCTGTGGCGAGCCGGCGGTAGCGTAATGGGCGGTGGCCGACGGCGTGACGCGCCGGCCGCCACCGCCCTGCCCGGCCGTCGCACCCGCCCCGCGGCCTACGAGGCCGACGACGCCGCGGCGACCTCCTCGATCCAGCCCAGCGCGGCGATCGCGGTGGGGAAGCCACACGTGGTGATGGCGGCGAGCGCGACCGCGCGCACCTCGTCGAGGGTCGCCCCGTGCTGCAGCGCCTTACGCACGTTGGAGCGCACCGCCCCCTCGGCCTCCGCGCCGATCGCCATCGCCAGCTTGATCAGCCGGTCGGTCCGGTCGTCGAACGGGTTGCGCTCGCGCACCGTGCGCGCCAGCGCGCCCTGGGCCTGCGCGACGTCCGGGAAACGCTCCAGGAACTGCACGTAGATGCCGGGCAGGTAGTCCTCGTCCATCTTCCCTCCAGTACCGATCATGCCCATACCGTAGTCAGGACGCCGGGACCGCCGCGCCCTGACCACGGTACGGGCATCGCGGTCAGCGTCCCGACGACACCGGGTGGCGGGCGGCGTCGCGGACCGCCGCCGGGGCGGGCTGCGCCGCCGGGGGCGCGCCGCGCCGGCTGCGGTAGACGACGTACGGCCGCCACAGGTACGCCAGCGGCGCCGACCAGACGTGCACCAGCCGGGTGAACGGCCAGAGCGCCAGGAAGAGGAACCCACCGATGGCGTGCAACTGGTAGACCAGCGGCGCACCCGTCATCAGCTCGGTGTGCGGCTGGAACCAGAAGACCCCTCGGAACCAGACCGCGATGGACTCCCGGTAGTCGTACCCGTCGCCGAGCAGGTTGGTGCCGACCGTGGCGGTCATGCCGAGCGCCACCATGGCGGCCAGCGCCACGTACAGGATCTTGTCCATCGTCGTGGTGACCCGCCGGACCCGGCCGCTGACCAGCCGGCGCGCGATCAGCAGCACCAGGCCGACCACCAGCATCAGACCGGTCACCGTGCCGCCCCACACCGCGGTCAGGTGGTAGAGGTGTTCGCTGATCCCGATCCGCTCGGTGACCGACGCCGGCACGAGCAGGCCCATGGCGTGTCCGCCGATGACCCCGAACGCGCCGAGGTGGAACAGGGGCGAGCCGAGACGCAGCAGCCGGCTCTCCAGCAGCTGACTGGTGTGGGTGGTCCAACCGAACTGGTCGTGACGCCACCGCCAGACGTGGCCGGCGACGAACACCGCCAGGCACAGGTACGGCAGGACGATCCAGACGAGCGTGTTCATCGCGCAGCCTCCGACGAGGAGCAGACGGGGTACGGGGCGAGGGTCGCACCGTGCAGATCAGGGCCGTGCCCGAGCGACTCCAGGCCGACGGTCTCCACCGGCGGCCCGTCGACGGCGAGCGCGGCGACGGCGGCCCGGTCGGCGTCGGTGAGTTCGGGCAGCACGGCGCAGACGGCGTCGAGCAGCAGCCGGTACGGCGTGCCCGACTCCGCCAGCGCGCTGCGCAGCAGCTCGATGCCGTTGCGGTGCTGGCGCAGCGGCGCCTCACCGTCACCGGGCCCGACGGTGGCGGCGAACTCCAGCACCACCGGCAGCAGGTCCGGCAGCTCACCGTCGGCCAGCCGCAGACCGTGCGCCCGGTAACGCTGCTTGAGCACGAGCAGCGCCATGCCGCGCTTGCGCGTGTCGCCGTGCAGGTGGTACGTCAGGTACAGCCCGCTGCGGCGGCGCAGGTCGAAGGTCTGCACGTAGTGCCGCTGCACATCGACCGGCGCGGTGCCCGACAGCCAGTCCAGGAACTGCCCGACCTGCCGCCGTGCCGACTCGTGCGCGATCCGGTCGGCGGCCGCGCGCAGTTCCTCGCCGGCGCCGAGCAGTTCGTCGTCGGGGTAGGTCAGCAGCACCGAGACCAGCTGGAAGATGCGGGCCCGGTCGACCGGCGGGGCGCTCACGACCGGCTCCGCAGCGGGTTGATGGACAGCCCTCGCCGGCCGTCCGACCGCCGGGACAACAGCCCCGGCCGGCCGGGGCGTACCTCGTCGCCGGCGACCAGGTGGAAGCTCTGCACGGTGGCCTCCGCGTTCATGCCGGGGCCGCCTTCGCAGTCGAGCGAGCAGTCCTCCTGCGCGGCGGCCTGCGCCTCGAGGGCCGCGGCGTCCTTGTGGTAGGCCTTCGGGATGACGTACCGCTCGTCGTACTTGGCGATGGCCAGCAGCCGGTACATCGCCTCGACCTGCTCGGCGGTCATGCCGATGCTGTCCAGCAGTTCCTCGGCGACGGTGCCGTCCAGGGTCCGCATCCGCATGTAGGAGCGCATCACGGCCAGTTTCATCAGCACCCCGGCGGCCGCGTCGGCGTCGCCCGCGGTGAACAGCTCGGCGAGGTACTCCACCGGGATGCGCAGGTCGCGAATGGTGTGGAAGACGTCGTCGGCGTCGGTGTCGTCCCGACCGGCGGCGCCGACCGCGTCCAGCACCGGCGACAGCGGCGGCACGTACCAGACCATCGGCAGCGTGCGGTACTCCGGGTGCAGCGGCAGCGCGATCCGGTACTCGCTGATCAGCCGCCACACCGGCGAGCGCCGGGCCGCGTCCAGCCACTCCTGCGGCATACCGGCGTCGCGGGCGGCCTGCTGCACCGCCGGGTCGTCCGGGTCGAGGAACACGGCGCGCTGCGCGTCGAGTAGGTCGTGCTCGTCGGGCACCGACGCGGCGGCGAGCACCGCGTCCTCGTCGTAGAAGACGATGCCCAGGTAGCGCAGGCGTCCGACGCAGGTCTCCGAACAGATGGTGGGCTGCCCGGCCTCGATACGGGGGAAGCAGAAGGTGCACTTCTCCGCCTTGCCGGTGGCGTGGTTGACGTACACCTTCTTGTACGGGCACGCCGACACACACATCCGCCAACCCCGGCACTTGTCCTGGTCGACCAGCACGATGCCGTCCTCGGCCCGCTTGTACATCGCCCCGGACGGGCAGGCCGACACGCACGCCGGATTGAGGCAGTGCTCGCAGATGCGCGGCAGGTGGAACATGAACGTCTTCTCGAACTCGAACTTCACCTTCGCCGCGGCCTCGGCGGGCATCCGGGCGATGTTGGGGTCGGCGCCGGCGTGCTCGTGCGCCCCGCCCAGGCTGTCCTCCCAGTTGGCCCCCCAGGTGACGGCCATCGGCTCGCCGGTCAGCGCCGAGTGCGGCCGCTTGACCGGGGTGTCGGTCAGCCCGGCGGGCGCGTTGACCAGGATGTCCTTGTCGAAGGTGGCCGGCTCGTAGTAGTCGTCGAGCGAGGGCAGGTCCGGGTTGGCGAACAGCCGGGTGAGCCGCTTGACCCGGCCACCGGAGCGCAGGACCAGCCGGCCCTTGCCGTCCAGCTTCCAGCCGCCGTGCCAGCGGTCCTGGTCCTCGTAGTGCTTCGGGTAGCCGATGCCCGGCTTGGTCTCGACGTTGTTGAACCAGACGTACTCGGTGCCCTCCCGGTTGGTCCAGGTCTGCTTGCAGGTGACCGAGCAGGTGTGGCAGCCGATGCACTTGTCCAGGTTCATCACCATGGCGACCTGCGCACGGATTCGCATCAGTACTCCACCTCCTGCGTACGGCGGCGGATCACGGTGATCTCGTCGCGCTGGCTGCCGATCGGGCCGTAGTAGTTGAACGCGTACGTGAACTGGGCGTGCCCACCGGCCAGGTGGGTCGGCTTGACCAGCAGCCGCGTCATCGAGTTGTGGTAGCCGCCGCGGCGGTTGCTCTTCTCCGCCTTCGGCACGTTCACCGTGCGTTCCGGCGAGTGGTACTGGAACACCGTGCCCTCGGGCATCCGGTGGCTGACCACCGCGCGGGCCACGACGACGCCGTTGCGGTTGTGCGCCTCGATCCACTCGTTGTCCCGGACGCCGATCTTCGCCGCGTCCTCGATGCTCATCCAGATCACCGGACCGCCGCGGGACAGCGCCAGCATCAGCTCGTTGTCGTGGTACATCGAGTGGATGGACCACTTGGCGTGCGGGGTGAGGAACCGCACCGTCACACCACCGTCGACCAGCTCGCCCGGTCGGCCGAAGTGCCGGGCCATGTTCAGCGGCGGGCGGAAGGCCGGCAACTGCTCACCCAGCTCGGCCACCCAGTCGTGCTCGACGAAGAAGTGCTGGCGGCCGGTGATCGTGTGCCACGGCTTGAGCCGCTCCACGTTCAAGGTGAACGGCGAGTAGCGGCGCCCGCCCTTCTCCGACCCCGACCACTCCGGGCTGGTGAAGACCGGCTGCGGCGCGGCCTGCGTCTCCGGGTAGGTGATCCGGTCGCTCTCGTGCCCCTCGATCAGGTCGGCGAACCGCTGCCCGGTGCGCTTCTCCAGGGCCGCGAAGCCGGCGGCGGCCACCCGGCCGTTGGTCGTGCCGGACAGCGCCAGGATCGCCTCGCACATCCGGTCGGCGGTGGCCAGCGACGGCCGCCCCACGAACGGGCCCTCGGTGATGACCCCGTTCTCGTGCCGCAGGTACGCCACCTCGTCGGTGACGTCGACCGTGAGCGCCTTGGTGGTGGTGCCCAGCGTGTCGAGCAGCGGGCCGACGGCGCGCATCTTCGCGCCGATCAACGTGTAGTCCCGCTCGATCTCGACCAGCTTCGGCATGGTCCGTCCCGGCACCGGCTCGCACTCGCCGGCCTTCCAGTCGCGCACCCGCCCGCTCGGCATCGCCAGCTCGTCCGGGGTGTCGTGCTGCAACGGCGCGGCGAGCACGTCGCGGCGCACGCCCAGGTGGTCCACCGCCAGCTCGCTGACCCGGTCGGCCAGGGCCAGGAAGGTGTCGTAGTCGGTGTGTACGTCGCCGGGCGGCTCGACGGCCGGGCTGAACGCGTGCACGAAGGGATGCATGTCGGTGGTCGAGATGTCGTGCTTCTCGTACCAGGTGGCGGCGGGCAGGACCAGGTCGGCGTGCAGGCCGGTGTTGGTCATCCGGAAGTCGATCGCGGTGAGCAGGTCGAGCTTGCCGGTGGGCGCCTCCTCGCGCCACACCACGTCACGCGGCCGGTGCTCCGGGTCGCACTCGCTCGCGGTCGCCGACGAGTCCACCCCGAGCAGGTGGCGCAGGAAGTACTCGTTGCCCTTGCCCGACGAGCCGAGCAGATTGGCCCGCCACAGGGTCAGGCAGCGGGGGAAGTTCGCCGGGTCGTCCGGGTCCTCCGCCACCGCCCGCAGCCGGCCGGCGGTCAGCTCGGCGACGATGTGCTCCTGGACGGTGACCCCGGCCTCGGCCGCCTCGTCGGTCAGGTCCAGCGGGTTGCGGTTGAACGCCGGATGGCCCGGGCTCCAGCCCATCCGCTGCGCGGCGGCGACCGTGTCGGCGAACGCCATGCCGGCGAACCGGCCCGTGCCCAGGGGTGAGGACAGCTCGTCGGCCGGCACCCGCTCGTAGCGCCACTGGTCGGTGTGCAGGTACCAGAACGGGGTGCTGGCCTGGTGCCGCATCGGACGCTGCCAGTCGAAGGCGAACGACATGTGCTGCTGGCCGGTGATCGGCCGCGCCTTCTCCTGGCCGACGTAGTGCGCCCAGCCGCCACCGTTGACGCCCTGGCAGCCGGTCAGGGTGACCAGCGCGATGAACGCCCGGTACGTCATGTCCGAGTGGAACCACTGGTTGGCGCCGGCGCCCAGGACGATCATCGAGCGGCCCCGGCTGCGCTCGGCGTTGCGGGCGAACTCGCGGCCGATCCGGGCGGCGAGCGCGGCCGGCACCCCGGTGATGCGCTCCTGCCAGGCGGGGGTGTTCGGCGCGTCCGCGTCGTCGTAGCCGGTGGGCCAGTCGCCCGGCAGGTCACCGCGGCGCACCCCGTACTGCGCCATCAGCAGGTCGAACACGGAGGTGACCAGGTGCTCGCCGACGCGTCGCACCGGCACGCCGCGGCGCATGGTGGCCCCGCCCTCGGTGTCGCCGACGTCGAACCGGGCCAGGTCGATCTCCACCGTCTCGTCGCTGTGACCGAGCAGGCCCAGCGCCGGGACCACGTCACCGAGGTCCAGGTTCCAGCGGCCCTCACCGGCGTCGCCGTACCGGAACCCCAGCGAGCCGTTCGGCACGACCGGCTCGCCGGTGCGCTCGTCGACCAGGACGGTCTTGTGCGCGCCGTCGGCCTCGCCCAGGTCGGCCGCGGTGAGGAAGCGGTCCGCCGCCCAGGCGCCGTCCGTGCTGCGGCGCAGCGTGACCAGGAACGGCAGGTCGGTGTAGCGGCGCACGTAGTCGGTGAAGTACGGCACCTGCCGGTCCCGGAAGAACTCGGTGAGCACGACGTGCCCCATGGCCATGGCCAGGGCGCCGTCGGTGCCGGGGTGCGGGGCCAGCCAGTCGTCGGCGAACTTGACGTTGTCTGCGTAGTCGGGGCTGACCGCGACCACCTTGGTGCCCTTGTAGCGGGCCTCGGCCAGGAAGTGCGCGTCCGGGGTGCGGGTCACCGGGATGTTGGAGCCCCACATCATCAGGTAGGTCGCGTTCCACCAGTCGCCGGCCTCCGGCACGTCGGTCTGGTCCCCCCAGATCTGCGGGGAGGCGATCGGCAGGTCGGCGTACCAGTCGTAGAAGCTGAGCAGGGTGCCGCCGAGCAGCGCGTGGTAGCGGGTGCCGGCGGCGAACGACGCCATCGACATCGCCGGGATCGGCGAGAACCCGACGACCCGGTCCGGCCCGTACGTCTTGGTGGTGTAGACGTGCGCCGCCGCCATCATCGTGATCGCCTCGTCCCAACCGGCCCGCACGAAGCCGCCCCGGCCACGCTGGCTCTTGTACGCGCGCGCCTTGAGCGGGTTCTCCACGATCTCGGCCCAGGCCAGCACCGGGTCGCCGAGCCGCTGGAGGCCCTCGCGGAACATCTCGGCCAGCACGCCCCGCAGGTAGGGGTGGCGCACCCGCGACGGCGAGTACTCGTACCAGGAGAACGACGCCCCTCGCGGGCAGCCGCGCGGCTCGTAGTCGGGCGCGTCGGGGCCGGTGGTCGGATAGTCGGTGGCCTGGTGCTCCCAGGTGATCAACCCGTCCTTGACGAAGACGTTCCACGAGCACGAGCCGGTGCAGTTCACGCCGTGGGTGGAGCGGACGACCCGGTCGTAGCGCCACCGGTCCCGGTAGAACGACTCCCACCCGTTGCCGTCGACCTCGTGCAGGGTCCGGCCGTGATCACCGACGGTCTCCTTGGTCAGGAACCGGCGAGCGGCCAGCAGCGGCGCCGCCCCGGGCACCTGGTCCGTCGCGGGAGTCCTGGCGGCGTCCGGCGAGCGCTGTGGCGACACGGCGGTCACTCCTTCGAAGTTGAGCAGGTCGACGGTCGTCCCCGTCGGGGACACGCAGGGGCGCGTCCGGCCTTCAGCCTCCGCCCTCGTAGTCCGCAGGTCGTGAGGCTGCGGTCCCGACCCGGCGGGACCAAAGTCCGTACCCGCACGGGGTTGTACGGCCCGCCCGGCCCCAGCTGTGAGCAGCCTCTCCCCGTTGACCGCGCGCCGCACGGGTCCATCGGGCCGCAACCCGGGTCCCCGGTCCCTGCCGACCGGCATTTTCCGCACGAACCCTGAGGGAATGACCGATGAGCAGACGCAGGAGTCCCCGCAGCCGCCGGATACCCGACGCCGCCGCCCCGGCCGCATGGTCGCCGGCGGCCTGGCCCTCGTGCTGCTGCTCGGGACGGCCTACGCCGCCGGCGACCGGTTCGCGGGCGGACCCGCCACGGCACACACCCCGGGACACGAGGCGTCCGACGAGCCGAAGCTGGACACCGAGGACGGGCACGACCACGGCGCCCACGAGGGCACCGAGGGCGACCCGGCGGTGTACGACCCGGGCGCGACCCCCGGCCCGCAGTTCCGCGCCCGCGATGCGACGCTGGCGCCCGCCCCGCCCGGCCGGGAGCACCGGATCACGCTGACCGTACGGGAGTCGGTGCGCGAGGTCGCCCCCGGCGTACGCCAGCGGACCTGGACGTACAACGACATGCTGCCCGGTCCCACGCTGCGCGGCCGGGTCGGCGACCGGTTCGTCGTGACGCTGGTCAACGAGGGCTCGACCGGGCACTCGGTCGACTTCCACGCCTCCCAGGTGGCCCCGAACGCGCAGATGCGCAGCATCGAGCCGGGTGAGCGGCTCACCTACACCTTCACCGCGCAGCGGGCCGGGGCGTTCATGTACCACTGCGGCAGCGCCCCGGCGGTGCACCACATCGGCAACGGCATGTTCGGCGCGATCATCATCGACCCGCCCCACCTGGCACCCGTGGACCGGGAGTTCGTCCTGGTGCAGTCGGAGCTGGCGCTCGGCCCGCAGGACGGGCTGGCCCGGCTGGGCAAGCTGTACCGGGCCGAGTACGACGCGGTGGCCTTCAACGGCTACGCCGGGCAGTACCGCTTCGCGCCGTTGACCGCCACCACCGGCGCCCGCACCCGGATCTGGGTCGTCGACGCCGGACCGTCGGCGCCGACCTCGTTCCACGTGGTCGGCACCGTCTTCGACACCGTGTACAAGGAGGGCGCCTACGTCCTGCGTCCCGACGCCACCAGCGGCGGCGCGCAGTCGCTGGACCTGGCCCCCGCCCAGGGCGGTTTCGTCGAGTTCGCCTTCCCCGCACCCGGGGAGTACCCGATGCTCACCCACCGGTTCGCCGACGCCACCCGCGGCGCCGGTGGTCTGTTCCGGGTGGCACCGTGACCACCTCCCCACCGCCCCAGCAGCCAGGAGCCCTCCGATGACCGCCAGGACACGCCGCAGAACCACCCCGCCGGCCCGGACGCCCGGTCGCCCGGCCCGCCCGACCGGCCGTACGCGTGGCCGGCGGGCCACGATCGGCGCGGTGGCGGCGGCCGTCGTGGTGCTCGCCGCCGTCGTCGCCGCGACGGTCCTGCGCTCCGACGCCGACGCGGGAGACGACCGGCAGGCCCGCGCCGGGGACTTCGGCCACGTCCACGCCCTCGCCGTCGACCCGGGCAGCGGCCGTGTGCACCTCGCGACCCACCACGGCCTGTACCGCGTGGACGACGCCGCGTCGGCGGTACGGGTGTCGGCGCACACGTCGGACCTGATGGGGTTCGCCGTGACCGGACCGGGTCACTTCGTCGCCTCCGGCCACCCGGGCGCCAACGACGACGGGCCCGGCAACCTCGGTCTGGTCGAGTCCACCGACGCCGGCGCCACCTGGACGGCCACCTCGCTGCCCGGCAGGGCGGACTTCCACGGCCTGCGCGCCGCGCACGGGGCGCTGTACGGGTACAACTCCACCGACGGCGCGTTCATGGTCAGCACCGACCGCCGCACCTGGGAACACCGCTCGCTGACCGCGATCGGCGCGTTCGAGGTCAACCCCGCCGACCCCGACGAGGTGCTCGCCGTGGGCCGCGGCGGACTGCGACGCTCCACCGACGGCGGGCGCGGCTGGCACCCGCTGGCGCAGACACCGCCGCTGGTCGTGCTCACCTGGCAGGCCCGACAGGAACTGTTCGGCGCCGACGCCGAGGGCGTCGTCTGGCGTTCGGGCGACGCTGGGACGACCTGGCAACGGCGCGGCCACGCCGGCGCACCCGCGCACGCCATGACCTGGCACGCGACGTCGCTGTACCTCGCGACCGCGGACGAGCGGGTCCTGGTCAGCGACGACGCGGGCGCCTCCTGGCGAACCCACTACGAGCCGGCATGACACCCCTGCCGTCCGGTCCGGGGCCGACGACGTCGACGGTCGTGCTCGACGGGGGCGACCGCGGCTGCGTACGACTGCTGCTGGAACTGCGCGCGCTGGTGGCCGACGTCGCCCCGGGCACCGTCATCCACCTGCGCACCACCGATCCCGCCGCGCCGCTCGACCTGCCCGCCTGGTGCCACCTGACCGGCCACAGTTACCTCGGGCCGATCCCACACCGCGGCGCCCCCACGTACGGCATCCGCACCCACCCGGTCGCCGGCGCGGGCACCGACCCGGGCAACCCGTGGCGTCCGACCCGGCATCGGTGAGCCCTGGAGGCGGGCAGGGGATCAGCGGCGCGGTAGCCGTTCGCCGCCGGGGCGGGACCTAAGGCTCTGTCGTGGCGCGAAGCACGGGCACAGGCTTGCCCCCGATCACCGCTGGACTGTGGCCGGCGGTCCGGACCACGTCGGTACACCGGCGGCGCCTTGATCGGCGCTCGCCGGCAAGGGAGGGTCGAGATGACAGACGGCGTCGTGCACGCAGCGGTGCCCGGCCGTGGCGGGGGCGTGCTGGCGGACGTGTGGGGGCGTTCCGTGGCACGCGACACGGTCATGATCGTCGGCGCCGCCGTCGGCGTCGGCGTGGCCGCGCAGTTGACGCTGCCGGTGCCCGGCTCGCCGGTGCCGGTCACCGGACAGACGTTCGCCGTGCTGCTCGCCGGCGCGGCCCTGGGCCCGGCCCGGGGAACGGCCGGCATGCTGCTGTACGTCGTGGCCGGCGGCCTCGGCGTACCGTGGTTCGCCGGCGGTACGGCCGGCTGGCCGACCGCGACCATGGGCTACCTGCTGGGCTTCGTGCTCGCCGCGGCGCTGGTCGGTCGGCTGGCCGCGGCCGGGGCCGACCGGCGACCGGTCCGTGCGCTGGGCATGATGGCCGCCGGCAACGCGCTGATCTACCTGATCGGCGTGCCGTGGCTGGCCGCCACGACGGCGATGCCGTTGTCCCGGGCGGTAGCCGTGGGTGTGCTGCCCTTCCTGGCCGGCGACCTGCTCAAGGCCCTGCTGGCGGCCGGCCTGCTGCCCGGCTCCTGGCGCCTGGCCGGCCGGATCTCCGACCGACCGGACCCGAGACGGGCTCCCCGATGACCCGCCCGCACGCCGCCGGCACTCCCGTGATCATTCAGGGTGGCATGGGGGTGGGCGTGTCCGGGTGGCGGCTGGCCCGGGCCGTGGCCGGCACCGGCCAGTTGGGCGTGGTCTCCGGTGTGGCCCTCGACGCGCTGCTCGCCCGCCGCCTCCAGGACGGCGACCCGGACGGGCAGGTACGACGGGCGCTGGCACACTTCCCCGACCCCGCGCTGGCCGACCGGACGCTACGCCGCTACTTCGTGCCCGGCGGGACCGACCGGGCCCAGCCGTACCGGCCGGTGCCCCGGCTCGGGCTGCGCTCGCACCGCCACGGTCAGGAACTGGCGGTGCTGGGCAACTTCGTCGAGGTGTTCCTCGCCAAGGATGGCCACCACGGGCCGGTCGGGGTCAACTACCTGGAGAAGATCCAGATGGCCACCCCGGCGGCGGTGTACGGCGCGATGCTGGCCGGCGTCGACTACGTGTTGATGGGCGCCGGACTGCCGACCGAGATCCCGGGCCTGCTCGACACCCTGGCCGAGCACCGCCCGGCCCGGCTGTCGGTGGCCGTGCAGGCGGCCGCGGCGGGTCAGCGTTTCCACGTCACCTTAGACCCCGCCGACCTGCTCCGGGCCACACCCGCACCGGTACGACGGCCCCGTCTGCTGGCCATCGTCTCGTCCGCCGTGCTCGCCGCCTACCTCACCCGCGACGACACCACGCGACCGGACGGGTTCGTGGTGGAGACCCCGCTGGCGGGCGGGCACAGCGCCCGTCCGCGGGGCGCGTTGCGGCTCAGCGCCGACGGTGAGCCGGTGTACGGCCCCCGCGACGGCGTCGACCTGGCCAAGGTGGCCGCGCTGGGTCTGCCGTTCTGGATCGCCGGCGGTCAGTGCGGTCCGGACCACCTGGCCGCGGCGCGGGATGCGGGCGCCGCCGGAGTGCAGGTGGGCACGGCGTTCGCGCTGTGCCGGGAGTCGGGCCTCGACGCGACGTTGCGCCGGCGCATGCTGACCCGGGCGGCCCCCGGCACCCTGGTGGTACGCAACCACGCCGCGGTGTCGCCCACCGGCTTTCCGTTCAAGCTGGTGCACCTGCCCGGCACGGCCGCGGACGACGACGTCTACGCCGGCCGGCCGCGCCACTGCGACCTCGGCTATCTCCGGACGCCGTACCAACGCCCGGACGGCAGGGTCGGGTACCGCTGTCCCGCCGAACCGGTGGACGACTACCTGCGCAAGGGCGGGGCGGTCGAGGACACCGTCGGCAGTCGGTGCCTGTGCAACGGCCTCGTCGCCGCCGTCGGTCTGGGGCAGCGCCGACCGGACGGCTACCGCGAACCACCGCTGTTGACCCTGGGGCAGGATCTGTCCTTCCTGCCCCCGCTGATGGGCGGTCGGGACGACTACGACGCCGCCGACGTCGTCGAATACCTGCTCGGGGCGTCCGCAGCGACCCCCGCCTGAACACCGGCGGACGGGCGACCCACCCGGACCGGTGCCCGGCCCGCTCCCTCCGGCGGGGACGGCACCGGTCCGCTGAGACCGATGGCCGTGACCAGCGATTGCGCCGGTCACGGCCATCGGCGGGGGCAGCCCGGTCCGGACCCGTCCGGCACCGCGGCTCCCGGTGGACCAGACCCGCGTCGTGCGGGTCGAGTCGCTCGCCGAGGACGGCTCAGCCGCAGTTGCCCCAGCTGTACCGGCCGGCGCCCTGCCAACTGGTGCCGTACAGGACCTCGCCGCTGTACATCATGCACCGGTCCCGGGCGGAGCGCTGTGCCCGCGACGCGAGCGTCACCGCCGCGACGGTCGCGGCGACAATCGAGACGGCCAGTCGTCGTGCCGATCCGCGCATACAAGTCCCCCAATGCTTTGACACGAAGATCGCGCTGTCGAGCCGCCATGATTCCACAAGGGAGGGTCACCAAGATCAGGGGTGGCGCCCGACCGGCCGGCAGTAGGATCACCGGCAGGCCGGCCGCGCCGTCGCCTCCGCCACCCCGGAGTCCACATGTCCGAACAGCCACCCGGCACCGTCACCCGTGCCGGCCGAAGGCGGGGTGTCCGTCGAGCCCTGGCTCTCGCGTGGCTGATCGCCGCCGCCGCGCTGCCGGCCGGCCCGTCCCGCGTCGACGCACCCGGGTCGACGACGCTGCGGGCGCTCCAGATGAACCTCTGCAACAGCGGCCGCGCCGGCTGCTACACCGGCCGGTCGGTGACCGAGGCCGTCGAGGTGATCCGCGCCGGGACGCCCGGCCTGGTCACCCTCAACGAGGTCTGTCAGGACGACATGGCCGTGCTGGAGCGCGCGTTCGCCGACGTGCACGGCGGCGGCAGTGTCGTGTCGGCGTTCACGGTCGCCGGTGACCGCCCGAGCGGCGACGCCACCCGGTGCCGCAACGGCCGGCCGTACGGGATCGGGTTGCTGATCCGACTGCCGGGGCCGCACCGGGTTCACACGGTGCACAGCGGGATGCACCCGACGCAGGACGTCGCCGACCCCGAGCAGCGGGCCTGGCTCTGCGTGCACGTCACCGACCTCGTGCACGCCTGCACCACACACCTGGCTGCCACCAGTGGCACGGTCGCGCTCGCCCAGTGCGGCCACCTGCTCGGCACGGTCGTGCCGACGATCCGCAGGAGCGCCGGGTACGCCCCCACCATGGTCAGCGGCGACCTCAACCTCCGGCACGGCGGTTCACCCGACGTGCGCTCGTGCCTGCCACCGGGCTACCGGCGCATCGACGACGGCGCCGTGCAACAGCTCATGGCGACCGACGACGTGACCATCGGTGCCCGCAGGTCGGTGAACATGCACGGGGCCACCGACCACCCCGGGCTGCTGGTCACGCTCACGGTCGGCCCCAGCCGGCCCGACCGGCCCGCCACCGCCCAGCAGCGTCGACCCCAGGCTCTGCGCCCCGACACTGTCGGATCAGCGGCAGGACGGCGAAATTCCGGTCACGTTGCGTCGACACGTCAATACGCTCCTGACGTGGGCGGCGCGTGAGGCGTGCCGCCGGCACCGTCCGCACGACGAGGAGCATCCCGTGTCCCACGCGACCCCCGACGAGATCCGACCCACCGCCCTCGACCCGCCGTCCACCTGCCCGATCGGCTGGCAGCCCAGCGCCCTCGCCCCGGTCTTCTGGGGCTGGCGGGAGTACGGCCCCACCCAGGGCGCGCCCACCCGCGTCCGGGTGTTCCACCCCAGCATCGACTCCACCCCGGACACCGCGGCGATGCTCACCGGCTGCGGCAAGTACCCGCTCGTCGTCTTCGCCCACGGGCACTGCGACCAGGACGCCAACCACTACCAACGGTGGTTCCGCACCCCGGCCGCGCTGGCCCGTTCCGGGTACGTGGTGGCCGTACCCGAGCTGCCCGACATCGCCGTGCACCCCGCGCTGAGCCCTCGCACCCAGCAGGCGCTCGCCGACACGGTGGCGTGGATGCGGCAGGGCTGGAGCGGCAAGAGTGCCCTGCTGCCCGCCGCGCAGACCGGCCTGGCCGGGCACTCCTACGGGGCGCTGCACGCCGGCATCCTCGCCACCCGCATCCCGGTCGCCGCCGTCGCCTCGCTCAGCGGGGTGTGGAACGACTGGCAGCCGAACTACGGCACCAAGCCCATCCACCAGGGCACCGTGCCCCGCCTGCTGACCTGGGGCACCATCGACCCCGACGCCACGCTGAGCGGCCCCGACTGGAACGCGATCGCCAAGCCCCGGCACCGGGCCGTGTTCGGTGAGGCCGAGCACTACGACTACTTCCCGTACCACCAGAACCTGCCCTGCCGGTTCGGCAACAGTGGACCGTGTCCGCACGTCGGCTCCGCCACCGACGACCTGCTCGTCATGTTCTTCGCCAACTACCTGCCACCGGAGCTGTGGCCCGACCTGCCCGGCCGGATCCCCGACAACCTCGTCCCGCCGCCACTGAACCTCACCCCCGAGCAGCGGTTCTACGCCGGTGCACACCTGGTCGGGCTGTCCACGTTCAACGCGACGTCCTCGTGCAGCGTCTCGCTCTCGGTGGAGCTGCCGCTGGACAAGACCGTCCCCCACGTCCGGGAGATGCTGCGCCCGCAGGCCGACCAGGCGGTACGCAACGCGGGGCTGGTGCCGAAGTTCACCGGTTCGACGAGTGCGAGCGCGTGGGTCGCGAGCCAGTCGCCGACGGGCGGCACGAAGGTGGCGGCGGGAACCACGGTCACGATGACCATGCAGACCGGCCCGATCCCGTAGGCCGTCACGGGGCAGCAGTCACCGCCGCCCTGGTCGCGGTCCCCGTCGTACGTCGCGTGCCGGTGGAGGCCCCGACCGGTTCACCGAGCCGCGTACCGACCCTGCACGGTCTCCGACGGAGATCGCAGGGCGCGGGCCAGGCGGCGAACGGCCTCGTCCATCAGATCGGCGGGGGCGGCGGCGTAGGTGAGGCGCAGGTGCGGGGCCGGGGGTTCGGCGGCGTACCAGGGGCGACCGGGAAAGACGACGACCCCTTCGGCGGCTGCGGCAGCAGCGAGCGCGACGTCGTCGGTGCCCTCGGGCAGGCGGACCCAGAGGTGCATGCCCCCGCGCGGGACCGGCTGCTGGGCGAGTTCCGGCACGTGCCTGCGGAGCGCGTCCAGCAGCGCCTCACGCCGTGTCCGTAGCGCGGCGCGCAGGGCGCGGCAGTGACGCGCCCAGGCCGGGGCGGTGACGAACTCGAGCGTGGACTGCTGCAGCGGACCGGCGACGAAGAAGTCGTCGAGCAGCCGGCCCGCCCGTAGCCGGGCGCCGGCCGGGCCGCGGGCGCCGATCGCGGCCACCCGCAGCCCGGGCGCGGTCGACTTGGTCAGTGAACGCAGGTAGATGACGTGTCCGTCGGGGTCGTCGGCGGCCAGCGGTGGCGGGGCCGGGCCGTCGAGGGTGAGGTCGCGGGCGTAGTCGTCCTCGATCAGGAACGCCCCGGCCTCGCGTACGGCATCGGCGACCTGGGCCCGGCGGTGCCCGGCCAGCGTCGCGCCGTGCGGGTTGGCGTGCAGCGGCTGACAGTAGAACAGCCGGGCGCCGGTGCGGGCGAACGCGACGGCGAGTTGGTCGGGTCGCACGCCGTCGGCGTCGGCGGGCACGGGCACCACCCGCAGTCCGGCGGCCCGGGCGGTGGCCAGCGCACCCAGGTAGGTCGGCGACTCGACGAGCAGGGTGTCCCCGGGCGTGGTGAGCGCCCGCAGCGCCGTCGACAGCGCGGCCTGCCCGCCGGGGCAGATCACCATGTCGTCGGCGCGCAGCCCGGCCCCGGCCTCGCGGGCGAACCAGGCCCGTAGGTCCTCGCGCCCCTCGGCCGGCCCGCGCTGCCAGGACGCGGGCTGCCGGGCGGCGCGGCTGAGCGCGGCGCCGAGCGCGGCGGCAGGCTGCAGATCCGCGTCCAGGTAGCCGCCGGACAGTGGGATCGCCCCTGCGGGTGGTACCGCCAGCAGCGCCTGCATCTCCTCCTCACCCGGCCGGCGCGGGCCGAGCGCCACGGTCTGCCAGGACAGGTCGGGGGCGCGCCGCTCGTGCGGCGGGGTGGCCACGAAGGTGCCCCTGCCAGGTCGCGTCTCGATCAGCCCTTGGGCCACCAGCTGCCGGATGGCCTCGGCGACGGTGACCGGTGAGGCCTGGTGCCGGGCGGTCAGCTCGCGCACCGAGGGCAGCCGTGTGCCGGGATCCGCGACAGCCACGAGTCGACGGAGATCTTGGATAACGCGTGCCGCTGCGTTACCGTCATTCATGAGGGCCAAGAGTAGCGCTACTGCCGCGCACACGGTAACAGCGGATCGGACGGTCGGTCTCACGCTCGGCGCGCTGGGCGTGCTCGCCTTCAGCATGTCGCTGCCCGCCACCCGCGTCGCCGTGCAGCAACTCGACCCGTGGTTCGTCGCCTTCGGCCGGGCAGTCGGCGCGGCGCTGCTGGCGTGGGCGTACCTGCGTCTCACCGACGCACCGCGGCCCACCCGCGGCCAGTGGCGGCGACTGTCGATCGTCGCCCTCGGCGTCGTCGTCGGCTTCCCGCTGTTCACCTCGCTGGCGCTGATCACCGAGACCTCCGCGCACGGCGCGGTCGTCATCACCGTGCTGCCCGCCATGACCGCCGTGTTCGCGGTGCGGCGAGCCGGCGAACGCCCGCCGCCGCTGTTCTGGGTCGCTGGCCTCGGCGGGCTGATCGCGGTGCTCACCTTCCTCGGTGCCAGCGGCGCCGTGCGCGGGGCGGTTTCCCCGCCCGACCTGTTCCTGCTCGCGGCGGTCGTGCTCTGCGGCCTGGGATACGCCGAGGGCGGCGCGCTCGCCCGCGAGCTGGGTGGCGCTCGGACGATCTGCTGGGCGCTGCTGCTCTCGCTGCCCGTCACCGTGCCGGTCACGGTCGTCGCCGCCGTGGCCGATCCTCCGCACGCCGACACCGTCGCCTGGTCGGCGTTCGGCTACCTCTGCGTGGTCTCCATGTTCCTGGGCTTCTTCGCCTGGTACGCCGGGCTGGCCCGGGGCGGCATCGCCCGGGTCGGCCAGCTCCAGCTCGCCCAGCCGGTGTTCACCCTGGCCTGGTCGGCGCTACTGCTCGGCGAGACGGTCACCCCGGCCTCGATCGCGGCGGCGCTGATGGTGCTGGCGTGCGTCATGCTGATCCAGCGCACCCGCACCAACGCGCCGACGCCCGCAGGCCCCACCGGGTCCGTGGTGCCCACCGCTGCGTCGACGAGTCCACCGTCGGCGAGTCCTGACCTGATGCCGCCACCGCCGGACCGGTCGCGCCTGCCGTCGGGACCACGACTTCCAGGTACGGCCGGAGCATCAACCGGAGGTGGCCGCGAGCGGCTCCGTCCCCGCCCCGCGCACCGCCCGGCCGACGCGATGCGCCTCGGCCAGGATGTGCCGTCCCCAGCGTCGCCACAGCGGCGCCATCCGGGAGGTGATCAGCACGACGTCGACGGCGTTGTCGGGTAGGACGGTGCGGATGCCGAGGCTGTGGTGGATCTGGTGCTCCGGGCTCCGCGGCAGTTGTCGTAACAGGTGCTCGTCGAAGTCGACCAGCACCGCGGATGGAAAGCCGTCCGGCAGCGCCGGGCCGCAGCCGAAGACGGCGACCCGGGCCCCCGGTGGCAGGTCGTCGCGCAGCCGGGTCAGCTCCGCCGTCACGTCCTTGTTGCGGACTCTGCCGGTCGCACGCCGGATCGCCGGCAGTTCCTGCCTCACGTGCCAGGCGCGGGTGTCACCCAACTGGGGCAGGTGCCGGGAGAACCACGCCCACAGCAGTTCGGTCACCGGCTCGGGATGCTTGTGCAGAATGGTGAGCACGTTACTGCGATTGTCGCTGACATCCTGCGTCACCGATCGCGGGTGCGGTGTGTCCACCGCCCACGCCTCCTGGCTGACCTCGAACGCGAGACCGCGCCGGTGCAGCCTGATTCCCAATTCCATGTCCTCTCCGCCCCAGGACCGGAAGTCCTCGTCGAAACCGCCGACGGCACGGAAGTCAACCGTCGGCACGGAGCAGTTGAGCGACCAGAACAACTGCCAGGGCAGTGGAATGCGCGAGAGGTCGAACCGGCTGGAGGCGAAAGTGGGATGACGGGAGTCCTGAAAGGCGGGGGCGGCACCGAACCGCCGGACGATCTCCTCGGGGCTGTGGGAGCGCAGTGCGGCATCCAGGCCGGGGGTGGGGTCGTCGGGCCGGTAGCCGTAGGTGTAGCCGATCACCGCGCGTGACGGGCCGGGGCGTCGGTGCACGGCCAGGTGGGCGGCGAGGAAATCCGGGCCGGGCAGCACGCCGGTGTCGACGAACGCCAGGACGTCGGCGCCGGCCAGCCGAGCGCCGGCGTTGCGGGCCGCGGCGGCGCGGAAGCCCAGGTCCTCCTGGTGTACGTACCGTATGCGCAGACGGTCGGTGAATGCCTCCACCCGGTCCCGGGTGTCGTCGGTCGAGCCGTCGTCGGCCACGACGACCTCGAAGTGCGCTGCCGACATCCGTTGGTCGGCCAACGCGGTCAGGGTGCCACACAGCAGTTCGGAACGGTTGTACGTCGGAACAACGACGGAGATCAGTGGCGTGGCATCCTGCGTGGACATGGCGGGAACTCCGTAGGTGGGAATCACCACCGTAAATGGCCGACGATCGACACACCCCGTCATCGACCGCGATTAGGGGTCGGCACTGGGGTCCAGATCGGCAGCCATTGCCACCTTCTCGCCATTTGAGAATGCCCGACCCCGACGACGACTCCTCCGCAATTCCGAGCCGCGGTTTCCGTGAGCCTGCCTCGTCACCGGGGGCCGTCCTGACGCCGACGGACCTCCGGATCGAGCATCCGCAGGTGCCGGCGGCCGAGGGGGCCCGGTTGCCGACCCGTTTGCGGAGGCGCACCGCGGGAACTCGGCTGCCCCGTCGGCGAGAGAGAGGGCCCGAAGGTGAACGACAACGAGTTCCTCGCCCTGGTGGCGACGCGTTCCGGCCTGTCACCGGAGCAGGCCGCCGCCGTCACCCGGGCCACCCTGACCACCCTGGCCGAACGCATCGACGGTGGAGAGGCGCGCGACCTGGCCGGTCAGCTTCCCGAAGGACTGCGGGCGCACGCCTTCGGCGCCAGCGAGGCCGCCGAACGGTTCGGGCTCGACGTGTTCGTCGCGCGGGTCGGTGGCCGTGCGGACGTCGACGGCGACCAGGTGAGAGACGGCGTGACCGCGGTCTTCGACGTCCTGCGCGACGCCCTCGACCCCGCCGCGTACGAGCAGGCGGTCGCCCAACTGCCCGCCGAGTACGCCGACGTCGTCGACCGGTCCGCGCCGTTCGTCCGACGCCGGTCCTGACCAGCGCGCGCAGCCGGCCCGTCGGGGCGGCCGTCGCGGCGACGGCCCGGAAGCGACAGCAGGACGAGCCGGTGGCGCCGCCGGAGAGCCGGTGGCGGGGCGGACGCCCGTCAGCGCGGGGTGAGCAGGTAGTCGTCGACCTCGGGATTCCAGGCCAGGTCGACGACCCCGCCGGTGGCCGCGGCCTTGCAGAACTGCAGGAAGCTGCGGTACCCGAGCTTCTGCTCGCTGAAGTCCGGCCGGGCCCGACGGAGCTGGTTCTTCAGCCCGGAGAGCGCGACCGGGCCGCCTGCGGCGGCCAACTCCGCGACCACGGTACGCAGCAGCCCGAAGGCCACCTCCCGGTCGCCGTGCTCGGGCAACGACACCTCGGGATCACCCTTGGCCGGGCCTTCGGCCAACTCGACGACGTTGTGCGCGGCGAGGTGACGCAGCAGCTCGCCGAAGGTGCGGAACCCGTAGTCGGACTCGCTGAAGGTGGGGTCCTTGCGCAGCAGGGTGAGCTTGAGCCGGGAGGCGGTCACCGCGCCCCCGGCGCCGCCCTGCAGACCGGCCACCGTCTGCGCGACGACCACGGCGAGGGCGTCGACGTCGCGTACCGGCTCCTCGGCGGCGGCCACCTGCTCCAGGTCCTGGTCGGCCGGGGCGGCGGCCTCGGCCGGGCGGGTGGGACGGCCCCGCCGGGCACGCGCCGGCGGGATGTCGACCCCTTCCAGCCGGTCGTAGTAGAGGAACTCGTCGCACGCCGGCGGCAGCAGCGCCGAGGTGGACTTCTCCACGCCGACCCCGATCACCCGCTTGTTGAGCTCGCGCAGCTTGTGCACCAGCGGGGTGAAGTCGCTGTCGCCGGTGCAGATGACGAAGGTGGAGATGTAGCCGCGCTCGAACGCCAACTCCACCGCGTCGACCGCCATCTTGATGTCGGCGGCGTTCTTACGGGAAGCGCCCATCCGCTGCGGGATCTCGATCAGCTCGACGTGGGAGCGGGTGAGCATCCGGCGGTCCTCGTCGAAGTACGACCAGTCGGCGTACGCGCGCCGCACCACCACCCGGCCGCGCTCGGCGAGGGCGTCGGCGATCGGGCGGAAGTCGAAGGGCCTGCCGCCATGGTGGTCGCGCGCCCCCAGGGCCAGGTTCTCGTAGTCGAGGAAGAGGGCGATCCGGTCTTCTTGATCCACCAGGTCAGCGTACGCCCGCCCGGGCCGCGGTCGAGCCGGCGCGCCCACCGTGGGAACTGCACGAACGCACAAGTGCCGATGTTGCGGAATGTGATTTCAAGATTACCCTGACTAGATGTTCAGCTAATGGAAATAGACGTGCGTGAAGCGGCGCTGGCAGGCTGACCCAGGACGCAGGTCCGGGTCCCGGCGCGCCCCTCGGTGCACGGGCCCCGACGATACGGGGGTGGACGTGACGGCGAAGGTCCTCGTCGTGGATCCGGTGGCGACCACTCGCGAGGGTGTCGCCCTCATCCTGGAACGCTGCGGCTTCCAGGTGGACCGGTCGGGCAGCGCGGACGCGTGGCCCACCCACCAGTGCATGGACGCCGTGGTGATGAACGTACACACCGAGGACGACTTCACCGGGGTACGCGCGCTGCGCGACCGCCACGACAGCGTGATCGTGGCCCTACTGCGCTCGTCGGAGGCACGTGACTACCAGACGGCCCTGACCTGCGGCGCCCGGGCCGCCTGCGCCTGGGACACCTCACCGCAGGATCTGGCGATGGTGGTGACCGCCGCGTTGGCCGGCCGGACCGTGCTGCCCACCTGGATCGTGGAGCGGCTGGTCGGCCTGGTGCAGCAGGCCCCACCCGAGCCCACCGTCTCCGCGGAGGAGCTGCGGTGGTTGCAACTGCTCGCCCGTGGCGGATCGGTGACCGAACTGTCCATCATCGCGGGCTATTCGCCACGGGAGGTGTTCCGCCGGCTGCGTCAGCTCTACCAGCGGATGGGAGTCAGCAACCGGCAACAGGCCATCGCGGTGGCCGGCACCTGGGGACTGGTGGACGTCGCCGCCACGGGTGACCGACGAAGGCTCTCGCGTGTCTGACGATCGCCCGTTCGACCGGGACCGCCACCGCCTCGTCTCGACGATAATCAATTGCCTGCGAACAACGGGGGTTTCAGGTGATAGACGTACGGCGGCTTCGACTGTTACGTGAACTGTCCCGGCTCGGTACCGCGTCAGCGGTCGCCGAGCTCTACTTCCTGTCGCCGTCGGCGGTCTCCCAACAGCTGTCCACGCTGGAGCGGGAGGTCGGTGTCACGCTCCTGCGCCGAATCGGACGCCGGCTGGCCCTCACCGCCGCGGGAGAGCTGCTCGTCAAGCACGCGGACCGGATCCTGGTGGATCTCGAACGAGCCGAGGCGGATCTGGCCGCCCTCCAGGCCGAGCTGCGGGGCAGGGTACGCATCGCCGCGTTCCCCACCGCCTCCCGGCTGTTCATGGTGCCCGCCCTCACCGCCGCCGGACGGGAGCACCCGGAGCTGACGATCGCGTTCGAGGAGATGGAGACCCACGAGGCGGTGGACGCGCTGCGCCGTGAGGATCTCGACGCCGCCATCATCTACGAGTACGAGGTCCTCGGCCCGATCGCCGCGCCGGACCTGGAGATCGTCACGTTTTTCAGCGAGCCGATGGTGCTGCTCGTCGGCCAGGACGAGGCGCAACGGCCGACGCACCTGGCCGAGCTCGCGGACCGACGGTGGATCGCACCGCGCCCCGACACCCTGTGCCACGCCGCGTTCGTCGCCGTGTGCGAGGCAGCCGGCTTCACGCCGCGGATCGACGCCCTGACCAACGACTACCTGCTCACCCACAACCTGGTGGTCGGTGGTCTCGGGGTCGCCCTCGTCCCCACCAGCGGACTGGTGGGCATGCCGGTGACGCTGCGCTCGGTGGCGCTGCAGGACCCCGGGCTGGTCCGTCGGGTGTGCTTCGCGTCGCGCATCGGCGGGCAGCGGCGACCCGCGATCATCCGGATGTTCGACACCTTCCTGCGGCTGACCGAGGACTATCAGGACCTGTGACCCTCGCTCACCCGCGGGTGTCCTTGACGGTACGCAGCGGGAAGAAGACCTCCGCGCGGCGCACCCCAGGCAGCGCGCGGATGTCCTCGCTCACCACCCGCAACAGATCGCCCTCGTCCTGGAATCCCACCCAGACCAGCATGTCGTACGCGCCGGTGCACGGCACCACGTTGTCGAGCCGGACGAGGGCGCCGGCGGCCTCCAGCACCGGGTCGGTGCTCCCGTCGACGGACAGTCCGATGACCGCCTGCCGCGTACCGTCGACGACATCCCGGTTGACGCGCACCGCGACGCGGGCGACACCCGTGTCGAGCAGGTGTTGCACCCGCCGCCGGGCGGTGTAGGGCGACACCCCGGCGTCGGCGGCGAGTTGCAGGTAGGAGCGGCGTCCGTCGGCCCGCAGGCCGGCGAGGAGCGCGCTGTCCACGTCGTCGAGCAGCCGGTCACCGCCCATCGGTGACCCTCCCTCCGCTGGTCGTGGCCGGTGGCGGGACCGCCGCCACGGCCACCGGGGCCGGTGGCGCCGGGGACGGCACCACGGTCGTGTCGCCGCCGCCGTGCGGGAAGGCGGCCAGGCCGCCGACGATGAGCGCCGCCCCCACGGCCTGAGTGAGCGTGAACTGTTCGTCGAGCCCGATGATGGCGGCGAGCACGCCGAAGACCGGGATGAGATTCAAGGTCATTCCGGCCGCCCCGGCCGGGACCTTGCGGATGGCGAAGTTGTAGAGCAGGAAGCTCATCGCGAAGCCGAGCCCACCGGCGGCCACGGCGGCCGCCCAGTGGCCACCGGCCGGTGTCAGCTCGGTGAGCCGCTCCTGACCGGACGTCCACTGCACGCCCGCGACCGGCAGGGTGAACAGCAGGCCGAAGCCGAACTGGTAGGTGGTCATCTCGATCGGGTCTACGTGCGGTGCCAGCCGGCTGGCGAAGATCACATAGATCGCCGCCGACAGCGCGCCTCCCATGATCAGCATGTCGCCGACGCTGACGGCGTTGACGGAGTCGGCCCGGTTGAGCACGGCCACGCCGATGACGGCGAGGGCCAGGCCGAAGGCCGAACGGCGGCCGATGCGCTCACCGAGGAACAGCGCGGCCAGGATCACCACGAAGCAGGATTCGAGGCTGGACAGCAGCGAGGCGTTCGCCGCCGTGGTGTAGCCCAGCCCGAGGGTCAGACCGGTGTAGGCCAGCGCCGGCTCGAAGAAGCCGAGCAGGGCGAAGCGCCACGGCGCCGAGGGGCGGCGCATGCCGCGTACCGCCAGGGCCGGCCAGAGGATCAGGTTGGCCACGACGAGTTGTACGACCAGCAGCGTGATCGGGGGGAAGCCGTCCAGCGCGTACTTGGTGAAAGCCGCCGAACTGCCCCAGCCGAGCGCGGCGACGACGAGCGCGGCGAGGTGCCAGGGCCGCCTCATGCCACGGCCCGCTCGACCGGGCAGCGGTCCTGCGGGCAGATGACGTAGTCGCAGAGTCGGCAGATGCGGTCGGCGGAGTGCCGGTCGGTGCTCAGCTCCGCCAGGACCCGCTCCACCATCGTGCCGAGGGCGGCGCGCTCCTGCGGTCGCAGGCCGGCCAGCGCGTGACGCAGCGTCTCCCGACGTCGCGAGACGATCTGCAGGGCCACGGCGGAGCCGGCCGGGGTCAGGTGGACGGCGACGCTGCGGGCGTCCCGGCCCGGCCGGCGCTCCACCAGGCCCGCGCTCGCGAGCCGGTCGACGAGGCGGACCGCACCCGAGTTGGTGATGCCCAGGACACGGCTGAGGGACTCGACACTCTCCCCCGGGCAGGCCTGGAGGGTGGCCAGCGCGGCCGGCGCGGACGCGCCGAGGCCACTGACCTGGGTGCCCGCGTCCGCCATCCGGTCGTGCAGGGCGTCGACGAGGGCGCCGAGGAGATTGAGGGCACGGCCGTCCATGGCCGTAAGATACATGACTGCGTCAGTCATAGACACTCCCGTCAATGCCCGCCGCGCCCCGGCCGGGGCGCGGCGGGCGGCGCGACGTCAGGACACGAGGAAACGCTCGAACGCCCAGCACTCGCCGTCGGCGGCGGCGCCGGCGTACCGGGCGAACGGGTCGTAGCTCGACGGTGTCCAGTCGGTCTGCACCGACGGACACGGGCCGAGGTACGGGTTGGCGACCGCCAGCACCTGCTCGTGGTCGAGGTCGTCCGGCACGCACAGCCCGCGACGCGGGTTGCGCACGATCCAGTGCACGGCCCCGAGCACCGAGGCGGCCACCTGCAGCGTGGTGGCGTTCTGCCCCGGCACCAGACGGCGGGTCTCGTGGATGTCCAACTGCGAGCCGACCCACCAGCCGTTCAGGTCGTGCCCCAGCAGCAGGACGCCGAGTTCGTCGGCGCCGTCGACGATCTCGTCGGCCATGATGCGCTGGTCCTGCTGGAGCTCGTAGCCACGCATCCGGCACTCGTGCAGGGACGCCATCGCCGCGTCGGTCGGCAGGTAGGCGTAGTGGACGGTCGGCCGGTAGCGGGCGGTGTCACCGTCCCACACGGTCAGCTTGTCGCTGATGGTGAACGCCTCGCCGTGCCGAATCACCATGCCGATGATCGGGCCGCCGATGGGCACCCACGAGCGGACCAGTGTCGTCATGCCGGTACGGGCGATGCAGATCTGGTTGCGCGGACCCGACTCGTGGGTGAAGGCCCCCTGCGGCAGGGCCGGCTCGTGGGTGCCCCACCCCAGCTCGGCCGGCGCGATGCCCTCCTCGTAGAAGCCCTCGATCGACCAGGTGTTGACGAACTCGCCCACCCGCTTCGGCAGGTTGCCGATCTGGGTGTCGCGCTCGGAGATGTGGATGACCTTCGTCCCGGTCAGCATCGCCAGCTGTGCGTGGTCGCGGTCGCCGAGGGCCGATTCGAGCGCGGTCGCCCGCTGCGGCTCCAGCGGCGCCGGGAGCCGGTCGGGGTCCTTCAGCATCGCCGTGGCGATGTCCTCCAGCGCCACCTTGGTCCAGTGGCTGACCAGACCGGGGTTCGCCCCGTGCTCGACCACGGCGGTGCTGCCGTCGGCGCCCCACCGCCGGGCGTGCTCACGCAGCCGCATGTGCCGGGCGTAGAGCGTCCGCTCGCTGGGGTGCTTGGCGGCCTGGTCCTCGTACGGGTCCCACAGCTCGACGGAGGTGTCGACGTAGAGCACGTCGTTGCGCTGGCACCAGTCGACGATGTCGATGGTGTCGATGTTCCAGCTCAGGTTGATCAGCAGGTCGCCCCGGCCGAGGTGCTCGCCGAGCGTCGCGGCGAGGTTCTCCGGGGTGATCCGGTGCCGGACGTAGCGGGCCCCCGCGGCGAGGGTGTCGGGGATCTTCCCGGCCAGGTCGGCGAAGTCCATGACGGTCAGCCGGGTGAAGTCCATGTCCAGGTGCCGCAGGAGCAGCGGCTGCAGGCACTGCGACACCGATCCGCTGCCGAGCAGCAGGACGCGTCCGGGGAAGGTGAGCTTTCCGGGCAGGGTCACTCGTCGTCTCCTATGCAGACGGTTGGCAGGGGCGGGAATCCGTTGAACCCGACAGAGGCGTAGGTGGTGGTGTAGGCGCCGGCGGCGAGGATGTCCACGGTGTCGCCCTGGCGCAGGGCCAGCGGCAGCCGGTAGGCCGCGCGCTGGTAGAGGATGTCGACGCTGTCGCAGGTGGGGCCGGCCAGCACGACCGCGCCGTCGGGTCCGCCGTCGTGCGGTGTGACGAGCCGGTACCGGATCGCCTCACCCTCCGTCTCGGCCAGCCCGCCGAAGCGCCCCACGTCCAGGTAGACCCAGCGGGTGTCGTCGTCGAAGGTCTTGCGGGAGACCAGGACGACCTCGGTCCGCAGCACGCCCGCGGTCGCGGCGACGTACCGGCCCGGCTCGGTGGCCAGCCGGGGACGGGTGCCGAAGTGCCGCCCGACCGCCGCCGTGATCGCGGCGGCGTACCGCTCGATCGGCGGGACCGGGGAGGTGTACTCCACGGGGAAGCCACCGCCGATGTTGAGCATGGTCAGCTCGATGCCGGCGGCGGCGAGCGCGCCGAACACCCGCGCCGCCACGGCCACGCTCGGCTCCCACCGGCCCGGGTCGAGCTGCTGGGAGCCGACGTGGAACGACACGCCCACCGGCCGCAGGCCGAGCCGGCGCGCCTGGGTCAGCAGATCGATCGCCATCTCCGGGGTGCAGCCGAACTTGCCGCTCAGCGGCCACTGCGCGCCGGCGCTGCTGGCGAGCAGCCGGCAGTACACCGCCGAGCCGGGCGCGTGCTCCGCCAGCTTGAGCAGCTCGTCCTGGCTGTCGAAGACGAACAACCGCACGCCGCTGCGGTAGGCGTACCGGATGTCGGAGACCTTCTTCACCGTGTTGCCGTACGACAGTCTCGACGGGTCCGCCCCCTCGGCCAGGCAGAGCGCGATCTCGGCCGGGCTGGCCACGTCGAAGAAGGCGCCGGCCCGCACCAGCCGTCGGACCAGGCGTGGCTCCGGGTTGGCCTTGACCGCGTAGTAGGAGTCGGTGTCCGGGAAGGCCGAACGCAACCGCTCGTAACGGTCGGCGGCGATGCCCGGATCGAAGTAGAGGCACGGGGTGCCCGTTGCCGCTCCCCACTCCCCCTCACCGACGGCGTCGACGACGGCACGGCGTTCGACGATCTGCAGGCCGCCCCGGGGCTCAGTCATGACCACCGGCCCCGGTGGGCAGCACGTTGTCGAGGGTCAGGGTGAGGCAGCGTACGCCGCCGCCGGCCTTGAGGAACTCGCCGACCGGGCGGACGACGACCTCGAACCCCCGGCGGCGCAGCTCGGCCTCCAGCCGGGCGGAGCAGGCCGGCATGATCACCACGTGTCCGACCACGATGGAGTTGGCGCTGAACGCCAGCGCCTCCTCCATGGTCAGCAGCACCGGGTCGGGCACGAGTTCGGTCAGCGCACGGCGTCCCTCGCGGTCGAAGGCGTCCGGAGCCACGATGGCCTGCCGGTCGTCGAGCGGGCAGAAGGCGATGTCGACGTGGTACAGCCGGGGATCGACCAGGCGTACCGGCAGGATCCGCCAACCGGTGCGGGCGGTGACGTCGTCGTAGGCCGCCCGCTCGGACCGGAACCCGTACCCGGCCACCAGGACGTCACCGAAGGCGAGGGCGTCACCCGCGCCCTCCTGCCAGCCGGCCGGCGGGTCGAGCACCTTGCACCCGAACTCCTCGAACCAGGCCCGCAGGTGAGGCGTCTCGCCCTGCCGCTCGGGGTGGCGCATGGCGGCGGGCAGGAAGAAGTCCCCGCTGACGATGCCGCCGTTGGCGACGAAGACCATGTCCGGCAGGTGCGGTACGGCCGGGATCTGCTCGACCAGGCCGCCGGCCTCGCGGATCGTCTCGACCAGTCCCCGCCACTGCTCGTGGGCCGACTGTTCGTCGACGGCGACGTGCGGATCCATCCAGGGATTGATGGAATACGACACCTCGAAATAGTCGGGTGGGCACATCAGGTAGTGCCTGCCCCGCGTGAATTCCTCCGTCGTCATGTGCTGTCCTCCACCTTCACCGGGGATCGCCCGGTTCGTCCGGTCAGTAACGGAACTGCTCGTCGTTCCATGCCTCACGCGCCTGCCAGGGGTTGTGGTACCGGTTGCAGTCGTCCACGGGATGGCCCTGGAACTGCCCGTAGTTCTCGTGGTCGGCCGGGAAACGCTCATCGGTGATGTAGTCGAGGAGCAGATTGGGCCAGATCTCGACACCGCTCGACTCGTACGGCCCGCTGACCCGCGTCCCGTCGACCGTGACGGCGGTCGGGACGAGCACGTCGGTGTGGTAGAGGGCCGAGTAGCTCTGCGGGTCGAAGTCCGGCGGGACGTAGGACGGCAGCCGGCGGACCGGACACCCGTCCTGCTCCTCACGTCGGCGGTTGTGCCAGCTCTGACTCGGCACGTCGCCCGCGCCCAGCCCGCCGTTGCCGATCGACCGGAACGCCGTGTCCCGGACGAACTCGATGGCGGCCGGCAGCGAGTCGAAGAAGCCCCGGGCGTGCAGGGAGTTGGCGTAGTGGCCCGGTGAGTTCATCGAGAACATCAGGCCGCCGGGGACCCGCCGGTCGTGGTTGCGGGTGCCGTGCGCGCCCGAGTAGAAGATGTTGCAGCCGACCTTGAACAGGTGCAGCCGCCCGTCGAGGCGCAGCGGCGCCGCCTCGGTGTAGATCACGTCCGGACGGGTCGGGGCGTGCTCGATCAGGTACAGGTCGGACAGGAACAGGCACAGGCGCAGCAGTTCCTTGCCCGGCGCGGCGAAGGCCAGCCGACGGCTGTTGAACATGATGAGGAAGCCGCTGGCCAGGCCCTGCTCGGCACGGTCCTTCCAGCGCCGCCGGGCCTGCTGGATCGTGGCGCTGACATGGTCCGCGCCGCGGGCCAGGTCGTCGTCGGTGAGCCAGCACACCTCCGCCTCCAGGCCCTTGGCCGCTGCCGGGCCCTTGGCCGCGTGTGCCGCGAGACGCCCGAACAGGCAGGGCTGCCAGCGCCCCACCCACTGGAAGAGCGCCCGGCGCTTCTCCTCGACGTCGGCGTCCGAGAGCAGGGTGTGGTGGGCGCGCTCGATGTCGTCACCGAAGTCCGCGTTGGGCGGCAGGCTGGGCAGCTCGTCGAGCATGTCCGACAGGCTGGGCAATGGTCCCCGCGAACCGTTCAAGGTCCCGATCAAGCTCACTTTCCGGCCTCTTCTCCTGACACTTTTCATCGGCTCCCACCAATCGGGCGGGCGGTCGCCATATTTGTATCCCCTGCGACCGGCGCGCAGGTGTGATGAATGTTGTCCCGGCACCGACCGATATCCGGCGCGGTCGCGCCAGGAATTCGTCGCGATCGCGCCGGATATGGCCGGGCGGCCCGCCCGACCTCGACGCGCACCGCATTTCACTGCTATCAAGTAATGCGTTTCGAAAAAGAAGGGCCGACACTTCCAGAGGCGGAGAAAATGCGGATCGGAGACGGTGTCGTCGTCCCCGCGGTGCTGCGCGACCTGCCCCAGCTACCCGCCGACGTGTCCTTCGGGGCGGACATCGACGCCGCCCACGAGGTGCTGCTGTCGCCGGGGAGCACCGAGGCGCAGCGTCGCGCGGCCCTGCACCGGTGGCTCGCCCGCAGCCAGCCGTGCCTGTTCGGTCGCCTCGCCACCCGGCAGGACGACGACGTCCGGGCCAGTAGAGGGCTCGGCATGGACGTGTGCTGGATCAGCGACGAGGACCTGTCCCGGGGCCTGGACTCGGTGACCGGGAAGATCCAACGCGCCCGCCGCCGGTGGAAGGACCGGGCCGTCACCGGCCACAGCAGCGCCTTCCTGATCATGTTCAACAGCCGGCGTCTCGCGTACGCCCCGCCGGGGCCGGAGCTGGCCGCCACGGCGCTCACCCTCGCCAGCACGTACCTGGTCGAACACGCACCGATCCGGCCGGACGTCATCTACACCGAGGCGGTGCCGCTGCGACACCCCGACGGCGCGCTGCGCGTCTACAAGGCCAGCGCCCAACTGTTCCACACCTCGGCCCACCTGCGCCGCCACCACGACCGCAGGGTGCCGGGCGGGCTGCTCATCTCCATGAACGCCCCGGGGCACTACGCCCAGGCCCTGGTCGCCCGCGGGCTGATGCCCGATCTCACCGAGGCGATGGCGTTCGTCCGCCGGATGGCCCTGCGCTCCATCGGCGCCGGCGGCATCGGCCACCCCCGGGCGCACGGCTCGAGCTGGCGCAACCCGGCGCCTGACGCGTCCGGCGGCACCTGCCCCCGCGACGGGTTCGACCCGGACCGCTACTCCGCCACCTACCAGATCGACGTCCTGGTGCAGCCCGAGGTGCTGACCGACGCGCGAGTCCGCACCGACGGGCCGTGGGCGGCCGAGGAGATCTGGTCGTCGCTGCACCTGGACTACCTGGATCCCGCGCCGACCGATCCCGGATCCCCGGAGCACGGGTGGGTGCACGGGCTCGACGTCGAGGAGACGGCCCGCCACGACAACCCCTGGCCGGCCTGGCCGGCGGTCAACGCACCGGACTTCGACTACTGAGGAGGCGCCGTGCTCGTCCGGCAGATCGGCGACGACCAACTGCTACCCGGCTACGGCGTGCGGTACCAGCAGATCTATCCCCACGGCGGAGAGGACCTGGCCGACTGGGGCGTCGGACGCGCCGTGCTCGACCGTGGCGACGCCACCGACGAGCACGCCCACCCCGAACACGAGATCTTCCTGATCCTGTCCGGACGCGGGGACATGACCGTCGGCACGGAGCAGCAGCCGGTCGTCGCCGGGCAGGCCGTCGTCATTCCCGCCGACACCCCCCACCGTCTCGTCAACACCGGCGCCGACCCGCTGGTGCTGCTGTCCGTGTACTGGCCGCCGGCGTACGGCCGGTTCGACCTGTAGGGAGCACGCATGCCACCGGCCGACCGCGTCGCGAACCCGGCCCTGAGCGTCGTCACCGCGGCGCCACCCACCCCGAACGGCGACCTGCACCTCGGGCATCTCTCCGGGCCGTACGCCGCCGCCGACATCTACACCCGGGCCCGCCGGCTCACCGGGCACGGCGCCGTCTACCTGACCGGCTCGGACCTGCACCAGAGCTACGTGCCGGCCAAGGCGCGGGCGATCGGCGTCGACCCGTACCGGATGGCCGACGGCTTCGCCGACGACATCGCCGAGGTCTTCACCGCCATCGGGTTCGCCACCGACGCCTGTCCTCGGCCGGCGCACGACCGACGGCACCGCGACATGGTGGTCGAGTTCATCGCGACCCTGCACGCGCGGGGAGCCCTCGTACCGCGCACGAGCGACGGACTGTTCTGCGAACGCTGCGACCGCTACCTGTTCGAGGCGTACGTCTCCGGCGGGTGCCCGCACTGCAAGGCCGACAGCGACGGCAACTCCTGCGAGGCGTGTGCCCAGCCGAACAGCTGCGTGGACCTCGTCGATCCGGTCTGCAACGTCTGCGGCACGTCGCCGGTCCACCGGCCCTACCGGCGGCTGGTGTTTCCCCTGCAGCGGTACGCGGACACCCTGCGCGCCTACCACGCCCGGGCCGTGATGAGTCCGCAGTTGGAGGCGCTCTGCGCGGCTGTGCTGGCCGCCCCGCTGCCCGAGATCCCACTGACCCACCCCACCGACTGGGGCATTCCCAGCCCGGTGGCCGGCTTCACCGACCAACGCGTGTACGTCTGGGCCGAGATGGTTCCGGGATACCTCACCGCGCTCGCCGAGGCGCTCGCCGCCCGGGGCGGCAGTGACTGGCGGGCGGTGTGGGACGCGCCGGGCAGCGAGGTCGTGCAGTTCTTCGGCTTCGACAACGGCTACTTCCACGCGATCCTGTTCCCGGCGTTGCTGACGGCCTACGACCCGGGGATGCGGCTGCCCGACGCGCTGCTGACCAACGAGTTCCTCCACCTTGACGACGAGAAGTTCTCCACCAGCCGTGGGCACGCCATCTGGGCCCGAGAGCTGCTCGACCACGTCCCGGCGTCCGCCGTGCGCTTCGCCCTGGCCCACGACCGGCCGGAGACCGGCCCGTCGTCGTTCACCATCGACCGGTTCCGCACGCTGATCGACGACGAACTCGCCGGCAGGTGGCAGTCATGGCTGGGTGGCCTCGCGGATCGGGTTGACCCGGCCGGGGTGCCGCCGCTGGGCGAGCCGCTGCCCAGCCACCGCCGTTTCCTCGCCGACCTGGCGGACCTGGCCCGGCAGTGTCTCGCCGCCTACACGGCCGCCGGGTTCTCACCCCGCACGGCGACCCGGGTGCTGGTCGACATCGTCCGCCGGGCGACGGAGTTCGCGGCCGGCCAGTCCCGGCTGCGGGCCGCCGGCCCGTCCGCCGCGTCGGACGCGGCGGTGGCGGCCGAGTCTGCCGCCGCCCGGACCCTCGCCCAGCTCGCCTGGCCGGTGATGCCGGAGTTCGCCGAGCGGCTGTGGCACGCGCTCGGCGAGAGCGGCACCCCCCGCTGGGACGGGGTCCACCCCGCCGCCCCGGGCCGACGGCTGACCCGGACCGCGCCCTTCTTCCTCCCGCTGCCGACCGACCTGGAGCAGTCGGTGTGGCCGGGCTGACCGTCGGGCGGGCCACGGTGGTCGGTGCCGGGGTCTTCGGACTCTGCGTCGCCCACGAACTCGCCGTGCGGGGCTGGCGGGTGCAGGTCGCCCACCGCGACCCGCTCGACAACTCCGGCGCGTCCACCGCGGAGTCGCGCATCCTGCGCACGTCGTACGGTGCCGACGACTGGTACACCCGATCGGCGTGGCGGTCGCGGGAGCGGTGGCGCCGGTTCGGTCAGGTCGCCGGACGCACCGTGCTGGCGCCGACCGGTGTGCTCCTGTTCGGTACGGCCGACCGGTGGACGCGCGACACCGTGGCCGCGGCCCGGTGCGTCGGGGTGCCGCTGTGCGAGGTCGACGGCGTCGAGGCACGCCGCCGGTTCCCGTGGTTCACCCCCGGCCCCGACGACCACCTGCTCTTCGAGCCGTCCGGCGCCGTGCTGCTCGCCCGGGAGGCGATCCGCGCCGTGGCCGCGTGCGCCGTCGACAGGGGCGTACGGCTGCGCCGGGCCGACGTACGCGCGGTCGACGGCCAGCCGGTCATCGACGGTCGTCCGCTCACCGGCGACGTCACCGTCTGGGCGGTCGGCCCGGGCCTGCCGGTCCTGTTCCCCGGCCTCACCTCGGCGCGGGTGGTCGCCCAGGACAGCACCTTCCTCGACCCGCCGGCCGCGTGGCGCAGTGACCGGCCCCCGCCCGCCTGGATCGACCGCGACGCCGAATGGTACGGCGTGCCCGCCGTCGGCTCCGGCGGCGTCAAGGTGGTGGCGGACCGGACGGTCACGCCGGACGCCGACGCCGTGCCGGTCGACCCGCACCCCTACCTGCGGCGGCGGGTGCCGGCGTTGCGGGACGCGCCGGTGCGGCGGCGGGAGCGCTGCCGCTACGTGGAGATGCCGGACGAGCACTTCCTGCTGGACCGGCACCCGGCCGACCCGACGGTCTGGCTCGTCGGTGGCGACGGCGGACACGGCTTCAAGCACGGCCCGGCCTGGGCGGCGTTCGTGTGTGACGCGGTGGAGGGACGCATCGAGGTGCCCTCCCGGTTCCGGATCCGATGACAGGTGGTCACCGTGGACATGGCGTTGCTTCACCAGTTGTCGCCCGGTACGGCGGTCGGGCTGCACGGGACCCGGTGGACGGTGCTCACCCGGCTGCTGGCCCGCGACGGCGTCGACGAATGGGGCGAGTACCTGCTGCGCAGCGGCCGGGCCGGCATGTGGCTCGCGCTCGAGGCCGGCCCGGACGGGCTGCGGGCGTCCTCGTGGATCCGACGGCCGGTCACCGCCGACGAGTACGATCCGGCGCGGGGCCGACTGCGCGACACCGTGCTGACCGAGACCGGCCGGGGACGGGCGGCGTACCGGGCCGACGGAGACCTCACCGTCGTCCCCGGGGTAGCGGCGCGAGGGCACCTGCACTACGTCGAGTACCTCACCGACGCGGGTGTCCACGTGGCGGCGGAACAACTCGCACTGGACGCACCGTGGCTGATCGGGGTGGACTGTGCGCTGACCATGACCGACCTGCGACTGCTCTCGGAGGTTGCCCCGTGACGTCCGCGCTGCGACGGACCATCCACACCCAGGCCGACGCGATCGAACGGATGGCGGCGGCGGACCTCGCCGAGCCGGCGCAACGGCTGCGCGACGCCCGCCGGGTCCTGCTGGTCGGCACCGGCACCAGCCGGCACGCCGCCGACCTGGGGGCGCTCCTGCTGCGCGACGCCGGCCTCGACGCGTACGGCTTCGCCGCCGAACAATTCGTCACCTGGGGTCCGACGCTGCACCCGGACGACGCCGTGGTGGTCATCTCGCACACCGGCCGTACGGCCTACAGCCGCCGGGCGCGGGAGACGGCTCGGACGGCGGGCTGCCGGCTGCTGACGATCACCGGTGAGCGGGCCGGCTGGCCGGAGGCGATCGTCACGGTCGCGCCGGAGGAGTCCGAGACGTACACGGTCAGCTACACGGCCTGCCTGGCCGCGTTGGCCAACCTGGCGCATTGCCTCGGCTGCCCGGACGTCGGCCCGGCCGACCTCACCCGGGCGGCCCGGCACGTACGCGCCGTGTGCGCCACGTACCAACCCGGCGCCGTGCCCGCACCCGGACGCGCGCTGGGGCTGGTCGGCGCCGGGCCGTACGCCGTCACCGCCGCCGAGGGCGCGTTGAAGATCCGGGAGGCCGCCGGAGTGCTGGCCGAGGGCTTCGACGCGGAGCGGTTGCTGCACGGCGCCGCCGTGCCGTACGGGCCCCGGGACCGGCTGCTGCTGGTCGCCCCGGACAGCGACCCCGACGGGCTGGTCGCCGCGATCGGCGCCGCCGCCACCGCCGAGGGCATCCCGGTGAGCACCGTCCCGGGCATCGCCGGCCTGCACCCGGTGCTGGCACAACTACCGGTCACCGTCGGCCTGCAACTGGTGGCCGCCGAGTTGGCCGAGGTGGACCGACGCGATCCCGACCAGGTGATCGTCGGCGCGTGGGCCGAGGAGAGCCTGTGGGAGCGAGGTTCCGTGCCGAGCCCGGGGCATTGACGACCCGCGGGCCGGTGACGGTGGCTCCCGCCCGATGCGGTGCCCGGCAGGGATCGGTGCGGGCGAGCGCCGGGTTGTCCCGGCAGCCGGTGCGAAGCGCGGGGTGTACGCGCAGGCGTGTGGAGCACCCGCCGCGCGACGCCGAAAGTCGGTTGCCCGGCGCGGTGGGCTCCGCGAAGGTGGAGCCCATGACGTTCTGACGGACAGCACCCGCGTTGCTCCTGCCGCCCCACGGCGCCGATGGCGTCGTGCTGCCGTCCGTCCACGTCCTCTCCGCGAGATGCGAGCGTCTCCTTGTCCGTGCACCCTTCCCTGCCACGGTCCACCTCGGCCACCGTCACCGTGTTCGCCTCCCCCACCAGCTGGATCGAGTCCGACGCCGTCGCACAGTGCCATCAGGTGGCCACCCTCGACGGCATGATCCACGTCGCCGGCATGCCGGACCTGCACCCGGGCAAGGGCGCCCCGATCGGCGCCGCCATGGCGTCGACGGTGCTGTACCCGTTCCTGGTGGGCTCCGACATCGGTTGCGGCATCGCCGTGTTCCCCATCCGGCTCAAGCGCGCCGTACCCGAGCGGCTCGCCGCCCGGTTCCCGGACCTCGACCGCCCGCTCGATCCCGAGCAGGACGCCGACGATCCGGCCTGGGCCGTCCTCGCGGGCGACGTTCCCGCCGGTCACGTCGAGGGTCTCGGGACGGTCGGCCGGGGCAACCACTTCGTCGAGCTGGCCCGGGTCGACACCGTCTTCGCACCCGACCACGCGGAGCGTCTCGGGCTCACCGCCGGTCAGCTCGTGCTCATCGTCCACAGCGGTTCGCGCGGACTGGGTGAGCGGATCCTGCGGGCGCACACCGAGGTCCACGGCGCCGGTCCCGCCGCTGACCCCGCCGCCTACCTGGCGATGCACGACGCCGCGGTGCGGTGGGGATCGCTCAACCGGCGGCTGATGGCCGCCCGGGTCGCCCACGCCCTGGGAGCCGAACCCACCGCCCCGATCGTCGACGAGTGCCACAACCTGGTCGAGGTCCGCGACGGCGTCTACCTGCACCGCAAGGGCGCGGCGCCGGGTGACGGCCGCGACGTGCTCGTCGCCGGCACGCGGGGCACCCCGTCCTACCTGGTGGCCGCGCACGCCGGCGCGGAGGCGAACCACTCCGTGGCGCACGGGGCGGGTCGCAAGATGTCCCGCGCCGACGCCCTGCGCCGGGGCCGGGCCAAGCACACCGTCGAGGAGCTGCGCCGCACCCCGGTGGGGTCGCTGGTGGTGTGCGGTGACCGGCAACTGCTCTTCGAGGAGGCGCCGACGGCCTACAAGCGCATCGAGCAGGTGATCGCCGACCTGGTCGCCCACGACCTGGCCACGCCGGTGGCCACCACGGTCCCCCTGGTCACCTACAAGACGCCCGACGTCGGCACCGCGCCCCGCACGGCCCGCCTCGACCAGCGCCGCAGGAAGGGCCGGGCATGAGCGTCGACCTGCTGCTGTCGGCCGGTCGGGGCCCGCAGGAGTGTGCCTGGGCGTTGTCGCGGCTGCTGCGCCGGCTGGAGGCCGAGGCCGTCCGGCACGACCTGTCGACCCGCCGCGTCCAGACCGTCGCCGGCGACCGCTCCGGCACCTTCCGGTCGGCGCTGGTGCGCATCCACGGCGCCGCCGCCCAGGAGTTCGCCGCCTCCTGGACGGGAACCCTGTGCTGGCAGGCCCCCAGCCCCTACCGGGCGAGCACCGGCCGCAAGAACTGGTACGTCACCGCCCGCCCGTGTCAGGTCGACGTGCCGAGCACCCCGTTCGCCGAGGCGGACGTGCACGTCGTCGCCTGCCGTACCGGCGGCCCGGGCGGGCAGCACCGCAACAAGGCCAGCACGGCGGTACGGGTGACCCACCGTCCCTCGGGCCTCGTCGTCGTGGTCGACACCGAACGGCAGTTCACCCTCAATCGCCGGCTCGCCGTGCAGTTGCTGCGACGGCGCATCGAGCACGGGGACGAAGCCGTGCGCCGCGACGTCGGCACCGTCCGATGGCGCATCCACGACGAACTCGTTCGCGGCGATCCCGTCCGGGTCGAACGTCCGGGGCCGTCGGTCCAGGACCTGACCACGCCGCGTCGGACGCGCCGTGGACAGCGGTAGGCCGTACGGACCCGGTCGGCACGCGGAGATCGGTCCGGATACCGGTGTGGTGTCCGGACCGATCCCTGAGGTTCCCTGGCCCGCCGCAGGCCGGCCAGGGGCCTCGACACGCGTCCTAGAAGCGGGCCCCCACGTCAGCGCCGTTGCTCGGGCGCAGGAAGGTGGAGGACGGGATGGAGCCGTCGGCGGTGCGTGCTCCGGTGATCGTGCCGGCGTTGGTGCTCTGCAAGGACCAGCTGCCGCCGAGGTTCCACGAGTTGCCCGAGCCGCCGGAGTTGGACCCGAGCGAGACGTTGGTGCCGTTGGCCACGGCGAGGTTCTTCGTCAGGGTGCTGTCCGAGCGGTTGAAATTGAACCCGGTCCCTGGGTTGTCCCACGCGGTGCAGTGGTCGACGACGTGCCGGCCGGGGTTGTTGTTGTCGATGAACCCGCCGACCGCGTTGTCCCACGCCATGCTGTTGCGCACGGTGTGGTCGGCGGACACGCCGTTGCCGCCCAGCTTGAACCCGTTGCCGTCGCCGGTGAAGTCGGGCAGGTTCCAGCGGTTGAACCCGTTGCCCCAGGCGAGGCTGTTCTCGATGCGGATCGACGAGGAGAACATCCAGAAGTCCAGGCCGTCGTCGGAGTTGTTCCACAGCCGGGCGCCCCGCACGACGTTGCCGCTGCCGGAGCCCTCCTTGATGGCCAGGCCGTCGGCGCTCTCGCCGTTCTTGCGCGGGTCACGGTTGCCGTGACTGTCCAGGTTGATGATCTGGTTGTTGCTCGACGCCTGGACGATGTGCAGGCCGGACTCGTAGTTGTCGCGGGTGATCAGGCGCTCGAAGACGTTGTTGTTGGTGTCCAGGCCGAAGATGCCGTACGGGCCGTGGATGATCTCCAGGCCGATCAGGCGCCACCAGTCGCCCTCGATGTGGATGGCGCCGCGCTCCGGGCGGGGGATGGTGGAGTCCACCGCGCCGGGGGTGTAGGGCATGTTCTCGCCGTCGATGACGACCCGCTCACCCTCGTAGTTGCGCATCGTGATGGGTGCGCTCGACGTGCCGTTCTTGAGGATCTGGATGTTCGTGCTCGGCGCGTACGTGCCACCCCGGATGAAGATGGTGTGTCCGGGTTGCGCCAGGTCGACCGCGCGCTGGATGGTCTTCAGCGGAGCGCTCAGGGTGCCGGTGCTGCTGTCGTTGCCGTTGGTCGCCACGTAGAGCGCGTTCGTCGTCGGCGGCGGCGGGCTGGTGCCCGTCTCGACGTCGAGGAAGTCGACGTTGGGCAGCCCGGCGGAGCTGGTCGGGTTGAGCCGGATCGTATTGGTCCCCGCGTTGAGGCTCAGCGTCAGGGTCCTGGTCGCCCAGCTGTTCCATGCGCCGGTGCTCTCGAACGAGACGTTCTGCACGCTCGCGCCGTTCACGACGAGGCCGGCCGGTCGCGCCGTGGTGGTGCCGTTGGCGAAGCGGACCCCGACCGTCGCCGTGCCGGCGGCCGCGGCGTTGACGGTGAACTGCGCCCAGCCGCCGGTGGAGTTGTCGCCGTTGCAGAATCCGGAGCCGGAGAACCCGGACCAGTTGCTGTCGATCGTGCCGGTGCAGACCGCCGGCGAGTTCTCCGCCTCGTATCGGGTCGGCGCGGCTGTCGCCGGGGACGCGGGCAGCGCGAGGGCCGCGCCGGCCGCCAGGGCAGCGCCTGCGGTGAGCGCCGTGAGTCTCATCAGGTGTCTCCCATGCTGTTGGTGACGTGACGTGGCGCGGGCGAGGGTCGCGCTGCCCGTACGCGGCAGGCGAGACCGCCCGATTGGCCCTCGCCCGGAAAGGGACCAACGCATTGATGGATGGCAGTATAGGAAAGCGCTTTCCGAGTCGCAAGGGGAAGGGCGCGCAGCTTTTGTCGCGCGACCCGGACGCACCCACCCACCCGCTCGACGGCCCGTGGCGGCCGCGGCGGACCCGGGCAGCACACTTCATTGACTAGCTTCGATCGAGGTGGGAGTCTGCCAGGCAGAGCCGCAGCGGGAGCCACACATGCGGGCACGGGAGCGGGCAACTCCCGGGCCGTCCGGGCGTCGTCGTCCCACCTCTTCCCTTGGAGGCTCCGTGTCCACCCTCACCCGACCACGCCGCGTCCCGCTCGTGGCGTGGCTGCTCGCCGCCGGCGCGGTCGCCGTGCTGCTGCTGACCACCGCCCTGGCCGCGCCGGCCTCCGCCCACGGATCCGTGGTCGACCCCGCGTCCCGCAACTACGGCTGCTGGCAGCGCTGGGGCAGCGACTTCCAGAACCCGGCCATGGCCACCCAGGATCCGATGTGCTGGCAGGCCTGGCAGTACAACACGACGGCCATGTGGAACTGGAACGGCCTGTACCGCGAGGGCGTCGCCGGCAACCACCAGGCCGCCATCCCGGACGGCCAGCTCTGCAGCGCCGGGCACACCGGCGACGGCCGGTACAACTCGCTCGACGCCGTCGGCGCGTGGAAGACCACCAGCGTCGCCAACAGTTTCCGGGTACGCCTCTGGGACCAGGCCAGCCACGGCGCCGACTACATCCGGGTGTACGTGACCAGGCAGGGCTTCAACGCCCTCAGCAAGCCGCTGGCCTGGAGCGACCTGGAACAGGTCGGCCAGATCGGCAACACCCCGGCGTCGCAGTGGACGCCGGAGAGCCAGGGCGTGTCCATCCAGATCCCGGCCAACGCGCCGGGCCGCACCGGGCGGCACATCGTCTACACGATCTGGCAGGCCAGCCACTCCGACCAGTCGTACTACCTGTGCAGCGACGTGGACTTCGGTGGCGGCTCGACCACCCCGCCCACCACGCCCCCGCCCACCACGCCGCCGCCGACCACCCCGCCCCCGACCACCCCGCCGCCGGTCCCGGCCGGCTGCGCGGCCAGCTACAAGAGCACCGGGCAGTGGCCCGGCGGCTTCCAGGGTGAGGTCGAGGTGACCGCCGGCAGCAGCGCGATCCGGGGCTGGACGGTCACCTGGACGCTCGCCGGCGGCCAGCAGATCAGCTCGGCCTGGAACGCCACGGTCACCACCAGCGGGTCGACCGTGACCGCCAGGAACGCCGGCTACAACGGCACACTGGCGGCCGGAGCGAAGGCCACCTTCGGGCTGACCGGCTCCGGCTCGAACTCCACCCCGACGCTCAGCTGCACCGCGACGACATGAGCGCAGCCGGGGTCGTGGCCGACGCACCGGTCACGACCCCGGCCAGCACGCCACGCACGGCGCACCGACGCATCCGACCAGGCCCGATGCCGCCGTTCTCGGTCCCGGTCACCCTCCGGCGCCCGACGGGCCCGCTCCCGGCAACGCCGGGTCGTCACCGCCCCAGGCGGCTCGCACCAGAGCGGGAAGCAGCTGAGCGGACGGGCCGCGCAGGTTCACGTCGGCAACGGCGTCCAGCGGCGTCCGCTCCGGGTTGACCTGGATCACCCGGGCACCGAGGCGGGCAGCCACCTGGGGAATCTCGGCGGCCGGGTACACCAGGCCCGAGGTCCCCACAGTGATCAGCAGGTCGCAGCCGGACGCCGCCCCGATCGCGGCCTCCAACACCGCAGCCGGCAACGCCTCACCGAACCACACCACGCCGGGTCGGACGGGACCCGCGCAGCGCGCGCACCGGGGCGGCGACACCCGCCGGCCGTCACCGGGCTCCTGCGCCACCTCGTACGGCGCCGGACGGGCGCACACCGAACACCGCGGCGCGAACAGGCTGCCGTGCAGGTGCAGCGGCGCCACCGAGCCGGCGCGCTCGTGGAGATCGTCGACGTTCTGGGTGACGACGAGGCTGTCGGGGACACGTGCCTCGATCGCGGCCACGGCCAGATGACCCGCGTTCGGCACAGCTCGGGAAACCCTGCTGCGTCGCCACTCGTACCACCCCCAGACCAGCGCGGGGTCGTCGCGGAACGCCTCCGGCGTGGCGAGCGCCTGGGCGTCGAAGCGCCGCCAGAGACCGGTCAGGGCGTCGCGGAACGTCGGCACACCGCTCTCGGCGGAGATCCCCGCACCGGTGAACACGACGACGCGTCGCGCGTGCGCCAACAGCTCCGCCGCTTCCCGCACGTGCGGCTCCGCCATCTGATCCTGCTCTCTCTCCCGGCGCGGACACGGCCAGGCAAAGACTAGGTGCCGGCACCCGACCGTCGGCCGGCGGCCGGGTGCCGCGCGAGCCGACTCGTCTCGTACACCCACCCGCGCCGGAGCCGACCGCCGCTCCGGCCCGCCCCGGGCCACCGAGCGGCGATCACCGATTTCCCCCATCAGTGTGACGAATACGACGGCGGGAACCGGCCGCCTCCGCCGCCCGACCAACGAGGCGACCACGACGCAGGATCAGCGAGGAGAAACCACCCATGCCGAGTTCCACCACCTCCGGCCGGCGCGCTGCGGTCGTCCTTCTCGCGGCCGGGCTGCTGACCGCCGGCATCACGGGCTGCGGATCGTCGGACCCGTCGTCGACCACCGCGCCGAGTGCGACGCCGTCGGCCACGGCGAGCGCCACCGCCGACGTGCTCGGGATCCGCGACCCCTGGGTGAAGGCCGCGGACAAGGGCATGACCGCGGCATTCGGCACGCTGGTCAACGCCGGGGACACGGACGTGACGATCACCGCCGCCAGCACCGAGGTGTCGCCGATGGAACTGCACGAGATGACCATGAGAGACGGGAAGATGGTCATGCAGCCCAAGCGGAGCGGCATCGTGATCAAGGCCAGGAGCGAGCACGTGCTGCAGCCCGGCGGCGACCACCTGATGCTGATGAACCTCACCCGGCCGGTGCAGGCCGGCGACGAGCTCACCGTCACCCTCACCTTCGCCGACGGGCGCACCCAGACGTTCACGGCGGTGGCGAAGCCGTTCACCGGCGCGCAGGAGAGCTACGCCCCCGGCCACGGCCAGCCCGCGCCGGGCACGAGCGCCACGCCGGCGATGACCATGAGCCCCACCTCATGACCGACGAACCAGCCCACCGGCCGGTGGGCCGGCGCGGCCTGCTCACCGGCGCAGCCCTGACCGCCGGGGGCGCGCTCGCCGGCGCCGCCGCGCTCGCCGCCGCCCGGCACGACGATCAGCGCGTACGAGGTGCCGAGGCGAAACCGGTGGCGCAGGTCGGCAGCGCGGTCGAACCGTTCCACGGCCCGCGACAGGCCGGTGTCGCCACCGAGGCGCAGGCGCACGCGGCGTTCGTCGCGCTCGACCTGAGGCCCGGCGCCGACCGCGCCGGGCTGGGCCGGATGCTGCGGCTGCTCTCCGACGACGCCGCCCGCCTCACCCGGGGCCGTCCCGCCCTCGCCGACACCGAGCCCGAACTCGGTCTGCTGCCCGCCCGCCTGACCGTCACCTTCGGCTTCGGGCCCGGCCTCTACCGGGCGGCCGGAGTCGACGACCGCCGTCCGCCGTCGGTGGCCGACCTGCCGCCGTTCCGGGTGGACCGGTTGCAGCCGCGCTGGTCCGGCGGGGACCTCCTGCTGCAGATCTGCGCCGACGACCCGCTCACCGTCGCCCACGCCCAACGCGTGCTGATCAAGGACAGCCGACCGTTCGCCACCGTCCGATGGGTGCAGCAGGGCTTCCGGCGCGCCGCCGGCACCGAGCCGGGACGGACCCAGCGCAACCTGTTCGGCCAACTCGACGGCACCGCCAATCCGCAACCAGGTGGCCCGCTGGAGACCGCCGTATGGGTGCCCGACGGGCCGGCCTGGCTGCGCGACAGCAGCACCCTGGTCGTCCGGCGGATCAGCATGAACCTGGAGACGTGGGACCTGCTCGGCCGCGCCGACCGGGAACTGGCCGTCGGCCGTCGCCTCGACACCGGCGCCCCGCTGACCGGCTCCGCCGAACACGACGAGCCGGACTTCGCCGCCCTCGGCCCCGACGGGCTCACCGTGATCCCGGACTTCTCCCACCTCACCCGGGCGCACGTCACCGACGACCGGCTGAGGATCCTGCGCCGGGCGTACAACTACGACGGGGTGCCGGCCGCCGACGGCACCGCCGACAGCGGACTGATCTTCGCCTCGTACCAGGCCGACATCACCCGACAGTTCCTCCCCGTCCAGCGCCGGCTGGCCGAGCGGGACCTGCTCAACGAGTGGACCACGCCGATCGGCTCCGCCGTCTTCGCCGTCCCACCCGGCTGCCCGGAGGGCGGCTGGGTCGGCCAGCAACTGCTCGGCTGACCGCGACATCCAGGAGAGACATGCCCACTCCCGCCCGCCGGACCGTCGCCACCCTGGTCGCCACCGCGCTGACCGCGGTGGCGCTACTGCTCGTCCCGGCCTCGCCGGCAGTCGCGCACAACTCACTGCTGGCCGCCACCCCGGCCGAGGACGCCGTGCTGACCGCGCCACCGGGCACGATCACCCTCAAGTTCCTGCAGAAACTCAACCCGACATTCACCACCATCACGCTCAGCGACGCCAACCAGCGGAAGGTGCCGACGAGCGACCCCGTCGTCACCGGAGCGACGGGCGCGGTCACCGTCGCGCAGGCCCTCCCGAACGGCTCCTACACCGTCGCCTACCGGGTCGTCTCCACCGACGGACACCCGGTGCAGGGCTCGTACCGGTTCACCGTCGCCGACCCCACCGCCGACACCCCGATCCCGCCCGCCGCGACACCCGCCGCGCCTACGGATCAGGCCACCCCGGCAGCCCCGGTATCCTCGCTCGCCGCCGGACAGGGTCCACCGCTCGGTTTGATCATCACCGGCGTCACCCTCGCCGTCATCGCCGTCATCACCGCAATGCTGCGCCGCCGCGCCCGGCGCCGGTGACGCACCACCTGCCTGGCCCTCGCCTCATCCGATGACCACCACCCGCGCCCAGTCCGGCGGCGAGTCCGGCTCGTACTCGTCCTCCTGCTCCCACGACCGGGTCCGCTGCCGGGGGAACAGCCCCACCACGGTGCGGCACGGGGGCCGCGACGACGGCCACGGCGTCTGCCCGTCGGTCAGCACGACCACCACGTCCGGTCGGGGCCGGGCCCGCAGCGCCGCCGCGAAGCCCGCCCGCAGGTCCGTCCCGCCACCGCCCAGCAGCGGGATCCCCTCGGCGCGGCACAGCGGATGCACGACCTGGGCCGCCGCGTCGCACGGCAGCACCGTGACCATGTCCCGCCGGCCACCGACGGCGCGGCCGATCGCGGCGACCTCCAACAGCGCGCTGCCCAACTCGGCGTCGCTGACCGAGCCGGAGGTGTCGATGACCACCGACACCCGGGGCGGCCGGCGCCGCAGGCTCGGCAGGACGGCGCCGGGCACACTCGCGGACCGCCGCGACGGCCGGCCGTAGGTGTAGTCCTCCCCCGCGCCGGCGCTGGCCGCCGCCGAACGCACCGCCGCCCCCAGCAGGTCCCGCCACGGCTGCGGCGGATGGAACGCCTCCTGCGCCCAGCGCCGCCACCCGCTCGGGGTGTCCCCGGGGCGGCCGGTGATGCCCTGTGCCACCCGGAACCGCACCGCGTCGCGCTCCTGTGGGCTGAGCCCGTGCGCGTCGTCCGGTCCGTGGTCCCACTCCCGCTGCGATCCGTCGGCACCGCTGCCGCAGTCCAGCCAGACCAGGCCCTGGGTGTACGGCCCGAGCTGGAACATGCGCAGGTAGTCCTCCATCAGCTCACCGTCGGGGAGCTTGAGCAGCGCCGGGTCGACGGCACCCTCCGGTCGGGCCAGTCCGTCGCCGTAGATGTCGTCGTTGATCTCGCAGTCGGCGGCGATGTTCATCCGCAGCCGCTCCCCCGGCCCGGTCAGCCCGCGTTCTCGCGCGACCCGGTCGCTGCGGCCGTGGTGGTCGCGCAGCAGGTGGGAGACCTCGTGCACCCACACCCCGGCCAGCTCCTCCACCGGGGTGCGGTCCACGAAGACCGGTGACACGTAGCAGCGCCAGTGCGGATCCACGGCCATCGTGGGGACCCGCCGTGACTCGACGGTGTGCAGGGCGAACAGCGCCGTCGCCAGATAGGGCCGGGCCCGGGCGGCGTGCAGCCGGGCGGCGAAGAGCTTGTCGCGGTCCAGCCGCCCGCTCACCGGCCGGCCTCCGCGGCGGCCGCGACCCGCGCGGCGGCCCGATCGGCCCGCCGGTCCACCGACACCACACCGGCGAGGCGTTCGATCGCCGCCGGGACGTCCCAGTCCTCGCGGCGCAGGGCGGCGAGGGTGGTCGCGGGGACGACCACCAGATCCGGTGCGCCGGTCTCCCACGCCCGGACCAGCACCGCCCAGGCCGCATCCCAGCGGGCTCTCTCCGGGCGCGTGCGCACCGCCTGCACCACCGCGTCGAGTACGGCCTGACGCAGGTCGCCCCGCTCGGGCAGGTCAGCCGCCCCCGGGTCGGCGAGCAGGTCCTCGGGGTCCGGGAGGTCCATCCGGTCCATGCTGGCCAGCAACTCCAGCCCCGGGCCGTCGCCGACCGTGCCACGGACCAGCAGGGACAGCACGTCCCGGCAGGCACCCGCGGCGGTGGCGAAGGCGGTCAACCGCAGCGTCATCTCCCAGGTGCGCGGAGACGGCCAGGGCCCGCCCCGGCGGGTCTCGCTGCTCGGCAGCCGGTGCACGAGCGCGGGACGGGCGGTGAGCAGCCCGCACACCGCCCGGCGGGCGAACGTCACGGCCTCGGTGAGCCGCCGCGGGTCGAGCTGTGGCAGCGCCGCCCGGGGCCAGGTTCCGGCGAGGCCGCGTACCACGACGTCGTGGTCATGGGTCCATTGCAGATGCACGAAGCGGTTGGCCAGTGGTGGGCTGAGTTCCCAGCCGTCGGCGGCGGAGGCCCGGGGGTTGGCGGCGGCGACGATGCGCACGCCCGCCGGTAGCCGCAGGGCGCCGACCCGCCGTTCGAGCACGAGACGCAGCAGGGCGGCCTGCACGGCCGGCGGCGCGGTGGACAGCTCGTCGAGGAAGAGCAGCCCTCGCCCGGCCCGCGCCAGGCGCACGGCCCAGTCCGGTGGGGCCATCGGGACGCCCTGCACGGCGGGATCGTCACCGACCACGGGCAGGCCGGCGAAGTCGGACGGCTCGTGCACGCTGGCGATCACCGTGGTCAGTGGCAGGTCGAGGGCGGCGGCGAGCTGGTTCATGGCGGCGCTCTTGCCGATCCCCGGCTCCCCCCACAGCAGCACCGGCAGGTCGGCGGCGACGGCCAGGGTCAGCGCCTCCAACTGCACGTCGGCACGCGGCTCGGTCGTGGTGTCGGTGAGCAGGGCGAGCAGGTCGGCGGCGACGTCGAGCTGCGCGGGGTGGGCGGTGGACGGGACGGACGTGAGCATGGGCATCACCTCTGGTGGGCGTAGGGCTCAGCGGGGAGCCGGGGATGAGAACGGGAGGCCCGCAGGTCAGGGGCGGGTGGCGTGACGCGGGTGGGGGCGGTGCCCGCGAGGGCGACGGTCACGCTCCGTCCGGGGCGGCGCCAGCCCGGCCAGCCCGGCCCGGAACAGCCCGTGCGTGACCCGCCGCCGCGCCGCCGCCTCCAGCACCTCGCGCAGTGCGCCGGCGCGCAGCAGCGCGCCGGGACCGAGCAGCTCCTCGACGGCGGCCAGGGCGCCGGCGGTGTCACCGTGGTCGAGGCGGGCCCGGACGTCGACGAGGCACTCCGGGTGGCGGTGCGCCTCGTCGATCACCTGAAGGCAGGGCAGTGGGGTGCCGGTCAGCGCGGCGAGCAGTTCCTCGCGTCGGATCTGCGCCGGGTCGTGGTCCAGCGCGACGAGCACCCCGTCCACGAGGCCGATCCGGTGCTGCTCGCCCCGGCAGGCGACGAGGCGGGGGCCAAGCCGCTCGTCCGGCGTGGGCGGATCGGCCGCCGGACGGCCGGGCGTCAGCGCCGCCGCGACCAGCGGGTGCAGCCGGTCGACGTCGATCAGCCCGGCGCGGAGCAGCGTCAGGTCGGGCGGCACCCACGTCGCCGCGTCGGGCAGCACCGGCAGCGTCGTCCGGTCACCTGCCGACGCCGTCGTCATCCGTGGGGGCCGGTCCGGGTGCGCCGCCGGGTCCAGGACGAGTCGACGCCGGCCACCGAGCCGTACGGCGACGGCGCCGTCGGCCCGCCCCTGCGACTGCAGCAGCAGCCTCGCCTCGTCCGCCCACCGGTCGACGGCGCAGTGCCACCTTCGCAGCATGGCGGGGTCCAGCCAGGACCGGTCGTCGGGGCACGTCGTCCGGTCCTCGTCGACCGGCACGGTCACCGCGTCGGCGACGCTCGCCGGCAGGTCCGCCCCCGAGCGGGTCCACAGCTCTCCCGCCCGGCGGGCGTCCCAGAGGTGGCGGTGCAGGTCGAGGCGAAACCGCCGGTGCGGACGGGGATGCGGGTGCGAGCAGGCGGTCGTGGCCCCGGATCCGTCCCGGACGGCGAGGCTGATCCGTTGACCGGCGTCCGCCCAGGCCGGTGGCGTACGGGCCACCAGGTGCACCGTCGCGCCGGTCTGCTGCCCGTCGGTGCCGTACCGGGCCAGGGGGATGGTCAGTCCGGGCCTGAGCAGCCCGTCCGGGGCGATCCTCGGCAGGTGCCAGCGCAGCAGGTCGGGAGCCAGGTGGCGCAGGTCGGCCCGGACCCGGGCCGCGAGCTGCCGACCGTGGGTACGGGCCACCGCGCGCAGGTCCAGGTCGACGTCGACGCGGGCGGCGGCGCACGCTCCCGCCCAGTCGCCGGCGGCGCGACGGACGGTCGCGGTTCTGATCATGGAGGGCGGCACGGCGAACTCGCGTACGCGCAGCCAGAGGGAGAGGCGGGCGTCCCTGGTCCCGGTGCGGTGGCGCATCAGCACTCACCTTGCGAGAACCGGGCCCCCAATCTGGTGAGAGAGGTGTTCATCGCGGGCGAGCATATCGGCGGTCGACCGGCGGGGCCATCCCTTTCCGAGTCCTCGTGCGGCATGTCGCCGCAGGCTCGACGCACATCCCGCCCTTCCTGCCGCAAATGAAAACCGTTATCATCAACGCGCCGGCGGTCGACCGGCGGCGTCGATGGCGCCTGTCGTGATGGCGGAAAGCGAGGTCTGTGCGGATGAACACCCACGTCGTGCCGTCCGATCGCCGCACGGCCGCCGCAGCCCGCGACGGCGTCGCACGGCTCTGCGCCGAGGCGGGCGAGACGTGACACCGGTGGGAGCGGGCCGGTGAAAGCCACGTGGACGTCCCTGCGCAGCTTCCCGTCGGCGATCCGGCTGCTGGTGGTCAACCAGCTCCGGGTCGACGTCGGGTTCTACATGCTGCTGCCGTACCTGGCCGGACACCTCACCGACCAGGTCGGACTGTCGGCCACGCTGGTCGGCCTGATCCGGCCGGCTGCGGGCACGGATGAGCCGGGGCGCGGCCATCGCCGCCGGGATGGCGATCACCGCAGTCGCCTTCCTGCTGCCGCTGACGCCGGTGGACGGCCCGGCCGGCGTACGGCTGCTGCCGGTCCTCGCCGCGGCGCTGGCACTGGCCGGCGGCGTGCCGGTCGGGGCGTGGCTGCTCTGCGCCGGGCTCGGCCTGGCCTCCGCCGCGGCGGTGTGGCTGCTGCACCGCCGTGGCCTGCTCACCCCACCGGCGGCGCCCGTCGCGATGGCCGCGGCGCGATGACCCGGCCGGACGCGCAGACCCGCCACCCCGGCCCGCCACCCCGATGCCCGACGCAAACCCGCGGCGGCGACGCGGCCCGCACCACCCCGACATCCGGAAGGACCCGATGATGCACACCCTGCCCGCCCCGACGCGAGGGCTGTCCCGCCGAGCGTTGCTCGGTGGCGCCGCCACACTGTCCGCCGCGCTGCTGACCGGCTGCGGCGCCGACACCGTCCCGGCCACGTCCCCCTCCGGCCGGCCGAGGCGGGGTGGGCGACTGCGGGCGGCGTTCGCCGGCGGCGGCGCGAACGAGACCCTCGACCCGCACCTGGCCAACCTGTTCAACGAGGCGTCCCGGGCCAAGGCGGTCTTCGACAAGCTCGCCGACTACGGCCCCGACGTGTCGATCCGGCCGCGGCTGGCCCAGCGGTGGGAGCCCAACGGCGACCTCACCCGTTGGCGGGTCACCCTGCGCGAGGCCACCTTCCACGACGGCCGGCCCGTCCGGGCCGCCGACGTGCTGGCCAGCTACGCCCGCATCGGCGACCCGAAACGCGCGTTCCGGGCCAGAGCCAGCACCGCCATGATCAACCTGCGGGCCAGCCGGGCGGTCGACGAGCGCACCGTCGAGTTCGGGCTCACCCGCCCGTTCGCCGAGTTCGGCAACGTGCTCGCCGCGTTCGGCGCGTACATCGTCCCCGAGGGCGCGCAGGGCTTCGACAAGCCCGTCGGCTCCGGCCCGTTCACCGTCGACACCTTCCGCCCCGGCACGTCCCTGCTGCTCAAGCGCTACCCGGACTACTGGGACGGCCCCGCGTACCTCGACGAGTTGGAGTACCTGATCGCCAACGAGGAGTCCGCCCGGATCAACGCGCTGCTCGGCGGACAGGTCGACTACGCCCACGACATCAGCCCGACCACCGCCCGCACCCACCTCGGTGACGACCGGATCGCCATCACCCGGATGGCGAACAGCACCCTGCAGGGCTTCAGCATGAAGGTGGACCGGCCGCCGTTCGACAACCGGGACCTGCGCGAGGCGATGTTCCTGCTCACCGACCGGCAGCAATTGGTCGACACGGTCCTCTCCGGCGCCGGCCGGATCGGCAACGACCTGTTCGGCAAGGGATACCAGTACTACGCCGACGACATCCCGCAACGCGCCCGCGACCTCGACCGGGCCCGCTTCCTCGTCGACCGGGCCGACGCCCGCGGCCTGCGGATCCCCCTCGACACCGCCCCCGTGGCCAGCGGCTTCGTCGAGGCCGCCAGCGTCTTCGCCGACCAGGCCCGGCAGGCCGGCCTCACCGTCGAGGCGGTGCAGCGCAACAAGGACACCTACTGGCGCGACGTGCTCACCGGCGGGGTGCTCGCCGGCTTCCGCTCCGGGGCCATGCCCATCGAGACGCACATCTCCCAGCGGCTGTTGAGCGCCTCGAGCACCAACGCCACCCGCTGGGCGCGGCCCGACTTCGACGCCCTCTACACCACCGCCGTGTCCACCGCCGACGAGCAGCGACGCCGCCAGGCGTACGGCGACATGCAGCGCATGCTGCACGCGGAAGGCGGCCTGCTGGTGTGGGGCTTCGCCGACTTCCTCGTCGCCACCGGCCCCCGTGTCGGCGGGGTCTCGGCCGACGCCCCGGCCAACACCCTCGACTGGGCCCGCTTCGACAAGGTCTGGCTCGCTTGAACCTGCCCCGCTACGCCGCACAGCGGCTGCTGCTCGGCATCGGGCAGGTCGCCGGGGTTGCCACCGTCGTGTTCGTCCTCACCGAGGCGCTGCCCGGGGACGCCGCCGTGGTGATCGCCGGCGACCAGCCCGATCCGGCCCGCATCGCGGCGATCCGTGACCAGCTCGACCTCGACGAGCCGGCCTGGCGGCGGTACCTGGACTGGCTCGCCGACCTGCTCCGCGGCGACCTCGGCGTCTCCCTGGTCTCGCAGCGGCCGGTCGTCGACGTCGTCGCCGGCAGCGCCGCCCCGACCGTGCTGCTCGCCGCGGCCACGCTCCTGCTGCTGGCGCCACTGGCCGTCGGCCTCGGCATGCTCGCCGCCCGCCGCGAGGGCGGTCTGCTCGACCGGGCGGTCACCACCGTCGCCGTCGGGCTGTACGCGGTGCCAGAATTCGCCCTGGCGATCCTGCTCGTCGCCCTGTTCGGAGTGCACCTCGGCTGGCTGCCGCCCACCGCCATCGGCGTCGGGGCGAACCCGCTGGCACAACCGGCCGTCCTGGTCCTGCCCGTGGTGGTGCTGCTGGCCCGACCGGTCTGCTCGATCAGCCGGCTCACCCGCGCCGGCATGATCGACGCCCTGCGCTCCGAGTACGTCGCGCACGCCCGCCGCGTCGGCCTGCCCCTGCGGCGGCGATGGCTGGCCCACGCGCTGCCCAACGCCCTCGCACCGGTCGTGCAGCAGCTCGCCCGCACCACCGACTGGTTGCTCGGCGGCGTCATCGTGGTCGAGGCGGTGTTCGTCATCCCCGGCCTGGGCACCGCCCTGCTCGACGCGGTCACCGCCCGCGACGTCCCCACCGTGCAGGGGCTGTGCGTCGTGGTCGCGGTCACCACGGTGGCGGTCAACCTCGCCGCCGACCTGGTGGCGTTCCGGCTCGCCCCCCGTACGGCGGGTGTGGCGTGAACCGGCGGACGCTGACCGGCGTGGCGCTGCTGGCCGTACCACTGCTGCTCGCCGTCGCCGGGCCCACGCTGGTCGGTGAGCCCGCCGCCCGGGCGCGGCCGTTCGACGCCACCGGCCCGCTCGGCACCGACTTCGTCGGCCGCGCCGTCACCGACCAGCTCCTGCTCGGCGGCCGGTCCGTCGTCGCCGTCGCCGCCGCCGCGACCGCCCTGGCCTACCTGCTCGGCGTGCCGATCGGGTTGCTCGCCGCACTCACCCGGCGCCGCCGCCTCGACGAGCTGCTGATGCGTCCGCTGGACCTGCTGTTGGCCGTACCGTCGCTGCTGCTGCTCATCCTGCTCGCCGCCGCCGCACCCGGTGGCCCGGGCACCCTCGTGGTCATCGTCGCCGTCGTCGCCCTGCCCGAGATAGCCCGGATCACCCGCGCCGCCGCCCTGCCGCTGGCCCACGGCACCGCGATGGAGGCCATGCGCCTGTACCGCGAGACGTGGTGGCGGCGGGCCGTCGGGCACGTCGCACGCGGCAGCCGCCGGATCCTGCTCGCCGACGCCGGCGTCCGGTTCATCGGGGCGCTCTACCTCGTCGCCACCGCGAGCTTCCTCGGCATCGGTGTCGCCCCCGACGCCGCCGACTGGGCGGTCATGGTCGACCGCAACCGCAGCGGCATCCTGCTGCAACCCTGGGCCGTCGTCGTCCCGGCCGCGTTGCTCGTCGCGCTCTCCGTCGGCGTCAACCTGGTCACCGACCAACTGCTGGCCGGCCGGCGGACGGAGGCGACCCGATGATCCGCGTGATGCGACTGTCCGCCGACGCGGGCGGCCGACGGCTGGTGTCCGACGTGTCGTTCGCCGTGCCCACCGGCGGCATCCTCGCCCTGGTCGGCCCGTCCGGCAGCGGCAAGACCACCGTCGGCCGGGCGCTGCTCGGCGAGGCCGGCCCGGGCGTGCGCCTCACCGGCCAGGTCGAGATCGGCGGCCGACGCGTCGGCCCGCAGCAGCCCCCACCCGGCGGCACGGTCGGCTACGTCCCGCAGCAACCCGCCACCGCGCTCAACCCCGTGCGCCGCATCGGCGCGGTGCTGCACGAGATCGCCCGCCGGCACCGCACGCCCGGGTCCGGACGACAGCAGGCGCGCGAGGCGGTCGCCGCCGCGCTGGCCCGCGTCGGCCTTCCCGACGATCCCGCGGTGCTGCGCCGCTACCCGCACCAACTCTCCGGCGGGCAGCAGCAGCGGCTGGTCATCGCGCACACCCTGCTGGCCGGTGCCCGGGTACTCGTCGCCGACGAACCGACCACCGGCCAGGACGCCCTCAACCGTCACGACATCGGGGGCGAACTGCGCCGTGTCGCCGAGGCCGGCGTGAGCGTCGTCCTGCTCAGCCACGACCTGCACCTCGTGGCAGCCGTCGCCGACGACGCGCTCGTCCTCGACCGGGGCACCGTGGCCCGGTCGGGGCCACCTGCCCACGTCCTCCACGCTCACCTCTCCCCCGCCGCCACGGCCGACCGCACGGACCGGGACGGCCCCGACCGTACGGCGGGAGCCGGGTCCGGCACGCTCCCCGTGCTCCGGGCCGGCGGGCTCACCGCCGCGTACCGCAGCACCACGGTCCTGCACGGTGTCGACCTGAGCCTGGCCGCCGGGCGGTGCCTCGCCGTGGTCGGCCGCTCCGGCAGCGGCAAGACCACCCTGGCCCGCTGCCTGGCCGGACTGCACCCACCGGTGCGCGGCGCCATCGCCCTCGACGGCCGACCCCTGGCCGCCACCGTCGAGCGACGCAGCAGGGCCGACCTCGCCGCCGTGCAGTACGTCTTCCAGAACCCCGCCGCCAGCTTCCACCCGTACCGGCCGCTGCTCGACCAGGTCGCCCGACCCGGCGTCCGGCTGCACGACCTGTCCACCGGCGAGGCCCGCCACGCCGCGCAGGTGCTGCTGCGGCGGGTCGGGCTCACCGCCGAGCACATGGACCGACGCCCCGACCGGCTCTCCGGCGGCGAGCAGCAACGCGCCGCGCTCGCCCGCGCCCTGCTGGCCCGGCCCCGCCTGCTCATCTGCGACGAGATCACCTCCGGACTCGACGCCACCGCGCAGGACCGGATCCTCACCCTCCTCGACGGGCTGCGCCGTGCCCACCACCTGACCCTGCTGGTGATCACCCACGACCCCGACGTGGTGGCCCGCCTCGCCGACCGGGTCGTGGTCCTCGACCAGGGGCGGGTGATCGAACACGGACCCGCCTCGACCCTGCTCACCGACGGCCGTCAGCCGCTCACCCGTGCGCTGCTCGTCGCGCACGCGCAGCCCGGCACCGACGAAACGAGACCACGATGACCGACGACACCATCGGCTCCTGCACGATCCGCCTCGCCGGGCCGCAGCACCTCGACGGGGCCCGCGCCGTCATGCTCGACACCTTCTACCACGTCTTCGGCCACGGCTACCGGCCACAGTGGCACACCGACGTCATCGACCTCGACGGCACCTACCTGCGACCGGCCCGGCACGCGCTGTTCGTCGCCACCGAGGCCGACGAGGTCGTCGCCACCACGGCCGTACGCGCCGCCGCCCCCAACAGCCCGCCGCACCCTCGCTGGCTCACCGACCGGTACCTCACGGCCAGCACCGCGCAACTGTTCCGGGTCTACGTCCGACCCGGGCACCGACGCCGGGGACTGGCCCGGGCCCTCGTTCGACGAGCCGTCGCGTTCGTCGCCGCCGAGCCCACCTACGAGGCGATCTACCTGCACACCGACACCCGGGTCGACGGCGCCGAGGCGTTCTGGCGCAGCCTCGCCCAGGTCGTCCACGACCCACGTGACGCTGGTCCCGGCACCCCGCAGACCGTGCACTTCGAGATCCCGATCCCGGGCCGCACGACCGGCGTCGGGCGTCCCGCCGCGCCCCCCACGTGTCCGGCCACGACTCGCTGACCTCCCCCGTCAGCGGCAGGGCCGAACGCGCCACCCTCCCGGCCCACGGACGCTCCCCCACCGCCCCGCGGCGAACCCGAGCAACGCTTCGCACGGCAGGGCGGCCGGTCGGGGCGGCCCTGCGTGACGGGGCCACGCACCTGCTCGCCGGCGCACCGGAGTCGGCATGGTGACGGGTGGCTGTACGCACGTCGAGCCGGCGAGGAGCATGGGGTCCGAACCTGGTCGCCGCAGGGTCGGCCGGGCACCCACCGTCCACGAGGGAGCGCGCCGTGCCGCCGAGCCGTCCGAGATCACTGTACCGCCTGCTCGTGCTCGTCCTCGTCCTCAGCACGACGGTGTGGGTCGCGGCGCCGGCGGGCGCGGCGACGTCGGCGCGGCACGGCGGCCGGCAGCACACGATGCCGACCGCCGGATGGGCACCGGTGCCCGGCCTCGCCCTGGCCCTGTCCGGGCCGAACATCCAGCGCTACGGCGGCGACCAGTGGATGTTCGTCCTCACCTCCGACGGCCGGCTCCGGATGAACCGGTCCTCACTGCTGACCGGCATCTGGTCGGGGTGGCGGTTCGTGCCCGGCGCCGCGAACGCCCGGTCCGCGCCCGCCACGGCCGTCTACGGCGGCGACCTGCACGTGTTCGTGCAGACGACCGACGGGCAGCTCCGCACCACCCGCTACACCCTGATGACCGACAGCTGGTCCGGATGGGAGGCCGTCCCCGGCACCGCCCATGCCCGATCCGCACCCGCCACCGCGGTCTACGGCGGCGACCTGCACCTGTTCGTCCGCACCACCGGCGGCCAGCTCCGCACGACCCGCTACACCCTGATGACCGACAGCTGGTCCGGATGGGAGGCCGTCCCCGGCGCCCCCCATGCCCGATCCGCACCCGCCACCATCGTCTACGGCGGTGAACTGCGTGTGTTCGTGCGCACCGCCGACGGTCGGATCGGCAAGACCGGCTACGACCTCATGACCGGCGGGTGGTCCGGGTGGGATCTCGTCCCCGGCAGCCCGAACGCCGCGTCCGCACCGGCCACCACCAACGTGCGCGGCGACATGCACGTGTTCGTCCGTACCGCCGACGGGCGGATCGGCGTCATCCGCTACACCCTCATGACGGACACCTGGTCAGGATGGTCGTACGTGGCGGCTCCCGCGGGTGCGCGGTCGACGCCGGGCTCGGGGGCCTGGGGCAACGAGGGGCACTACTTCGTCCAGGGCCCGCGGAACCAGATCTACCACGGCCCGAACGGGCTGTAGTCCCCGAGGAGATCTGCGCAGCAGGGCGACTGGCGGGCTCCGCCACATGGCGCGGGGCCGGCGGTGACGTACGACGCGTCGCCGCCGGCCCCGCGCTCGCTGTCAGGGCCGCCGCCGTGGCAGGCCCACCGGCTGACCCGGGACGCCGTCGTGTCCACCGGGCGTACCGGTCAGCCTCCGCAACCGAGCCGTCGTAACTGGTGGAGCGGTATTCGCGAGTTCAAACTCCGCTATTGTCACGACTTCGGTGTGTGATTCTCACCGCCGGTCCATGACTCATCACACTGTGCACGCTCCATGTCCGTCAGCAGGATTGACCTCAACCGATCAGGCGGTGGAGGCAGGCGACATGGATGAACGGTACGACTCGTACTGTGCGGTCGATCCGCTCTTCTACGACTCGTTGGCCAGCGCGAGCAGCGAGGCCGCCGGCTACGCGGCGGACCGCCCGCTCCCGGACGGCTGGGAGTGCGAGGTCAAGGACGACTGGCTGATCCACGGCCCGGTCGACGGCACCCTCCCCCCGCAGGGCTGGAAGATCCACGTGTCGGCCCGGCTGGCGAACGCCGAGCGGGTGCTGGACCGGGTGATGGACTACTGCCAGCCGCGCGGCATCCCGTTCAAGCACCTGCGCGGGCCCCGGATGCTGCTCATGCGCAACAGCAAGTACGCCCGCCGGGGCGGCAGCGGCAAGTTCATCACCGTCTACCCCCGCGACGACGCCGAACTGGAGCTGACCGCCAAGGAACTGGCGGCGCTGCTCGACGGCGAGCAGGGGCCCTACGTCCTCAGCGACCTGCGCTACGGCGACGGGCCGGTCTACCTGCGCTACGGCGGCTTCGCCGCCCGCTACTGCGTCTCCGACGACGGCCAGGTCGTGCCGGCGATCGAGGATCCCACCGGCACCCTGGTGCCCGACCGCCGGGACCCGGTCTTCCACGTGCCCGACTGGGTCACGCTGCCCGACTTCCTCGCCCCGCACCTGGCCGCCCGCAACGCCGCGAGCACCACCGAGCTGCCGTACCGGATCGAGAAGGTGATCCACTTCTCCAACGGCGGCGGCCTGTACGAGGCCCGCGACACCCGCACCGGGCAGCGGGTGGTGCTCAAGGAGGCCCGCCCGTACGCCGGACTCGACGCCACCGGCGCGGACGCGGTGACCCGGCTGCGCCGCGAGGCGCAGACGCTGCGCCGCCTCGCCGACGTGCCGCACCTGGTCCGGGTGCACGACGAGTTCCACTTCGGCGGGCACGAGTTCCTCGCCCTGACGTTCGTCGAGGGACGCCCGCTCAACCAGCTGGTGGTGGACCGCTACCCGCTGGTGCACCTCGACGCCGACCGCGCCGAGTACACCCGGTGGGCGCTGGACGTGCACCGGCAGGTGACCGAGGCGGTCGACGCCATCCACGCCCACGGCATCGTCTACGGCGACCTGCACATGTTCAACATCATGGTCGGCGACGACGGCGCCGTCACGCTGATCGACTTCGAGGTCGCCACCCCCGTCGAGGACGCGTCCCGGCCGGCGCTGCGCAACCAGGCCTTCGCCGCGCCCCGCGACCGCACCGGCGTCGACGTCGACCGGTACGCCCTGGCGTGCCTGCGACTCGCCCTGTTCCTGCCGCTGACCGCGATGCTGCGGCTGGCCCCGGACAAGGCCGCACACCTGGCCGAGGTGGTGGCCGAACACTTCCCCGTGCCCCGCGACCTGCTCGACGACACCGTCGCCGAGATCGTCGGCCACACGGCGCACGATGCCACCGAGCCCGCCGTCGGCGCACCCGACCGCAGCGGGGCGTCCGCCGCCGAACTCGTCCGGATCGACCCGGACGACTGGCCGGCGCTGCGCGACCGGCTCGCCGCCGCGATCACCGCCAGCGCCACCCCGCACCGCGAGGACCGGCTCTTCCCCGGCGACATCCGCCAGTTCAAGGGCAACGACGGCGGGCTCAACCTCGCCCACGGCGCGGCCGGGGTGCTCTGGGCGCTGCACGCAGCCGGCGCCCCCACCGACCCCGAGCACACCCGCTGGCTCATCGACCGGGTACGCGAACCGGCCTCCGGCAGCCGACTCGGCCTCTACGACGGACTGCACGGCATCGCGTACGTGCTGGACCGGCTCGGACACCGCGACGAGGCGTTGCGGCTGGTCGACCTCTGCCTCGAGCAGCCGTGGACGGAACTCGGCAACGACCTGACCGGCGGCCTGCCCGGGATCGCGCTCAACCTGTCCCACTTCGCCGACCTCACCGGCGAACGACGCTACGCCGACGCCGCCCGGCGGGCGGTCGACCTGGTCGTCGGCCGGCTCGGCGACCTCGACTCCGTCGCCGAACTCAGCGGCGGACGGCACCCGTACGCGGGGCTGATGCGCGGCGGCGCCGGCGTGGCGCTGATGCTGCTGCGCACGTACGAGCGCGACCGCGACCCCGTCCTGCTCGACCACGCCGCGACCGCGCTGCGGCAGGACCTGCGCCGGTGCGTCCTGCGCGAGGCCGGGCACCTGGAGGTCAACGAGGGCTGGCGCACCATGCCGTACCTCGCCGAGGGCAGCGTCGGCGTCGGACTGGTGCTCGACCAGTACCTGCGCCACCGCTCCGACGACGACCTGCGCGCCCGCGCCACGCAGATCCGCCGCTGCGCGGACTTCCCGTTCTACGCCCAGCCCGGCCTCTTCGCCGGCCGGGCCGGGATCGTGACCTACCTGGCCGAGCGGGGCGAGCACGAGGCCGCGCGGGAGCAGGCCCGGCTGCTGAGCTGGCACGCCCTGCCGTACCGGGGGCTCACCGCCTTCCCCGGCGACCAGTTGCTGCGGCTGTCCATGGACCTCGCCACCGGCACCGCCGGCGTGCTGAGCGCCCTGGCGGCGACCCACCCGGGGCATGCGGCCCGGCTGCCGTTCCTCACGCCCGGCGCGACGGCCACCCCCGACGCCGGCACCACCGCCGGTTGACCGGCCCACCAGCTCCCCGGGGGTCACCCCGGGGCCGATCCACCCGACTCATGTGGAAGGAGGTGCAACGACATGGCTCTGCTCGACCTCCAGGGGATGCAGCTGCCGGCCGCCGAGCGTACCGGCGGTGGCAGCCAGGCCAGCCTGCTGCTCTGCGGCGACAGCTCGCTGAGCGTCACCACCTGCAAGTGACACCCGGGTCGTCGACCCGACGACCCTGACCGATCCGCACCATCGACAGAGAAAGAGGAACCGACATGGCTCTGCTCGACCTCCAGGGGATGGAACTGCCGGCCGCCGAGCGTACCGGCGGTGGCAGCCAGGCCAGCCTGCTGCTCTGCGGCGACAGCTCGCTGAGCGTCACCACCTGCCACTGACGATCAGTTCGCCTGGCCCCGGGCCGGTTCACACCGGTCCGGGGCCGCGCGACGTGAGAGAGGTGCGATGAGCCCCGCCGACCGCCTCCTGCTGCGTGCCGTCGGGTCCGCCGGCTGGTGGACCCCGGTGCTCGCCGTGGTGACCGTGGTCGGCGTGGCGGCCGAACTGGCGCTGCCCGCGGCCCTGGGCCGCGCCGTCGACGCCGCCGTCGGCACCGCCCCCGGCGGCGCGTCGGGGCAGTGGCTCGTCGCGGTCGTCGGGCTGATCATCGTCGCGGTCGCCACCGGGGCGGTCCGCGACTACGGCACCGGCACGGCCACCGCCCGCTCCGTCGCCGCCCTGCGGCACACGCTGGCCCGGCACATCTTCGCCCTCGACCCCCGCACCGCGGCCCGCCGCCCGGTCGGTGACCTGGTGGGCCGGCTGGCCGGGCAGGTGGCCGACGCCGGTCAGGCCGCCCCGACCGTCGTCCTGGCCGGCACCGTGCTGCTGCCGCCACTGGGCAGCCTGGTGGCCCTGACCCTGATCGACCCGTGGCTCGGCCTCACCTTCGTCGTGGGGCTGCTGCTGCTGGGCGTGCTGCTGCGCAGCTTCGTCGCCGACGCCTCCGCCGCCGTCGCCGGCTACCAGCAGGCCCAGGGCGACCTCGCCGGCCGGATGGTGGAAACCCTGGCCGGGGCCCGCACCATCGCCGCCGCCGGCACCGCCGACCGGGAGGTCGAACGGGTGCTCGCGCCCGTCGCGGCCCTGCGGGCGTACGGCGCGCGGACCTGGACCGTGCTGGCCGGGGCCGCGACCCGCGGCGCGGTGCTCAACCCGCTGCTGCAACTGGCCGTCGTCGCGGTCGGCGGGCTGTCGCTGGCCGCCGGCCGGCTCACCCCGGGCGAACTGCTGGCCGCCCTGCAGTACGCGGCGCTCGGCGCCGGCCTGGGCACCGTGGTCAGCACCCTCAACAAGGCGGTCCGGGTACGGGCCGGCTGCCGGCGCGCCGCCGACGTGCTCGACGAACCGGTCCGCCGCCACGGCACCCGGCCCCTGCCCCCCGGGCCCGGCGAGCTGGAGCTGCGCGGCGTCACCGTACGCGGCGACGACGGTCAGGTGCTGCTCGACCGGGTCGACCTGCGGGTCCCCGGCGGGGCGCTGCTCGTCGTCGTCGGCCCGTCCGGCGCGGGCAAGTCGCTGCTCGCCGCCGTCGCCGGACGGCTGCGCGACCCGGACTGCGGCCAGGTACGCCTCGACGGCGTGCCGCTGCCCGAGCTGAGCGCGACGGCGCTGCACACGGCAGTCGGCTACGGCTTCGAACGGCCGGTGCTGGTCGGCGACACCGTCGGCGAGGCGGTCGGCTGCGGGGCCGACCCGGTGCCGGTGACCACCGCCGCGGCCATCCACGACTTCGTCGACCGGCTGCCGCAGCGCTACGGCACCCCGCTGGCGGACGTCGCCATGTCCGGCGGGGAACGCCAACGCCTCGGACTGGCCCGCGCGCTGCGCGCCGACCGGCTGCTGATCCTCGACGACGCAACCTCCAGCCTGGACACCGCCACCGAGTACCGGGTGACCCGCGCGCTGACCGCCACGCAGGACCGGCGTACCCGCATCGTGGTCAGCCACCGCGTCGGCATGGCCGCACGGGCGGACCTGGTGGCCTGGGTACACGGCGGACGCGTCCGCGCCCTCGCCCCGCACCGGGTGTTGTGGGGCGACCCCGACTACCGGGCGGTGTTCCGCGCGTGAGCACGGTCGGCGAGGTGACCCGGGCGGCGCTGCGGGAGCGCCGCGCCGAGTTGTGGCGGCTCGGGGGCTGGTCCCTGGCCGAGGCGCTGCCGGCGATGCTCGCCGGGCTGCTCACCGCGCGGGCCGTCGACGACGGATTCCTCGCCGGCCGCCCCGCGACCGGGCTGCTCTGGCTGGGTCTGCTCGCCGCCGCCGTGCTCGTCGGCGCGGTCGGCACCAACCGGGCGTACGCCCTGCTCGGCGACGTGGTCGAACCGTTCCGCGACGACCTGCTGCGCCGCGTGGTCGCCGGTGCCCTGGCCGGCGCGACCGGCGGCCGGGGTGACGACGCGGCGGTGGCCCGGCTGACCCACCAGGTCGAGATGGTCCGCGACACCTACGCCGGCCTGCTGATGGTGGTACGCGGATTCCTGTTCGCCGCCGGAGCCGCCCTCGTCGGCCTGTTCTCGCTGGCCGCGCCGGTCGCCCTGCTGGTGGCGGTGCCGGTGCTGGCCGGTCTGGGCCTGTTCGCGGCGGCCCTGCCGGCGATGGTCGCCCGGCAACGCGAGTACGTGCTCGCCGACGAGGACCTGGGCCGCGTCGCCGTAGCCGCGGTCACCGGGCACCGCGACGTGACGGTCAGCGGCGCGCGGGACCGGGTCACCGACTGGGTCGGCGGGTACGTCGACGCCCAGGCCCGGGTGGAGCGACGCCTGGCCACGATGGCCGTCACCCGGGGGCTGACGCTGGCCGTCGGCGGATGGCTGCCGGTGCCGGTGGTGCTGCTGGCCACCCCGTGGCTGGTCCGGCAGGGGCTCGGGCCGGGCGCGGTGCTGGGCGCCCTGGTCTACGTCGTACGCGGCGTGCAGCCCGCCCTGCACGCCCTGGTCCAGGGGATCGCCGCAGGCGGGCTCCGCTTCGCCGTCACCCTCGACCGGCTGCTGCGCACCGGCACACCCGACCCGGCGACCACCGGTACGCCGACCGCCGCCCCGGTCACGGCGATGGCCCGCACGCCGGCGCTGTCCCTGCGCGGCGTGACCTTCCGCTACGGCCCGCACGCCGAACCGGTGCTCGACCGACTCGACCTCGACGTGCCGGCCGACGACCACCTGGTGATCGTGGGCGCGAGCGGCATCGGCAAGTCCACCCTCGCCGGGCTGATCGCCGGGGTGCTGCACCCGCAGGGCGGCGTCGTCCACCTCGGCGGGACGCCGGTGGCCGGCGCGACCCCGACGGAGCTGGCCGACCGACGCGTCCTGATCCCGCAGGAGGCGTACGTCTTCACCGGCACGCTGCGCGACAACCTCACCTACCTGCACCCGGACCTGCCCGACGCGGCGCTCACCCGGGCGGCGGCCCGCCTCGGCCTCACCGGGCTGCTGGACCGGCTCGGCGGCTACGACGCCACGCTGCGCCCGGCGGGCCTGTCCGCCGGGGAACGCCAGCAACTGGCGCTGCTGCGGGCCTGGGTGTCGCCCGCGCCGCTGATGATCCTCGACGAGGCGACCTGCCACCTGGACCCGGCGACCGAGGCCCGGCTGGAGACGGCCTTCGCCGAGCGCCCCGGGACGCTGGTGGTCATCGCGCACCGGCTCAGCTCCGCGCTGCGCGCCCGCCGCGTCCTGCTGCTCGACGGGCGCACCGCGCTCGTCGACACCCATCAGGGGCTGCTCGACCGCTCGGCGGCGTACCGGGAACTCGTCGGCTACGGAACGGCGGGCACCGACGAGGTCAGATCCAGCCCGCCTCGCGGGCGATCCGCACCGCTTCCAGCCGGGTACGCGCACCCGTCTTCGCCATGATCCGCGACAGGTGGTTGCGCACCGTGCCGGCGGACAGGGCCAGCCTCGCCGCGATCTCCCGCACCGGATGGCCCTCGGCCGCCACGTCGAGCACCTCCCGCTCGCGCGGCGTCAACGGACTGTCGCTCATCTCCAGCACCGCGACGACCAGCTCCGGGTCGAGGACCACCTCCCCGGCCGCGAGCTGACGCACCGCCTCGGCGATGCGCCCGGGCGGCACGTCGTGGCTCAGGAAACCGATCCGCCGGCCGTGTTCGGCGAGCACCGGCGCCAGGCGGGCGGTCCGCCGCTGCTCGATCAGGACCAGCAACCGGGTGCTCGCATCGGCCCGGACCGAACCGGTCGGCTCGGCGGACATCAGCTCGGTGAGGTGCTCCGGGGTCAGCGTGTCGACGTCGACGACGGCGACGTCGGGACGCTCGGCCCGCAGGGCGGCCCGGAACTCGTGCGGCGTCTCCGCCTCCCCGACGACCTTGATGTCGTCCTCGGCCGCCAACAGGTGCGCGAGCGCACCCCGGACCAGCCCGCCCTTGAGCGCGAGCAGCGTGCGGACCATACCGACTCCCCGTCAACAACCCCCGTTGCCTGACGTCCCGTGCGCAGCTGATGACGCACGGTCAAGAATCCTATTGAAAGGACTCCCTACGCGGTAGCCATGGTCAGCATGTCGTCAGATCCAGCCCGCATCCTGGGCGCGCTGGACCGCCTCCCACCGGTTGCGCCCACCGGTCTTGCGCAGCAGAGCCGAGACATGGTTGCGCACCGTCCCGGGCGCCAGGTGCAGCTGGGCGGCGATCTGCCGGTCCGGCAGCCCCCGCGCCGCCGCGACGGCCACCTCCTGCTCCCGCTCCGTCAACGGGTTCACCGCCGCGTCCAGGGCGGCCAGCGCGGCCTGCGGGTCGATCATCCGCTGCCCGTCGGCGACGGCGCGCAGCTGCTCGACCAACTCCTCCGGTGGCACGTCCTTGGCGATGACGCCCCGCACCCGACCCCGCAACGCCCGCCGCAGCGTCCTCGCGGTACGCCGGGCGGTCAGACCCACCACGGCGCAGTCGGGCAGCCGCGCGTGCAGGCGTCCGGTCAGGACGGTGAGATCGTCGACCGCGTCCAGGTCCACCAGAACCAGGTCCGGCCGCCCCGCCGCCACGGTCGCCACGGCGTCCTGGTCCGGGTCGCACTCGCCCACCGTCTCGAATCCGGGCGTGGCGGTGAGGACCGCGACCACCAGCGTCCGCAGCAGGCCCGGTTCCGCGACCAGCCCGACCCGGACCGCCGCGTCCGCGACCCCCGTGGGTCGGTCCACGACGGGCCTCGGATCATCCCGTACGTCGTCCACACCGTCACGATGCCCCGAACTCACGCGACCCCTCCCTTCGCGGCCACCCGGACGACCTCGACGAGCGCGGCCCGCCGGCTGCCGTCGGGGCGGGCCGCGCCGCCTACGATCAGCAGCGTCCTGCCGGCACGGGACGGACCCGAGCACGCGCACATCCCACCGGCCGGCAGGCTCGGGCTCAGGTCCGACCGGACCGTCCGGCCACCGGAGGATCCGACCCTTGCTCGTACGGCTCCGACGCCCATGCACCCCTCCCCTCGCCGCTACCTGAGACATCGCGAGAGCACGGCGGAACGCAACAACGTCTTCCCGTGCCGGCAACCACCGGGGGGTCGGCTGTGCACAGTGGCCGGCGTATCGATAACGTTCCGTTGACCCGTCGGTGACAAAGGTGCCTCGGATACCCATGACCACAGCGATCGAGCCGGAACTCGTCCGGCGGGCCGTCGACGGCGACCGCGCGGCGATGGCTGCCCTGCTGACCGAGGTACGGCCACGGCTCGTGCGCTACTGCCGGGCCCGGCTGGGCCGCACGGGCGGCGCGTACACCACCGCCGACGACGTCGCCCAGGAGGTGTGCCTGGCGGTGCTGAAGGCCCTCCCCCGCTACCGCGAGCAGGGCAGGCCGTTCTCGGCGTTCGTCTTCGCCGTCGCGGCGAACAAGGTCGCCGACGCCCAACGGGCGGCCGTACGCAACTCCACCGTCGACGTCACCGACGCCGCGCTGGACCGACCGGACGGCGCGCCCGGGCCGGAGCAGCAGGCCGTCGCGACGGACCTCGCCCGGCGGCTCTCGGCGCTGCTGCACCGCCTGCCCGACGCCCAGCGGGAGATCATCACCCTGCGGGTGGCGGTCGGCCTCACCGCCGAGGAGGTCGGCACGATCCTCGGAATGTCGGCCGCAGCCGTACGGGTGGCCCAGTCCCGCGCGCTCGCCCGGCTCCGTACGCTCGCCGGCAACGGACTGGATGAGGTGGCGGCATGAGCGAACGCCGGCAGGGCGATGGCGAGGAGCCGGACCTCGCCATCGTCGCCCACGACGATCTGCTGCTCGACGCGCTCGGGCGGGGCGGGGAGCAGCCCGACGGCGACGTCGTCGGCGCGATGCTGGCCGCCTGGCGGGACGACCTCACCGTCGGGATGGACGACGACCGGGACGCCACGGCCACGCCGAGCGTCGACCGTCCGGTTCGTGCCGACACCCGTACGTCGGCGGCACCGGCCACGGACGTCCTCCCGGCGGTCGCACCGCTCCGACAGCGACCGCTGCGGCGGCGTGTCCTGCGACTGGCCGCCGCCGCGGTCGCCGCCCTGGTGCTGGCGACCGGGCTCGGGATCGGCAGCCGCGAAGCGGGGCCGTCCAGTCCGCTGTGGTCGCTGACCAAGGTCCTCTACCCCGAGCGGGCGCAGGTACGCGTCATCGAGGACACCATCGACCGTGCCCGGGAGGCGATCGCGGCGGGACGGTTCGACGAGGCCGCGCAGTTGATCGACCGGGCCCGCCGGGACCTGCCCCGAGTCGGCGATCCCGCCGAGGCCGACCGGCTACGCGCCGAACTCGACCGGCTGCGGGCAGAGATCGACGCCGCACAACGCGACGCGTCCGCCCCGGCGTGCCCCACGTGGCCGCAGTGCGCGACCTCACCGCAGCCGTCGGCACCCCGGGCACCCTCGCCCGGCGTGCCGGGCGGCACCGGCGCCCCGGTACCCCGTACCGCCACCGCGGAGCCACCGGCAGCACCGGCGCCGTCGCCACCGCCGTCGCCGACCTCTGACGGCGGCCTCCTGCCGCCGTTGCCCGGGCTGCCCCTGCCGACGCTGCCCGGCCCGTCGGTGCTGCCGTCGCTGCCGGGTCTGCCGCTGCCCAGCGTGGACCTGCTCGGCTGACGCCGCCATGGTCGCGGTCGAGGACGTCGCGCGGCGAGTCGTCGCCGTGCCGCCGCTGGCGCATACGGCTCAGGCGGTGACCGGGGTGGTGCCGTTCACGGGCCGGGCAGTTGGTCGCGGCGACGGATGAGGTACGCCGTCTCGGCGGTGTTGCCCGCCAACCCGATGGCCCGGTCGTAGGCTGCCCGCGACTCCTCGCTGCGGCCCAGCCGGCGCAGCAGGTCGGCGCGGGTGGCGTGGAAGGCGCGGTAGCCCTCCAGCGGCAGATCGTCCACCTCCGCCAGGGCGACCTGCGGACCGTCGAACTCGGCGACCGCGATCGCTCGGTTGAGCCGCACGATCGGCGAGGGGTCGAGACGAGTCAACTGGTCGTAGAGCGCGACGACCTGTGACCAGTCAGTGGCGCGGATGTCAGGGGCGTCGGTGTGCACGGCGTTGACGGCGGCGAGGATCTGGTAACGCCCCGGCGCTTCGCCAGAGGCGAGGCACGCGCGGACCAGGGCGTGACCCTCGGCGATCAGTTCGCGGTCCCAGGCCCCGCGGACCTGCTCGTCGAGGGTGACCAGATCACCGCTCGCCGACACCCGCGCGGCCCGACGGGCCTCCGTCAGGAGCATCAACGCCAGGAGTCCGGCGACCTCGCCGTCCGTCGGCATCAGGGCACGGACCAGCCGGGTCAGCCGGATCGCCTCGGCGGTCAGGTCGCTGCGGACCGCCTCCTTCCCGGGGTCCGAGGCCAGGTAGCCCTCGTTGAAGATCAGGTACAGGACGGCGAGCACGCCAGTCACCCGGGCCGGGAGATCCTCACGAAACGGCACGCCGTAGGGGATCCTCGCCGCCTTGATCTTCGCCTTCGCGCGGGTGATCCGCCGGTCCATGGCGGTCTCCCGGACCAGGAACGCGCGGGCGATCTCGGGCACGGTGAGCCCGCCGACCATCCGCAGGGTCAGCGCAACCCGTGCCTCGATGGCGAGGGCGGGGTGGCAGCAGGTGAAGACGAGGCGGAGCCGATCGTCGTCGATGGCGCCGAGGGGCTCAGGGGTGTCGAACAGCAGCAGCGCCTCCTTCTGCTTCTCCTCGCGCCTGACCTCGCGCCGGATCCGGTCGATGGCCTTGCGGCGGGCGGTGGTGGTGAGCCACGCGCCGGGGCTCGGTGGGACGCCGTCGACCGGCCAGCGCTCGACGGCGGTCGCGAACGCCTCGGCGGCCATCTCCTCGGCGATGTCGAGGTCCCCGAAGCGTCTGGCCAGAGTTGCGACCACCCGGGCCCACTCCTCGCGGTGGACCCGGGTGATCACCTCGTCGACGTCGGTCATCCCAGGAACGGCCGGAGCTCGACCCTCCGGTTGCAGTGCTTCGACCCCAGGGCGGCGAGCCGGAGCGCCACGTCGAGGTGGGGAACCTCGATGATCCAGAAGCCGCCGACGTACTCCTTGGATTCCAGGTACGGTCCGTCGGTGAAGAACACCTCGGCGGCCCGGCCGTCGACGACGGTGGCCGTGCTGGGCGCCGCGAGGCCGCCGGCGAAGACCCAGTGGCCCTCGGCCTGAAGGTGCTCGTTGAAGGCTTCGATCGAGGCCATCTCCTCGGCGGTGGCGGAGTCGGTCGTGTCGTCGAGCACGGAAATCAGGTACTGCGCCACCGGGATCGTCTCCTGTCGTCGGGTGGCCGCCCCTCGGCCGCCTTCCACCCCTGCTACGAACGCCGCTGCCTCGATCCGACACGCTCCACCGAGATTGCTTCGACGATTCTCGTACGCCACGCGGTGCGACGGCCCATCGGATCTCAGCCGAGTCCGGCGTCACGGCCGATGCCAAGGCGGGGCGGGGCGGGGCGGACCGGCGACGGGCGTGCCGGCCGGAGGATCGCCGTCCGAGCGGCGGTGGCTACGGGGCGCGGCGACCGGGCATGACCGTTCGACACTCCCGGCGCCGTCATGGCCCCACGGGGACAGCGCTGAGCACCGTCGAAGCGGATCTGGAAATGCAGTCAGGGCCACCCCCTGAGGGGTGGCCCTGACTATGAAGATGTCCGGCGGTGTCCTACTCTCCCACACCCTCCCGAGTGCAGTACCATCGGCGCTGGAGGGCTTAGCTTCCGGGTTCGGAATGTTACCGGGCGTTTCCCCTCCGCCATGACCGCCGTAACTCTATGAACATGTCAAAACAACCCTTTCGCGGGTGTTCGCTTGTTCAGAGTTGCACAGTGGACGCGTAGCAGCTTGGTAGTCAAGTCCTCGGCCTATTAGTACCGGTCAACTGAACCCGTTACCGGGCTTACATTTCCGGCCTATCAACCCAGTCGTCTAGCTGGGGGCCTTACCCCACAAAGTGGGTGGGATACCTCATCTTGAAGCGAGCTTCCCGCTTAGATGCTTTCAGCGGTTATCCCTTCCGAACGTAGCTAACCAGCCGTGCCCCTGGCGGGACAACTGGCACACCAGAGGTTCGTCCGTCCCGGTCCTCTCGTACTAGGGACAGCCCTTCTCAAGTATCCTACGCGCACGGCGGATAGGGACCGAACTGTCTCACGACGTTCTAAACCCAGCTCGCGTACCGCTTTAATGGGCGAACAGCCCAACCCTTGGGACCTGCTACAGCCCCAGGATGCGACGAGCCGACATCGAGGTGCCAAACCATCCCGTCGATATGGACTCTTGGGGAAGATCAGCCTGTTATCCCCGGGGTACCTTTTATCCGTTGAGCGACACCGCTTCCACTCGCAAGTGCCGGATCACTAGTCCCGACTTTCGTCCCTGCTCGACCTGTCAGTCTCACAGTCAAGCTCCCTTGTGTACTTGCACTCAACACCTGATTGCCAACCAGGCTGAGGGAACCTTTGGGCGCCTCCGTTACCCTTTAGGAGGCAACCGCCCCAGTTAAACTACCCACCAGACACTGTCCCTGAACCGGATAACGGTCCGAAGTTAGATACCCAAATCAACCAGAGTGGTATTTCAAGATTGCCTCCACCCATACTGGCGTATGGACTTCACCGGCTCCCACCTATCCTACACAAGCTAATTCGGATACCAATGTCAAGCTATAGTAAAGGTCCCGGGGTCTTTCCGTCCTGCCGCGCGTAACGAGCATCTTTACTCGTACTGCAATTTCGCCGGGCCTGTGGTTGAGACAGTGGGGAAGTCGTTACGCCATTCGTGCAGGTCGGAACTTACCCGACAAGGAATTTCGCTACCTTAGGATGGTTATAGTTACCACCGCCGTTTACTGGCGCTTAAGTTCTCCGCTTCGCCCCGAAGAGCTAACAGGTCCCCTTAACGTTCCAGCACCGGGCAGGCGTCAGTCCATATACATCGAATTACTTCTTCGCATGGACCTGTGTTTTTAGTAAACAGTCGCTTCCCCCTGCTCTCTGCGGCCATACAACGCTCCACCCGCGCGGGGCTTCACGTCTCCGGCCCCCCTTCTCCCTAAGTTACGGGGGCAATTTGCCGAGTTCCTTAACCACAGTTCGCCCGATCGCCTCGGTATTCTCTACCTGACCACCTGTGTCGGTTTGGGGTACGGGCCGCTCAGAACTCGCTAGAGGCTTTTCTCGGCAGCATAGGATCACTGACTTCACCTGAATCGGCTCGGCATCACGTCTCAGCCTATATGCACCACGGATTTGCCTATGGTGCGGCCTACACGCTTACCCCGGCACAACCACCGGCCGGGATCAGCTACCTTCCTGCGTCACCCCATCGCTTGACTACTACCCGCCAGGTTCCCACGCTCCCCAACCTCAACCCGAAGGTCTTGGCTGGTTTGGGTGGTTAGCACAACGAGGTTCATCAGGGACGCTCTTTCGCGGGTACGGGAATATCAACCCGTTGTCCATCGACTACGCCTCTCGGCCTCGCCTTAGGTCCCGACTCACCCAGGGCGGATTAGCCTGGCCCTGGAACCCTTGGTCATCCGGCGGAAGGGTTTCTCACCCTTCTTTCGCTACTCATGCCTGCATTCTCACTCGTGCCGCGTCCACAACTGGGTCACCCCGCTGCTTCACCCCCGGCACGACGCTCCCCTACCCATCCACACACCTGCACAAGGAATCAAGTCCAAGCGAGGTTGAAATGTGAATGCCACAGCTTCGGCGGTGTGCTTGAGCCCCGCTACATTGTCGGCGCGGAACCACTTGACCAGTGAGCTATTACGCACTCTTTAAAGGGTGGCTGCTTCTAAGCCAACCTCCTGGTTGTCTATGCGACCCCACATCCTTTTCCACTTAGCACACGCTTAGGGGCCTTAGCTGGTGATCTGGGCTGTTTCCCTCTCGACTACGAAGCTTATCCCCCGCAGTCTCACTGCCGCGCTCTCACTTACCGGCATTCGGAGTTTGGCTGATTTCGGTAAGCTTGTGGGCCCCCTAGACCATCCAGTGCTCTACCTCCGGCAAGAAACACGCGACGCTGCACCTAAATGCATTTCGGGGAGAACCAGCTATCACGGAGTTTGATTGGCCTTTCACCCCTAACCACAGGTCATCCCCCAACTTTTCAACGTTGGTGGGTTCGGCCCTCCACGCGGTCTTACCCGCGCTTCAGCCTGCCCATGGCTAGATCACTCCGCTTCGGGTCTAGGACATGCGACTCGATCGCCCTATTCAGACTCGCTTTCGCTACGGCTCCCCCACACGGGTTAACCTCGCCACATGCCACTAACTCGCAGGCTCATTCTTCAAAAGGCACGCCGTCACCCCGCAAGGCTCCGACGGATTGTAGGCGAACGGTTTCAGGTACTATTTCACTCCCCTCCCGGGGTACTTTTCACCATTCCCTCACGGTACTCGTCCGCTATCGGTCACCAGGAAGTATTTAGGCTTACCAGGTGGTCCTGGCAGATTCACGGCAGATTTCAGGGGTCCGCCGCTACTCGGGAACACCCACAGAAGGTCAGCAACTTTCACCTACCGGACTCTCACCGCCTACGGTCAGCCATTCCAGACTGTTCGGCTAGCCACTGACTTTATAACTCCTCGAACAAGTGTCAGCTTGTTCAGCAGGGTCCCACAACCCCGACCACGCAACCCCTGACAGGTATCACACGCAGCCGGTTTAGCCTCAATCCGCTTTCGCTCGCCACTACTCACGGAATCACTAAATTGTTTTCTCTTCCTACGGGTACTGAGATGTTTCACTTCCCCGCGTTCCCCCCACACACCCTATGTGTTCAGGTGCGGGTGACACCACATGACTGGTGCCGGGTTTCCCCATTCGGACACCCTGGGATCACAGCTTGGTTGACAGCTCCCCCAGGCCTATCGCGGCCTCCCACGTCCTTCATCGGCTCCTGGTGCCAAGGCATCCACCGTTCGCCCTTGACAACTTGACCACAAAGATGCTCGCGTCCACTGTGCAATTCTCAACAAACGACCAACCCACAACCAGAAACACCCCACACCAAACGCCACCACAGTGACCGGTATGCAGGGCCAGGTCATGCCTGGCAACCAACCCCCACCACAGGTGAGGTCATGGCTCTGAAAGACAACCCACGGGTTGTTCCTTCAGGACCCAACAGGGTGCT
>NZ_JBNADX010000022.1:0-108491 GCF_049629545.1 Micromonospora citrea
GGAGGGGTGGGGGGAGGTGGGGTGGAAGGGGCACGGATGGGGGCGGCGGGACGTCCAGGGGGTTGGGGAGAATGCGGGGTGGCTACGGGAGGCGGGGGTGACGGTGGACGCGGCGGCGGAGTTCGAGGCGGAACGCGGGCGGCTGACGGCGGTGGCGTACCGGATGCTGGGCAGCCGGAGCGAGGCCGAGGACGCCGTGCAGGAGACCTGGCTGCGCTACGCCACGGCACTGGGCGACCCGGCCGCCCGGGCCGAGGTACGGCACCTCGGCGGCTGGTTGACCACCACCTGCGCCCGGATCTGCCTGGACGTGCTCCGCTCGGCCCGGGTACGCCGGGAGACGTACCTGGGGCAGTGGCTGCCCGAACCGCTGGTGACCCCGCTGCGGCCGGCCGCCGGGGCGGACGGCTACGCCCCCGACCCGGCCGAGCGCGCCGTACGCCGCGACCAGGTGGGCACGGCGCTGCTGGTGGTGCTGGAGCGGCTCACCCCCGAGCAGCGCATCGCCTTCGTCCTGCACGACGTCTTCGCGGTGCCGTTCGCCCAGATCGCCGAGGCGCTCGGCACCAGCCCGGAGGCGGCCCGGCAGCTCGCCTCCCGGGCGCGGCGCGCGGTCGACGCGCCGGACACCCCGCGGCACACCGCCGACCCGGGCGAACAGCGGCGCGTGGTGGCCGCGTTCACCGCCGCCACCGAGTCCGGCGACCTGAGCGAACTGCTCCGGGTGCTCGCCCCCGACGTGCTGCTGATCGGTGACAGCGGCGGCCACTTCCCGGCGGCCCGCCGGCCGGTCACCGGCGCGGACAACGTCGGCCGATTCGTCCTCGGTCTCTTCGGCAAGGCCGGCCGGTACGGCCAGCGGGTGCAGGGCCGGGCGGTGCTGGTCGACGGCGCGCTCGGGCTGCAGCTGGAGACCGTGCACACCGACGGCCGGCCGCTGCGGCTGGTCGTCGCCTTCGCCGTGCACGAGGGGCGGATCACCGGCATCTTCAACCAGCTCAACCCGGACAAGCTGACCCGCCTGCCGGCGGTCGCCGACGACGACACGTGGCCGCCGCGCTGGTGAACCCGGCTCAGAGAACCAGGGCCAGCCACTTCCGGTACGACGTGGCGAACGGCTCGGTGCCGTCCCCCAGCGCGTCGAGCAGCCACGCCGACGCCGCCTCGGCCTCGGCGACCAGGTCCTCCGGGTAACCGAACCGCTCCCGGTGCACGGCGAACTCGTCCTCGTCGCGCAGCTCGACCAGGCCGGTGGCGCGACGACGCACCACGTCCAGGTCGAGATCGATCAGGTGCACCGTGTCGTCGCCCTCCCACCGGGCGGGGGTGGCGATGTCGCAGTAGACCTCGCTGGTCCGCGGCGGCGGGTTGAACATCCCCGTCCACCAGGCGTGGTGCGGCACCAGGAGCACGAACGGGATTTGCTCGACCGAGGGCCGGCCGTGGTAGACCGACTCGGTGCCGGCCGGCACGCCCAGCCAGACGCCGAGGTCGTCCTCGGTGAGCCGGCGGGCCGGGTAGTCGCGGTGGGCGCTGCCGTCGTACTTGCGGTAGATCACACGGACCACATCGCTCGGCATGAGTCGCACCCTAGCCGATTGCGCCCAACCGTCGCTGCGGGGAAGTTACCGGACGCGGCCGGCCGGTTTCCGTACCGTGACCACGCCACCCGGGCGGCGGCCCGGTCGGTGTCGGGACCGGCGGGTACCGTCGCACGGTGACTCCGCCGCGCACCGCCACCGGATCCGCCACCCCGACGGCCCGTAGCCGGCGACGAGGCGCCCGGCCCAGTGGCAGCGAGCTGCTGGCCGCGGCGGTCGGCGCGGTCCCCGGCGGGGCGACCCGTCCCGGCCAGCAGCAGATGACCGAGGCGATCGAACGCAGCGTCGCCTCCGGCGAGCACCTGCTGGTCCAGGCCGGCACCGGCACCGGCAAGTCGCTGGCGTACCTCGCCCCGTCGCTGACCGTGGACGGCCCGGTGGTGGTCTCCACCGCCACCCTGGCGTTGCAGTCCCAGCTCGTCGAGCACGACCTGCCCCGGCTCGCCGACGCGGTGGAGCCGCTGCTCGGCCGCCGGCCCACCTTCGCCGTGCTGAAGGGCCGGCACCACTACCTCTGCCTGGCCCGGCTGGACAGTTCTACCGAGGACGAGCCCGGCGACACCCTCTTCGACGCACCCGGTGGCGGCTCCGGCGGCGGCACCAAGTGGCTCGGCGAGGCCGGGCGGCTCGGCAAGCAGATCCAGCGGCTGCGCGACTGGGCCGACGAGACCCCCACCGGCGACCGGGACGAGCTGGACCCGGGCGTGGACGACCAGGCCTGGCGGCTGGTCTCGATGCCGGCGCGGGAGTGCGTCGGCGCCACCCGCTGCCCCTTCGGCCAGGAGTGCTTCGCCGAGGCGTCCCGGGCGCGGGCCCGCGAGGCCGACATCGTGGTCACCAACCACAGCCTGCTCGCGGTCGACATGCTCGCCGGCCGGCACATCGTGCCGCCGCACAAGCTGCTGGTCGTGGACGAGGCACACGAGCTGGCCGACCGGGTCTCCTCGGCCGCCCAGGCGGAGCTGGTCCCCGAGCTGATCGACCGGTCCACCCGGCGGGCCCGGCCGCTGCTCAAGCCGGACGTCGCCGATCGGCTCACCGAGGCCGGCGACGCGCTCGCCGTCGGGCTGGCCGAAGTGCCGGCCGGGCGGCTCACCGCCGGGCTGCCGGCCCCGCTGCGCGAGGCGTGCACGCTGCTCGACGGGGCGACCCGGGCCGCGCTGGACGCGATCGGCGACGTCAAGTCGGACGACCCGGACCCGGTCCGCAAGCAGCAGGCCAAGGCGGTGCTGGACGAACTCTCCACCACCGCGCAGCGGCTGCTGGAGGAGGCCGACCACGACGTGGCCTGGGTGGAGAAACCCGAGAACGGCAGCCGCCGCGCGCTGGTCGTCGCGCCGCTCTCGGTCGCCGGCACCCTCGCCACCCACCTGTACGACGAGCGCACCGTGGTCGCCACCTCCGCCACCCTGACGCTGGGCGGCCGTTTCGACACGGTGGCCCGGGCGCTCGGGCTGGACGCTCCCCCGCCCGCCCCGCCGTCACCGGCCGCCGCAGCCCTCGCCGCCAGCACCGCCCGGGGCGAGGCGACGGCCTCCACCCCGGTGGCCGCCGCCTCCGGCAGCCGGGCCGCCACCGGCACCGTCCCGGCCACCGAAGGCCCCGGGTGGCGGTCGCTGGACGTCGGTTCGCCGTTCGACTACGCCCGGCAGGGCATCCTCTACGTCGCCGCGCACCTGCCCCGCCCCAGCGTCTCCGGGCTGCCCGAGGCGGCCGGCGAGGAGTTGCTGGCGCTGGTCGGCGCGCTCGGTGGTCGTACCCTCGGGCTCTTCTCCTCGCGACGGGCCGCGCAGCAGGCCGCGGAGCTGGTCCGCGCGCGGACCGACCTGCCGGTGCTGCTCCAGGGTGAGGAGGCGCTGCCGCTGCTGGTCCGCCGCTTCCGGGAGGAGCGGTCGAGCTGCCTGTTCGGGGTGATGTCGCTCTGGCAGGGGGTGGACGTGCCGGGCGACTCCTGCCAGCTGGTGGTGATCGACCGGCTGCCCTTCCCCCGCCCGGACGAGCCCCTCGCGGCGGCCCGCGCGGCGGCGGTGGACGCGGGCGGCGGCTCCGGCTTCGCCTCGGTCAGCGTGCCGATCGCCGCGGTGCGGCTGGCCCAGGGCGTGGGCCGGCTGATCCGGGCGACCGGTGACCGGGGCGTCGTCGCGGTGCTCGACTCGCGGCTGGAGACCGCCCGGGGCTACGGGCCGTTCCTGCGGCGCTCGCTGCCGCCGTTCTGGTACACCACCCGCCCCGAGGTGGCCCGGGGCGCCTTGGAGCGCCTCGCCAAAGCCTGAACACGCGCAAGGCCGCACGGCCCCGAGGGGTCGTGCGGCCTTGCGCGTGGGGACGGTCAGGGCGCCTGGGAGGCGACCACCACCGCGTCGGGCGGGGTGTCCGGCACGGTACGGGCGGCGAGCCGGCGGACGGCGGTGTTGAGCACCGCGATCAGCGGCACCGCGACCAGCGCGCCGGTGATGCCGGCCAGCACCACGCCGGCGGCGATGCCGATGATCACCGCGAGCGGGTGGATGGCCACCGCCCGACCCATGATCAACGGCTGGAGCAGGTGACCCTCGACCTGCTGCACGCCGATCACCACGCCCAGGATGATCAGCGCGGTCACCGGGCCGCTGTCGACGAGCGCCACCAGCACCGCCACCCCGCCGGAGAGCGTGGCCCCGACGATCGGGATGAACGCGCCGAGGAAGACCAGCGCGGCCAGCGGGAAGGCGAACGGCACGTCGAAGATGACCAGGAAGACGCCGATCCCGACCGCGTCGATGAAGGCCACCAGCACGGTCGCGCGGACGTACGCGCCGAGCGTGGCCCAGGAGGCACGGCCGGCGTCGTCGACCTTCCAGCGGGCCGCCACCGGCAGCAGCCGGACCAGGAACCGCCAGATGTTGTTGCCGTCACGCAGGAAGAAGAAGGTGGCGAAGAGCACCAGGATGGCGCCGGTCAGCACCTCGGCCAGCGTGGTCGCGGTGGAGAGCGCCCCGCTGGTGAACCTCTCGGTGTTGCCGTTGACCCACGCCTGACCCTCGTCGATGTACCGGTCGAGCTGGCTGTCGGACAGGTGCAGCGGGCCGGTCTTGAGCCAGTCCTGGATCTGCCGTACGCCCTGCGACGACTTCTCGCTCAGCTCCGGCACGCCCTGGATGAACTCGTTCACCACCAGGGTCAGCGTGCCGACCACCGCGGCCAGGCCGCCGACCAGCACCACCCCGGTCGCCAGCGACCTCGGGAAGCGGGCCCGCAGCAGCCAGCCCACCGCCGGGGCGAGCAGTGCGGAGAGCAGCAGCGCGACCGCCAGCGGGATGATCACGATGCTGATCGTCCCGACGATCTTCAGCAGCGCCCAGGTCACCACGCCGATCACGATCAGCCGCCACGACCAGGCGGCGGCGATGCGCAGGGCGTGCGGCACGTCCGCGTCGTCGCGGCTGGCCGTCGAGTTGTGCATCGCCGCGGGAGGCTCCGCGCCGACGACGGTGGCCGACGGCGGCGCCACCGGGCCCGGCGACACGGGCGAGGCCACCCCGGGATCGTCCGTCACGGCGGACTCCTCGGTGCGACCCGCGCGCACCGACTCCCGTCCGGACTCGTACGCGCGGCGCAGCCGGGCGCGTACCCGCTCGAAGCGGCTCAAGCGCACCTCCTGGGAATGGAACGGGCCGCCCCTCGACGACGGTCCGGACAGGGTACGTCCGACAGCCGACACGGTAGGGCAGTTCCGCCACACATTGCCCCCGGCCGGCTCCGCTCAACCACGCCGACGACCGGTGACCGGCACGCGGTAGCGTCTTCGCGTGACCGCCGACCCGAATCTCGACTCCGGCCTGCCGATCCGCCTGCTGCACGACCGCGTGCTGGTACGGATGGAGGGGAGCGAGGGTGAGCGCCGCTCCACCGCCGGCATCGTGATCCCGGCCACCGCCGCCGTGGGCAAGCGGCTGGCCTGGGCGACCGCGGTGGGCGTCGGCCCGAACGTCCGCGCGATCGTCTCGGGCGACCGGGTGCTCTTCGACCCGGACGACCGCTCCGAGGTGGAACTGCACGGCCGGGGGTACGTGCTGCTGCGCGAGCGGGACGTGCACGCTGTCGCCGCCGAACGGGTGGAGAAGGAGCCCACCGGCAACACCGGCCTCTACCTTTAGTCACCCTCCCCACCCTCCCCACCGCGGGACGTGACGGCCGTTTGTGCCGCTGCCCGGCGGGAAGCCAGGCGCATCCAGCGCCCTGGGGAGGGACGATGCCGGTATTCGTGAAGAAGGTGCTGCTCTGGGGCGGCGTCGCCTTCCTGTTCTACTTCATGGCGTTCCGGCCCGACGGCGCGGCGCAGATGTTCAAGGCGATCGGGGCCGGGCTGATGGCGATGTTCCAAGGGCTCGGCGACTTCATGACCAGCCTGATGACCTGACCGTCGCGCGCCGGCGGCTCCCCACCGGCGACGCGCGGGACAGGCGACACGGCTCAGAACTGCCCGGGCTGCCAGGGCGCGGCCGGACGGGGACCGTACCCGCCGGGCGGGCCGTAGCCGGTCGGGTACGCCGGAGGTGGCGGCGGGGCCAGCACCACCGGAATCGGCACCACCGGGGAGTCGGGGGCGTCGACCGCGCGCTGCGAACCGTCCGGGAAGCGCAGGTGGTAGCGCTGCCCGTCCCAGATGCCGACCGGCGCCTGCGGGTCCCGACCGACGAAGTACGACCGGTACGCGCTGATCGCGTCCAGCAGTTCCCGCTCCTCCCGGGCGGTGCGTTCCCGATCGGCCGCCTTGCGGTCCAGCCCCCGGCGCATGCCGTCGCGCAGCAGCGCCAGTCGGGTGGCGGCGAACTGGTAGCCGCGCATCGCCCGCAGACCGGGCTCGCCCCCGACCCGGCGGGCCCAGACCCGCGCCGCGTGCCGCCGGCCCAGGCTGCCCAGGGCGGCCACCTCCGGTGGGGTGAGCCAGCCGGCCCGGACGTAGTCGGGCAGGACCCGTTCGGTGAGCCGCCCCTCCCAGGCGCGCAGCCAGATCGCGAAGCCGACCATGCCGAAGAAGATCGGCACCATCAGCGCCACGATGCCGAGGAAGAAGATCACCGGCTGGCCGGTCGCCTGGACCAGTGAGGGCAGCAGGTTCCAGGTGCCGTGCAGGATCATCGCCAGCAGCAGGCCGGCGGCCGGGGCGAGGATCCGCACCCGCCGGTCGGCGCTGCGCGCGGCGATGCCCAGCCCGACACCGGTCATCGAGGTGAAGAGCGGGTGGGCGAAGCCGAAGAAGAGGATCCGGGTGATGAAGATGATGATGACGTTGCGGACGCCGGTGGCCGGCCCCCACTCGTCGACGCCCGAGGCGTACCCGAGGCCGCCCAGGTAGAGGATGTTCTCCACCATGGCGAACCCGACCGCGGAGAGCCCGCAGTAGACCAGGCCGTCGGTGATGCCGGACCACTCCCGGCGGCGGAAGACCAGCAGCAGGATCGGGCCGAGCGCCTTGGTCAACTCCTCGATGAACGGGGCGACCAGCACCGCGGTCAGCGCGGAGGGGAGGTCCCACCGGTCGAAGAGCTTCGCCCCGGCGTTGTTGACGGTCAGCGACGCCGCGGTGGAGACGAACGCGCCCCACGCGAAGCAGAAGACCAGGTACTTCAGCGGCTCCGGCTCGTACCGGTCGAGCCAGAGGAAGCAGGCCACCAGCACCGGCACCGGCAGGACCGCCGCGGCCACGCCGACCAGCAGCGCGTCCAGGCCCAGGTTGGCGCCGAGGGTGTAGAGCATGTAGACCGCGCACGCGGCGATCAGCAGCACCACCCCGGCCAGCACCAGGACCCGCCGCCAGCCCACCCGGCGCGGCGGCATCCCGGGCGCGACCGCACCCGGTGGTGGGACAGCGGGCGCGGTCGGCGGCGGCACGGGCCAGCCGGGCGGGGTGACGGCCATGCGGTCAGCGTAGTCACCCACGGCCCACTGGTCCGGACGCATCGGTGGTGGTTATGCTGCCCACAGGTCACGAGCGCCAGCGTCAAGCCCCGGCTTGCTGGCCGGCAACCCTCGTCGAGTTCGCGGTGGGGTGCCCCGGGTGATGACCGGGCCCAGCCCGATCCGTGTGCTGGGCAAGCGCGGACCCCGTCCCGGTGTGCCCACACCCGGGGTCCCGAGGACCCCGGAGGAACCGGCATGACCGTCACCCTCGTACCGCCCGCCCGTCCGACCGCCGCCGCGCCCGCGCCGGACCGGCCGGACCCGCTCGGCGTGCTCGGCGTACCCGGGCAGGTGAACCTCGACCACGCCGCCAGCGCGCCCTGCGCGCGGGCCGCGGCCGACGCGGTGGCCGAGCTGCTGCCCTGGTACGCCAGCGTGCACCGCGGCGCCGGGGCGCTGTCGCAGCGCTGCACCCTGGCCTACGAGCGGGCCCGGCAGACGGTCGGCGACTTCTTCGGCGCCCGCGCCGACGACCACGTCGTCTTCACCCGCAACACCACCGACGCGCTGAACCTGCTGGCCCGGGCCCTGCCCGCCGGCACCACCGTGGTCACCTTCGCCGGGGAGCACCACGCCAACCTGCTGCCCTGGCCCCGCGGCTCGGTGCGGCTGCCGGTGCCGGAGAGCCCGGCCGCGGCGGTCCGGGCGCTGGACGCCGCTCTCGCCGAGCTGCGCCGGGGCGAGGTGTCCGGGCCGCCGGTGCTGGTCGCGGTGACCGCCGCGAGCAACGTGACCGGTGAGCGCTGGCCGGTGGCCGAGCTGGCCCGGGCGGCACGCCGGCACGCCGCCCGGATCGTGGTCGACGCCGCCCAGCTCGCCCCGCACGCGCCGGTGGACGTGGCCGACCTCGACGTGGACTACCTGGCGGTCTCCGGGCACAAGCTGTACGCGCCGTTCGGCGCGGGCGTGCTGCTGGGCCGGGCCGACTGGCTGGACGCGGCCCCGCCGTACCTGGCCGGCGGGGGCGCCACCGGCCACGTCGGCGCGGCCACCCACGACGTGCGCTGGGCGACCGGCCCGGCCCGGCACGAGGGCGGTACGCCGAACCTGCTCGGCGCGGTCGCCCTGGCCGCCGTCTGCACGGCGCTGGCCGGGGCGGACCGGGACGCCCTGCACGCCCACGAGCAGCGGCTGCTGACCCGGCTGCGGGACGGCCTCGCCGCGCTGCCGGACGTGGTGGAGCTGCGCACCTTCGCCCCGGACGCGCCCCGGGTCGGCATCGTCTCGTTCGTGCTGGCCGGCCGGGACTCCGCGGAGGTGGCCGGGTACCTGGCCCGGGAGCACGAGGTCGGGGTGCGCGACGGGCTCTTCTGCGCGCACCCGCTGGCCCGGCGACTGCTCGCCGAGGCGGCGGCACGCAGCGGCCGGGACGACCTGCCGCCGACCGCGCTGCGGGCCAGCCTCGGGCTGGGCAGCACGCCGGCCGACGTGGACCGGCTGCTCGCCGCGTTGGCGGCACTGCGCTGACCGTGGCGCTGCGGCGGCGCGGCGACCCGGTGTCGGCGGGTTCAGCCGAGCGGCGGGGCGGTGGGGGGCTTCGGGGGGGCGTTCTGCTCCGCCGGCCCCCCGACCGGCTGCTCCTGGTCGCCGAAGGACTGCCGGACCAGCCGGTTCGCCTCCTCCTGCTCGATGCCGGAGGCGACCATCAGGTCGCTGGCGGTGGTACGCACCTGGGCGATCACGACGCTGCCGGAGAAGCCCACCCCCTGTGCGTACGCCCGGCCGGCCTCGCTGACCGCGCGCAGCGACCGCTCCCGGGCCTGCTCCGGCTCCGCCCCCACGGCGAACTCGTGCCGCAGCAGGCGTACGGACTCGGCGAGGTGGGCCACCGCGTCCGGCATCGGTTCGGGGATCGGCTCCTCGTCCTCGATCATGGTGACGGCCCTGCGGATCAGCGTGCCGCTGTTACGCATCGCCCGGTCGATCGGGTCGGCCGCCTCCGCGTAGTGGGTCAGCTCGCTGCGCCGGTGCCAGCGGGCCGGTGAGAGGGTGCTGGTCTCCTTCGCGCCCTCGATCGCCTCGGTGAAGGCGGCCAGCTCCTCCTTGTTCTCCCGCAGCCGCTCCAGGGCCCGCTGGGCGCTGCCGCGGTCCCGGTCGCGCAGCGCCTCGGCGCAGATGTCCAGCTGCCCCGAGAGCAGGTCCAGCGCGGGCCGCGCGGCCCGGTTGATCACCCGTAACGGGTTGAGCGGCAGCAGGATCGCGGTCACCAGCAGCGCGATCCCACCGCCGACGAACGCGTCGACGAAGCGGGGAATCTCCAGGTCCTGGACGGACGGGCTGAGCGTGACGATCAGCACCGCGGTCGCGGCGGCCTGGATCACGACGGCCACACTGCCGCCGAAGAAGATCGTGAGCAGGATCGCCGACGTCACCACCACGCCGAGCTGCCAACCGCCGGTGCCGAGGAAGTAGATCAGCGCGTCGCCGAGGAACACCCCGACCGCCACCCCGATGATCAGCTCGACGGTACGGCGCAGCCGCTGCCCGACCGAGGCGGCCAGGGTGCCGACCGCCGAGATCGGGGCGAAGACCGGCTGCGGGTTGCCCAGCAGCTCGTGCGCGAAGATCCAGGACAGCCCGGCGGCCAGCCCCGCCTGGACGGCCAGGACCAGCGCCATCCGGACCCGGTGCAGCCGATCGTGCAGGGTGGCTCGGCCGCGGTGGCGCAACTGCGCCATCGCCTCGGCGATCCGGGCGGAGTCGACGTCCGTCACGCCGTCGCGCAGGGCGGCGCGCCGCATCAGCGACGGTCGTCGGTCCCGGGCCACGGCCATGGCGGGGACTACCCGTACCGGGAGGTTTCATCCCCACGCCCGTGCGGCAGACTCGGCGGGGTGACGGAGCTGACCGAGCGCTGGCGGACGGCGGCGCGGGCCGCCGGCGCCACCGACGACCGGGCGTCGATCCGGGCTGGGCAGCAGTTGCTCGCCCGCTGGCGCGAGCCGCACCGCCGGTACCACACGGTGCGCCACCTGACCGCCGTGCTGGACGTGGTCGACGCGTACGCCGGGCTGGCCACCCGACCGGACCTGGTCCGGCTCGCCGCCTGGTGCCACGACGCGGTCTACGACCCGCGCGCCGCCGGGGACGCGAACGAGCGGGACAGCGCCGCGTTGGCCGGCACGCTGCTGACCGGGCTGGGGCTGCCGGGCGAGGCGGTGGCCGAGGTCCGCCGGCTGGTGCTGCTCACCGCCGGGCACGCCGTCGCCGCCGGCGACCCCGACGGGGCGCTGCTCTGCGATGCCGACCTCGCGGTCCTCGCCACGCCACCCGACGAGTACGACGGGTATGCCGCCGCGGTGCGCCAGGAGTACGCGCACGTCCCCGAGCCGGACTTCCGCGCCGGTCGGGCCCGCGTCCTCGGCTCCCTGCTCGCCCTCCCCGCCCTCTTCCGCCTGCCGCCACTGGCGGCCCGCTGGGAGGCGCCCGCCCGCGCCAACCTCACCCGCGAACTCACCACCCTCCCCTAACCCCACCCCGCCCCGCCCCGCCCCGCCCCGCCCCGCCCCGGCGATCTTGCACTTGTGGTGGGGGCAGATGCCGCAAAACGCCGTTAGAGGGGCACCACAAGTGCAAGATCGGCGTGGGAGGCGGATCGGCGTGGGAGGGTCAGGTGGGGGTGGGGGTGGGGGTGGGGGTTCGGGGGTGGAGGTGTTTGGGGCGGCGGAGACCGGCGGCGCGGAGTCGGTGGGCGATCTCGCGGGTGGGGACCACCCGGGCGCCGAGCCAGACCGCCACCGGGAAGCGCTCGGCGGGGATGTCGTAGTGGTCACGGTCGAAGCCCCGGCGGGGCACGCCCAGCGCCTCGGCGAAGGCGTGCAGCTCGGCGTGGGAGACGTCGCTGATCAGATGGGACCAGAGCCGGCCCCGCCACGGCCAGGCGGGCCGGTCGAGGTACAGCATGGCGGCCAATCTAGCCGGCGGTTAGCCTTCCCCGCATGGTTGGCTCCCCCCTCCTCGACGACCTGCGCGCGGCGCTCGGCGACGACGCCGTCCTGACCGACCCTGACCTGCTGCGGATGCACCGGCGCGACGAAGCAGACCTCTGCCCGGCGGGCACGCCGCTGGTGGTGACCCGCCCCCGCAGCACCGAGCAGGTGGTGGCGGTGGTCCGGGCGGCCGCCCGGCACGGCGTACCGGTGGTGCCGCAGGGGGCGCGGACCGGGCTGGCCGGCGCGGCGAACGCGGTCGACGGCGCGGTGGTGCTCAGCACGGCGGCGATGGACGCGATCCGGGAGATCGACCCGGTCAGCCGGATCGCCGTGGTGCAGCCGGGAGTGGTCAACGCGACCCTGGCCGGGGCGGTGGCGAAGCACGGGCTCTGGTACCCGCCGGACCCGGGCTCCTGGGAGTCCTCCACCATCGGCGGCAACGTCTCCACCAATGCCGGTGGCATGTGCTGCGTCAAGTACGGCGTGACCACCGAGTACGTGCTCGGCCTGGAGGTGGTGCTCGCCTCCGGCGAGGTGCTGCGCACCGGCCGACGCACCGCCAAGGGCGTCGCGGGGTACGACCTGACCCGGCTCTTCGTCGGCGCGGAGGGCACCCTCGGGGTGATCACCGAGATCACCGTGTCGCTGCGCCCGGCCCCCGAGGAGTCACTGACCATGGTGGCCGTCTTCGGGTCCACGGCGGAGGCCGGCGCGGCGGTGGCCGACATCGCCGCCAAGGGGCTCAGCCCCAGCCTGCTGGAACTGCTCGACCGGACCCATCTGCGGGCGATCGAGGCGTACCGGCCGATGGGGTTGCGGACCGACGCGCAGGCGCTGCTGCTCGCCGCCGCCGACACCGGCTCCCGGGCGGCCGACGACCTGGCCCGGCTGGCCGAGGTGTGCGAGGCCGCCGGGGCCGAGGAGGTGTACGCGGCCACCGACGCCGTCGAGGCGGCGGCGCTGTTGCAGGCCCGCCGGCTGGCCCACCCGGCGATGGAGAAGTTCGCCGCCGACGCCTTTCCCGGTGGCAACGGCGGCCTGGTCATCGACGACGTGGCAGTGCCGCGCGGCGCGCTGGCCGCGCTCCTCGACGGGGTCTCCCGGATCGCCGAGGAGTGCGACGTGCCCATCGGCGTGGTCGGGCACGCCGGGGACGGCAACATGCACCCCAACATCGTGGTCGACCGGGCCGACCCGGTGAGCCTGGAACGCGGTCGGCGGGCCTTCGACGAGATCATGCGGCTCGGCCTGGAACTCGGCGGCACCTGCACCGGCGAGCACGGTATCGGGCTGCTCAAGCGGGACTGGCTGGCCCGGGAGATCGGGCCGGTCGGCGTCCGGGTGCACCAGGCGATCAAGGCGGCGCTGGACCCGACGGGGATGCTCAACCCGGGCAAGGTGCTCTGACCCACGTCCGGCCGGCCGGGGCCGGCTGCGGGAGGTCGCCGCCCGGCGGCCTCCCGCACTGCGTCAGGCGGTCGGTTCGGCCGGGGTGGCCTGGGTGAGCAGGAGCAGGATCTCGTTCGCCACCGGTGGGCGCTCCTCGCCCGGGCAGTCCTGCGAGGTGATCAGGCCGACCGAGGTGAGCAGGCTCGACGTCAGCGAGTCGATGCAGGTCGCCTTGTACTTGCGGACCTCGTCGGTCTCCTGGGCCAGCCGCGGGTCGGCGAGCAGCCCGTGCAGCCGCTGGAGCTGCTCCGGGTCGAGCGACCCGGTGGACGTCACCCCGTCGCCGGCACAGTCGTCGCACTCCCAGCGGCCGTCGGGCTCCACGTTGAGCGAACGGAGCGGACCGTCCTGACCGAGCTTCTGCAGCAGGCTGACCCGGCCGGCGGCCGGGGACGCTGTCACCGCTGTCCCCTTCGGGTCCCGTGTGGACTCGCCGCCGTCCTTGCCGAACACCGAGCAGGCGGTGAGGGTGACCGTCAGGACGGCACCGGCGGAGACCATGAGCACGCGTGACCACTGAGGGGGAACCACGCGCCGCAACCTACCCCACCGTAGGTAAGAACCGGTACCGGCCGACCGGACGGGCATCGATGGGTGCAACGTCCATGGGGCCGATCGGTCAGCGGGTGGACGTCGGGAGTTCGACGTTGTCGCCGTCGACACCCCGGTCCGCGGCGAAACCCCGCACGTCGGGTGCGCCGAGCCGGGCCGCGTCCGCAGTGGCGTCGTCCGGCATGAGCTGGGACTCCCGCTCCGCCTCGACCCGCGCCCGGTAGTGCGCGACCTCCCGTTCCCGGGTGGCCGTGTCCCAGCCGAGCACCGCGCCCATCAGCTCCGCCGTGTGCCCGGCCGAGTCCAGGCCCCGGTGGGTGGTCTCGAAGGAGATCCGGGTACGCCGGGTCAGCACGTCCTCCAGGTGCAGCGCCCCCTCCGCGCGGGCCGCGTACGTCACCTCGGCGGCGAGGTACTCCGGCGCGCCGGCCAGCGGGGACGCCTGCAGGGGGTCGGCGTCGATCAGGGCCAGCAGTTCCCGGGTGAGGGTGCCGTAGCGCTCCAGCAGGTGCTCGACCACGCCCACCGGCACCCCGTGCCGGCGGGCCAGGTCCGCCCGGTCCCGCCACATCGCCGGGTATCCGTCGGCGCCGAGCAGCGGCAGGTCGGCGGTGCGGGACGGCCGTACCCCGCCGAGCCGGTGGGCGGCCCGGTCCACCACGTCCGAGGCCATCACCCGGTACGTCGTGTACTTGCCGCCGGCGACCAGGAGCAGCCCGAGCATCGGCTCGAAGACCGCGTGCTCACGGGAGAGCTTGGAGGTAGAGTCCGCCTCGCCGGCCAGCAGCGGGCGCAGGCCCGCGTAGACGCCCTCGATGTCGGCCGTGGTCAGCGGCCGGTCGAGCACCGTGTTGACCTGGTCGAGCAGGTACTGGATGTCGCGGGCGGAGGCGGCCGGGTGCGACCGGTCCAACCGCCAGTCCGTGTCGGTGGTGCCGATGATCCAGTGCCCGCCCCAGGGGATCACGAAGAGCACGCTGCTGGGGGTGCGCAGGATCAGTCCGGTCTCGCCGGTGATCGCCGACCGGGGGACGACGAGGTGCACGCCCTTGGAGGCGCGTACCCGGATGCCGGGGCGCAGCCCGACGTCGTTGAGCATCCGCGACATGTCGTCGCTCCAGACGCCGGTCGCGCCGATGACGACCCGGGCGTGCACCTCGAACTCGGCGTCGGGGGAGCCGGGGGCCGCCTCCAGGTCGCGGACCCGGACCCCGGTGACCTCGCGGGCCTGCCGGATCAGGCCGACGGCGCGGGTGCTGGTCACCACCGTCGCGCCGAGGCTCGCCGCGGTGCGGGCCAGGGTGACCACCAGCCGGGCGTCGTCGACCTGCCCGTCGTAGTAGCGGATGGCCCCGGCCAGGGCGTCGGCGCGCAGGCTGGGGAAGATCCGCCGGGCGCCCTCGCGGCTCAGGTGCCGGTGCAGCGGCATCCCCCGGCCGCCACCGAAGATCCCGGCGAAGGCGTCGTAGGCGGCCACGCCGGCGCCGTAGTAGGCGCGGCGGAAGGCCCGGGCGGGCAGGTCGCGCAGGCTCTCACCGGCGGGCAGCGGCACCAGGATCGGCACCGGCCGGACCAGGTGCGGGGCGAGCCGGGTGGCGAGCAGGCCACGCTCGGTCAACGCCTCGTGGACCAGGTGGAACTCCAGCTGCTCCAGGTAGCGCAGGCCGCCGTGGATCAACTTGCTGGACCGGCTGGACGTGCCGGCGGCGTAGTCCCGCGCCTCTACCAGGGCCACCTTGAGCCCTCGGGAGGCGGCGTCCAGCGCGGCGCCCGCTCCGGTGACGCCACCCCCGATGATCAGCACGTCGAAGCGCTCGGTCCGGAGCCGGCGCAGGTCGGTGGCGCGGCGCTCCGGGGAGAGCTGGCCGGCGGCGGATCGGGTCAGGTTGGGGTCGCGCACCCGTCCACGGTAACCGCCCGGAGCCGCGAGCAGCAGGCCCCGCTCCCCCGGGTACGCGACGACACCCGCGTGACCACGGTCGGTCACCGCTCCGACGGCGGACTGGCAGTCACCCTCCGTGATGTCCCGATCGGCGGCAGGGCCGGCCGTGGGACGGGCGTGGCACGGTCGTGGGAGAGTGCTGCCATGCAGGCCGAGCCTCCCCACCGGAACGTCGGGCACGCCCTGCCCGCCGACGGACCGGCCAGTCCGTGGCCGGTGCTGGCGGCGGTCCTGGCCGGGCTCTGGACCGTCGGGTTCACCGTGGTCAGCCAGCTCACCGGTTGGGTGACCGACCAGGTCCTGCTCGCCTCCGGGCTGGCGCGGGTGGTGTGGCTATGGCCGGTGATCGGTCTGTCCACCGTCCTGCTGGTCGGCGGTCCGGCGCTGGCGCTGGCCCGGCTGCCCCGCTCGGCGGCGGTGCGGGCGAGCGGCCGGGCGTGGTTGACGGCGGCGCTGGCGCTCGGCGGACTGGCGCTGCTCCGGGCGGTTCCGCCGGTGCACCACGAGGCGTACCTCGCCGCGCTGGCGATCAGTGCGACGGCGTCCGCGCTCGTGGTACGCCGGCTCGCCCGCCGCCGCGCCGCCGCCCCGGCGTCGGATCGACCGTCAGGCGGCGGTACCGAGGTGGCGGCGACGTCGGAGACGGACGGCCCCACGGTGCGTCGGCCGGCCGGGCCGGCCCGGTGGACGCCCGGTCCGGCCACCCTGTTCGGGATGGCCGGCGGGCTGGCCCTGCTGCTGCCCTGGGTCTGGGTGGGGGCGCTCGGCGGGCTGCTGGAGACGCTCCTCGCCGGGCTCGCGGCGGCGGCGCTCGGCGTGCTGGCCGGGAGCCTGCTCGACGGCGCCTTCTGGGCCCGCTTCACCGTCGGCGCGCCACCCCGACCGGCGCGGTTGGTGCTGGTCGGCGGCCTGGTCGCCGGGGTGGCGCTGCTGTTGGTCGCCGCCGGGGTCGGGCAGTCCGGCGCACAGCTGCCCCTGCTGCTGGTCCTGCCGCCGACGGCGTTCGCGCTGGCCGCCCTGCACGCCACCGCCGTACGCCGGGCCCGCCCGGGTGGGGACACCGGCGACCGGACCACGGACGTCGCCGGGAGCGGCACGTCGGCGGGGGCCGGCTGGCTGGTCGGGCTCGGTGTGCTCGGCCCGCTGGCCCTCACCGACCCGGAGGAGATCACCCTGCTCCTGGCCACGGCCCGCGACGTGCCGTTCTGGGTGGCGGTGGCCGCCGGGGTCGGGCTCGCCGTCGCGGTCCTGCTCGCCCTCGGGTACGGCGTGCTGCTGGCCCGGCCCGGCGCCCGGCCGCCGAGCCGCCGGGTGGCCGCGGTGACCGCCGCCGCGCTGCTGGTCACGGTCGGGGTGGTCGCTGCCGGCCCGGGGCAGCCCGGCCTGCACGGCGAACGGCTGCTGGTGGTGCTCCGCGAGCAGGCCGATTTCTCCGGTGTCCCCGCCGGGACGCCGGGGCGCGCCGGCCGCGACGCCCGCATCGCCGAGGTGTACCGCCGGCTGGTCGACACCGCCGACCGGACCCAGGGCGACCTGCGCCGGGAGCTGACCCGGCTGCGGCTGCGCCCCACGCCGTACTACCTGGTCAACGCGATCGAGACGGACGGCGGGCCGGGGGTACGGGCGTGGCTCTCCGGCCGGCCCGAGGTGGCCCGGGTGCTGGTCAGCCAGCGGGTCCGCCCGGTGCCCGCCCCCGCGCCGACGACCGGGGGCGACCTGCCCGCCCCCGTCGAGCCGGTGTGGAACGTCCGGACGATCGGGGCCACCCGGGTCTGGTCCGAGCTGGGGGTGACCGGGTCCGGCGTGGTGGTCGGCAGCTCCGACTCCGGGGTGGACGGCCGCCACCCGGCGCTCGCCGACGGGTTCCGGGGCGGCGACGACTCCTGGTACGACCCGTGGGACGACACCAGCGCCCCGAACGACTCCGGTGGGCACGGCACCCACACCGTGGGCAGCGCCGTCGGCCGGGACGGGATCGGGGTGGCCCCGGGGGCGCAGTGGGTGGGCTGCGTCAATCTCGACCGCAACCTCGGCAGCCCGGCGCGCTACCTGGACTGCCTCCAGTTCATGCTGGCCCCCTTTCCGCCCGGTGGTGACCCGTTCACCGACGGCCGGCCGGCGCGGGCGCCGGACGTGCTGACCAACTCGTGGGGCTGCCCGCCGATCGAGGGCTGCGACCTGGGGGTGCTGCGCCCGGCGACCGCCGCGCTGGCCGCCGCCGGGATCCTGGTGGTGGCCGCCGCCGGGAACACCGGCCCGTACTGCGGCTCGATCGCCGACCCGCCCGCGCCGTACCCGGACGTGCTGACCGTCGGCGCGGTGGACCGGGACCGGACGGTCACCGAGTTCTCCAGCCGGGGCCCCGCCCCGGGCGGCGCGGCCAAGCCGGACCTGCTCGCCCCGGGCGCGGGCGTGCTCTCCGCGATGCCCGGCGGCGGGTACGCCACCCTCGACGGCACGTCGATGGCGACGCCGCAGGTGGCGGGCGTGGTGGCGCTGATGTGGTCGGCGAACCCGGCGCTCGTCGGCGACCTGACGCGCACCCGGGACATCCTCCGGGACACGGCGAAGCCGGCCGGGGAGAGCATCCGCGCCGACACCGCCCGGCAGTCGTGCGCGGGTCGCGACACCACCGGCGCGGGCGTCGTCGACGCGTACGCGGCGGTGCGGGCGGCCCGCGCCGGCTGAGCGGGTCTTGCGCCGACCCGTGGTGGTTGATCTAGGGTCGGCGACCATGGAGCTCCGCCTCGCCGAACTGCCCGTGGACCGGGTGCCCGACGCCGTCGCCCTCTGCCGGCGTGCGCTCGACCTGCCCGAGGACGCCGCGGAGGCCGCGCCCCTGGTGGGCACCCTCTGGACCCGGGCCGCCGCCGACCGGCCGGTGCTGGCGCTCGGGGCGTACGCGGGTGAGGAACTTCTCGGGGTGCTGATCGGGTCGCTCTCGGCGGTCGATCCCCGGCTGGGACACGTGGACCTGGTCGCGGTCGAGCCGGGACACCGCCGCCGGGGCGTCGGGCGGGCGCTGCTGAGCGGGGCGGAGCAGCGCCTCGCCGGGCTCGGCGCGGCCGAGGTGCTGCTGGCCGGGAACCCGCCGTACTACGGCTGGCCGGGGATCGACGTGCGGTACACCCCGGCGGTCTGCCTGGCGCTGGCGGCAGGCTACCGGCAGGACCGTACCGCCTGGAACATGACCGCCGACCTGTCGTACGACGGGTCGCCGGCGCTGCGCACGACGGAGCCGGCGATGGCCCGGCTCGCCGGCCGGGGGATCTCGGTACGCCGTGCGGAGCCGGCGGACCTGCCGGCGCTGGCCGCGTTCGCCCGGTCCACCTTCGGCGGCTCGTGGGACGGCGAGCTGGCCGGCTCGGTCGGCCGCGACGACGCGGGCTGCCACCTGGCGGAGCGGGACGGGGAGATCATGGGGTTCGCGGCCTGGGGGTCGTCCCGGCCGAGCTGGTTCGGGCCGATGGGCACGGCGCCCGCGGCGGCGGGGTCGGGGATCGGCGGGGTGCTGCTGCGCCGCTGCCTGGCCGACCAGCGGGCGGCCGGGATCACGGCGGCGCAGATCGGCTGGGTGGGGCCGGTGCCGTTCTACTCGGGCAGCGCGGGCGCTCGGATCGAGCGGGTCTTCTTCCTGTACCGCCGGACGCTCTGAGCAGGCCGCTTTGTGCGGCATAACAGACAGATCACCACATAGCGCTGTTCACCCGCGCGGGTGATCGACGCCCCCTACCGTTTCGGTAGAGGAGGCGGCCATGACCACGGACGACGAGCAGACCGACGACGCGGTGCCCGGCGCCTGGGCGCCGGTCGGCGACCCGCCCACCCCGGTGCCGTTCGACCGCCGGGACTACGGCGACGCCGAGCAGATGGCGGAGATGACCGGCATCGACGAGCCGGCGGTCGACGAGCCGGTGACCGTGGTGGACGAGCCGGTCCCGGTCCCCCCGCCGTACGACCGGGCGCAGAAGCGGCGCAACCACCGGCCACTGCCCTGACGGGCCGCTCGGCCCGCTGACGCGGAAGGGGCGGACCGCTGACGCGGCCCGCCCCTTCTCGGCGTTGCTGGAGCTGGACTCAGAAGTCCATGTCCCCGCCACCCGGACCAGCCGGGGCGGCCGGGGTCTTCTCCGGCTTGTCCGCCACGACGGCCTCGGTGGTGAGGAAGAGCGCCGCGATCGACGAGGCGTTCTGCAGCGCCGAGCGGGTCACCTTGGCCGGGTCGATGATGCCCGCGGCCAGCAGGTCGACGTACTCGCCGTTGGCGGCGTTGAGGCCGTGACCCGGGTCGAGGTTGCGGACGTGCTCGACGACCACGCCACCCTCCAGGCCGGCGTTGACGGCGATCTGCCGCAGCGGGGCGTCCAGCGCGATCTTGACGATCTGCGCGCCGGTGGCCTCGTCGCCGGTCAGGTCCAGCTTGTCGAAGGCGGTCTTGCCGGCCTGCACCAGCGCGACGCCACCACCCGGGACGATGCCCTCCTCGACGGCGGCCTTCGCGTTGCGGACGGCGTCCTCGATGCGGTGCTTGCGCTCCTTGAGCTCGACCTCGGTGGCCGCACCGACCTTGATCACCGCAACACCGCCGGCCAGCTTGGCCAGGCGCTCCTGCAGCTTCTCACGGTCGTAGTCGGAGTCGCTCTTCTCGATCTCGGCCCGGATCTGGTTGACCCGGCCCTGGATCTGCTCGGCGTCGCCGGCGCCGTCGACGATGGTGGTCTCGTCCTTGGTCACCACGACCTTGCGGGCGCGGCCCAGCATGTCGAGGCCGACGGCGTCCAGCTTGAGGCCGACCTCCTCGCTGATGACCTGGCCACCGGTGAGGATGGCGATGTCGGCCAGCATGGCCTTGCGGCGGTCACCGAAGCCCGGCGCCTTGACGGCGACCGACTTGAAGGTGCCCCGGACCTTGTTGACGACCAGGGTGGCCAGGGCCTCGCCCTCGATGTCCTCGGCGATGATCAGCAGCGGCTTGCCCGACTGCATGACCTTCTCCAGGATCGGGAGCAGGTCCTTCACCGACGAGATCTTGCTGTTGACGATCAGGAGGTAGGGGTCGTCGAAGACGGCCTCCATGCGCTCCGGGTCGGTCATGAAGTACGCGGAGATGTAGCCCTTGTCGAAGCGCATACCCTCGGTGAGCTCAAGCTCCAGGCCGAAGGTGTTGCTCTCCTCGACGGTGATGACGCCTTCCTTGCCGACCTTGTCCATCGCCTCGGCGATGATCTCACCGACGGTGCTGTCACCGGCGGAGATGGAGGCGGTGGAGGCGATCTGCTCCTTGGTCTCCACGTCCTTGGCGAGCTTGGACAGCTCCTCCGAGACGCTGGCCACGGCAGCCTCGATGCCCCGCTTCAGGGCCATCGGGTTGGCGCCGGCGGCCACGTTGCGCAGGCCCTCGCGGACCAGGGCCTGGGCCAGGACGGTCGCCGTCGTCGTGCCGTCACCGGCGACGTCGTCGGTCTTCTTCGCGACCTCCTTGACCAGCTCGGCGCCGATCTTCTCGTAGGGGTCCTCGAGCTCGATCTCCTTGGCGATGCTCACACCATCGTTGGTGATGGTGGGGGCACCCCACTTCTTCTCGAGCACGACGTTGCGGCCCTTGGGGCCGAGCGTCACCTTCACGGCGTCGGCGAGCTGGTTCATGCCCCGCTCGAGGCCGCGGCGCGCCTCTTCGTCGAACGCGATCATCTTGGCCATACGGCGTTGTCCTCCTGGACACTCACGGGCCACCCGAGTGTTGTGCCCCGGATGGGCCGCCTGGTGTACGCACCTTGGGACGTCGCCACCTGGCGACGACGACGTCCTTCGGCCGGGCCGGATAGCCCGCGACGACCGGCCATGTGCCCCGGCGACGTTGTGGAACGCCTCCGCGACCGTGGCCCCACCGCCCCGACCTTTGGCACTCACGGTATGCGAGTGCCAATGACTTGTTTAGCACTCTCCCCTGCCGAGTGCAAGCACACTCCGGTCCGGTCAGCCGAGTTCGGCCGCCAGTCGGGCGGCGTCCACCGGGCCCTCCTGGGCCCGCTGTTCGGCGTACGTGGCGACCAGTCCGACGAGCTGGATCACCTGGACCGGAAGGGTCAGCAGGGACGACACCAGGGTCACCGCCACCACCACCGCCGTCGAGACGGGGGTGCCCAGCGGGTCGGCGCCGAACGGGGCCGTCGCGACGGTCTCCAGCACGAAGCCGACCACCGCACCGGCGAACAGCGCCAGCGCCACCAGGCCGACCCGACCCAGCACCAGCCCGAGCCGATCGTGGAAGAACCGGAACGAGCGACCGATCGGGTTCTGCCGCTCGAAGAGGTAGACCGGGCCGGCGAGGGCGAGCGCGAAGGCGAGGTAGATGCCCGGCAGCACGAAGAAGCAGACCCCGACCATCACCAGCAGGGAGATCAGCAGCTGCCAGCCCCACAGGCCGAGCGCGCGGCGCAGGCCGTAGCGGAACGCGCCACCGAGGTCGACCGGCTCACCGGCGGCCTGGCGGGCGACCACCCACGTGCCGCCCGCCCAGCCGACGCACTGCACCAGGCTGAACAGCAGGCTGGCGAGGAACACGGCGGAGCCGAACACGGCCAGGTCGGTCAGGAAGCCGTCGGGCAGGGACCCGTCGGCCGGCAGTTCCTCCCCGGCACCGGGACCGAACACGAGCGAGACCAGCGAGACGACCAGGCCGGGCAGCACCTGGGTGAGGAAGAGCAGCGGCAGCAGCAGCCGCCAGCCGCGGCGCACCGCTCCGGCACACCGGGCGAACCAGCCGTTGACGCCGGCGTGCGGCGGGTTGACCAGCGGATCGTCCGGATCCCATCCGCCTGCACCGGGCCAGCCGTACGGGAGGTGCCCGCCGTACGGCGGGTAGCCCGGGGGGAAGCCGGCGTACGGGCCGGCACCGGGCGGGAAGCCACCGGTGGGCGGGAAGACCTGGCCCGGGACGGCCGGATCCCACGGGTACGCCGGCTGGCCGGGCGCCGTGCCGGCCGGACCTCCCGGCGCGGTGGAGCCGGGCGGGCCGAAGGCCGCGGTGGAGCCGGGCGGGCCGAAGGCCGCGGTGGAGCCGGGCGGGCCGAAGGCCGCGGTGGGGTCGGGGGCGGCCCACCTGGGAGCGGTCGGGTCGGGATCGGCCGGGTCCGCAGGGGTCGGCCCAGGGGCAGGCTCGTCCGCCTCGGGGCGGGTCGGCCCGCCGGGCCCGGCGGCGACCGGCTGGCCCGGCCCGTCGAGGCCCGTTGCGGAGGGCTGATCCGACGAGGCGGGGCCGGTCGGCTGCCGGGGCACGGCCGGGTCGGCGGACTCGGGGCGGCCACCGGGGCCGGACGAACCGGCGGAACCGGGCCCGGGAGAACCCGGAGGGGACTGGTCGGACATGGGCCCTCCTCAGCGACGACGGCTGGAACGGCTCATGATCTTCCCTGGCCCTCGCCGGCGCCGCTGCCCCGGGGACGGGGCGGATCGGCGAGCGGGGCCGGGCCCGACTCAGGCGATGACGCGAACCTGCTCGGCCTGCGGCCCCTTCTGCCCCTGGGCGATCTCGAACTCCACCCGCTGCCCGTCGTCCAGCGCCTTGTAGCCGTCCATCTCGATGGCGGAGAAGTGGACGAAGACGTCCTGGCCGCCGTCGACGGCGATGAAGCCGTAGCCCTTTTCGGCGTTGAACCACTTCACGGTGCCCTGTGCCACGGTGCACTTCCTCACTTAGCGCGGCGTTCCACAACCCCGGAGGCCGGCGGGCCGGCACCGGACGACCACCGTTCGAGATCGGCGACGGCCGCTGAATCGGTGACCGAAATCGCACGCTACACGAGGAGTGACGACGGCGCACGACCACAAATCGGGCATATTCCGGCGCAGGGCGACCGCTGCGCCCATCGGTGACCGTCACTGGGGTATGCAGGTGACATGACACCCCTGCCGGCCCCGTCGGACACCCGGACGGCAACCGTGCGGCGGGTCCGTCCCGCCGACGCCGCCCGGATGCGGGCGCTGCGACTGGAGATGCTCGCGGACTCGCCGCTGGCCTTCCTGGAGACCGTCGCGCAGGCCGCCGCCCGCCCGCACGCCGACTACGCCGCCCGGATCGCGCACGTCTCCCAGGGCTGCCAGACCGCCCAGTTCGTCGCCGACCCCGGTGGCCGGCTGGTCGGGCACGCCGGTGGCACCGTGTCGCCCGACGAGCCCGGCCTGACCGTCGTGTACGCCGTCTACGTCACCCCCGCCTGGCGCGGCCGGGGCCTGCTCGGCGCGCTGATCGACGGGGTGGCCGCCTGGTCACGCGGGTGCGGCCGGCCGGAGCTGATGCTGGAGGTGGTGGTCGGCAACGACCGCGCCTACCGGGCGTACCAGCGGCTGGGTTTCACCGACACCGGGGTGCGCGTGCCGCACCCGACCGTCCCCGCCATGCGCGAACTCCAGATGCGCCGCCCCGCCTGAGGCCGGACCGACCTCCCGCCGACGCCGAGCGCAGGAGGAGTCCGGACAGCGACCACTCCCACCCGAACCCGTAGGACTGTCACGCAGGGCAGCACCCCCATGATCCCAAGGTCCGGGCGGCCAGGAGCCACCCCACGACCGGCCGGACCCGAGGGTTTCCGGGGCAGCCCGCCCCGCGCAGGGATCAAGCCTGACCGCCCGGAGCGGGGTGGGCTGCCCCGGAAACCCCCACCGTGACAAACAGACTCAGACGTGCCGACGCGACTGCACGACCCGGAACCGGTTCGCCACGTACGCGCCGTCGGTCAGGGCGGCGTTGGCGGCCGGGTTGGCGCCGCTGCCGTGGAAGTCCGAGAACGCGGCCGACTGGTTGACGAACACCGCGCCGGTCAGGTTGCAGGACAGGTGCACCCCGACGTCGATCGCGGCGGCCTCGGCGGCGTCCAGCACCGACGGGTCGGTCGAGTAGACGGCGGCGGTCAGCGCGCCCTTCTCCCCCACCGTCGAGCGGAGGATCTCCAGGCTGTGCGCGGTGGAGTCGGTGGCGATGACGAACGAGATCGGCCCGAACCACTCCTTGCCGTAGACCTCGGTGTCCCCGGCGGCCAGCTTGACGATGGTCGGCGTCCGCACCACCGCGCCGGGCAGCGACGGGTGCTCGACGGTGCGCGACTCCAGCACCGCCTCGCCGACCTTGGTGACCTCGTCGAGGCGCTCCAGCACCCCGTCGTTGACGATCGCGCCGGTCAGCTCGACGCCCCGGGCCGGGTCGGCGGTGAGCTTGCCGACCGCGGCGGCGATGCCGGCGGCCACCTCGTCGAAGGTCTTGTGCCCCTGGTCGGTGGCGATGCCGCCGGCCGGGATGAGGATGTTCTGCGAGGTGGTGCACATCTGGCCGCTGTAGAGCGTGAGCGTGAAGCCCAGGTTGCGGCACATGCCGGCGAAGTCGTCGGTTGAGTCGACGACGACCGCGTTGAGGCCGGCCTTCTCGGTGTAGACGGCCGCCTGCCGGGCGTTCGCCTCCAGCCAGTCGCCGTACTCGGTGGAGCCGGTGAAGTCGACGATCCGGACGGCCGGGTGCAGGGCCAGCGTGGAGGCGAGCTTCTCGCCCGGCGCCTCGGGAGCGAGCAGCACCAGGTTGGGGTCGAAGCCGGCCTCGGCGAGCACCTCACGGGCGTACCTGACGGTGACCGCCAGCGGCAGCACCGCGCGCGGGTGCGGCTTGACCACGACCGGGTTGCCGGTGGCCAGCGAGGCGAAGAGGCCCGGGTACGAGTTCCAGGTCGGGAACGTGTTGCAGCCGATCACCAGGGCCACGCCCCGGGGCACCACGTGGAACGTCTTGGTCATCCGCAGCGGGTCGCCCTTGCCGGCCGCCTTCTCCCAGCCGGCCGTCCCCGGGTGCCGGGTCATCTCGGCGTACGCGTAGGCGATCGCCTCCAGCGCCCGGTCCAGCGCGTGCGCGCCACCGGCCTGGAAGGCCATCACGAACGCCTGGCCGCTGGTGAACTGCACCGCGTTGGCCAGCTCGAAGATGTGCCTGTGCAGCCGGGCCAGGATCTCCAGGCAGACGCCCACCCGGGCCTGCGGGCCGGCGTCGCGCCAGGCCGGCAGGGCGGCGGTGGCGGCGGCGACCAGCCTGTCGGCGCCCGCGTGCGGGTAGCGCACGTTCAGCTCCAGCCCGAACGGGCTGGTCTCGGTGGCGACCCGGTCGCCGTCGCCGGGCTGGTCGAGGGGGAAGTCGCCGTCGAGGTACGCCTCGAACGCCGCCTTGCCGTCGGCGGCGGCGGTCTCGCCGTACACCCGGGGGCTGGGGGACTCGGGGTAGGCGGACCAGTACGCCCGCTCCGTGATCGCGGTCAGCGCCCGGTTGAGGGTGTCGGCGTGCCTGTCGTACAGGGCCTGCGGGGTCTCCGTCATGCCCGCCATCATGCAACAGTCGGCCACCAGATCAGTAGGGGCGTGTCACAACTGGAGATCGCCGTCGGCCACTGGAGTCGGGCCGTCCGCGCCGCCCGGGCGGAATGACCGGTGCGGTGCCGGGTAAGCCGGGCCACCGGTGTCAGGAGACAGCACGACAGGAGGTGGCCGCGATGCCCTTCGTCCAGGTGATCGAGTACGAGTCGGACCAGCGGGACAAGGTGCGCGAACTCAGCGAGGAGTGGGCGCGGGAGGCCCCGAACGGCGGCCCCAGCCGGTTCGTGATGGCGGAGGACCGGGAACGTCCGGGCCACTTCGTCATGGTCGCCGAGTTCGACAGCTATGAGCAGGCGATGGCGCACAGCGGGCGGCCGGAGACCGGCGCGTACGCCGAGCGGATGCGGAAGCTGGCGAAGGGGACTCCCCGCTACGTCAACCTGGAGGTCGCCCAGGAGCAGGGCTGACCGCCGGGGCGTCGGGACCTCACAGGGTCAGTTGCCACTCGGTGGAGGCGTCCACCGGACGGAAGCCGACCTGCTCGTTGATCCGGATCATGTGGTCGTTCTCCGCCGCGTTGTAGGTGTCGACGGCCCGCAGTTCCGGCTCGTGGGCGAGGACGTGACCCAGATTCTCGATCTTGGTGAGCAGGCCGAGCCGGCGACCGCGGTGGTCCGGGTCGACGATGGTGATCTGCTGCCAGGCGTGCCAGGTGCTGCTGGCCGTCAGGCTGACCAGGGTCCAGGCGGCCAGCCGCCCGGTCGCCTCGTGCACCGCCCCGAGGTGGTACCGCCGGGTGCCCCGCGCGTCGAGCGCCCGCTCCATGCCCCGGATCCGGTCCGCGTCGACCTGCTCCTGCTCCCACTCGAGGTCGCCGGTGGGCGCGTCGGTCATCAGCCGGCCCTCCAGGTAGGCGACGTCGGCGACGTACTCCTCGGGGGTTCTCTGCCGCCAGCGGACCGTGCGGTAGCCGGCGGCCGCCCCCCGGGCGTCGGCGGCGAGGGCGTCGAGCGCGGCCCGGTCGAGCGCGGTGAGGTCGAGCCGGCGGCGGACCTCGACGAGCACGGGACGCGCGCCGAGCGCGGCGGCGAAGGCGTCCCCGGCCGGATTCCGCGCCGGGCCACCGGGCAGGGCCGACACGGTCGAGCCGACCACCCGCTTGCGCCCCGCCTCGCGGAGCAGCCGCAGGCCGTGCTCGTGCAGCGCCCGGCCCACGCCGCGCCGCCGGTACGCCGGGTCCACCACCAGCTCGGCGCCGGCGTTGTCGGTGTTGTCCAGCAGGGGCAGCTCCAGGCGGAGCCAGCCGGCCGGCGTGCCGTCGAGCCGGGCGAGCACCCACCGGATGTCGACGCCCGGCATCGGGTGCCGGATCATCGCCTCGAAGCGTCGCCGGCAGTACGGCGGAAGGCCCGGCAGGCCCACCGGCTCGGCGGCGGCGCCGATCCGGTACGCCGCCTCGACGGCGGCCGGGTCGGCGAGGTCGAGCGGTGCGACGTCGATGCCCATGGTGGCGAGCCTGGCCGAGACGCAGCGAAGGGGCCAGCGATTTTCCGCCGGCCCCTTCGGACGTTGGTCGGGAGGGACGTCCGCACAACGCCTCCGGCGTTGGGTCGCAAGAACTTGAAAAGTCTCCGGCGGATGCCCTCCCGCACGGAGCATCTTGCGCCGTCCGGTTCCTGTCGTCAAGTCCTGGTCGGCGGTTTTTCCGCACTCACAGCGAAAAGCCAGTTACCCGGCGGATCGACCCGATCCCCCGTCCGGGCGATCCACCCCTCCCCCGATGGGCTGGCAGCCGGGAGTGCCGGGTGCCGGCGGGGGGTGCCGGCACGCCATGGCGGCGACATGGCGGTATCCGGGCCGCTCCGACAGCGCCGTGTCGCCGACATGGAGTCGATCACGCACACGGTGCGGCGGCTCGGACGCACACTGACCCGGCCACGGGGGCAGGCCGGGTGGCCCGGGTGGCGGGGCTCACCGGCCGGGGACCCGCACCGCCCGGGCGGTGCGGGTCAGGAGAGGAGACCGGCGTCGCGGGCGGCGCGCAGCGACGGCTTGATGCGGTGGGTGGGGCCGACCTGGCCGGCGACCGCGTCGATGGTCTTGAGACCCTCGCCGGTGTTGAACACGACGGTCTCGGCGGTCGGGTCGAGCCGACCCGACTCGACCAGCTTGCGCAGCACCGCCACGGTCACCCCACCGGCCGTCTCGGCGAAGACCCCGGTGGTACGGGCGAGCAGCCGGATCCCCTCGCGGATCTCCTCGTCGTCGACGTACTCCATCCAGCCGCCGGTGCGGCGCACCGCCTCCAGCGCGTACAGGCCGGCGGCCGGGTCGCCGATGTTGAGCGACTTGGCGATGCCGGTCGGCTTGACCGGGGTGATGGTGTCCCGGTCGTCGTGCAGGGCGGTGGCGATCGGGTTGCAGCCCGCGGACTGTGCGCCGAAGACCTTCCAGCCGCCGGCCGGGGCCTCGACCAGGCCGATCTCGACCAGCTCGGAGAACGCCTTGTCGATCTTGGTGAGCAGCTCGCCGCTGGCCATCGGGATGACCACCTGGGCCGGGATGCGCCAGCCGAGCTGCTCGGCCACCTCGTACCCCAGGGTCTTCGAGCCCTCGGCGTAGTACGGCCGGACGTTGACGTTGACGAACGCGGTGTCCTCGAACTCGTCGGTCTCCACCAGTTCGCCGCAGAGCCGGTTCACGTCGTCGTACGAGCCGTCGATGGCGACCAGGTCGCCGCCGTAGACCGCGGTGGTGACGACCTTGCCCTGCTCCAGGTCACCGGGGATGAAGACCACCGAGGGCACCCCGGCCCGGGCGGCGTGGGCGGCGACCGAGTTGGCCAGGTTGCCGGTCGAGGCGCAGGCGAACCGGGTGAAGCCGAGCGCGCGGGCGGCGGTCAGCGCCACCGAGACGACCCGGTCCTTGAACGAGTGGGTCGGGTTGGCGCTGTCGTCCTTGACCCACAGCGGCGCGGTGATGCCCAGCTCGGCGGCGAGGTTGGGGGCGGCGACCAGCGGGGTCAGCCCCGGGTCGAGGGTGACCCGGGTGGCCGGGTCCTGCCCGGCGGGCAGCAACGCGGCGTACCGCCAGATGTTCTGCGGGCCGGCCTCGATCTGCTCGCGGGTGACGGTGGCCAGCGCGGCGGCGTCGTAGTCGACCTCCAGCGGCCCGAAACACTCGTAGCAGGCGTGCTGGGCGGCGAGTGGGTAGCGCGCCGAACAGGCGCGACAGACCAGGGCACGGGCGGGGCCGGCGGTGGTGTCGATACCGGGGGCGGCGGGAAGCGTCGACGTCATGTCGAGAGGTCCTCTCATCTTTCCCCGCATCGCACCCTGCGGCGGGGACGGAATTGGCACCTGCCCGCGCCGGCTCGTCATCGAGCGTGCGGGTGGTTGCCGGGGCGTCGTCGGGCCGTATCCCTCAGCCCCTCTGGATGAGGTATGTAGTTGTGCCGCCGAGTCTAAGCAGATCCGCGACGCTCGCCCACCCGGGTTCCCACGGTGTGAGCCATCCCGCGGGCCGCCGCGATCCCCGCCCGCGGGGGACGGTGGCGGGGGGTCAGTACGGTGCGGGCACCCGATCATCGAGAGAGGAACCTCCGCCCATGCGCCGGACCCTGCCGAGCTTCGCGGCCCTCACCCTGGCCTGCCTGCTCACCGCGTGCGGAGGTGACTCCGGTACGACGGCCAGCGCGTCGACCACCGTCACGCCCGCGGCGGCGACGCCCAGCGCCTCCGCCCCGGCCCCGATCGCGCCGAGCGCGGACACCGCCACCGCAACGCCGGCCGGCGGCAGCGCCCCCGCCGAACCCGCGCCGCCGAAGCCGAAGCCGCCCACCGTGCCCCCACTCACCTGCGCGCAGCTCGCGGACGCGCAGCTCGGCAGCGCGGCGACGCCGTACAACGGCTATCCCGATCACATCCCGCTGACCGAGGGGATCTGGAACGGCGAGGACGGGGCGACCGTCGAGTTGCAGAGGCCGTGCGCCACCGGCGACCTGGACGGCGACGGGGCGGCGGACGCGGTCGGCACGGTGCGGCTGCGGGCCGGCGGCACCGGGCAGTTCTGGACGGTCGCGGTGTGGCGCAACTCCGGCGGCGAGCCGGTCTACCGGGCCCTGGTCGACCTGGGCGACCGCAACCCGGTGACCTCGGTCAGCGTCTCCGGGCAGCGGGCCACCGTCGTCTGGCTGACCCGCAGCGACGGCCGGGGCATGGCCGAGCTGGACATCCGGCGCACCTCGGTCTACCGGCTCTCCGGCACGACCCTCGTCGAGGTCAGCCACACCGACGCGCCCTACACCCCCTGACGCCGTCGGCGGCGCCGGTCACCGCCGACGGCGCCGCCACTCGGTCTCCCGGGCCTCGTGCGCCTCGCGCTCCTCCCGGATCGCCTCTTGCAATCCTCGTCGGGAGTCGGCGAGGAAGACGATCTCGGCGATGACCACCCCCAGGCAGATCACGGCGAGCAGTCCCAGCGCCACCACCGCCGGGAGCCGGCCGGCCAGCGGTACGGCCCCGGCGATCAGCAGCACCCCGACCACCCGGGTCCAGACCATCGTGCCGAGGGCGCGGAGCTGGAACGCGATCAGCGCGAGCAGGTACAGCCCGACCCCGGCATAGAGCAACGTGGCGCCGAGCCCGTGCACCGGCTCGAGGACGTGGGCCTCGGCGACGCCGAGGAAGCGCACCATCTCCTCGCCTCCGGCGGCGAGCAGGATCAGGCCGGCGATGATCGGCAGGTGCAGGTAGATGTAGCCGTCGCGGGCCAGGGCGACCCGCTCCCGGCGGGGCAGGGCGTGGATCGTCAGCTCGGCGGCGTACGCCAGGCTGTCGAAGTAGAGCCACCAGAGGCTCGCGATGGCGACCAGTCCCACCAGCGAGGCGAAGAACGGCGGCCAGGTGATCGGCTGACCGAGCACCCCGCTGCCGATGCCGATCGAAATGATCAACTCGCCGAAGGCGATGATGACGATCAGTTCGAACCGCTCGGCGAAGTGGCCGGGCGCGGCGAGCCGCCACCCCGCCAGTCCGACCGCCAGCCCGGTGCCGTACTCGACCAGCACGGCGAGGATCCACAGCCCGACGCGGACGCCGAAGGTGTCGAGGTCCGGGGAGATCCAGGGCAGGAACGCGGCGACCAGGAGCAGCCCGGTGGAGACGAACACCGCCACGCCGATGCGGGTGAGCTGGCGCCGTTCGACGGGCACCTTCCGGACGACGTACCAGTGCAGGCCGAGGTGCAGCCACCGCAGCGTGAAGTAGCAGATCGGGAAGAGCACCGGTCCGGAGATGTCGCCGGGCGGGTCGCCGAAGGCGTGCGGGATGGTCAGGGCGATCGCCAGCGCAGCCCCCATGGCGGCGAAGGTCACCAGCGGGGCGATCCCCTCCCCCAGCCGGATCCGCTGCGCGACGAGCATGTGCGCCACCCAGCAGAGCCAGAGCAGCGCCAGCACCAACAGGCCCTTGACCAGACCGTGGACGGTCAGGTCCTCGGCCACGTACCGGGAGAGGTTGAAGAAGCCGTAGACGAAGATCAGGTCGAAGAAGACCTCGACCCGGGCCACCCGGGTGCCGGCGGAGACCGTCCGGACCGGCTCCCTCCGGGGCGTCCCAGGCTTGCTCATCAGCGCGAGTGTGGCAGCCGGACCGGCCGCCCGGGCCGGAACGGAGGGACCGCCGGCCGACGATCACCGCACGGTGGCGGGGAGGGACTACGGTACGGGCTCCGCGCGGGAGGGGAGTGTCGGAGGATGCGTCGGAAGCTGGTGCCGGTGGCGGCGCTCGCGATGGTCTGCCTGCTGACCGTGAGCGCCTGCGGGTCGGGTGGCAGCACGAGGAAACGCTCCCGCTCCACCGACCGGGCGCCGGCCGCCGCACCGGGCACGAAGAAGGACCGGGACGTCGACGCGACCCTCCCGGCCGCGACGCCCGGCCCGACCGCGAGCCGGCGCAGGGACGTCCGGCTCGGCTGCGACGACCTCGAGGACGCGCAGGTCGGCAGTCGTACGGTCCGCTACCGGGGCCTTGCGCAGCCGGTCACCCTCGACGACGGGACCTGGCGGGGGCGCGACGGCACGACGGTGACCCTGCAGCAGGCGTGCGGTGTCGGCGACCTGGACGGCGACGGGGTGGCCGACGTGGTCGGCGCGGTCGCCCTCAACGGCGGGGGCAGCGGCACCTTCTTCACCCTGGTGGCCTGGCGCGGCGGCGGTGGGGAGCCGGTGTTCCGGGCGCTGGCCGATCTCGGTGACCGTACGCCGCTGGAGCGGATCAGCATGGCCGGTCGGAAGGCCACGGTCGTCTGGTTGACCCGGTCGGCCGGGCGGAGCCTCGCCGAGCTGAACGTCCGGCGTACCTCCGTCTACCAACTCTCCGGCGCGAAGCTCGTCGAGGTGAGCCACACCGACCAGCCGTACGCGCCCTGACGTCGGGGGCACGTCGCCGGAGACCCCGGGGGAGACCGGCATCCGGCGACGTGTGCCGCGGTCGGGTCAGACGGGGACGGAGGTCCGCCCGGCCGCGGGCGCCACGGTCTCGCCGCGCCTGCGGCGGATCAGCGCGTCGAGCGCCCACGGACCCGGGCCGAGCACCACGACCAGGGCGAACGACCAGCAGAAGAGCGCGGCGAGCTCCCCGCCGTTGCGCAGCGGCAGCAGCCCTTCGGGCTGGTGCACCACGAAGTAGGCGTACGCCATCGAGCCGGACGCGACGAGCGCGGCGGGTCGGGTGGCGAGGCCGGCCAGCACCAGCGCGCCGCACAGGACCTGGATCAGCGCGGCCCACCAGCCCGGCCACTGGCCGACCGGTACGGCCTCGCCGCTGCCGCGGTTGCCACCGAGGACGCCGAAGAGCGACGCCAGTCCGTGGCAGAGGAACAGCAGGCCCACGACCATGCGGAACAGGGACAGGGCAGGACCGTTCAGACGGTCGAGATTCATCGACACCTCCAAGGAGTGGGACAGGTCACTCCAGGATGAGGCACAAATGAATCCAAGTTAATAAATTCCTTGCTGGTGGGAAGGTCTCCGGGGATCGACGCCGGCGACGCCTCCCCCACGGAGAGGCCGGGCCGTGCCAGGATCCGACGGTGACGAGGACGAGAGCGGGCCGGCTGTCCACACTGGCCGCCGTCGCGCTGGTCGCCGGCTGCGCAACCGGCCCCGTGCCGTCCACCGCGCCCGCGCTGACCCACACGGCCACCACCGCGCCGACCGGTTCGCCCGCCGTCGCCGCCCCGCCGCCCGACCACTGCCCACCCGGCGGCGTACGGATCACCGCGCTCGACGGTAACGCGGCCATGGGCCTGCGGGCGATGGGCATCGAACTGGTCAACTGCGGCAGCACCCCGTACCGGCTCAAGGGCTGGCCGGTCCCCCGACTGCGCGACGCCGACGGGGACCCGATCGAGGTCCGGATCGTCCAGGGCGCCCGCGGGATCACCGCCGGCTTCGACGCCCCGCCCCGGCAGCTCGTGCTCCGCCCCGGCGAACGGGCCGGAGCCGCCCTCATCTGGCGCAACCTGGTCGACAACCCCACGGTGCCGGCGGTCGACGGCCGGTTCCTGGAGGTCGCCCCGGTGGCGGACCGCCCGGCGGTCCCGGTGGACCTGCGAAGCTCGATCGACCTGGGCAACACCAACCGGCTCGGGGTCAGCGCCTGGAGCAGGCGGGAAGATTCCTCACCGAGCGTCCCGCCCACCCGCGCACCGGCCGAGGCCACCCCACCGCCCGACAGCCGACTCTGAACCCCGACAACGGGTGCGCGCCGGATTGACCTGCCCGTCACCGTGTCGGCGGAACGGCGGTGTCCGACCGACACCGACACCGCCATTCCGCCGACCCGGCGAGCCCGGCTACGAGGTGACGTCCTTGCGGGTGAAGCGCCAGAACGCCAGCCCCCAGAAGATCGTCGCGTAGCTGATCGCCGAGATCGCGCCCCGGACCACGTCGTCGGTCTGCATCGGGGTGGAGAGCAGCCCGAGCCAGGCGGTGCTGTAGTGCGTCGGCAGGAAGGCGCGCAGCGCACCGAGCGCGGTGATCTGGTCCAAGATGCTGGAGAGGATCCAGAGCAGCACCGCGCCGCCGACCGCGCCGAGCGCGGCGTCCGTGGTCACCGACAGCAGGAACGCCAGCCCGGCCACCACCAGCAGGACGACCGCCAGGTAGCCGAGCACCGCCAGCAGCCGCAGCACCCCGTCGGTCGGGGCCAACTCGGCGGCGACCTGGCTGCGCAGCGGCTCCCAGCCGTACCGGAGGGTGCCGGCGAGCAGGGCGGTGCCGGCGAGCAGCAGCAGGGCCAGCGCCGAGTACGCGAGCGCGACCAGCAGCTTCACCGTGAGCAGCCGGGCCCGGGGCACCGGCACCGCCAGCAGGTAGCGCAGGCTGCCCCAGCTCGCCTCGCTGGCCACCGTGTCCCCGCAGAACAGCGCCACCACCACGACCAGCAGGAAGGACGCCGAGACCAGGATCGAGAAGAGGGTGAAGTTCAGCCCGCCCGAGGTGGCCAGGTCGGCCAGGCTGGCGAACTCGCCCCGACCGTCGCGGTCGTCGTCGCCCGAGTCGAACTGGAACGCGATCAGGATGATCAGCGGCAGCAGCACCATGAACCCGAGCGCCAACTGGGTACGCCGCCGCGACGCCTGCCGGCGGAACTCCGCCGCGAACGGCAGGGTGGCCGAGGGCCGGTACCCGGCCGCCGCCCCGCCCGGCCCGACCTCCCCCACGGAAGACGACTGAGCCATCACCGGTCCCCGCTTCCCCGAGAGTTCTCGCCCACCAGGGCGAGGAACGCGTCCTCCAGGCGACGCCGAGGCACCACCCGGTCCACCCCGATCCCGGCCCGGACCAGTTCGGCCACCACCTCGCTGCGGGCGGTGCCGTTGGTGTCCACCACCAGGCCACCGCCACCGCCGTCCGGCGGCACGTCCCCGCCGTCACCGGCGGCGAGCACCCGGACCCCGTCCAGCCCGTCCAGCACGGCGCGGGCGGCGACCGGGTCGGTCACCTCGAACAGCACGCTCGGCGACTCGCCGACGATCTCCCCGACCGGGCCGGAGGCCACGATCCGGCCCTTGTTGACCACCACCGCGTGGGTGCAGGTCTGCTCCACCTCGGCCAACAGGTGGCTGGAGACCAGCACCGCCCGACCGTCGGTGGCGTACCGCTGGAGCACCCGGCGCATCTCGGCGATCTGCGGCGGGTCCAGCCCGTCCGTCGGCTCGTCGAGCACCAGCAGCTCCGGCAGGCCGAGCATGGCCTGCGCGATGGCCAGCCGCTGCCGCATGCCGTGGCTGTAGTTCTTCGTCCGCCGGTGCACCGACGCGCCCAGGCCGGCGATCTCCAGCGCCTCGTCGAAGTGCGCGTCCGCCCAGGGCCGCCCGGTCGCCCGCCAGTACGCCTTCAGGTTCTCCAGGCCGGACAGGTGAGGCAGGAAGCCGGGCCCCTCGACCAGCGCGCCGATCCGCGACAGCACCGGCGAGCCGGGCACCAGCCGGTGCCCGAACACGTAGATCTCGCCGGCGGTGGGCTGGGTCAGCCCCATCAACACCCGCAGGGTGGTGGTCTTGCCGGCGCCGTTCGGCCCGAGCAGGCCGACCACCTGGCCGGGGTGCACCTCGAAGTCGACCCGGGAGACCGCGACGAAGCCGTCGGCGTACTCCTTGCGCAGGTCCCGCACGGCGAGCGGGACGCCCGCGTACTGCGGGTGCACGGAGCTGTCCTGGCGGCGGCGCCGGCGGCGGGCGACGGCGACGACCGCGGCGAGCCCGACCGCGATGGCCGCGAGCAGCCCGACCAGCACCCAACGCCACACGGTGGCGGTGGTGGGGATCGGGGCGGCGTCGACCGTCGGCAGGGTCAACGGGGCGTCGCCCACGGCGACCGTGTGCACGGTCGGCTCCACCGGCGTGGCGTACGCCTGGTCGGAGGTGGCGACGACGACCCGCAGCCGGTGTCCGGCCTCGATCCGGCGGACGATCGCCGGCAGGGTGACCTGGACCGGCTGCGCCGCGTCGACGGTGGTCGGCAGGCCGGTGAGCCGGACCGGGGCGACCAGCCCGGAGGGGAGCGTGGTCGCGCCGCTCGGGTCGACGTCGTAGAGCTTGACGAAGAGCACCGCCTCCCCGGTCGGTGACGCCGCCCGGAGGGAGACGGTGGGCGAGCCGACCACGTCCACCGCCTCGGTCAGCGGCGCGGACTCGAAGCGGGCGTGCTGACCGGGGATGTCCCCGGCCACCCCGTCGAGCAGCGAGCCGAGCGCCCCGGCGAACGGCACCGAGGAGATCGCCGCCGGGTTGCCGGCCGGCGGGTTGGCGACCGGCTGGGCCGGCCCGCGCACCGCCACCTCGCGCCGGGCCTGCCCGGTCAGCCCCGGGTAGTCGGTGATCCGGTAGCCGGTGGCCACCAGTCCCCGGTCGAGCGCGTCGAAGCCGGCGATGCGGGAGAAGGTGAAGTCGTCGCCCGGGGCCGGGCCGTCACCGGCGACGTAGTGGTCGAGCCACTGCGCGGTCAGGAACTTCACCCGGTCGGAGTCGGTCTTCGGCCCCTCGCCACCGTCGTGCCCGCCGGTGAACCAGGCGACCCGTACCGGGGTGCCGGCGGCGGCGATGCCGCGCGCGTTGGCGTCGGCCTCGGCCAGCGGGAAGAGGGTGTCCGCCTCGCCCTGCACCAGCAGGGTGGGCGCGTCGATCCGGTCGAGCACGCCGGCCGGGGAGGAGCGGCGCAGCAGGTCCACCGCGGCCTGGTCCGCCCGTCCGGTGGTGGCGATCCTCAGGTACGTGGCGCAGACGTCGGCGGCGAACCGGCCGCAGGACGGGTCGGCGGCCCCGGCGGGCGCCCGGGACGGACCGGTGCCCGGCCCCGCGCCCGGCCCCGGGCTGGGCGGGCCGGCCGAGGCGGGCGCGCCCTCGGGCACGGCGGCCGAGTTGCCGGAGATCCCGGCCGGGCCGGAGCCGGCGTTGCCGCCGCCACCGAAGAAGATGCCGGCCCAGCCCTTCTTGAACACGCCCTCGGTGGCCGGTTTGCCGGTGTTCTCCGGGAGGAAGGCGCGGGACAGGTCGTTCCAGGTGATCATGGGGACGATCGCGTCGACCCGCCGGTCCTGGGCGGCCAGCAGCAGGGCCAGGCCGCCGCCGTACGAGCCGCCGACCACACCGACCCGGGGGTCACCGGCGGCGTCGGTACGGATCTCCGGCCGCGCGGCGAGCCGGTCCAGCAGCCGTTGGGCGTCGCGGACCTCGTAGTCGGGGTGGTCCAGGTGGATCTCGCCGCCGCTGCGGCCGAAGCCGCGCGCCGTCCAGGTCAGCACGGCGTAGCCGCGTCCGACCAGGTCCTCGGCGTCGGCGCGGACGGAGTCCTTCGTGCCGCCGAAGCCGTGGGCCAGGAGCACCGCCGGCACCTTCCGGTCGGCCGAGGCGTCCTCGGGCAGCCAGAGCGTGGTGTCCAGCTCGACCGGCTCCTCGCCGCTCGGCCCGGAACGGACGGTGACCAGGGCGGACTCGGTCCGGAAGGCGGGCCCGTCGGGTCGGGCCGCCCAGAGGACGGCCGCGGCCAGCAGCACGGCGACCACCGACGCGGCCACGATCCGGCGTCGGCTGGCCAGGAGGCGGCTGCGCCGTACGGCCGACAGCGGTGATCTCATGCGGCAAAGGTACGGCCCGGTTCCTGAGCGTTGGCTGGGATCCTCCGTACGTCCGTCCGGTTCGTCCGATCGGAGCCCGGATCCGGTCGACCGCCTCCCGTCCAGAGCGACACCGGCGGGACGGCTTCGGATTACGTGAATTCCGATCTTCATCCGAAATCACCTCGGATTCGGCCAGGTCGACACCCTCAGCGGCACTTTGCGTGTCGATCGGACCAACGTCAGGTGACATCGCTCGTAGTGACGCAAAACTGACTGATTCGCAACCGTCTCTGGTGCAGCCCCGTCGGTTAGTTTTCCGGTCCGGTGTACGGGACTCCTTCGGCGACCCCCGGCACCCGGACAGATCCCCCGCCGTCGCCGGAGGAGACAGACCCATGACCGTCCCCGCGCAGCGGGTCCGTCGACGCCCCTCCGCCTCGGGCCGCGTCCTGCCGCTGCTGCTCGTCGTGGCGCTGCTGGCCCCGGTGGCGTTCCTCTTCGTCCAGACCTACCGCCTCACCGGCGACGACCGGGACCTCGCCGTCCGCGAGCGGCTCGGCGTCGAGTACCTGCGCGCGCTCGCCCCGGTGACCGAGGCGCTGGTGGACGCCCAGTCCGCCGCCGTGGCCGGCCGGCCCGCCTCGCGCGACGCCCTGGACCGCGCGGTCGAGAACGCAACCCAGGTCGACGTGCGCATCGGCGACGAACTGCGCAGCCACGAACGCTGGGCCGGGCTGCGCGCCAAGCTGGAGGCGCTGCCCGAGAAGTCGCTCACCGACCCCGAGGCCGCGTACGCCGCGTACGGGGAGGTCACCGACCTGCTGCTGGCGCTGTACCGGAAGGTACGGGAGAGTTCCGGACTGGTCCGCGACCCCGAGCCGGACTCGTTCTTCCTCCAGGACGGCATCGGGCGCGACCTGCCGACCGCGGTGGTCGCCGCCGGCCGCCTCGCCGACCTCTCCGCGCTCGCCGCCCGCCGCCCCGCCGACACCCGCGCCCGCACCCAGGGCGAACTGGCCGAGGTGCGGGTCGTCGCGCTCGGCTCCGCCGCCGACCTGGTCGCCGACCTGCGGGCGGCGGTGGACAACTCGGAGCGCACCGACCTCGGCCCCAACGTGCTCACCCCGCTGGACACCTACCAGCGGGCCGTCGAGGCGCTCGCCGCCTACTCCGCGCCGGACGCCCGGTCGAGGACCGGCCTGGCCGACCCGGCCCAGGTCGCCGCCGCCCGGGCCAACGCGCAGTCCGCGGCGCGGCTGCTCCAGCCGGTCATCCTCGACCAGCTCGACGGGCAGCTCGCCGACCGGATCGACGGGTACGACCGGGACCGCTGGCTGGCCGTGGGCGCCGTCGCCGTGGCGGTGCTGCTCGTGGTGATCCTGATCGGCGTGCTGCTCGCCGCGTTCCGCCGGGCCCGATGGCGCGCCACCGAGGCCCGCCGCGCCGCCGACGCGGACGCCGACGAGCCGACCGAGCCGGGTTCCGGCTGGCAGCCGCCGGCCGACCGGGGCGTCCCGACCGCGACCGGCGCAACGGGCGCCCGGATCAGCCCCGAGGACCACCGGCTGCTCCAGCCCGCCGGCACCGGCCGGGACGGCGGAACCGACCGCTGGGGGCCCTTCGATGCTCGCTAGGCTCCGGATCCGGGGCAAGCTGGCCCTGCTGGTGATCATCCCGCTGCTGAGCATGGTCGGGCTGGCCGTGCCGGTGGTGCTCGACCGGGTCGCCGCCGCGCAGCGGGCCGGCGAGATCGCCGACACCGTACGCCTGGCCAACCGGGTCGGCAGCCTCGTGCAGGACCTCCAGCAGGAGCGCATCCTGTCGGTCGGCCTGCTGCTCGGCCGGGTGCAGCGCACCGAACTGGTCCAGAAGTCGGCGGCGGTGGACGACCGGGTCGCCGACATCCGCGCCGACCTGGGCGACCAGCTCTCCGCGGAGACCGTCGCCGCCCTGGACGGCGTACGCAAGCTCACCGACCTGCGCTCCCTGGTGCTCGCCCGCACGGCCACCCCGGCGCAGGTGATGGAGGTCTTCGGCCCGATCGACATGGCCCTGATCGAGTCGCTGCGGCTGGCGTTCCGGGTGGACACCAACACCCCCGCCGGCCGCCAGGTGCTCGCCCTGGACGGGCTGCTGCGGGCCGACGAGGGGCTGGGCGCGTGCGCCACCCTGATCGTGCTGGTCAAGGCGACCTCGGACCCGAGGGTCTCCGCCGCGTACATCGCCTGCATGGCCGCGCTCCAGGTGGACAACCTGCGCTTCCGCAGCCTGATCACCGCCGAGCAGTACAAGCTCGCCATGCTGGACGACGCCGCGGTGGCCGCCCGGACCTCACCGACCTTCCTCGTCGACAGCGTCAAGGACCCGGTCGCGGCGATCAAGGACGTGCCGCTGGACGCGCTCTTCCCCTCGGTCCGCTCGATGATCACCCTCGGGCAGCTGATGGAGAAGAAGATCGCCGCCGACGTCATCGCGGAGGCCACGGCCGACCAGCGGCGGGCGCTCACCACCGCCTGGCTGGTCGGCGGCGCGGCCGTCCTGGTCCTGCTCACCGTCGTGCTGCTCAGCGTGGCCGTGGCCCGTACGGTGGCGAGGCCGCTGACCCGGCTCACCCGCTCCGCCGACCGGGTCGCCCGGGTTGCCGAGGCGGAGCTGGTCCGCGTCGCCGACGACGAGTCCGAATCCGCCCCACCGGTACGCCTCGACCCGGTCGACATCCACGCCCGCGACGAGATCGGCGACCTGGCCCGGGCCTTCGAACGGGTGCAGAGCACCGCCGCCCGGCTGGTCGAACGGCAGGTCGCCGGCCGGCGCAACGTGGCGCAGATGTTCGGCCACGTCGGACGGCGTACCCAGAACCTGGTCGGCCGCCAGATCGCGCTGATCGACCGGCTGGAGCGGCAGGAGACCGACCCGGCCCGGCTGGAGCACCTGTACCGGCTGGACCACATCTCCAGCCGCCTGCGCCGCAACGCGGGCAGCCTGGTGGTGCTCTCCGGCTCCGCCGGCAGCGACGGGCACGTCGCCCCGGTGCCGCTGGCCGACGTGGTACGGCTGGCGCTCGGCGAGATCGAGGACTACACCCGGGTGGACGTCCAGGTGCCGCCCGGGGTGTCGGCCGCGCCCGCCACCGTCGGCGACCTGGTGCTGGCGCTGGCCGAGCTGATGGAGAACGCCACCGTCTTCTCGCCCCCGCACACCCGGGTGGTGGTGACCGGCGAGCTGACCGCGACAGGCGCTCTGCTCTCCGTCGTGGACCACGGCATCGGCATGACCGACGAGCGGCTGGCCGAGGAGAACGCCCGACTGACCCGCCGGGAACGGCTGGACCTGGCCCCGACCGAGGTGCTCGGGCTCTTCGTGGTCGGCCGGCTGGCCCGCCGGCACGGGTGGTCGGTGCAGCTCGCCCCGACCGCCGGGGGCGGCGTGACCGCCCGGCTGGGGGTGCCGAACCCGCTGCTGGTCGTCCGCCGGGCCGACCGGGTGGGCGTCACCGTGGCGCAGGCCGCCGTACCGGCCCGGGACCGGCGGACGGCCGGCGCGATCGACGCGGTCCGGTCGGCTCGCGCGCTGACCTCGGCACCCGGCCACGCCGACGCGACGCCCGGCTTCGACTCCGCCCTGCTGAGCCGGGCCACCCGGAGCATCGAGTCCGCCCAGTCCTGGGACGCCTTCGGGGCGGGCGCCGAGGCGTCGCCCGCCGGGGCGACCGCCTTCCTGGAGATCAGCCGGCCGGTCGAGGAGGCCGGGGAGCCGGCGACCACACAGGGTGGACTGCCGCGACGGCAACGGACCGGTGCGCCGGCGACGACCGGGACGGACACCCCGGCCGCCGGCGGGCCGACCGCCCTCGTGCCGCCGGTCGCCACACCGCCGACCCTCGTACCGCCGGTCGCCACACCGCCGACCTCAGCGCCACCGGGCGCCGCGCCGACCGTCCCGGCGGCGTCCGCGCCGCCGGCCTGGCCGCCGGTGGCCCCGGGAGCGCCCGCGGGGACGCCGACGATCCGGCAGCGGGTACCGGGGGCGAGCCTGCCGCCGGCCGGTCCGGCGACCGGCCCGGTGAACGCCACCTTCGCCGATCCGGAGGCCGCGCGGGCGCTGGTCGAGCAGGTCGAGTCCGGGGTACGCCGGGCCGAGCAGAGCCGGCCGGGCCCGACCGGCGGCCTCGGCGCGACCATGGGCCGGCCCCGGCTGAGCCGGCGGGTGCCCGGGGCGAACCTGGCCGTCACCCCGCCCCAGGCGGCCCCGGTCATCGCCGAACCGCAGGACCCGACCGAGGTCCGCGACCGCGTCACGGAGTTCGAGGCGGGCGTCGCCCGTGCTCTGCGTGAAGTCAGTACCGACCACCGCCACGACCAAGAGGGATCATCACGGTGACCAGCCCCTACCTGCACGACAACGTCGACCGGACGACCGGCGCCGAGCTCAGCCCGGAGGCCCGCACCTTCAACTGGTTGCTGGACTCGTTCACCTCCAGCACCGCCGGGGTGATGGAGGCGATCGCCGTCTCGTCGGACGGGCTGCTGATGGCCATGTCGGCGATCAAGGACCGGTCCAACGCCGAACGCCTCGCCGCCGTGGTCTCCGGCATGACCAGCCTGGCCGGCGGGGCGGCGAGCTGGTACGCCCTCGGCGGACTGAACCGGGTGATCGTCGACATGGCCGACGGGTACCTGCTGATCAGCGCGATCAGCAGCGGCTCGGTGCTCGGCGTGGTCGCCGACCGGTCGGCCAACCTCGGCACCGTGGCGTACGAGATGACGCTCTTCGCCGGGCGGGCCGGCGGCGCGCTGACCCCGAGACTGATCGCCGAGCTGAAGAACGCCGTTCAGCAATGACCCCGCTGGCCGGCGGCGAGGATCCGGACCCGGAACCGCTGGTCCGGATCCGGCCCTACCTGCGGTCGCCGGCACCGTCCGCCGAGGACGAGTCGGCGACCGCCGACCCGGAGGCCGCCCGCCCGGCCGGGCCGCGCCCGTTCGTGCTCACCGCCGGACGGGTCGCCGGCGCGGATCCGGCGATCGGCCTGGAGACCCAGGTGACCGCGCGGGGCGGGACCGCCGTCCCGGCCGCCCGGCTCGCCCCGGAGTTGCAGGCGATCATCGCGCTCTGCGCCCAGCCGATCTCGGTCGCGGAGATCTCCGCCCGGACGCGGATGCAGTTCGGCGTGACCCGCGTCCTGGTCGGCGACCTGCGGGCCGCCGGCCACCTCGACGTGCACGTCGGGGACGTCGAGGACGCCCTTGACCCCGACATCATCCTGCGAGTGATTGATGGACTCCGTGCGATCTCCTGACTGGCCGGTCGCCCCGCTGGGTGGGCTCGCCGCGAACAGCGCCTCCGCCCGCTACGTCGCCCCGGGCGGCAGTCCGGCCGCGCCGCCACCGGCCGCGGTCCCGCCACCGCCGCCGTACCGGCCGCCGACGCCACCGGAGGCCGGACCGACACCGGTGACCCGGAGCGGGTCCGGCTCGGCGCCCATCCCGGTGAAGATCCTGATCGCCGGGGGCTTCGGCGTCGGCAAGACCACGACGGTGGGCGCGATCTCCGAGATCGCCCCGTTGACCACCGAGGCCGAGATGACCAGTGCGGGCATCGGGGTGGACGACCCGGGCACCCGGAGCACGAAGACCACCACCACGGTGGCGATGGACTTCGGCTGCGTCACCATCGACCGCAGCCTGAAGCTGTACCTCTTCGGCACGCCCGGGCAGGCCCGGTTCGGGTTCATGTGGGACGACCTGGCCCGGGGCGCGCTCGGCGCGCTGGTGGTGGTGGACAGCTCCCGGCTCGACGACTGCTACCCGGCGATCGACTACTTCGAGCGGGCCGGACTGCCGTTCGTGGTCGGGGTGAACGCCTTCGACGGCCGGATCGCGCACGACCTCGACGCGATCCGCTGGGCGTTGGCCGTCGGCAACCACGTGCCGCTGGTCCAGTTCGACGCCCGGGACCGGCTCTCGGTACGCGACGCCCTGCTGGTCGTCCTGGACCGGGCGCTGGACCGGGCGACCAGGGAGAGAGGCAGCTGAACCGTTCGGCGCTGCGACCCGTTCTTCAGCGGAGAGGGGGACGTCATGAGAGGTGGTCTGGACGAGGCGCTGGCCCGGATGGCCCGCCGGGAGGAGGCGCTGCGGCGCCGCGGCGGTGATCCGGGCGACGAGGCGCGGGACGCGTCGGCCGGCGCGGTCGAGCCGACGGGCCGGGGCGGGCAACCTGGACATCCCGGGCGGGCCGGCGAGGGCCGGGACCCGGTACGGGAGGTCGTCGAGGCGGCCCGCCGGGTGGTGGACGCGCACCCCGGGCTCGCGGTGACGCTCCGCGTGGAGTACGAGGGGCGGACGTACCCGCTGCGGATCGACTGGACGGAGACCGGCGCCACGGTGGGGCCGGACACCCCGGCCGCGTCCCCGCCTGCCTGGCCGCTGTCGGGGCGGACGGTGCCGGCCTGGACGCCGACCGGTGACGGGCCGGGCGGTGACCCGGCGGCCCGGTTGGCCGAGATGATCCGCCGCGACCCCTCGCTGCTGACCGACGACCGGTGACGGCCCGGCGGGTGGTGCCGCGGGCCGCTACTGTCGGGCGATGGCCGAACCGGAGCTGACCCTCACCGCGAGCCTGCGACCGGCCGCGCTGGACGCGCGGCGCGGCATCGTCCGGCTGCACCCGGAGGTGCTGACCGCGCTCGCGCTGCGCCCCGGCGACCCGGTCCGGCTGGCCGGCCGGCGGGTGACCGCCGGGATCGTCGCGCCCGCCGAGGCGCGGGCCGGCGCGACGGTGCTCCACGCCGACGATCTCGTCCTCGGCAACCTGGGGTTGCGCGACGGCGGGCAGGTGACGGTCTCCCCCGCCCCGGTGACGCCGGCCCGCCGGGTGATCCTGGCCGGCCCGGTGCCCGTCGTCGCGGCGGTGTCGCCGGAGATGCTCCGGCTCGCCCTGCTCGGCAAGATGGTCACCCCGGGCGACGACGTCTCGCTGCTGCCGCAGGACGTGCTCCCCGACGCCTCGGTCCGCGCCCTGGTCGACGCCGCCCGACGCAGCCTGGCCAACACCGTCGGGTACGCCTGGACGAGCACCCTGCTGACCGTGGTCGCGGCCGAGCCGGCAGACGGCGCGCTGGTCACCATGGACACCGTGGTCGGCTGGGAGCACGGCCACACCACCCACGGCGCCGCCCCGGCGAGCGGTGGCCCGGCGGCCGGTGCGGGCGGCCCGGCCGGTGCCACGGCGGGCACGGGCACCGGGAGCACGCTCCCGGGCAGGGCGGAGGGCGGCGGCGCGCCGACCGCGGACGGCGGGACGGGCACGGGCAGCGGCACAGGCGCGGGCGGTGGCCGGGCGACGGCCACCCGCACCGGAGCGAGCGGCGCGACCGGGGTGGCCGGCGTCGATGGAAAACAGGACGACCTGGCCGCGCAGGACGCGCCGCACGTGGACGAGCTGCCCGGGCTACGGGCCCAGGCCGAGGAGCTGACCGAACTGCTCGACCTCGGCTTCCACCACCGCGAGGTGCTGGGCCGGCTCGGCACCACCGTCTCGCTGGGCGTACTGGTGAGCGGGCCGGCCGGATCGGGCAAGTCGGCGCTGGTCCGGGCGGTCGCCGCGACCGTCGGCGCCCGGGTCCGCCGGCTCTGGGCCCCGGAGCTGGCCGCGCTGACCAACGACGCGGCGGCCCGCCGGCTGCGCGAGGCCGCCGCCGGGGTACGCGCCGAGGGACCGGCCGTGCTGCTGGTCGCCGACGTGGAGGCGCTCGCCCCGGCCGACGACGCCGGCCCGCTGGCCACCGTGTTCCGGCAGGTGCTCGCCGAGACCGTCCGGTCCGGGGCGGCGGTGGTCTGCACCACCTCCCGTCCCGAGGCGGTCGACCCGGCGCTGCGCGCCCCGGACCTGCTCTCCCTGCGGATCACCGTCCCGCTGCCCGACCCGGCCCTGCGCCGCGAGCAGTTGACCGTGCTGACCCGGCAGGTGCCGCTGGCCGACGACGTACGCCTCGACGAGGTCGCCGGCCGTACCCCCGGGTTCGTCGCGGCGGACCTGGCCGCCCTGGTCCGCGAGGCCGGGGTGCGCGCGGCGCTGCGGCAGAAGTCGGCGCGGACGCCGACGGTGGCGATGGCCGACTTCACCGCCGCGCTGGAGGTGGTCCGGCCGACCACGATGGCCGCGTCCACCCTGGAGCTGGCCTCGGTCACGCTGGACGACGTCGGCGACCTGGTCGAGGTGAAGCAGACCCTCACCGAATCGGTGCTGTGGCCACTGACCTACCCGGACACCTTCGCCCGGCTGGGCGTGCAGCCGCCTCGGGGGGTGTTGCTGTACGGCCCGCCCGGCTGCGGCAAGACCTACCTGGTCACCGCGCTGGCCGGCTCCGGCCGGGCGAACGTGCTCTCGGTCAAGGGCGCGGAGCTGCTCTCCAAGTGGGTGGGCGAGAGCGAACGCGCCGTCCGGGAGCTGTTCCGGCGGGCCCGGGAGGCCGCGCCCACGCTGGTCTTCCTCGACGAGGTGGACGCGCTGGCCCCGGTCCGCGGCCAGGCCACCGACGGGGGTACGACCGACCGGGTGGTCGCCGCGCTGCTGACCGAGCTGGACGGGGTGGAGGCGCTGCGCAACGTGGTGGTGGTGGGTGCGACGAACCGGCCGGACCTGGTCGACCCGGCGCTGCTGCGTCCCGGCCGGCTGGAACGGCTGGTCTACGTGCCGCCGCCGGACGGGCCCGCCCGGGCGGAGATCCTGCGCGCGTCGTCGCGGAACGTGCCGCTCGCCGAGGACGTGGACCTGTCCGCGCTCGGCGGGGAACTGGACGGCTTCTCGGCGGCGGACTGCGCGGCGCTGATCCGGGAGGCGGCCCTGGCCGCGATGCGGGAGTCGCTGACCGCGTCCACGGTCACCGCCGCCCACGTGGCGACCGCACGCCGCCGCGTCCGTCCCTCCCTGGACCCCGCCCAGGTCGCCTGGCTCGCCGCCTACGCCGACAAACACCACTGACCGGCCGCCGCCACGTCCCGACCGCACTCCGGCAGACCCACGGGGGTGGGGTCAGTCGGTGGGGAGCAGGGGGCCCAGCGGGCCCAGGTCCAGGTTCAGGTCCTCGGGGGCGAGGCCGAAGTACTCGCGCAGTTCGGTCATCTGCTGCTCTAGCGCCATCAGCGTCGCGCCGACCCGTTCGATCTGCTCCTCGGTCAGGTCGCCGAGATCCACCCGGCGCAGCGCCTGCCGTTCCATGAGCTGGCGCAGCAGATCGATCACGGTGAGCACGAGGCTGGCCAGCCCCCGCTCGACCGAGTCCCGGTCGACGGCGAGCCGCCGGTCCAGGGGCTTCACCCGGGGCGCCTGCCAGGTCGCCTCACCGAGCGCGGCGGCAAGCTCGGCCGCCTCGTCCCGCCCGGTCACGACGCGACCTCCGGCGGGACGAGGGCGCCGACCGAGGCGACCAGCGCGCGCAGCGAGATACGGACGAGGTCGATGTCGGCGATGGCCAGGGTGATGTCGCCGGTGATGACCACGCCGGTGCCGAGCACCCGGTCGAGCAGGTCCACCAGGGCCACCGGACGGTAGGCCAGCGGGTCGTCGGCCGTGCTCGGCGCGAGCTGGGTGGTCACCACGCCGCCTCCCGCACGGTGTGCACGGCCTCCTCCTCCGGCCGCTCGGCGACGAACGAGTACGGCGGCCACGGGCCGGTCAACTCCAGCCGGATCTCCGGGTGGCGCTCGGCCAGCTCGCGTACCAGCGCGGCGAAGCCGTCCACGGACCCGGTGCCGACCAGGTACGCGCCGTTGAGCACCATCGCCGTCGGCGCGCCCGACAGCCGCCGGTCCTGCGGGGTGTGCCGGCGTGCCTCGACGGCGTACCCGGCGAGGGCGGCGTGCACGGCGGCAGCCGCCTCGGCGGCGATCCGTTGCCCCTCGTCCCGGGCGGTGAGCTGGGCGCGACGCCGCCGCAGGTACGCCGCACCGGCCCCGCCCCCGCCGGTGGGCTCCTCGCCGCGAGGCAGGGCGCCCGGCACCACGTACCCCTTGACACCCCACTCGCCGCGACCGGTCAGCCGCTCCAGCGCGCCGGTCAGGTCGGCGCGGCGCGCGGCGAGCATCGCGGCGACCCGGGTGTCGTCGTGGTGCACGGTGGCCAGCCGGGCCGGCACCACCGGACCCGTCCGGCTCAGCGCGGCCACCACCGCGTGGTGCGACCGGGCGGCCCGCTCCAGCCAGGCCAGGTCCTCCAGGTTCCGGCGCAGCGCCTCCTCGCCGTACCCGTCCAGCGGGACGGCGCTGACCACGGCGGCCAGGCCGGCGGCGCGCACCGCGCGGACCGCGACGCCGTCCATGCCGGTGACCGTGGCCAGTACGCCGTCGTCGGCGTCGGAGACCACGCCGTGCAGCCAGGCGCCGACGGTGACCGCCGGCTCAGCCGTCGTACTCATTCCACTCCTCCCGTGCCGCCCGGCGGGCGACCCTGGGCCGACGCTCGGCCTCCACCTGCTCGGGGTCGCGCGGGCCGGGCTCGACCGGCGGCCGGGCCTTCGAGCTGAGCCACGGGTCGTGCTCCCACCAGTCGATCCCGATCTGCCGGGCCGTGTCGACCGAGGCGATGACCAGCCGCAGCTTCAACGTCAGCAGCTCGATGTCGAGCAGGCTGACCCGGATGTCACCGGCGATCACGATGCCCCGGTCGAGGACCCGTTCGAGGATGTCGCCGAGGTTCGCCGGCTCGTGGCCGGCCCCCATCACCTGGCCGGTGTTCTGCACCACCGACGGTTGCCGTGGACTGGTCATGTCAACCCCCGTCGCCCTTGCCGCGCTGGTAGCGGCGGGCCCGCCGGTAGCCCAGCAGCTGCCCCTCCATGTCCAGCTCCACCTCGTAGAGGCCGAGCAGGTCGGTGGAGGCGGGGATGCGGTGGTCCTCCACCACTTCCACGCCGACCAGCCACCCGTCGTCGGTGGCCTGGATCGAGGTGATCCCGAGCGGGTCCTTGCCGGTGAGGGCGACGATCTGCTTCAGCCCCTCCCGGGCCGCCTCGGCCGTCGAGATCGGCTCGTAGTCCTCGTCGTCGTACCGGGTTTCGGGGTCCGGTCGTCGCTCCCGCTCGCCGTCGCCGCGGATCCGTCCTGGCGCCAATCCGCTCACCTCCCTCGCCGTCGGTCGTGGTCGTCACGTCGGGCGGCCGGCCGGCGCCGGGTGCCGGCGGGCCGCCGCGTGGGGCGGTCCGCCGGCGCGGCGACGCCACCGCTGGTCCCGGTCAGCCGGTCCAGCACCTGCTGCTGGGCCCGGTCCCGTTCGGCTGCGGTGAGGTCACCGGAGCGCGCCGCCTGGTCCAGTTCCTCCAGCTCGCGCCGGATGTTGGCCGGGTCGTACTGCTTGGCCTCCGCCTCCCGGGCGATCGCCTTCACCACCGCGGTGAGGCCGCGCACCGGGGCGTACGGCAGGGTCAGCAGTCCCCACAGGATGTCCACGGCTCACTCCACCAGCTGATGGGCGCTGACGAAGTCGTACGGGGCCATCGGGCCGAGCAGCCTCGTCCGCATCAGGTCCCGGCGCTGCTCGGCGAAGTCCTCCAGCACCCGGACGAAATCCTCCTCGTCGTCCACCCCGACCAGGAAGGCCACGTTGGCCGCGTCCAGCTCGTCGCTGGGCTGGCGCGGCGCGTGCTGCACCGCCAGGTCACCGACCGCGTCGATCAGTGCCCGGTTCTCCGTCTCCCGGCGCAGCTCCACCGCCTGGGCGATCATCTCGCCGAGACGGATGCGCTGCTCCCGGCTCTCGATCTCCGGGCGGCCCCGGACCTGCTCGGCCAGCGCCGCCGCGTCCGGGTTCTCCGCCAGCAGCTCGCTGATCAGCTGCTGCTCGTCGAAGCGGCCGTGCACCGTGTACTGGACCCGGTCCTCGAACTCGTCGAGGGCGGCGGCGAACCGGTCGTGGTGCGCCTCCAGCAGGTCGGCCACCGCGTCCGGCCCGGTCACCACCGTGCCGAAGCGCACCGGCAGCACCGGCGCGACCTCCGCCGTCCCGTCCAGCAGCGTCTGGTACGCCGTCAGGTCGGCCGGCCGACCGATGGGCTCCTCCAGCCCCACCTCGCTGACCAGCACCGCCAGGTCGCCGTGGCGGACGACGTCCACCTCGCCCGGCGGTTCGCCGACCCCGGCGGCGTCCGGGGTCGGCTCCACGTCGGACGGCACGATGCCGTACAGGAACAGTCCGTTCTCGTCGGCCATCTCAGCGCTCCTCGTCCCGGCGTCGGCGCGGGCGCTCCCGCTCCCGGTCGGACCCCCGGTCGCCCAGCGAGTCCACCACCGCGCCGCTGATCTCCTGGGCCGCCTTGCCGAGGCCGGAGATCGCCTTGCCCTTGGTGACCGCCCCGGTCGCGCCGTCGACCAGGTCGGGCAGGCCCTTCTGGTCCTCGGGCACGATGGCCAGCCGGTCGACCGCCTCGGCGAACCGCAGGTACGTCTCGACGCTGGCGATGACGATCCGGGCGTTGATCTCCAGCAGCTGGATGCCGACCACGGCGACGGAGACCTGGGCGTCGATCACGACGCCCTTGTCGAGCACCGTCTCCACCACGTCGGCCAACGAGCCGCCGCCGCCGTTGCCGCCACGCTCCAACGCGCTGCCGGGCTGCCCGCCCCCGCTGGTCGTCGCGATCGTCATTCGCCGCGCTCCTCGCGCCGGCGGCGGACCACCGGACGGCGGGGCGCCTCCGGGCGGCGGGCGGCCGGGCGGGGACGCTCCTCGCGGGGCTCGCGCTCCTCCCGGGGCTCCCGCTCGGCACGGGGCTGCGGGCGGCGGGCCCGCTCCGGCTGACGGCGGCGCGGCGGGGGCTGCTCCTCCTCGGGCTCCTCCTCGTCGTACCCCTCGTCGTAGTCCTCGCCCTCGTGGTAGTCGTCGTACTCCTCCTCCTCGGGGGGACGACGACGCTGCGGCGGCCGACGGCGCCCGCGGGCGGCGGGCCGGCGCTCCTCCTCCGGCTCCTCCTCGGCCTCGGGCTCCTCGACCTCGGGCTCCTCGGCCTGGGCCTGCTCGACCTGCTCGCGGGCCTCCTGCTCCTCCTGGAGCGCGGTCTCGTGGTCCTTGACCACCTGGGAGTCCTCGATCTCGCCCCGCCAGCCCTCGACGGAGTCCGGGTCGAGCACGGTGCTGGTCATCACGTGCCGTACGAAGTGCTTCAGCTCCAGCCGCACCCGCCGGCCCTGCGCCCGCCAGAGGTTGCCGGTGTGCTCGAAGAGGCCCTTCGGGTGGTACTCCAGCACGACCAGGATGCGGGTCAGGTCCGGGGTCAGCTCGTGGAAGCTGACGGTGCCGTCCACCGTGCCCTTCTCGCCCTTGGACCGCCAGTGGATGAGCTTGTCCGGGATCTGCCGGACGATGGTCGACTCCCAGCTGCGGTGCGACCAGAAGACCTGCGCCCGCCAGGTCATCTTCTCGTCCGAGTCGTTCTCGGCCTGCTCGACCTTCTTCATGAAGCTCGGGAAGTCGCCGAAGGTCGTCCACTGGTTGTACGCGGCCCGGACCGGTACGCCGACCTCGATCGTCTCGACGATGTTGGTGACCTTGAGCTTCTTGCCGCCGCCCTTGCCACCCTTGCCGCCGCCGAACGCCGACATCAGCTTCTCCTTACCGCCGGCCAGACCGGCCTGGAACATGGCCTTCATCGGGGAGTCGCCCTCGGCCAGCTTCTGCGCGCCGGTGGCCGCCGCGATCAGGCCGGGACCGCCGCCCGTCTTCGCGTACTCGCTGAGCCGCCCGGTGGCGCCGGTGAGCCGCTCGGTGACCACCGAGACGGCCCGCTCGCCGATCGCGGACGCCAGGTCCTTCAGGTCGTTGCCGAGCTGGTCGCGGGCCTTGCCGGCGAGACCGCCGGCGGGATTCGTCACCATGGTCACCGCCTCCGCTTCGCAACCGGGCGCTCGGCCGGCTCGTCGTGGTCGGCCCCGGGCTGCTCGTCGAGTTCCTGCTCCTCGTCCGGCGCGGAGCTCTCGTCGCCGGCCTGGTCGTCGCCGGCCTCGTCGTCGCGGGCCTGGTCCTGACCGGCGCCGCCGGTGGACTTGCGGCGCAGGGCGTCGGCGCTGCCGCGCAGCCGGCCGCTGACGGCGTCGATGCCGCTGCTCGCGGCGGCGGTCGCGGCGGCCTTGCCGGCCGAGGCGAGCGGGCCGCCGAGCTTGCCCAGGTTGGCCAGTTGGGGCGACGAGTTCAGCAGGTCACCGCCGCGCTTGAGCAGCTGCCCCGGGTCGCGGCTGGCCCGGCCGGCGGCGACCGCGGCGGCCAGGGTGAGGGCGGTACGCAGCTTCCTGCGCCGCCCGAGGAGGTATCCGGCACCGACCGCGAGGCCGATCCGCATTCCGCTCTTCATCAGTTCTCCTTCACTCCCCGGTGGTGGGACGACCCGATCCACCGCAGGCCGGAAGACAACTGCCGGGGAATCAGCACGTGGCGGGCCTGTGATCGGATGTCCCGTATCAGCGGACCCGGCCGGCAGTACCCGCGGCCCCCTTCGCGAAACATTTCCCCGCGAATTCCGGAATGGGTCACCGCGGAAACGGGAAAGGCGGAGGCAGGGCGGTACGATCAGGAACGAAGCGGACATGTGATGCGGGTTGAACAGGGAGGATCCGAGACCGGTTCAGACCTCGCAAATAATTGTCAGAGCGCCGGCGGCGTGGCGTCGAGACAGATTTCCGCGTGCACCCTGTCGCCATTCTCCAGCAATTTGGCACCGCATTTACGGAGCACTTCCACCGCGCCCGCGTTGTCCCGCGTGGTGTCGGCGACGACGGCCTGCATGCCGGCGGCCGCCGCCGCGTCCATCAACTCCCGCAGGGCGGCCACGCCGAGACCCTGCCCCCGGGCGGAGCGGCCGAGCCACATGCCGGTCTCCACCACACCGGGCTCGTCACACCGACTCATCCGGACCATGCCGACCACCTCGCCACCGGCGAGGATCGCGTACATCAGGGTGCGGGTGGGGCCGTCCAGGCCGGCGAAGCTGGCCCGGTGGAACTCGCGGAACGCCTCCCGGCGGGCCGCCGACCAGCCGGCCGGGGCCTCGACCGGGGGCATCACGTCGTCCGGCTCCGCCTCGGCAACGGCTACGGAGAGCAACGGCTCCAGATTCCGCTCGTCCACCGGCTCCAGTCGTACGGCACCCCTCACGAGCCGGAGTCTGCCGTCCCATTCACCGCTCGTCCAGCCTTTCGGCGGTGGACTGGCCCTCCGTCCCCCGGTATCGGCCGGTCGGACCACCGGGGTGGTCCACGTCACGCTCCGCTGTCGGAGGGTGCGGTTCAGTCGCGTGACGGGAACTCGCAGAGCACCGCCGACGCGTCGTCGGCGCGCTTGTGCCGGCGCAGCCGGTCCGGGTGCTCGCGCTCGGCGGCGCGCACCCGGTCGATGAGCGCGCCCGGCCCCTCGGCGGTGACCAGGTCGAGCAGCCCGGCCCAGTCGAGGAGCCCGAACTGCTCGACCGCGCAGGAGGCGCCGTCGCTGAGCAGCACCGCCCGGCGCACCGCGTCCGGCCCGCGCAGCGGTAGCGTCCCGGTGACCGCGTGGTACGCCGCGTCCGGGTCGGTCGCCGCGACCCAGTAGCCGTGCGTCCGGTTCATCCGTTCCCGCTGCACCGCCACCGCCTGCCGGAACCGGGTCTGCGGGTCGATCCCGTCGGCCGGCAGCCCCGCCGCGATCCGCCTCAGGTCGGCCATGGCGACGTCGAGCCGGTCGTCGGAGACCACCTCGACCCGCCCACCGACGTCGAGGACCAGCGGGCTGTCGCAGAGCACCAGGTAGTCGATCTCGTCGACGCCCTCCCGCAGCAGGCAGACCGTCGCCGACGGGGTGCCCGGGTGGTCCAGGTCGCAGTTGTCGCCGTGGTCGGCGCGGACCGCGAGCAGCGCCGCCGCGAGGCTGCTCACCAGGGTCGCGGCCGGTCGCGCGGCCACCGCCAGCCCGATCCGGGCGGCCAGGTGCCGGACGAACCAGGCCGGCCCGTGCACGCACCCGGTGTCGAAGCCGTCCGGCACCGTGGCGCCGTCGAGCACCCCGACCAGCGGGCCGAACCGGAAGACGACGTCCTCGTTCTCCAGCCGTCCGGGGGCGGCCACCGAGGCGGAGCGGACCCGCATCGTGGACGCCTCCCCGACCGTCCGGACGGTGTGCCCCGCCGGGTGCCGCGCCTCCGGTCCCGCCATCTCGCCGCTCCCTCCTCGCTCCCCGGGCCCGGCTACCCGGACCGGGGCCCGCCATGCCCGCCGCCGCTCGGCGCACCCGGTTCGGCCACCGCGTCCGGCCCGGTCACCACCGTGCCGAAGCGCACCGGCAGCGAGCGCCGCCGGAACCGGGATCACGGAAACCGAGCGGTACACCACGGTCACCGACGGTAGCGTCAGAGGCGGTCGGCTTCCCGGGTCAGCACCGGGCCGACGCGGCGGGACGACCCGACCGCGCCGGGGGAGCCGTACGACGCGACAGGGGGATCGCCATGTTGGAACGGTTGCACGAGTCGGGACTGAAGGCGGAGCACGCCTACCTGGCGGGCTTCGTCAGCATCGGGCTCTCCTTCACCAGCTGGTTCCTCTCCAAGCACCTGGAGCGCGCGGGGGTCGCCCGGGCGGACCGCTGGGGCATCTTCATCGGGGAGTGGGCCCCGACCTTCTTCGCCCTCGGCAACGGCCTGCGCACGTACGAGAAGTGATCAGCGACGGCGGTTGCGGGCGCGCGACGAGCGCAGCCGGCGCAGCCGCCCGACCAGCACCGGCTCGGCGGCGAGCGCGGCGGGCCGGTCGAGCAGGCCGTTGAGCAGTTGGTAGTAGCGGGTGGCGGAGAGGCCGAAGGTGTCGCGGATGGCCTGCTCCTTCGCCCCGGCGTGCCGCCACCACTGCCGTTCGAAGGCCAGGATCCGCTGCTCCCGCTCGGTGAGCGTGTCGGCGGCGGCAGTGTCCCCGTCGGACGCGACGGCGGCAGTGTCCCCGTCGGACTCCGCACCGGTCGCGACCGCGCCGGCGGGAGAGGCCGGCGCGCTGTCGTCCGGCAGCCGCCCGGCGACCTCCGAGGCGGAGCCGGTGCTCTCCACCGAAGGGACGGGACGCGGCGGCGGGACCGTACGTCCGGTGACGTCGGTGGTGGCCCGGCCCGACGACGGCTCGGACCGGTCGGCGGCGGCCGGGGCGGCGTCGGCGGGGGGCATGGCGCTCCTCAGCAGGGCGGACGTCCGGTGGGGCAGGCCGACCGGAGGGGGACACCCAGCCTAACCAGGGCGGGCGACGATCGCAGCGGACGAGGGCCCGCGCCGACCGGGGTCGGCGCGGGCCCGTCACGTGCACCGGGCGGCACGGGTCAGGTGACGTCCCGCCGGCGCATCAGCCAGAAGGCGGCGATCAGCACCAGGGCCGCACCGAGCCCGAAGAGCAGGCCCGACTGCTGCCAGGTGACGATCATCTCCTTGGGCTCGCACGCGCCCTGGACGAACTGGCAGGAGTTGTAGTCCACCAGCTTCCACTGCTTCTGGAACCAGGCCATCGCGTAGGTCGAGAGGACGTACCGGTCGCCGAACGGGACATCGGCGATCGCCGTGCCGATCCGCACCCCGATCTCGCTGACCACGCCGAGACCGACCGCGACACCCAGCGCCATCGCGGTGTGCCGGCCGATCGAGGCGAGCGCGAACGCGACCGCGCCCACCGCCAGGATCAGCGCCAGCGCACGCAGCCCGTCGAGGCCCACGGACTGCCAGACCCCGCCGGTGACCTTGGCGGTGGTGCCCCGCCACGTGCCGATCAGCCAGAAGGCCAGCGTCCAGAGCGCGCCGAGCACCACGGTCACGCCGGTGAGCACGGTCAGCACCGCGGCCAGCTTGGTGCCGAGCACGGCCAGCCGTCTGGGCCGCCAGAGCAGCAGGTTCATCATTCCGCCGGTGCTCCACTCCGCTCCGACGAACGACGCCCCGACCAGGAAGGCGAAGAGCCCGACGGCGCCGGCGAAGACGGCCACGAAGATGCCGAACTCCGCCCGGAAGTCGAACTGGTACGGCAGGTTCCACTTCGGATCGAACATGTCCGGCTGCGGCTGCCAGTCACGACCGCAGTTCGGGCCGTACCGCTCCTCCGTCTGCTCCCCGCGCGCCTGGGCGGCGTCGCACTCGGCGACCGACTTCTGCCAGTCCTGGACGGCCTGCCGGTACTGCGCGTCCGACTCCGCCTGGGCCTGCGCCACGACGGCCGGCGAGAGCTTGTGGCTGGAGAAGGCGAAGACCGTGGCGATGCCGGCCAGACCGACGACGAGCAGGACCAGCAGCATCCGGGTCAGCCGGCGCTTGGTCAGCCGGCGCAGCTCGGTGACGTACAGACTCATGCTCCCCAACCCCCTCCGGCGACGCCGGGCTGACCCGTCCCGCCGACCTTCGCGGACTCGTCGACCTGGCGGTGCTGACCGGGCACCGGCGCGGTGTTGGTCAGTTCGAGGAAGACGCTCTCCAGGTCGACCGCGACCGAGGCCAGCTCGCTGACGTACAGGTGGTGCTCGGCGAGGAGCCGACTGACCGTGGCCGGCTTGTCGACGCCGCTGAGCATCAGGTGGTCGGGCTGCCGGGTGACCGGCACGCCGGCGCGTCCGAGCACCTCGGCGGCGGCGGCCAGGTCCTCCGCGGCGTCCAGCCGGACCCGTACCGCGCCGTGCGAGTGCGCGGCGAGCACCTGGTCGACCGGCCCGAAGGCGACCCGGCGGCCGAGCGAGATGATGGTGACCGAGTCGCAGATCAGCTGGATCTCGCCGAGGATGTGGCTGGAGAGCAGCACGGTCATCCCGGACGCGGCGAGATCACGCATCAACGTGCGCATCTCCCGGATGCCGCCCGGGTCCAGGCCGTTGGCCGGCTCGTCGAGGATCAGCAGTTTCGGGTTCTTGAGCAGGGCGGACGCGACCGCGAGCCGCTGCTTCATGCCGAGCGAGTACGTCTTGACGCGCTCGCCGGCCCGGTCCCGCAGCCCGACCAGTTCGAGCACCTCGTCCACCCGCTCGGCGGGCACCTCGCCGGCGCCGGCGAGCAGGGAGAGGGTGTCCCGTGCCGAGAAGTGCGGGAAGAACTGCGGGCTCTCCACGATCGCCCCGATCTGCCCGGCCACGGTGGGCAGCGCGGCCGGCACCTCGTGCCCCAGGACGGCCATCCGGCCGCCGTCCGGCCGGATCAGGCCGAGCAGGGTCCGCAGGGTGGTGGTCTTGCCCGACCCGTTCGGGCCGAGGAAGCCGTGCACCTGGCCCGCCTCGACCCGCATGTCGAAGCCGTCCAGCGCGTTGCGGGTGCCCCGCCGGCGGCTCTTGTACGTCTTACGTAGACCTTCGATCTCCAGGACAGCTGACAAGCTGTGCCTCCCCCGATGGTGGCTGGATGACGACGGTCACCATACTCGGTATACCCGGCACGGCAATACCCGGTATGCATCGGTGGTTCGGCTGATGTCCCGGTGACGCCAAGTGACGGCGGTGGCGCGGGCGGCGGCCCGGTCAGGCGCAGATGACGTTGACCCCGGCGGCCCGGAACGCCTCGACCACGTCCGGCGACGCGCCGGAGTCCGTCACCAGCGTCTCCACCCGGTCGACCGGGCAGATCCGGGCGAAGGCGTGCCCGCCCAGCTTGGACGAGTCCGCGATGATGACGACCCGCTTGGCCCGGGCCACCATCAGGTTGTTCATCGCCGCCTCGCCCTCGTGGTGGGCGGCGGCGCCGAGCTGCGGGTCGACCGCGTCCACCCCGAGCAGGGCGACGTCCAGGGTGACCTCGCGCAGCAACGCCCCACCCAGCGGGCCGACCAGCTCGAAGGACTTCGGCCGCACCACGCCGCCGGCCACCACGACCTTCATCCGGGACCGGACCAGCAACTCGTTGGCGATGTTCAGGGCGTTGGTGACGACCGTGAGCTGGGCGCCCTCGGCGCTGGTGTTCAGGTCGGGGCGGACGGCCAGGGCCCGGGCCACCTCGGTGCTGGTGGTGCCGCCGTTGAGGCCGACCACGGTGCCCGGGGAGACCAGCGCGGCGGCGGCCGCGCCGATCCGCTGCTTCTCGGCGGAGTGCTTGGCGGTCTTGTAGCGCAGCGGCAGGTCGTACGAGACGCCGTTGGCGACCGCGCCGCCCCGGGTGCGGGTGATCATCTGCTGCTGGGCGAGCTGGTCGAAGTCACGCCGGATGGTGGCCTGGGAGACGTCCAGCCGCTCGGCCGCCTCCTCGACGCTGACCCGGCCGCTGTCGGTCAGCATCTCGAGCAGAGCGTTCCATCTGGCGTACCGGTCCACCGCGGGGGCCTCCGTTGACTCTGCACGTTCGGTGATTGATTGCGTGCACAGTAGTGCGCGAAACTACGAGGGCGCAAAACTTCGGCCTGCGCGATGTGGGAGCCGGTTGCCACGGCCACCCCCGTACGCGCAGAATGACGCGCGAAAGTAGGCTGTAACGAGCCGTATTGCGCACCACCTCCCCGTACGAGGAGTTCTCATGGCGTACGTCGACGCGGAGATCGCGAGCCAGCCCGACTGCTGGCGGGAGGCGGCACGACTCGCCGGCACCGTCACCGCCGACCTGCCCCGCCCCGGCGAACGGGTCGCCGTCGTCGGCTGCGGCACGTCCTGGTTCATGGCGATGGCGTACGCCGGGCTGCGCGAGCGCGCCGGCCACGGCGAGACGGACGCCTTCCAGGCCAGCGAGTTCCCGGCCGGCCGCCGCTACGACCGGCTGATCGCGATCACCCGCTCCGGCACCACCACCGAGGTGCTCGACCTGCTCGCCGCGCTGCGCGGCCGGGTGCCCACCACGGTCCTCGTCGGTGACCCCGACTCCCCCGCCGTCGAACTGGCCGACGCCGCGGTGACCATGCCCTTCGCCGACGAGCGGTCGGTGGTGCAGACCCGCTTCGCCACCACGGCGCTGGCGCTGCTCCGCGCCCACCTCGGCGACAACGTCGAGGCGCTCGCCGCCGACGCCGAGGTGGCCGTCCGGGCCCCGCTGCCGATCGACCCTGCGACCATCGGGCAGGCCACGTTCCTCGGCCGGGGCTGGACGGTCGGGCTGGCCCAGGAGGCCGCGCTGAAGTGCCGGGAGGCGGCCACCTTCTGGGCGGAGGCGTACCCGGCGATGGACTACCGGCACGGCCCCATCTCGATCGCCGGCCCCGGCCGGCTGGTCTGGGCGTTCGGCGAACTGCCCGACGGGCTGCCCGAGGACGTGGCGGCCACCGGCGCGGCGTTCGTGCACAGCCGGCACCACGGCTGCCGGGCGGTGCTGGGCAGCTGGGCGGCGGGGCGGACCCCGGTCGACCCGATGGCCGACCTGATCCTGGCGCAGCGCTTCGCGGTCGCGCTGGCCACCAGCCGGGGCCTCGACCCGGACGCGCCCCGGCACCTCAGCCGGTCCGTGGTGCTCGCGTGACCGACGCCCCCGCCGGGCGCGGTGAGCCGGTCGTCGTCGCGCTGGACGTCGGCGGCACGGGGATGAAGTGCGCCCTGGTCCGCCCGGACGGCGAGGTCGTGCACGCCGAACGGCACCCCACCGGCGCGGAGCGCGGCCCCGCCGCCGTGGTCGACACCATCCTCGACGTGGCCGAAGGGCTGGCCGGCAAGGCCCGCTCCGACGGTCTCACCCCGATCGCCTGCGGCATCGGCGTGCCCGGGCTGGTCGACGACGCCGCCGGGGTGGCGGTCTGGTCGTCCAACATCGGCTTCCGGCACGTACCGCTGCGGGACCTGGCCGCCGCCCGGCTCGGGCTCCCCACGGCGCTCGGCCACGACGTGCGCGTCGGGGGTCTCGCCGAGACCCGGCTCGGCGCGGGCCGCGACGTCGGGCACGTCCTCTTCGTCGCCGTCGGCACCGGCATCGCCGCCGCCCACGTGGTCGGCGGGTCGGCCACCACCGGGGCGCACGGCGCCGCCGGCGAGCTGGGCCACATCCTGGTACGCCCCGGCGGCCCGCGCTGCGGCTGCGGGCGGCCCGGCTGCCTGGAGGCGGTCTCGTCCGCCTCGGCGATCGGCCGTCGGTACACCGAGCTGGCCCGGGGGGCGTTGGTCACCGCCGCCGAGGTGGCCGGGCGGGCGGCGGCCGGGGAGGAGCTGGCCGGGCGGGTCTGGCAGGAGGCCGTCGACGCGCTCGCCGACGGCCTGGCCACCGCCCAGGCGCTCTTCGACGTGGAGACAATGGTGATCGGCGGCGGGCTTGCCCGGGCCGGCGCGCAGCTGTTCGACCCGCTGCGCGCGGCGCTGCGGGAGCGGATCACCTTCCACCGGGAGCCGCGCCTGGTCGCGGCGGCCCTCGGCGACGAGGCGGGCTGCCTCGGCGCCGCCCTGTTCGCCCTCGACAGTCTGGAGTGACAATGGCCCTGCGGGTGACCGGCAAGGTGGTGACCCCGACCGGCGTGCTCCGGCAGGGGTGCGTGGAGATCAACGGCGACCGGATCACGGCGGTGGCCGAGTACCCGGCGAAGCGGGACGGGCACTGGATCGTGCCGGGCTTCGTGGACATGCACACCCACGGCGGGGGCGGGCACACCTTCACCACCGGGGACGCCGACTCCGCCCGGCAGGCCGCCGCGTTCCACCTGGGACACGGCACCACCACGCTGTTGGCCAGCCTGGTCAGCTCCCCGTTCCCGCTGATGCGCGACGCCACCGCCGCCTTCGCCCCGCTGGTGGGCGAAGGGGTGCTGGCCGGCGTCCACTTCGAAGGGCCGTACCTGTCGGCGGCGCGGTGCGGCGCGCAGAACCCGGACCACCTGCGCGACCCGTCGACCGACGAGCTGTCCGAGCTGATCGAGCTGGGCGGCGGCGCGGTCCGGATGGTGACCCTGGCTCCCGAGCGGGCCGGCGCGCTGGACGCGATCAAGCTGCTCACCTCGCACGGGGTGATCGCCGCCGTCGGTCACACCGACGCCACGTACGACGAGACCCGGGCCGCCGTGGCGGCCGGCGCGAGCGTCGCCACCCACCTGTTCAACGGGATGCGGCCGGTGCACCACCGCGAGCCGGGTCCGGTGGTGGCCCTGCTGGACGCCCCGAACGTGGTCTGCGAGCTGGTCGCGGACGGGGTACACCTGCACGACGGCATGCTCGGCTTCGCCACCTCGACCGCCGGACCGGAGCGGGCCGCCCTGATCACCGACGCGATGGCCGCCGCCGGCATGCCCGACGGCACGTACGAGCTGGGCGGCCAGGACGTCGTCGTCTCCGCCGGGGTGGCCCGGCTGGCCCGGGACGGCGCGATCGCCGGCAGCACGCTGACCATGGACGCGGCGCTGCGGCACGCCGTCACCGCCGGCATCCCGATCGCCGACGCGGTCCGCATGGTGGCGACCACCCCCGCCCGGGCGATCGGTCTCGGCGACAAGGTCGGCGCACTCCAGGTCGGCCTCCGCGCGGACCTTGTCGTCCTCGACGACGACCTGGACGTGGTGCGGGTGATGCGCGGCGGCTCCTGGGTGGAGTGACGGTCGGGGCCGGCCCCGCGACTCCCCGGCCCACGGAGGCAGCCGCCCTCCGGCAGGGCCGCCCCGGGCCTCAGGGTCGCCGCACCGGCAGGGCCACCGCACGCCGCAGGGCCGCCGCACCCGGCAAGGCCGCCCCGGCGGCGGGACGGCCCATCCCATGTGCGGACGCTTTGCTCTGCATACACCCACGCACCAGTCACTCACCGTCAATGGGTGCCGCACCACCGCGTTGGAGCCTAGACCAGGAACACCAGCTCAGGGTGGTGGTGCGGTGGTGGCAGCAGAGCAAAGCGGCGCACCACCGGACCGGCACCCCAGCAGCCCGGTCACCAGGAGTAACCAGATCCGGTCGACTTCGGAGAGTCACGATCAGTGGGGCCAGCACACCGCACCGGCGACGCCCCCCGCACACCGCACAGGTGCGATCCCGACGCTACGGGCGCACCACCGCACCTCGCGCACCGCAACGGCGGCATGCCGACGCAGGCACGAGCCAGCCCGGCACGCCGACGCAGCACCAGCCCCGGGCGGAGCCGACACCGGCGGTCAGCCGGCCGTGGGGACCTCGACGCCGAGGACGGCCTGCTCGTCCGGGCGGTGCACCAGCACCTCCGACAGGTACGACTGCACCGCCGGGCCCATGCCCACGTCCCGGCCGGCACGCTCGGAGAGCAGCCACTTGTGCTCGATGATCTGCGCGAACAACTCCTGCGGCTCCAGCTTGCGGCGCAGGTGCGCCGGCACCGCCCGGACGACCGGCTCGAAGACCTCGGTCAACCAGCGGTGCGCCGCCTGCTGCTCGTCGGTCAGGTCGCTCTCCACCCGGTAGGCGTCCAGGTCGTTGAGCAGCCGGCGGGCCTGGTTCTCCTCGGCGTCCAGACCGGTCAGCCGGATCAGCCGCCGGGTGTGGTAGCCGGCGTCGACCACCTTGGGGCGGACCAGGTAGCGGCCGTTGTCGGCGGTCGACATCGCCACCTCGGCCACGTCGAAGCCCATCTCGTTGAGGCGGCGGATCCGGCCCTCGATGTCGTGCCGGGCCTCCCGCTCGACCGCCTGCTCGTAGGTGATCTCGTGCCACAGCCGCTCGTAGCGCTGCACGACCTCCTCGCAGACCACCTCGGGGTCGATCGACTCGTGCAGCAGCCCGGCGGCCTGGAGGTCCAGCGCCTCACCGAAGATGTTGACCCGGGCGATCTCCAGGTCCTCGCCGCGCTGGCCGTTGGAGAGGGTGTGGTGCAGCGCCCCGGTCTCCGCGTCGACCAGGTAGGCGGCGAACGCGCCCGCGTCCCGCCGGAACAGCGTGTTCGACAGCGAGCAGTCGCCCCAGAAGAAGCCGGTCAGGTGCATCCGGACCAGCAGCACCGCCAACGCGTCCAGCAGCCGGCCCATGGTCTCCGGGCGCAGCGTACGGGAGAAGAGCGCCCGGTAGGGCAGCGAGAACTGCAGGTGCCGGGTGATCAGCACCGACTCGAGGGGTTCCCCGTCCTCGGTCTGCCGGTCGGCCACGATCGCCACCGCCTCCACCGACGGGAAGTCGATCCGCTCCAGGGCCCGGAGCAGGTCGTACTCCCGCTCGGCGATCCGCTCGCGAGTCTCCTTGAACGCGTACACGTAGTCGCCGAGGCGGACGAAGCGGACGATGTGCCGGGAGATGCCCTGCGGCAGCGCGACCAGATGGTGCGCAGGCCACTGCTCCAGCGGCGTCGACCAGGGGAGGTCGAGCAGCGCCGGGTCGACGAGGGCCGAGGTGATCCGCACGGGGACAAGTGTGAAGGGTGCCCCCTGCGGAGCGCTTCCCTTCGTGGCTCGGCACACATCACCCGCCCCCGGCCCGCGCCGCTCGGCCGCAGCCCGGGGCCGGTAGCGTGATCGCGTGCGGGAGACCACGACGGTACGCGGCGGCGCGCGACTCCGGCCGGTGCGCCCCGCCGGCTGGTGGTACGACGCGCTGCTGCTGGCCGGGTTGGTCGGGCTGACCGTGGCGCTGGCCACCGGCCACTTGTTCGGGATCGACCGGGCGGTCGCCGACTGGGCGGCCGACCACCGGCCGACGGCGGCGTACTGGACGGCGGTGGTCTTCAACTACCTGGGCCAGGGCACCCCGCTGACGTTGCTCGCCGCCGGGCTGGGCGTGCTGCTGGCGGTCCGGCTCCGCTCGGTGCGTCCGATGCTGCCCCCGGTGCTCGCCTTCGCCCTGACCTACCTGACCATCGGCCCGTTGAAGGTGTGGACCGCGCGTCCGGCGCCCAGCGCGAGCGTCAAGGAACCCTTCCTGCCGCCCGAGCAGACCCTGCCGCTGTTCCAGGACGACCTGCCGGTCCGGTTCGCCCAGTCCTACCCGTCGGGGCACGTGGCCAACGCCATCGTCTGGTACGGCGTGATCGCGCTGCTGCTCGCCCCCCTGCTGCGCACCGCCGGCCGGAACATGCCGCCCCGGCTGGTCACCGTCGTACGGGTGGTGCCGCCGCTGGTGGTACTGACCACCACCACCTACCTGGGCTGGCACTGGCTCACCGACTCGGTGGCCGGGCTGCTGCTCGGCCTGCTGCTGGACCGGCTGCTGCACCGGATCCCCTGGGACGACGTGCCCCTGCCCGGCCGGTTGCGGGACTGGGACCGGCCGTTCACCTCGACCCTCTAGGGTGCCGCTCGTGGATCAACTCCGGCGGCGGTTGGGCGTACCCGAGGCGGTGCTCATCGGGCTCGGGTCGATGCTCGGCGCGGGCGTCTTCGTGGTCTTCGCGCCGGCCGCGGCGTCGGCCGGGGGCGCGGGGCTGCTCGTCGCGCTGGCGCTGGCCGGCTTCATCGCGTTCTGCAACGCGACCAGCTCGGCCCGGCTCGCCGCCCGCTACCCGGAGTCCGGCGGCACCTACGTGTACGGGCGGGAGCGGCTGAACCCCTTCGCCGGGTTCCTGGCCGGCTGGGGATTCGTGGTCGGCAAGACGGCCAGTTGCGCGGCGATGGCGCTGACCATCGGGGCGTACCTCTGGCCGGGTCAGGCCCGGCTGGTGGCGGTCGCCGCCGTGGTCGCGGTGACGGCGGTGAACCTGCGCGGCATCGCCAAGACCGCCGCCGCGACGACCGCCCTGGTGGTCGTGGTGCTGGTCGTGCTGGGTCTGGTCGCGGTGAGCGGGCTGGTCTCCGGTGACGTCCGGCTCGACCGGCTCGGCGCGGGCGGTGGCTCTGTCGGCGGTGTGCTGACCGCCGCCGGCCTGCTCTTCTTCGCCTTCGCCGGGTACGCCCGGATCGCCACCCTGGGCGAGGAGGTCCGCGACCCGGCGCGGACCATCCCCCGGGCCGTCCCGCTGGCGCTCGGCGTGGTGCTGGCGATCTACCTGGTGATCGCCGTGGTCGCGGTCGGCGTGCTCGGCGCGGACCGGCTGGCCTCGTCCGCCGCGCCCCTGGTCGACGTGGTGACCGCCGCCGGGCTGCCCGGCCTGGCCTGGGTGGTCCGGGCCGGCGCGACGGTGGCGGTGACCGGGGTACTGCTCTCCCTGCTCGCCGGGGTCGGAAGGACGCTGCTGGCGATGGCCCGCCGCCGGGACGTGCCCGCGGCGCTGGCCGCGGTGCACCCGGTGCACCGGGTGCCGCACCGGGCCGAGCTGGCGGTCGCCGCCGTGGTGGTCGTGGTGGTGGCGCTCGGTGACGTGCGCGGCGCGATCGGCTTCTCCAGCTGCACGGTGCTGGTCTACTACGCGATCACCAACGCCTCGGCGCTGACCCTGGGCGGCGAGCCGGGTCGCAAACTGCCGGTGCGGGCGCTCGCGGTGGCGGGGCTGGTCGGCTGCCTGCTGCTCGCGGTCAGCCTGCCGCCGGCCAGCGTCCTCGCCGGCTTCGGCGTCCTCGCCCTCGGCGCGCTCTGGTACGCCCTGCGCCCCCGCCGCTGAGCGGCGGCGTTCACTGCTCCGGCGGGCGGGGCGCCGGGGCACCGGCCGGACCCCGGCCCCGGGCCGGACTCGGGGTGCCGGTCGACGTCGATGCCGGGGCCGGCGGCGGGACCGGGGTGGTCTCGCGCAGCAGGGCGCTCAGCCCGGCCCGGCGGGCCACCACGGTCAGCCGGTCCCCCGCCGAGATCACCATCCGCGGGTCGGCCGTCCAGTCGGTCCGCTGCCCGGCCGGGGTGTGGGCGAGCAGACGCACCTCCCCGGGGCGGGCGACGGCGGAGAGCGGACGACCGTCCAGCGGCGCGCCGGCCACCACCGGCACCTCCACCACCAGCAGCGCGTGCCGGCCGACCGGGATGGTGGCGATCACCGCCCGGTCCAGCAGCGCGGCGGCGAACGCCGGTGCGGCCAGGTACGACACGCTGCGCGAGACGCCGATGTCGAACGCCCTCTGGATCCGCTCGGCGAAGTCGCCGTCGAAGAGGCGCAGCACCATCCGCAGCTCGGGGTTGAGCGCCCGGGCGTTCAGCGCGGCGCGCAGGTTGGCCCCGTCGTCGGTGGAGACCACCACCAGCGCCTGGCAGTGCTCGACGGAGGCGGACCGCAGCGTCTCCTCCCGGGCGGCGTCGCCGACGATCAGCGGTACGCCCAGCCGCCGGGCCAGCGACGCGCCGCGCGCCTCGGCGTGCCGGTCGATCGCGACCACCTCGACGCCGAAGTCCCGCAGCTGCGCCATCACCCGGGTGCCGATGTTGCCCAGCCCGACCACCACGACGTGCCCGGTGCGGTCCGGCTGGATCCGGCCGGCGTGCAGGGCCAGCCGGGCGTTGACGATGCCGTCGACGACCACGGCGGTGATCAGCGGGATCAGCGCCAGCCCGGCGAGGTTGAGCACCACCTGCATGACCTGCGCGGCGGCCGGCTTGTTGACGTCCGGGTCCTGGCCGCTGAGCGTGGTGACCAGGGTCAGGTAGAGCGCCTCCGCCCAGCTCACGTCGGTGGCGCGGGCGTTGAGCCAGCCGAGCCCGGCGATGACCGCGAGCAGCACGATCACCGCGATCCCGATCTTGCGGGTGGCGAAGCTGCGGACGGCCCGCAGCAGCACCGCCAGGGGTTGTCGCCGCCGCCGGGCGCGGACCAGCCGGCGGGCGGCCAGCTCGGTGCCGGCCGGCTGGCCGGTCGCCTCGGCGAGCACCACGTCGGCCGCCTGCTCGTCGGCGGGCAGCACCCGGACCAGGTCCGGGTCGGTGGTCACGGCCAGTCCGCAGACGACGTCCTTGGGGCGTACGTCGTCGCGCTCGGCGACGTACAGGGTACGGCCGGCGTGCCGGAAGTGGGTCGGGGCGACCTCGCCGAGCGCGGCGGCCACGAACGCCGGGGCGGCCATCGAGGCGTCGGAGAGCACCGCCGAGTCGGGGAAGAACTCGCGCAGGCCGTTGGCGAGGCTGGTGTTGAACATGCGGACCACCAGCCGCAGCCTCGGCTCGACCTCCTGGGCGCAGAGCGCGGCGTGCATGTTGCCGACGTCGTCCTGGTGCAGCAGGGCGAGCCCGGCCGCCCCGGCCAGGCCGGCCCGGCGGAAGGTCGCCTCGTCCAGCCGGTCGGCCCGGACGACCTGCACCCCGTCCAGCTCACGGCCGTCCGGCCCGTCGCCACGGCGGCGTTCGGGGACGATCAGCGTGATCCGGACCCGACCGGCGGCCAGCTCCGGGACGAGCAGGGCCCGCGCCACCCAGAACGACAGCGGATCGTGCCCGCAGATCACGTAGTGCGGGCGGTCGTCGTTGCCGCGCCACAGCCGGAGCCCGGCGGGACGGCGCAGGCGCTCGTTCTGGGGGTCCGCCATGACCGGATCGTAGTCAGCCGGTCGCGCCGGGCGCAGCCCCGTGGATCATGGAGGCATGTCGGGCCCGGCGGCGGGTAGAGCAGGCCCATGCAGACGTTCCTCCCGTATCCGGACTTCCTGGCGAGCGCCCGGACGCTGGACCAGAAGCGGCTGGGCAAGCAGCGGGTGGAGACGATCCAGGTGCTGCGCGGGCTGACCCGCCCCGACTACGGCTGGCGCAACCACCCGGCGGTGAAGATGTGGGCCGGCTACGAGGAGGCGCTCACCCGGTACGGGCTGGACGTGTGCGCCGTCTGGTGCGAACCGGGCCGGGCGGACACCTGCGCCGCCACCATGGTCACCGACCTGGCCGCCGCCTGCGGCCTGACCACCGTACGCACCCAGGCCGAGCTGGCCTCGGCCGGTGAGCTGCCGCCCTGGCTGGGCCGCGAGGACCTGCACCGCAGCCACCGCTCCTCGCTGCTGCGCAAGGATCCCGGGCACTACGGCCCGCAGTTCGGCGACGTCCCGCCCGACCTGGAGTACGTCTGGCCCGCCTCGGACCGCGAGCGGCGCTGTCTGCTGCCGTCGGACGGCTGAGCGGGCAGACTGGAGGCTCGCTCGGGCGGGAGGGTGCACATGACGCTGTCGCAGGTGGTGGGCCGGCTCATCGGCGTACGGGAGCAGGTGGTGGACCCCGGCGGCGGTGGCGCCCCCCGCGTGCCGCGACCGGTCGCGGCCGTGGTGGTCGGCGGCGGGATCGCCGGCATGTCGGCGGCGGTGGTCCTCGCCGAGCGCGGGGTGGACGTGACCGTGCTGGAGGCCGCGCCGACCCTGGGCGGCCGGCTCGGCGCATGGCCGGAGGCCCTGGCCGACGGCACCCAGATGAACGAGCACGGCTTCCACGCGTTCTTCCGGCAGTACTACAACTGGCGGTCGATCCTGCGCCGGGTCGACCCGCGTCTGGGCTTCCTCCGGCCGATCCCCGGCTACCCGATCCTGAGCGAGCAGTGGCCCACCGAGGAGTTCGGCCGGCTGCCCCCGGCCCCGCCGATGAACCTGCTCGCGCTGCTGGCCCGCAGCCCCAGCCTGCGCCTGGCCGATCTGCGGCAGATGGACCGGGACGCCGCGCTGCCGCTGCTCAGCTACGACCCGGCCCGTACCTACGCCGAGTTCGACGACACCACCGCCGACGAACTGCTCACCTCGCTGCGGCTGCCGGACCGGGCCCGGGCGATGCTCTTCGAGGTCTTCTCGCACTCGTTCTTCAACCACGAGGCGGAGATGTCGGCCGCCGAGATGATCGCCCAGTTCCACTTCTACCTGCTCGGCAACCCGGAGGGGCTGGCCTTCGACTGCCCGGACGAGGACTACGCGACGGCGATCTGGCAGCCGCTGACCCGGCACGTGGAGAAGCACGGCGGCCGGGTGGTCACCGGGGCCGCCGCGACCCGGCTGGACCGGGGGCCCGACGGCTGGCGGGTCACCGCCGCCGACGGCACGTCGTACCGCGCCGGGCACGTGGTGCTCGCCGTCGACCCGCCGGCGCTCGCCGCGCTGGTCGCGGCCTCTCCCGGCCTGGTCGCGGCGGCGCCGCGGCTGGTGGCACGGATGCCCGCGTTCGGTCAGGCCGGACCGCCGTACGCGGTGGCGCGCTACTGGATGGACGGGGACGTGCGCGCCGACCGGGCGGTGTTCAGCGGGGTGTCCCGCCAGCCCACCCTGGACTCGGTGACCCTCTACCACCGGCTGGAGCAGGAGTCCCGTCGCTGGGCGCAGCGCACCGGCGGTTCGGTGGTCGAACTGCACGCGTACGCCTGCGACGAGGGTGTGCCCGCCGACGAGTTGGCCGAGCGGATGCGGGTCGAGCTGTGCCGGCTCTGGCCGGAGGCCGCCGACCTGCGGGTACGCGAGCTGCGGGCCCGGGTCGAGGCGCAGGCCCCGGCCTTCACCCCGGGCAGCCACGCCGCCCGCCCGGGGGTACGCACCGACGCCGACGGTCTATACCTGGCCGGCGACGGCATCTCCACCGAGTTCCCCAGCGCGTTGATGGAACGGTCGGCGGCGACCGGGATCATCGCCGCCAACCACATCCTGCGTGCCGCGGGCGGGGCGGCCGAGCCGGTGCGCTCGATCCGGCCGCGCGGCCTGCTCGCCGGGCGACGCTGACGAGCCGGCCGCCCGCCCCGGGGACGTGGAACCCGGGCGGGCGGCCGGCCGGTCTCAGCGGCTCGCCCCGTCCCAGCGGGTGCCGTGGTACGCGGCCCGCATCAACTGCTGCATGTCGTCGAGCATCGGCATCCGCGGGTTGGCCGGCGCGCACTGGTCGGAGTACGCGTTGAGCGCCTGCTGCGGCAGCGCCGCCTCGAACGCCGCCTCGTCCACCCCGATCGCGGCGAAGGACGGCTCGATGCCGACCGCGTCGCGCAGCCGTTCCACCGCCTCCGCCAGCGACGCCACGCCCTGTTCCGGCGTCGCGGCGGGCAGGTCGAGCATCCGGGCGATCTCGGCGAACCGCTCCGGCGCCCGGTAGCTCTCGTACTTCGGCCAGCCGGAGAGCTTCGACGGGACGCTGCCGTTGTAGCGGATCACGTGCGGCAGCAGCACCGCGTTGGTCCGCCCGTGGGCGATGTGGAAGGTCGCGCCGAGGGTGTGCGACATGGCGTGCACGATGCCGAGGAAGGCGCTGCCGAACGCCATCCCGGCGATGGTGCCGGCGTTGTGCATCCGCTCCCGCGCCTCGCCGTCGGCGTCGACCACCGAGCGTTCCAGGTTGGCGAAGATGAGCCGGACGGCGTGCAGCGCCAGCCCGTCGGTGAAGTCGTTGGCGTACACCGACACGTACGCCTCGATGGCGTGGGTGAGCGCGTCGAAGCCGCTGTCGGCGGCGATGGCCCGGGGCAGGCTGGCGGTCAGCACCGGGTCGACGATCGCCACGCTGGGGGTGAGCGCGTAGTCGGCCAGCGGGTACTTCTTGCCGGTCCGGTGGTCGGTGATCACCGCGAACGGGGTGACCTCCGCGCCGGTGCCCGAGGTGGTCGGTACGCAGACCAGCCGGGCCCGTTCGCCCAGGGTGGGGAAGGCGAAGGCGCGCTTGCGGATGTCGAAGAACTTCTCCCGCATGTCCTCGAAGACCACGTCCGGGTGCTCGTAGCGCAGCCACATCACCTTGGCCGCGTCCATCGCCGAGCCGCCGCCGAGGGCTATGATGGTGTCCGGCTGGAAGGACCGCATCAGCTCCGCGCCCCGGTCGACGGTCGCCACGCTGGGCTCCGGCTCGACGTCGTCGATGATCTGGAGGGCGACCTTCCCCGCCCGCCGTTGCAGCACCCGATTGACCCGGTCGACGAAGCCCAGCCGGGTCATCGTCTCGTCGGTGACCACGGTGACCCGGTGCACGTCCGGCATCTCCGCCAGGTAGCGGATCGCGTTCGGCTCGAAGTAGATCTTCGAAGGGACCTTGAACCACTGCATGTTGTTGCTCCGCCGGCCGATCCGCTTGATGTTGATCAGGTTCACCGCCGAGACGTTGTTCGAGACCGAGTTGCGGCCGTAGCTGCCGCAGCCGAGGGTCAGCGACGGCAGGAAGGCGTTGTACATGTCGCCGATGCCGCCCTGCGAGGCCGGCGAGTTCCAGATGATCCGGACCGCCTTGACCCGCTGCCCGAACTCCTCCACCAGCGCCTCGTCCTCGGTGTGGATGACCGCGCTGTGCCCGAGCCCGTGGAACTCGACCATCTGCTCGGCGTAGCGCAGGCCCTGCTCGCGGGTGCCGGCGCGGAGCAGCGCCAGGACGGGGCAGAGCTTCTCCCGGGTCAGCGGCTCGTCCGGGCCGACCCCGTCGACCTCGACCAGGATCACCGAGGTACGCGGCGGCACGGTGATCCCGGCGCGCTCGGCGATCCACTCGGCGGTCCGCCCGACCACGTCGGGATTGAGCTTCCCGGCGGGGAAGAGCAGCGTCTCCAGCTTGCGCTTGTCCTCGGCCGTGGCGAGGTACGCGTGCAGCCGCCGGAACTCGGCCAGCGCCGCGTCGTACACGGCGTCGTCGACGATCGCCGCCTGCTCGGAGGCGCAGATCATGCCGTTGTCGAACGACTTGGAGAGCACGATGTCGTTGACCGCGCGCTTGAGCTTGGCGCTCGCCTCCACGTACGCCGGCACGTTGCCGGCGCCCACGCCGAGTGCCGGCTTACCCGCCGAGTACGCCGCGCGGACCATGCTGTTGCCGCCGGTGGCGAGGATCGTCGCGATGCCCGGGTGGTGCATCAACGCGCTGGTCGCCTCGACCGAGGGCTCCTCGATCCACTGCACGCAGTGCGCGGGGGCGCCGGCGGCGACCGCCGCGTCCCGGACCGTGCGGGCCGCCTCGACGCTGCACCGCTGCGCCGACGGGTGGAAGGCGAAGACGATCGGGTTGCGGGTCTTCAACGCGAGCAGCGCCTTGAAGATGGTGGTCGAGGTGGGGTTGGTGACCGGGGTGATGCCGGCGACGACGCCGACCGGGTCGGCGATCTCGACGATGCCGTTGATCTCGTCGCGGCTGATCACGCCGACCGTGCGGGTCGTCGCCATGCTGTGCGTGACGTGCTCGCAGGCGAAGATGTTCTTCACCGCCTTGTCCTCGAAGACCCCCCGTCCGGTCTCCTCGACGGCCAACTGGGCGAGCGCGGCGTGCCGGTCGAGCGCGGCCACGGACGCCTTGCGGACGATGTGGTCGATCTGCTCCTGGTCGAACCGGTCGTAGTCGGCCAGGGCCTTCAGGCCGTCGGCGACCAGTGCGTCGATCCTGGCGGTGAGTTCGGTCGACATGCTTCACCTCGGCGGTTGCGGCGTCAGGGGCATCTTCAGCATCGGCCCGCCGGGGCGCGGGCGGTGGTGCGCAAGGACCCGTTCCGCGGTGGCCGAAGGTCCCGTTCGCTGATTCGGACAAATCCCCCGCACCGCTGATCTACCCTCGACTCACGTCCGTCGACGCCGGCGAGCCGCCGGCACGGGAGGTCGAGGAGGGTGTCGCCACTGCGCCGGTCCACCGTGGACACCGTGCCGGAGACCGCCGAGGGCGGCCGCGACGACGCGTACGGGCTGCTCCGCGACGAGCGGGCCTGCGTCGTCACCGCGCTGCGGCTGGGCTGGTGGATGGCCGACGCGTACCACCACGCGCGGACCGCCGACCTGACCGGCCCGGACGAGCGGCCGGTCACCGCCCCGCCCAAGCTGACCAACCTCACCGAGATGTCCGGCCGGCACCGGATGCGGCTGTACCTCGACGCGGTGGAGGTGGCCATGGCGCAGATCGCCGAGCTGACCGCCACCGACCGGCCCGGCCCGTCCACCGCCGCCGCCGCCCACGAGCGCACCGGCGGCGACCCGCTCCTGCTCGCCCTCGACGAGTTGAACGTGGACGTGCTGCGCTGGTCGACCGCCACCAACCACCGGGTCGGGCTGGCGTACCGGCTGGGGCGCTCCCTCGCCGACACCGTCCGCCACGGTGACGCCGACCTGCTGATCCGCCGGTTCGACGGTCGGCAGATCCAGCTCAGCCGGTGGCTGGACGAGCTGGCCACCGTGCTGCCGCCGTACTCGGCCGGGGTGGTGCGCCGGTCACTGACCGAGTGGGCGGCGGCGGTCACCCGGGCCACCGTCGGCGACCCGGCCGAGGCCGGCCCGGCCGAACTGGCCCGGGAGCTGCGCAACCAGGGTGACCTGTGGCGGGGCGTGCTCACCGGCGGGCTGCACCCGAAGGACCTGCTCGACGAGGAGAACTGGGCGGTGGTGGCCCGCAACCTGATCATCCGGGACCGCAAGCTCGTGGTGCAGGCGGCGCGCGGCATCTTCTGGCCGGTGCTCGTACCCCTGCTGGCGGTGCTCGGCGCGGTGGTCGGGGTGAGCGCCGCCGCGGCGGCCGGCTCGCCCACCACCCGCGCGGCCGTGGCCCTGGTCGGTCTCGGCGCCGGGCTCACCGCCATCTGGCGTTCGGTCTCCGGCCCCGCCCTCACCGTCGCCGCCGAGGTCAACCGGCCACTGCTGGACAGCGAGCTGACCATGCAGATGGCCGTCCGGATCAACCGGCCGCTGACGGCCGCGCGGGCCGCCGCCCGCACCGGGCGACAGCGGCGGCCCCACCGCGACGAGGGTGGATCGAAATACGTTGCTCCCCGCTCCGGGGCCGACCTACCGTGATCGCGCAAGGTCGACCAGTCAGCCGGGAGCGAGCCATGTCGTTGTCGCACGTGACGTGCGCGTGGTCCACGCTGCCCGCCGACGGTCGCCGAGCCGAAGGTCCCCGGGACGGGAGCCCCGACTGACGCGCCTGCGTAAGCACGCCGCCCAGCCGCCCGTCCCCCGCCGGACCGGGCGGCTTTTCGCTGCCCGGCCCGGTCCACCGCCGATCGTGAAGGGAGAGCCCGGTGGACGCCGTCCTCGTCATCAACGCCGACCTCGGCCCGCTGCACCGGGTCACCGTCCAGCACGCGATCCGGATGCTCTGCCGCCGGGTCGCCGAGATCCACGAGGCCGAGCCGGACCAGGTGATCGGAATCTTCCCGGTCCCCCGGGTGGTCCGCCTCGTCCGGTACGTCGTCACCCGCTGGCGGTTCAGCGCCGGACCGGCCTGGTCCCGGGCCGGCGTGCTGCGCCGCGACGGGCGGTGCTGCGCGTACTGCGGCGGCCCGGCCGGCACGATCGACCACGTCCTGCCCCGCTCGCGCGGCGGCCGGAACTCCTGGAGGAACACCACCGCCGCCTGCTACGCGTGCAACCAGCGCAAGGGCGACCGGACGCCGGCCGAGGCGGGCATGCCGCTGCGGCGCGACCCGGTCGTCCCGAGCTGGGCGTCGCTCGCCGCGGGGTGACGGGCCGGCCGGCGGGCACAGGGGGCCGTGTCGGGGGTACGCCTCCGGCGCGGCGCCCGCCGGTCCCCTCCGCGGTGACCCGGCTCAGGTGGCCAGCCCGCGCAGCAGGATCTCCAGCCCACCGTCGAACTCGGCGTCCGGGTCGACCCGGACGGCGTCGGCGGCGGTGGCCGCCAGGTGCGGGAACTCCGCCGGGGACAGCGCCGCCATGGTGGTGGTGCCGCCGCCCGAGAGCGGCCCGAGATGTTCGAGCTGGATCGCGCCGACGGTGTACGCGAGCAGCGCGCGCAGCGCGACCGCCCGGCGGGTGCCGTCGAGGCCCGCCTCGGTGAGGACGCCGAGCAGGCTCTCGGTCCAGCGCAGCACGGTCGGTGAGCGGTGCCGGTGCACCGGGAGCAGCGGCACCACGGCCGGGTGGCAGCCGATCACGACCCGCATCCGCCGGACCAGGACGGCGACCCGGTCGCGCCAGTCGCCGTCCACCGGGGCGGTGACGTCGACGCCGGCCAACGCCTGCTCCACGACGAGGGCCTCCAGTTCGTCGCGGTCGGCGACGTACCGGTAGAGGCACATGGCGGTGGCGTTCAACTCCTTGGCGACGCCGCGCATGGTGAGCGCGGAGAGCCCGCCCTCGTCGATGACGGCGAGCGCGGCCGAGGCGATCTGGATCGGGTTCAGGGAGCGGGGACGAGGCATGGTCTTGACAGCTTACAGCGTACGCCTACCCTGTAGGAGTACGCTGTAAACCTACGACGGGAGGCCCCGTGCCCCGCCATGTCACCCCCGGTTCGACCCTGACCGGCCGGCACCTCACCCCGGTCGTCGGCGCCCCGGTCGCCGTGCCCGCCCCCGACCGACTGATCCACCTCCAGTTCCGGCGCTTCGCCGGCTGCCCGGTGTGCAACCTGCACCTGCGTTCGATCGTCCGCCGGCACGCCGAGATCGAGGCGGCCGGCGTCCGCGAGGTGGTGGTCTTCCACTCCCCCGCCGACGAGTTGCGCGAGCACACCGACGAGCTGCCGTTCGCCGTCGTCGCCGACCCGGACAAGCGGCTCTACCGCGAGTTCGGCGTCGAGTCGTCCCGCTGGTCGGTGCTCTCTCCCCGCGCCTGGCTGCCGATCCTGCGCGCGGTGGCGCGCAGCTCGTGGGGCCTGCTGCGGGGTCGGGAACGCGCACCTTCGACGGTGCCGCACGGCGGGCGCCTCGGGCTCCCCGCCGACTTCCTCATCGCACCCGACGGCCGCGTGCTCGCCGCGAAGTACGGCGAGCACGCCTACGACCAGTGGTCGGTGGACGAGCTGCTGGACCTCGCCGGCCGGACCGCCGACCGGACCCCCACCGGGTCGGCGACGGCCTGACCGCCGGTCAGCGGTCGGTCTCCCGCACCCTCGGCACGGGCCTGCCGTTGGCGCAGCTGGCGGTGACGGCGCTCGCGTGGGCGTCGGAGCCGAACACGACGCGCACCTGCCGGTCGGGCCCCGGCCGGTACTCCTCGATCCGGTAGCCGGCGGCCGGCGCGGTGGCGACCACCTCCGCCACCTGACCGTCGCAGGCGACCCGCACGGCGCCGCCGCGCGCCTGCACCGGGACACCGGACGGAGGCGGCTCGGCAGTGTCGTCGGGCTCCGGCGCGGGCGAGGACGGGAGCGGGGACGCCGGCGGCGGCACCGGCTGACCGGAGGTCGGCGGGGCCGGGGCGGTGGCGTCCACGCCGGCCGGACCGGGGGTGCGTACCGGCTCGCCGGGCCGGCCCGAGCCGGCGCCCCCGCCGGGGAGGTCGACGGCGGCGGTGGGCGGGCCGACGCCGACGGAGGCGACCGAGCTGCCGGCCGAGGGGACCGCCGACGCCGACAGGACGGCCGAGCCGGACCGCCGCGGCTGCGACGAGTCGGCGAGCGACCCGGCCGCCGCCACGGCGATGGCCACCGCGCCGCCGACCACGAGCAGGGTCCGGTACGGACGCCGGGCCGGCGTCGCGGGGCCCGCCACGACACCGGGACCGGCCGCCGTCGCCACCTCGCGTGCGCCGCCCGGCCCTTCGCCGGCCGTGCCGACCGGCCCGGCGGGGGAAGCCTCGGGGCCGGACGCCTGCGCGGCCCGCATCCGGGTGACCACCGCCGCAAGTACCGTGGCCGCCTCCTCGGCGGACGGCCGATCGGCCGGGTCCTTGGCGAGGCAGCGCCGGCACAGCTCGGCCACCTCGGCCGGCACGCCGTCGACCGGCGGCAGGGGCTTCGGCTCGACGTAGACGTGGGCCCGCAACATCTGGGTGGGGGTGTCGGTCTCCCAGGGCAGCTGGTCGGTGAGCACGAGGTGGACGAGGAGCCCGAGCGCGTAGACGTCGGAGGCCGGCACCACCTCACCGGCGTCGAGCCGCTCCGGCGCGAGGTACGAGGGGGTGCCGAGCAACTGGCCGTCGAAGTCGATCTCCGGCTGGCCGACGGCGGCGGCGGTGCCGAAGTCCACCACCTTCGCCCCCGACGGCGTCAGCATGACGTTGGCCGGCTTGACGTCGCGGTGCACCAGCCCCTGTGCGTGCGCCGCGGCGAGCGCGGCAGCGACCTCGGCGCAGATCCGCAGCCCCTCCACCGGCGGCAGCGCCCCGTCGGCGAGCCGCCGGAACAGGGTGGGGCCGGGCAGCAGCTCCATCACCACGAACGGCGCGAACTCGCCGGACAGGGTGACCGCTTCGCCGTAGTCGTACACGCTGGTGACGTTCGGATGGGACAACCGGGCCGCAGCCTTCGCCTCGGCGCGGATACGCCGGCGGGCCGCCCGGTCCGAACCGAGCAGCAACTTGACCGCCACCTCGCGTTCGAGCAGCTCGTCGTAGGCCCGGTGGACCACCGACGTGCCGCCCTTGCCGATGCGATCTCCCAGCCGGTACCGACCGTTGAGGAATTGACCGATCTGCACCGGCACAGCCTGCCAGTACCGGCCGCTCCGCACCAACCGGTGATCGAGAATCGCCGATCGCGCCGGTCGCCGCCCCGCCCGGCGTGCCGCCGTCGCCGGCAGCGCTCAGTGCCGGTCGGACGGGGTCCAGGTGAAGTTCGGGGGGCGGCGCTCGTGGTGGGCCGCGACGCCCTCGCGGGCCTCGCCGCTGTCCCGCACCTTCCGGTGCCACCAGGCGATCCGGGCCGGTCCCGCCCGGTCGTCCACGATCTCCTTGGCCGCCGCGACGCTGAGCTGCGAGCGCTGCGCGATGGCGGCGGTGATCGCGTCCACCCGGGCGGTGAGCCCGTCGACCGGCAGCACCTCGTCGACCAGGCCGACCCGCAGCGCCCGCTCGGCGTCGATCAGCTCGGCGGTGAAGAGCAGGAACTTCGCGGTGGACGGCCCCACCAGCCGGGTCAGCCGCCGGGTGGTCGGGGCCGGGTAGACCAGGCCGAGCCGGGCCGGTGGCACGCCGAAGCGGGCGTCCTGCGCGGCGATCCGCAGGTCGCAGGCGACCGCGAGCTGGCAGCCGCCACCGACGCAGGCGCCCTGCACGGCGGCGACCGTCGGCTTGGCGAACGCGGCCAGCCGCTCCTCGGCGGCGACCGCGATGCTGTGGTCGCCCGCGTCGAGCAGCTCGTCCAGGTCGCCGAGGTCGGCGCCGGCGCAGAAGGTGCCGCCCGCGCCGGTGAGCACCAGGGCCCGCACCGCCGGGTCGGCCTCCAGGCCGTCGAGCAGCACCGGGAGCCGGCGCCACATCCCGGGCGTCATCGCGTTGCGTCGCGCCGGGTTGTGGATCGTCACCGTCGCCACCGCGCCGGTCACCTCGACGGTCAGCTCCGCGTCCGACACCGCCACCACCCCTTCCGCACCGACCCCGGCCCGTGCCGGGCCCGGTCCGGCGACCATAACGGCGCGGGCCCGACGACCACCCGCGAGGGGTGGCCGTCGGGCCCGCCGACGGTGGTCAGGTCAGGAGACGTTGACCGCGGTGTCGTCGACGACGAAGGACGTCTGGAGCGAGGAGTCCTCGACGCCGGTGAACTTCAGGGTGACGGTCTGGCCCTTGTACGCGGCCAGCGAGAAGGACTTCTGCGAGTACCCGGCGGCCTTGTTCAGGTTCGAGTAGGTCGCCAGGGTGGCCAGCACCGTCCCGGAGGAGTTGAGCACCTGCACCCGCAGCGTGTCGTACGCGGTGCCGGTGGTGGTCTCCGCCGAGTCGATGTGCAGCCAGAAGGTGAAGTTGTACGTCGTGCAGCCGGCCGGCAGGCTCACCGCCTGGGAGAGCGTGTCGGTGTGGCTGCTGCCGTAGCCGTCCATCCAGGCGTTACGGGTGCCGGTACGGGCCGGCTGCCCGGTGAACGAGCCGATGACGCCCGAGGTGGAGGCCCACGGGGTGGTGCCCGACTCGAAGCCGGGGTTGCCGAGCTTCTGGCCCGGGCTGGTGCAGCCGCCGCCGGTGCCGTTCACGGTCAGCGTGTAGGTCGCCGTCCTGGTCACCGTGCCGGTACCGGTGACGGTGACCGTGTAGGTGCCGGGCGGGGTGCTGGCCGTGGTGGCGATGGTGAGGGTGGACGAGCCGCCGGCGGTCACCGACGACGGGTTGAACGAGGCGGTCGCGCCGGTCGGCAGGCCGGACGCCGACAGCGCCACGGTCTGCGCGTTGCCGCTGGTGACGGCGGTGCCGACGGTGGTGCTGACCGAGCTGCCCGGGTTGACCGCGCCGGAGGTCGGCGAGAGCGACACGGAGAAGTCGTTGCCGGTGGAGCAGGGCGCGTCGTTGCCGGAGACGGCCACCGCGGTCCACGCCGCCTGGACGGCCTTGTACTCGGTGGAGCAGCTGCCGTACAGGTCGGTCGCCGCGCGCAGCGTGTAGGCCCGCGCGGTGTTCGACGGGGTGGTGTTGTTGACGTACGAGGTGTTCGACGTGAAGTAGACGTCCAGGGCGCGGAACCAGATCTTCTCGGCCTTGGCGCGACCGATGCCGGTGACCGCCGGGGCGGAACCGCAGATCGGCGAGGTGCCGTACGGGGTGGCCCCGGTGCCCTCGGCGAGGTTGAAGAAGAAGTGGTTGGCCGGGCCGGACGAGTAGTGCACGTCCTTGTTCTTGGTGCTGGTGGTCCAGCAGCGGTCGGACGAGCCGTCCAGCGCCGGGTCGTACATGTAGCGCAGCGGCGTGCCGTTGCCGTTGATGTTGATCTTCTCGCCGATCTGGTAGTCACCCGGGTCGGCGGTGGTGTTGGCGTAGAACTCGACCATCGAGCCGAAGATGTCGCTGGTGGCCTCGTTCAGGCCGCCGGACTCACCGGAGTAGGTCAGACCGCCGGGCACCACGTTCTCGGTGACGCCGTGGGCCATCTCGTGGCCGGCCACGTCGAGCGAGACCAGCGGCCGCGAGTTGCCGGAGCCGTCGCCGTACGTCATCCGGGAGCCGTCCCAGAAGGCGTTGACGTAGTTGTTGCCGTAGTGCACCCGGCTGGGCACGCCCCGGCCGTCGCCGAAGATGCCGTTGCGGCCGTGCACGTTCTTGAAGTAGTCGAACGTCTTCGCGGCGCCGAAGTGCGCGTCGACGGCGGCGGACTGCCGGTTGGAGGTGGTGCCGTTGCCCCAGCTGTTGTCCGCGTCGGTGAAGGTGGTGCAGGTCGACGTGCCGTTGTTCATGTCGCAGGTGGAGCCGTTGCCGCGCGCCGGGTCGACCATCGAGTACGTGCTGCCGGAGAGCGTCGTGTCGATGGTGACCGTGCCGGAGTAGACGCTGCTGCCGGTGCCGGCGACCATCTCGATCTCGTCGTACGAGCCGATCACCTTGCCGGTGACCGCGTCGGTGATGACGTGGAACCGGGACGGGGTCTGGCCGTCGGTGTGCCAGCCGGTCAGCACCGTCTCGAAGGCGAGGCGACCCGTGCCGGAGCTGGCGTCGACGAAGAGCTCGGGGCTGCCGACGTTCTCCAGCTTGCCCTCGAACTGCTTCTTGGCGGTCGCCTTGACCGAGGTCGCCGTCACCTTGGGGGCGGTGGCGAGGGTGAGCGGGGCGGCCAGGCCGACCGACGCACCGGCGTAGGCGCCGTTGGGCGCCGTGTGGATGACGAAGTCACCGCCGTAGACGCGGAGGCCCTTGTAGCTGCGGGTGTAGCGGGTGTGCGCCGCGCCGTTGCCGTCCACCTTCGTGCGGACCGCCTGGTACGACTCTCCGCTGACGCCCTGGACGGCGCCGGGGTTGCTGCGGAGCAGGCTCTCTGCACGAGCTGCGGGTGCGGTGTCCGGGGCCGGGGCGGTGGGGGCCGCCTGCGCTGCGGTGGCGACGCAGGTCAGCATGCCGCTGGTGAGCAGCACTGTGCTGACGGCGGCGAGGGGTCTTCTCACGTGCCCTCCTGACAAGGGAAAGTTGTGACGGGGGTAGTCACGCATGTAGATATAGCGATACATCCTCGAAAGCGGAAGAGGGAGAGCGCTTACCGACCTCGACACTGACCGAACGGTGGAGGGCAGCCTGGTGAGGGAACCGGGCGGCGACGGTGCACGTCCGAACGGCATGAGATCATCCGCCCTGGCCATTGTCAAGATCGTAACTGTGGCCGGACTGCTGACCGGCTGCTCGGCGAGCGACACCGGTTCACCCGCCCCGACCCCCACCGCGTCCACCGGCGCGACGGGCAGCGCCACCCCGGACGCCACCGCGCCCGGCACCGCCACCCCGGGCGGGACGGCGACCGGTCCGACGGACTCGCGCGTCGTGGTGACCCGCTCGGGCGGCATCGCCGGTCGCAGCGACACCGTGATCGTCGAGCCGGACGGCCGGTGGACGGCCACCGTCCGGGGCGACGCGACCCGCAGCGGCCGGCTCTCCCCCGCCGACCTCGACCGGCTGCGCGCGCTGGCGCGTACCGCGACCACGGGCGGCACCCGGGGCACTCCCGACGCCCGTTGCGCGGACGCCTTCACCTACCGGCTCACCGTCCCCACAGGGAGCGTGGAGTGGACCGACTGCCCCACCGGTCCGCAGCCGCCGCCCGCCGCCGCCGCGACGGCCCGACTGCTGTTCCAGGCCACGACGACCGGCTGAGCGCCTACCCGCCGGCCGCCCCGGCGAGCAGGGCCCGCCGCACCGCCTGCACCTCCCGCCGTCCGACCGCCGCCGGCCGGGCGGCGAGGAAGAGCGTGTTGAGCGGGGGCACCGCAGGGGAGAGCAGCGGACGCAGCGCACCGGAGGCCAGCTCGCCCCGGCACAGGTACGTCGGCAGCACGCTCACCCCCGCGCCGGCGAGCACGGCGGCGCGTACCGCCCGCAGGTCGGCGACGACCAGGCTCGGCGTACGGGTGAGCCGGGTGTCGAAGACGGTGCGCCACCAGCGGCGCAGGATCGGCGCCTCCTCCCCGTACGCGACCAGGGGCACGTCGCGCAGCGCCTGCGGGGTCACCGGGTCAGGCAGCCGGTCGGCCCAGCCCGGCGCGGCGACCAGGGCGAACTCCTCGTCGTACAGCGGCTCGGCGGTCAACCCCCGCCGCCTCGGCCGCACGCTGCTCACCGCGAGGTCGAGCCGCCCGGCGGCCACGTCGTCCAGCAACTGGTCGGGCAGCCCGGCGGTGACCCGCAGCTCCAGGCCGGTGGCGACCAGCCCGGCCACCGCCGGCAGCGCCAGCTCCGCGAGGAACTCGGCGGGCCCGCCGAGGAAGACCGTCCGGGGGTACGGCGTGACCGTGTCGTCGACGAGCACGGCGTCGAGCCGGTCCAGCGGCTCGGCGACCCGGCGGGCCAGCTCGTCGCCGGCCGGGGTGGGCAGCACGCCCCTCGGCACCCGGTCGAAGAGCGGCCGCCCGACCGCCGCCTCCAGCGCCCTGATCTGGGCGGTGACCGTCGGCTGGGCCAGCCCGAGCAGTTCCGCCGCCGCCGTGATCGATCCGGACCGGTGCACGGCGAGGAAGCTGCGGAGCAGGTCGAGCGACACCTTCACATCGGCAAACCTATCGCCGCTGTGTCGTTCGCCTATTGGTCAGCTATGGATCCGCGAGCCAGCATGGTGGGCATGACTCGTGCACTCATCGCCCTGACCAGCCATGACCAGCTCGGCGACACCGGCCGCAAGACCGGCTTCTACGTCGGCGAGGCCGCCGAGCCGTGGGAGGTCTTCCGGGCCGCCGGCTGGGACGTCGACCTGGCCTCGGTGGCCGGCGGCCAGCCGCCGCTGGACGGCCGGGACGAGAGCGACAAGACCCAGAACGACTTCCTGGCCACGGCCGGCGTCGCGCACACCGCGAAGGCCGCCGAGGTGGACCCGTCCCGGTACGACGTGATCGTCTTCGCGGGCGGCCACGGCACCATGTGGGACTTCCCGAACAACCCGGACCTGGCGCGCATCGCGGCCGACATCTACGAGCGCGGCGGCGTCGTGTCGGCAGTCTGCCACGGCCCGTCGGCCCTGGTCGACCTGAAGCTCTCCGACGGCTCGCGCCTGATCGCCGGCAAGCGGGTGGCCGGCTTCACCAACGCCGAGGAGGACGCCGTCGGCCTCACCGCCACGGTCCCCTTCCTCCTCGCCGACCGGCTCACCGAGGCCGGCGCCGTCCACGTACCCGCGCCCGACTTCACCGAGCACGTGGTGGTGGACGGCCGCCTGGTCACCGGCCAGAACCCCCAGTCCGCCCGCGCCCTCGCCGAAGCCGTGGTCCAGGCCACCCACCCCGCCTAACCCACCCCCCCACCCCACCCCCACCCACCCCGACCCACCCACTCCCGCCCGGCCACAGCTCGTTGATCATGAAGTTATTGCCCTGGAGAGCGCCTTCCACCCGCAATAACTTCATGATCAACGGCTATAGGCGGGGGCAGGGAGGGGTGGGGAGGTGGCGGGGCGAGGGGAGGGGGCGGCATTGCAACGCGACGTTGCGTTGCGTTAGCGTGGGGGGATGAGTGCTTCCACCGTTTCCGCCGTGACCGGTAATCCCGCTGCGGGCGGGCGGGCTCCTGCGCTGCCGGCAGCGGCCGCCGAGCTGGTGGCCGGGGTGCGGGGCAGTGGAGCGCCGTTCACCGCCCGGTCGCCGTTGACCGACGCCGTGACGGTGGTCGTACCGTCGAGTGGGCCGGCCGACGTGGCGGCCGCGTTCGCCGACGCCGCCGAGGCACAGCGGGCCTGGGCGGCCCTCCCGGTGGCCCGCCGTGCCGCCGTGCTGCTGCGGTGGCACGACCTCACGCTCGACCGGCAGGAGGAAGGGCTGGACCTGGTCCAGCTCGAATCGGGCAAGGCCCGCCGCCACGCCGTCGAGGAGGTCCTCGACGTGGCGATCAACGCCCGCCATTACGCCCGCACCGCCGCCCGGCTGCTGCGCCCCCGCCGTCGGGCCGGCGCGCTGCCGGTGCTCACGCGGACCCGTGAGCTGCGCTTCCCGCTCGGCGTGGTCGGGGTGATCTCCCCCTGGAACTACCCGCTCTCGCTGGCCGTGGCCGAGGTGCTGCCGGCCCTGATGGCGGGGAACGCGGTGGTGCACCGCCCCGACCCGGCCAGCATGCTCACCGCCCTCTGGGTCCGGGACCTGGCCGTCCGCGCCGGGTTGCCGCCCGCGCTCTGGCAGGTCGTCGCCGGTGAGGGCGCCGACGTCGGGCCGCTGGTCGTCGAGCACGCCGACATGGTCTGCTTCACCGGCTCCACCCGGGTCGGCCGCGAGGTCGCCGCCCAGGCCGCCCGCCGGCTCGTGCCCACCTCGCTGGAACTGGGCGGGAAGAACCCGCTGCTGGTCCTCGACGACGCCGACCTGGACCGGGCGGTGGAGGTGGCGATCCGGGCCTGCTTCGCCAGCGCCGGGCAGCTCTGCGTCTCGATCGAGCGGGTCTACGTCGCCGACCGGCTGCACGACGAGTTCCTGCGCCGGTTCGTGGCGCGTACCGCCGCGCTGCGGCTGGGCATCGGCGGCGACTTCGACGCCGACCTCGGCTCCCTGGCCTCCGCCCGGCAGCTCGACACGGTCACCGCGCACGTCGCGGACGCCGTCGAGCGCGGGGCCACCCTGCACACCGGAGGCCGGCACCGCCCCGACATCGGGCCGTACGTCTTCGAGCCGGCGGTGCTCACCGGCGTCACCCCCGGCATGCGGATGTACGCGGAGGAGACCTTCGGACCGGTGGTGGCGGTGTACCGCTTCGACACCGACGACGAGGCGGTGGCCCTGGCCAACGACACCCCGTACGGCCTGAACGCCAGCGTGGTCAGCGGCTCCGGGGCGCGCGGCGAGGCGGTCGCCGCGCGGATCGAGGCGGGCGGCGTGAACGTCAACGACGGCTACTCCGCCGTCTGGGGCAGCATCGACGCCCCGATGGGCGGCTGGAAGGACTCCGGGCTGGGCGGCCGGCACGGCGTCGACGGGTTGCTCCGGTTCACCCGGGTCAAGACCGTCGCCCGGCAGCGCGGGCTCGACCTCGCTCCGGCGTACCACCGGCCGGGCGCGGAGACCGCGGCCTGGACCCGCCGGATGAGCACCGCGCTGCGCCTGCTGCGGCGCACCGGCCGATGACCGCCGTCGGCCCGCCCCCGGCGGACACCGGTGGGCGGGCGACGCGCGGGCCGCGCGGCGCTGCAGCCATCCACGCCGCCGTGCTCGACCTGCTGGCCACTGGGGGGTACGCCGGGCTGACCGTCGAGGGGGTGGCCCGGCGCTCCGGCGTCAACAAGACCACCCTCTACCGCTGGTGGCCGTCGAAGCCGGCGCTGGTGGCGGCGACGTTCCGGTACGCCGTGGCCCGGGAGCTGCCGGTGCCGGACACCGGTTCGCTCCGCGGCGACCTGGTGGCCCTGGTCCGGTCGAAGGCGGCGTTCCTCGGCGAGGGGCCGGGCCGGCTCGCCTCCGACGTGCTCGCGCACACCGGCGCCGACCCGGAGCTGGCCCGGCTCGCCGACGAACTACTCGGCCAGCACAGCACACACGTCGCCGAGATCACCGGCCGGGCCCGCGCCCGGGGCGAGCTGACCGGCACGGTCGACGACCTTCTGCTGGCGGACCTGCTGCTCGGGCCGGTCTGGCTGCGGGCCGTGGTGACCCACCGTCCGCTGTCGACGGCCGACGCGGAGGCGCTGGTCGACACGCTGCTCACCGGACTGGACGGCTGAGCGTCACCTTCGCCGGGTAACGTACCGCTGCGATGCCGTCGAGGAGCACCATGGCGAAGAGACGTCCCAGCGGCGTGCGGCGGTCCGCTGCCCTGCTCGGCGCGCTGGTGACCACCGGCGTGACCGTGCTGACCTCGGGCTGCGCCCCGGTGGGCGGCGACCGTACGGCGACACCGGCCCCCACGGCGACGGCTCCCCGGAAGCTGGCCCTGCCGGAGACGGTGCTCGGGCTTCCGCCCTCCACGAGGCCGGAGCTGATCCAGCTCTCCCGGTCGCCCCTGGACCGGCTGCGGACCGAGGTCACCGACCCGACCAGCACCGTCGACGGGGCGTACGCGGGGCGGGCGCGCAACGCGGACGCGGTCGTGGTCAGCGGCGTCTCGGGCACCGTGACCGATCCGCAGGGGGCGCTGACCCGGGTACTCAGCCCGTACCCGGTGAAGATCTTCCGGACGGTGGAGTACGGCCGCTTCGCCGGCGAGGCCCGGTGCGGTCGGGGCCGCACCGAGGACAGGGGCTACCTGACCGTGTGCGGCTGGGCCGACCCGCAGACCGCCGGGGTCGTCGCCTTCGTCTCCTCCCGCAAACAGCTCGAACTCAACACCGAGTTCTACGCGATCCGCGACACGTTGGACGGCACCGTCGACTGAGCCCGGACGCACCGCCCCGGGTGCGGTGTCAGAGGTGGTCGACCACGCGGAAGCGTTCCAGCACCGCAGGGGTGTCGTCGTCCACGGTGAACTCCGGGTCGCCCAGCCAGCCCCGGTAGTCCGGGCCGTGCCAGTACTGCTCGTGCCCGGCCCGCCAGGCGGCCACCGAGGCGTACCCCTCGCCCTCGTCGCGGGCGTGGTCGAGGTCGACGTCGCCGAGCCGGACCATCCGCACCCCGGTCACCTCGATCACCGCGACCGGGCGGTCGGCGGAGTCGACCACCACCGCGCGGGCCCCGACCACCTCCAGCGGTTCACCGTCGCGCTCGTAGTCCTGCAGCAGGCCGGTGGTGGAGGTCTTGGCCCCGGAGAGCACGGCCGCCACCAACTGGTCACGCAGCGGGCCGGGAAAGGCGAACTCGAACCGGGGCAGGTCGGGTGACGTCACCGGCCGACGGTAGCCGGGTCCGTCACCGCTCACATCCGGTAATCGGCGGGCAGGCCGGTCCCCCGCAGCTCCGGCGGCAGATGGGCGACGTCGTTGAAGGCGATCAGGCTGGGCGGCCCCGCCGTGCTGTAACGGATCACCGTCAACCCGGCATTGTGGGGGTTGAGCCCGAGCCAGCGCCGCTCCGGCGCGCCCAGCGCGTGCCGGACCAGCCAGGCGATCAGGAAGGCGTGCGTGACGACCAGTTCCCGCACGTCGCCGTCGGCCGGGGCGGTGGCGAACCGGGCCACGGCCGCCGCCGTCACCCGGGGCCCGTCGACCCGTTCGGCCGCCGAGTAGCCGGCCAGCAGATTCGCGTACGACGGCGGCAGGCCGGCCGGGTCGGTGTCGTGCGGGAGATGGTCGCCGGCCAGCTCGGAGGCGTACACCGGGATGTCGGGCAGCGACCGGGCGACCAGCTCGGCGGTCTCCGTGGCCCGGCGCAGCGGGCCGTGGTGGACGGCGCGCAACGGCAGGCCGCGCAGCCGCTCGCCGAGCAGGGTCGCCTGCCGGCGGCCCCGCGCGGAGAGCCCCGCCTCCGCCGACTCGACCTCGGCGTGCTCCTGCTCGCCGTGCCGGGCCAGGTAGAGCAGGCGGACGCCCATCGTCACCTCACAGATGATCTCCAGGCGCGATGCTAACCCGCGCCTGGAGATCATGTCCGTCCCGCTCAGCCCCGGCGCAGCGCCCCGGCGAACGTGACGCAGACCCAGGCCCAGCCCGCGGTCACCGCGAGACCGAACCCGACCATGGCCACCGGCCCGGGGCGGACGATCAGCGCCACCCAGGCCACCGCGAAGAACGCCCCGACGGCCAGGTCGACGGCCGCCCGTGCCCGGCTGGCCCGACGTGCGGCCACCACCGTCGCCACGATCAGCGACACGAAGGCGACCGCCGCCGCGAGGAAGTGCAGCCCGCCGTGCCAGCTGATCTCCCCCGGACCGCGCGGCGTGCCGGCCGGGAACCCGTCGGCCGGATCGGCGCTGAAGATCCCCGCCGCCATCAGGCCGCTCCCCCACAGCACGAGCAGCCGGGGCAGCCACACCGAACCGGTCCGGTGCCGCAGGGCGGACGCCGCGCCGACGCAGAGCGCCCCGGTGGCCAGGAAGGTGGCGACCTGGATCCAGCCCAGCTCGCCGGTGCTCAGCATGCTGACCGGGTGCCTTCGGAAGTCGAAGCCGTCCCGGGTGAGGCCCTGGGCCAGCGCGGAGACCGCGAAGATCGGGCCGGCCAGGACGCCGCCGGCCAGCAGCGCCCGGTCCCGGCCCACGGCAGCCGGTCGTACGCCGGGAAGAGCGATCGCATCGGACATGTCCGCCTCTCTCAGGCCCGGGGGAACATCTGACCGATACGGATCTTGTTGCCGAACGGGTCGCGGATGCCGAAGTCGATCCCGTACGACCGCTTGGTCGGCTCGTCGGTGATCTCCACGTCCTTGGCGACCAGTTCCTCGTACGTCTTGTACGCGTCGTCGGTGGTCAGGAAGAGCGTGCCGCCCAGCGCGCCCTTGGTGAGCAGCTCCCGGACCTGCTCGGCGGTGGCCGGGTCCAGGGCCGGCGGGCCCGGCTTCTCCAGCAGGATCTCGCGTTCCGGGTCGCCGGGCAGGTTGACCGTCAGCCAACGCATGAAGCCGAGATCGGCGTCGGTGTTGACCTCCATGCCGAGCTTGCCGACGTAGAAGTCGAGCGCCTCGTCCTGGTCGAGCACATAGATCTGGGAGCGGGAAATCGCGTTCATCGTCATGCCGAAGACGCTAGAGATGCCCCCTGACCTGCTGCTTATCCAAAACTGCTTGGTCTGGTCCAGGCTTTGCTGAAGCAGCTCGGCACACCCTGCGCGGCGGTGCGGTTGCGCCGGAACTCGCTGGGCGACTCCCCGACGATCTGCCGGAACGTACGGCTGAACGAGCCGAGGCTGTTGAAGCCGACCGCGAAGCAGATCTCGGTCACGTCGAGGTCGCTCTCCAGCAGCAGCGCCATGGCCCGCTCCACCCGACGCCGTTGCAGGTAGCGGTGGGGCGTCTCGCCGAAGGTGGCGCGGAAGGTCCGGATGAAGTGCGCCTCGGAGACCAGCGCGATCCGGGCCAGCGCGGGGATGTCCAGCGGCTCGGCGTACGACCGGTCCATCGCGTCCCGGGCCCGGAGCATGGCCCGGTTGGACTCCTCGGTCGCCCGGCTCACCGCGCGTCCACCTCCGCCGCGTCGAGGTCGAGCGCCGCCAGCACCTCCGGGTCCGCCACCGTCTCCACGGCCAGGATCCGGTCGGTGACGACGAAGGTGAGCACGATGCGGACCTTCCCGCCGAGGACCACCACGGCGCCGGGCGCCCCGTCGACGTACGCGGGCACCGCGCCCTGCGCCCGGCCGTTGAAGAAGCCGGCGACGACAGCCGAGCCCCGCGCCTCGGCGGTGCCGCCCATCCGTACGGCCGCCGCGTCGGCGCGCATCACCACGTGCGGGTCGAGCATGGCCACCAGGTCGTCGAAGCGACCCTCCCGGGCGGCGGCGAGGAACGCCTCCACCACCCGCCGCTGGCGGGCCGGGTCCGTCTCCGGGCTCGCCTCGGCCTGCTGCACCCGACGGCGGGCCCGGCTGGCGATCTGCCGGACAGCGGCCGGGGTGCGGTCGACCACGCCGGCGATCTCGTCGAACGAGACGGCGAACATGTCGTGCAGCACGAACACGAACCGGTCGGTGGGGCCGAGAGTGTCCAGGACCAGCAGCAGCGCCCGGCCGACGGACTCGGTACGCACCGCCTCCCGCTCGGGGTCGACCGTGTCGACGTCCGTGGCCTCCGGCTCACCACCGGTGTCGTCCCAGGGCTGCTCGGGACGGGTCGTGCGGGACCGCAGCCGATCCAGGCAGACCCGGCCGACGGCGGTGGTCAGCCAGCCGGCCAGGTTGTCGATCTCGCCGTCGACGGCGCGGCTCAGTCGCAGCCAGGTGTCCTGGACGGCGTCCTCGGCCTCGGTGCGCGAGCCCAGCATGCGGTAGGCCACCGCCCAGAGCCGGGACCGGTGCTCCTCGAACCGCCGGGCCAACTGGTCGACATCGCTCATGGTCCCCCACCCGGGCCTGGTGTGACCGCCGTCACGCCTGTCGCGCTCCCGCCGGCCTGCCCCTTGGCCCACCGGGACCCACGCACAGGCGGACGGACGCCCGCCAGACTAACAAGCAGGGGTCTGACCGGACGGCCCGCGAACCGCGTGGGGCACGCTGCGTCGCCGGCTGCCGGGCGCGGCGGTCGGTGGCGGCCGATCCTCACACCCAACGGCGGTCGGCCGCCCGTACGCCCGCCTGGAACCGACTCGCGGCACCGAGGCGCTCGGTCAGGGACGTCATCATGCGCTGCACGCTTCGGAGGGAGACGGCCAGCTTGCGGGCCGCCGACTCGTCGGTGTGTCCGGCCGAGAGCAGACGCAGCAACTCGCGTTCCTGAGGGGTGAGCCCCTGCTCGTCGGCCGTCGCCTGTTCACCGAACGGCGTGGCGTTGAGCCACACCTGCTCGAAGAGCGCGATCAGGCCGGCGACGACGCCGGGGCTGCGCAGCTCCAACGCGCCCTGCCGTGGGTTGCCCGGATCGAGGGGAACGAGCGCGATCGCCCGGTCCACGATGACCATCCGCATCGGCAGGGTCGGTGTGGTGCGGGACTGGCCACCCAGTGTCGTCATCCACCGCGCGTGTGCCAACGTGCCGGGATCGTTGCGCAAGCTCTCCTGGTACACGTTCCTGATGCGGACGCCGCGCTGCAGCACCTGCTGGTTGAGCGGTGCCTCCGCCTCCATCGTGTCCGGGCTCTGCGCGGCACCCGTGGTGAACGAGAGGCATTCGCTGCGGGCGGAGTGGGCGAGCTCGACGAGCCGGTCCCGGACGCTGTCGACCCCGTCGAGCACTCGGCCTTCCGTCACCTGGTGGCACTCGTCGTGGGCGGTCGCGATGGCGGCGATGGCGACCCGGGTCTCCTCCACCTGCCGTTGCCGGATGGCAACCTCCGCCTCCACCTTGGCCAGGAGTGCCGTCAACCCGGCCTGCGGTCGGACCGCCCGGGCCTGGTCGCCCTGCGGAGCCAGCCGGACCAGGGCGAGGTCGGCCAGCACGTCAAGCGCCTCGCTGACCTGGTCCCGTGGGACACCCAGGTGCTCGGCCAGGCCGGCGACGTCCAGGTCCGGACATTGCAACATGGCTCGGTAGATCACTTCGTGCTGCGTGGACAGCCCCAGCAGATCGAACACAGCCCCTCCCCCGAGTAGGACCAACGCTTCGTATTCTGCCGCTGACCGACCGCTTCCGTGGCCCCGCCGGCACCTGGCGTGGTTACGCCGGGCGGGCTCACGCCAGGCGAGAGTCGGTGACAAGGCCGACCAGGCCCGCGATGCTTTCTTCAGCGGGACGACGGATACGGATCCCGCGATCCACACACCAACGGCACGAACATCAACACGGGGGAAAAAATCGAAATGTCTGCATTTATAAATGCCAATCGCCTGCTGGCCGTGATCGCCGCCCTCGCTGTCGCGCTCATGATCATCCTGACCGCCGGACAGAGCGCGCTGACCACGCTCGCCGAGGGATTCGGCTGGGGCAGTTCCACCTCGAACGGGCCCGCAGCCCAGATCATGGCCGACGGATTCGGTTGGGGCGCACCGGCTCCGGTGAGCACCCCGGGACAGCCCTGATGGTCGCCACGCACATCCGCATCGCGTCCCTCACCTCCACCTCCAAACTGGACGAGTCGGAACTACGAGACCTGATCTACGCCCAGGCGACGCCGGCAGCCGCGGTGGAGCATGTCCGGATCCGCGCCGGTCCGCACGGCGTCGACATCCTGGCGTTCCTCGACAGCGACGACCCGGAGGAGGCCGCCGAAGCCCTGCACCGCCTCGTCCACAAGGTGATCGCCAGCACGCCGCTGCTGCGGACGTGGCGGATCGTCTGACCCATTTCACCGATAAGTGTCAATTGCCGGTCGGGTCCCCGCCGAGGGTGGCCCGACGGCCGGCCGAACCTGCCCGACAACCAACCCTGAAAGGGCTCACCATGAAGAGCACCGCGATCCGACGACTGACCAGCCTGGCACTCGGGGCGGCCCTCGCCGCCGGCGTCGGCCTCACCGGTGGCGTCGCCACCGTGGTCACGAGCGCCCCTGAGGCGGCCTTCGCCGCATCCACCGTGGGTGGGCAGATAACCCCGACGGAAGTGCTCAGCCGCGCCAAATTCTGGTACGACAACCGCGGCAGCATCCCGTACAACCAGGGGGGTTACTACCCCGACCAGGACGGCAGGAACTACCGCACCGACTGCTCCGGGTTCGTCTCGATGGCCTGGCACCTCTCGACGTCGAAGACCACCCACAACATGTACACGGTGTCGAAGCAGATCAGTAAGAACGACCTCCAGCCGGGCGACGTGCTGAACATCGCCAGCCAACACGTCATCCTCTTCAAGCGATGGATCGACAAGTCGACGGGCACCTTCGAGTACTACGCCTTCGGCTCGACGCCGGTGAAGATGGCGACGGAGACCCTCACCGGAGGCTCCGACGGGCGCATCGACTCGCACCCGGCGAGCGACTACGTCGCACGCCGGTACAACAACATCAGCACCAGCAGCGAGGCCCCCGTGAAGGACCCCGGCGTCGCCGACGTCACCGGCGACGGCTACCACGACCTGGTGGCCCGCAAGACCGACGGCACCCTCTGGCTCTACTCGAACAACATCGAACGCGACAACGGCGTCCCCTACAGCGGCGCCTCCTCCCGCCAGATCGGCAGCGGCTGGAGCGGTTCCGACCGGATCGTCAACGCCGACGTCACCGGTGACGGCTTCACCGACGTGCTGCTCGTCAAGTCCGACGGGACGATGATCCTGTACTCGAACAACATCGTCCGGGACGACGGCGCTCCCTACAGCAGCTCCGCCTCCCGGCAGGTCGGCAGCGGGTGGGGCAACTTCGACCGGATCGTCGGAGCGGACGTCACCGGCGACGGCTACACCGACCTGGTCGCCCGCAAGACCGACGGCACCCTCTGGCTGTACCCGAACAACATCGAACGCGACAACGGCGTCCCCTACAGCAGCCCGGACGCCCGCCAGATCGGCAGCGGCTGGAACGGCTTCGACACCCTGGTCGGCGCCGACGTCACCGGCGACGGCTTCACCGACCTGGTCGCCCGCAAGACCGACGGCACCCTCTGGATGTACGCCAACAACATCGTCCGCGACAACGGCGTTCCGTACTCGGCCGCCAAGCAGATCGGCAGCAACTGGAACGGCTTCGACACCCTGGTCGGCGCCGACGTCACCGGGGACGGCTTCACCGACCTGGTCGCCCGCAAGACCGACGGCACCCTCTGGATGTACGCCAACAACATCGTCCGCGACAACGGCGTTCCGTACTCGGCCGCCAAGCAGATCGGCAGCGGCTGGAACGGCTTCAACAGCATCATCTAGCAGCATGAACGGATGGCGCGCCCGGCCTCGGCCGGGCGCGTCGCGCTGTCCGGGATCCGTGACCACCGTCACATCTGTCACGCCGTCCGGCTGGCCGTCGACATACCGGTGACGGACCACGGCGACGCGATGCGACGACGCCGGCCAGCCCGACATGAAGAGGACGGATCGAATGACCACCGAACCGCGCATGCAGAACCCCGCCGCCGTGCTGCCGGACATCGCCGGGGCGGTCAACCTGCTCTACAAGGCCGCCCACTCGGCCGGCGTGCCGGGGCGCACCCTGGAGCTGGTGCACCTGCGGGCCAGCCAGATCAACGGGTGCGGCCCCTGCGTCGACTCCGGCGCCCGCGCCGCCCGCAAGGCCGGCGAGACCGAGGAGCGGCTGTTCGCGCTGGCCGCCTGGCGGGAGACGCCGTACTTCACCGAGGCGGAGCGGGCGGCGCTCGCGCTCGCCGAGGCGGCCACCCGGCTCGCCGACCGGGCCGACGCGGTGCCGGACGCCATCTGGGCCGAGGCGGCACGGCACTTCGAGGAGAAGGAGATGGCCGCCCTCGTGCTCTGGGTGGCGACCACCAACTTCTTCAACCGGCTCAACGTCGCCACCCGCCAGCAGGCCCCGCAGAACTGGGGCTGAGGACCGAAGGTCCGGGCCCCGGGACGTGCAGCGCCCCCGGCCACACGGGGGGAAAGGGGGGCCGCCGGGAGGAGCGGCAGGCGACGAAACGGGTCCGCCGACGACGGGCGACGAGGAAGCCCCCGCCGCCGAGGAGCAGCAGCACCGCGCCGACACCGGCCAGGGTGGCGGTGCCCGCGCCGGTCACCGGCAGCCCGCCGCCCTCGCCGCCGTCCTCACCGCCGGGGACGGTGGGGCCGGCGCTGGGGGTCGTGGTGGCGGGGGCCGACGGCGAGCCGGTGGGCACGGCCGTGGGCGAGGCGGTCGGGGACCCGGTCGGCTCGGGCGACGGCGTGGTCAGCCCGACGTAGGCGAAGTTGATCGGGCGGGGGGTCTCCGGCAACGGCAGCGAACGGGGCTCCAACCGCAGAGTGCCGTCCGTGCCGCGCTCGACCTCGGTGCCGGGAAGTGCGTCCGCCTTCGCCAGGGCCTCGACACCACCCCGGGCGTCGGCCCACTCCTTGCTGGCCCAGCGGAAGACGACCGCCGGCATCTGGTCGGCTCGGGCGTTCGGCGCGGTCCTGACGATCGACGCGGTCAACGCGAGCGTGGCGTCGGCCTCCAGAACGTCGCTGAACTCGCACCAGGCCGCGTCCTGGTTGGTCCACGTCGAGTACCAGCAGTTGTCGTACCGCCTGGTGAGGTCGAGGTCGTTGAAGACCCGGACCTGCACGACGACACCGTCGACCGGCTTCTCGTCGATGTTCGTCACGCCCAGCACGACGGGCGCGACCTCGTCCGGGCCGACCAGGTACTTCTTGTTCCGGCCGGTGTCCGGGTCCTGCTCGGTGACGGCGGCGAGCTTCGCGGTCTCGGGCGTGGACGACGCGACGGCGGCGGCCGGCGCGGCGACGACCCCGACGCCGAGGATCGCGGCGCCCAGGGCGAGCCGGGCGTACGGATGCAGAGTCATGTGTGGTGATCCCCCGTGGTAGATGGCCACGACACGATACAGATCGACATCTCCGGCGTGGCACCCGCCGGACACAGTGGACGGGGCCGGATGAAACCGGCGCGGGGGAGCGGATGTCCGGGACGGGCCGCCGACCTCGACGTCTCTACTGACGGGCGCCACCGAGATGCCCGCAGAGCGGACAGGACGAGCCATGTCACGACCGACCACACTCCTGGGAAGCCTTCGGGCCGCCACGATCACCGCCTGGGTGCTGCAGATCCTGCTCGGCCTCGCCGTCGCCGGGGGTGGGCTGCTCAAGCTCACCGGCGATCCGACCATGGTCGAGATGTTCGACGACATCGGTGCCGGCCAGTGGCTGCGCTTCGTGGTCGGGGCACTCGAAGTGGCGGGCGGGGTGGGCCTGCTGGTCCCCCGTGTCCGCGCGTTGGCCGCACTCGGCCTGCTGCTGTTGCTCCTCTGCGCGGCCGTCGTCAACGTGGCCGTGCTCGACACCGGTCCGCTCGGCGCGCTCGCCTTCGCCGCCGTGGCGCTGGCCGTCCTGCTCCTGCGTCGCCACGAGTTGCCGGGGAGAGCCGCCCCCACCACGTCCTGAGACCGGCAGACCGGCAGCGAGGCGTCGTCGACGGGCGCACCGGACGCCAAGGAGTCCGTCGACCGCTGGCGACCTTCAACGGCAGGATTACGCCGACTTCGCCGAGTACGACGATCTCCGGCTCTTCGACGTCTCCTAGCTTTTTCCTCTCAGCGGGGCACCCCGATGGAGCCCACCAACCTCGCGGCCAGCGGGGTCGGCGGCGAAGTGCTGAATCTGGGCGTACCGCCGCACGTCGTGCAGGCCATCGCCCGGCACGCCGACGTCAAAGGCACGTTCAAGGGCTACGCCCACGCCAACCTCGACGGGCAGCTGGCGTGACCCGCGCTGCTGTCGGCCCGGCGACTCACGGCAGCGCCCGTCGCAGAACGCCTGATGGAATTGGAGCCCCCGGCCGGGATCGAACCGGCGACATCTCGCTTACAAGGCGAGTGCTCTGGCCAGCTGAGCTACAGGGGCGCGTGTGACGACGTCAGCATAGCGACTGACGTCCGGAATTCCCGCTCGGCAGGGGTCCCGAGCACGGAAAACGTCAATTTCCCGACCGGCCCACCGACCGGCGGGCGCTCACACCGACCGGCAGTCGTGGGGATTGATGCCTCGCCGTGCCCGACTGCCCGGAATGTGTATGCCGCCCGTCCCATCCGTTGTCTCTCGTCTTGGCACGGTGCGGAAAGCGGTTTACCGTGCAGTGACACGTGCGACACCCCGCCCGGCTCCGGCCGCCCACGGGGCGGCGTCCGTGGGCCGGCGCCGACGCGGTGCCGGCTGCTCCTTCACTCGGATCGTCCGGCACGTTCCTGCCGGTGAAAGGAAGCGCACCACCATGGCTACGGTCACCTACGCGAAGGCGTCCCGGATCTACCCGGGCACCGAACGCCCCGCGGTCAACCAGCTCGACCTGCAGATCGGCGACGGGGAGTTCCTCGTCCTGGTCGGCCCGTCGGGTTGCGGCAAGTCCACCAGCCTGCGGATGCTCGCCGGTCTGGAGGACGTCGACGACGGCGCGATCTACATCGAGGACCGGGACGTCACCCACCTCCCGCCGAAGGCCCGCGACATCGCGATGGTCTTCCAGAACTACGCCCTCTACCCGCACATGTCGGTGTACGAGAACATGGCGTTCGCGCTCAAGTTGCGCAAGACCCCGAAGGACGAGATCGACCGTCGGGTCAAGGAGGCGGCCGGGCTGCTCCAGCTGGAGGAGTACCTCAACCGCAAGCCGAAGGCGCTCTCCGGCGGTCAGCGCCAGCGGGTCGCCATGGGCCGCGCGATCGTCCGCGAGCCGCAGGTCTTCCTCATGGACGAGCCGCTGTCGAACCTCGACGCCAAGCTCCGCGTGCAGACCCGTACCCAGATCGCCTCGCTGCAGGCGAAGCTCGGCATCACCACGGTCTACGTCACCCACGACCAGGTCGAGGCCATGACCATGGGTCACCGGGTGGCGGTCATGCTCGACGGCGTCCTCCAGCAGGTGGACACCCCGCGCGCCCTCTACGACACCCCGGCCAACGTCTTCGTCGCCGGCTTCATGGGCTCCCCCGCCATGAACATCAAGACGGTGCCGCTGACCGAGCACGGCGCGGCCTTCGCCGAGCTGCTCCTCCCGCTGACCCGCGAGCAGGCCGCGGCGGCCCGCGCCGAGGGCAGCAACGGCAAGGTGACCGTCGGCTTCCGTCCGGAGGACTGCGACCTGGTCAGCCCGACCGAGGGCGGCATGCCGGTCGTGGTCGAGCTGGTCGAGGACCTCGGCTCGGACGCCAACGTCTACGGCCACGCCGCGCTGGAGGGCCACAACGAGCGCTTCGTGGTCCGCACCGACCGTCGCACCATGCCGAACATGGGTGACACCGTGTTCGTCAAGCCGCGCCCCGGCCGCACCCACGTCTTCCACGCCACCACCGGCAGCCGGATCTGACGTACGTACGGTGAAGGGGCGGTCCGCTACGGCGGACCGCCCCTTTCGTGTGTGCCCGGGGTCGGGTCAGACCTCGGCGGCGCGGCGGCGGGCCACCTCGGCGAGGGTGACCGCAGCGGCGACGCTGGCGTTGAGCGACTCGACGTCGGAGATCATCGGGATGCTGACGGTCAGGTCGCAGGTCTCGCCGACCAGCCGGGACAGCCCGCGCCCCTCGGAGCCGACCACCACGACCAGCGGGCCGACCGCGGCCTCCAGGTCGTACAGGTCGGTGTCGCCGTCGGCGTCGAGGCCGACCACCATGAAGCCGGCGTCCTGGCAGGCCTTCAACGAGCGGGTCAGGTTGGTGACCTGGGCGACCGGCACCCGCGCGGCCGCGCCGGCGCTGGTGCGCCAGGCGGTCGCGGTGATCCCGGCGGCCCGCCGCTCCGGTACGAAGACACCCTGCGCGCCGAACGCGGCGGCGGACCGGATGACCGCGCCCAGGTTGCGCGGGTCGGTGACCCCGTCCAGCGCGACCAGCAGCGGGGCCGGCTGCTCCAGCGCGGCGGCGACGAGGTCCTCGAACGGCTCGTACGCGAAGGGCGGCACCTGGAGGCCGACACCCTGGTGCAGCACCCCGCCGGTCATCCGGTCCAGCTCGGCGCGGCTGATCTCCAGGATGGCGATGCCCCGGTCGGCAGCGGTCCGGACGATCTCGTTGACCCGGTCGTCGGCGTCGATGCCCTGCGCGGTGTAGAGCGCGGTCGCCGGCACGTGCGCGCGCAGCGACTCCAGCACCGGGTTACGGCCGACCAGCAGCTCCGGGGTGTCCTTCGCCGGGTTGGACTTGCGCCCCGGCGCGACCCGGGGACCGGTGCGGCCGGTGGGCTTGCCGCCCCGGCCGCCCGCGCCGCCCCCGCCGCCCCGACCGGCGGGGACACCCCGGGTGCCCTTGCCCCAGGTGGTGTCCTTGCTGCCGGGCTGACCGATCTTGGGGGCGCGCCCCTCCTCGGCCGCCGCGCGGCGCTCCTTGTCCTGCTTCCAGGCGGTGCGCTGGGGCAGCTTCTCGGTGCCCGAGTACGCCTTGTGCCAGGGTCGCTCGTCGGCGGGCAGGGTCCGGCCCCGGCCCGCGAGGGAGTCCTTGTTCTTGCCACCGGAGCCCTTGGGGGCGCCCGCCTTCGGCGTCAGTCGCCGGCCACGGCGCTGCGAGTTGCCGGCCATCAGTCCTGCTCTCCAATAGTCCAACGGGGGCCCTGGGGGGTGTCCTCGACCACCACGCCGGCCTGCTTGAGCTGGTCGCGTACGGCGTCCGCGGCGGCCCAGTCCTTGCGGCTGCGGGCCTGGGCGCGCTGCTCCAGGGCGAGCGCGATCAGGGAGTCCACCACGCCGCGCAGGTCGTCTGCGCGGTCGCCGCCCGTCCAGGCCGGGTCCAGGGGGTCGACGCCGAGGATATCCAGCATGGCCCGGGCGGAGGCGAGGGTCGTGCGGACGGTCACATCGTCGCCGGCGGTCAGGGCGGTGTTGCCGTCCCGGACCACCTCGTGCAGCACGGCGAGGGCGGCGGAGGTGTTGAGGTCGTCGTCCATCGCCGCGACGAAGCCGGCGGGCAGGTCGCCGAGCTGGCCACCGCCGACCCGTTCGACGGCGCGCTGCACGAAGCCCTCGATCCGCCGGTACGCCACGGCGGCCTCACGCAGCGCGTCCTCGGAGTAGTCGATCCGGGAGCGGTAGTGCGCGGCGGCGTAGTAGTAGCGCAGCTCCACCGGGCGCACCCCGAGCGAGTCCACGTACGTCAGGTCGAGGGTGTTGCCGAGCGACTTGCCCATCTTCGCCCCGCCGATGCTGAGCAGGCCGTGGTGCACCCAGTACCGGGCGAAGGGCAGGCCGGCGGCCTGCGACTGGGCGATCTCGTTCTCGTGGTGCGGGAAGGTCAGGTCGAGCCCGCCGCCGTGGATGTCGAACTCCGGGCCGAGGTAGCGCCAGCACATCGCCGAGCACTCGATGTGCCAGCCGGGACGGCCCCGGCCCCACGGCGACGGCCAGTACGCGTCGGCCGGCTCGTCGGGCTTGGCGCCCTTCCAGAGCGCGAAGTCGCGCGGGTCGCGCTTGCCCCGGTCGGGGGCGTCCCCGGCGGACTGCATGTCGTCGGGCGACTGACCGGACAGCGACCCGTACGCCGGCCAGGAACGCACGTCGAAGTAGACGTCGCCGGAGCCGTCGGTGGCCGGGTAGGCGTGCCCGTCGGCGATCAGCTTGGCGATCAGCTCGTGCATCTCCGGGATGTGCCCGGTGGCGCGCGGCTCGTACGTCGGCGCGAGCACGTTCAACGCCCGGTACGACTCGGCCAGGATCAGCTCGTTGGCGTACGCGATGGACCAGAACGGCCGGTTCTGCTCCTGCGCCTTGATCAGGATCTTGTCGTCGATGTCGGTGAGGTTGCGGATGAACCGGACCTCGTAGCCGGCGGCGACCAGCCAGCGGCGCAGCACGTCGTAGTTGACGCCGGAGCGAAGGTGGCCGATGTGCGGGGGTGCCTGGAGGGTGAGACCACACAGGTAGACCCCCACCTTGCCGGCTTCCCGCGGGACGAAGTCCCGCACCGATCGGGTGGCGGTGTCATACAGGCGTAGCGTCACCGTACAAGGGTAGCCGTCCCCGCATTTCGTGGTTGGCCGGAGCCGGGCCGTACGCTGCCTGTCGTGGAGACGCAGGCGCGCGGCGGAGAGACGGCGCAGACCCTCGACCGGGGCCTGCGCCTGCTGCACCTGGTGGCCGACGCCCCGTCCGGCCTGACGGTCACCGAGGCGGCGAACCGGCTGGGCATCGGCCGGGCGGCGGTCTACCGGCTGGTCGGCGCGCTGACCGGGCACGGCATGATCCGCCGGGACGGCGACGGGCGGCTGCGCCTCGGCGCCGGGGTGCTGCACCTGGCCCGCCGGGCCCAGCCGCTGCTCGCCGAGGGGGCGTTGCCCGCGCTGCGCCGGCTCGCCGAGCAGGCCGGCGCGACCGCGCACCTCACCGTGGTCGAGGGCGGCGAGGGGGTGGCCCTGGCCGTGGTCGAGCCGAGTTGGACGTCGTTCCACGTCGCGTACCGGACAGGGGCGCGGCATCCGCTGGAGCGGGGGGCGGCGGGGCGGGCCATCCTCGCCGGCCGCTCCGGCGACGCGCGCCCGGTGGGCAGCGCCGGGGAGTTGCAGTCCGGGGCGTACGGGGTGGCGGCGCCGGTGCTCGGGGTGCCCGGGCTGGAGGCGAGCGTCGGCGTGGTGGCGCTGGCCCCGCTCGACGTCGACACGGTCGGCCCTCAGGTCGCCGCCGCCGCGACCGCGATCGCCGCCGCCCTCTCCTGACCGGGCCGCCACCGCCCCTCCGCCCCGCCGCCCCGCCGCGATCGACTCCGTTTGCGGCGTGGGGGGGGGGGGTTGGGGGGGTGGGAAAAACGAAAAAAAAAAAAAAAAAAGGCCTTTTTTTGTGTTTTTTCTTTTTTTCTTTTTTCCCCAACCCCCACCACACGCCGCAAAGCAAGTGGACCGAGGAATGGCCCCTAGCAGAGCGGGTGTGGTGGGTGGGGGTTTTCCACAAGGGGTCCGGCGGGCGGCGCGTGGGCTGTCCACAGGGGGTGCCGCCGGGGGCTTCGTCGTCGCCACGCTGACCGGCATGCCTCCTCTCGCGCACCGGCCCAGCATGCTGGCCTGGCAGGTATTCCGCGGCTCGGATGCGATCCGCCACGGGCTGCTGAGCCCCCATCAGCTGCGCAGCGCCGCCTGGGTGCGGCTGGGTCGCGACGTCTACGCCGATTCCCGCCTCGACCGGGACCACCGGCTGGCCTGCCGGGCAGTGTCCCTACGGATGCCGGCCGGGACGGTGCTCGCCGGACCGTCGGCGGCGTACCTGCACGGCGTCGAGCACGCGGCGGTATTCGTCGACGACGTCCACGTCCTGGCCCCGTGGGCGACGAGCGTCCGCAGCCAGCGGGGCGTACGGGTCCACACGACGCTGTCACCACGGCGGGCGGGCGACGCCGTCGCGTCAGGTCGACTCGGGCGACGACTCAGCGCCGGATGTGACGACCGGCGCGGCCACGCAGGATGCGGTGACCGACGGCCTGCCCATGCCGCCCGATGGATCTCCGCCGAGCGGCGCACCGTCCTTTCGTGCGGGCGGCCTTTCGCCCTGGTCGCAGCCGGCCGTCGCCGCCTGGGAATCGGGAGCCTGGCTCGATCCGCTCCGGGCGGTCGGCATCGTCGACTCGTTGTTGGCCGGCGGTCTGACCGACCTGGCTGCCCTCGCCGAGGTGGCCGACCGCTTCGCCGACCGTCCCGGTGGTCGGCGGGCCCGCCGTGTGTTCGGGCTGGCCGACCCGGGAGCACAGTCACCGCCGGAGTCCCACCTGCGGGTACGCCTGATCCTCGCCGGCCTGCCCCGACCGGTCACCCAGCACCCGGTCCGGTTGTCGTCCGGCCTGGTCCTGCACCCCGATCTGGCCTGGCCGGAGTTCCGGGTGGCGGTGGAGTACGACGGCCAGTGGCACGCCGACCCCGACCAACTGCACCGCGACCGTCGACGACTCAACCAGATGGTGGCCGCCGGCTGGCTCGTGCTGCACGTGACGAGCCGCCGCCTCCGGGGCGACTTCCCGGCAGTCCTCCGCGAGGTCCGAACCGCCCTCGCCTCCCGCGGCTGGCGGCGGTGACGGCGCGCCACCGTTTGCGGCGTGTCGCGGCATCCACCCACCCCGGATACCGCGACACGCCGCAAACGGCGAGTGGACAGCGCCCCGGACGCCAGAGGGCCCGGGCGACGGCGGTCGCCCGGGCCCTCCCTGGAAATGTGTTACGGCTGGACGTGCGGCTTGAGCGGGCTCTTCACGGCGGCATACGCGTCGACGATCCCGTAGCCGTAGAAGCCGTTGAAGTTCAGCGAGCCGGCGCAGTACGCGTCGAACTCGACCGAACGGCCCTCGTCGGTGTAGCTCTGCAGGCGCGGCTCCGGGCAGGCGTGCTCGGCGGCGGTCCGGTACAGGTGCTGCTCCACCAGTTCGGGCGCCAGGCCGAAGCCGTTGCGCCCCTGCTTCTTGCCGTGCTTGCTGACGATCAGCCCGGCGACGCCGCTGACGTGCGGCGAGGCCATCGAGGTGCCCTGCAGGTAGGTGTAGTACCCGCACTCACCCTTGGTGGTGCACTGCTTGAACACCGACTCCTCGAAGCCCGCGACGATGTCGCCGTTCTCGTCGACCGAGCCTTCCTCCTGGAGCACCTTCTTCGGGTACGTGGAGAGGATCATGTTGGCGTCGGTGCGGAAGGTGTCGGTGCCGTAGCCGTCCCGGAACCAGCCGCCCGGTGCGGCGACCGAGATCTGTTCGGTGCCGTAGTTGGAGTAGTCGGCCTTCTTGCCGGACGGGCCGACGGCGGAGACGCCGATCACGTGCGGACCCTCGACCGGGAAGTCCCAGCAGGTCTCGTTGTCGATGGGCCGCGGGTACGGGTCGGAGCCGTAGTCCGGGCTGGAGACGTCGGTCCGGGGCGCACCGAGGTCCTCGTGGTTGTTGCCGAGCGAGCCGACCAGGGTCACGCCCTTGCGGTGGGCGAAGTTCAGGGCCCGCTTCATGGCCTTGATGATGGCCCGCTGCTCGGCCTGCGCCTCCGGGGAGTCCACCGGGTTGGCGGTGCAGTTGTAGAGCCACGGGTCGACGTAGAAGGACATGTTCACCACGTCGATACCGGCCTTGCCGGCGTACACCAGGGAGTTGACCACCGGGTCGAGGAAGAAGTACCCGGAGTCCTGGCCGCCCTTGAGCTCGACCAGCGAGACGTTCGGGGCGACGCCGGAGAGCCCGAAGCCGTTGGCTGCCGCGCCGATGGTGCCGGCGACGTGGGTGCCGTGCCCGCCGTCGTCCGTACCGACCGGGTCGAGGCAGCTCGCCACCTCGCACGGGCCGTCGATGTCGACGATGTCGGGGGCGAAGTTGCGGGACAGCGACCAGTTGAAGTTCGGCGCGAGGTCCGGCTGGCTGGCGTCGACACCGGTGTCGAGGATGGCGACGGTCACCCGCTTGTCACCGGGCTCGATCTTGCGGGCCTTGTCGGCGCGGATCATGTCCAGGCCCCACAGCTTGTCGTCCAGCGGGTCGAGCTTCTTGCCCTTGCCCTTGGCGATGCCCTTGGCCTGGGTCAGCAGGTGTTCCTGCTCGACCCGGTCCAGCTTCGGCTTGCGGCCGATGGCCTTCTGCTCGGCCGTACCGATCAGTTCGCCGGCGGCGGTCGCCCGGCTGGCGAAGTCGGCCCGGTCGCTGGTGACCCGGAACAGGCCGACGTCGTCGGTGCGGGAGACGACGGTCCCGCCCGCCGCCCGGATCGCGGCGATCGCCGCGTCTGCCGACACTCCGTCCTCGGCCACCACGGTGAAGATCCGGCTGCTGGTCGGCTCGGCGTTCGCCGGAGCCACCGTGCCGGTGACCGTCAATGCCAGAGCCGCCGCGGTCGCGACGGCTCCGGCGGTGAAGCGTTTGCTCACCACATCAGATCCTCTCGTTGAGGGACGTGGCAGCATCAGACCGCACCCGGAGGAATTGCGCCAGTGGAAGTCCGAAAGAGCCGGTTATCCAGTACTCGCGGTTTGCAGCTGACGTAGCAAGGCGGGCAGCTCGGCCAGTGTGGACAGCTCGGCGTCGGGGCGTACCTCGGGCGGGCACGGCAGGCCGGCCCGGTTGAGCCAGATCCCCCGCAGGCCGGCGCGTTGCGGGCCGACCACGTCGTGGGCGAGCGAGTCCCCGACGTACGCGATCTGCTCCGCCGGCACCCCGGCGGCCTCGACCACGGCGGCGTAGAACTCGGGCGCGGGCTTCTTGAGCAGGCCGCCGTCGTGCGCGTACAACTCGAAGGCGAACTCGCCGGCCAGGCCGCAGCGTTCCGCGCGGCTGTTGCCGTTGGTGGCGTAGCCGAGCGCGTACCCCGGCCGCAGTGCGGCGAGCGCGGGCAGCGCGTCGGCGAACGGCCGGGTCAGCGCGAACCGCCGGGCGAAGAAGAGCGCCGCCAGCTCGTCGAGGTGGTCGGTGAGCCCGGCCCGGGCCAGCGAGCGGGCCAGCGCCGCCCGCCGGATCTCCGCCACCGGCGCGGCGGACAGCGCACCGAAGACCGCACCCCAGTCGGATTCCAGGTCCGCGAGCGAGACGCCGGCCGCCGCCGGGGTCAGCCGCCGCATCTCCTCCAGTACGCCCACCAGCCCGCCGGTGACTGCCGGGCGCAGGTCGAGCAGGGTCTCGTCGGCGTCGAACACCACCACGTTCAGCACGACGGACACCGTCTCACGTCAGGGCCGGTTCGTCCGTCCGCTCGGTGAGCGGTTCGACCCGGACGCCGCGCAGCTCGTCGAGGCGGACCAGCGCCACCCCGGCGACGATCAGCGCGCCGCCGAGCAGCTGCACCAGGGTCGGCAGTTCGCCCAGCATCAGCCAGGCGATGAGCACCGCGAACATCACCTCGGTCAGCCCCACGAACGACGCCAGTCGGGCGCCGAGAACGCGGGTGGCCGCGATCCCGGCCAGGTACGCGACCACCGCCGCCACCAGGGACAGCCCGACGATGGGGACCAGCCAGCTGGTGCGCTGCCCGGCGAAGTCGACCTCGCCGAAGGTGGCCCGCAGCGGCAGCACCCCGGCGAGTCCGAGCAGGGCGAGCACGGCGGCGCCGACGGCCATGCCGCCGCTGGCCATGGCGACCGACGGCAGGCCGGCGTCGACCCGGGCGGCGAGCACGAAGTACCCGGCGAGGCCGACGGCCGCCCCGAGGCCCCAGAGCACGCCGACCGGGTCGAGTCGCCCGGCACCGGCCAGGTCGAGCACGAAGGCCAGCCCGGCGAGCGCGGCGACCGAGCCGACCACGGTGAGCCGCCGGGGCCGCTGCCCGTGCACCAGCCACATCCAGGCCACCACGAGGATGATGCCGAGGTACTCCAGCAGCAGGGCCACGCCGACCGGCAGGTAGCGCACGGCGTTGAAGAAGCAGGCCTGGGCGGTGGCGACGCCGAGCAGGCCGAAGACGCCGACCGGACCGAGGGTGCGGCGCAGCAACGCCCCCTTGCCGCGCAGGGACAGCACGGCCGGCACGGCGAGCACCAGGGCGGCGCTGCCGACCCGGGCGACGACCACGGCCTCGGCGGACCAGCCGGCCTCGATCAGCGAGCGGGCGAAGGTGCCGGAGGTGGCGAAGGTGACGGCCGACAGCAGGGCCAGGCCGAGGCCGACGCCGGTGGATCGTTGGTGCATCGGGCTCTCCTCGCCGGCGTGGTCGTCATGAGCGAACTGCGCTTATGCTGGTGACGCTAACGGCCGGTCGAGACAGGAGTCAAGTTGCTTTTCGCTCATGACACCGAGGCCGGGCTGATCGCCGCGACCGCCCTGGTCAACACCGACAGCCGGGACGGCGAGGGGCTGCCGGACGTCGACGCGCTGGGCGACTTCCTCGTCACCCACGGCTGGACCGGTCGGCACGAACGGACCGAGGCCGAGCTGCGCGCCGTCCGCGCGCTGCGGCCCCGGCTGCGCCGCATCTGGTACGCCGACGTCGACGAGATCGTCGCCATCGTCAACGAGCTGCTGCGCGAGTCCCACGCGCTGCCCCAGCTCGTCCGGCACGACGACGAGCCGTACCACCTGCACGCGGTGCCCCGGGACGCGCCGCTGGCGACCCGGATGGCGGTCGAGGCGGCGATGGCCGTCGCCGACCTGGTACGCGGCGGGGAGCTGGCCCGACTGGGCACCTGCGCCGACGCCGACTGCGACAGCGTGCTGGTCGACCTGTCGAAGAACCGGTCCCGCCGGTTCTGCGACGCGGGCTGCGGCAACCGGGCAGCTGTCACCGCGTACCGGGCGCGGAAGGCGGCCGGTCGGTCCTGAGCAGCTCGTACTCCACCTCGCCGTGCTCGGTGCCCGGAATCGGGTCGTCGAAGTGCGGGTGGAAGGTACGCACGTACCGCAGGCCGGCCTTCTCCATCACCGCGCGGGACCGGACGTTGACCGCCATGGTCTGCGCCCACACCCGCCGCACGCCCACCGTGTCGAAGGCGTGCCGCACCAGCGCGCGGGAGCCCTCGGTGGCCAGGCCCCGCCCCCACGCGGCACGGCGCAGCCGGTAGCCCAGCTCGGCCTCGGTGCCGTCGTCGGACGGGTCGAGCGCGAACCAGCCGAGGAACTCGCCGGTCGACCGCTCCTGTGCCGCCCAGCGGCCCAGGCCCGGGGTGTGGTCGTACCGGGCGAGGATGCGCGGCAGGTGCTCGTCGCGGACCGTCTCGCGCGGCGTCGCCACCCCGCCGGTCAGGAAGCGCATGACCTCCGGGTCGGCGTCCAGCGCGACCAGGTGGTCCACGTCGTCGGCGGTGAACCGGCGCAGTCGCAGCCGCGCGGTCTCCAGCAGCACCCCGTCAGATCCGGTCATGCCCCGGATCATGCCGGCACCCGGGCCGGCCGCTCCACGGGTTATCCGGCCTACACTGCGGCCGTGGTCAAGGGCCTGCTGCTCGACTTCTACGGCACCGTCGTGGAGGACGACGACGCGGCGGTGGCCGCGATCGCCGCCCGGGTGGCAGCCGAGGCAAGCACACCGGTCACCGCCGAGGCCGTCGCGGCGGCGTGGATGCGGGAGTACACCAGGGTCGCGGAGGGCCCGCCGTTCCGGCTGCTGCGCGACAGCGCACCGGCGAGCCTGGCCCGGGTGATGGCCGAGTTCGGCTGCCCCGGCGACCCGGCGGCGCTCCACGCGGCCGAGACGGCCCGCTGGGGACCACCACCGCTGCGCCCCGGCACCCGGGAGTTCCTCGCCGGCCTCCGACTGCCGGTCTGCGTGGTCTCCGACGCCGACCGGGCCGACCTGGCGGCCGTCGTCGCTCACCACGGCCTGACCTTCACCACCGTGGTGACCAGTGAGGACGTCGGAGCGTACAAGCCGGATGGTGCGATGTTCCGCCGGGCGCTCGCCGCGCTGGGACTGGCCGCCGACGAGGTGCTGCACGTCGGCGACTCGCTGCGTACCGACGTCGCCGGGGCGCACGCGGCGGGCATCCGCGCGGTGTGGGTCAACCGGCACGGGCGGCCGGCACCGCCCGGCGCCCCGGTCAGCCACGAGATCACCGACCTGACCGGCCTGGCCGCGATCATCCGCTGATCGGCACTCCGTCATGGCCGGCCGAGCACTGGCGGCACGAGGGTACGGACTGGCGGAGCACTGGCGTGCACTGACCGCGCACTGGCGGTGTGCCGGCCGGAACTGGCGGCACGGGCAGGTACAGGCGGAGAGGTCCGCGGCAGGTGGGCCGGTCGGGTCAGCGCGGCGGCGCGGCCAGGAAGGCCCGCCAGGCGTACGGGTCGAAGGTGAGCACCGGCCCGGCCGGGTCCTTGCTGTCCCGCACCCCGACCACCCCGGGCAGGTTGATCGCCACCTCGACGCACTGGGTCGTCTGGTCACTACGGCTACTCTTCCGCCACACGGCGCCGGTCAGATCCATGACTCGGCAATCTCCCTCAGCAGCTCGACGGACTCCTGCGCCGGCAGGGCCGCACCAAGGCTAACTTCCCAGACCTGTTGCAGCCGGCGGAGATTGGCCGGATCGTGCAGCTCCTCGCCCCGCCCCTGCCCACTGATGACGCCGAGTTCACTGTCGTCGGTCAGGGCCGCCAGGATGAAGGGTCCGCCGAGGCCCGGGTATTCCCCGGCCGACAACGGCACCACCTGCAACCGGACATGCGGATGCTCGGTGGCGATCCGCGCGAGATGCAGAGCCTGGTCGGCCATCGTCTTGCGACCGCCCACGCAGCGGCGCAACACCCCCTCGTCCAGGACTGCGACGACCTTCAGAACCCGGTCACCGTAGAGGCAGTCCTGAAACTCCATCCGCTCGGCGAGCCGACGCTCGACCTCTGGCTGGTCGAGCAGGTCACCGGCTTCGAACACCGCTCGGGCGTAAGCCTCCGTCTGGAAGAGGCCCGGCACGTAACGCGACTCGTACCAGCGGAGCATCCGTGCCTCGGCCAGGATCCTCCGCCAGCCACGCAACCACACCTGTGCGGTGTCGAGGGCGACCAGTTCGGTGAGCATGCGGCCGAAGATGCCGCCGGTGTCCAGGGCCCGGTCGACCAGCTCCAGGTACTTCGCGGTGGGCTGCTGCTGGCCCAGCTCGACCGCGCTCACCATCGACGCCGAGTAGTTGACCGCCTTGGCCAGCTCGTCCTGGCTCAGGCCCCGGCGCGTCCGCGCCCGGCGCAGTTCGGCGACCAGGAAGGCCGCCGCCGTCATCCGCCCGTCCGCCATCTCCAGCCGTCCTCCAGCGCCCCGGGTGGTCCATTCCAGCGCCGCGCCGATCCGACGAGCCGTGATCGCAGGGCGTCTCGGGCAGCGGGCGCGGACCCTTCACACCGTAGTGGTGTCGTCACCACACTGTGAAGCGCGACAGCACCCGGCCCACCCTCCGGCCGGCGCGGTGTCGCGGTGGGACCGCCCGCTCCCCCGGCCGGCGGTCCCACCAGCCGGGGGAGACGACGCCACCGACCAGCTTCGAGGGAGACGACGAGATGCCCCGGCCCACCCGGCGACACCAGCCTGTCCTGTCCCGACCCACCGAGCGGCCCGCGCCGGCCCTGCTGGACCGCCGTCACTCGGGCGGGTGGCAGGACCCCGCCCGCAACCGAGGTCCGCTACCGCTCACACCCCACCACCGCCGGACGCCGGCACCGCCCACGTCCCACCACCGCCGAACGCCGGCACCGCCCCCGCCTCCGCCAGTACCGCTCGCGCCCTGCCATCGCCGGACCTGGCGTGGTCTTCGCCGGTGGTGTTCGTGCGGGTTGCGGTGGCACAGCTGCCCCTCCCGGCACGTCACCGTCCCGACCGAACCGGTCGCCGGCCCGCCCGTTACGAGCCGTCCGGCCTGGGCCGACGTCACCGTGGCGTACCCGAGGGTGGGGCGTGCCGGTTGGCTCACGCCGGCGCAGCAGTGGCGGGCCAACGGCGGCCGTTGGTGAACCCCGGCCCCTGGCCCGGCGGATCGGGGCGCGACGGCGAGCCGCGCCCGCACCTGCCGCTACGCCCCATCTGGCTCTGCCGGAGCTGCGCCCTGCCGTGGCCCTGCGCGACGGCACGTCTCGCCCTGGTCGCCGAGTACGCGCACGACCGGGTCGCGCTCAGCGTCTACCTCTGCGCGGTGCTGCACGACGCCGCCGGGGACCTGTACCGGCTCAATCCGCACGACGGCCCCGACCCGACGGCCCTCTTCCGGCGCTTCCTCGCCTGGGTGCCGCGCCTCCGCGCCGGACCGGAGGACCGTTGACCCCGCCCCGGAATGCGGCGTGGGGGGGGGGTACAGCCAAAGAAAAACAAAACAAAAAAACAAAAAAGACAAAAAACAACA
>NZ_JBNADX010000022.1:108501-115742 GCF_049629545.1 Micromonospora citrea
TTTCCCCCCTCCTGGGATTTTTTTTTTTGGGTTTTCCCCCCAACCAACACCCCCCCCCACGCCGCAAACGGCGTCGATCACCATCGGGGTCGATCACACCGGACCGTCAGGGGTGGGTCATGCGGAGGAGGTCGAGGGCCTCGTCGAGCTGCGTCTCGGTGAGCTTGCCGGAGTCGACGTGCCCCCGGGAGATCACCACCTCCCGGATGGAGACCTGCTTCGCCAGCGCCTCCTTGGCGATCGAGGCAGCCTCGTCGTACCCGAGGTGGCGGTTGAGCGGGGTGACGATCGACGGCGAGCCCTCCGCGTACGCCAGACAGACCTCGGCGTCCGCGACCAGGCCGACCACCAGACGGTCGGCGAAGAGCCGGCTGGACGCCGAGAGCAGCTTGATCGACTCCAACAGGTTGCGGCCCATCACCGGGAGCATCACGTTCAGCTCGAAGTCACCCTGCGAACCGGCGAACGCCACGGTGGCGTCGTTGCCGATCACCTGCGCGCACACCTGGCGCACCGCCTCGGCGACCACCGGGTTCACCTTGCCCGGCATGATCGACGAGCCGGGCTGGAGGTCGGGGATGCGCAGCTCGCGCAGGCCGGCGCGGGGGCCGGAGCCCATCCAGCGGATGTCGTTGGCCATCTTGTAGAGCCCGACCGCGATCGTCCGCAACTGGCCGGAGGTCTCCACCAGCGCGTCCCGGGACCCCTGCGCCTCGAAGTGGTTGCGCGCCTCGGTCAGCGGCAGCCCGGTCGCGGCGCGCAGCTTCTCGATCACCTTGCCGGCGAAGCCGAACGGGGTGTTGATGCCGGTGCCCACGGCGGTGCCGCCCAGCGGCAGCTCCGCCAGCCGGGGCAGCGCCGACTCCAGCCGCTCGACGCCGTAGCGGACCTGCGCGGCGTACCCACCGAACTCCTGCCCGAGAGTGACCGGGGTGGCGTCCATCAGATGGGTACGCCCCGCCTTGACCACCGTCTCGAACTCGGCCGCCTTCTCCTCCAGCGCCCCGGCCAGGTGCTTCAGCGAGGGGATCAGGTCCTCCACGACGAACTGGGTGGCGGCCAGGTGGATCGAGGACGGGAAGACGTCGTTGCTGGACTGCGAGGCGTTGACGTCGTCGTTCGGGTGCACGTCCCGGCCCAGCTCCCGGCTGGCCAGGGTGGCGATCACCTCGTTGGCGTTCATGTTGGACGAGGTGCCGGAGCCGGTCTGGAACACGTCGATCGGGAACTGGTCGTCGTACCCGCCGTCGGCGACGTGCGCGGCGGCCGTCGCGACGGCCTCGGCGACATCGGCGGCGATCACCCCCAGCTCGCCGTTGACCTGGGCCGCCGCCCCCTTGATCTGGGCCAGGGCCTTGATCTGGGCGGGCTCGATGCCCCGCCCCGAGATCGGGAAGTTCTGCACCGCGCGCTGGGTCTGCGCCCGCCACAGCGCCTCGGCGGGCACCTCCACCTCGCCCATCGAGTCGCGTTCGATCCGGTAGCCCGCCGCCTCTGCACTGGTCACGTGTTCCATCCTGCCGCGCCCGGCCACGGCTCGCAGGAGGAAGCGGAGTTGCGACGGGCCACCGTCCGACCCGTGCGCGGCTAGGAGGTGGCCTCGAAGGCGCCCACGTCGTGATCGTCGATCCCGGCCGGTGCGAGATCGACGACCCTGGTGCCGTCGAGGTCGGTGTGGTGACCGCCGGAGAGCGGACACCGGTCCAGGGCCGGGCTGCCGGCAGCGGGCAGGTGGTCGGTCCGGATGGTCGACCGGAACAGCACCGGCGTGACGAGCAGGCCGGGCAGGGTGGCGCCGACGGCGCTGATGTTGCACCCACCCGCCGGCATGCCGGCCAGCGTCAGCGTGCCGGTGGTGGTGAGGACCCGGCTGACGGTGGCGGTGGCCGTCTCGTCGGTGTCGAGGAAGGCCTCGGTGTGCCGGGCGAACGTCATCCCCACCAGGGTGATCGACGACGTGTGGCGTCCGGTGACGAGAGCCTCGTCGTACAGGTTCACGTCGGTGTTCGAGACCGCCAGGGAGGCCCGCAGGCCGACCACCGCGTCACCGTTCGCCAACAGCACCGCCGCGTTGCCCGCCCGGTTGCCGATGAACGCCGTCTGGACGGCGGTGACGTCGCCGCCCGCCGCGAAGATCGCGCCACCGGCGGTTCCGGCGGTGTTGGCCCGGAACTCGTTGCAGTAGCTCTCCTTCTCCAGCCAGGAGGGAGTGCAGCCGTTGTTCTCGGTGATGCTGACCCGTCCCGAGTCGGTGAGGTAGAGGCCGCCCCCGTTGGCCGCCGTGTTGTCCCGGACGACCACGTCGTCGAGGGTGGCGGCGCCACTGGCCCAGATGCCGCCGCCGTCGGTGGTGGCCGAGTTGCCCGACAGGTGCACCCGCGTGCCACCGCCCGGCCCGCCGTCCACGTCGAGGCTCGCCGGGGCAAAGACCATCACCCCGCCGGCCAGGCCACCGGCGCTGTTCCAGGAGACCGACGCCCCGTTGTCGAGGTCGGCGAGGGCACCCTGGGTCGCCAGGATGCCGCCGCCGTTGGCCGACGCCACGTTGCTCTCGACCGATCCGTACCCGCTCACCCGCACCGTGGTGCCCGCGCCGAGGGCGTAGACGCCGCCACCGTAGGTGGCCCGGTTGCTCGACACGCTGCCCGACTGGGTCCCGTGGCCGAGGGTCACCGTCGAGCCGCCCTCGGCGAAGATGCCGCCGCCCATGTACGCCGTGTTGCTCTGGCCGGGCCATCCGATCTCGGTGTTCCCCTCCGACACGGAGAGGGTCGAACCGCCGGTCAGGTAGACCCCACCGCCCCGGTTCGTCGCCGAGTTGCTGGTCACGTCGGCGTTACCGGCCAGGACCACCGTCGCCCGGTTGGTCGCGTGGATGCCGCCGCCGTTCGCCCCGGCCGCGTTGAACTCGACGTTGTCGAACCCGTCGATGGTGACCGTGCCGTCGTCGACGTAGATGCCGCCACCCAGCACCGCCCGGTTGTTCTCGATCTGCGAGTTGTTCACCGAGTACAGCTGCGCGCCAGGGCCGATCACCTGCACACCGCCCCCGCCGACGGTGCTGGACGGGTTCACCCCGTCGCGCACGATCGCGCCGTCGAGCACGGCGATCCCGTTGTCCCGTACGTGCAGGGTCCCCTCGGCGGAGTTGCCGCCCTCGACGGTGATCCGTTCGAGCCGCACCGCGACGCCGCTCATCACCTCCACCACCGCGTCGAGACTCGACCCCGGGTGGCGTTGCAGGACCACGTTCGTGGCCGCGCCGCCGGTGGTCGGCTGGCAGTTCGCGGTGCCCTGCACCAGGTCGAGGGTCTTGCCGATGTTGTAGTCGACGTCCTCCTGGGCGGCCGGATGGACCCCCGGGGCGATGTAGATCGTCGACCCGGCCGGGGATAGCTCGATGGCCTCCTCGATCGTGCCGAACGTGCAGCTGGTTCCGTTGATCCCGGCGACCGGCGGGCCGGAGCCGAGGATCTTCGCCGGGCCGGCCGGGGCACTCCGCGGGGCGAGCCCGGCGCCCTGGTCCGCCGGCTCCCGCCCGCCGGTCGGGGCGGCCGACTTCCACCGGGGCACCGGAGCGCGGGCGGCCCGCGTCGCGATCCCCTCGGCGAGGGTGTTCGCGGTCGCGTCCCGTTGGTGGGCGTCCCGGCGGGTCGCCCGGTGCGGCGCCGGCACCGGGTTCCCGTCCTGCCGACCGGGCCCCGCGCCGACGGCCGGCGTGCCGGCGGCCCGGACGTCGGGCACGGCGGCGACCGCCGGGGGGACCGGCCCGGCGAGGGCGGCGCCGGCCAGGACGGTCGTCACGACCGCAACCCGCAGCGTGCTCGGTCTGTTCATCTGTCACCCTCCGAAGGACGTCGACATCCCCGTACCGCTCACTGAAGCGGGGCGGGTCAAGTCCTCTGCGGACGGCGTGGGTGGCCGGGCGGCCGCCGGGACGCCCGACGAGCCGGCGCGCGGGTCAGCGCCGGCCGACGGTCAGCACCGGCTTGGTGACCTCGGCGAAGAAGTCGTTGCCCTTGTCGTCCACGACGATGAAGGCGGGGAAGTCCTCGACCTGGATCTTCCAGACCGCCTCCATGCCCAGCTCGGGGTATTCGAGCACCTCGACGTGCTTGATGCAGTCCTGGGCGAGCCGGGCGGCGGGGCCGCCGATCGAGCCGAGGTAGAAGCCGCCGTGCTGCTGGCAGGACCGGGTGACCTGCGCCGACCGGTTGCCCTTGGCCAGCATGACCTGGGAGCCGCCGGCCGCCTGGAACTTCTCCACGTACGCGTCCATCCGACCCGCGGTGGTCGGGCCGAACGAGCCGGAGGCGTAACCCTCGGGGGTCTTGGCCGGGCCGGCGTAGTAGACGGCGTGATCGCGCAGGTACTGCGGCATCGGCTCGCCCGCGTCCAGCCGCTCGGCGATCTTCGCGTGCGCGATGTCCCGGGCGACGACCAGCGGGCCGGTCAGCGACAGCCGGGTCTTCACCGGGTACTTCGACAGCTCGGCGCGGATCTCGTCCATCGGCCGGTTGAGGTCGACACGGACGACCTCCTCGGTCTCCAGCGTCTCGTCGGTCACGTCGGGCAGGAAGCGTGCCGGGTCGGTCTCCAGCCGCTCCAGCCAGACACCCGACGGGGTGATCTTGGCGACCGCCTGCCGGTCGGCCGAGCAGGAGACCGCGATCGCCACCGGGCAGGACGCGCCGTGCCGGGGCAGCCGGACCACCCGCACGTCGTGGCAGAAGTACCGGCCGCCGAACTGCGCCCCGATGCCGAAGTTACGGGTCAGCTCCAGCACCTGCGCCTCCAGCTCCAGGTCACGGAAGCCGTGCGCGGTCATCGAGCCCTCGGTGGGCAGCGCGTCGAGGTACTTCGCGGAGGCGTACTTGGCGGTCTTCAGCGCGTACTCGGCGGAGGTGCCGCCGATGACGATGGCCAGGTGGTACGGCGGGCAGGCCGACGTGCCGATGAGCCGCAGCTTCTCCTCCAGGAACTGCATCATCCGCGTCGGGTTCAACAGCGCCTTGGTCTCCTGGTAGAGGTACGACTTGTTCGCCGAGCCGCCACCCTTGGCCATGAAGAGGAACTTGTACGCGTCCGGGTGGCCGTCCGGGTCCTCGGCGTAGATCTCCACCTGGGCCGGAAGGTTGCTGCCGGTGTTGCGCTCGTCCCACATGGTCAGCGGGGCGAGCTGCGAGTAGCGCAGGTTGAGCCGGGTGTACGCCTGGTAGACGCCCCGGGAGACCGCCTCCGCGTCGGTGCCGTCGGTGAGCACGTGCCGGCCGCGCTTGCCCATCACGATCGCGGTGCCGGTGTCCTGGCACATCGGCAGCACGCCACCAGCGGCGATGTTGGCGTTGCGCAGCAGGTCCAACGCGACGAACCGGTCGTTCGGCGAAGCGGCCGGGTCGTCGATGATCGACCGGAGCTGGGCCAGGTGCGCGGGGCGCAGGTAGTGGGCGATGTCGTGCATGGCCTCGGCGGTCAGCGCGGTCAGCGCGGCCGGCTCCACCGTCAGGAACCGGCGGCCCCCCGGGCCGTTGACGACATCGACGCCCTCGTCGGTGACCAGGCGGTACTCCGTGGTGTCCGGGCCGGTCGGCAGCAAGGGGGCGTACGAGAACGCGGCGGCACTGCTCATGACGGGAAAGCCTAGGGCAGACCGGTCGATCGGTGGCACCCGCCGGGTGTGGCGTGGGACGCCGCTCTCACCGGTGCGGGACGTGTCGCGCTCAGCCGTCCTTGTCGCGCGGGTCGGGGCACAGCTCCCGCTTCGGTCCACAGCTGTCCTCGACGCCCGGCGCGCCGTCGTCGCCACCCCGGTCACCGACGCCGCCACCGTCGGGCGGGGACACGGGCGGGACGCCCGTGCCCGCGCCGAAGCGGACGTACCCGATCTCCCGCCCCTCCCCGATGATCATCCCGTTCGCCCCGACCGCCAGCGCGTTCGCGCTGGTCCGCAGGACGACCAGTTCCCGGCCGGTACGCGGGTCCAGCGCGATCAGCCGGTTCGGCTTCTCCTCGCTGACCACCGCCGCGTACGGGGTGAGCGCCGCACCCGCCCTGCCGGTCGACGGACGGGTCCACCGCGGCCGGTCGACGCCGAACTGACGGCCGACGACCGACCTGCGGTCGGCGGCACGGACCAGGGCGTACCGGTCGTCGACGGCGAGCAGCTTCTCCCCCTCGGCGTCGACCAGGAGCAGTCGGCCGTCGTACCCGTCGATGACCGCCTCCCGACCGTCCGGGGCGACCCCGATCAGCACGTTGCGGGCGCCCTGCGGGTCCTCCCGCTGGACGCAGCCGGCGCTGTCGGCGGTACGCAGGTTCACCCCGGCCCGCCGCCACACCTCCTGCCCGGTGGCCGCTTCGCGGGCGGAGACGGCGTACTGGCAGGTGCCGTCGCGGGAGACGGCCTTGATCCGGAGCATCCGGCCGCCGATCACGGCCAGCCGCTCGTCCCGGCCGGGCTCGACGTTCTGCACCACCCGGCCGGTGGCGGTGTCCACCACGTGCACCCGGCCGTCCACCGGGAAGCCGAGCAGCGGTGGCGCGGCCTCGGGGCCGGCCGCCCCGGCGTCGATCCGGGGCGCGGTGAGCCGGCGGGTGCCGAGCAGGTTCGGATTGTCGGCGAACAGGCCGGTGCTCACGCCCGGCAGGAACGCCGTCCAGAGCGGGGCGGTGCCGCGCGGGTCCCAGGCGGAGAGGGTGCAGTCGGTCGGCTCCACGCAGCGCGCGTCGAGCAGCATGTTCCGGTACGTCCACACGGCCACCGCGTCGCCGTCGCGGCGGCGCACCGCCCCGGTGGTGGGATCGAGCAGTTCGTACCCCTTGACCAGGAGCTTGCCGACGGCCACGACCGGGTCCTTGTCGCCGCCGGCCACCGCCGCCCAGTCGGCCTTGCGTTCCCACAGCTGCGCCCCGGTGGCCAGGCTGCGGGCCTCCACCCGGGTCCGCTGCTCGACCACGACGGTGTCCCCGGCGATGGTGACGCTCTTCGGGGTGCCGCCGATGCGCTGCTGCCAGACCACGTCCGGCTCGGAGATGGGCTGCCGGCGGTCGACCCAGTCCCACATCGTCGGGAACGGGTTCCACACCCCCGTGGCGGCCAGCACGACCACGGTGACGAGCCCGAGCAGCAGCCACCCACGCACGCCGAGCTTCGACACACGCACACGGTAACGACGATCGCCCCACCCCGCCCCCGCCCTCCCCCCGTGTCGCCCACCTTTCTCCCCACCCCTCCCTCCCCC
>NZ_JBNADX010000023.1:0-112146 GCF_049629545.1 Micromonospora citrea
CCGCGCCGTCGTACCCCATCACCCGAGCACGAGAGGAGCGCGCCGGCATGCGGCCCAGGCTGAAGTCCCGCCACGTCATCGTCACCGGGGACGCGGTCGTCATCTACCGCACCCCCACCGAACGGATCCACCTCGCCGACGACAACGGTCAGGTGGCCGCGCTGGTCGACCTGCTCGCCCAGGGCACCCGCCCGGTCGCCGAGCTGCCGGACGCGCTGAGCCGCCTCGGCCATCCGGTCGCCACCGCCGACGTACGCGACTCGATCGACGCGCTCGACGCGATGGGGCTGCTGGAGGACAGCGACGCCGGGGCCGACCCGGAGACCCTGCGCCGGCACGAGAGCAACCTGCGCTTCTACGACACCTTCGCCGACCTGCACCGCTCCAGCCGGGACCTGCACCGGGCGGTCGCCGACGCGTCCGTCCTGGTGATCGGCGCGGGCGGGCTGGGCGGCGGGGTGCTGCAGTCCCTGCTCGGCCTCGGCGTCGGCCGGGTGCGCATCGTCGACTTCGACACGGTCGAGCCGAAGAACCTGGCCCGCCAGTTCATCTACGGCACCGCCGAGATCGGCCGGCCCAAGGTCGCCGCGGCAGCCGAGTGGGCCCGCCGGTACGCCCCACAGACCGTCGTCGACGCCGTCGCCCAGGAGGTCACCGACGTCGAGACGATCCGTGCCCTCGGCGCCGACGTGGACCTCGTCGTGCTCGCCGCGGACCAGCCGGCCGGCATGCAGCTGATCACCAACGAGGCCTGCTTCGCACTCGACGTGCCGTACGTCGCCGGCGGCTTCACCATGTCCACGCTGTTCTACTGGTCCGTGCGGCCCGGCCACACCCCCTGCCGGCTCTGCCTGGAGCTGCACCGCGACGACGACGGACGCGGCCGCGACGGGTGGGTCCGTGACGGGCTGCGGCGCAGCATCGATCCGGTCAACAGCGCCACCGGACCGGTGGCCCAACTGCTGTCCGGACTGATCTCCCTCGAGGCGCAGCGGTACCTCAGCGGGATGGAGGAGCCGGTGGCCGCCGCCCGCTACCAGACGGTCGAGGTCGGCGGGCGGATGCGCGTCGAGTCGACCGTCTGGCGGCGGCACCCGGACTGCGGGCTCTGCGCCGGCCGTGCCGCCGGCGTTCCGCCGCGTCCCGTCGACCCGGACGCCCGGGGCACGGAGGGCGACCGGTGAACGCGCCGGCGGTCGCGGGCGTGGCCGCGCTGACCGTGGTCGCCGACGGCGACGTGCACATCGTCGGCAGCCCGCACTCGGGCGAATACCTCGCCGTGCCGGAGCTCGGGGCGCGCATCATCGGCTGGTTGCAGGACGGCGAGAGCGTGCAGCGTTGCGCCGCCCGCGCCGAGGAACTCGCCGGCGAGCCGGTCGACGTGGCCGACTTCCTCGCCACCCTGACCGCGCACGGCCTGCTGGCCGAGCCCGAGGCGCCGGCCGACGCCCCCGCCGGGTGGCGGCTGCTCGGCCGGGTGCTGTTCCACCCTGTCGGCTGGGCCTGCCACGCGGCGCTGACCGCCGTGGCGGTCGTACTGCTCGTCGTACGCCCGCAGCTGCGCCCGCACTACACCGACCTCGCACCGACCGGATCGGCGCTGTCCAGCCTGCTGCTCGGCTCCCTGATCACCGTGCTGTGCATCCTGGCGCACGAGGCGGGACACGTCGCGGCGACCGCCCGGATCGGCCTGCGCAGCTCCCTGTCGGTGAGCCGGCGACTGTGGTTCGTCGTCTTCCAGGCCGACCTGACCCGGTTGTGGAGCGTGCCCCGACGCCGCCGGATCGGGCCGTTGCTGGCCGGGATGGCGCTCGACGCGGCGTCCGTCGGTGTGCTGCTGCTGGCGCAGGAGCTTCTCGCCGACCGGCTCGGGCCCACCGCCGTCGGCGTGCTGCGTCTCACCGTCGTCGTGCAGATCAGCGGCATCCTCATCCAGAGCTGGGTGTTCGCCCGCACCGACGTGTACGCGCTCTTCGCCGCCGCGACGGGCAGCCGCCGGTTGTGGGTGGTCAAGGGCGCGGTGCTGCGGCGCTGGCTGCGCCGGGAGTCCACCGAGGACCGCGACGTGCTCGCGACCGTGACCCGCCGGGAGCTGGCCTGGGCCCGGCTGTTCGTCGTCCTCTACGTGCCGGGCCTGCTCTACGCCGCCGGGTATCTCGTCTACTTCGGCATACCGGGTCTGCTGCGGGTGCTCGGCATGGCCGTCGGGGCGATCCGCGACAGCGGGCTGGGCAGCCTCGCCGGCTGGTCGGGCGTCGCCGCGCTGGTCTTCATCTTCCTGCCCACCGCGATCGCCCTCACCGGCGCGGCCCGCACCGGCCTGGGGCTGCTGCGCCAGGTCGCCCGCCGACGCCGCCCGGGCGGCGGGGTCGGCGCGGTCGCCCCCGACCTGTGATACTGCCGCCATGCCGACACCGGCGGCGGTCGGCAAGGCGGAGATCGGTCCGAGCACCGTTGCGCGGCTGACGCCGTCGAGGTGGACACGGTGTGGCGGGGCCGGATCCCGTCGGCCCCGCCACACCCGTCTCCCCGCCCGGCTCAGGTGCCGGCGGCGTAGTGGATGACGTTGCTGATCTGGTTCATCGGGACGGTGCGGATGCCCCAGCCCAGGGGCGTGGCCCAGTTGTACTCCTGAAGGGTCACGGTGGCGCCGTCGGCGCTCACCCCGGCGATGTACGCGACGTGCCCGAGCGAGGACGCGCCACCGGCGTACGGTTCGAACTGGGCGATGGCGCCGACGCGCGGGGTGCGGTCCACCCGGTACCCGAGCCGCACCGCGTTGTCGTTCCACTCGTGGGCGTTGCCCCAGTGCCCGGCGATGCCGTTGCGCCAGCCGTTGTTGTGGAAGTAGCCCTGCAGCTGCTCCATCCGCCAGGCCACGAAGGACGTGCACTGTCCGGAGTACATCGCCCAACGGTCGACGATGTTCGGGTTGCCCCGGTACGGGTAGTCGTCGCCGGTCGGGCGGCGGCCGGTGGCCGGGCACTCCCCCTCCACCGGGTAGCTGACCCCGGTGAAGGTGATGGCGTCGGCCACCCAGGAGCCGTTGCTGAGCTTGTTCCAGATGGTCGACGAGCCGTACGGGCCGTTGACCGTCTGGGACCGGGTGGTGCAGACGACGGTGACGGTGGAGCCGTTCGCCGCCGTCCCGGTGACGTGGTACATGGTGCCGGGGCCGTAGCGGAGGTTGGCCGCCCCGCCCCCGGTGTCGATGCGGGCGGTGGTGGCCGCCGTGGCCGGGGCGGCGGTGAGGGTGAGCAGGCCGACGGTGGCGGCGGCGACCGCCGCGAGGAGTCGCTTCATCGGGTCACATCCAGTGGGAGGTCTTGAGCACCGCACCGGCCCAGTTCTGGCTGATGTGGATGTGGTCGTTGTGCTTGCAGGTCTTGCTGGTGCTGCCGCAGTTGCCGACCTCGTCGTACTCCTGCCAGCCGGCGTTGGGGTTGCTGGAGAGCCAGACCTTGTCGTTCCAGATGATCGTCTGGACGCCGTACGCCCCAGCGTTGGCGCGCAGGTGGTTGGCGATGGTCCAGCCGGTCTGCCGTTCGGTGGCGTTGTCTGCGTCCATCCAGTAGTCCAGCGCCCGGCCCTCGCCGTGCTCGCCGGGCTTGTTGACGTAGATGCCGGCGAAGTGCCGGTCGCCGCCGCGCGGGTTCCAGCCGGGGGTCGCCTTGAGTTCGTTGTAGAGGCGGCGGGTGCCGGGCTGCTCCACGCCGAGGTTCATCGACGCGGCGTCCCAGTGCAGCTGCGCGCCGCCGCAGGGCGGCCCGACCGCGCCGGAGGCGCCGGTGTAGAGGAAGGCGTCCGACACGTACCCCTCCAGGTGCAGGTAGTCCCAGACGTCGGTGGCGCCGTACGGGCCGGTCACGCTCTGCCCGCGTACGGTGCAGGCGATGGCGACGCGCTGCCCGCCGGTGACGGTGCCGATCGACGGGTACGACGTGCCCGGCCCGGTGCGCAGGTTGACGGTGTAGCCGTTGATCACGCTGACGGTGTGGGCGGAGGCGGGCGCGGGGGTCAGGGCGAGGGTGGCGACGGCGACGGTGGCCGCCGCGAGCAGGGCACGGATTCTCACGGGTGGGTGCCGATCTGGTCGGCCTCGGTCTCCCAGATGCCGTACTGCCGTTCGGCGGGCGGGATGCCGTAGAAGCAGACACTGTCGATCTGGCCGGCGGTCTCGTTGGCGACCGACGAGCCGAAGTTGACGTACCGGTACCCGCGGTCGGACTTCGCCCCGTCGATGCCGGCCTCGGTGACCTTCATGCTGATCCGGGAGTTCCAGCCCCGCACGTAGTCGATCATCTTGTACGGGTTGCGCTCGCCGCCGCCGTCCGCGCCCCGGGTCAGGTACGTGGAGCTGTAGCAGTGCACGGTCACCACGTCCGGCTGGTACGGCCCGGACAGCATGCCGCCGAGCCCGTCGCCGGTGTCCCGGACGAACGCGTCGAAGTACCGCCCGGAGGTGCCGAAGGTGAAGCCGCTGCCGTCGCCGTTCCACCGGCCGGCCGGCATGTTGATCGCCCAGAGCAGGTTGCCCCGGTCCTGTGCCGGCTTGTTGTCCCGGATGGTGGCCAGTCGCTTCCACCGGGCCAGCCACGGGTCGTTCGGCAGGTGCCAGTCCGGCTCGTTGCCCAACTCCCAGACGAACAGCGTGTTCGGGTGGGCGTCGATGTAGGGCAGCATCAGGTTGAGCTGGTGGCGGGCCAGGTTCGGGTCCGGGTCCTCCGACGACTGGATGATCATTTCGGTGAGGCCGGTGCCGCGCAGCGCCTCCAGCTGCGCGTCGCTGAACCGGCGGTTCCACGGATCGCCCCAGAACATCGAGATCCGGGCGGTCTGCGGCCGCATCCGCCGCAGGATGTCGACCTTGCGGTTGAAGTCGATGTTGTTGCTGGCGTCGCCGGGCGAGACGACCGCACCCCACTTCATGTAGTAGGCGGCGGACGCGGACTCGGCGGTGCCGAGCACCGAGCCGACGGTCAGCGCGGCCGCGGACGCGCCGACGCCGCCGAGGAACCGGCGTCGGGACAGTCCGGGCCACTCCGCCGGTGGTGGTGCCATGGTGCTGTCGGGCATGTGGAGCCTCCCCTGTCGCGGTGGTCGAGCGGTGGCGCTCGGTGACCACCATCCCGGCCGGACGGCCCCCGGTCCTCTCAGCCCGCTCTCATCCCGCTCGCGCCCGCCGCCTCCCCGCCGCCGCACGGGGCGGATGCCACCGCCACCGGCCCGCCCCTGGTGTCGCGCCCGGCTCGATGGTTACCGGGCCTGTGCGGTGGCGTCTGGGCCGGCGGGGGCGTCTGGGCCGGCGGGGGCGTCTGGTGGGTGCGGTTGCGTCCGGGCGAAGCGGGCGTCCGGAGTGCGGCCAGGCCGCTGGACCATCGGTCCGATCGCTGCCTACAGACCTGATAGCAGGGATGGATCGGCTGACCGGCACCACGACCAGCCACCCAGGACACCGCGCCTTCGCCTCGTCGTCGGCCGCGACCGACCGGCCGGGGGGGGTGACCACCACCGGACGAGACGGCGGGCCGGTCGCGCCAGCCTGATCCATCCATGCCATCAGGTCCGTAGCCTCACCATGAGGCGGCCGACCCGGTCACGTCCGCCCGACGCCGCATCGGCTGCCGCAGCGCGCGACTCGGCTGACTCGGCCCCTGCCACATGCCAGGCGGGGGCGCGATCACACCCCGCGCGGACCCGCCTGCGGCGAGGCGACCTCGGGCGGGACACCGACGGGCGGGAGCGCCGCCGGCGGGAGCGCGGCGGGGTCGGCGGCCGCGGTGAGCGCCCGGGCCCGGGCCTCGCCGAGCAGGCGCAGGGCGCGGTCCCGCTCGGCGTCCTCGCCGTACCGGCGGCACAGCGCCAGGCAGGAGCGCAGGGCGGAGCGGGCCGCCGGGAGCCGGCCGAGGGCGAGCAGCGCCGCGCCGAGGCGGCGCAGCGCGATCAGCTCGCCGATGCCGTCGCCGACCTCCCGACTGCCGGTGACCGCCTCGGTCAGCTCGGCCACCGCCCGCTCGTGCTCCCCGGCGCGCAGGTGCAGGTCACCGAGGTGACCCCGGCAGATGGCCGCGCCCCGGCGGTAGCCCAGCTCGCGGCAGAGGTCCAGGGCGCCGCGCAGCAGCCGGGCCGCGTCCGCGTCGGCGCCCCGCCCGCCGAGCACCAGGGCCAGGCTGGTCGAGGTGTACGCCACGCCGAACCGGTCGTCGAGTTCCCGGAAGATCGCCAGCGCCTGCCGGAACGCCGCCTCGGCGGGACCGGGCCGACCGGCCACCCGATGGGCCGCGCCGAGTCCGAACAGGACCTGGGCCTGGCCGGGCCGGTCCCGCAACTCCACGGTGATGGCCTTGGCCCGGCTCAGCGCGGCCATCGCCTCCGCGTCGGCGTGGCGCAGCCGGTGGGCGGTGCCGGCGGCGCGCAGCACCAGCGCCTGGCCCTGCCGCTCGCCGAGTCGCTCGAACAGCGCCAGCGCCGGGTCGAAGCAGGCCAGCGCGTCGTCGAGCCGGTCGACGTTGAGGTGCAGCTCGCCCAGTGAGCGCAGCAGCCAGGCCCGGCCGAGGTCGTCGCCGGCAGCCCCGCACGCGTCCAGTGCCGCCCGGGCGGTGGCACCCCAGTCGTCGAGGTGCTCGCGCAGCTCGAAGAAGCGGCTCAGCGTGTTCGCCAGGTTCCACGCGGGCTCGTGCAGTCCGGCGGCGACCGCCCGGCGTACCGCGCCGGTCAGCATGCCCCGCGACGCCTCGAACCAGCCGACCGCGTCGGCGAGCAGGGCGTCCAGGTCGGCGGCCGTCCAGCGTGACCAGCGTGCGGCCGCGCCGCCCGCGCCGCGCCGGAAACCCCCGTTGGTACGCCGGTACGCCTCGTCGGCCAGCGTCAGCCAGCCGCCGAGCAGCCGGCCGAGCGCCGCCGTGCCCTCGTCGGCCGGCCGGTCGTCGGCGCGCAGCTCCCCCGCGTACGCCCGGACCAGGTCGTGCAGCCGGTACGCGCCCCGGTCGGCGTCCACCAGCCTCGCCTCGACCAGCCGTTCCATCAGCTCCTCGGCCTCGGCCAACGGCAGGTCCAGCAGGGCGGCCCCGGCCCAGCCGGGCACCCGGGGCAGGTCGACCACCCCGAGCAGCCGCAGCAGCCGCCGCTCGACCGGGTCCAGTTCCTGGTAGCTGGTGGCCAGGCTGGACCGTACCGCCAGGTCGCCGGTGCGCAGCACGTCGAGGCGGGCCCGCTCGTCGGCGAGCTGATCGGCCAGCCGCCCCACCGGCCAGTGCGGTCGGGCGGCCAGCCGGGCACCGGCGATGCGGATCGCCAACGGCAGGTGCCCGCAGCGCTCGGCGACCCGCAGGCAGTCCGCGTGCTCCGCCTCGACCCGCTGCGCGCCGATCGCGTGCCGCAGCAGGTCGACGGCCGCCTCGGCGGTGAACACCCCGAGGTCGACGTGGTACGCCCCGGGCAGGGTGGTGAGCCGCCGTCGGGCGGTGACCAGCACCGCGCAGCCCGGGTCGGCCGGCAGCAACGGTGGCAGCCGCGTGCCGTCGGCGGCGTTGTCCAGCACCACGAGCAGCCGCCGCCCGGCGGTCCGCGCCCGGAACAGCGCGGCCCGCTCGTCCAGCTCCGCCGGCACGGCGCGGGGCTCCTCACCCAGGGCGTGCAGGAACCGGCCCAGCACGGTGACCGGGTCGAGGGGCTCCGCCCCGCCGTGCAGGTCCACGAAGAGCTGACCGTCGGGGAAGTGCGCGCGGGCCAGGTGTCCCACCTGGACGGCGAGGGTGGTCTTGCCGCTGCCGGCCGCGCCGGAGACGGCGACGATGCGGGGCGCGGCCGGCCGGGGCGCGCCGGTCGGCGTACCGTCGTCGGGCCCGGACGCGGCGGTGAGGTGGCGGGCCAGCGCGGCGGCCAGGTCGTGGCGGCCGACGAAGTCCGCCGCGGCCATCGGCAGCTGCGCGGCCGGGACGGGGGCGGGGCCCGCCGCCGGGGCCGGGTCGACGCCGTCGAGCAGCGGGTCGCCGGCGAGGATCCGGGCGTGCAGGTGCTGAAGGGCCGGTCCGGGCTCCAGGCCCAGCTCGGCGACCATCACCTGGCGGCCCTGCCGGTAGACCTCCAGCGCCTCGGCCCGTCGCCCGCTGCGGTGCAGCGCCAGCATCAGCCGCTCGCGCAGTTCCTCGCGCAGCGGCTCGTCCTCGACCGTACGGTGCAACGCGGGGATCAGCTCGGCGTGCCGGCCGAGGGCGAACTCGACGTCCACCCGGTCCCGCTCCACGGCGAGACGCTGCTCGGTCAGCTCCGCCACGGCCGCGTGGAAGCCGGTCGCGTGCGGGTCGCCGGGCAGCCGCACATCGGCCAGGACGGGCCCCCGCCACCGCGCCAGCGCGTCGCCGTATCGGGCCGCCGCGTCGGCCAGCCGGCCGGCGCGGGCCAGCTCGGCGGCCTCGGCGGCCGTGCTCGCGAAGACCTCGGCGTCCAGTTCGCCGGGGGCGACGGTGAGCTGGTAGCCGCCCGGTCGGGTGCCGATCGCGTCGCCCAGTACGCCGCGCAGCCGCCAGATCAGCGTCTGCACCTGCCCGACGGCGGTGTCCGGCGCGTCGTCGCGCCACAGCGCGCCGAGCAGCCGGTCGAGCGGGGTGACCCGGTTGGCGTTGACCAGGAGGACCGCGAGGACCGCACGCTGCTTGCTGCTGCGGGGCGTGACCGGGCGACCGGCCACGGTGACGTCGAGCGGGCCGAGGATCGAGAAGCTGGCCATCTCCGCCGACCGTACCACCGCTGCGATCGACCGTCATCGCTCTGCCCGGTGACCGGGGACGCGTGCCGGCCGGCAGGGGACGGCCACCGCCGGCGCTCAGCGGCGCGCGTGCAGGCCGGCCGTCCGGTCCGCCTCCCCCTTGGGCAGGCCGGAGGCCTGGAGCAGCTCGCTGACGACGATGCTCACCTGCGACACCACGATGGTGCCGGAGAACCCGAGCCCCGCCGTGCGGGCCCGCTGCGCCTCCCCGGCCGCCTCCATCGCCCGGGCCCGGGCGATGTCCGGGGTACGACCGGCCAGGAAGTCGCGGTGCAGCAGCCGCAGCGCCTGCCCGAAGTGCTCGATCGCGGCCGGCAGGTCCGGCGGCACCGGCTCCCGGGCCTCCAGCAGGCTCACCATCCGGCGCACCATGTTGCGGCTGTTGGTGAACGCCAGCTCCAGGTGCTCGGCGGCGTGCTCGTAGCGGCGCAGCAACGCCCGACGCCGCCACCGCCACGGCGACAGCATGGCCACCTCCCGCGCCGCCGCCACGATCTCGGTGGTCTGCCGTCGTTCCACCTCGGCGGCCCGCAGCCGCTGCAACACCGCCTCGGCCCGGTCCACGTCGCCGCGCGCCAGCGCCTCGGAGGCCACCGTCAGCTGGTGGGCGAAGAGGTCGAGCGTCGGCCCGGCCGCCCGGTGCACCACCCGCACCGGGTTCAACGGCAGGATCAGCAACGCCACCATGACGGCCACTCCCCCGCCGATCACGGCGTTGGCCGTACGCGGGATGGCGAGGTCCGGGCCGGCCGGCGACACGGTGCCCAGCAGCACGGCGGTGCTGCCCGCCTGCACCATCACCGCGCCGCTGCCCCGGAACACCACCGCCACCGAGATGGCCAGCGCCACCACCAGTCCGGTCTGCCAGGGACCGGCGCCGATCACCTCGATGATCAGGTCACCGGCGAGCACGCCGAGGCTCACCCCCGCGAGCAGCTCGGCGGTCCGCCGGATCCGGTTGCCGATCGCCGCGGCGATGGTGCCGACCGCGGCGGCCGGCGCGAACAGTGGCTGCGGGTTGTGCAGCAGACTGCTGGCGACGAACCAGGACAGCCCGGCCGCCACCCCGGCCTGCACGGCGACGAGGAAGTAGGTGCGCAGCCGCTCGTACGCCTCCCGGGCCTCCCGGCGCAGCTTCGGACCGACGGCGCTCACGGGGGCCCCGCGCGCCGGACCGGGACCGGTCGGCCCGCGGGACGCGGCGGGCGTCCGGGCGACGGCATGGCGCTTCTTACCCCGCCGACGCGCACCTAGTCGCCGGGCCGGCGGCCGCACCCGGTCGGCACGGCGAGCCGGCCGTCGACCATCTCCACCACCCGGTCGGCCCGGTCCAGGTGCCCCCGGTCGTGGGTGACCAGCACGGTGGCGGTGCCGCGCTCACGGGTGAGTTCGACGATCAGGTCGAGCACCGCCGCGCCTCGGTCGTGGTCCAGGGCGCTGGTGGGCTCGTCGACGAGCAGCACCGCCGGGTCGTTCATCAGGGCCCGGGCGATGGTCACCCGCTGCCGCTGCCCGCCGGAGAGCTGGTGGGGACGGCGGTCCACCTGGCCGGCCAGCCCGACGGTGGCCAGCAGCCGCTCGGCGCGGGCGCGGGCCGGGCGTACCGGACGGCCGGCGAGGTGCGCCATCACCTGCAGCTGCTCCGCGGCGGTCAGCGAGGCGATCAGGTTCGGCTGCTGGAAGACGATCCCGATCCGCGTCCGGCGCAGCGCCGCCGCCCCGGCCCGGTCCAGGCCGCCGGTGTCCACCCCGGCGACGACCACCCGCCCCCGCTCGGGGCGGATCAGGGTGGCGGCCACCGCCAGCAGGCTGGACTTGCCGGAGCCGGAGGGACCGATGACGGCCGTGACGGTGCCGGCCGGCACGCGCAGGTCGACCCCGTCCAGGGCGGTGAGGCGGGTGTCGCCGTCGGGGTAGGTCAGGGTGACGTCGGACAGGTCGAGGGTCATCGGGCGCTCCCCAGGGCGGTCAGCGGGTCGACGGCGGTGACCCGCCGTACGGCCAGGGCGGCGCCCACGGCGCCGAGGAGGACGGTCACCACCGCCGGCAACAGCACCGAGCCGGCGGTCAGCGCGAACGGCACCTGCCCGGCCGCCGCCGCGCCGACGGCCACGGCGAGCCCGGTGCCCGCCACGGTGCCGGCCAGCAGCAGCGTCAGGGCCTGCCCGAGCGCGTCGCGCAGCAGGTGACCGGTCGCGGCGCCGAGCGCCTTGAGCACGGCCACGTCGCCGGCGCGCTGGATGGTCCAGACGGTGAAGAACGCACCGACGACCAGCGCGGAGATCACCAGCAGCAGCCCGCGCATCAGTTGCAGCGACCCGTTCTCGGAGGTGTAGGAGCCGATCGCGGACAGCGCCGCGTCCCGGGTGACCGTCCGGGTGCCCACCTCCCGGTCGACGGCGTCGAAGCGGACGTTCCCGGTGGTGGTCAACGCGACGACGGTGGCGGCGTCGCCGGGGACGCCGGGGGCGGTGCGCCGCCAGTCGGCCAGCGAGGTCCACACGACGGGGGTGTGGCTGTAGGAGGCGTCCCCGGCGACGGCGGCCACGCTCAGCCGGACCGCGCCGAGGGTGACGGTCGTGCCCGGCCCGGCGGCCAGGGCGTCGGCGGCGCCGCGGGAGAGCACGACCCGCCCGTCGCCGAGCCCGTCGGGGGCCAGGGCGGACCCCGGGGGTACGCCGAACGCGGCGAGCGGGGCCGTCCGGTCGCCGGCGGCGGCGCGCAGGGTGGCGACGCCGAGCGGGTCGGCGGCGGTGACCCCGGGTGTCTCGCGCCAGCGGCGCCACTGCGCGTCGGTGACCCGGGAGCCGGTGAAGGAGAGGTCGCCGTCGGGGACGGCGAAGACGAGGTGGTCGGCGGCGAGCCCGGTGACCGCCGAGGTGCTCTCCCGGCCCAGGCCGGCGGTCAGGCCGGAGAGCAGCACGACGAGCAGGGTCATCAGGGTGACGACGACGCCCATCAGGGCGAAGCGACCCTTGGCGAACCGGAGGTCCCTCCAGGCGACGAACATGACGAGCCTTCCGTTGCGGGGCCACGCCCGGTGGCGTGGTGGTACGCCGTCCACGCTCGCCCGGTGCGGCCGCGCCGCCATCGCCCCGCCGGTGGGTGGCCGGCCCTCGAAGTGCGCAGCGCGGGATCATCCCTTTGGTTGATGGCGGCGGCGAGCCGCGGCCTAGCCTGGAGGCATCGTGAGCCCGCACCCGTCCGTCCCGCCGCCACGCGCGGCGCGGATCGGCCTGTACCTGCTGGTCGCCGCGCTGCTCGTCGTGGTGGCGGGACGGGCGCTGGCCGGAGGGCAGCCGCAGCGTGCCGGCGTGCTGCTCGCCACGGCGGCGCTGGCCGGTGGGTGGGCCGCCGCGGCGGCGCTGTCCCGCTCGCGTCGTACGGCGCTCGGCTGGCTGGCCGTGCTGACCGTGGGCTGGGCGGGGCTGCTCTGGCTCACCCCGGACGCGGTGTGGCTGGCGTTCCCGCTGTTCCTGCTGCACCTGCACCTGCTGCCCGTCCGGTGGGGGGCGGTCGCGGTGGCCGCCACCACGGCGGCGGCGGTCGGCGGGGTCGCCCGGCACCAGGGCGCGCTCGCCCCCGGTGGGGTGATCGGTCCGGTGATCGGGGCCGCCGTCGCGGTCGCCACCGTCCTCGGCTACCAGGCCCTGTACCGGGAGAGCGAACGCCGCCGCCGGTTGATCGAGCAGCTCACCGCCACCCGGGCCGACCTGGCCGAGGCCCAGCACACCGCCGGGGTGCTCGCCGAACGGGAACGTCTCGCCCGGGAGATCCACGACACCCTCGCCCAGGGGCTGTCCAGCATCCAACTGCTGCTGCGCGCCGCGCAACGGGCGATGCCCGAGCGGCCGGACGTGGTCGCCGGCCACGTCGAGCAGGCCCGCCGGGCGGCGCAGGACAACCTGGCCGAGGCGCGGCGCTTCGTGCGGGCGCTCACCCCGCCCGCCCTGGCGGCGCGGTCGCTGCCCGAGGCGCTGCGCCGGCTCTGTGCCACCGGTGGCGGCGACGCCGGCCCGGTGGTGCGGTTCCGTCTCGACGGCACGCCCCGACCGCTGCCCACCCCGTACGAGGTGGCGCTGCTGCGGATCGCCCAGTCCGCGCTGGCCAACGCCGTCTCCCACGCCCGTGCCGGGCGGGTGGAGCTGACCCTGAGCTACCTCGGCCGGCAGGTCGCCCTGGACGTGGTGGACGACGGCGTCGGGTTCGACCCGGGCGGCGCCGACGGCGGGTTCGGCCTGGGCTCGATGCGGGCCCGCGCGGCCGAGCTGGGTGGGACGCTGAGCGTGGAGTCCGGGCCCGGGCAGGGCACCGCCGTGGCCGCGAGCTTCACCCCGCCGGAGCGGACGGCGGAGGTCCCCGGGTGAACCGGCCGATCCGGCTGCTGCTCGCCGACGACCATCCGGTGGTCCGCTGCGGGCTGCGCGCCCTGCTGGCCACCGAGCCGGACCTCACCGTGGTCGCCGAAGCGGCCACGGCGCAGGAGGCGGTGGCGGTCTGCGTCCGGCAGCCGGTGGACGTGGTGCTGATGGACCTGCAGTTCGGCTCCGGCATGCAGGGGGTCGAGGCGACGGCCGCCATCGTCGCCCGCCCCGACGCGCCCCGGGTGCTGGTGCTGACCACGTACGACACCGAGGCGGACATCCTCGCCGCGGTCGAGGCCGGCGCTGCCGGCTACCTGCTCAAGGACGCCCCGCCGGAGGAGCTGACCGCCGCGGTGCGCTCGGCGGCGGCCGGGCGGTCGGCGCTCGCCCCGGCCGTCGCCCACCGGCTGATCGACCGGGTGCGCTCACCCGGGGTCGCGTTGACGCCCCGGGAGAGCGAGGTGCTGCGCCTGGTCGCCGACGGGCTGTCCAACCAGCAGATCAGCCGCCGGCTGCACCTGAGCCAGGCCACCGTCAAGACGCACCTGGTGCACGTCTACGGCAAGCTCGGCGTGGACTCGCGCACGGCCGCCGTCGCGGCGGCCCGGCAGCGGGGGCTGATCCGCCGCTGAGGCCCGGGCGCCGCGCCGGTCGGGCTCAGGCGTTGAGCCAGCGGTGGATGCAGTGCAGCAGGTCGTCGGCGTCCACCGGCTTGGTCACGTAGTCGCTGGCCCCGGAGGAGATGCTCTTCTCCCGGTCGCCGTGCATCGCCTTGGCGGTCACCGCGATGATCGGCAGGTCGGCGTAGCGGGGCATGGCGCGGATCGCGGCGGTGGCGGCGTACCCGTCCATCTCGGGCATCATGACGTCCATCAGGACCAGGTCGATGTCGTCGTGGCGCATGAGCGTCTCGACGCCCTTGCGGCCGTTCTCGGCGTAGACGACGTCGATGCCGTGCAGCTCCAGGATGTTGGTCAGGGCGAACACGTTGCGCGCGTCGTCGTCGACGACGAGGACCTTGCGCCCGGCCAGCGCGACGTGGAACGGGTCGCCCGGCGCCGACGCGTCGGTGCCGGCCGGGGTGAACGGCACCACCCGCTCCGGGGCGTCGGCGGACAGGTGCAGGGCGATGCGTTCGCGCAGGTCGTCGAGGCTGCGCAGGATCTCCAGCGGCCGGTCCTCGGCCAGCGCCTGCAACAGGGCCTCCTGGCCGGCGCTGAGCGGGCTGCCGTGGTACGCCAGCACGGGCACGGCCCGCTGGCCCCGCTGGTCGTGCAACGCCCGCAGCAGGGCGCCGCCGCTGTCGTCGGGCATGTCCAGGTGCACGACGAGCAGGTGGTGCCGCTGCGCGTCCAGCGCCTCCAGGGCCGGTGCCGCGTCCATCACGGTCGACACCTCGACCGGCAGGTCGGTCATCCCGAGGGCGACACCCCGGGCCAGCAGGGTGAGCAGGCCCATGTCGTCGTGCTCCAGCACCAGCACCCGCCGCAGCTGCTCCGTACGCCAGTGCTCCACGGCCTCCGGCGTGGCCTGGGCTCGCACGGCCGGCAGCGCGGCGGGGTCGTCGCCGGTGGCCGCCACGGCGGTGGCGGTGCTGCGGGCCGGCAGGTACAGGGTGAAGGTGCTGCCCTGTCCGAGCACGCTCTGCGCGGTGATCCGGCCGCCGAGCAGGTGGGCGATCTCCCGGCTGATGGACAGGCCCAGGCCGGTGCCGCCGTAGCGGCGGCTGGTGGTGCCGTCGGCCTGCTGGAAGGCGTCGAAGATCGCGGTGAGGTGCTGCTCGGCGATGCCGATGCCGGTGTCGACGACCCGGAAGGCGATCACCTGCTCCCGCTCCGGCATGGTGTCGGGCAGCTCCTCGGGGCGGGCACGTTCGATGCGCAGCTGCACCCGTCCGGTCTCGGTGAACTTGACCGCGTTGGAGACCAGGTTGCGCAGCACCTGGCGCAGCCGCTGCTCGTCGGTGTGCAACTGGGTCGGCACGTCGGGACCGGTGACCAGGTCCAACTCCAGGCCACGCGGCGTGGTCAGCGGACGGAAGGTGGCGTCGACGTAGTCGCGCAGCGCCGACAGGTCGAACGTCTCCGGGTTGATGTCCATCTTGCCGGCCTCGACCTTGGACAGGTCGAGGATGTCGTTGATGAGCTGGAGCAGGTCCGTGCCGGCCGAGTGGATGACGGTGGCGTACTCCACCTGCTTGGCGGTCAGGTTCCGGTTCGGGTTCTGGGCCAGCAGCTGGGCCAGGATGAGCAGGGAGTTCAGCGGGGTACGCAGCTCGTGGCTCATGTTCGCCAGGAACTCCGACTTGTACTTCGAGGCCAGCGCGAGCTGCTGTGCCCGGGCCTCCAGCTCCTGGCGGGCCTGCTCGATCTCGGAGTTCTTGGTCTCGATGTCGTGGTTCTGCCGGACCAGCAGCGCCGCCTTGTCCTCCAGCTCGGCGTTGGAGCGCTGCAGTTCCTCCGAGCGCGCCTGCAACTCCTCGGACCGGGCCTGCAGCTCGGCCGCGAGCCGCTGGGACTCGGTGAGCAGGATGTCGGTGCGGGCGTTGGCGACGATGGTGTTGACGTTGACGCCGATGGTCTCGGTGAGCTGGTCGAGGAAGTCCCGCTGGATATCGGTGAAGCGGCTCATGCTGGCCAGCTCGATGACGCCGAGCACCTGGTCCTCGAAGAGGACGGGCAGCACCACCAGGTGCAGCGGGGCGGCGGCGCCGAGGCTGGAGGAGACGGTGACGTAGTCGGCCGGCACCGCGTCGACGACGATCGCCCGCTTGCTGACGGCCGCCTGCCCGACCAGGGAGTCGCCGAGGGCGTACCGGCGGCGGGTGGCGTCGTGGCCGTACCCGCCGATCACCCGCAGGGCGGTGCCCCCGGTGGTGTCGTCGACCAGCAGGAACGTGCCGAGCTGCGCGGCCACCAGCGGGGCCAGCTCGTTCATCACCAGACCGGCGACCACCTCGAGGTCCCGGTGGCCCTGCATGAGCCCGGAGATCCGGGCCAGGTTGGTCTTGAGCCAGTCCTGTTCCTGGTTGGTACGGGTGGTCTCGCGCAGCGACTCCACCATCGAGTTGATGTTGTCCTTGAGCTCGCCGACCTCGCCCGGGGCCTCCACCGTGATGGAGCGGGTCAGGTCACCGGTGGCCACCGCGCTGGTCACCTCGGCGATGGCGCGCACCTGCCGGGTCAGGTTGCCGGCGAGTTCGTTGACGTTCTCGGTGAGCCGCTTCCAGGTGCCGGAGACACCCTCGACCTCGGCCTGGCCGCCGAGGCGGCCCTCGCTGCCGACCTCGCGGGCCACCCGGGTCACCTCGGCGGCGAAGCTGGAGAGCTGGTCCACCATCGTGTTGATGGTCGTCTTGAGCTCCAGGATCTCGCCGCGCGCGTCCACGTCGATCTTCCTGGTCAGGTCGCCCTGGGCCACGGCGGTGGTGACCTGGGCGATGTTGCGGACCTGGCCGGTGAGGTTGTTCGCCATGGAGTTGACGTTGTCGGTCAGGTCCTTCCAGGTGCCCGCCACGTTCGGCACCCGGGCCTGGCCACCGAGACGACCCTCGGTGCCCACCTCACGGGCCACCCGGGTCACCTCGTCGGCGAACGCGCCGAGGGTGCCGACCATCGTGTTGATGGTCTGGGCGAGGACGGCGACCTCGCCCTTGGCCTCCACGGTGATCTGCCGGCTCAGGTCGCCCTGGGCCACGGCGGTGGCGACCAGGGCGATCGAGCGGACCTGGTTGGTGAGGTTGTTGGCCATCTCGTTGACGTTGTCGGTCAGGTCCTTCCAGGTGCCGCCGACGTTGGACACCCGGGCCTGGCCACCGAGACGACCCTCGGTGCCCACCTCACGGGCCACCCGGGTCACCTCGTCGGCGAACGCGGAGAGCTGGTCGACCATCGTGTTGATGGTCTCCTTCAGGGCCAGGATCTCGCCGCGCGCGTCGACCCGGATCTTCTGGGTCAGGTCGCCCTTGGCGACCGCGGTGGTCACCTCGGCGATGCTGCGCACCTGGGCGGTGAGGTTGTCGGCCATCACGTTGACCGACTCGGTGAGGTCCTTCCACGTGCCGGAGACGCCCTTCACGTCGGCCTGGCCGCCGAGGCGCCCCTCGGTGCCGACCTCGCGGGCCACCCGGGTCACCTCGTCGGCGAACGACGAGAGCTGGTCCACCATCGTGTTGATGGTGTTCTTCAGCTCCAGGATCTCCCCGTGCGCGGTGACGGTGATCTTCTGCGACAGGTCGCCCCGGGCCACCGCGGTGGCCACCTGGGCGATGCTGCGGACCTGGTCGGTCAGGTTGACGGCCATCGAGTTGACCGAGTCGGTCAGGTCGCGCCAGGTCCCGGCGACGCCGCTGACCTGTGCCTGACCGCCGAGCCGCCCGTCGGTGCCGACCTCCCGGGCGACCCGGGTCACCTCCGCGGCGAAGCTGGACAGCTGGTCCACCATCGTGTTGATGGTGCTCTTGAGCTCCAGGATCTCGCCGCGCGCGTCGACGGTGATCTTCTGCGACAGGTCGCCCTGGGCGACCGCGGTGGTGACCTGGGCGATGTTGCGGACCTGGCTGGTGAGGTTGCCGGCCATGAAGTTCACCGAGTCGGTCAGGTCGCGCCAGGTGCCGGCGACGCCGGGCACCTCGGCCTGGCCGCCGAGGCGGCCCTCGCTGCCCACCTCGCGGGCCACCCGGGTCACCTCGTCGGCGAACGACGAGAGCTGGTCCACCATCGTGTTGATGGTGACCTTCAGTTCGAGGATCTCGCCCCGGACGTCGACGGTGATCTTCTGCGACAGGTCGCCCCGGGCCACCGCCGTGGCCACCTCGGCGATGTCGCGCACCTGATCGGTGAGGTTGCCGGCCATGGCGTTGACCGAGTCGGTGAGGTCCTTCCAGGTGCCGGAGACCCCGGGCACCTCGGCCTGGCCGCCCAGCTGCCCCTCGGTGCCGACCTCCCGGGCGACGCGGGTCACCTCGGAGGTGAAGAGCGAGAGCTGGTCGACCATGCCGTTGAAGACGGTGGCGATCTCCCCGAGCAGGCCGTCGGCGTCCTCCGGCAGCCGGGTGCCGAAGTCACCGTCGCGTACCGCGGTCAGGCCGGCGAGCAGCTGCCGCAGCCCGGGGTCCGCCACCGGGGAGGCCGTGGCGCCGGTGCCGTGCAGTCGCGTCTCCGCCGTCTTGTCGAGCACCAGAACCACCTATGCGCCACCGCCGGGCGAACCCGCGAGCCAACATCAACCGCGCAAGTATGCACAGCTCCGGCGTCGTCCACACACCGGGACGCCGGGCGCTGACCTGCGCACGGGTCCGGGCCCGGCAGCCTGCGAGGGGCCGCCGCCACCCTTCGGCGGGCACGCGAACGCCCGCACGGTCGCCGAGGGCTCGACGACGGTGCGGGCGTTCGGTGCGCCGCGTCACCCGGCCGGCACGGCGACCGGGCGTACGGGAGGTCAGTGGGCGTCGACCAGCTGGCCGCGCAGCTTGACCAGCGCGCGGGCGAGCAGTCGCGAGACGTGCATCTGGGAGACGCCGACCTGCGCGGCGATCTCGCTCTGGGTGAGATTGCCGTAGAAGCGCAGGGTGAGGATCTTCTGCTCACGCTCGTCGAGGGTGGCCAGGGCGGGGCCGAGGGCGACCCGCAGCTCGGCCAGCTCGAACTCGTTGTCCTCGGCGCCGAGGGTGTCGCCCAGCTCGGTGGCGCTCTCGCCGTCGCCGATCGGGGTGGACAGCGAGACGGCGTTGTAGGCGCGGGCACCTTCCAGGCCCTCCAGGACCTCTTCCTCGGTGATCTCGAGGTGGGCCGCGATGTCGGCGACCGTGGGGGCCCGGTGCAACGTCTGGGTCAGGGTCCCGTTGGCCTCGGTGATGCGCAGCCGCAGCTCCTGCAGCCGGCGCGGGACCCGGATGTTCCAGGTGCGGTCGCGGAAGTGCCGCTTGATCTCACCGAGGATGGTGGGGATGGCGAAGCCGGCGAAGTCGACGCCCCGGGAGGCGTCGAACCGGTCCACCGCCTTGATCAGGCCGAGGGCCGCCGTCTGGGCGAGGTCGCCGTTGGGCTCGCCGCGGCCGCTGTAGCGGGCGGCGAGGTGGTTGGCCAGCGGCAGCCACGCCTCGATCACCTTGTCGCGCAGCGCGGACCGCTCGGGGTGCTCCGCCGGCATCACGGCGAGCGCCGTGATGAGCTCGCCGGCGCGCTCCTCGTTGCCGGTGGCCGAGGTGCTGCTGGTTGCCCTGACGGTCGTGGTGATCATGTCGTCCTTTCCGTGCCGTACGGCGTGGTGGACCTAGCAGTCCCCCGCTCAGGCACCCACCCTAGACCAATGGTCGGCCACTAATCAACCGAACGGACGATGGACAAAGAGAACGCACGGGGTGAAACGGGCTCCGAACGGAGTCCGGGCGCGGCGACTCGTCGTCCGGACGTCGAATCTCCGAGGTCACACACACTTCGACGCATCGACATGTTGCACGGATGTTACGGACACCTCTACGCTCCTGTGGGAGCGCTCCCGGAGGTCGACCGACGCCCCCCGTGCACCCGACCCGAGATTGAGACGGTCCCATGAACATTCCCCGTTCCGCCCGGCGGCACCTGCTCGCGGCCGGCGCCGCCGCCGCACTGACCCTCGGCGCGTCGACGCTGCTGCCGACCACGAACGCCATGGCCGCGACCGGTTGCGCCGTCACCTACACGGCCAACTCCTGGGCCGGCGGTTTCACCGCGAACATCACCATCACGAACCTCGGCGACGCCGTCGACGGGTGGACCCTCGGCTTCACCTTCCCCGACCCGGGCCAGCGGGTGGGCCAGGGCTGGTCGGCGACGTACCAGCAGAGCGGCCAGTCCGTCACCGCGCGCAACGTGAGCTACAACGGATCCCTGGCCGGTGGCGGATCCACCACCATCGGCTTCAACGGCACCTGGACCGGCGCCAGCAACCCCTCGCCCACGTCGTTCACCCTCAACGGCACCGTCTGCACGGGCAGCACCACCCCCACCACCCCGCCGCCGACCACCCCGCCGCCCACGACGCCGCCGCCCACGACCCCGCCACCGACCACCCCGCCGCCCACCGGGCAGACGCCGGTGGCGATCAACGGACAGCTGCGGGTCTGCGGGGTCAACCTGTGCAACCAGTACGGCAGGCCGATCCAGCTGCGCGGCATGAGCACGCACGGCCTGCAGTGGTTCCCGCACTGCTACAACGACGCCTCGCTCGACGCGCTGGCCACCGACTGGCGCTCCGACCTGCTGCGCATCGCGATGTACGTGCAGGAGGACGGCTACGAGACCAACCCGACGGCCTTCACCAACCGGGTCAACACCCTGGTGGACGAGGCGAGCGAACGCGGCATGTACGCGCTGATCGATTTCCACACGCTGACCCCCGGTGACCCGATGTACAACCTGGAGCGGGCCAAGACCTTCTTCGCCAACGTCGCCGCCCGCAACGCCGACAAGAACAACGTGATCTACGAGATCGCGAACGAGCCCAACGGCGTCAGCTGGCAGACCATCAAGAACTACGCCGAGCAGGTCATCCCGGTCATCCGCGCCAACGACCCGGACGGCATCGTCATCGTCGGCACCCGCGGCTGGTCCTCGCTGGGCGTCTCGGAGGGCGGCAACGCCACCGAGGTGATCAACAACCCGGTCAACGCCGCCAACGTCATGTACGCGTTCCACTTCTACGCCGCCTCGCACCGGGACAGCTACCGGGCCGAGCTGGAGCGGGCGGCCGCCCGGCTGCCGATGTTCGTCACCGAGTTCGGCACGGTGTCGTACACCGGTGACGGCGGCGTCGACACGGCCAGCAGCACCGCCTGGGTGGACCTGATGGACCGGCTGAAGATCAGCTACGCGAACTGGACGTACTCCGACAAGGCCGAGGGCAGCGCCGCCTTCAAGCCGGGCACCTGCAACGGCAGCACCTACGCCGGCACCGCGGTGCTCACCGAGTCCGGCAACTTCATGCGCAACCGGATCCGCACCCCGGACAACTTCCCCACCAGCTGACCCCGTCCCACCACCACACAGCGGCGCCCCGTCCCACCCCGGGACGGGGCGCCGCGCCGTGCGGCGGGCGCGCTCAGCCCACGGCGGCGGCCGCGGCCCGGCCGGCGGTACGACCGGAGAAGAGGCAGCCGCCGAGGAAGGTGCCCTCCAGCGCGTTGTACCCGTGCATCCCGCCGCCACCGAACCCGGCCACCTCGCCGGCGGCGTACACCCCGCCCAGCGGCTCGCCGTCGGCCCGCAGCACCCGGCCGGACAGGTCGGTGTGCAGCCCGCCGAGCGTCTTGCGGGTGAGCACGTGCAGCTGCACGGCGATCAGCGGACCGGCCGCCGGGTCGAGCAACCGGTGCGGGGTGGCGACCCGGATGAGCTTGTCACCCCGGTACCGGCGGGCGCCCCGGATCGCGTGCAGCTGGGCGTCCTTGCCGAACGGGTTGGCCAGTTCCCGGTCCCGCGCCTCGACGATGCGGCGCACCTCGGCGGCGTCGAGCTGCGGCCCGTCGGTCTCGGCGGCCAGCTCGTTCATCCCGTCGACCAGCTCGGGCAGGCCGTCGGCGACCACGAAGTCGGCGCCGTGGCGCTTGAACGCCTCCACCGGGGCGGGCGCGCCGGGACGTACCCGGCCCAGGACCTGGCGGACGCTGCGACCGGTCAGGTCCGGGTTCTGCTCGGAGCCCGACAGCGCGAACTCCTTCTCGATGATCTTCTGAGTGAGCAGGAACCAGCTGTAGTCGTACCCGGTGGCGCGCAGGTGCCGCAGGGTGGCCAGGGTGTCGAAGCCGGGGAAGAGCGGCGCCGGCAGCCGCCGGCCGGTGGCGTCGAGCCAGAGCGACGAGGGGCCGGGCAGGATCCGGATGCCGTGCCGGGGCCAGACCGGGTCCCAGTTGCGCAGCCCCTCGGTGTAGTGCCACATCCGGTCCGGGTTGACGACCTGCCCACCGGCGGCCTCGGTGATGGCGAGCATCCGCCCGTCGACGTACGCCGGCACCCCGGCGACCATCCGGACCGGCGGGGTGCCCAGCCGCGCCGGCCAGGCCCGGCGGACGAGGTCGTGGTCGCCGCCGATACCGCCGGAGGTGACGATCACCGCCTGCGCCGCGTACCCGAAGTCGCCCACCACCGCCCGGGAGGTGCGCTGCCCGCGCGGGGCGTCGTCGGGCTCCAGGACCGCGCCGCGCACGCCGGTGACGACGCCGCCGGTGGTGACCAGCTCGTCCACCCGGTGCCGGAACAGCAGCCGCACCCGCCCCTCGGCCTCGGCCTGCCGGACCCGCCGGACGAACGGCTCCACCAGGCCGGGGCCGGTGCCCCAGGTGATGTGGAAGCGGGGCACGGTGTTGCCGTGTCCGTGCGCCGCCGCGCCGCCCCGCTCGGCCCAGCCGACCACCGGGAACAGCCGGTGGCCCATCCCCCGCAGCCAGGCCCGCTTCTCCCCGGCCGCGAAGTGCACGTACGCCTCGGCCCACCGGCGTGGCCAGTGGTCCTCCGGCCGGTCGAAGGCGGCGCTGCCCGTCCAGTCCTGCCAGGCCAGCTCGACCGAGTCGCGGATGCCCATCCGCCGCTGCTCGGGTGAGTCGACCAGGAAGAGCCCGCCGAACGACCAGTGCGCCTGCCCGCCGAGGTTCTGCTCCGGCTCCTGGTCCAGCAGCAGCACCCGGCGGCCGGCGTCGGCGGCCTCGGCGGCGGCGACCAGGCCCGCCAGGCCGGCGCCGATCACGATGACATCGGTATCCACACCCCCGACGGTACGTACGACGCTGCCAATATCATCGCCATCGGCGCGCAAGATGCCCGCCCTGTTTTGTCACCGGGATGACAAGGAGTGCCGGTGCCCGACGCGCTCATCGACATCGAGCCGGGCCTCGCCGGCCTCGCCCCGGCCGTCGGGGAGCAGGTACGCGGCCTGCGCGACCCGCTGCACGAGCGGATCCTCGGCACCGTCCGGGCCGCCATGCGGGCCCAGGGCCGCTCGCTCACCGGCGGGCAGGGCCAGGGGCTGGCCCTCGGCGTGCAGACCGCGGTGGACGCCTTCGTCGACGCGCTCGCCGACCCCGGCCGGGACCTGACCGCCACCCGCACCGTGTTCCACGCGCTCGGGCGCACCGAGTACCGGGAGGGCCACCGGGTCGACGCCCTGCGCACGGTGCTCACCCTCGGCGCACGCGAGATCTGGGCCTTCCTGGTCGCGCACAGCCCGGACACCGCCCCGGCGGACCTGTACGTCATCGCCGGGGCGTTGTTCGGCTACGCCGACGCCCTGGCCGGCGCGGCGGCGGAGGGCTTCCTCGACGAACAGCGCGACGCCGCGCAGGACTGGGCGACCACCCGACGCCGCCTGATCACCCTGCTCGTCCAGCCCGAGCCCCCGGGCGAGACCGCGCTGCACGCCGCCGCCGACGCGGCCCGCTGGGTGCTGCCCCGCACCGTGGCCGTGCTCAGCGTCGAGGGCGCCGACGCCGAGCACCTGGCCCGCACGATCGGCGGGGGCGCGATCGCCACCGTCGTCGATGACGCCGTCCGCGTCGTGCTGCCCGACCCGGGCGCCCCGGGACGCCTCGACCGGGCCCGGCAGGCGCTGACCGGCCGACGGGCGGCCCTCGGCCCCACCGTCGAGCTGGGCCGGGCCCGGCTGTCGTACCGGATCTCGCGGCGGGCCCTGGCCCTGCGGCAGGAGGGCCGGCTCCCCGCCGACGCGCCCGTCACCGCCGACGAGCACCTGCTCACCCTGCTCCTGGCGTGGGAGCCGGGCCTCGCCGACCACCTCGCCGCCGCCCGGCTCGCCCCGCTGGCCGGTCTGCGGCCGGCCACCCGGCGGGCGCTGGCCGAGACGCTGCACAGTTGGCTGCGCCGGCAGGGGCAGGTGGTCGCCGTGGCCGAGGAGCTGCACACCCACCCGCAGACCGTCCGCTATCGGATGCGCCAGCTGCGCGCGGTGTTCGGCGGCGCCCTCGACGAACCCGACGCCCGGCTCACCCTCCAGCTCGCCCTACGCCACCACCTCGGCACCGACCGGCCCGGCGGACCCGATCCCTCCGCGCGTTGAACCTTCCGGCCGTCACGTACGAACCAGAGTGTGTGCGTACCCGATCGGCCGTCCTGGGGCTGCTGCTCGCCCTGCTCTGCGTCCCGCTGCTCCCGGCGGCCCCGGCGTCCGCCCACGCCGTGCTGGTCGCCACCGCCCCGGTGCGCGACGCGGTGCTCGGGTCCCCGCCGTCGGAGGTGGTGGTCACCTTCAGCGAGCCGGTCTCCCCCGTCGCGGGCCGGGTGCAGGTCCTCGGCCCGGACGGCCGGCGGGTGCACACCGGCGAGCCGTCGGTCCGCGGGACGACGATGCGGATCCCGGTCCGGGTGCCGGAGCGGCCACTCGGGACGTACCTGGTGAGCTACCGGGTGATCTCCGCCGACAGCCATCCGGTGGCCGGCAGCTTCACCTACTCCGCCGGCGCTCCCTCGGTCAGCCCGCCGCAGGCCGACGACGAGGCGGACCCGCAGCCGGCCGGCGTCCTGGTGCCCGTCGCCAAGTACGCCGGCTACCTGGGGCTGGTGCTGGTCGTCGGCCCCACCCTGCTCACCGCGACGCTGTGGCCCCGCCGGCGCTCCCGCCGGGGCGCGGCCGTCACCGCGTACGCCGGACTCGCCCTGCTGGTCGCGGCGACCGCCGCCACCTGGGTAGGGCAGGCGGCGGACATGGTCGGGGTGCCAGTCGGCGACCTCACCGGCGGGGACCTGGCGGCGGTCGGCGACAGCGACGTGGGCGTGGTGCTCGCCGTGCGGGTGGCGGTCACCGGTGTCGCCGCCGCGCTGCTGCCGGCGGTCGTGGCGGGCCGGGCCGGGCGGGGGCGGCGGGCGGCGCTGGCGCTCGTCGGGGTGGCCGGGCTGGCCACCTGGCCGCTGGCCGGGCATCCCGTCGCCTCGCCGCTGCCGCAGGTGAGCGTCGCCGCCGTCGTCGTCCACCTCGCCGCGGTGAGCGTCTGGCTGGGCGGACTGCTGGGCTTGGTGGCGTTCCTGCTGCGCGGCACCCATGAGCGGGTGCTGGCCCGGATCCTGCCGGCGTGGTCCCGGTGGGCCACGCTCGCGGTCGGCTGGCTGGTCGCCACCGGCCTCGGGCAGGCGGCGCTCGAACTGGGCCGGCCCGGCGCGCTGGTCGACACCGGCTACGGGCGGCTGCTGCTCGGCAAGGCGACGCTGCTCGCCGGCGTGCTCGCCGTCGCCGCGAGGCAGCGCCGTCTGGTCCGGCGCGGCACGGCGGCGGCCCGTCCGGGGACGATCGCCCGGGCGGCCGGGGTCGAGCTGGTCGCCACCGCCGTGGTGCTGGCGCTGACCGCCGTGCTGGTGCAGACCCCGCCGGGGCGTACCGCCGGCGCCGAGGCCGCCCGGGCGGCGCGCGAGGGGGTGGCCCAGACCTTGACCACCGGCCTGTACACGCTCCAGTTCGACGTCTACCCGGTGAAGCTCGGCGCGCCGAACTCGCTGCACGCCTACGTCTACACGCCCGGGGGCGAGGCGCTGCCGGTCGCCGAGTGGACGGTGAGCCTGGCCCTGCCGGAGGCCGGGGTCGAGCCGGTCACCGTGCCGGTCGAGACACCGGAGCCGAACCACGGCAGCGCGGAGCTCCGGTTCCCGGTGGCCGGGCAGTGGCGGATCCGGTTCACGGTCCGTACCAGCGAGATCGAGCAGGCCACCGTCACCGCCACGGTGCCCGTGCGCTGAGCCGGGCCCGTACGCGCGCGGGTCGGCGCCGGCATTCCCGGCGACACTCGAAAGTTTCTGTCAGGTTTCGGCTACCGGCCGCGCCGGGACTGCTCCTGGGCAGGGGCGGAAGGCACACGTCCGCCCCCGCGACGGCCGGCGGCGTGGCCGTCCGCGAGCGTCGAAACTTTCGGGGTATGCTGCCGGCCTGACCGGGTGATCCATCGGGAGTGAGTTCATGGACAACCAACGCGCGACCCTGGCGCAGATCGCCCGCGACGCCGGCGTGTCGGTGCCCACCGTCTCCAAGGTCCTCAACGGCCGGCCCGACGTGGCGGCCACCACCCGGCAACGCGTGCAGGCGCTGCTCGACGAGCGCGGCTACACCGGCCGCACCGCCGGTCGCCCCGCCGGCGGGGCCGGCCTCATCGACCTGGTGCTGCGGGACCTGGGCAGCCCGTGGGCCATGCAGATCATCGACGGGGTCGAGGAGCACGCCCACCGCGCCGGCTTCGGCGTGGTGGTCTCGGCCGCCCACGGCCGGCACCGCAGCCGCCCCGACCGGCGCTGGATCGAGCAACTCTCCGCCCGCCGCTGCGACGGGGTCCTGCTCGTCCTGTCCGACCTGTCCACCAGCCAGCACGGCCAGCTCGCCGAACTCGGCATACCGGTGGTCGTCATCGACCCGGCCGGGCAGCCGACCCCCGACATCCCGTCCGTCGGCGCCACCAACTGGTCCGGGGGTCTCGCCGCCACCGAACACCTGCTCGGCCTCGGGCACCGCCGGATCGCGGTCATCGGCGGCCCGCCCGACGTGCCGTGCAGCCGGGCCCGGGTGGACGGCTACCGGGCCGCGATGAACGCCGCCGGGCAGCGCATTCCCGCCGGGTACGTGCGCGCCGGGGACTTCACCGCGCCCTCCGGCTACCGGGAGACCAACGCCCTGCTCGACCTGTCCCGGCCACCCACCGCGATCTTCGCCTGCTCCGACGAGACCGCCTGGGGGGCGTACGAGGCCCTCTACGAGCGCGGTGCCCGGGTGCCCGACGACATGAGTGTCGTCGGCTTCGACGACGTCGACGGCGCCCGCTGGGCCATCCCGCCGTTGACCACCGTCCGGCAACCGCTGACCGAGATGGCCGCCATGGCCACCCGGATGCTGCTCGCGCTGATGAACGGCGAGGAACTCGACAGCCGCCGGATCGAGCTGGCCACGCCGCTGGTCGTGCGGCACAGCACCCGCGCGGTGGGGTGACGCTGGCCGGCCCGCGGCCGACGGATGTTGCGCGACATTGAACGACTGGGGCTCCGTCACCGTACGACCGGATGAAGGGAGCTGCTGATGAAGCGCATCACCCCGTTGCTGACCCTGTTGACCGGGGCCGGGATGGCCGCCGTCCTGTTCGCGATGAGCGCCCAGGCGGCGCCGCGTGGGGCCGATCCGAAGCCCGCCGCCGCGCCCGCCGCCTCGGCCGAGGCGTCGCCGGAGGTCCCCGCCGCGTCTGCGACACCGGTCCCGCCCGGTGGGCAGTCCGCGCCCGCGCAGCCCTCGGAACAGCGGGGCCGGCCCGGGACACCGACGAGCCCGCCACCGGCGCCGCCCACGGCGGGAGCCGAACGGAGGAAGGCCACCGGCAACTGGACCGGCCGGCTCGACGGCGGCGCCACCATCGCGATCACCGCCCGTGACGGCGAGGCGGTGGCCTACGTCTGCGACGGCAGGCGGCTGGAGATCTGGCTACGGGGCACCGCGGCCGACGGCCGGCTCGACCTGACCGGCAAGAAGGACGCGAAGCTGACCGGCACCTTCGGCGACGGTCGGGCCTCCGGCGAACTGGTCGCCGACGGCAGACGGTGGGCGTTCACCGCCAAGGCCGCCGCCGGCCCGGCGCCGGTGCTGTACCGGGCCACCGCCCAGCAGCGCCGGGACGGAGTGGACGGCGGCTGGATCCTGCTGCCGGACGGCAGCCAGATCGGCGTGGTCACCCGCGCCGGCGAGCCGGTGTCGGCCCCGCCGCTGGACCCCGCGTTCGGCACCACCATCGTGGACGGCGTGACCGTGCGGGCCGAACCGGTGGCCACGGATCCCGGTGCCGGTGACTGATGGCCGGCCGTCGCAGGACCATCGGGGACACCCGTCCGGGCGAGGAGACGGTGGCCGTGCAGGTGCTGCCCGAGCCGCCGACCCGCCCGGAGTCGTCCATCCCGATCCCGCCCCTGCCGGTGACCGCGCCACGGGCGTCGCTGGTGGTGCCGCTGCTGGTCGGCGCCGCCGTCACGGTCGCCCTGGGCGTCTACGGTCGGCTGCACACGCCGACCGGGATCGCGGTCAACGTGGCGGGCTTCTCCAGCCCCCAGGCGGTGAAGGTGTGGCTCGGCAGCGGCGCCGCCGCCTTCGCCGTGGTCCAGTTGCTCTCCGCGTTGGCCATGTGGGGTCGCCTCGGCGGCCTCTCGCCGTCCTGGGCGGGGACCGCGCACCGCTGGTCGGGCCGGATCGCCTTCCTGCTGACCGTGCCGGTGGCGGTGCACTGCCTGTACGCGCTCGGCTTCGCCGACCACGACCTGCGCACGCTGACCCACTCGCTGCTCGGCTGCCTCTTCTTCGGCGCGTTCAGCACCAAGATGCTCGCCCTGCCCCGGCCGGGCCTGGCCGGCTGGGTGCTGCCGGTGGCCGGCGGCGTGGTCTTCACCGTCCTGATGGGCGTCTGGCTGACGTCGTCGCTGTGGTACTTCACCACCTTCGGGGTGGGCACGTGAGAGGAGAGGCACTCCGATGAGTGACGTCGACGGAGGGCGGCGCCCGTCGCGGCGGACGGTGCTGGCCTGCGCGGGCGCCGCGGGCGCCGGTGTGCTGCTGACCGGCTGCCAGACGTACGGCGAGGCGGCCGCGCCGGGGGGCGCACCAGCGGCGTCGGGGGGTGCCCCGGCGGCGTCCGGCGGTGCGGCGGCGCCGGCGGACGCGGCGGCGGCCGCCCTGGCCACGGTCGCCGACATCCCGGTCGGCGGCGGGAAGGTCTTCGCCGCCGAGGGCGTCGTGGTGACCCAGCCGGAGGCCGGCACCATCAAGGCGTTCGCCGCGAAGTGCACCCATGCCGGCTGCACGGTCAGCGAGGTCAGGGAGCGGGCCATCGTCTGCCGCTGCCACAACAGCGCCTTCGACATCGCCGACGGCGCGGTGAGGGGTGGCCCGGCCCGGCAGCCGCTGCCCGCCGCGGGCGTCACCGTCGACGGCGACAACATCCGGCTGGCGTAGCCGGCGACGTCCGTCCGATCGGCGGCTCGCAACCGTCGCCCCGGTGGAGCGCGTCCGATCGGCGGTGTCGGCGGCCGACCCGCCCGTGCTCGGCGGCTACGGCCCGCCGGACGACGCGCGACGCGCCCATGCGCGGTACGTCACCGGACGGCGTCGTTCGGTAGAGTTCTCCTGTCGCACCTCGGGAGCACCGAGGTCGGGAGGGGCGGCACCGATGGGTCGACGCGGTGGGCGGTTCGCGCGGGGCGTGGTGCGCCTCGGGCTCCTGCTCGGCGCGGTCGCCGGCGCCTGGATCGGCTACGACACGGCCACCTCCGGCGCGGCGTACGCCGCCGACTCCCCACCGGCCACCCTCGTGGAGGGAGCCGTCGAGGGCGTGACCGGCCTGCTCCGGGCCTCCCTCTCCCCCGTCGTCGCCGACCCACCGCCGGCGCGCCCGTCGACGTCACCCGGCGCGGCCGACCCGGCCCCGCCCGGATCCGGTGGCGGCTCCGACGGGCGGCACACCGCGGCGCCGTCGCGACAGCAGGCCGACGCGGGACCGGTCCGCCGGCACGGAGCGGCGTCCGGCGCCGCCGCCGGGCACCGGCGCGGGACCGCCTCCCCGGCGAAGCGCGCCGTGCGGCCGAGCCCGGACACGGACGCCGGGGCCAAGCCCGCGCCCTCCCCGACCACCCCGCACCAGCCCGACCGGCCGGCCGCACCTGCGGCACGCGCCCTGGCACCCGTCACCGGGTCACTGCACGACCGGCTGACCGCGCCGACGACCGGAGCCCTCGACCCCGTCACCGGACCACTGCACGACCAGGTGGTGGCACCTGCGGCACGGGCCCTCGCACCCGTGACCGGGCCGCTGCGCGACCGGGTGATCGGGCCGGTGGCAGGAGGTCTCCGGCCGGTGATCACGCCGGTCTCCGGGGTGCTGGCGCCGGTGCTCGTCCCGGTGAACCGGGCGGCGAAGCCGCTGCGCGACCTCCTGAGCCCCGTCCTGGAGCCGGTCGATCCGCTGGTGCGGCTGGTGGCCCCGGTGGGCGCCGCCTCCACCGGCCGGGAGCCACCGGTGGTCGCCCGGCCCACCCCCACCGCACCGACCGCCGTCGCCGCACCGTCGGCGCCGGGCACCGGGCCGGCCGAGGCGGCGGCAGCCGGGCCGGGCACCGTCGCGCACACGCCCACGCACCGGCACTCGGCGGCGATGCCGTCTCCGGACGCCGCCCGACCTGCCCTGCGCAGCCCGGCCCCGGACCTGTTCCGTCCGGCGCACCCGAGCCCGGCCGGCGCGCCGAGCCACGCCGGCACGTCCGGCGGCCTACAGCTCAGCGCGGCCGACACCGGTCCGGCGGCCTGGACGCCGCCCGCGAACCGGGGACTGCGCTGCCGTCCGGCCGGCCCGGACGCCCTGCCCTCCCGCTCGCCGCGCCCGGGCAGCCGACCCGCCTGAGCCGGCCCGGCCGGCACGGACCGCAGGGCCGCGGCACCGGTGACGTCGCCCGGTCGGGCACGTCGACACCGCCCGGCCGCCCCTGAGCACGCACCGTTCCGCCGGCCATGCCGTGCCCGCCGCCGCGCCGTCGTCCCCGTCGCCGTCGCGCCCGTGGACGCATCCGGCGTACCGGCCACCCGCCATGAGCACATCCCGCTGACCAGGGAGCTTCCCATGATTTCGTCCCCACCGGTCGTACGCGCCCGCTGGCGCGACGTCGACCTGATCGTCGAGCTCGTCACCGCCACCGTCGCCCCCACCGTGGTCGCCGCCTGGCTCGTCCCCGACGAGCGACGCAGACGCGACGTACTGGCCGACGTGGCCCGCCTCTGGGTGGAACACGCGCTGCTGTTCGGCGACGCGTTCCTGCTCGCCGACGGCACCGCCGCCACCGTCTGGTTCCACCACTACCGGCCGATCCCGGCGCCGGTCCGGTACGAACAGCGCCTCGCCGACGCCTGCGAGGGGCAGGTCGACCGGTTCCTCCTGCTCGACCGGGCCCTCGCCACGCACCGCCCCGCCCAGCCGCACAACCACCTTGCGTTCCTGGCCGTGCCGGCCGGCCCCCGACGCGCCGACCGGGCGGAGGCGGTCCTCGCCGGCAGCCAGCGGTGGATGGACACCCTCGGCCTGCCGACGTACGCGGAGACCTGGACCGGCGCGCATCGTGACCTGCACCTGCGGCACGGCTACCAGGCGCAGGGCGACTTCCCGCTCGGCAACGGTCTGCTGGTGCACTCCACGTGGCGGCTGTCGCCGTTCCCGCCCGGGCGGCGCAACGCCGGGGCCGGGCACTGGTCGTCCACCCGGCCGGCCCGGCGGGCGAGGAACGACCGGCTGACCGGGCCGCCGGTGTCGCGGTGACCCCGTCCGGCGACCCGGCCCGGGGGACCGGGTCGCCGGACGGGACGGCGGGTCAGTCGGTCGCGGGCCCGACCGCGCGCAGCCAGTGCTGGGCCAGCACCGCGTGCCCGAACGGGGTCAGGTGCACCCCGTCGGTGGTCCAGACCCGGTCGTCGGTGTCGGCGGCGGCGAAGGCCGCGTCCACCGCCACCAGGGCCGCGTCGAACTCGGCGGCGAGACGGCGTACCACCTCGACCTTCGGGTCGAGGTCCTCGCACCAGGCCCGCTGCCCGTCGTCGAGCGGGATCACGAACGGCTCGACGAGCACCAGCGCCGCGTCGAGCCGTTCCCGCGCCGTCGTCAGCAGGTGGCGGTAGTCGCGGGCGAACTCCTCGACGCCGGTCGGGTCGTCGTGGTCGTACCGCCGCCAGGTGTCGTTGATGCCGATCAGCACCGACACCACCTGCGGGGCGAGGGAGAGACAGTCGGCGTCCCAGCGGGAACGCAGGTCACGCACCCGGTCGCCGCCGATCCCCCGGTTGAGGAAGGTGGCCCGGTGCCCGGGGTGCCGGGCGGTGAACCAGGCCGCGGCCATCATCGCGTACCCCTGGCCGAGGTCGGCGCCGTCGGCACGGTCGCGGCCGGCGTCGGTGATGCTGTCGCCGATGAAGAGCACGCGCCCGTCGCGCGGCACCCGAACCGTCACCCCGTCGCCTCCTCCGGCCGTCGTCCCGATCATCATCGCCGCAGTGGCGCGACGCCGCCACCGTCGGTACGGCGTGCGGGCGGTGCGACGGTCACCGGGACCGGGCGGGACGCTAGAGTGGGACGCTGTAGCCGACGCCCCCGGGCGTCGCGAGCGAGCGTCAAGCAGCGGCGCTGGTCCCCGGTCCGTCCTCGCGGCCGCCCTTGGCGGTCGCCGGTGCGGGCCGATTCCGTCACGCGCTGCCCGGCACCGCCGGAACGATTGCGCCGGTTCGCAAGGACGTCAGACGCCATGCCGCAGTCACCCCTGGATCTCACCGAGGCGTTCATCCAGCTGGGCACCATCCGCCACGACGAGACGCCTCTCGACGCGGTCCTCGACCGGATCGTCGCACTCACCCGGGGCAGCATCCCGGGCGCCTGCGAGGTGTCGGTGACCCTGGTGCACGGCAGCGCGGCCAACACCGCGGCCCACACCGGGGAGCTGGCGCTGCGGCTGGACCAGTGGCAGTACGAGCAGGGACGTGGCCCCTGCCTGGACGCGGCGACCACCGGCACGGTGCTGGTCGTGACGGACATGGCGGCGGAGAGCCGCTGGCCGGAGTGGGCGCGGCTGGCGTACGCGGCCGGCGCCGGCAGCTCCATGTCGATCGGCCTGCCCATCCAGGAGGCGGTGGTCGGCGCCCTCAACGTCTACGGCGCGCAGCCGGGGGCGTTCGACGAGGTGACCGAGGCCGCACAGACCTTCGCCGACCACGCGGCGGTGGCGCTGGCCAACGCCCAGCTGTACGAGAACGCCGCGACCCTGGCCGAGCAGATGCAGGCGGCGATGCACAGCCGCGCGGTCATCGAGCAGGCCAAGGGCATCGTCATGGGCCAGCGCCGCTGTACGGCCGACGAGGCGTTCCGGATCCTGGCCACGGTCTCGCAGAACTCCAACCGCAAGGTCCGGGAGGTCGCGGAGGCGCTGGTGCGTCAGGTCAGCACGGCTGCGGTGGCGCCGCGCCAGGGGGCTCGACCGGGCAGCTGACGGCCGGGCTCAACCGGCGTCGCCGGAGGCCCGCGCCACGAGCAGCGCGGCGACGTCGCGCAGCTTGCGGTTGGTGTCCTGGGAGAGCTTCACCAGGATGCCGAACGCCTCCTCGGCCGTGCAGCGCCGGTCGCCCATGATGATGCCCTTGGCCTGCTCGATGACGGCGCGGCTCTGCATCGCGGCGCGCATCTGCTCGGCCAGGGTGGTCGCGTTCTCGTAGGAGTGGGCGTTGGCCAGCGCCACGGCCGCGTACGCGGCGAAGGTCTTCGCCAGCTCCATGGCGTCCGGGTCGAAGGCGTGCGGGGCGCTCCCGTAGACGTTGAGGGTGCCCACCACCGCCTCCTGGATGGGCAGGCCGATCGAGAGCGAGCTGCCGACGCCGACCTGGCGGGCCCGGGTGGCCCAGGCCGGCCAGCGGTCCTCGGTCGTGGTGTCGGGCACGGAGATCGCGTCGCCGCTGATCGAGGCGTCCAGGCAGGGACCCCAACCCTGTTGGTACTGCCACTCGTCGAGGGAGAAGGCGAGGTCGCCGGTGTAGGCCACGCTGTGCGGGGTGTCGCCCTGCAGGAGGGTGACCGAGACCTCGGTCGCGCCGGGGACGCTGCGCCGGGCCAGGTCGGCGACGGAGCGCAGCACGTCGTCGACGCCGACCTGGTCGAGTCGGATCCGCCCGAGTTCGGCCAGGGCGTCCCGCGGGTCGATCGGTGTCTGTGCCATGGGTCGGCCCCCTCACGACGGGGCGTCCCTCCGGAAAGGGTGGAGGGACACGCGGCGGGCGTCGGGCACGTCGGACCGTCGGCGGCCCGGCGGCGGCGGCCGTCCCTGGCGGGGCGGACACCGGCTCCCGCGCGGCCTCTCGCCGAGGCGGCGCGGCACCCCGAACCCTACCCCTCGCGGGTGCGCCGGTTCGCTCCGGTGGGCGAGACGGGACGACGGAACCAGGCTTGACCTGCGCGGATGTGTGAGGGCGGCCTGTCTCGGTGGTGCGGAGATCCCGCGGGTCGTGCGGGACCTCGCCGAGGTCCGCTTCGTCGGCCGCCCCGCTGCCTCACCCGCCTGCTCCGGCTCACCGGGGCCACCCTCGTGCTCGTGGACGACGCCGGGCCGTCAACCCTGGTCGTACACCGTGACGGCGATGTCGAGGGCGCAGAGCGTACCGGTGATGATCGGTTCGATCCGGCTCCAGGAGCCGCCGGCGAGCCCGCAGCCGATGCACGGCATGTGCACCGACGCGCCCCGCTCCCGCGCCTGGTCGGCGAGGGTGGTCAGGCAGCGCTGCACGGCGTCGTAGCGGATCGGTGGGCCGTTGCTGCCCGTCCTGGTCCCCCGTTGCCCGACCATGTTCGCCACCCAGGTGTCCCCGCCGACCCGGACCAGGCGGACGGCGCCGAGCCCGAAGTCGTTGGCCGCCCGGCGCCGGTGCCAGGCGCGGTAGTCGCGTTCCGGCTCCGGCCAGCGGCGGGAGATCGCCAGCACGAAGCCCTTCCCCCAGCCGCCCTGGTCGTTGCAGAGGTGCGCGATCACCTTCGGTCCTCTGGCCTGCGGGCTGGTCGCGTCACCGCGGATGACGGTCAGTGGGATCACGTCCGCATCCTGCCGGTCGGGTACCACCCCGCGACACCGGTTTTGCAGGCGGGCCCGGCGCGTCGTCGCGCCGTCACCCTGTGCTGAGATCTCGGCCGCCCCGTTTGACTCCAATCGATAGATGTCACTACATTGGGATGCCGGAAAGCGCTTGCCCGCCCCGCCCGCAGCCGCTGGCGCTTCCACCACCACACCCCGAGGAGTTCCGCCATGAGGTACTCGACGACGAACCCGCGACCACGCCGTCGGCACCTGTTCCTGGCCGCCGGCGCCGCACTGGCCCTGGTCGGCACCGAGGCGGCGGTCGGCGTGCCGGCCGCCGCGGCGCCGACGTCCATCGGCGCCGCGGCCACCGCGATCGGCGCCGCCGCCGCGTCCGTCGGCGCGGCCACCGCAACCGGGCGGGCGAGCGTGGCCGCCTGCGGCAGCAGCACCTACCAGGCCGAGGCCACGCTCAGCGGAAGCACCTGGAGCGCGCGCAACGGCACCCGGACCGTCTACACCGGCACCGACATGCGCGCCGCCGTCCAGGCCGCGGTGAACAGCCTCACCAGCGGCCGCACGAGCAAGCAACGCGTCGTGGTCCGCGGCTCCGGATCGATCAGCGCGGCCTCGCGCATCTCGCTGCCCAGCTACACGGCCATCGACGTGTGCGGCACGATCAACGTGACCGGCACGGGCTCCGGTGACCAGGCCCCGATCTACTCCCGGGGCACCACGCAGGTCGAGGTCGGGCACCTCTCGGTCACCGGCACTCCGCTGTACGGCATCTTCCTGCGCAACGTCACCAACGTGATCCTCGGTCAGATCGACATGCGCCTCTCCGGCGGGCTGGGGGTGCGGATCGACAACCGGGGCGACACCAGCCAGTGGACCCGCAACGTGCGGATCGACTCCGTGTACGTCTCCGGGGCCCGCTCGCACGCCGTCGAGACGTACGGCGTCGACGGGCTCACCGTCGGGACCGTGACCGCTCGCAACGTCGGCGAGTCCGGCCTGCTGCTCAACCAGACGATCAACGCCACGATCTCCATGGTGGACGCCGAGAACGCCGGCACCGGCACCGGTTACGCCGCGTTCCGGATGGCCAATCGCAACGGCCGCATCGGCTCCTCCTACCCGACCAACATCCGGGTCGGCACGGTGCGGGCGCGCGGCGGCGGCCGGGGGATCTTCTGCGTCTCCGAGTCCGGCGGCGCCACCGTCGACCGGGTCGACATCGCCAACACCGGCAACAACGCGATCCTGATCGAGAACTGCTACGGCGTGAACATCGCCGCCAACGGCGGCACGATCAGCGGCGGCGGCGAGGTACGCCTGGCCGAGCGCACCGAGTTCCCCGGCAACCGCGACCTCACCCTGCGCAACTTCACCCTGGTCAACAACCGGATCGTGGAGAACCCCTGCGCGGACAACCTGACCATCAGCAACATCACCCTGACCAACTCCACGATCCGCCGGTGCTGACCGGCTGAGCCGTCGCCGGTGGTGGGCGGCGTCCGGACGGGAGCCCACGTCCCGGCCGGACGCCGCCCATCCCGGCGGCGGCGAACGGCGGTGTGGCCGGGCGGGATCAGCCCCTGCGTACGGCGCTGCTCGCCCGGACCACGAGCGTCGGCGGCACCTGCGGCGGCGCCACGCCGGGAGTCGGGCCGTCGGCGTCGAGCAGTTCCAGCAGGGCCGCGACGCACCGGCGGCCCACCTCGTCGAAGTCCTGCCGGATGGTGGTCAACGGTGGCGACAGGTACTCGGCCTCGGGGATGTCGTCAAACCCGACCACGCTGACGTCGTCCGGCACCCGCCTGCCACGCTGGTGCAACGCGCTCAACAGGCCGAGCGCCTGGTGGTCGTTGGCGCAGAAGACCGCGGTGACGTCGGGTCGGTCCACCAGGGACAGCCCGATCTCGTAGCCCGCGCGGGGACTCCAGTCGCCGACGAGGACCGGTGGCGCCGGCCGGCCGGCCGCCTCCAGGGCCTGTCGCCAGCCGTCGACACGGTCGCGGGCCTCCAGCCAGTCCCGCGGGCCGGCGACGTGCCACACCGTGTCGTGCCCCAGGTCCAGCAGGTGCTCCACGGCCATCCGGGCCCCGGTCACCTGGTCGACGGAGATGCTGGGCAGCACACCCGCTCCCCCGCCGGACTCGACCACCACGGCGGGCACCCCGGTGGGCAGCCCGTGCACGGCGACCGCCGCCGTCATCATCGGCGCGATGATGACGACCCCGGCCACGGACTGCTCGGTGAGCGCGTCGATGGCCGAGGTCATGCCGGCCCGGTCGAGCTGCTCCAGCGCGACGATGTTGATGCCGTAGCCGGCCGCCCGGGCAGCCCGCTCCACCCCCAGCAGGGTGGCCGCCGGGCCGTAGAGGATGGTGTCGAAGCTGACCACGCCGATGACCCGGGACCGCCGTCCGGCCAACCCCCGGGCCAGGGCGTTGGGCCGGTAGTTGAGCTGGTGCACGGCGCGCAGCACCCGCTGCCGGGTCTCCTCCCGCACGCTCGGATGGTTGTTGAGCACCCGTGACACGGTCTGGTGCGAGACACCGGCGAGCCGCGCGACGTCGCTCATCACCGCGGCCCGCGCGGGCGGCTGCTGGCCCATGCCGTTCCCCTCGTGCTCATCGTGACCCTGCGTTATCACGCCGGGCGGCGCGTCCCCCGGCACCGTGGGGACGCGCCGGACGACGCCCGCCCGCGTGCCGGTCAGAAGCCGCGCGCCAGCCGGTAGTACGCCTGGTTCCACCGCAGCTCGTCGGTCAGCCGGCGGGTGGTCGTCTGCGCGTCGATGACGACCAGCTCGGTGGCGACCATGTCGGCCAGGTCGTGCAACTCCTCGACCCCGACGGCCTGGGACAGCACGGTGTGGTGCGGGGCGCCCGCGGTGAGCCACGCCTCCGCCGAGCGGGGCAGGTCCGGGCGGGGCCGCCACACCGCGCGGGCCACCGGCAGCTTCGGCAACGGCTGCGGCGGGGCGACCACGTCGATCTCGTTGGCGACCAGGCGGAACCGCTCCCCCATGTCGGCCAGCCCCAGCACCACGGCCGGGCCGGGCCGGGCGTCGAACACCAGCCGCACCGGGTCCTCCCGGCCACCGATGCCCAACGGGTGGATCTCCACCGTCGGCGTCGCGGCGGCGATGCTCGGGCACACCTCCAGCATGTGCGCGCCGAGGACCAGTTCCCGGCCGGGAGTGAGGTCGTAGGTGTAGTCCTCCATGAACGACGTCCCGCCGGCGGCGCCGACCGACATCGCCTTGAGCGTGCGGACCAGGACGGAGGTCTTCCAGTCCCCCTCGCCGCCGAAGCCGTACCCGTCGGCCATCAGCCGCTGCACCGCGATGCCGGGCAGCTGGCGCAGCCCGCCGAGGTCCTCGAAGTTGGTGGTGAAGGCGCGGAAACCACCGGCGTCGAGAAAGTCGCGCAACCCCGCCTCGATCCGGGCGGCGTAGCGCAGACAGTCGCGCCGCTGCCCGCCGGGGCGCAGCTCGGCGACGAGCCGGTAGGCGTCGTCGTACTCCTTGACCAGCTCGTCGACCCGGCTGTCCGGCACCGCGTCGACGGCGGTGACCAGGTCGTTGACCCCGTACGTGTTGACGGAGACGCCGAAGCGCAGCTCCGCCTCGACCTTGTCGCCCTCGGTCACCGCCACGTCGCGCATGTTGTCGCCGAAGCGGGCCAGCCGCAGCGACCGCAGCTCGGCGTGCCCGACGGCGGCCCGGGTCCACGCCGCGATGCGGGCGGTGACCTGCGGGTTGCTGACGTGCCCGGCGACCGTCTTGCGGGCCACCCCCAGCCGGGTCTGCACGTACCCGAACTCGCGGTCGCCGTGCGCGGCCTGGTTCAGGTTCATGAAGTCCATGTCGATCTCGGACCAGGGCAGCTCGACGTTGGCCTGGGTGTGCAGGTGCAGCAGCGGGGTGCGCAGCGCGTCCAGTCCGGAGATCCACATCTTCGCCGGGGAGAACGTGTGCATCCAGGCGATCACCCCGACCGCCCCCTGCACGGCGGCGTCGCGGCAGACGGCCAAGATCTCCGTGCTGGAGGTGAGCACCGGCTTCCAGACCACCCGGGCGGGGATGGCGTGGTCGGCGTCGAGCAGCGCGGCGATCCGCCGCGACTGCTCCGCCACCTGGCGCAGGGTCTTCTCGCCGTACAGGCCCTGGCTGCCGGTGAGGAACCAGACCTCGGCGGCGGGTGGTGTGCTGGTCATGGGCGTGCCTTCCGTGGAACTGGTCGGGGTCACTTGGTGCGGATGCCGACGAGGCGTTGGAGCAGGATGAACGCGAAGAGCAGGCCACCGATGACGATCTTGGTCCACCAGGAGCTGAGGGTGCCGTCGAAGGTGATCAGGGTCTGGATCACGCCGAGGACCAGCACGCCCAGCACCGTGCCGAAGACGTAGCCGGAGCCGCCGGTGAGCAGGGTGCCGCCGATGACGACCGCGGCGATGACGTCCAACTCCATGCCGACGGCGATCAGCGGGGCGCCGGAGAGGGTGTAGAAGGACAGCAGGATGCCGCCGACGGCCGAGCAGAGCCCGCTGATCGTGTAGACGGCGATCCTGGTCCGCCCGACCGGCAGGCCCATCAGCAGCGCCGACTGCGGGTTGCCGCCGATGGCGTACACGTTGCGGCCCAGCCGGGTGTAGGCCAGCGTGAACGCCGCCACCGCGACCACGGCCAGGGCGATCAGGACGCTCACGGTCACGAAGTTCTCGCCGACCCGGATGCGCGCCTGCGCCGCCGAGGTCCAGAACCCGTCGGTGATCGGGACGGAGGTCGAGCTGATCCAGGTGCACATGCCCCGGGCGAAGAACATCCCGGCCAGGGTGACGATGAACGGCTGGATGTCGAAGAAGTGGATGACGCAGCCCATCGCGAACCCGAGGGTCGGGCCGATCAGCAGCGCGACCAGCAGCACCAGGGCGGGGTGCAGGCCGTCGCGCAGCAGGGACGCCGACACCATCGCGGTCATCGCCACGACCGAGCCGACCGACAGGTCGATGCCACCGGTGAGGATCACGAAGGTCATGCCGACCGCGACGACGAGCAGGAAGCCGTTGTCGATGAAGATGTTGAAGACGACCTGGACGTTGGAGAAGGCGCGGTATTGGGAGACGCCGACGCCGTACATGACGAGCAGCAGGGCGAGGGTGGCCAGCACCGGTACGTGCCGTTGCGGCACCCGCCACCGTGCGCGGTCCGCGCGGGCGGCCAGTGGTGTCGTGGTCATGCCGGGACCTGCTCCTTCTGCTCTTCGGCGGCGGGCGACGGGGCCACCGTGGACGCGCGCCGACGTCGGAACCGGGCGCGGAACGCCGGGGCCTGGATGAGGCAGACCGCGATCACCACGACCGCCTTGAACAGCAGGGCCGTCTGCGGGTCGATGTTCATGGCGTACACGGAGGTGGTCAGGGTCTGGATGATCAGCGCGCCGACGATGGTGCCGCTGAGGAAGAACCGGCCGCCGGCCAGCGAGGTGCCACCGATGACCACGGCCAGGATCGCGTCGAGCTCCACCCAGAGGCCGGCGGCGTTGCCGTCGGCGCTGGAGACGTTCGCGGTCATCATGAAGCCGGCGATGGCGGCGCAGGCGGCGCTGACCACGTACACGAGAAAGGTGATGCGGCGGGAGCGGACGCCGGCCAGGCGGCTGGCCTCGGCGTTGCCGCCGACCGCCTCGATGATCATGCCGAGCGCGGTACGCCGGGTCAGCACCGCCACGACCAGGGTCACCGCCAGGGCCACGATGATCGCGAACGGCAGGGTGAGCAGGTGCCCCACCCCGATCGCCCGGTACGGCCCGCTGTTGACGGTGATGATCTGCCCGGAGGTGATCAACTGGGCCAGGCCGCGCCCGGCGACCATCAGGATCAGCGTGGCGATGATCGGCTGGATGCCGATGACGGCGACCAGGACGCCGTTCCAGGCGCCGAGCAGCAGAGCGATGCCGAAGGCGAGGGCCAGCGCGATCAGCACGCCGCCCAGGCTGTCCTGGTCGGGCTGCTCACTGATGTACAGGCAGGCCACCGCGCCGCTGACCGCGACCACGCTGCCCACCGACAGGTCGATGCCGCCGGTGGCGATCACCAGGGACATGCCCAGGGCCACCAGGATCAGCGGGGCGCTGAGCCGGACGATGTCGATGAGGCTGCCGTACAGGTGGCCGTTCTTCAGCTCGACCGACAGGAAGCTCGGCCGGTGGATCGTGTTGGCCGCCAGCAGCACCAGCAGCACGACCAGCGGCCAGAACAGCCGGTGACCGGTGATCGTCGTGACGCGGGTCCGTACGGTGCTCATGCCTTCTCCAGCCCTTCCTGCTGCGCGCCGCTGGCGATGGCCCGCATGACGCGGTCGGCGTCGAGCGAGTCGTCGTTGGCCAGCTGGGCGACCATCTGCCGGTCGCGCATCACGGCCACCGTGTGGCTGAGCCGCAGCACCTCCTCCAGCTCGGCGGAGATGAACAGCACCGCCATGCCGCCGTCGGAGAGCTGGGCCACCAGGCGCTGGATCTCGGTCTTCGCGCCGATGTCGATGCCCCGGGTCGGCTCGTCCAGGATCAGCAGCCGCGGCTCGGTGATCAGCCAGCGGGCGAGCAGCACCTTCTGCTGGTTGCCGCCGGAGAGGTTGCGCACCGGCATGTCCGGGTCGGCCGGGCGGATGCTCAACGCCTCGATCCAGCGCTGGACCAGCTCGTCCTGCCGGCGTCGGGGCACCGGCCGCAGCCAGCCCCGGGCCGCCTGCATCGCCAGGATGATGTTCTCCCGCACGGTCAGCTCGCCGACCAGCCCCTCGGTGCGACGGTTCTCCGAGCAGAAGGCGATGTCACGGTCGATCGCCGCCACCGGGGTGCGCACGGCTGCCGGCTGCCCGGCCACGGTGAGCCGCCCCCGGTCCGCGCGGTCCGCGCCGAAGAGCAACCGGGCGACCTCGGTACGCCCCGAGCCGAGCAGCCCGGCCAGGCCGACGACCTCACCCTCGTGGATGGTGAGGCTGAACGGCGCCACCGCGCCGGTCCGGCCGAGCCCGTCGGCCTCGACCAGCGGGGTTCCGGCGGTGACGGCCGCCCGGTCCCGGCCGGCCTCGGAGTCGAGGCGCTCCAGCGCGTCCAGCTCCTTGCCGATCATCTTCTCGACGAGGGCGATCTGCGGCAGGTCGGCGGTCGGGTACTCGCCGACCAGGCGGCCGTTGCGCAGCACCGTGATCCGGTCGGCGATGGCGTACACCTGGTCGAGGAAGTGGGTGACGAAGAGGATCGCGATGCCCTCGTCGCGCAGATGCCGCATGATCCGCAGCAGTTGCGCGACCTCGTCGGCGTCCAGGCTGGAGGTGGGCTCGTCGAGGATCAGCACCCGCGCCCGCACGTCGACGGCGCGGGCGATTGCCACCATCTGCTGCACCGCGAGGGAGTAGCTGCCGAGCAGTTCGGTGACGTCGATGTGCAGGTCGAGACGGGCGAGCAGGGCCTGCGCCCGCCGGCGCGTCTCGCGCCAGTCGACCATGCCGAGGCGGCGCGGCTCCCGGCCGATGAAGATGTTCTCCGCCACGGACAGGTTCGGGCAGAGGTTGACCTCCTGGTAGACGGTGCTCACGCCCGCCGCGGTGGCCTGCATCGGGCCGGTGAAGGAGACCTGTGCGCCGTCGAGGGTGACGGTCCCGGCGTCGGTGCCGTACACGCCGGTCAGCACCTTGATCAGGGTGGACTTGCCGGCGCCGTTCTCGCCCATCAGGGCGTGGACCTCACCGGGGAACAGACGGAAGTCGACACCGTCGAGGGCGCGTACGCCCGGGAAGAGCTTGCTGATCGCGGTCATCGTCAGGACCGGATGCCTCTGCGACATCCCACCAGACCTTTCGTGATTCTCGGCGGTGCGGGGCGGGCGCGACCGCACGGGGCGGTCCCGGTCCGTCGGCGCGCGTGACGCGGGGAGGTGGCCGGGCCGGCGGTGTCGGTGACACCGCCGGCCCGCCGCCGTGACGGCGAGGATTCGTCGCGAGCGGACGTCGGGCGTAGCCCGGTGTCCGGCGGGTCAGTACTTGCGCGTCGGCAGCGCGGCCTTGGCCTGCTCGACGGTGAACGTGGTCTCCTCGGTCTCCACCCGGGTGGGCACCGACTCACCGGCGTGCACCTTCTTCACCAGGTCCATCAGCTGGGGCCCGAGCAGCGGGCTGCACTCGGCGATGAAGTTGAACTTGCCGTCGGCCAGGGCCTGCATGCCGTCCTTGACCGCGTCGATGGTGATGATGGTGATGTCCTTGCCGGGCACCTTGCCGGCCGCGGTGATCGCCTCCAGCGCGCCGAGGCCCATGTCGTCGTTGTGCGCGAAGAGCACGTCGATCTTCGGGTTGGCCTTGAGGAACTGCTCCATGACCTGCTTGCCGCCGGCCCGGGTGAAGTCACCGCTCTGCGACGCGACGACCTTGAGGTTGGGGTTGACCGCGATCGCCTCGGCGAAGCCCTTCTTGCGGTCGTTCGCCGGGGCCGAGCCGGTGGTGCCCTGCAGCTCGACGATGTTCACCGGCCCGGTCGCGGACTTGGTCTGCTCGACCAGCCACTCACCGGACAGGCGGCCCTCCTTGACGAAGTCCGAACCGATGAAGGTCTTGTAGAGGGTCTTGTCGGCGGAGTCGACGCTGCGGTCGGTGAGGATCACCGGGATCTTGGCGTCCTTGGCCTCCTTGAGCACGGTGTCCCAGCCGGACTCCACCACCGGCGAGAAGGCGATCACGTCCACCTTCTGCTGGATGAAGTTGCGGATCGCCTTGATCTGGTTCTCCTGCTTCTGCTGGGCGTCGTCGAACTTCAGCTCGATGCCGGCCGTCCCGGCGGCTTCCTTGATCGAGTTGGTGTTCGCCGTACGCCAGCCGCTCTCCGCGCCGACCTGGGAGAACCCGAGGACGATCTTGTCGTCGCCGCCGGCGTCACCGCCGGTGTCACTGTTGCCGCAGCCGGACAGGCCGGTCGCCAACAGGCCGGCGGCGAGCAGGGCGCCGAGCCCGCGACGGGTGATGGTGGTACGGATGTGCACCATGCCGGTGACTCCTTCGGGGGTGAGGTGGGGGTGCCACCCGGCCGGGTCGGCACGGCACGCCGGACGGCGCCGGACCGGGTGGGTGGTGCGGTGATGCGATCGGCCGGCCGGTCCGCGGGGGCGGGTCCGGTCGGAGCACGGACGGGTCAGCGGGCGGCGGAACGCGTGCCCGGCTGGCCGTAGACGTTCTGGTAACGGTCGTAGAGCGAGTCGATGTCGGCGCGGGCCATCGGCGCCGGCGTGCCGAGCGCCCGGGTCAGGTGCGCGGTGCGGGCCACGTCCTCGCACATCACCGCCGCCTTCACCGCCGCCCGGGCGTCCCGGCCGATGGTGAAGACGCCGTGGTTGCGCATCAGCACCGCCGGCGAGCGGTGCCCGGACAGGGTCGCCACGATCCCCTTGCCGATGTCGTCGCCGCCGATCAGGGCGAAGGGACCCACCGGGATCTCGCCGCCGAACTCGTCGGCCTGGGCGGTCAGGTGGCACGGGATGGGCTCGCCGCGCGCCGCCCAGGCGGTGGCGTACCCGCTGTGGGTGTGCACCACCCCGCCCACCTCGGGCATCGCCCGGTAGACGTAGGCGTGCGCGGCGGTGTCGCTGGACGGCGCGAGGTCGCCGTCGACCACCACCCCGTCGAGGTCGCAGACGATCATGTTCTCCGGACGCAGGTCGTCGTAGGACACCCCGCTGGGCTTGATGACCATCAGGTCCCGCCCGGGCACCCGGGCCGAGACGTTCCCGGCCGTCCACGCCACCAACTGGTAGCGGACCAGTTCGGCGTGCAGGCCCGCCACGGTCTCCCGCAGCCGGGCCACCTCGGCGGGCAGGGCGACGCTCATGCCATCACCTCCAGGGGGGCCGCGGCCTCGGTGGCCGGGGTCGGGTCGGCCGCCTGCCGGGCGGCGTTGCGGATGGCCCGCAGCCGCAGCAGCGTGTCGTCGCCGCCGCGGCCGAAGTGGTCGTGCAGGCGGCGGTACTCGGCGTACAGGTCGTCGTAGGCGCGGGCGCGCTGCGGGTCGGGCCGGTACACGTCGCGGTCCACCCGGCCCATCGCCGCCGAGGCGGCCGGCACGTCGGGGTACGCCCCGGCGGCCACCGCCGCGTGGATCGCCGAGCCCAGCGCCGGGCCCTGCGTCGAGCCGATGATGCCCAGCGGCCGCCGGGTGACGTCGGCGTAGATCTGCATCAGCAACGTGTTGGCGGTGAGCCCACCGGCGACGATCACCTCGTCCACCGGCACTCCCGCGTCGGCGAACGCCTCGATGATCATCCGGGTGCCGTACGCGGTGGACTCCAGCAGCGCGCGGTAGACGTCCGGGGGGCGGGTGGCCAGGGTGAGCCCGACGAGGACGCCGCTGAGGTCGTGGTTGACCAGCAGGGAGCGGTTGCCGTTCCACCAGTCGAGCGCGATCAGGCCGTGCGCGCCGACGGGTTGGGCGGCCGCGGCCTCGCTCAGCGCCTCGTGCGAGGCCCAGCCGGCGGGTGCGGCGTGCTCGACGTACCAGCCGAAGATGTCCCCGACCCCGCTCTGGCCCGCCTCGTAGCCCCAGGAGCCGGCGCTGATCCCGCCGTCGACCACGCCGCACATGCCGGCGACCTCGGCCAGCCGGGTGCCGTTGACGACGTGGCAGGTGGAGGTGCCCATGATGGCGACCAGCCGACCCGGTTCGAGGGCCCGGGCGGCCGCGGCGGTGACGTGGGCGTCCACGTTGCCCACCGCGACCGCGACGCCCTCGGGCAGGCCGGTCCAGGCGGCGGCCTGCGCGGTGAGCCCGCCGGCCCGGACGCCCAGCGGCAGGAGCGGACCGTCGAGCTTGGCGACGAGGTCGGTGAAGTCCGGGTGCAGCGCGGCGAGGTAGTCCCGGGACGGGTAGCGGCCGTCCTGGCGGATTCCCTTGTAGCCGGCGGTGCACACGTTGCGGGTCTCGGTGCCGCAGAGTTGCCAGACGATCCAGTCGGCGGCCTCGATCCAGCGCTCGGCGCGGGCGTAGAGCTCCGGGTCCTCCTCCAGCAGTTGCAGGGCCTTGGCGTACTGCCACTCGGCGGAGATCTTGCCGCCGTAGCGGCCGATCCAGGGTTCGCCGCGCTCGTGGGCGAGGGCGTTGATCCGGTCGGCCTGCCGCTGGGCGGCGTGGTGCTTCCACAGCTTCACCCAGGCGTGCGGCCGGGTGCGCAGCTCGGGCACCTCGCACAGCGGGGTGCCGTCGGCCAGGGTGGGCAGCACCGTGCAGGCGGTGAAGTCGATGCCGATGCCGATCACCCGGGCGGGGTCGACGCCGCTGGCGGCCAGCGCCGCGGGCACGGCCTGCCGCAGCACCTCGCGGTAGTCCTCGGGGTCCTGCAGCGCCCAGTCCGCCGGCAGGGGCCGGGCGTCGGCGGCGGTGAGCGCGGTGTCCATGACCGCGTGGCGGTACTCGTGCACCGCGGTGCCCAGCTCGGCGCCGTCGGCGACCCGTACCACCAGTGCCCGCCCCGACAACGTGCCGAAGTCGACGCCGACGACGTACCGGTCGTCCGGCCCTGCAGCTTCGTCCATGCCCATCCTCCCGTGGCCTGCTGCGCATAGTGTTAGCGCTCACATGGGCGGCCGTCAAGACGTGTCCCGAAACATCTTCGACATCCCCGCGCGCCCCCGTCCGGGACTCGGCCGGCACCCCCGACGGGGACAGCGGCTCTCACCTCGGTCGATACGAGGGCGGGGGCGGTCACTGGTGACGAGCGCGGAACAGCCGCCTCGGCGCGGTCGACCGGGCGGGACGTCACCGGCCATCGGACGGACGGACACTCCCGCCACGAGGCTGTTGACCGTCGGACATGCCCCGGCAATACTTTCGCCCTGTGAGCGCTCACATCGATGCCCGCTCTCGACTCCGGGCGCCCGACCGGAGTCCGGCCACCTCCCGCGCCGAACGGCCCTTCCTGCCGACCTGACCGCCCGAGCGCGGCCCGGTCGGCGACGCCGGCCGGGCCGCCGCGTGTCCGGCGTGGATTCGTGTCGTACCCGTGGTCCATGATCCATGTCGTCACGGCGGCGTCGGTGCGATCCGACGGCCGCTTCACCATGGGCGTCGCCGGTCTCCCGGCGGGCGGGGAGGTCGGAAGTGACGGACGTGGACGGGGCCGCCCAGCGGCGCAGCGCGGTGCGGGTGGTGCCGCCCGCCCGGCCCCGCAAACTGGCCAAGGTGCCCTTCGTGGAGCTGGCCGACGGGCGGCTCCAGGGGGTGGTGTCCAGCGGGTCGGACGTCGAGCGGGTGTACGTCTCGTCGGTCGCCTCGGGCACCCATGCCTACCACTGCAGCACCAACAACAACCGGCCTTGCGGCGGCCTGCGGGGCACCCCCTGCAAGCACCTGCACGCACTGGCCGACGAGGCGGTGCTCCAGTACGGCGTCGACCGGGTCGCCCGCTACCTGCGGGTCGAGGCCGGCGACGGGGTGCAGACCGGCGCGCAGCTGATGAGCCGGTTGGACGCTCGGCACGAGCCGACCTCCGCCGCGGTGGTGTTCAGCCGCTTCCTGCGCCACCTGGCCTACCTGGAGCTGCCCGGCAGCGCCACCCCGGCGCCCGAGCTGCACTGGTTCCCGGCGACCGGGGCGGGCCGCTGATGCTGGGCACCCACCTCACCGCGCTGCACGACGGCGAACCGGCCGGGCTGGCCGACGCGCTCGACGTCGCCGCCGGCTTCGACGACGCCCTGATCCGGGGCCTGGCCCGGGTCGGCGAGGCCGACGCGGCCGCGCTGGCCGCCCTCGCCGGGGCGGTGGCGTCCACCCCGCTGGCCGACCGGGTGGCCGAGGCGGTGGGCAAGGTGACCGCCGGCTCCGTCGCCGAGGAGCACCTCGCCGTGCTCGCCGGGGCGCGCACGGCGCTGTTCGGCGCCGCCCACGACGCCCTGCTGGCCCGGCTCGACGCCGCGTTGGGGCGCGAGCGCCGGGCGTGGACGCCCGCGCCGGCGGCCGGGCCGACCGAGGTGACGCCCGACCCGGCCGGCGCGCGGGCCTGGCTGCACGAGCTGGCGGTGACCGGCTGGCGCGGCGTCGACCACGAGCTGCTCGCCGCCGCCGACGCCCCGATCGAGTCAGCCCTGGCCACGCCGGGCACGCGCCGGCTGGCGGTGCTGCTCGACGGCCTCGCGGCCGAGCTTCGGGCCTGCGTCCCGGTCGCGACGATGCCGCAGGCGCCGAGCCGCCGCTGGGCCGACCTCTGGAGCCGAGGAATGCTGCTGGCCCAGGCCGGGCCGGTCAGCCCGGGGGTGGTGCAGCGGGTCTCCGGCCGGCTGCTGCCGCTCGGGGTGGACGTGCACGAACACGACACGGCGGTGCAGGTCCAGCTGCACGGCGTCCTCGAACCGGCCGACGGGGGCCCGGCCCGCCTGGTGCGTACCGCGGTGGGCGCCGCGAAGGTCGACACGATCTCCGGCCCGGCGCTGTGGCAGCTGCTGCAGGCCCACCCCGTCCTGCTGACCGTGCTGGCGCAGCGGCGCGCCGTGACCGTCGACGACCTGCCGTTGCACGGTGCGGACCTGCTCTGGCACGACGACGCGGTACGCCCCGCCGAGCCGGCCGACCCGTTCGCCACCGCGCGGGTCCTGCTGCCCGCCGCCGTGGCGTCGGCCGCGCCGCCGCTGGACCGGCACCCGGCCGTGCTCGCCGAGCCGGTGCTGCTGGAGGGCTACACGGTGCACCGCGCCGACGGCGGTGTCGAACTGGAGCTGGACGGGCAGCGGCTCGCCGTGGCGGTCGAGCGCCTGCCGTCCTGCGGACCGGTCACCCCGGAGCTGGTCGCCGGCTCGTCGGCCTGCATCGGCCTGGCCCGCTGGGACGCCGGCCGGTGGCTGGTGCAGCCGCTCGCGGTCCGCTCGACCGTCAAGCGCAAGGTGGTGGAGGTCCACAACGGCGACTGGGCGTGCGGCGTGACCGACCCGAAGGTGGCCAAGGCCGAGGCCAGGGCGGGCGACGTCGTGGCCGTGCTGCGCGAGCGCGCGGGACGGTTGCTGCGCCGATGACCGAGCCGATCCCCACCCACGACCTCGCCGACGCCAACCGGCGGCAGGTGCTGTACTGGCGGCTGCTGGCCCGGCTGTTCGACCCGGACGAGCAGCCCACCCTGGAGTCGGCGAGCGTGGCCGTCGTCGACGACCTCGGCCTGCCGGCGGCGCTGCTCGACCCGGCCGTCGCGGTGGACACCGTGGTGCAGCGCTTCCCGGCGCTCGCCGACGAGCTGCGCGGCCTGCTGGCCCCCACCGACGAGAACCCACCCGGGGTGGCGACGTCCCCCGGGTCCGCCCCCGAGGCCGGCGCCGCCGACGCGCACCGGCCGGGTGCGGCCGAGGTGCGCCGGGCCGCGCTGGTGTCGAAGCTGCTGCTCAACGTCTTCGCCACCGGCGCGGGGCCGGTCAGCGCCGGGCAGTTGGCCCGCTGGCAGTCCGACGCCGGCTGGTTCGAGCAGGCGTGCGGTGCGGCGCCGGGCGAGCTGCGCCGGCAGAGCGCCGGACTGGGCGGCACGCTGGCCGGGCTGGAGGGCGACCTGGTGCGCCGGATGCACCTGCGCGAGGTGCTGGCCGATCCGGCGCTGGCCGCCCGGCTGACCCCGAGCATGTCGCTGATCGAGCAGTTGCTGCGGGACAAGGCGAACCTGTCCGGGGTGGCGCTGGCCAACGCCAAGGCGCTGATCCGGCGCTTCGTCGACGAGGTCGCCCAGGTGCTGCGCACACAGGTCGAGCAGACCAGCGTCGGGACGATCGACCGGTCGGTGCCGCCGAAGCGGGTGTTCCGCAACCTCGACCTGGACCGCACCATCTGGCAGAACCTGACCAACTGGAGCCCGGACGACGAGCGGCTCTACGTCGACCGGCTCTACTACCGGCAGACCGCCCGCAAGACCACGCCGTCGCGGCTGATCGTGGTGGTGGACCAGTCCGGCTCGATGGTCGACTCGATGGTCAACTGCACCATCCTCGCGTCGATCTTCGCGGGGCTGCCCAAGGTGGACGTGCACCTCATCGCGTACGACACCCGGGCGCTGGACCTGACGCCGTGGGTGCACGACCCGTTCGAGGTGCTGCTGCGTACCAACCTGGGCGGGGGCAACGACGGCCCGGTGGCGATGGCGCTCGCCCGGCCGAAGATCGTCGAGCCGAGGAACACCGTCATGGTGTGGATCTCGGACTTCTACGAGTTCGACCGGTCCCAGCCCCTGTTCGACGGCATCGAGGCCGTGCACCGCTCCGGGGTGCGGTTCATCCCGGTCGGCTCGGTCAACAGCTCCGGCCAGCAGAGCGTGAACCCGTGGTTCCGGCAGCGCTTCAAGGACCTGGGCACCCCGGTCATCTCCGGTCACATCCGCAAACTCGTCTTCGAGCTCAAGAGCTTCCTCACCTAGGAGTCATCACCACATGTCCGAGATGTTGCGTGCCCCCGCCGAGGTCAAGTACGCCGACGAACTCGACTACCTGGAGTCGGTCGACACCGGGCCGAAGCCGTTCTCCTGGCGACTGAGCCCGCGCATGGTGCGGCTGTTCGTCCTGGGCTCCGAGCGGGCCGACGGCCTGGACCGGGAGATCGCGCAGAAGTGGTTCGGCGACCGCAGCTTCGTCGAGCGGAGCATCGTCACGCTGGCCTCCGACCGGGGCCTGCTGCTGATCGGTGACCCGGGCACCGGCAAGAGCTGGCTGGCCGAGCTGCTGTCCGCCGCGATCTGCCGCAACTCCACCCTGGTGGTGCAGGGCACCGCCGGCACCACCGAGGACCACATCAAGTACTCCTGGAACGTCTCCATGGTCATCGCCCGCGGGCAGTCCCGCGAGTCGATGATCCCCTCGCCGATCATGACCGCCATGGAGCGGGGCGTCATCGGCCGCTTCGAGGAGCTGACCCGCTCCACCAGCGACGTGCAGGACGCGCTGATCTCGATCCTGTCGGAGAAGTACGTCTCCATCCCCGAGCTCAACGACGACAACATCGTGTTCGCCAAGCCCGGTTTCTCGGTCATCGCCACCGCGAACAGCCGCGACCGCGGCGTCAACGACCTGTCGTCGGCGTTGAAGCGGCGGTTCAACTTCGTCCGCATCCCGGTGGTGACCAACAAGCGCAGCGAGGCGGAGATCGTCCGGTTCCGCACCGAGGAGCTGCTGCGCCGGCACTCCATCGAACTGGACGTGCCACCGACCCTGCTGGACATCCTGCTGCAGAGCTTCGCCGACCTGCGGGCCGCCGCCGCGTCGGCGACCAGCGACGACGAGAAGCTGGAGTCGGCGCTGTCCACCGCCGAGCAGATCGGTGTGCTGGAGGACGCGATCCTGCACAGCCAGTTCTTCGGCGACCGTACCCTGCGCCCGGAGACCCTCGCCGGGTCGCTGATGGGCTCGCTGGCCCGGCGCAGCCCGGAAGACCTGGCGATCCTCAACAAGTACCTGCACGGCGTGGTCGAGCCGCGGGCCAAGCAGGACGGCGGCGGCTGGGAGGGCTTCCTCGACGGCGGCCGCCAGGCGATCGCGTCGCTGTCATGACCGTGCCCGCCCCCACCGGCCCGTTCGCGGTGCTGCGTGAGCAGCTCGCCGAGGCGGCGGCCACCTTCGGCGGGTCACCCGACGCGGTGGCCGGCATCCTCGCCGGCATGGTCGACGACGTCGACCGCGCCCTCGGCGAGCCGCTGGAGATCTTCCCGGTCTGCCACCACTCGCCGGCCTCCGCGCTGGCGATGGTGCGCCGGCTACGGGCCAAGCAGCCCAAGGTGATCTACCTGGAGCTCTGCGAGGATCTCCAGCCGCTGTTGGGCGAGCTGCGCAACTGCCGCCTGCCGGTGGCCGTGCAGGCGTTCGCCTCGGAACTGGAGGGCTTCCCCGCCGAGTGGGGCCCGCTCAGCGTCGTCGCGCCGGTCACCGAGGCCTCCGCCGAGTACCAGGCCATCGCGTACGCGCTGGAGACCCCGGGCGTCGAGCTGGTGCTGGTCGACCGCTCCACCGACCACGTCTTCCAGTGGACGCCCCGCGACGACACCCCCGCCGAGGGCGGTGACACCGAGCCGCCGGCGGCCCTCGACGAGGACGCCGCGCTGCACGGCGACGCGGTCGGGGTGGAGATCGGCGAGCTGCGGCCCCGCTTCGCGGAGCTGGAGGCGTACCTGCTGCACCACGGCAAGGTGCGGCACTGGTCGGAGTGGTGGGACCAGTACGTCGAGCAGCCCCTCGCCGACGCCGACCACGACACCTACCGGCAGGTGATGGTGCTCATCGGCAGCCTGTTCCGGCGGCTGCGCCCGGCCGGGTCGGACCGGACCGACCGGGACGAGGACCGGGAGCGCTACATGTGGACGCGGATGCGGCAGCACCTGACCGCGTCCGGGGCCGACCCGGCCGACTGTCTCTACGTGTGCGGGGCGTTCCACGCCGCCAGCCGGGTCGAGCAGTTCGGGCTCGCCGCCGACGCCCCGCCCTTCGAGATCACTCCGCGCACCGGCACCCGCTGGCGTTACGGGCTGATCCCGTCCAGCCATTCCGCGATCGAGGCGCAGTTCGGCCTCGCCTCCGGCTCGGTCTCCATCGCGGCCGCGGCCTGGACGAAGGCGGTCTCCCGCTCCGGTCTGGTCCCGTTCCGCCTGGACGGGCAGCGCGGTGGGCGTACCCGGCGCGGCAAGGGCGGGCCCGCTCCCTCCCCCGCCGCCCCGGTCACCGACCGGCTCTCCGGGTTCCTGGCCGCGCCGCCCACCCCGGGCGGCCTGGACGAGGCGGAGCTGCGGGGCTGGTGCGTCGACATCGTGCGGCTGGCCCGACGCAACGGCTACCTGGCCAGCACGGCCGACGCGATCGCGGTGTTCGAGACGTCGATCCTGCTGGCCGGGCTGCGCAACCGGGCCCGCCCCACCCCGTACGACTTCGCCGACGCGGCCGTCACCTGCATCGAGAAGGACGTGGTGCCCGGCCGGCGCGACGTCCGGCGGCTCTGCGAGATCCTGCTCGGCGGCGACCGGGTCGGCCAGGTCGGCTACGACGCCCTGCCGCCGCTGGCCCGCGACGTGCTGGACCGGTTGGCCCCGCTCGGGCTGGACCTGGAGAAACGGACCGTGCAGCGGGCGCTGCTGGACCTGCACGGCGATCCGGCGCTGGCGCCCTGCTCGGATCTGCTGTGGATGCTGCGGCACCTGCTCCCGCCGGACGCGGTCCGCCCGATCATGGGCGAGCGCCGGCTGGGGCACCGGTCGATCCAGGAGAGCTGGGACCTGGCGCTGGGCCGCAACCAGCGTGCCCTGATCGAGCTGGGGTACGAGGGGGTGACCGTCGAGCAGGTGCTGGAGCAGCGGCTGCGCCGGGCGGTGCGGGGTCCCCGGGCGACGGCGGCGGTCGCCCTCGGGGCGGTCGAGGACGCCATCCGGCTGCTGGACAGCCCTCGCCTGGTCGACGAACTGGGCGCCCGGGCGGTGGAGCTGCTCGCCGCCGAGCGCACCGTCGACGACGCCCCGGAGGTGCTGCGCCGCATCCGTCGGCTGCTCGCCCACCATCGGGCGTCGGGAGCGCTGCCCGCCTGGTGCCGGGCGTTCGTCACCACCGGGTACGCGCACTACTGCACCCTGCTGCCCACCGCCGTGGTGGACGAGGAGACCGGCGTCCGCCAGGTCGGGGCGATGCTGGGCTTCCTGTTCGGCATGGAGGGGCTGGCGCTGTCGCTGGGCTGCGACCGCTCGCAGCTCGAACTCGCCGTCGCGCAGTCGCATCCGGAGACCCCGGCGAAGGTGGCCCTGCTCTGGGCCGCCCGGCACCAGCTGGGTCTGCTCTCGCTGGCCGAGCTGCGGGAGCGCTGCGCGGAGCTGCTCGGCAACCCGCTGGTGGTGCCGGCGTTCCCGCAGTACCTCTCCGGGTTCGTGCAGGCGTTGGAGCCGGTGCCGGCGCTGGCGCCGTTCGTGGTGGAGACGATGTCGACCGCGTTCGCCCGGCTGCCCGACCCGGTGCTGCTGCCCTGGCTGCCGACGCTGATCACCACCCTGCGCGACCAGGGCCCGGAGCTGGTGCCGCTGCTGGTCCGCGAGGCGGGGCGGACCTTCCCCGGCACCCTGCCGGCGCTGGACGCCTGGGTGCCGCCGTGGATCGCGCCCGCGCCGGCGGTGCCGGCCACCCCGGCCGTCGCGGCGGGGCCGGTCGCCGCGCTGCTCGCCGCACACCCGGAGCCGGTGGACGCGGTGGCGGCGCTGCTCGGCTGCGACGCCGCCTGGCGGCCGGTGGACGGGCCGCCGGGCGCCTCGGAGGTGGCCGCGCTGCTGGCGGCACACCCGGGCACGGTCGACGCCGTGGCCGGGCTGCTGGTGGCGGCCGGACGGTAGCCGACGCCTGCCGGCCGGCTCGCGGGCCCGGGACACGGACCCCGCGAGCCGGTCGGCGTGTCGGGGGGCGGCGCTACGGTGGCGGGGTGGTCACCGTCGCCGACGTCCGCGCCCTGGCCCGGACCCTGCCCCGCAGCAGCGAGCACCTGATCCACGACCGGGTGAAGTTCCGGGTCGGCCGGCTGGTGTACGTGGCGTTCTCGCGCGACGAGCAGACCATGGGATTCGCCTTCCCGAAGGAGCAGCGCGCCGGTCTCGTCACGGCCGACCCGCAGCTGTTCCTGCTGCCGCCCGCGTCCGACCTGCGGTTCAACTGGGTGTGCTGCCGGGTCGAGCGGCTCGACGGGGCGCAGATGACCGGACTGGTCACCGAGGCGTGGCGGATGGTGGTGCCGGCGTTCCTCGCCCGGCAACGGCTGGGCCACTGATCCGGTCGCGCCCACCTGCCGGACATCAGGCGCGCACCGACCAGGCCCGGGGCCGCAGGTCGCCCGCGCGCAGGGCCGGGGAACGGCGCCGCAGGTCGCTCAGGTGGGCGGCCGGCCGTAGTCGGCGGGCCGGAGCCGGGCCGTGGCGCGCCGGTACTCCCCCGCCAGGCCGGGCCAGTTGGTGACGACCCGACCGCCGGGGGTGCGGTACCAGCTCTGACACCCGGTCCAGACACTGCCGGCGAGCCGCCGTTGCAGGTCGGCGTCGTAGGCGGCGGCCACGCCCGCGCGCACGTCCAACGGTGGCCCGCCGGCGGCGATCAGGCGTACCGCCTGGGCGATGTAGCGCGCCTGGGCCTCGTGGAAGTAGACGACCGAGGTGTTGCCGGTGTTGGTGTTGGGGCCGTACATGAGGAAGAGGTTCGGGAAGCCGGGCACGGCCATGCCGAGATAGGCGTGCGCGCCGTCGTGCCACACCTCGTCCAGACGGCGGCCGTCGCGGCCGGTCACCCGGATCGGGGTGAGGAAGTCGGTGGCGGCGAAGCCGGTGCCGTAGACCAGCACGTCGCACGGGTGGGTGACGCCGTCGGCGGTGCGGATGCCGTCCGTGGTGACCTCGACGATCTTCTCGGTGACCAGGTCGACGTCGGGTCGAGTCAGGGTGGGCAGCCAGTCGCTGGTGAACAGCACCCGCTTGCAGCCCATCGGTTCGTCCGGGGTGACCCGGGCGCGCAGGTCGGGGTCGCGGACCTGCCAACGGCGCTGCGCGGCCGACAGCGCGCGCAGCAGGGCGCCGGCGGCCCGGTTGCCGGTGACGGCGAGCCCGGTCACCACGGTCATCGCCCAGACGCCGGCCCGGGGCAGGCGCATCAGCCACGGCCACCGCCGGTACGCGCCGCGGCGCAGCGCCCCGTAGCGGCGGTCCGGTTTGGGCAGGGTCCACGGGGCGGTGCGCTGGAACACGGTGACGTGGGCGGCGCGTCCGGCGATCGCCGGGACCAGTTGGATCGCGCTGGCGCCGGTGCCGACCACGGCGACCCGGGCGCCGTCGATGCGTACCGTCGGGTCCCAGCGGGCGGTGTGCACGGCCGGGCCCGGGAAGCGCCGCGCGCCGGGCAATGCCGGCACCACCGGCCGGGAGAGCTGCCCGACCGCCGGGATCAGCACGTCGGCGACCAGTTCCTCGCCGGTGGCGGTGCGCACCCGCCAGCAGGAGCCGGCCTCGTCCCAGGTGGCGTCGGTGACCTCGGTGCGCAGCCGGACCCGGCCGGTCAGGCCCAGGTCGTCGGCGCAGCGGCGCAGGTAGGTGAGGATCTCCGCGTGCGACGGGAAGCGCCGCGACCAGTCCGGGTTGAGCGCGAAGGAGTACGAGTACAGCGGTGCGGGGATGTCGCAGGCGCACCCGGGGTAGCTGTTGTCGCGCCACACCCCGCCGATCCCGTCGGCCTTCTCCAGCAGCACGATGTCGTCGTAGCCGGCCCGCAGGAGCGCGGCGGCGGCCGCCACCCCGCCGAACCCGGAGCCGATGATCGCCACCCGGGGCGTGCGGTCACTGTCCACGTCGTGCACTCCTCACCCGCGCTGCGCGCCGGTCGGGTCAGATGGTGAAGGTGCCGTCGCCGTCGAGGCGTACCCGGGCGCCGATCGGGTCGGCCTGCGCCACGGCGGTGACGGTGTCGGGGTGGGTGCTGCCGGCGAGGGCGCGGGCGCCGTCAGGCAGCAGGCAGCTCGCGTACGCGGCGGACGGCTCGCCGTCGCGGTCGTAGGTGGCGGTCCAGGACTCCACGGTGGCCTCGCCCCGGTGCCCGTCGGTGAGCCGGCGGCGTGGCGTGGCGTCCACCTCGCCCTGCACGTCGGCGTACCGGAAGGGCGTGCGCGGTGGCGCGGCGGTGAGGACGGTGACGGCGTGTTTGGTGAGGAACCAACCCACGGCGGTGGCCAGGGCGGCGTCGTCGGGCGCGCCGGCGCGCAACCGCCCGGTCAGCTCGGCGAGGGCGTGGAAGGTGTAGCTGCTGGCGGGCCCGCCGGCGAAGGTCAGGCCGCCGGTGACGGTCGGGGTGCGCCGGTCGAGGTCGACGCCGAGTTCGGCGGCGGCGACCTGCACGGCGGACGGGAAGCAGGAGTAGAGGTCGAGGTGGGCGAGGTCGTCGACGCCCCGGCCGACGGCGGCGAGCACGGCCCGCCCGGCGGACGCGATGGCGGGTGAGCGGTGCAGGTGGGCACGTTCGCCGACGTGCCAGTGGTCGGTGGCCCCGGCGCCGGCGGCGACGAAGACCCACCGGTCGCGGGGCACGCCGAGGGCGGCGGCGGTGCCGGCGGAGCAGAGCAGCACGGCGGCGGCCTGGTCGACGGCGATGTTCGCGGTCAGCAGCTTCGGGTAGGGGTGGGCGATGAGCCGGTTGGCCGGGCCGGGGGTGGTGATCCGCTCGGCGTCGGGTGGGTCGCCGTCGACGCACCCGTACGGGTTGGCCGCGGCGATTTGGGCGAATCGGGCCCACAGGTCGCCGAGCCAACTGGTGTGCTCGGCGACGGGGACGATGCCGGGGGCGTCGGTGGCGCGCAGGCCGGGCCAGCCGCCGGCGGCGCGGATCGCGTTCTCGAACAGGGGGTAGTAGTTGAGCGGCTGGTAGAGCCCGGCGCGTTCCTCGGCCGGGTGCGACGGGGCGCGGTCGGTGCCGAGGACCTGCGGGGCGCCGGGGACGTCGGGGGTCTCCGGGTCGTCGGCGAGGCCGGCGCGCAGTGCCCGGATGCCCTCGCCACCGGCGAGCAGTGTCACCTGGTCGTCGCCGGCCCGGATCACCGCGGCGGTGTGGTGCAGCAGGTCCAGGGGCGCGGTGCCGCCGGGGTGGGTGCTCAGGGTACGGCCGGCGGGAGCGCCGAGCGTGGCGGCGAGGGTGGCTGCCGGGTCGGTGGCGGACCAGCTCAGGCAGTGGGCGACGCCGACGGTGCGCAGCCGGGCGCGGACGGCCGCGGCGGCGCCGGTGTCGTCCAGCGCCCGCTGGGCCGCCGTGCGGATGAGCGCCGCTGCCGGGGTGGCGGCGGTGCGGTCGCGGTGGGCCGCCTGGCCGACTCCGATGAGGACCGCGGCGGCCGGGTCGACGCCGGCGGGGCCTGTCATGCGGCCGAACGTAGCAGCTTGTTGACATGCTGCCAATAGCTTCGTAGCGTCCCGGTCATGACGACCGTGATCTCCACCGTGGAGCTGCCCGCCTCCCCCGAGCGGGTCTGGCCGGTGCTCGCCGGGCCGGCCGAGCTGGGCCGCTGGCAGACCACCCACCTGGGCTACCAGGGCGCCGAGCCGGCCGCCTTCACCGACGGCACGACCTTCACCCAGAAGGTGCGGGTGATGGGCATGCCCGCCGAGGTGACCTGGACGGTGGCCGAGATCGCCGAGAACGCCCTGCTCGCCATGACCGGCAGCGGGCCGATGGGGATCACGCTGCACAGCAGCTACGAGGTCGAGCCGACGCCGAGCGGCTCGCGGGTGCGACTCTGCCAGCAGGTGCGGGGCACCGCCGTGGCCGCCGTCGCCGGGCCGCTGGAGCGGGAGCTGCGCAGCGCCCAGGAACAGTCGCTGGCCCGGCTACGCGACGCCGTCGGCTGACCGCCCGCCGCCGCGCCGCACGCCCGCCGGCCGGGTGTCCGGTGACCGCCCCGGGCCGGCGACCACGGCGGGCACGACCTGCTCCACGATCGCCAGCAGGGTGGTGGCGAGCAGCAGGTGCACCTGCTCCCGGGTCAGCGCGCCGCGCTGGAGCCACTCCCGGGCGGTCGAGGTGGCCAGCCCGCCGTAGGCGCGGATCATTCCGCGCAGCTCCTCACGGTGGCTGGTGACGTCGGCCAGCCCGACCGCGACGAGCACGCTGTCCGCCGCGACCTCCTCGGCCTCGCTGAGCACCCGGGCGACGTCGGCGTCGTGGCCCATCCCGCCGGCGGTGACCGCCGCCAGCCATGAGGTGCTGTGCCGGGAGACCACGTCGAGGAACCAGGCGACGCTGGCGTCGACCCGGGTGCGCAGGTCACCGGCGGGCAGCCGCTGCACGGCCACCTCGGGGACGGTCACCATCACCCGGATGACCTCGAGGTACAGGTTCTTCTTGGTGCCGAAGTAGTGGTTGATCAGCCCCCGGGCCACGCCGGCCTCGCGGGCGATGTCCGTGGTCGACACGTCCGCGTACGGGCGCGCGCCGAAGAGCCGGACCGCGCAGGCGAGGATCTGCCCACGGCGGGCGTCGGGCTCCAGCCGCCGGCGTCGGGGTTCGGTCTCAACGCTCACCCGCCGACCCTATCGGCAGCTCACGGGCGCGGCCTAGGTCAGCCGCAGCGCGGCCGGGGCCGTCGCCGGCACGGCGGGGTGCCGGGGCGCCACCGGGTCCACCCGCCGGTACCCCTGCCCGAGCGCCGGTCGTGGGTCGGGCTGCCCGGCGTTGGGCCACATCGCCACCGCCCGCTCGGCGAGGGCGGTGATGGTCAGCGACGGGTTGACGCCGAGGTTCGCGGCGACCGCCGAGCCGTCGATCACGTGCAGCCCCGGGTGCCCGTACAGCCGGTGGTAAGGGTCGACGACCCCGTGCGACGGGTCCGGCCCGATCGGGCAGCCGCCGATGAAGTGCCCGGTGACCGGGCGGCCGACCAGTTCGGTGAGCGCGCCCAGCGGCACCCCGTCGATCTTGTCGGCGACCCGGCGGGCCACCTCGTGGGCGGCCGGCACCCAGGCCGGGTTCGGCTCGCCGACGCCCTGCCGGCTGGTCAGGCGACGACGGCCGAGCGGCCCCCGCCGGGTGTAGAGGGTGATCGAGTTGTCCAGCGGCTGCATCGCCAGCAGCACGACGGTCTGCTCCGACCAGCGGCCGGGCCAGGCGAGCAGGCGCAGGTCGCGCCAGCGGCGGGCCAGCTCGCGCAGGCCGGCGGCCCAGCGGGGCCGCCCGCCGGTGTCGTCGACCAGCACGGTGGCCAGCAGCCCGAGCAGGTTGCTGCCCGGCCCGTAGCGGACCGGCTCGACGTGGGTCACCGGGTCGGGATGGATCGACGAGCCGATCGCGACGCCGTGGCTGAGGTCGGTGTCGCGGCGGCGGGTGCGCGCGCCGAGGATCGACTCGGAGTTGGTCCGGCTCAGTTCGCCGAGCCGCGGCGAGATCGCCGGCAGCAGCCCCCGGTCGCGCATCCGGTGCAGCAGCCGCTGGGTGCCCAGCGCGCCGGCCGCGAGGATCACCTGACCGGCGGTGAACCGGCGCCGGCGCAGGGTGCCGCCGGTGCGCCGGGTGTCGACGGCGTAGCCGCCGTCGGGCAGCGGGCGCACCGCCGTCACGGTGGTCAACGGGTGCACCACCGCCCCGGCCGCCTCCGCCAGGTAGAGGTAGTTCTTGACCAGGGTGTTCTTGGCGCCCTGCCGGCAGCCGGTCAGGCAGGAGCCGCAGAGCGTGCAGGTCCGCCGGGCGGGCCCCGCGCCGCCGAAGAAGGGGTCCGCGACGGCCGCGCCGGGCGCGTCGCCGAAGAGCACCCCGACCGGGGTACGCCGGTACGTGTGCCCGACGCCGAGGTCGTCGGCGACCGCCCGCAGCGCCCGGTCGGCGGCGGTCTCGACCGGGTTCACGGTCACCCCGAGCATCCGTTTCGCCTGGTCGTAGCAGGGGGCGAGTTCCGCCGCCCAGTCGGTGACGTCGGCCCACTGGGGGTCGGCGAAGAACGCCAGTGGCGGCTCGTAGAGGGTGTTGGCGTAGCCGAGGGAGCCGCCGCCCACCCCGGCGCCGGACATCACCAGCACGTCGCGCAGCAGGCTCAGCCGCAGGATTCCGTAGCAGCCGAGCGCGGGGGCGTAGAGGTAGCGCCGCAGTCGCCAGGAGGTGGTCGGGAACTCGGTGTCGGCGAACCGGCGGCCGGCCTCCAGGACGCCGACCCGGTAGCCCTTCTCGGTCAGCCGCAGCGCGCTGACGCTCCCGCCGAACCCGGAGCCGATGATCAGGACGTCGTAGTCGTACGTCATGGCGTACGGTGGCACCACTGTTGTCACTGTGTCAACAAGGGTCTTCCGCCGACCTCGTGACGGTGCCAGGGTGGACGGGTGCGCTCCCCCGACCCGACCCGGCTGGCCCACTCCCGGCGCGGCGCCGGCCCGCCGCTGGTGCTGATCCACGGCATCGGCAGCCGCTGGCAGGTGTGGCAGCCGGTCCTCGACGAGCTGGCCCGGCACCGGGACGTCATCGCGGTGGACCTGCCCGGCTTCGGCGCGTCCCCGCCGTGGCCCGACCCCGGCCCCGGCGTGCGGCCCGGTTCGGTGGACCACCTCGCCGACCGGGTGGCCGCCTTCCTCGACGCCCTCGGCGTGTCGGGGTACGCGGTGGCCGGCAACTCCCTCGGCGGCGGCGTCGCGCTGGAGCTGGGCCGGCGGGGCGCGGCGCGGGCGGCCGCCGCGTTCTCGCCGATCGGGTTCTGGGGTCCGCTCGGACGGCGCTGGTGCCAGCTCGTGGTCGGCGGCGCGCGCACCGCCGGGACGGCGCTGGGACCGGCGCTGCCCCGGGCGTTCGCCCACCGGGTCGGCCGGGTGGCGCTGTGCGGGGTGTTCTACGGCCATCCGGGACGGTTGACGCCGGCCGAGTGCGTGTCGTCGGCGGCGGCGCTGGCCGGCGCCCCCGGTTTCGCGGCGGCCCGGTCGGCGTTCGGCGACTGGCAACTGCACCCGGCGCAGCCGGACGGTGGGCGGCCGGGCCGGCACCGTGGGCCGGGCGCGTTGGCCGCGATCCCGGTGACGATCGCCTGGGGCACCCGTGACCTCGTCCTGCCGTACCGGAGTCAGGCCCGGCGGGCCCGGGCGGCGCTGCCGGCGGCCCGGCACGTCGCGTTGCCCGGCTGCGGGCACCTGCCGTTCGCCGACGCTCCGGCGACCTGCGCGCGGTTGCTGATCGAGACTTGTTGACACGCCGCCAACAAGCGGTGAGGGTGTACCCATGCCGACGCCTGGACTCGACACCTACACCTCGCCGTGGCGGGAGCCCGAGCACGACGACCTCGCCGAACTGGCCCGCGACTTCTTCACCAAGGAGGTGCTGCCGCACACCGAGCGGCTGCTGGCGCAGGGCCACCCGGACCGCGAGCACTACCGGCGTGCCGGCGAGCTGGGCCTGCTCGGGCTCTCCGTACCCGAGGAGTACGGCGGCGGGGGCGGCGGGTTCACCCACGAGGCGGTGCTGCTGCACGAGCAGGCGCACTGCGGCGAGAGCACCCTCGGGCTGGCCGTGCACAGTGGCATCGTCACCGGCTACCTGGTCGCCTACGGCAGCGAGGAGCAGAAACGGCGCTGGCTGCCCGGACTGTGCAGCGGCGAACTGGTCGGCGCGATCGCGATGACCGAGCCCGACGGCGGGTCCGACCTGCAGGCGATGCGGACCCGGGCGGTCCGCGACGGCGACGACTACCTGGTCACCGGGGCGAAGACGTTCATCAGCAACGGCGGGCTCGCCGACCTGATCATCGTGGCCGTCAAGACCGACCTCGAGCAGCGCGCCGCCGGCATCTCCCTGTTGGTCTGCGAGGTCGGCGGCGGACCGGCCGGCTTCCGCCGGGGCCGGCTGCTGTCGAAGATCGGGCTGCACGGCAACGACACCGCCGAGCTGTTCTTCGACGACCTGCGGGTGCCGGCGGCGAACCTGCTCGGCGGCGCCGAGGGGCTCGGCTTCTTCCAGATGATGCAGGCGCTGCCCCAGGAACGGCTGGTCATCGGCGTCGGCGCGGTCGCCGCGATGCAGCGCGCCGTCGAGCTGACCACCGCGTACGTCAAGGAGCGCACCGCCTTCGGCAAGCCGCTGATCGGGCACCAGAACACCCGGATGGTGCTGGCCGAGTGTGTCACCCGGACCCGGGTCGCCCGGGTCTTCCTCGACGACTGCATCGCCCGGCACGACCGGGGCGAGCTGGACGTGGCCACCGCGGCGATGGCGAAGTCCTGGCTCACCGAGGGGCAGTGCGAGGTCGTCGACCGGTGCCTGCAACTGTTCGGCGGCTACGGCTACACCACCGAGTACCCGATCGCCCGGATGTACGCCGACGCGCGGGTGCAGAAGATCTACGGCGGCACCAACGAGATCATGAAGGAGCTGATCGCCCGTGCCCTCTGACGGCGAGGCCTACGTCTACGACGCCGTGCGCACCCCGCGCGGGCGCGGACGCGACACCGGCGCCCTGCACGGCGTCAAGCCGATCACCCTGGTCGTCGGGCTGATCGACGCGCTGCGCGAACGGCATCCCGGGTTGGACCCGCAGCGGCTGGAGGACCTGCTGCTGGGCATCGTCACCCCGATCGGCGAGCAGGGTGGCGACCTGGCCCGCGCGGCGGCGCTGCTGGCCGGGCTGCCCGACCACGTCGGCGGGGTGCAGCTCAACCGGTTCTGCGCCTCGGGGTTGGAGGCGGTCAACCTGGCCGCCGCCCGGATCCGCTCCGGGTGGGAGCACCTGCTGCTCGCCGGTGGCGTCGAGTCGATGTCCCGGGTGCCGATGGGCGCCGACGGGGCCGCCTGGGCGATGGACCCGGAGACCGCCCTGGCCACGTCGTTCGTGCCGCAGGGCATCAGCGCCGACCTGATCGCCACCCTGGAGGGCTTCACCCGCGACGACGTCGACTCGTACGCGCTGCGCTCGCAGGAGCGGGCCGCCGAGGCGTGGGCCGGCGGGCACTTCGCCCGCTCGGTGGTGCCGGTCCGCGACGCCAACGGGCTGGACATCCTCACCGTCGACGAGCACCTGAGGCCGGACACCACCCGGGAGGCGTTGGCGAAGCTGTCGCCGTCGTTCGCCACCGTCGGCGAGATGGGCGGTTTCGACGCGGTCGCGTTGCAGCGGTTCCACTGGCTGGAGGCGATCGAGCACGTGCACCACGCGGGCAACTCGTCGGGCATCGTGGACGGCGCGGCCCTGGTGCTGATCGGCTCCGACACGGTCGGTCGGGAGCTGGGGCTGACCCCGCGGGCGCGGATCGTGGCGACCGCGGTCAGCGGGGCCGACCCGACGCTGATGCTGACCGGGCCGATCCCGGCCACCCGCAAGGCCCTCGACGTCGCCGGGCTGGGCGTGGCCGACATCGACCTGTTCGAGATCAACGAGGCGTTCGCCGCGGTGGTGCTCAAGTACGTCCGTGACCTGGGACTGGACCCGGACACGGTCAACGTCAACGGCGGGGCGATCGCCATGGGGCATCCGCTGGGCGCCACCGGCGCGATGCTGCTCGGCACCGCCCTGGACGAACTCGAACGCCGCGACCTGCGCCGGGCCGTGGTGACCCTGTGCATCGGCGGCGGCATGGGCGTCGCCACCGTCATCGAGCGCTGCTGAACCGGGAGGACCACCATGACCGACACCATCCGGTACGACCGCGGCGCCGACGGCATCGTCACCCTCACCCTCGACGACCCGGACCAGTCCGCGAACACCATGAACCGGGCGTACGCCGCCTCGATGAGCGCCGTGCTGGACCGGCTGGAGGCCGAACGCGACGACCTGACCGGGGTCATCGTCACCAGCGCCAAGCAGACCTTCTTCGCCGGCGGTGACCTGGACGAGATGGGCCGGGCCACCCGGGCCGACGCGCCCGCGCTGGCCGAGCTGCTCGGCACGATCAAGCGCGACCTGCGCCGGCTGGAGACCCTGGGCCGCCCCGTCGTCGCGGCGATCAACGGCGCCGCGCTCGGTGGCGGCCTGGAGATCGCGCTGGCCTGCCACCGCCGCATCGCGCTGGACGCGCCCGGGTCCCGGATCGGGCTGCCCGAGGTGACGCTGGGGCTGCTGCCCGGCGCGGGCGGCGTGACCCGTACGGTGCGGCTGCTCGGCCTGGCCGCCGCGCTGACCACGGTGCTGCTCACCGGCCGGCGGATGCGCCCGGCCGACGCGCTCGCCGCCGGGCTCGTCGACGAGGTGGTCGCCGACCGCGAGGAGATGCTGGCCAGGGCCCGCGAGTGGATCGCGGCGAACCCGCACCCGGCCCAGCCGTGGGACCGCCCGGACTACCGGATGCCCGGCGGCACGCCGGCCAGCCGGGGGTTGGCGGCGCAGCTGCCCGCGTACCCGGCGAACCTGCGCAAGCAGCTCAAGGGGGCCCGGCTGCCGGCGCCCGAGGCGATCCTGGCCACCGCCGTCGAGGGGGCGCAGGTCGACCTGGAGACCGCGCTGACGGTGGAGACCCGGCACCTGATCACCCTGCTCACCGGGCAGATCGCCAAGAACATGATCGGGGCGTTCCACGTCGACCTGCGGGCGGTCAACGGCGGCGCGGCCCGGCCGTCCGGGGTGGACGCCGCGCCGGTGCGCAAGGTGGCGGTGCTCGGCGCCGGCATGATGGGCGCCGGCATCGCGTACGTCTGCGCGAAGGCCGGGCTCGAGGTGGTGGTCCGCGACGTCTCCGAGGAGGCCGCCGGCAGGGCCCGCGAACACGCCGGGAAACTGCTCGCCAAGGCGGTGCGTCGGGGCCGGCTCGGCGAGGCCGACGCGCAGGCCGTGCTGGACCGGATCACCACCACCGCCGGCCTCGACGCCCTCGCCGGCTGCGACGCGGTGATCGAGGCGGTCTTCGAGGACCCGGCGCTCAAGCAGGCCGTCTTCGCCGAGGTCACGCCGGTGGTGGCGGCCGACGCGTTGCTCGCCTCCAACACCTCCACCCTGCCGATCACCGGCCTGGCCGCTCAGGTGGCGCGACCGGCGGACTTCATCGGCATGCACTTCTTCTCCCCGGTGGACAAGATGCCGCTGCTGGAGATCGTGGTCGGCGAGCGGACCGGCGACGTCGCGCTGGCGCGGGCGTTCGACCTGGGCCGGCGGATCGGCAAGACTCCGATCGTGGTCAACGACGGGCGGGGCTTCTTCACCAGCCGGGTGATCGGCAGGTTCATCGACGAGGCGGTCGGCATGGTGGCCGAGGGGGTACCGGCGGCGTCGGTCGAGCAGGCCGCGTTGCAGGCCGGGTACCCGACCGGGCCGCTCGCCCTGGCCGACGAGGTCAGCCTGACCCTCATCCAGCGCATCCGGCGGCAGTTCGAGGCCGCCGGGGAGGGCTTCGTGGCCCTGCCGTCGCACCGGCTCGTCGACTCCATGGTCGACACCCACGACCGGCGCGGCCGGGCCGGCGGGCGGGGCTTCTACGACTACGCCGACGGCTCCCGGGGCCGGCTGTTCAGCGGCCTGGCCGACCTGGCCACCGACGCCGGGCGGGCGGTGCCGCTGCACGACCTGCAGGAGCGGATGCTCTTCGCCGAGGCGCTCGACGCGCTGCGCTGCTTCGACGAGGGGGTGCTGCGTACCGAGACCGACGCCAACATCGGCTCGATCCTCGGCATCGGCTTCCCGGCCTGGACCGGCGGGGTGGTCCGCTACGTGCGCCAGTACGCCGGCGGGCCGGCCGGTTTCGCCGCCCGGGCTGCCGAACTCGCCGCCCGCTACGGCGACCGGTTCACGCCCCCCGCCGACCTCGCCGAGCGGCTGGCGGCCGGGTCGCCGGCCCGCGACGGCCAGCCAGTGGGCGCCGCGTGAGCCCCGACGTGCCCGACGACGGCGCGGCGGACGCACGGATCGGCCCGCTCGCCGGGGTACGGGTGATCGAGCTGGCCGGTCTCGCGCCGGCGCCGTTCGGGTGCATGGTGCTGGCCGACCTCGGCGCGGACGTGGTCCGGGTCGACCGGCCGGGTGGGCCCGGCGCGGGGCGGCTGGCCGCTCCGCCGGGCGGGCCGTTGCAGCGCGGCCGCCGGGTCGTCGCGCTGGATCTGAAGTCCCCGGCCGGGGTGGCGGACCTGCTGCGCCTGGTGGACCGCGCCGACGTGCTGGTCGAGGCGTACCGGCCGGGGGTGGCCGAGCGGCTCGGCATCGGGCCGCGGACCTGCCGGGAGCGCAACCCCCGGCTGGTGTACGCCCGGATGACCGGCTGGGGCCAGGACGGCCCGTTGGCCCTGCGGGCCGGGCACGACATCGACTACATCGCGGTGGCCGGGGCGCTGGAGCCGCTGGGCCGGGCCGGGGAGCGCCCGCACGCGCCGCTGAACCTGATCGGTGACTTCGCCGGTGGCGGGATGCTGCTCGCCGTCGGGGTGCTGGCGGCACTGCTGGAGCGGGAACGCTCCGGCGTCGGCCAGGTCGTCGACGCCGCGATGGTGGACGGGTCGGCGCTGCTCACCTCGTTCCTGCACGGCATGCTCGACGCCGGGCTGTGGCCCGCGCCGCGCGGCAGCAATCTGCTCGACGGCGGCGCGCCGTTCTACGACACGTACCGCACCGCCGACGACGGGTTCATGGCGGTGGGCGCGTTGGAGCCGGCGTTCTACGCCGCGCTGCTGGCCGGGCTGGACCTGGCCGACGAGGACCTGCCCGCCCAGTACGACCCCAGCGGCTGGCCGCAGCTGCGCCGCCGGTTCACCGAGCGGTTCGCCGAGCGCACCCGGGACGAGTGGACCGAGGTCTTCGCCGGCCTCGACGCGTGTGTCGCGCCGGTGCTCGCGCCCACCGAGGCGCACCGGCACCCGCACAACGCCGCCCGGGACACCTTCGTCACCGTCGGCGGCCAGGTGCAGCCCGCGCCGGCGCCCCGGTTCGGTCGTACCCCGACGTCGGTGCCGCGACCTGCCCCGGACCCGGAGCGGGACCTGCTGGACGTGGCGACGGTCGTGGAGGGCTGGCCGGCCCGGTCGTGAGTGCCCCCGGCGTCGTCCCGGCGGCGTCGATCGCCGCGCAGGGGTGACGTCGGGTGGCAATCGATCCGAGCCCGGACGCACCGCCCGGCACCGCCCGCAGGGCGGGATCGCCGGTCGGTGGCCCGGCCGCGGCTACGCCGAGCGCCGCAGTTCGCGCCAGCCCGGGGCCCCGGCGCGCCAGGCGTCGGCGAGGATGCTGGCCGAGCTCCGGGTGGAGCACTCCAGCACCTCGGAGCGGCCCTGCGCGCCGCCGATCTGCGCCTGAACCTCCCAGCGACGCCCATCCGTGCGGATGTAGACATCCCGGCGCCCACGGGGCGTGGGGTCCCCGTTCCACCAGTGTTCCTCGACCATCACCTGGCGACCGTACCAGTGCGGGGCGCAGATGCGGCATGGCGGACGGGGCGGGGAAATCGCCAGGTGGGCGCTGGCTGCCGGCCGGAAGGACCACCACCGCGGTCGCACGAGCGGTCCGGACGCCCCGGCGACCGGTCCGGGGGCCGGCATCGCACGACGGTCGGGGCTCGGCGCGAGCGTGCGGACGGGTGGCCCGGGACCGGCTCGGATCATCGCGTGCCGAGCCGCCCGGCCCCGGTCAGGCCGGTCGGCGCAGGGCGACCGGTGGGCCGAACCGGACCGGGACGCCCGGCGAGTACAGCACGCTGGCCGGTGGTCCGGCCGGCGCCGGCAGCCCGGCCGCGCCGATCAGCTCGTCGTCCAGGTGCAGCAGTTCGGCCCGGTGCAAGGGCCAGCGCGGGTGCCAGTTCGGCAGGTGCAGCGTGCGTCCGTGGGCCCGGGTGTGCAGGCCCCAGCGGGCGGTGACGAAGTGCTCCAGCGGGGTCGGCTCGGTGATCGGCCCACCCACCCGGACCACCATCCGGCTCGTCGCGCCGGCCGGGCCGGGCCAGCGGCGGCGGCACCGGTAGGTGAAGCGGTCACCGTCGCGGTCCAGCCGCATCGCCGACCACAGGTACGGCAGTCGCAGGGTGGCGCGGGCGACCAGCACCGGGACCAGTCGGGACGCGTCGAGGGAGCGGAACACCACCGCGCGCCGGCCGGCGCCGTCGACGGAGTAGAGCCGGACGTTGGTCTCCCAGAAGGTACCGAGGTACGGCACTGCCGGCCCACGGCCGAGGCCCAGCCCGACCATGCGGAAGCCGATCAGACCGACGTACGTGCGCCCGTCGAGGGTGTCCGGGCGGGTGCCGGCGGGAAGCAGCGGCGCGACGAGTTCCGGTGCGACCGCCCAGTGCAGGAAGGTGAGGTCCTCCCAGCGCTGCCGCAGCATCGCTCGCCCGAACGCCTGCGTGGGCGCGGCGTCGACCGGCTCGATGTCCACCCTCTCATCCTGCCCCACGGCGGACAGGACCGGCCGTGGGGCGACAGGCGCGGCCGGGGGCGCGCATCGGCCGTGCCGAGCCTGCCCGGGGATCGCCACGGCGAGGAGGGCGGGAGTGACGCGTGAGCGCTCTGGTCACCGGAGGACGGCGGCGCGTTTTGGTGAACCGGCCGGGGGTAGTGCCCCAAATGCCCGCTCGTAGCCGCTTCACGGAGGTACTCGGCCAGTGGAATCCCGCAAGCCCGCCAAGGTGGTCAAGAACGCGGTGGAGACCGCCGCGCAGAAGATGGCCGACGTCCTGACCCCGGACATCCCCGGCGCGCCCGGCAGCGCCCCGCCGACCGTCGAGGAACCGACCACGCCGCACGATCCACTGCCGCCGAAGCCGGAGCAGGCAGCTCCGCAGACCCGTACGCCGACCGGCGCGGAGACCGGCGCGCCGACGACCGCGAACGGCCAGCAGGGCGCCTACCTCACCACGTCGCAGGGGGCGCGCCTGCGCGACACCGACCATTCGCTCAAGGCCGGACCGCGCGGGCCGATCCTGTTGCAGGATCACCACTTCCGCGAGAAGATCACGCACTTCGACCACGAGCGCATCCCCGAGCGGGTGGTGCACGCCCGCGGCGCCGGCGCACACGGCCTGTTCACCAGCTACGGCACCGCCGAGGGGGTCACCCGGGCCGGCTTCCTGAAGAAGGGCCGGGAGACGGAGGTCTTCGTCCGCTTCTCCACCGTTCTCGGCTCGCGCGGCTCGGCCGACACGGTCCGCGACACCCGTGGCTTCGCGACGAAGTTCTACACCGACGAGGGCACCTTCGACCTGGTCGCCAACAACATGCCGGTCTTCTTCATCCAGGACGCCATCAAGTTCCCGGACATCATCCACGCCGGCAAGCCGCACCCGGACCGGGAGATCCCCCAGGCGCAGAGCGCGCACGACACCTTCTGGGACTTCGTCTCGCTGCACACCGAGGCGCAGCACCACACGATCTGGAACATGTCCGACCGGGGCATCCCCCGCTCGTACCGGACGATGGAGGGCTTCGGCGTCCACACCTTCCGCCTGGTCGACGAGGCCGGGGCGACGGTGCTGGTCAAGTTCCACTGGAAGCCGAAACTGGGTGTGCACTCCCTGACCTGGGAGGAGGCGCAGCTGCTCGGCGGCATCGACCCGGACTTCCACCGGCGGGACCTGTACGACGCGATCGAGGCCGGCGCGTACCCGGAGTGGGAACTGGGCATCCAGGTCTTCCCCGACACGCCCGAGGAGACCTTCGCCGGGATCGACCTGCTGGACCCGACGAAGATCGTGCCGGAGGAGCTGGCGCCGGTGCAGCCGGTCGGGAAGCTGGTGCTCAACCGGACGCCGACGAACTTCTTCGCCGAGACCGAGCAGGTGGCCTTCCACCTCGGCCACCTCCCGCCGGGCATCGACGTCACCAACGACCCGCTGTTGCAGGGCCGGCTGTTCTCGTACGTCGACACGCAGCTCACCCGGCTGGGCGGGCCGAACTTCTCGCAGATCCCGATCAACCGGCCGCACGCGGCGGTCAACGACATGCTGCGCGACGGCTTCCACCAGCAGGCCGTGCACGCGGGGGTCGCGCCGTACCGGCCGAACTCGCTCGACGGCGGCAATCCGTTCCCGGCGGGCGACGACGAGCAGGCGTTCGTCGACGTGCCGGTGACGGTGACGCAGGCGCCCAAGGTCCGCGCGAACCCGGTCTCGTTCGACGACCACTTCAGCCAGGCCCGGCTGTTCTGGCTGAGCATGTCGCCGGTGGAGAAGGAGCACATCGTGCGCGCCTACACCTTCGAGCTCGGCAAGTGCTACCACCAGGCGATCAAGGAACGGCAGCTGCGCTGTCTGGCCGACATCGACCCGGTGCTGTGCGCGCAGGTCGCCGCCGGCCTGGGCCTGCCCGCGCCGGAGCCGACCGTGCCGCCGGCCGACGTCACGCCCAGCCCCGCGCTGTCGCAGGTCGGCAAGCAGTGGCCGACCGACGGCCGGGTGGTGGGGATCGTGGTCGACGCCGACAGCGACCTCGACGGCGTCGGCGAGGCGCGCCGGGCGGTCTTCGGCGCCGGCATGGTGCCGCTGCTGGTGGCCGCGCACGGCGGCACGGTGGGGGACATGCCGGTGCAGCGCACCTTCGCCACCGGCCGGTCGGTGGAGTTCGACGCGCTCCTGCTGGCCGGGGCCCCGGCGCCGGCGCCCGACGCGATCGGCGCGCGGGACGCCAAGGCGGACGCGGCGGACTCGGCGAGCGTCGATCCGCGTGTGCTGCTCCTGGTCGAGGAGTGCTGGCGGCACGCCAAGGCGATCGGCGCGTGGGGTGGCGGTGTCGCCGTGCTGCGGCAGGCGGGGGTGACCGACAGCCCCGGGGTCGTCGCGGCCGGCTCCGCCGTCGACGCCTTCAGCGCGGTGAAGCAGTTGATGGCCGGGCACCGGGTGTGGGAGCGGTTCCCCGCGACCATCTCCTGACCCGCCCGGTCATCCGCCGAGGGGCTGTCCTCCCGTTGCCGGAGGACAGCCCCTCGGCATGTCGACGCGGGTCAGCGCGGCGCGCAGTTGTTGCTGGTGAGTTTCACCGTGTACTCGCGGTCGTCATGGGTGATGCCCGACGGCGCGCCGTCGAAGTAGGTCTCCACCTTCTGCCAGCCCCGGCGCTGCTCGTAGTGCAGGTGCGGCGCGCCGGAGTTTCCGGTGCTGCCGACCCGGCCGATCTGCTCACCCTGGGCCACCCGCTGACCGACCCGGACCAGTGGTGGTTCGAGCAGGTGCAGGTACTGCGTCTCCCATCTGCCGCCGTGGTCGATCTTCACCCAGTACCCGCCGCCACGACCCCGTGGGCCGTCAGGGTCGTCCGGGGTGCGGGCCCCCAGCGACCCGTTGATCCCCGCCACGGTGACCTCGCCGGCGTACGAGGCGAGCACCGGTCGTCCCCACGCCTCGCCCACGGTGGGGAACAGGTCGACGTCGTAGTCGTCGTGGCCGGGGTAGGTGCCCAGCCGCCACGTCTCGCCGCAGGCGACGGGGAGCTGGAACGGCGGGCGTGGGCCCGGCGGGAGCAGCAGCGGCACGACGATCACGGCAACGGCGACGAGGGCCGCGACGACGCCCGCGATCAGGACCACCCGGGCGACACGGCGACGCGTGCGGCGCGTGCTCGGCTCGCCGGTCGTCACCGCCCGATCATGACAGACGCCGGCAACCGGCCGGTCGACGCCGGCTTGCCGCAACGGGTGGGCGTCTCCACCCGGGTCGGCTCGGCCGCCACGCCGTCGGGCCGACAGGTCAGCGGCAGCGGTGAATGCCTGACTAAAGTCAGAGATATGGACTCGGAACTCACCGCCGCGGTACGGCGGTTCAACCGGACGGTCACCCAACGGGTGGGGGCGCTCGACGACGAGTACATGGCCCGTGGCCGCCCGCTGGCCCAGGCGCGGCTGCTGTGGGAGATCGGCCCCGACGGCGCCGAGGTCGCGGCGTTGCGAACCCGGCTGGGGCTGGACTCCGGGCATCTCAGTCGGCTGCTGCGCGCCCTGGAGGGTGACGGCCTGGTCGTGGTCCGGCCGGCCGATGGGGTCGGAGGGGACGGGCGGGTGCGGGACGCGGTGCTCACCGCCGCCGGGCGGGCCGAGTGGGCCGCACTCGACCAGCGCTCCGACGAGTTCGCCCGGTCGATCCTCGCACCGCTCACCGCGCAGCGCCGCGAACGGCTCGTCGCGGCGATGGCCGAGGTCGAACGACTGCTCATGGCCTCGATGGTGGTGATCGAGGTGTGCCCGCCGGGTGACCGGAGGGCACGGGCGTGCATCCGGGCCTACGCCCGGGACGTCGCCCGCCGGTTCGACGACGGGTTCGACCCGGCCTTGAGCAGCCCGGTCCACGACGACGATCTCGTCCCACCCGCCGGCGTGTTCCTGCTCGCCACCCTCCACTGCGAGCCCGTCGGCTGCGGCGCGGTCAAGCTCCACCGCGACGCGCCCGCCGAGATCAAGCGCGTCTGGGTGGCGGACGCGGTACGCGGGCTCGGCGTCGGCCGGCGGATCCTCGGCGAACTCGAACGGCACGCCGCCGAGCGGGGCTGGACGACGGTCCGGCTGGACACCAACCGCCGCCTGACCGAGGCGATCGCGATGTACCGCACGGCCGGCTACCGCGAGATCGCGCCGTACAACACCGAGCGCTACGCGCACCACTGGTTCGAGAAGCAGCTGACACCGTGACGGCGTCGACGGGCGGTCAACGGCGGGGCAGCTCGGCCAGCCAGCGTTCCAGCTCCGCCGGACGACGGAACAGCAGCACCGGCGGCCCGGACGGATCGGCCTGCCAGGCCCGCATCCGCCGCCGGGCCCGGCCGAACGCGCAGGCGTGCCACAGCAGGATGGAGTCCCGGGACAGCACGCTGCCCAGCGACTCCCGGTTGCCGTTGCAGATCTCCTCCCCCGTCACCAGCCGCCGCAGGGTACGGCGCAGCAGGCGCCAGAAGGAGCGCCAGCGCGGGTAGTCCAGGCCGACGACCAGGTCGGCGCGGGCCAGCGGCACGTCCCGCCAGCCGTGGTACGCCCCGTCGAGGATCCACCGCTCACCTCGGCAGATCGCCTCGATCCGGCTGCGTTGCTGCGCGACGGGCACCTCGACCCAGCCGGACTGCCAGAGCAGGTCGTCGACCGGGTGCCAGGGCAGCCCGAGGCGCTCGGCCAGCCGCGCGGCGAGGGTGGACTTGCCCGCGCCGTACACCGCGTAGACCAGGATGCGGGACGGCGTGCTCATCGCGGCAGCGTACGACGCCGGCACAACCGGTGCGGACGGCGTGCGGCGCGGGCTCAGTCCGCGCCGGGCGTCGACAGCGAGCGCCGCAGCTCCCGCTTGAGCACCTTCATGCTGGGCCCGAGCGGCAGCGCGTCGACGTAGCGGATCTGGCGCGGGTACTTGTGCCGGCCCAGGTGCGTACGGGACCAGTCGATCAGCTCCTGCTCGCTCGGTGGCGTCGACGCCGCCGGGTCCGGCACCACCACCGCGCAGATCTCCTCTCCGTGCCGTGCGTCGGGCAGGCCGATCACCGCCACCTGGCCCACCGACGGGTGCCGGACCAGCGCCTCCTCGACCTCCCGGGGGTACACGTTGAAGCCACCGCGGATGATGATGTCCTTCTTGCGGTCGACGATGGTGATGAACCCGTCGGCGTCCTTGCGTCCCAGGTCACCGCTGCGGAACCAGCCGTCGACCACGGCCTCGGCGGTGTCCTGCGGCCGGCCGAGGTAGCCGGCGAAGACGTTGTGGCCGCGGATGACGATCTCGCCGAGCTCGCCGGTGGGCAGCAGCTCGATCCGGTCGTCCAGGTCGGCCCGGGCGATCTCCACCTCGACACCCCACACCGGATGCCCGATGGTGCCGGGCCGGGTGCCGAAGTGCGGCTGGTTGGTGGTGGCGGTGGGCGAGGTCTCGGAGAGGCCGTAGCCCTCGTAGACCGTCGTGCGGAAGGTGGTGTGGAACCGGTCGAGCACGGCAACCGGCAGCGACGCCCCGCCGGAGACGCACAGCCGCAGCGCGGGCAGGGTGTCCCGGCCGCGGCTCGCGTCGAGCAGCGCGACGTACATGGTCGGCACGCCGTGGAAGACGTTCACCCCCTCGCGCAGCATGAGGTCGATCGCCGCCGGGCCGGTGAACCGGCTGAGCAGCACCAGCGTCGCGCCGATGCGGAAGGTGCCGTTCATCGCCACGGTCTGGCCGAAGCTGTGGAACAGCGGGAGGCAGCCGAGCACCACGTCGGTGCTGCGCGCGTCGTTGGCGTCGAAGACGTTGACGGTGGCGTTCAGCACGAGGTTGAGGTGGGTGAGCACGGCGCCCTTCGGGGTGCCGGTGGTGCCGCTGGTGTAGAGGATCACCGCCGGGTCCTCGGCCGCCCGGGTCACGTACGACGGCAGCGGGACGGTGGACCCGCCGTCCTCCAGCCGGGGCGCCTCGGCCGCCGGGCCGACCGTCACGACCGGCACCCCCGCCAGCGCCGCGGCCCGGGCGCCCATCTCCAGCTGGGAGGTGTGGCAGACGAGCAGTGCGGCGCCGCTGTCGCGCAGCACGTGCGCGGCCTCGTCGGGGGTCAGCAGCAGGTGTACGGGCACGAGCACCGCCCCGGCGGCGAGGGCGCCGTAGTACACCCGGGGGAAGTCCACCACGTTGGGGGCGAGCAGGGCGACCCGGTCGCCGGGGCGTACCCCGAGCGCGCGCAGCCCGGCGGCGTGGCAGCGGGCCTCCAGCCACAGTTCGGCGTACGTCACCCGGATGTCGCCGTCCACGACGGCGACGGTGTCCGGGTGCCGGCGGGCGGACTCGGCCAGGATCATGGCCACCGACAGCGCGGTCACCGGGCCGGCTCCCCGGTCAGCAGCCGGCTCACCGTCTCGGCGACGCAGACGGGCTTGCCGCCGGCATCGCTGTCCACCGTGACCGCGGTGACGAGCTGCACCCCACCGGGGACGGGCGACACGTCGGCGATGGTGACGGTGGCCCGCACGGCCGCGCCGACGCGCAGCGGGGCCGGGAACCGCACCCGGTTGAGCCCGTAGTTGATCCCCATCCGCACGCCCTCGACCCGGTAGAGGCGACCGGCCAGGGCCGGCAGCAGGGACAGGGTGAGGTAGCCGTGGGCGATGGTGCCGCCGAAGGGGCCGGTCGCGGCCCGCGCGGCGTCGAGGTGGATCCACTGGTGGTCGCCGGTGGCGTCGGCGAAGAGCTGGACGCGGTCCTGCCCGATGCGTTCCCAGGGTCCGGGGCCCAGGGTCTCGCCGACCGTGGCGGCCAGCTCGTCGGTGGAGGCGAAGGTCCTCATCCGAGGTGACCTCCCAACCGGGTGTAGCCGCGCAGCAGGTCCCGCGCGATGATCAGGCGCTGCATCTCGTCGGTGCCCTCGAAGATGCGGTAGAGCCGGACCTGCCGGTACCAGCGTTCGATGGGCAGTTCCCGGGTGTAGCCCATGCCGCCGTGGATCTGCAGCACCCGGTCGACGACCCGGTTGACCATGCCGGCGCCGTACAGCTTGGCCATCGAGGACGCGTGGCGCGGGTCCATGCCCGCATCGACGGTCCAGGCGGCCCGCAGGATGAGCCAGCGGGCGGCCTCCAGCTCGGTCTCCGAGTCGGCGATCATCCACTGGATGGCCTGGTTGGTGCCGATCTTCGCGCCGAAGGTCTCCCGGGTGTTGGCGTGCTCGATCGCCATCCGCAGGGCCCGTTCGGCGATGCCGACCGCGTGCGACGGGATGGTGTAGCGGCCCTTGCCGATCCACTGCATGCCCAGGGCGAAGCCCTGGCCGATCTCGCCGAGGATGTTGCGGTGCGGCACCCGCACGTCCTCGAAGATCAGCGACGCCGGGCCGCCCTCGCCCATGGTCGGGATGAACTCCGAGCGCCAGCCCATCGCCCGGTCGACGAGGAAGGCGGTCGCCCCGCCGTTGCGGGCGCCCTTGTCCCGGTCGGTCACGGCCACCACGATGGCGAAGTCCGCGTCGTCGCCGTTGGTGATGAAGGTCTTCTCGCCGTTGAGCACCCAGTCGTCGCCGTCGCGGCGCGCGGCGAGCTTGATGTTCGCGGCGTCGGAGCCGGCGCCGGGCTCGGTGATCGCGAAGCAGGAGATCCGCTCCCCCTCGATGGTGGGGATCAGGAACTCGCGCTTCTGCTCGTCGGTGGCGTGGAACAGGATGTTGTCGGCCTCGCCGCCGAAGCGGAACGGCACGAACGTCCGGCCGATCTCGGTCCAGATCAGCGACTGCATGACGGCGGGCAGGTCCATGCCGCCGTACTCCTCGGGGGTGGCCAGGCCCCAGAAGCCGAACTTCTTGGCCCTGAGTTGCAGCTCGCGCAGCTCGGATCGCTCCAGGCCGGGCCGGTGGGCGCGTTCACGGCGCAGCACCTCCTGTTCCAGCGGCATCACCTCCCTGGTGATGAAGTCGCGGGCCGTGTCACGGATGGCCCGTTCCTCGTCGGACAGTGCGAAGTCCATGTCTTCCCTCCGGGTCCTCTTGCGCCGGGGCGCGGGTCAGCGCGCGCCGCCGTTGACGTACAGGGTCTGGCCGGTGACGTACGACGCGTCGTCGCTGGCCAGGAAGGCGATCACCGAGGCGATCTCGGTCGGCTGGGCGACCCGTCGCAGCGGGGTGTGCTCGGCGACCATCCGCTGGTGTTCCTCGGGGCTGCTGCCGACCCGCTGCGCGGTGGCGGCGGTCATGGCGGTGGCGACGTAGCCGGGGGCGACCGCGTTCACGGTGACGCCGAACGGGCCCAGCTCGACGGCGAGCGTGGCGGTCAGCCCCTGCACGCCGGCCTTGGCCGCCGCGTAGTTGACCTGGCCCCGGTTGCCGAGCGCGGAGCGGCTGCTGAGGTTGACGATCCGGCCGTACCGGGCGGCGACCATGTGCTCCTGCACCGCCTGGCAGCAGAGGAACATGCTGGTCAGGTTGGTGGTCAGCACCGCCTCCCAGTCGGAGAGCGGCATCTTGAACAGCAGGTTGTCGCGGGTGATGCCGGCGTTGTTGACCAGCACGTGCACCGCCCCGTACGTCTGGAGGACCCGGGCGCTCATCGCGGCCACCGCGTCGGCGTCGGTGACGTCGCATCCGATGCCGAGCGCCCGGCCGCCGGCGGCGACGATCTCGTCCGCGACGGCCTGGCTGCGGTCGGCGTCGAGGTCCACCACGGCGACCGCAGCGCCCTCGGCGGCGAGGCGGTGGGCGGTGGCCCCGCCGATGCCCTGCGCCCCTCCGGTGACAACGGCGATCCGGTCGGCGAATCTGGTCATGGTTCCCCCAGGGGTCTAGAAGGCGTTGACGCCGGTGAGGGCGCGTCCGATGAGCAGGTGCTGGATCTGGCTGGTGCCCTCGTAGAGGGTGGCCACGCGGGCGTCGCGCAGGTACTTGGCTACCGGGTACTCGTCCAGGTAGCCGTACCCGCCGAAGACCTGCAGGGCGTCGTTGGCCGCGCGGACGGCGGCCTCGCTGGCGAACAGCTTGGCCATCGACGCCTCGGTGGCGAAGGGCTCACCGCGGTCGATGAGGTCGGCGACCCGCCACACCAACAGCCGGGCGGCGGCGGTGTCGACCGCGATCGAGGCGAGCAGTTGCTGCACGAGCTGGTGGGCGGCGACGGGCTTGCCGAACTGGGTGCGCTGGCCGGCGTAGGCGACGGCGGCGTCCAGGCAGCCCTGGGCGATGCCGACGCAGCCGGCGGCCACCGACATCCGGCCCTTGGCGAGGGTGGCCAGCGCCAGCCGGAAGCCCGCGCCCTCCTGGCCCAGGCGCGCCGAATCGGGCACCCGTACGCCGTCGAGGCGCAGCTCGGCGGTGGCCTGCCCGCGCAGGCCCAGCTTGCCGTGCAGCTCCGTGCGGGTCAGGCCGGGGCTGTCGGTGGGCACCAGGAAGGCGGTGATCCCCCGGTGTCCCTCGCCGCCGGTGCGGGCGAGGACGAGGGCGACGTCGGCGGTGGTGCCGTTGGTGATGAACATCTTGGTGCCGGTGAGCAGCCAGTCGCCGCCGGCCCGCTCCGCGCGGGTGCGCAGCGCGGCGGCGTCGGAGCCGCTGTCGGGCTCGGTCAGCGCGAAGCAGCCGAGGGCCGCGCCGGAGCAGAGCCGGGGCAGCCACCGTGCGCGCTGCTCGTCGGTGCCGTGCGCGGCGATCGCCTTGGCGACCAGGCCGAGGGAGACCGAGACGATGCCGCGTACCGCCGAGTCGCCCCGGCCCAACTCCTCCAGGACCAGGCAGTAGGAGAGGTGGTCCCCGCCGGAGCCGCCGTGCTCCTCGGCGACGGTGAGCCCGAGGAAGCCGAGGTCGCCGAGCTTGCCGACGATGTCGGGGTCGACGGCCTCGCGCCGGTCCCAGTCCCGCGCGTACGGCGTCACCTCGCGGTCGACGAAGTCGGCGGCGAGGTGGCGCACCGCCGCCTGCTCCGGGGACAACTGGAGATCCATGACCCTTAAACTAGCGGTGCAAGTTTTAATCCGTCCAGACCCCGGTGTGGCAGAGTTCGCTGCGGATCACCGAGTGAGGGAGGCACCGATGCCCCGGCCGCGGCAGGCGCTGCTCAACCGGCAGCTCATCGTCGAGACGGCCGCCGCGCTGATCGACGCCGACGGCCTGGAGGGGTTCTCCACCCGCCGACTCGCCGCCGAACTGGGCGTACGCGGGCCGTCGCTGTACAACCACTTCGCCACCAAGGACGAGATCCTCGACGCGGTCGCCGACAGCATCACCGCACAGGTCGACGTGTCGTTCTTCGGCGCCGTCGACTGGCGCGAGGCGCTGCGCCGGTGGGGACACTCGTACCGGGCGGCGCTGGCCGCGCACCCGCACATCGTGCCGTACCTGGCCCAGGGCCCCGGGCGGCGTCCGGCGGCGCTGGCCATGGCCGACGCCGTCTACGGTGGACTGGTCGACGCCGGCTGGCCGCCGGCCCGGGCCACCCACATCGGCGCGCTCATGCGGTACTTCGTCGCGGGATCGGCGCTGGGCTCGTTCGCCCGCGGGTTCGTCGAGGACCCGGGACTGTACGCCGAGCAGTACCCGCACCTGACCCAGGCCCACCGCCTCGCCGAGCACCAGCAACGGGTCGACGAGGGCGCCTTCACCCTCGGCCTCGACGCGCTCATCGAGGGACTGTCGCGCACCTACGAGCGCACCGTCGGACCGCTGCCACCCCTCCCGCCCGACGCCGCTGCCGACTAGAGTAAAACTTGCACTGCTAGTTTCGGGGCGACGTGAGGGGCGCGATGGAACTCGCACGGACCGACTTCTACCTCGACGGACGCTGGGTCACCGCGACCGGCGCGGACACCGTCGAGGTGCAGAACCCGGCGACCGAGGAGGTCGTCGCGAGCGTACCGGCCGGCTCGGCGGCGGACGTCGACCGTGCGGTCGCCGCCGCCCGCGCCGCGTTCGACGGCTGGGCGGGCGCCGCGCCGGCCGACCGGGCGCAGGCCCTGCACCGGCTGCACACCGCGCTGGCCGCCCGGTCCGACGAGATCGCCCGCACCGTGGCCCTGGAGCTGGGCACCCCGCTCAAGGTGGCCACCCGGGTCCAGGCCGGCCTGCCGCTGACCGTGCTGCGCGGCTACGTCGACCTGGCCGGGCGAGCACCGGCCGAACACACCGTGGGCAACTCGCTGGTGGTCCGGGAGCCGGTCGGCGTCGTCGGCGCGATCACCCCGTGGAACTACCCGCTGCACCAGGTGGTGGCCAAGCTGGCCCCGGCGCTCGCCGCCGGCTGCCCGGTGGTGCTCAAACCCAGCGAGCTGACGCCGCTGGTGGCGTACCTGCTCTTCGACGCGATCGACGAGGCCGGGTTCCCGCCCGGGGTGGTCAACCTCGTCACCGGCACCGGCCCGCAGGTCGGCGCGGCCATCGCCGCCCACCCGGACGTCGACATGGTCTCGTTCACCGGGTCCACCGCCACCGGCCGGCAGATATCGCACCTGGCCGCCGACCGGATAGCCCGGGTGGCGCTGGAACTCGGCGGCAAGTCGGCCAACGTGATCCTCGACGACGCCGACCTGGCCACGGCGGTGAAGGTGGGCGTCGGCAACGCCTTCCTCAACTCCGGGCAGACCTGCACCGCCTGGACCCGGATGCTGGTGCACCGGGCCCGCTACGAGGAGGCCCTCGCGCTCGCCGCGCAGGCCGCCGCCGGATACCGGCTCGGTGACCCGTTCGACCCGGCGACCCGGCTCGGTCCCCTCGTCTCGGCGGCGCAGCGCGAGCGGGTCCGCGAACATGTCGCCCGGGGTCTCGCCGACGGCGGCCGGCTGGTCGCCGGTGGCCCGGACGCCCCGGTGCCGGACCGGGGCTTCTTCGTCGCGCCCACGGTCATCGCCGACGTCGACCCGGACAGCGCCCTGGCCCAGGAGGAGGTCTTCGGCCCGGTGCTCGCCGTCATCCCGGTCGACGACGACGAGCACGCCGTCGCGGTCGCCAACAACTCCCGGTACGGGCTGGCCGGCGCGGTCTGGTCCGCCGACACCGACCGCGCCCTCGCGGTGGCCCGGCGGATGCGCACCGGCGCCGTCGACATCAACGGCGCCCCGTTCAACCCGCTCGCCCCGTTCGGCGGCTACAAGCAGTCCGGCCTCGGCCGGGAGCTGGGCAGCTACGGGCTCGACGAGTTCCTCCAGACCAAGGCCATCCAGCGATGAGGGCCCTGGTGGCCCGTGCCGTCGCCGACCCGCTGCGGGTGGAGGACGTCGAGCTGCCCGCCCCGGGCCCCGGCGAGGTCCGGGTGGACATCCGCGCCGCCGGGGTCTGCCACTCCGACCTGTCCATGGTCAACGGCACCCTGGCGCCGCCGTACCCGCTGGTGCTCGGCCACGAGGCGGCGGGTGTGGTGAGCGAGGTCGGCGACGGCGTCGACCGGGTACGCCCCGGCGAGCACGTGGTGCTGAACTGGGCGCCGCCGTGCCGGCGGTGCTGGTACTGCGGGCACGGCGAGCCGTGGCTCTGCGAGAACGCCGGGTCGCCCGCGGTGGCCCGGGGTCGGACCCGCGACGGTGCGCCGCTGCACGTCACGCTCGGCCTCGGCGCCCTCGCCGAACAGGTGGTGGTGCCGCAGCGGGCGGTCATCGGCGTCCCCGCCGAACTGCCCTTCGCCGCCGCCGCGCTGCTCGGCTGCGCCGTGCTCACCGGCGTCGGCGCGGTACGCCGTACCGCCCGGGTGACCGCCGGCGAGTCGGTGGCCGTGATCGGCCTCGGCGGGGTCGGCCTGTCCGTGGTCGCCGCCGCCCGGGCGGCCGGGGCCGCTCCGGTGCTCGCCGTCGACGTGTCGCCGGCCAAGGCCGACCTGGCCGCCGCCGCCGGCGCCACCGACTTCCTGCTCGCCGATGACAGCCTGAACCGGGCGGTGCGGGCGCGCACCGGCGGCCGGGGCGTCGACCACGCCGTGGAGTGTGTCGAGCGCAGCGCCACCATCCGTACGGCGTGGCGGGCCACCCGCCGGGGCGGTCAGGTGACCGTGGTGGGCATGGGCGCCAAGGACGACGTCGTCGGGCTGAGCGCGCTGGACATCTTCCACTCGGCCCGGACGCTGCGCTCCTCGGTCTACGGCTCCTCCGACCCGGACCGTGACGTGCCCGAACTCGCCCGGGCCGTGCTCGACGGCACCCTCGACCTGGCACCCCTGATCACCGACCGGGTCGGGCTGGACGACGCCCCGGCGGCGTTCGACCGGATGGCCCGGGGCGAGGGCGCCCGAACCGTGGTCCTGCTGCCGTAGGCGTGTGTCGGAGTCCCTGGCCGGGCCGAGGACGTTGACTCACGCCCAGTAGCCACATCGGGTCCGGCACTTCACTTTTCCATGTCGGACGAGGATGTCTCAGTGAGCAGCACACCGCATCTCGGTCCCGTTCCCCAACGCATCGCCATCGACGCGGAACAGGTACATCGGCTCGTCGCCGACCAGTTCCCCCAGTGGGCCGACCTCCCGGTGCAGCCCGTCGCCAACGGTGGCTGGGACAACTGGACCTTCCACCTCGGCTCCCAGAAGTTGGTGCGTCTGCCCAGCGCATCCGAGTACGCCGCGGCGGTCGACAAGGAACACAGATGGCTTCCGGCGCTCGCCCCCGAACTCCCGCTGCCCATCCCCACCCCGCTGGCGAAAGGCGAACCCGGCGCGGGCTACCCCTACCCGTGGTCGATCTACCGATGGCTCGACGGCGAGCCCGCGAGCGCGGACCGTATCGCCGACCCCGGCCGATTCGCGCTCGACCTGGCCGAGTTCCTGGCGGCCTTGCAGAGCGTCGACACCACTGACGGTCCCCGCCCCGGACAGCACAACTGGTACCGGGGCGGCACGCTGCGCACCTACGACCGGGAAGCCCGGCGTGCGCTCACGGCACTCGGCGGCCACGTCGACATCAACCTGGCCCGCGAGATCTGGCAGAGCGCACTGGACGCACGCTGGGACGGCGTGGAGTGCTGGTTCCACGGTGACATCGCACAGGGGAATCTCCTGCTCAACGACGGGAAGTTGGCAGCTGTCATCGACTTCGGGACATGCGGCGTCGGCGATCCCGCCTGCGACCTGGCGATCGCTTGGACATTGCTGAGCACCAACGGCCGGCAGGCGTTCCGGGAGCGACTGTCCGTCGATGATGCGACATGGGCGCGCGGGCGGGGCTGGGCACTCTGGAAGGCGCTCGTCACGTGCGCCTACACCTTGGGCGATGCCGATGAGTCGGCCGCGAGCGCCCTACGCGTCCTCGACGAGATCTTCTCTGAATACGCGGCCGGCGCCGTCACCCAGCCCATGCCATGAACAGCCACTACGCTCCTCACCGAGCCATGATCGCCATTCCCGGCTGGAGTACTAGGAGAGCACGCGGGCCAGTTCGATGCGGGAGCGCACGCCGAGCCGGTGGAAGATGTTGCGCAGGTGGTGGTCGACCGTCCTGGTGGACAGGAACATCCGGGCGGCGACCTCCCGGTTGGTGGCACCCTCCGCGACCAGCTGCGCGATCCGCAGTTGCTGACCGGTCAGCAGGTGCGCCGCCGCCCGCTCCGGCGGGCCGACCGACTCCCCCGCCGCCCGCAGCTCCGCGGTGGCCTGTTCGGCCCAGGCGCCCGCCCCCAGCAAAGTGAACGCCTCCCGGGCCCGGTGCAGGTGGGCACGGGCGTCGCGCGGTCGCCGGCTGCGGCGCAGCTCCAGGCCGAAGAGCAGTTCGGTGCGGGCCCGCTCGAACGTGCCGGCGTCGGCCGGGTGCAGCCGTAACGCGGTGCGGAAGCCCTGCTCGGCCGCGTCGCTGCCCCGGGGGGCGAGCAGGGCGTGGCACCGGGCGGACAGGGCCCGGCGGGACGGGCTCGCCGTGCTGCTGGCCCACCGGTCGAAGACCGCGAGCGCGGCGCTCGCCGCCGGGTGGTGGGCCAGGTGGGCGGCGGCCTCCACCAGGTACGGCGTGGCCATCACCTGGACGAGGACCTGGCCGCGTCCGGTGCCGGGGCGGGCCAGCGACGCCAGCCGGGCCGCCGCGTCGGCGTGCCGGCCGTCGACCAGGTCGAGCACGCCCAGCGCCCACTGCGCAAGCGCATGCGGACGGCTGCCCGGCGCAGTCGCCTCGCCGATCTCGGAGATCCGGCGCAGACAGGTTTCCCGGTCGGCCCGCACGGCGGCCAGCACGGCCAGCATGCCCAGGTGGACCGCGACGCAGTTGGTCTGACCGGTGGCGCGGGCGACCCGCAGCCCTTCCCGGGAGCTGTCCGTGGCCGCCTCGTGCCGGCCCAGCCAGTACTCGGCGACCGCCCGCAGGTCCAGCGCCCGCGGCAGCACCGACAGCTCACCGCGGGCGCGGGCGAGCGCGACGGCACGGTCGGCGAGCCGGTGCGCCGCGCTGTCGACGGCCACCAGCAGGCCGGCCACCGCCGCGCCGCACAGCGCGGTCGGGGTGAGCTCCGCCGCGGCCAACCGGTCAACCAGCACGACGGCCCGACGCAGCGCGGGGCCGGCCCGCTCGTGGTCGGCGCGCAGCGTCGCGGCCACCCCGGCGACCAGCGCGCCGGTCAGTTCCGTCGCGGGCGGGTCGTCCGGGCGGCGCAGCTCGCCTGCCCGGCGCGCCACGTCGGCGTAGCGGTACTGGTCACCGGAGAAGCAGACCGCCTCGCCGGCCCGGGCCAGCGCGCCGAGGGCCGCCGCGCGGTCCGTGCCGGCCACCGCCTCCGCGCCGGCCAGCAGGGTGGTCAACGCCGTCGGTGGTGCGCCGCAACGCAGTTCCAGCTCGCCGCGCAGCAGGTCGGCCCGGCCGGCCACGGCCGGATCGGCGGGGGGCAGCGCGTCCAGCAGGTGCCGGGCCTCGTCGGGACGGCCGGCGGACCAGGCGTAGCGGGCGGCGGTCACCAGGCGGGCGGCGGCGTGGGCCGGCTCGAGGTCAGCGGCCCGGCGCAGCGCCGCCGAGGCGGTGGCCCAGCCACCCTCGCCACCGGCTGCCGCCTCCTCCAGCTCCGCCGCCAGCAGCGGATCCGGGCCGGCCGCGACGGCGGCGAGGTGCATGGCCCGGCGCAGCCGCCGCCCGCCGCCGGCGCACATGTCGGCGAGCAGGAGGTGCGCCGCGCGCCGCTGCGCGAGGGGCGCGGTGGCCTCGACCATGGACCTGGCCAGCGGCTGCGGGAAGGTGACGCCGTGCGGGCCGATGCGTACCAGGCCGACAGCCTCGGCCGGCGCGAGGGCGTCCACCGTCGTCCCGGCGGCTTGCGCGGCCCGGGTCAGGGTGGCCGGATCCCCGTCCTCGTCGAGCGCGGCGAGCAGCAGCACCCGTCGGGTGTCCGGCGGCAACCGGTCCAGGCGGGCGCGGTAGGCACGGCCGAGCCCGCCGTCGGGCGGTGGTGTCGCGGGCAGCGGCTCCTCCCCCCGCCACTGACCGGGGGTGAGCACGCCGGCGAGGTCGACCAGGGCCTGCGGATTCCCTCCGCCGAGCGCGGTGAGCGCCGTGGCGACCGACGCCGATGGCCGGCCCGGCAGCCGGTCGGTGAGAACGGCGTGGCTGTCGGCCTCGTCGAGGGGACGGAGCCGGTGGCTGGGTATCCCGCCGGCCGTGGTGTCGGCGCCGGTGGTGAGCACGACGGCGACCGGCAGGTCGCGCAGCCGGCGGGCCACGAAGGCCAGCACCTCGGCGGTCGGCCGGTCACCCTGGTCGACGTCGTCCATGGTGCAGAGCAGGGGACGCTCGCGCGCGGTGACGGCGAGCAGGCCGAGCACGGCCATCGACAGGGCCAGCCGGTGGCAGGCGGGGCAGCCCTCGCCGGTCAGCGCCCGCCGCAGCACGCTCTGCTGCTGCTCGGGCAGCGCCGCGGCCCGGTCGAGCACCGGGTCGAGGAGTCGTTGCAGCCCCGCGTACGGCAGGGCGGCCTCGTCGGCGAGCCCGGTCCCGGCGAGGACGGCACGGTGCGCGGCGTGCCGGTGCGCGTAGGTCACCAGCGCGGTACGACCCGAGCCCGGCTCACCCTGGAACAGCAGCGCTCCCCCGCCGGTCGGGCCGTCGAGCAGGCGTCGGATCTCCCGGCACTCGTCGTCCCGCCCCCGCAACACGGTTATTTGCACTGACGATGCAGTAACCATGCAGGTAGTTTTACCCATTGGTAACCAGTTGGAAAGAGGCAGCTGGTTCTCCACAGCGCACACGGCCTTCGTCGGGCCCTCGCCGAGCGGAAAGCTCAGCGCGCCGCCGGGTCGGCCAGCAGCGCGGCCACCGTACGGGCCATCACCGCCCGGGCCGCGTCGACGCCCAGCCCGAGCCCGTCGCGCAGCATCGACCAGGCCGGCCACATGCTCGCGGCCACCAGGGCGTTCACCAGCTGCTCCCGGCCCGGCCCGGCCTGTTCCAGCTCGGCGGCGAAGAGCTGCTCGACCTCGTCGCGGACCCGGGCGATGTGCTTGAGCCGGTTGCGGTGCAACTGCGCGGACACCGGCTCGCGCATCTGCGCGGCCCGGGCGGACGGCGCGATGAGCTGCAGGAGCCGGGCCCGCTGCCGGCAGTACGCGTCGACCCGCTTGGCCAGCGGCAGCACGGGTGAGATCGGCCGGTACGCGGCGTCCTGCTGACGCAGCAGCTCCTCGCCGCTCGCTTCGAACAGCGTCTCCATGTCCTTGAAGTTGGTCCAGAGGGTGCGCAGGGAGACCCCGGCCCGCTCGGCGATGCGTTCGCCGGTCGGTCGCAGGTCACCTTCGGAGATGAGCGCGAGGTGCGCCTCGACGATCGCCGCCCGGGTACGTTCGGCCCGAGCGGTCCGTCCGTCGACCCGGCCCGGCGCCTCGACCCTGCCCATCCGCGCCGCCTCCCTCACCACCGTCCGGTCACGCAGAGTCTAGACGGGCGACGTCGCGCGGAGCTGATGGCGGCGCAGCTCCCGGCGGGCCAGCGACTGCCGGTGCACCTCGTCCGGGCCGTCGGCCAGCCGCAGGGCGCGGGCCCGGGCCCAGAGCCGGGCGAGCGGGGTGTCCTGACTGACTCCCGCCGCGCCGTAGGCCTGGATGGCCCGGTCGATGATCCACTGCGCCGTCTCCGGCACCACGATCTTGATGGCCTGGATCTCGCTGTGCGCCTGCTGGTTGCCGACGGTGTCCATCAACCAGGCCGTCTTGAGCACCAGCAGCCGGGCCTGCTCCAGGCGTACCCGGGCCTCGGCGATCCAGTCGCGGATCACGCCCTGCGCGGCCAGCGGCCCGCCGAAGGCATGCCGGTCGCCGATGCGGCGACACATCAGCTCGACGGCCCGCTCGGCCATGCCGACCAGGCGCATGCAGTGGTGCACCCGACCGGGCCCGAGCCGGGCCTGCGAGATGGCGAACCCCGAGCCCTCCTCCCCGATCAGGTTGCCCACCGGCACCCGCACGTCGACGAAGTCGATCTCGGCGTGCCCGCCGTGGTCGCTGTCGTCGTACCCGAAGGTCCGCAGGCCGCGGCGGACCGTGACCCCTGGCGTGTCCCGGGGGACGAGGAGCTGGCTCTGCTGCCGGTGTCGGGGCGGGGTCGGATCCGTGCGACCCATGACGATGAAGACCTCGCAGCGCGGGTCCATCGCGCCAGTGACGAACCACTTGCGGCCGTCGACGACGTACTCGTCGCCGTCGCGCGCGATGCGGGTGGCGATGTTGGTGGCGTCCGACGAGGCGACCGCCGGCTCGGTCATCGCGAACGCCGAGCGGATCCGGGCCTGCAACAGCGGGGTGAGCCAGCGTTCGCGCTGCTCGGCCGTGCCGAACAGGGCCAGCAGCTCCATGTTGCCGGTGTCCGGCGCGGCGCAGTTGAGCGCGACCGGGGCGAGCCCCGGTGACCGCCCGGTGATCTCGGCCAGCGGCGCGTACTGCAGGTTGCTCAGCCCGGCGCCGTGCTCGCCGGGGAGGAAGAGGTTCCACAGCCCGCGTCGGCGCGCCTCGGCCTGCAGCTCCGCGACGACCGGCGGGACGGCCCACGGATCCTCGCGCTCCTCGGCCTGCCGTTCGAAGACCGGTTCGGCCGGGTGGACGCACTCGGTCATGAAGCGCAGCAGGCGCTCGCGCAGCCGTTCGGTCGTCTCGTCGTAGCGGAAGTCCATCAGGGTCTCCGAGTCCTCTCCAGTGCGACCAGCGGCGACACTCCCTGCGCGGCGAACCGGGTGGCCAGCGCCGCCCCGATGCCGGATCCCGCCCCGGTCACCACGACGCCCGCCCCCGCGATCGTCAGGCCACGGGCGGTCACCCGGTCCGCCGGCCGGTGAGGGTGACCCCGCCGTCGAGCACGATCGTCTGCCCGGTGAGCCAGGCCGCGTCGGCGCAGGCGAGGAAGGCGACCGCGCCCGCGACGTCCTGCGGCTGCCCGAGTCGTCCGAGCGGGTACGCGGCGGCGACCTCGTCCTCGCGGTCGGCGTATAGGGCCGCCGCGAAGCGGGTCCTCACCACCGCGGGGGCGACCGCGTTGACGCGTACCGTCGGGCCGAGTTCGACCGCCAGGCAGGCGGTGAGGTGGTTGACGGCGGCCTTGCTCACGCCGTAGAAGGCGATGCCGCGCGACGGGGTGAGCCCGGCGATCGAGGAGACGTTGACGACGCAGCCGCCGCGGTCCGCCATGCCGGCGGCGCAGACCTCCTGCACCCAACCGAGGGTGCCGAGCAGGTTGACGTCCAGGATCTTGCGGGCCGCCGCCAGGTCGAGTTCGACCAGCGGCCCGTGCACGGGGTTGGTGCCCACGTTGTTGACCAGAATGTCGACCGGCCCGAACGCCTCCGCGACGCGGTGCACCGCCTCGGCGCGGTGCGCGGCGTCGTCGGCCCGGCCGGGCACGCCCACGGCGTGCGCCGGCCCGCCCAGTGCCGCGACCGCCTCGGCCAGCGCCTCCGGGCGCCGTCCGGTGACACCCACCCGGGCCCCGTCGGCGACCAACCGCCGGGCGACCGCCAGGCCGATCCCACGGCTGGCGCCGGTGACGATCGCGACCCGACCCGACAGTCGACCTATATTTGCATTCACGATGCAGATATTAGGGAGCGACTCTCGCCCCCGTCAACGGCGGTGAGAACAACCACCCTCGCCACGCGTTGACATCGAAGGCAGCTAACCGCACTGTCGGTGCATATATATTGTCGTGCTCCCGGGAGGACGCCGCCATGCCAGAAGCCGTCATCGTCGCCGCCGCGCGGTCACCGATCGGCCGCGCGAACAAGGGATCACTGCGCGAGCTGCGCGCCGACGACCTGGCCGCCACGATCGTGCGGGCCGCGCTGGCGCAGGTGCCGATGCTCGACCCCGGCGAGATCGACGACCTGATGCTCGGCTGCGGGCAACCGGCCGGCGAACAGGGCCACAACCTCGCGCGGGTGGTCGCCACCCTGCTCGACCTCGACCAGCTCCCCGGCACCACCGTCAACCGGTACTGCTCGTCCTCGCTGCAGACCACCCGGATGGCGATGCACGCCATCCGCGCCGGCGAGGGGCACGTCTTCATCTCCGCCGGGGTCGAGTGCGTCTCCCGGTACGGCAACGGCCGCAGCGACGGGCATCCCGGCAGCACCAACGCCGCGTTCACCGGCGCGACGGCCCGCACCGCGTCCCGGGCCGCCGGCGGGGCGCCGCACTGGCACGACCCGCGCCACGACGGTCACCTGCCGGACGTCTACATCAGCATGGGCCAGACCGCCGAGAACGTGGCCCAGCTGCGCGGCGTGTCCCGGCAGCGGCAGGACGAGTTCGCCGTACGGTCGCAGAACCTGGCCGAGAAGGCGATCGCCGACGGCTTCTGGGCCCGCGAGATCACCCCGGTCACCGTGCCCGGCGGGGCGGTGGTCGCCGCCGACGACGGACCGCGCCCCGGCACCACCCTCGACGCGGTCGCGGCCCTCAAGCCGGTGTTCCGGCCCGACGGCACGGTCACCGCCGGCAACAGCTGCCCGCTCAACGACGGCGCCGCCGCCCTCGTCGTGATGTCCGACGTCCGGGCCCGGGAGCTGGGGGTGACCCCGCTGGCCCGGATCGTCTCCACCGGCCTGTCGGCGCTCTCCCCCGAGATCATGGGGCTCGGGCCGGTCGAGGCGTCCCGGCAGGCGTTGCGCCGGGCCGGCATGTCCATCGCCGACGTCGACCTGGTCGAGATCAACGAGGCGTTCGCCGCGCAGGTGGTGTCCAGCGCGGACGAGCTGGGCGTCGACCGGGACCGGCTCAACGTCAACGGCGGCGCGATCGCGGTCGGCCACCCGTTCGGGATGACCGGCGCACGGATCACCACCACCCTGATCAACTCGCTGCGCTGGCACGACCGGCAGATCGGGCTGGAGACGATGTGCGTCGGTGGCGGCCAGGGCATGGCGATGGTCGTCGAACGGCTCAGCTGACCCGGACGCCCGCCGAATCATTGCGCGGAACCGGACAACCGGGTGGTCGGCCGCGCCCGTCTGAGGGGTGATGACCCAACGGAGGGACGGGGCGATGCGGGATGCTTCGGAGCAGGAGTACGTCGACTACGTCACGGCGCGGATCCCCGCGCTGCGACGGCTGGCGTACCTCCTGGCCGGCGACGAGCACCGCGCCGACGACCTGGTCCAGCAGACCATCACCACGCTGTACGTGAAGTGGCGGCACGCGCGGACCGCCGATCGGCTCGACGCGTACGTCCGGACCATGCTGGTGCGCACGTACATCAACGAGCGGCGGCTGGCGTGGGCGCGGGTGCGGCTGTTCCGCGAGGCACCCGAGCCACCGCCGTTCGAGGACGGCGGCGTCGAGGACCGCCAGGTCGTCCGGGCGGCGCTGAGCCGGGTGCCCCGCCGGCAGCAGGCCGTGCTGGTGCTGCGGTTCTACTACGACCTGCCGGTCGACGAGGTCGCCGGGGTGCTGGGCTGCTCCTCCGGCACGGTCAAGAGCCAGACCTCACGCGGGCTGGCCACGCTGCGGCGCCTGCTCGGTGAGCGGGAGCTCGCCGGTTTCTCCGCCACGAAGTGAGGAGCAGAACAATGCCATCCGAAATCGATCTGCTGCGCGCCCTCGACGACGAGCCGCGGACGCCGTCCACGGTGGACGTGGCGCAGGCGATCACCGCCGGGCGCCGGCGCCGGGCCCGCCGCAGCGCCGGGTACGCGGGTGCGGCGTCGGTGACCGCGCTCGCCGTCGCCGGCGCCTCGGTCGCGGGCGGGCTGGCCGGGGGCGACCCCTCGCCCACCGCGGCGACCGGTGCGCCGCGCACCACTGCCCCCGCCCCGCCGAAGCCGCCGTACACGATTCCCGGCACCCCCGGCTGGAGCGCACCGACGGCGACCCCGCCCACCGGCTGCACGCTGCACCGCCTGCCCGCGCCGGACGACGCGCCGATGGCCCTGGTGTCCGGCGCCGACCCCACCGGCCGGTACATCGTCGGGCGTTCGTATCCGCGCGGCGGCGGTTACCAGGCGGTCATCTGGCACGACGGCACGGCGCGGAAGGTGATGCTCCCCGGCGACCTTGAGGAGTCGCTGCAGGACGTCAACTCGACGGGCACCGCGGTCGGCTGGAGCTACGTCGGGGGCGGCGAGGCCGACACCGGCCCGGTCCCGTACGTCTACCGGGGCGGCAAGGTGTCGCCGTTGCCGGGCGTGCGGCGCGGGTCGGCGTACGCGATCAACGACGCCGGAGCGATCGTCGGTGACGACGACACCCGCCGGGCGGTGCTGGTCTGGCCGTCGGCGACCGCGAAGCCGTTCCGGCTGCCGCTGCCCGCCGGCGCGTCGGAGGCGGAGGCCCGCGACATCGACGAGGACGGCACGGTGGTCGGCACCGTCGACGGGCGCCGACCGTACGTCTGGTTCCCCGACGGCACCCACCGCGAGCTTCCGGTACCCCGCGTCGACGGTGGGCAGGCCGCGGGCGCCCGGGCCGTCAGCATCCGCAACGGCTGGGCGACCGGCCTGACCGACACCCTCGACGGCGCCGCGAGCGGGTTGCAGGCCGACCCGTCGAGTTCGACGGGCCCCGGCAAGGCGGCGAGGAGCGGGCGGATGGCGGCGGTGCGGTGGAACGTCCGCACCGGCGAGGTGCGGGTCTTCGACGACCTGCAGGCCTACCCGAACGAGGTGAACGCGCAGGGCTGGCAGATCGGCACGGACACCCGGAACCGGGCGGTGCTCGCCACCGACACCGCCACGGTGGTGCTGCCGGCGCTGGCCGACGGCGAGCCCACCGGCGTGTCCACCATCGCGACGACGGTCAGCGACGACGGGCGCACCGTCGGCGGGCAGTCGGACGACGCGACGGGCACCATCCAGGCCGTCGTGTGGCGCTGCCGCTGACGGTGCCCGGCGCGTCGTCCGCAGCGGCGGCCGGGTGAGTGCGCACAGGCCGGCCCGACCCGGTCCGGCCTGTGCGCCGCCGAGCTACTTCACCTTGCGTGTCGACCGGGCGACGATGTTGTCGTACTCCGGGTGCCTGCCGAGCCATTCGCTGATGAACGGGCAGATCGGCACCACGGTGTCGGTGCGGCGCAGGGTGCAACGGTTGAGCCCCCGTAGACGGCCACGTAGGTGTCGTTCCAGTCGTTCCGCTCGGCACACAGCGCCGCCGGTGACCCTCGGCGGCCGGGCCTCCGTGCCCGTCGCCGTCGTCGACTCCGACGACTTCACCCCTCGCAGCCGGTAACGCGACAGTGCGGGCCGGCCCGCATCGCCCGAGCACCAGCCGGAGTTCCGTGACGAACTCACGACGCGATGCGTTTCCCGGACACGAACGGCGGGGTTCTCGTGATGGGAGTGCCCCGCCGTTTGTGTGCCAGCGGTTGAATGCCGCCTCTTCAGTTAGACGAACACCCAAGTCCCGCTGGCGATGTCCTCGCTGCCGCTGCAAGAGGCGACCGAGAACTGACCGTCGCTAGGCTGCCTCACCGCTCCGTACACCGTGCGGTACTTGGTGGCGCTGGAGTAGCAGCGGGCCTTGGCCTGGTATTTGCCCGTCCCTTGGAAGCAGCGGACTGCCCAAGTGTTGAAGCCATAGATGGTGTACGAGCCCTGGCAGTTCGAGGGCGTGGCTTGTGCGGGCGCAGCAATCGCCAGCGTCAGTCCGCCGGCAAGCGCGAGCGCTTGCAGGGCCACCGTCAGTTTTTTCATCGGAGTGGATCTCCTTCCCCGGAGATTGATTGATGGGACGTACCTACGCCGGCACGAACGCGCGCCCCCGTCCTTGGCCTACGTGCGGACCGGATGACTAGACTCTAGCTAGGTAGAGAAGCCCTCGTCTACCTAGCTAGAGTCGTGAATGCGACGCTCAACCTAGCGGCTGGCAATCAGTGAGTACGTCCACGTCGGACACGTAGCAGCACAGCCAGCACTACTGCCGCCCGTACACATTGGGCGATCTCGGTGACCGCCAGCCGCCAGGTCACATCGGGTTCGCGGAGGACCTCGTGCATCACGTCCCGCCACTCCTCCACATACCGGTTCCGCGCCCGGGCCGGCAGCAGGGCCACAGCACCAGCGAGGCCGCGCTCGGCCCATCGCTCGACGGCGAACGAGGACACAGGAGCCAGCCGGCTACCAGGCGTTGCTCCGTACCCCATCTCTTGACGGAGATCCTGTAGCGACTGGACCTTTCCATCGACAGTAGTCATTTTAATCATGGCCGTGGTCCGGTCGGTGGGGAAGTTGCCCGAGCCCGTCCGCCGTGCCATCGTCTACCCCTGGTAGCCGGGCTGAGGCCGCAACGGCACCGGCTGCGCAGGGCTCGCGTGCCGGGCTTCGACGACGTCGACAACAGCCCCTTGAGCAGCCTTCAGACCATCTCCCGTGAGCCGGTAGTACCGGCGCCGGGGCCGCCCCTGGTCCTCGTGTTCGGCCGGGTCCTCCCAGAAACTCTCGACCCATCCCGCCAGCTCCAACCGTGCCAGGATCGGGTGCAGCGTCCCCGTCTTCAGGCCCGTCTCCCGGGCGATGTCCCGGCCGTACCGCGGCACAGCCGGGTCGGTGAGAAGCAGACGCAGCACCTCGACCGTCTGCGCGGTGAGCCGGGGTCTGCCGGTAGCCATGGCAGCAAGTCTAGTGCGGTGACCAAGAAGGTTCACCGGGTTGGTGACACGCCGGGTGGGTGCTCCGCGTCGGCGTCGGCGTCGGCGTCGGCGTCGGCGTCGGCGTCGGCGTCGGCGTCGGCGTCGGCGTCGGCGTCGGCGTCGGCGTCGGCTGAGTCTCAGGCTCGATGGCGAGCCGACCCCTCGCCCCTCGAACTCCGCCCCCACCTCGGTGTGCGTGCAGGCGATGAGGGCGCCGGCCACCAGGTAGGTGACCAGTCCTGCCAGCGCGCCCGTCACCTCCCACGCCTCGAAGCCGTTCCCGCCCCGGCGCAGTCACGGTGAACCGCATCCCGCCATCCCTTCACGGCTTGCGCCGTCCCGTCGGGCGCGCTGTGGTCGACGGCAGCAGGGGTGGAGCGGGGCTGCCGGGTCTGGCAGGACGGCTATGCCGCCAGCAGGTGACGGGAGTCGGGATCCCACCGTGCGAGCCCGAGCCGGGCCAGCACGACGAGTCGTGCGCTCAGGGCCGGCCCGACCCGCCGACCGGTCGGGTCGCCGGGAGTTGCCCGGCGACCCGACCGGTGCCTCAGTGCAGGGCGACGGGAACGGCCGCCTTCTCCGGCTGGTCGTCGAGCAGGTGCGACGGCTCGCGGCGGCGGGGCAGGAACGCGGCCGGGATGAACGTGGCCAGCACCAGCACGAACCCGACCCAGAAGGTGGTGGCGAACGAGTCGGCGGCGAAGTCGAGACCGCGCTCGATCAGCGACGGCTCGACCGGGAACTGCTGGAGCAGCTCCGGCTGCTGCTGGACGGCGATGGCCAGGCCGGCCTCGGTCACCGGGTTGCCGCTGGGGTCGGTCGCGCCGGGGATCGGCCGGGAGCCGTTCAGCTCGTTGGTCAGGATCACCGACATCACCGCGGCCCCGACGGACCCGCCGATCTGCTGGATGATGTTGACCAGGGTGGATCCCCGGGCCACGTCGTGCGACTGCAGGGTCTTCAGCGCCGAGGTCATGACCGGCATCATGGTGCCGCCCATGCCCAGACCCATGACGAACAGCGATCCGCAGAGCAACCAGTAGGACGTGTTCGCGTCGACCTGGGTGAAGGAGAAGAATCCGACGGCGATGAGCGCCAGCGCGAACGGCACCGTCCGACCGACCGGGACCCGGTCGGCCAGCATTCCGGCAATCGGCATGGTCACCATCGCGCCGATGCCCTGCGGGGCCATCAGCAGGCCGGCGGTCAGCGTGGACTCGCCGTGGATCTGCAGGAAGTAGCTCGGGAACAGCAGGCCGGCGCCCATGAAGGCGATGATGAAGACGAACAGGGTCACCGTCGCCACGGTGAGGTTGCGGTTGGCGAACAGCCGCAGGTCGAGCAGTGGGTGCCGGGGCTTGAAGGAGTACAGCACGAACCCGATCACGAGCGCGGCGCCGATCAGCATCGGCACCCACACCTCGGCGTCGGTGACGGTGCCGGTCTCCGGCAGCGTGGAGATGCCGTAGAGGAAGAGGGCGAGCCCCGGCGAGAGCATCAGCATGCCGAGGAAGTCGAACGACTCGGACGGCTCGGGGGCGTCCTTCGGCAGCGCCCAGGCGGCGTAGACGAGACCGACGGCGCCGATCGGCAGGTTGATCAGGAAGATCCAGTGCCAACTCGCCGTGTCGATCAGCCAGCCGCCGAGGATCGGCCCGCCGATGGGCCCGAGCAGCATCGGGATCCCGAGGACGGCCATCAGCCGGCCGATCCGGTGCGGCCCCGCCGCCCGGGTCATGATCGTCATGCCCAGCGGCATGAGCATGCCGCCGCCGAGGCCCTGCAGCACCCGGAAGCCGATCAACTGCCCGATCGTGTCGGCGGTGGCGCACATCCCGGACCCGATCGTGAACAGGGCCAGCGCGACCATGTAGAGCCGCTTGGTGCCGAACCGGTCGGCGGCCCAGCCGCTGAGCGGGATCACCGTGGCCAGCGCGAGGGTGTAGGCGGTCATCGTCCAGGCGACCTCGGCGTAGGTCGCGTCGAACTCCCGCTGGAACGTCGGCAGGGCGACGCTGACGACCGTCACGTCGAGGATCGACATGATCGCGCCGAGCACGACGACCCCTGCCACCTTGAGAACCGCGCCGTCGAGCTTGTCGGACGTCGCGATGGATTGCTGTGTCACGAAATCTCCTGAATCCCCGTGCCGGCCGACCCCCGCCGGCCGGGCTCCGCCCCTGTCACGGCGCGGAATCTGCGTGCGCCGGCGGGGCCCGCAGGCACACTAGCGGCCCGCACCGACATTCGGCGTCCGGATTCCCGACTGTCGAGCGCGGCCGGCCATGATCCTCAGTGCGCCGCCACGACCACCACGTCCGGCTCGAGGCCGGCGAGCCGGCCCGGCCGCACGATGACGAGCAGGACCGCCGTCGACGCCACCATGCCACCGGAGACGACGAGCGCCATGGCGACCGCGCCGGTGCCCAGCACACCCACGAGGGGCGCGGCCAGCGCGCCGACGCCGAACTGCACCGCGCCGAGCAGCGCGGAGGCCGTGCCGGCAGCCTCCCCGTGCCGGGACAGGGCCAGGGCCGGCGCGTTGGGCATCGCGAGACCGGTCGCGGCGAGCACCACCCAGAGCGAGACCAGCAGGCTCGGCAGCCCGCCGAGACCGGTCGCGGCGAAGGCGAGCAGCGCCAGCCCGGCCGCGGTCCCCACGGTCAGGGCGGCGACGAGGATCCGCTGCGGCGGGTACCGGCGCAGCAGCCGTACGTTGAACTGGGTCGCGGCGATCAACCCGACCGCGCCCGCCCCGAAGGCGAACCCGAACTGCTGCTCGTCGAGCCCGTACTGCTCCTGCAGCACGAACGACGAGCCGGCCACGTAGGCGAACAACGCGGCCATGGCCAGCCCGGCGACCAGGACCAGTCCGACGAACGTGCGGTCGCGCAGCAGCGAGCCGTACACGGTCAGCGTCGCGACGACGCCGCCGCGCCGGCGTCGGGCGGGTGGCAGCGTCTCGGGCAGGCCGAGCGCGGCGACCACGACGAGCAGCACGCCGAAGGCGGCCAGGGCCACGAACACGCCGCGCCAGTCCGTCCAGCGCAGCAGCGCGCCACCGAGGGTCGGCGCGAGGATGGGGGCCGCGCCCATCACCAGCAGCAGCCGGGACAGCAGCGTGGCGAAGGCCGCGCCGCTGAACAGGTCGCGGACCACGGCCATCGCGACCACCGAGGCCGCGGCGATGCCGAGGCCCTGCACCACCCGCAGGCCACCGAGCACCGCGACGTTCGGCGCGACCGCGCAGAGCAGGGACGCCACGACGTGCAGCGTGATGCCGGCGATCAGCGGCGTACGTCGGCCGACGGCGTCGGAGAGCGGGCCGATCAGCAGCTGCCCGACGGCGAGGCCCGCCAGCGTTCCGGTGAGGGTCAGCTGCACGGCCGCCGAGGTGGTCTGGAAGTCGGCGACGATCGCCGGGAGCGCGGGCAGGTACATGTCGATGGTGAGCGGACCGACCGCGATCAGCGATCCGAGCACGAGGACGAGGCGCAGGCGTTGCCGGGGGCTCATCAGGTCCCCCGGCGCGACGGCGGCCGTCGGGGCGTCGACGGTGGCGGTCATCGGATCGGGTCCGGTTTCCGGAGCAGCCGGGCGGGCAACGGTGTGGAGGTCACGTCCCACTGCAAATTCGGACGCGGCGATCTGATTCCCGCTCGGCCGGGAGGCAATGGAGATCACAGTCGAGCGGGGCCGGCACGTGCTGCCCGCGCCGGGCGCACCGGCGGACGCGGGCACGGCATGAGGTGCCGTGCCCGCGTCCGGCGGATCGACGGTGGGTGGCCGGTCAGGAGGCGGTGGGCACGCCGTTGGCGGGCGGGGCCGCCGGCACCACCGGGTACTCCCGCACCGGACCGTCGGCCTCGTCGGTCTCGAAGGTCGGCCCGAAGTAGCTCTGCACTCCCCCGGTGACCCTGGTCAGGCGCTGCCCGCCGTACCCGGAGTGGTCGGTGCTGGAGTAGCGCAGGGGCGCCAGGCCGGGACCCTGGTAGCCGCCCCTGCTGACCGCGTCGAGGACCTTCTCGCGGGTGAGGTCCTTGCCGGCGGCCTGCAGCACCTGGACGAAGAGGTAGCCGACCGCCATGCCGTACACGACGTTGCCGTCGAACGGGGCGTCCCCGTTGTGCTCCTTGTTGACCTTGGCGAAGAGCTGGGTCCACGGGTTCGCCGTGTCGTTCTGCATGGGCAGGTAGTTGGCGCCGATCATGCCGTCGAGCAGCGGGGCGGCGGCGCCGAGCTGCTTGGCCAGGGTCGGGTGGTCGGCGCCGACGTTGGAGACCACCCACTGCGGCCGGAAGCCCAGCCTGGCGGCGGTGCCGATGGACAGCGCGGTGAAGCCGGGCACGGTGGCGAGGATGACGACCTGGCATCCGGCGGCCTTGAACGCGCCGATCTGCGGCGCCACGTTGGTGTTGCTGGTGACGTACGTCTGGCGGGCGGCGACCCCGCCCGCGCCGAGCACCTTCTCCACCCCGGCCAGGCTGTCGCGGCCGAAGTCGTCGTCCTGGCCGAGGAAGCAGACCTTCCGGCCGGGCAGCTCGGTCTTCACGTGGTTGGCCAGGATCTTGCCCTCGACGGTGTAGTCCGGGTTGAAGCCGAAGGTGCCCGGGTACGCCTCGGGCTGGTCCCAGCTGCGGCTGCCGGAGGCGACGAAGAGGTCGGGCACCCGGTTGCTCTTGAGGAAGTCGAGCACGCCGCTGTGGGTGGGCGTGCCGAGCCCGTTGAGGATGGCGAAGACCTTGTCCTGCAGGACCAGTTGCCGGACCACCTGCTGGGTGTTCGCCGGGTTGTACCCGTCGTCCATGATCTTGTAGCTGATCTTCCGGCCGTGCACCCCGCCGTTGGCGTTGACGTAGTCGAAGTACGCCTTCGTCGCCGGGGCGATCTTGGAGTAGCCGGCCGAGGCCGGTCCGGTCAGCGGCATGTGGGTGCCGACGACGATCTCGCTGTCCGTGACGCCGGGGACCCGGGCGCCGGAGCCGGCGTCGGATCCTCCGCTGCAACCGGCGGCGGTGACGAGCAGGGTGATGGAGGTGGCGATCGCGAGACCGCGTCGTACGAGGCGTGACATGGGGACACCGACCTTTCTCGGTCCGGTTCTGTGGTGGGGGTGGAGCGGCGGCCGGTGGCCCGGCCACCGGGTGGGAGCAGTTTCAGGAACGCCGGGTGCGCCAACGGGCGCGCAGGATCCGACCGGGCCGCGACAGCAGGCCCTGCACACCGCCGGGCGCGGCGATCATGACGACGACCAACGCGATGCCGAACAGCGCCAGCGGGAGGTTGCCCTCCATCCGTTGCGCCACCGCGGGCGGGAGGGTGAGCGAGTCGGTCAGGGTGTGCGTCAGGTCGGGCAGGGCGACCAGCAGCACGGCGCCCCACACCGCGCCGGCGAGGCTGCCGAGCCCGCCGATGACGACGGCCATGACCAGGAAGAGCGACAGTGTCAGGGAGAACGCGCCGGGCGACGCGCTCTGTGCGAGCACCGCGAGCAGCGCGCCGCCCAGACCGGCGGCGCCGGCGCTGACCACGAAGGCGAGCACCTGGGTACGGGCGACGTGGATGCCGGCGAGGCGGGCGGCCACCTCGTCGTCGCGTACCGCCCGGAAGGTCCGGCCGAAGCGGCTGCGTACGAGGTTGCCGAGCAGCAGCAGGGCGAGCAGGGTGGCCGCCCCGGTGACCCAGAGCTGCCACCGCTCGTAGGGGAAGTACGGCCCCAGGGCCGCCGGGGGCGGCTCGACAGGGACGCTCAGGCCCTGTTCACCGTTGAAGACCCCGTCGAAGGTGACGGTCAGCGCCGGCACGACGATCGCGACGGCCAGCGTCACGCCGGCGAGGTACGGGCCGCGCAGCCGGGCCGCGGCCACCCCGATGACGGCGCCGAGCACGACGGTCACCAGCACCGCCGCCAGCAGGGAGACCGCGAGCGTCCAACCCGCGACGACCGACCGGTCGACGAACGCGTTCTGGCAGAAGGCGAGGGTGTACGCACCGGTCGCCATCAGCGCGCCGTGTCCCAGCGATAGCTGACCGTTGAGGCCGGTGAGGATGGTCAGCCCGGCGGTGGCGCACAGGTAGGCGGCCACGGTGGCGAGCTGGAAGGTGCGGAACGGCTCCAGTCCGTAGCTGACGGCCACCAGCAGGATCGCGGCGGCGGCGGTGAGGGCGAGGTGGCGCAGCAGGGTCGAGCCGCCGCGCTCGTCGCGCCCGAGGGTGTCGGTGGCGACCCGGCCGGCCGGTGGGGCCGCCGCCCGGGTGGCGCTCACACCTGCCTCGCGGTGACCGGGGCGAACAGGCCGGCGGGGCGGATGAGCAGCACCGCCAGCAGCAGCGCGAGCACCGCGAGGGGGGTGAGGTCGCTGCCGGCGTAGCCGCTGACGTAGGAGAGCAGCAGCCCGACCAGCAGCCCGCCGACGACGGCCCCGGGTGGGCTGTCGAGCCCGCCGACGACGGCGGCGGTGAACGCCGAGACGAAGACCAGGTCCATCGCGTGCGGGTGCAGGCCGAGTTCGGTGGGGATGATCAGCATGCCGGCCAGGGCGCCGACTCCGGAGGCGAGCGCCCAGCCGAGGGTGAGCATGCCGCCGACCTTGACCCCGAGCAGCCGGGACACCTCGGGGGCGAAGGCCGAGGCCCGCATCCGCAGGCCGATCGCGGTGCGGGTGAAGGTCCAGGCGAGCGCGACGACCACCGCGGCGACGGTGGCGACGACGAACAGGTCGTACGGTGAGCCGACGGCGAGGCCGCCGACGGTGAGGGCGGAGCGGGAGAAGGGCGGCTCGGCGGGGCGGAACTCGTTGCCGTAGATCATGCCCAGGACGGCCTGGATCAGCAGCACCAGGCCCAGCGCGACGATCACCGGGTTGAGCGGGGAGCGATGGTCGACGAAGCGCATGACGGCCAGGTCGACGACCGTGCCGAGGAGCAGTCCGGCGGCGATCGCGGCGAGGAACCCGAGCCAGTAGGAGCCGGTGGACGTGGACACGCTGTAGGCCACGTAGACGGCGGCGACGGCCATCGCGCCCTGGGCGAAGTTGACGATGCGGGCGGCCCGCCAGATGAGTACCAGGGACAGCGCGAACGCGGCGTAGACCGCACCTCTCGACAGGCCGTCGAGGGTGAGGAAGAGGAAGCGGTCCAACAGTCCTCCCTCCGGGGGACGGGGTGGTCAGAAACCGAGGTAGGCGTGGCGCAGGTCGGCGTCGTCACGCAGTCGGGCGGCGGGGGCGGTGTGCACGACCCGGCCGAGGGACATCACCACACCCTGGTCGGCGACGGAGAGCGCGCTGCGGACGTTCTGCTCGACGAGCAGGACGGTCAGGCCGGTGCTGTCGCGCAGGTGGCGCAGCAGGGCCATGGTCTGGGCGACGACCCGTGGGGCGAGGCCGAGCGAGGGCTCGTCGAGCAGCAGCAGCCGGGGGCGGCCGACGAGCGCCCGGCCGAGGGCGAGCATCTGCCGTTCACCGCCGGAGAGCTGGTGGCCGTGGTGTCGTCGCCGCCGTACGAGCGGCTCGAAGAGCTGGTAGACCTCGTCGAGGGCCCGGCGGGCGTCGGCTCGGTCGCGACGCCAGAGCCCGCCGAGGCGCAGGTTCTCGTCCACGGTCAGCTCGCCGATCACGCCGCGACCTTCGGGCACGTGGGCCACGCCGCGTCGGACGAGTTGCTCCACCGGGGTGCCGCGCAGGTCCGCACCGTCGAGGACGATCCGCCCGGCGGCGGGGCGCAGCGTGCCGGACAGGGCGCGCAGCAGGGTGGTCTTGCCGGCGCCGTTGGCGCCGACGACCGCGGCGATGGTGCCGCGCGCGACGGTCAGGTCGACCTCGTGCAGCACCGGGCCCGCCCCGTAGCCGGCCACGAGCCCGCGGACGGTGAGCAGGTCGCCGGTCATGCGGCGGTCTCCTCGTCGACGGCGGCGCCGAGGTAGGCGTCGGCGACCGCCGGGTCGTCGCGGATCTCGTCGGGGGCGCCGGTGGCGATGACACGTCCGAAGTCGAGCACCACGATCTCGTCGCAGACCGACATGACGAGGTCCATGTGGTGTTCCACCAGCAGCACCGCGCAGGGATGGGTGTCGTGTCGGGGCAGGTGCCGGATCAGGTCGGCCAGCTCGGCGATGTCGCCGGCGCCCAGGCCGCCGGCGGGTTCGTCGAGCAGGAGCAGCCGGGGGCGGGCGGCGAGCGCGCGGGCCAGGGCGACGCGTTGGCGTACGGCGAAGGGCAGGGTGCCGGGCGCGGCGTCGGCGTGCCCGGCGATGCCCAGCTCGTCGAGGATGTCGAGGGCGTGCCGGCGCAGCCGCCGCTCGTCCCGGTCGCTGCCGGGCAGGGCGAACAGGGCGGAGAGGAAGCCGGCCCGGGCGGTGCAGGTCGCCCCGGCCATGACGTTCTCCGCCACGGTGAGCCCGGCGAAGAGCCCGGTGCCCTGCAGGGTGCGGGCGACGCCGAGCCGGTTCAGCCGGTGCGGTCGCGGGCGCAGCGGCGCGCCGTCGAGGCTCAGCGAACCCGAGTCGGGCGCGACGAAGCCGCAGATGACGTTGAACAGGGTCGTCTTGCCGGCCCCGTTGGGGCCGATCACGCCCACCACGGCGCCGGGGGGCACCCGGAGCGACACGTCGTCGAGGGCGGTGAGGCCGCCGAAGCGCACCCCGATGTGGTGCAGTGCGAGTCCTTGCTCCATCACCCGTCCCTCGCCCTGACGATCATTATTTGCACTGCCAGTGTACGTTTTCGTGGTGCGCGGTCAATACCTTCGATGCCTCGTCGTCACGGGCCCGGCGGCGGCCCGGGCAGGTCGGCCAACCGGGCCAGGACGCCGCGGTGGCGCTCGGCGGTGCCGAACGCGACCGCACCGCTCTTGGCCCGCTTCAGGTACAGGTGCGCGGGGTGCTCCCAGGTGAAGCCGATGCCGCCGTGCAGCTGCACGCAGACCTCGGCGGCGCGCACCGCGACCGCCGCGCAGTGGGCCTGGGCCAGCGACGCCGCCAGAGCCGTCTCCGGGTGGTCGACGGCGAGGCGGTCGGCCGCGTGGCGGGCCACCGCGCGGGCCTCGGAGATCTCCACCCAGACGTCGGCCAGCCGGTGCTTGACCGCCTGGAACGAGCCGATCGGCCGGCCGAACTGGCGCCGCAGCCGGACGTGCTCGACCGTCGTGTCCAGACACCACTGGGCCACCCCGACCTGCTCGGAGGCGAGCAGCGCCGCACCGGCTACCAACGCGTCGGCCACCGCCGCGGTGGCCGCCCGCCCGGCGGCGATCCGCCGCCCCGCTGCGCGGGTGAGCACGATGTCGGCCAGCGGCCGGGTGCCGTCGAGCGACACCACCGGCGTCATCCGCACGCCCGGGTCGTCCACGTCGACCGCGTACAGCCCGTCGTCGGCGGGGACGAGCAGCACCTCGACCGGGAGGGCGTCGGCGACGCCGGTCACCGCGCCGCAGAGCACCGGACCGTCGGCCACCGCGAACGCGTGCGGCGGCGCGTCGGGGCCGGCGGCGACGGAGACCGCCAGCGCGGCGGCACGCCGCCCGGCGGCGAGCTGACCGAGCAGCTCGGTGTCGCCGCAGCGCAGCAGGGCCCGGGTCGCCACCCCGGCGCTGCCGAGGTAGGGCACCGGCGCGACCGCCCGGCCCAGCTCCTCCAGCACCACGGCCACCTCGCGGAAGCCGGCGCCCGCGCCGCCGTGCTCCTCGGGCACCGCCAGACCGGCCGCGCCGAGCCGGCCGGCCAGCCGCACCCACAGGCCCGTGTCGTACGGCTCGTCGCCGTCGAGGCGGGCGAGCGTACGGCTGACCGGGGCGTGGGCCGTGAGCAGCGCCCGTACGCTGGCCCGCAGCGCCTCCTCCGCGTCGTCGTAGAGCAGGTTGGTCATCGGTCCGCCCGGGGCTCGGCCGGCAGGCCCAGCACCCGCTCGGCGATGACGGTGCGCAGGATCTCGGAGGTGCCGCCCTCGATCGAGTTGCCCCGGGCGCGCAGGTAGCGATAGGTGGCGGTGCGGCCGAGCAGGTCGGGCTCCTCCGGCCGGCGCATCGTCCAGTCGTCGTGGCGCAGCCCCTGCTCCCCCAGCAGTTCCACCTCGAGCCCGCTGATCCGCTGGGCCAGGTCGGCGAAGGAGAGCTTCACCGCGGATCCCTCCGGTCCCGGTTCACCGGCGGCGAGCTGCTGGCGCAGGCGCAGCGCGGTCAGCCGGGCAGCCTCGGCGCCCACCCACGCCCGCAGGACCTCGGTGTGCAGCCCGGCGGTACGCAGCTCGGGGTGCTCGCGCCAGACGCGGGCCAGCACGCCGATCATGCCGCCCTCACGGGGCAGCGGCCGCCCGCCGATCGCGACCCGTTCGTTCATCAAGGTGGTGCGGGCGACCCGCCACCCGTCGTCGACGGCGCCCACGCGCAGGGTGTCCGGCAGCCGGACCTCGGTGAGGAAGACCTCGTTGAACTCCGCCTCCCCGGTGAGCTGGCGCAGCGGTCGCACCTCGACGCCGGGGGCGGTCATGTCGCAGACGAAGTAGGTGATGCCCCGGTGCTTCGGGGCGTCCGGGGCGGTGCGGGCGAGCAGGATCGCCCACCGCGCGCGGTGCGCCATGGACGTCCAGACCTTCTGCCCGGTGACCACCCAGTCGTCGCCGTCGCGCACGGCGCGGGTGCTCAGGCCGGCGAGGTCGGAGCCGGCGTCCGGTTCGCTGAACAGCTGGCACCAGATCTCCTCGCCGGTCCACAGCGGTCGCAGGAACCGCTGCCGCTGCGCCGGGGTGCCGTGCCGGAGCAGGGTCGGCGCCGCCATGCCGAGGCCGATGCTGTTGCGCCGGGGCCGGTTGTCCGGCGCGGCGGCCCGGGCGAAGGCCTCGTCGACCACCGACTGAAGGTGCCGTGGCGCGTCCAGCCCGCCGAGTCCGACCGGAAAGTTGATCCAGGCCAGACCGGCGTCGAACCGGGCGCGCAGGAAGCCGGTGCGCTCACCGCCGGGGTCGTGGTGGGACAGGAACGCGGCGACGAGGTCGCGCAGTCCGTCGGCGGTGTGGTCGGGCACCCGCGCCTCCTCAATGAATTTGCACTGTCAGTGCATCATATGGCGAGCCCGCCGCGCAACGGAAGCCCGGCCGGGTCGTCGTGCCGCCGGTGGACGCGGGTCGGGGCGGCCGCACGTGGCGACCGCCCCGGTCGCGATCAGTAGCTCGGGCAGGTGTTGCGGTACTCCTCGATGGCGAGGCCGCTCGGCCCCGGGCAGAGGAACTGCTCGTAGCGGGTGTCGTTGTCGACGAAGCGCTTCAGCCAGGCCACCATCTGCTTGGCCGTCGGCGTGTTCACCGTCTGCGGGAAGAAGTGGCTCGCGCCGTTGAGCTCCAGGTACGCCTTCTCCGACGAGGCCGGGATGCTGCTGTAGAACGGCTCCGAGTGCGAGGAGACCGGGGCGATGCTGTCGCTCTCCCCGCCGATGATCAGCGTCGGCACCCGCACCTCGGACCACGTCTTGTCCAGGTTCCACGGCGCGAGCGGCACGGCGGCCTGCAACGACGGCCGAGCGGCGGCGGCCTCCAGGCTGCCGCCACCACCCATCGAGTGACCGGCGACGGCGAGCCGGGTGCCGTCGATCCGGCCACGGACCGAACTCCGCTCGACCAGGTAGTCGAGCGCGGCGAGCAGCTGCCGCCCCCGGCTGTCCGGCTGGTCGAGACGGGTGTTGGTCTCGATGCCGATGACCACGAACCCGTGCGAGGCGATCCGTGGGCCGAGCCAGCTGATGCTGGACCAGGCGGCGGTGTAGCCCGGCGAGATGGCGATGGCGCCGAAGGTGCCCTCACTGGTGCTGGTCGGGTAGTAGATGACGCCGCCGCCGAAGCCGCTGACGCTCCACGACGAGACGCTCTGCGAGGCGGTGGCGAAGGGGCCGCGGCTGGCCTCCAGGATGGCGCTGGTCGGGGCGGGGCCGCGCTCGTACGGGTTGTCCGCCGCCTGGACGCCGGACGAGGTCGCCAGGACGCCACCGGCGGCCAGGACGGCCGCCATGGTCAGCCTGGCCACGGTACGGACGGCGGAGCGGGGGCGGGTGGTGGTGGGTGATCGCACGTCGGGTACTCCCTGCTGCGTGGAGTGGTATCGATGTGCGTCAGTGTTCGGCGGCGACCGTCGATCGCGCATCGGCAAAATCACCAGTCCCCGGCCGCCGGATCACAGGTCCCCGCCGGGCGGTACCCTCCCGTCGTCGTCCGGCGGCCCTGCCCGGCACGGGCCGGTGCCCCCGGTCACCCAGGAGGCGACCGGCGGGCGGCAGACCCCGGTCGGGCCGAAGCACAATGGATCGGATGACCAGCGACGACGAGGTGCTCCACTCCCTCGACCACTACGAGGCGGCCCTGCGGCGGATCTCGGCCGACTTCGGGTCGCGAGGCGCCGCGGTCGAGCCGGTCGGCGTGCGGCTGGACACGCTGGACAGCATCCTCGTCGACTACCGCGTCACCGGCCGGGGCGACCCGTACGCCGTCGGCGCCCTGCCGATGGTGACGACCGTCGAGGAAGCGGTCGTCGCCCTCGCCGACCTCCTGCAGGAGGAGGCGCTGGAGTTGGGCGACACGGTGTGGCCCGGCTGCCGACCGGGCCACACCCATCCGCCGACGCCACGCCTGTCGGGCGGCACGGCGGTGTGGTCGTGCCCGGCGGACGCCACGGCGCTCGCCGACATCGGCTGAGCCGGACTCCCCCGGCGACGCGGCGACCCGTCGGCGCGGTCGTCAGGCGGGTCTACGGGCGGCGAGGCGCTCGACCACGCCCCGGGCGAAGCGCTCGTGCTTCTCGATGTGCAGACCGGCCGCCGCCACGTGGGTGATCGGGCGGCGCCGGAAGTGTTCGCCGGCGGCCGGGACGCTGATCAGGTCGAGCAGGCGCTGGAGGGCGCGTACCGGCCGGGTGGCGCCGGCCACGTGGTCGGCCAGCAGGAGCAGGCCGCCGGGGCGCAGCACCCGGATCATCTCGGCGACGGCCCGCTGGTCGTCGGGGATCGCGCAGAGCGAGAGCGTGCAAACGACGGAGTCGAAGCTGGCGTCGGGGAAGTCCAGGCGGTGTGCCGTACCCGGGCGAAGGTCCGCCTCGCGGCCGAGTTCGGTGGCCTTGCGCCGGGCGATCTCCAGCATCCGGGGGCTCAGATCCACCCCGGTGAGGCGCACGTCGGCGGCGTAGTACGGCAGGTTCCGCCCGGTGCCGACCGCGACCTCCAGGGTGTCGCCGGCGGCCTGGCGGCAGATCCAGGCCCGGGTGTCGCGCAGGAATCGGCGCTCGAGCAGGTTCATCTGCCGGTCGTAGCCGGCGGCGTGCCGGTCCCAGACGCGGCGCTGCTTCTCGTCGGCGCTCATGACGGCGACGATATGGCACCCGCACCAGCCCCACCGGCCAACCGGAGCCTTCGCGCCGGAGATCACGGTCCTGCGCTCAGCTGCGTGCCATCGTGGAGGTCTACGCCAGCAGCGACGGGCAGGGCAGGTTCGTCCGGGACCTCATCGCGGCGTGGGTCAAGGTCATGAACCTGGACCGCCTCGACCTCGCCCGACACGACCGGGCCCGGTCACCGCGGAGGTGACCGGGCCCGTTCGCGGCGCGCCGCGCCATGGCAGCCGGTGCGGGTCAGCCCGTGCTGCAGGAGACCGTGGGCCAGGTCCAGTTGCCGTTGTGCTGGATGGTCACGCCCCAGTTGTTGCCGTTGCCGTTGGGTCTGGCGGTCAGCACCTGGGCGCTGGGGTAGCTGGCGCTGACGTTCCAGGTCGCGAGGACCTTCGCGGGGGACGGGACGGTCATCGTCACGGTCCAGTTGGTGGCGCCGGAGACGGAGACGTTGAGGTTGTACCGGTCGCTCCACTGCTGGCCGGCGGAGAGCGTCGCGGTGCAGCCGCCACCCCCTCCGCCGCCACCGCCACCGCCGCCGGAGGAGCCGCCGAGCGTGATGTTGGAGCTGCCGCTGCTCTGGTATCCCTCGGTCGCCATGATCATGTAGTTGTGGCTGCCCATGTTCATGCCGTTGCGGGCCCACGCGTCGAAGTGGTTGCCGCTGGTGATGGTGCCGCCCGTGCGCCTGGCCTGCCGTACGCTCCAGAACTGCTTGAACGTCGCGGTGCCGATGATGGACGGGGCGTTGTACCGGGTCGTCTCGTAGATGTCGTACGTGCCGCCGTCGCTGGTGACCGTGCCCTTGTAGGTCCCGGTGGGCCGGTAGGTGCCCCAGTTGTCGACGATGTAGTACTCCACGAGCGGGCTCGTCGTCCAGCCGTAGAGGGTCAGGTACGCGTTGCCGGACGGGTTGAAGCTGCCCGAGTAGGTCACACTGCGGCGACCGCCGGTGCTCCAGCCCTTGCCGGCGACGAAGTTGCCGGTGTTGCGCCACGAGGTGCCGTAGTTGCCGCCGGAGCCCAGGTCCATGGAGACCGTCCCGGGGCTGTCGGTCCAGAACGAGTAGAAGTAGCCGTCGTGGGTGCCGGTCTGGTTCGAGGTCACGGCCGCCTGGGCGGCGCCGGGCAGCAGCATCGTGGCGGCGACCAGCAGGACGGCACAGGCGCCGCTGACGAGCAGTCTGAGGGGGCCACGTCGGCGGCCCTTCGGGGGTGCGGGGGCGTCGTTCATGTTCGTGCTTCCTCCTCGGGACGGGAGTCGGGCAGCGCGATACGACGTGACGGGGCCGTGGGTGGCCGGGACGGGCGCCCCTGCGTCGACGTCGCTGCGCGCGGCGGGGTGGGCCGGTCGCCGGGTGGTCGACGGCCGGAGAACCGGACCCCGATGAGGCGATCCGGATCGACAGTCGTGGAAGCCTGTCGATGCCGAAAGCATCGGCCGGAGGTCGACGGGTGTCAACAACTTTCGGAAATGTTTCAGTAACAGGATCTTGACTCGGCGCGCACCCTCCCCGCTGATCCGACGACTCGGCCCCACACCGGTCGACGACCGATACCACCCTCCGTCGACCACGGCGTGAGGACTCGGTCGCCCCGAAGTTTCGATATCTTTCGGAGCCGGCTGCCGGTCCACCCCACCCCACGCGCTCCTGTCGCGGCTCGACGCGCACGTCGCGTACGCCGGGTGGGGTCGACGCGACGGCCGTCGGGCCGGCGGACAGGTGCGGGATGCGTCGGAGGCCGTGCGGTGCGTACAGTTCCGGGTCGGACGTGGGGCGGGCCGGGGAGATCCGGCACAGGGAACGGGACGAGACAGCACGGATGACGGCGGACACAACTGCGCAAAGCGGCCAGAGCGGTATCGACCCGAGCCGGCTGGAGACCTGCCTCAGCGTCTTCGAGGCGCTGGAGGCCCTGCCGTCCGACCACCCCGATGTGGTGCGGGTGCAGCGGGCGACCGCGAAGCTCTACAAGGTGATCAAGCAGCGGCGGCGCGAGGAGCGGCGCGACGCCCTGCTGGCAGCCGACCGTGCGGTGACGGCCGCCACCGCCACCGGCGCTCCGGGGCGGATCGACGACGAGACCCAGGGGATCCCGCTGGCCTCCCCCACCGTCGGCGCCACGGCCGGCGTCCTGCACCACCCGCGCGGCTGCTACGTCTGCAAGCAGCGCTACCGCGAGGTGGACGCCTTCTACCACCAGCTGTGCCCGCCCTGCGCCGCACTCAACCGGGAGCGCCGCGACGCCCGCACCGACCTGACCGGCCGGCGCGCGTTGCTCACCGGCGGCCGGGCGAAGATCGGCATGTACATCGCGCTGCGGCTGCTGCGCGACGGCGCGCACACCACGGTGACCACGCGGTTCCCGCACGACGCGGTGCGCCGCTTCGCCGCGATGCCCGACAGCGCGGACTGGCTGCACCGCCTGCGGATCGTCGGGATCGACCTGCGCGACCCCGCCCAGGTGATCGCCCTCGCCGACTCGGTCAGCGCACAGGGGCCACTGGACATTCTGATCAACAACGCGGCGCAGACCGTCCGCCGCTCGCCCGGGGCGTACGCGCAGCTCGTCGCCGCGGAGGCCGCGGCCCTGCCGGACGGCCCCCTGCCAGAGATGATCACGTTCGCCAAGCCGGCCGGCGAGGGCGAGCCGGCCGCCCTGCCGCAGTCGGCCGCGATCACCCCACAGGCGCTCACCGCCCTGGCGTTGACCAGCGGCTCCGCCTCGCCGGAGCGGATCGCGGCGGCCACCGCCATCGACGCCGGTGGCCTGGTGCCGGACCTCGACCCGGTCAACAGTTGGGTGCAACGGGTGCACGAGGTGGACCCGATCGAGCTGCTCGAAGTGCAGCTGTGCAACGTGACGGCCCCGTTCGTCCTGGTCAGCCGGCTGCGGCCGGCGATGGCCGCGGCGAGCGCCCGTCGCAAGTACGTGGTGAACGTCTCGGCGATGGAGGGCCAGTTCTCCCGCGGCTACAAGGGGCCGGGGCACCCGCACACCAACATGGCCAAGGCGGCGCTGAACATGCTGACCCGCACCAGCGCGCAGGAGATGCTGGCCGACGGCATCCTGATGACCAGCGTCGACACCGGCTGGATCACCGACGAACGGCCCCACCCGACGAAGATGCGGCTGGCGGAGGAGGGCTTCCACGCGCCGTTGGACCTCGTCGACGGCGCGGCCCGGGTGTACGACCCGATCGTCCGCGGCGAACAGGGCGAGGACCTGTACGGCTGCTTCCTCAAGGACTACGCGCCCTGCGCCTGGTGATCGGCGCGCCCGTCCGGCCCTCGCGCATCCTGCGCCCGACCGATGCCATTGATCGATGATTGTCTCTACAATCCGAGGGCATGAGACTCCGCGCCGTTCTCCCGCGCCGGGCCGCCCGACTCGCCACCGCGGTCGCCCTGGGCCTGGCAACGATCGTCGCCCTGCCCGCTCCCGCACACGCGGCGACCGCGACCTTCGTCAAGACGAGCGAATGGTCCAGCGGCTACGTCGGCACGATGACCGTGCGCAACAACAGTGACGTCGCACTGACCTCCTGGCGGGTCGCGTTCGACCTGCCGGCCGGCACCACGCTCGGCTCGTACTGGAACGCCCAGCTGGCCCACGACGGCGGCCGACTCGTCTTCACCAACATGCCGTGGAACGGCACGCTGGCCGCCGGCGCCTCGACCAGCTTCGGCTGGGTGGCGAACGGCGCCGGCGAGCCACAGGGCTGCACGGTCAACGGCGCACCCTGCTCCGGCCCGCCGCAGGTCGACGTGACCCCGCCCGCCACCCCGGGCAACGCCCGCTACGTCGCCGGCCCGATGACCACCCTGACCTGGGAGCCGTCGACCGACGACATCGGCGTGGTGGAATACCAGATCTTCCACCGCACCACGCAGATCGCCACCACGACGGCGACGAGCTACAGCATGCCGACGCCGCCGCCGATGGTCACCACATTCGGGGTACGCGCGGTCGACGCGGCCGGTAACATCTCCCCGTTCGCGCCGATCCACTTCGGGCAGTTGCCGGACTCGGCGCCGCCGACCGCACCGGCGAACCTGCGGATCGGGGGCCTTTCTGACGACCACCTGACGGTGCGCTGGGACGCCGCGACGGACGAGACGTTCCTGGTCGGCTACGAGGTCTACCTCAATGGCACGCTGATCAGCAGGGTCGGCGGCACGAGCGGGCACGTCCCGTACCGCGGTTACGGCACATACCTGGTGCGGGTACGCGCCTGGGACAGCTCGGGCAACGTCGGGCCGTACGCCGAGGTGGGGCTGGCGATCGACCCGCCGCCACCCACGCCCTCGCCACGCTGACGTCGGGCGCGTCGAAGAGGTCGGCCAGCGGCAGGCATAGTCGTATGGCGAATGGAAACTCCGCCGGAGAAGACGTAACGCCCGATCACGCTCCCGCAGCCGCGAGCTCGGCCTGCGGCGCGGGCGACCGGGGCACCTCCACACCGATCCGGTTCCCCCACACCGGCGGCGGGTGCGGCTACAGCAGTCCGCCGGATCACCGGCCCCGACGCTGTAGCCGGCCTCCCGCCACGCGGCTCACATGACGTGGCGAGCCGCCACCGCCTGCCGCGCCGCCGCTACTGCCGGCGAGGGGCACAGAGCAGCTTTGTACCGCAATCCGGACAGCCCCTTGCCACATCAATAGACATCTCCCTATCCTCGCTGTGGAAAGCGCTTTCCAGCTCGATGTGGAACGTCCCGACGGAGGCGACCGTCGGGGCATCCACAGCGACTTCGGCTGCCTCGGATCACTCCACCACGACGTGTGAATGCCTCGCGGCACCTGCACCAGCCGACGACTTCGCGCCGTGGGCGGCAGCCGACCCGCGCAAGCGGGCGGGAGCACGGTCACGGTGACATCGCGGCCGGGCTGACGAGGTCGAACGGCCGCAGCGGAACCGCCGGCCCGATCCACACGTGAAGAGCAACCACCGCCGCCTCGTACCACGACCTGCCCAGCGACAGGCGACAGCTCGGCACCGTCCACGTCCGCCGAACACCGGTACGCGGCAGCACCACCACCGCAGTCAAGACGAAAGCGAGACGAGATGAGACGACCAGTCGTACGAGGAGTCCAGGCGGCGCTTGCCACGACGGCCGTCGGGGCCGTGGTCGCAGTAGTGGCCCTGGCGGCGCCGCAGGCATCGGCAGCGGTCGGCGGCGTCACCGGCTTCGCGACCCAGAACGGTGGGACCACCGGCGGCGCGGGTGGGCAGACGGTGCGGGCCACGACGGGGACCGCGATCCACGCGGCCCTGTGCAGTCGGGCCA
>NZ_JBNADX010000024.1:0-22571 GCF_049629545.1 Micromonospora citrea
CCCCCGCCCCCCCCGGCCCCCCGCCCCCCGCCGATCTTGCACTTGTGGCTGGGACATATCGCCCGCAACGCCCAGAAGTGCAACCCAAACTGCAAGATCGACGCGGGGAGGTGGTGCGGGGGGCGGTGCGCGGGGACGGGGGGGCGGTGCGGGGAGGGTGGGCGCGGGGGAGAGGGTGGGAGGGTCAGTGGGCGAGGTCGGTGAGGATGCGTTGGGCGGCGTTGTGGCCGGCGGCGCCGATGACGCTGCCGGCGGGGTGGCAGCCGGCGCTGCCGGCGTACACGCCGTCGACACCGGTGGCGTACGGCATCCGGTCGGTGAACGAGACGGTGTTGTCGACGTGGTGGATGTGCCCGCCGGTGATGCCGAAGTGCGCCTCGATCCCGGGCGGGGTCAGCGGCACCGCGTCGGCGATCAGGTCCCCGGTGCCCGGGGCGTACCGCTCGCAGATGTCGACCAGCCGGGAGACGTAGCCGGGCAGCGCCTCGTCCCAGGTGGTGCCGGCCAACTCGTAGGGGACCGACTGGACGAAGAGCGCCGACGAGTGGTGCCCGGCGTCGTCGGACAGCGACGGGTCGACGGTGGTGTGCAGGTACCACTCGATGGTCGGCTCGTCGGGCAGCCGGCCGGCCTGCACGTCGGCCCACATGGCGCGCAGCGCCGCCATCGGTGACTCGCCGCCGCCGTCGACCAGCGACGCCGAGCCGGGCAGCAGATGGATGGTGGAGCCGAACGGGCTCGACGCGCCCTCCGGCAGGCAGGAGAAGCGGGGCAGCCCGGTCAGCGCCAGGTTGAGCTTGAGGGTGGTGCCGGGGCGGCGGACCGCCGCCATCCGCGCGCCGAGGGCCGCCGGCAGCGCGCCGTCGGGCAACAGCTCCATCAGGCGGTATGGGTCGCAGGCCCCGAGCACCACGGAGGCGGCGACGGACCGCCCGTCGGCGAGCACCACCCCGGAGGCCGCTCCGCCGTCGAGGGTGATCGCGGTGACCGGCGTACCGGTGAGGATGCGGGCCCCGGCGGCGCGGGCGGCCTCGGCGAAGGTCCGGGACACGGTGCCCATGCCCCCTTCGGCGATCATCCAGGTGCCGCCGGCGCCGGGAAGCCGGCACATGTTGTGCACCAGGAAGTTGTGGCCGGTGCCCGGGTCGTCCGGGCCGGCGTTGAGGCCGGAGAGGCCGTCGGTGACGGCGTACATGCTGACCAGCAGTTCGGAGCGGAAGTCGAACCGGGCCAGGTGGTCGGCGACCGAGCCGCGGACCAGGTCGACGAAGACCTGCCGCAGGGCGGGCCGGACGTACCGTTCGGCGGTCTCCTCCACCGGCAGCGGCTCGGCCAGCCAGGCGGGGGCCAGGTCGTCGCGGAGCTGTGCCAGCTCGGCCTGGAGCGCGTCGTCGGCGGCCACGTCGGCGGGGGAGAAGAACTCGGCGAGCTGCCGGCGGGTGGCGGCGGTGTCGCTGCCGAACAGCAGGTACGGCGAGCCGAGCCCACCCGGGGTGGGCAGGAAGTAGTGCGGGTCGCGGCGCAGCACCGGGATGCGCACGTCGAGCGTGGCGAGCAGCTCCGGCGGCATCAGCCCGAGCAGGTACGAGCCGGTGGAGTGGCGCAGCCCGGGCACCTTGGGGAACGGGTTCTCGGTGCGGGTGGCCCCGCCGATCACGTCGGCGGCCTCCAGCACCAGCACGTCCAGCCCGGCGCGGGCCAGCAGGATCGCCGAGACCAGCCCGTTGTGCCCGGACCCGACGACCACGACGTCGGCGCGGGCCGGCAGCTCACTCGCTTCGCTCATGCCCGGGCAGCCTAGTGCCGGGCGGCCCCCGGCGTCAGGCCGTCGCCGGCATCGTCGGGACGCAACTGGGTGAGCAGGGCGACCAGCTCGGTCTCGAAGAGCGCCTCGGGTTCGTCGACCGCCCAGGAGAGGTGGCCGAAGACCTCCATCGCGACCAGGCCGTAGAGCCGGGTCCAGGCCGAGAGGAAGGCGTACGCGACCTCGATCGGCAGTTCGCCGTGCTTGACGGCGAGCGGGGTGAGGTGCCCGTCGAGCAGGCGTCGCAGGTCGGCAGCCGGCGGGCCGGGCAGCCGGCTGCCCCGGGTCAGCTCGACGAACGGGCCGAGGAAGACCGCGCCGAAGCGGGCCCCGGGGTGGTCGGGGTCGACGCAGCTGTCGGTGAACTCGGCGAGCCCCGGCACCGGGTTGCCGAAGATCAGCGTGAACTCGGCGGGGTGGCCGACCGCCCAGCGGCGCATCGCCCGGCACATCTGGGCGAGCTGCTCCGTCGGCTCCGGCCCGGCGGCGTCGCGGGCCGCCTCGATGTGCTGGCGCAGCTCGTCGTACAGGTCGCCGGCGAGTCCCCCGACCAGCGCCTCCAGGCTGGGGAAGTAGCGGTAGATGGCGGGGGCGGTCATGCCCATGTCGCGGGCGATGGCGCGCAGCGAGACGGCCTCGATCCCGCCGGTCACGAGCAGTCGGCGGGCCCCGTCCTTGATCTCGGAGAGGGTCGCCGTCCGCAGCCGTTCCCGCCTGGTCGGTGCGCTCATGCCGAACCCTCCCTGCGGTCGGGACCGGCATGAGGCCGGGCCGCGCCGAGCAGGCCGATTCGCTCGCTGCGCTCGCTCACGCGTCAACTCCCTTGACTGGAGCGAACACCGTTGCGATAGTTAACAGCGTTCACGCCAATGATCCGTGCTTACAGCCTACGACCTTAACGGTCGATGAGGGGAGATGCGATGTTCGCCTGGTGGGGGCGGGTGGTGGTGCGTGCCCGGTGGGCCGTGCTGGCGGCCGCAGCGGTGCTCATGGTGGTCGGCACCACCTGGGGCGTCGGCGTATTCGGGGAGTTGACCGGAGGTGGCTTCGACGATCCGGCCAGCGAGTCCAGCCGGGCCGCCCAACGGGCCACCGCCGAACTGGGCCGGCAGGGCGCCGACGTGATCGTGCTCTGGTCGAGCGACACCGCCACGGTCGACCAACCGGCCTTCCGGGACCCGGTCGCCGACGCCGTCACCACACTGCGCCAGCGCGCCGAGGTGGCCACCGTGACCACCTGGTACGACACCTCCGCGCCCGCGCTGGTCGCCACCGACCGCAAGGCCACCTACGGGGTGGTCAAGCTCGCCGGCGCCGACGAGGACACCCGGATCGCCCAGTACGAGCGGCTGCGCCCGGCCCTCGACGCGCCCGGGCTGCGCACCGAGATCGGCGGCACGGTCGCCTTCCAGTACGAGGCGAACACCCGGACCACCGAGGACATCACCCGCGCCGAACTGCTCTCCATGCCGGTGCTGCTGGTGCTGCTCGTGCTCATCTTCGGTGGGCTCGTCGCCGCCACCACCCCGCTGGTCATCGGCGGCCTGGCCGTCCTCGGCGCCTTCGTCGCGGTACGCCTGCTCAACCTGGTCACCGACGTGTCGATCTTCGCGATCAACGTGATCACCCTGATCGGCCTCGGCCTGGCCGTCGACTACGCCCTCTTCGTGGTCAGCCGGTTCCGGGAGGAACTGGCCGCCGGTCGCTCCACCGCCGAGGCGGTCCGCCGCACCATGCTCACCGCCGGTCGGACCGTGCTCGTCTCCGGGCTCACCGTCGCGCTCGCCATGGCCAGCCTGCTGATCTTCCCGCAGGCGTTCCTGCGCTCCATGGGCCTCGGTGGGATGGCCGCCGTCCTGATCGCCATGCTGGCGGCGCTGACCGTGCTGCCGGCCCTGCTGGCGGTGCTCGGCCACCGCATCGACGCGGTGCGCGTACCGCTGCCGTGGCGGCGGGGGACGCGGCGCGGGCGGCCGGCGGAGGTCACCGCCGGCGGTGCCTGGGCCCGGATCGCGCGCAGCGTGATGCGCCGCCCGGTGCCCTACCTGGTCGGGGTCGCGGTGCTGCTGGTGGTCCTGGCGACGCCGTTCCTGCGGATCACCTTCGGCGGGTTCGACGAGCGGGTGCTGCCCGCCGACGCCGCGCCCCGGGTGGTCTCCGAGCGGATCGCCGAGGAGTTCCCCGGCGGCTCGGTCGCCCCGATCGACGTGCTGGTCTCCGGCGTGCCGGCCGAGGCGGTCCGCCCCTTCACCGAGCGGGTGTCGACGGTGGCCGGGGTGACCGCGGTCCAGGTCGCGGCGAGCCGGGGCGAGACGACCCTGCTCTCGGTGACCTACCGCGGCGAACCGACCGGTGACATCGCCCAGGACGTGGTCCGGCAACTGCGTGACCTGCCCGCCCCGGCCGGGGCCGAGGTGCTGGTGGGCGGACGGTCCGCCGCCGACCGGGACCTGCTGGACAGCCTCACCGACCGGCTGCCCTGGATGGCGCTGCTGATGGCCGGGGCGACCCTGCTGCTGCTCTTCCTCGCCTTCGGCTCGGTGGTGCTGCCGGTCAAGGCGGTGCTGATGAACCTGCTCTCGATCGGCGCGTCCTTCGGCGTGGTGGTCTGGATCTTCCAGGACGGCCACCTGTCCGACCTGCTCGGCTTCACCCCCACCGGGTTCATCGACCCGAGCAACCCCATCCTCATGCTCGCCATGCTCTTCGGACTGGCCACCGACTACGAGGTGTTCCTGCTCTCCCGGGTCCGCGAGGAGTGGGACCGCACCGGCGACAACACCGCCTCGGTCGCCCTCGGCCTGCAACGCACCGGCCGGATCATCACCGCCGCCGCGTTGCTGCTGATCATCGTGGTGGCCGGCTTCACCACCGGTGGGATGTCCTACATCAAGCTGATCGGAGTCGGCATGATCGTGGCGATCGTGGTCGACGCGACCCTGGTGCGGGCACTGCTCGTCCCGGCGACCATGCGGCTGCTGGGTCGCTGGAACTGGTGGGCGCCCGGCCCGCTGGCCCGGGTGTACCGCCGCTACGGCATCCGGGAGACCGACGAGCCCGCGCCGGCCGCCCCGGAGACCCGTCACCCCGCGTTCACCGGATAGTGGCTTCCGTCGATGTCCCGTCGGCTCTACCGTCGACGGGACATCGACCATCTTCCGGGAGGATCCCCGATGGACCGTCGTACCGTCCTGCGCGCCACCGTGGTCGGCGCCGCCGCCTTCTCCGGCAGCCTCTGGGCCGGCGCCGCCCTCGCCGCCCCCGCCCAGCCCGGCCCCGGCCCGTACGGCGAGCTGCTCCCCGCCGACGCCAACGGCATCCAACTGCCCGCCGGGTTCACCAGCCGGGTGATCGCCCGCTCCGGGCAGCGCGTCCCCGGCACCTCCTACCTGTGGCACTGGGCGCCCGACGGGGGCGCCTGCTTCCCGGCCGGCACCGGCTGGATCTACGTGTCGAACTCCGAGATCCCGCTGGCCGGCGGCGCGTCGGCGGTGCGCTTCCACGCCGACGGGTCGATCGCGGCGGCGTACCGGATCCTCGGCGGCAGCAACCTGAACTGCGCCGGCGGGGCCACCCCGTGGGGCACCTGGCTCTCCTGCGAGGAGATCGCGCTCGGGCGGGTCTTCGAGACCTGGCCGGACGGCAGCCGCGCCGCCGAGGAGCGGACCAGGATGGGCCGGTTCACCCACGAGGCGGCCGCCTGCGACCCGGAGCGCAAGGTCGTCTACCTGACCGAGGACGAGGACGACGGCTGCTTCTACCGCTTCGTCCCGGACACCTGGGGTGACCTGCGCACCGGCCGGGTGCAGGTGCTCTGCGCCCCGGCCGACCAGACCAGCGGCCCGGTCACCTGGCGCGACCTGCCCGACCGGGACGGCTTCCCGATCCCCACCCGGCACCAGGTCGGCGCGGCGAAGCACTTCGACGGCGGGGAGGGCTGCTGGTACGACCGGGGCACCTGCTGGTTCACCACCAAGGGCGACAACCGGGTCTGGGCGTACGACGCGGTCAACCAGCGACTCGACCTGGCGTACGACGACTCGCTGGTGCCGGCCGGGGCGGCGCCGCTCACCGGGGTCGACAACATCACCGGCACCGCCGGCGGCGACCTCTACGTGGCCGAGGACGGCGGCAACATGGAGATCAACATGATCACGCCGGCCGGCGTGGTGACCCCGTTCCTGCGACTGCTCGGGCACGGCTCCTCGGAGATCACCGGCCCGGCGTTCACCCCCGACGGCACCCGCCTCTACTTCTCCTCCCAGCGCGGCACCAGCGGCAGCGCCACCGGCAGCGGCGGCATCACCTACGAGATCACCGGCCCGTTCCGCTCCTGACCCCCGCCCGCCCCGCCCGGTTGTCGTCGATCATGAAGTTGACGGTGCCCGCACGCGCTTTCCGTGCCGTCGACTTCATGCTCAGCGGCTTTCGGGCGCGGTGGCGGCGCGGCGGGCGCGCCAGCGGGACAGCGCCAGGGTGGCGGAGTAGCCGGCCAGCACGATCACGTGGAACAGGTAGAGCCAGAGCAGCACGGCCACCCCGCCGCCGATCGCGTCGAACCCGCCGAAGGGCACCCCGAGGTCCAGCGGCAGCGAGGCGAACAGCACGAAGCCGTGCAGGAAGCCGGCGAGGTTCGCCGCGGTGAACGAGCCCACCGCCAGCGTCGACAGCCAGTCCGGCGAGGCCGGCCCGACCACCCGGAACACCCACATCAGCACCGGGGTGAGCACCAGCCACACCCCCAGGAACGACAGCACCACGCCGAGCGCGCCGATCCAGCCGCCCTGGCGCACCAGCCGGGTGGTGGTGGGCAACGCGATCAGGATCGACAGCAGCAGGGCCGGGGCCGGCGCGAGCAGCGGGAGCAGCAGCAGCCGGCCCCGCCAGCCCACCAGCGACTCGTCGGGGTTGGGCGGGGTGGCCACCGACACGAACGCCCGGCGCAGCCCCTCGCCGTAGAGGGAGGCGGGCAGCAGCGACGCCAACGCCAGCAGCGGGGTCAACTCCACCCCGGCCGCGACCAGCGCGTCCACCGCCCGGGGCGCGCCGATCGCGTCCGGCAGCGTCTGCACCGCGTACGACGTCAGCCGGCGCACCCGGTCGCCGCCCGCCACCAGCGCGGTCAGCCAGATCGCCAGCAACGCGACGGGCACCACCGCGATCGCCCCGTAGAACGTGATCGCGGCGGCGTGCAGCGACAGGTCCCGGCCGCGTACCGGTCGGAACGCGCCGGTGGTGATCCGCTTCGTCCGCTGCCATGCGCCACCCATCGCGACCTTCTTCCCCGTGCGGCGGCGGCGCACGCATTACGATCGCCCGCCATGACGGTGCTCACCACGCAACGCCTGATCCTGCGGGACTGGACCGACTCGCCGGCGGACCTGGACCGGATCTTCGCCATCTACTCGTCCGACGAGGTGACCCGCCTGCTGTTCGCGCCGGGTCTGCCGCTGACCGAACCCGGGCAGGCCCGCGAGCGGCTCGGCATCTGGCGGGACCGGCACGCCCACCAGGCCGGCCGGTACGGCACCTGGGCGATCGAGGTGCGCGACAGCGGGCTCGTCGCCGGCACCCTGATCCTCAAGCCGTTGCCCGGTCGGGACGGGGTGACCGCCACCGCCGACATCGAGGTCGGCTGGCACCTGCACCCCGACTCCTGGGGCCACGGGTACGCCACCGAGGCCGCCCGGGCCGTGCTGGCCCGCGAGTTCGCCGCCGGCGCCCCCGAGGTGTACGCGGTGGTCTCGCCCGGCAACCAGGCGTCGATGGCGGTGGCCCGGCGGCTCGGCATGAGCCACGTCGGGCAGCGCACCGACTGGTACGGCGGCGAGGCGCTGGAGACCTTCGTCCGCCGCGTGGACGACTGATCCGGCCCCGCCGCCACCCCCGCCCCCGCTCAGGAGAGACGATCATGTCGCAGCACGCCGTCGAGGTCCTCGTCGAGGGCCGGGACGTCCACTTCCGGGTCGCCCACGGCACCCTCACCCTCCGGCCGGGCATGGCTGGTCACCAGCTCCGCGACCACCTGGTCGACGAAGGGCACCGGCGGCAGGGCCGGGGCGGTGCGCTCGTACGGGCGGCCTGCCGGTGGGCCGACGAGAACCGGGCGGTCCTGTTGTGCACCACGCCCACCGAGGAGACGCTACGACTGTTGCGCCGACACCGGTTCTTCGAGGACCGGGGCATCTGGTGGCGGTATCCCGCGCCGCCGGACCCGGCTTCCTCACCCGGCCTGCCGCCACCGTTCTGAGCCCGGCGAGGACGACGATGAGCCACGACCCGGACCGACGGCGCCCGCCGCCGATTCCCGACCCGGCGGCCGGGCAGCCGGTCGACAGCCCGCCCATCCGCGACGACGAGTACACGATCACCGTCCGCGCCGACGCCGACCGGCGGGTGTGGCAGGTGCGCGTCGCGGACGGCCACCGGGTGCAGTGCCGGGCGGTCGACCACCACGACGTCGAGGCGGTGCTGCTGGAGCGGATCGTCGACGCCGTCCGCCACGGCAAGCTGGAACTGGCCGGCATCCGGCACCTGGTCGCCGCCGACGACCCCTGGGCCGACCCGGTCCCCTCCGCCGTCGACAGCATCCGCACGGTCGTCAACCATGTCACGCAGTGAACGTTGCAGTCGGTGGAACAGCATGGCTGTCTCCCGGCCCCGGTGACGCCCATGGTGTTCCACCGACGAGGTCGGGCCGCGGTGGCCCGGTGGGTGGGGGGTGGGTGCGGCCCGCTCGGCGTCGACGCACAGGCGGCGCGACAGGCGGTGCTGCTGGGCGAGATCGTCTCCCCCGGTGACCGACGCAAGGACGTGATTGATCGGCCCCGCGAGTACGCGGCGGCCGAGGTGCCGTTCTTCCTCCGGGTCGACCTGCGCAACCGCGTGCCCGCCATGGCCCTCTACGAGCTGACCGACGGCGAGTACCGGCCCGTGTCGGCGGCTGCCGCCGGGACCACCTTCGTCATGCGGGAGCCGTTCGAGTTCCGTGTCGACCCGGCCGACCTGCTCGACGAGGAAGCACCGTCCGAGGACCCGGACACCGAGGGCTGAGGCTCCCAGCGGGCCCACAGCGACGGCGGGGCAGAATGGCCCGGTGACCACACGCCGCGACCTCGTCCTGCTCGGCTCCACCGGATCGATCGGCACCCAGGCCATCGACATCGTGCAGCGCAACCCGGACCGGTTCCGGGTGGTGGCACTCGGCGCCGGTGGTGGCAACGTCGCACTGCTCGCCGCGCAGGCCCTCGAACTGGGCGTCGAGGCGGTCGGGGTGGCGAAGTCCACCGCCGCGCAGGACCTTCAGCTCGCCTTCTACGCCGAGGCCAGCCGGCGTGGCTGGGCCACCGGGGACTTCAAGCTGCCGAAGATCGTCGCCGGCCCGGACGCGATGACCGAGCTGGCCCAGTGGCCGTGTGACGTCGTACTCAACGGGGTGGTGGGGTCGCTCGGGCTCGCGCCGACGCTGGCCGCGCTGCGCGCCGGTCGTACCCTCGCCCTGGCCAACAAGGAGTCCCTCGTCGCCGGCGGCCCGCTGGTGAAGGCCGCGGTGACGCGGCCGGGGCAGATCGTGCCGGTCGACTCGGAGCACTCGGCGCTGGCGCAGTGCCTGCGCGGCGGCACCCGTGGCGAGGTGCGCCGACTGGTCGTCACCGCCAGCGGCGGGCCGTTCCGGGGCCGGCGGCGCGAGGAGTTGACCCGGGTCACGCCGGAGCAGGCGCTGGCGCACCCCACCTGGAACATGGGGCCGGTCGTCACGATCAACTCCGCCACAATGGTCAACAAGGCGCTGGAGGTGATCGAGGCGCACGAACTCTTCGACGTCCCCTTCGCCGACATCACGGTGATGGTGCACCCGCAGTCGGTGATCCACTCGATGGTCGAGTTCACCGACGGCTCCACGCTCGCCCAGGCCAGCCCGCCGGACATGCGGCTGCCGATCGCGCTCGGCCTCGGCTGGCCGGACCGGGTGCCGGACGCCGCCTCCGCCGTCGACTGGACCACCGCGCACACCTGGGAGTTCGCGCCGCTGGACGACGAGGCGTTCCCGGCGGTGGCGCTGGCCAAGGCCGCCGGGGAGACCGGCCGCTGCCGCCCGGCGATCTACAACGCGGCGAACGAGGAGTGCGTCGCGGCGTTCGTCGCCGGCCGGCTGCCCTTCCTCGGCATCGTCGACACCCTCCGGCGGGTGCTGGACGAGGCCCCCGATTTCGACGAACCAGGTACCGTCGGGGACGTGCTCGCGGCCGAGTCGTGGGCACGCGCGCAATCGCAGGAGATCATCTCGGGGTCGGGGAAGGAAGCCTGATGCTGTATCTGCTCGGGGTGGTGGTGATCGCCCTGGCCATCCTCGTCTCGGTGAGCCTGCACGAGGCGGGTCACATGCTGACCGCCAAGGCGTTCGGGATGAAGGTCACCCGGTACTTCGTCGGCTTCGGCCCGACCGTCTTCTCGTTCAGGCGCGGCGAGACCGAGTACGGCCTGAAGGCCATCCCGCTCGGCGGCTTCTGCAAGATCGTCGGCATGACGCCGCAGGACGACGACGTCGAGCCGGGCGACGAGCACCGGGCCATGTGGCGCTACCCGGTCTGGAAGCGGACGATCGTGATGTCCGCCGGCTCGGTCGTCCACTTCGCCCTCGCCGCGATCGCGATCTGGCTCGCCGCGATGTTCATGGGCATGCCGAACAAGGACATCCCGAACCCGCTGCCGGCGCACGTCAAGGTCGTCGACTGCATCCTGCCCGACGGTGCGCAGCGCGAGTGCGCCCCGGGCGACCCGGCGAGCCCCGCCAAGCAGGCCGGTCTGCGCGATGACGACAAGATCCTCGCGGTGAACGGCGTCGCGGTCGCGGACTACGCCGCGCTGACGAAGACGGCCCGCGAGCTGCCCCCGGGGCAGCCGGCCACCATCCGGTACGAGCGCGACGGCGTGACCGGCGAGCTCCAGGTCACCCCGGCCGCCGTGCAGCGCAAGCCGCTGGACGACCCGAACGGGGCCGCGAAGACCGTCTCCGTGGTCGGCGTGGTCGGCCCGTCGCTGCCGCCCGGCGTCCCGGCCACCGTCACGTACGGCCCGGTCGACGCGATCCCGGCCACCGCCGGCTACACCAAGGACCTGGCCGTCGGCACGTACGAGGCGATGAAGCGGATCCCGGAGAAGGTGCCCGCCCTCTGGGAGGCCGTCACCGGTGGCGAGCGGGACAAGGACACCCCGATCAGCGTGGTCGGCGCCAGCCGGCTCGGCGGCGAGGCGCTGGAGAACGGCGTCTGGCAGATGCTGGTCCTGCTGTTCATCTCGCTGAACTTCTTCGTCGGCGTGTTCAACCTGCTGCCGCTGCTGCCGCTGGACGGCGGCCACATCGCCATCGCCTGGTTCGAACGCGCCCGCTCCTGGCTGTACGGTCTGATCGGCCGCCGGGACCCGGGCCGGGTCGACTACATGAAACTCATGCCCGTCACGTACGTGGTGATCCTGGTCGGTGGGGCCTTCACGCTGCTCACCGCCACCGCGGACATCATCAACCCGATCACGCTCTTCTCAAGGTGAGTGCCTGAAGTGACCGCTGTCAGTCTCGGTATGCCCGCCGTACCGCCCCCGCCGCTCGCCCCGCGTCGGGCCAGCCGCCAGATCATGGTCGGCTCGGTGCCGGTCGGTGGGGGTGCCCCGGTCTCGGTGCAGTCGATGACCACCACCCTCACCTCCGACGTCAACGCCACCCTCCAGCAGATCGCCGAGCTGACCGCCTCCGGCTGCCAGATCGTCCGGGTCGCCGTGCCGAGCCAGGACGACGTCGAGGCGCTGCCGGCGATCGCCCGCAAGTCGCAGATCCCGGTGATCGCCGACATCCACTTCCAGCCGAAGTACGTCTTCGCCGCGATCGACGCGGGCTGCGCCGCGGTACGGGTGAACCCGGGCAACATCCGGCAGTTCGACGACAAGGTGAAGGAGATTGCCAAGGCGGCCGGCGACGCGGGCGTACCGATCCGGATCGGCGTCAACGCCGGCTCGCTGGACAAGCGACTGCTCGCCAAGTACGGCAAGGCCACCGCCGAGGCGCTGGTCGAGTCGGCGCTCTGGGAGTGCTCGCTCTTCGAGGAGCACGGCTTCCGCGACATCAAGATCTCGGTCAAGCACAACGACCCGGTGGTCATGATCCGGGCGTACCGGCAGCTCGCCGAGCGGTGCGACTACCCGCTGCACCTGGGCGTCACCGAGGCCGGCCCGGCGTTCCAGGGCACCATCAAGTCGGCGGTCGCCTTCGGCGCGCTGCTGGCCGAGGGGATCGGCGACACGATCCGGGTCTCGCTGTCGGCCCCGCCGGTGGAGGAGATCAAGGTCGGCAACCAGATCCTGGAGTCGCTGGGTCTGCGTGAGCGGGGCCTGGAGATCGTCTCCTGCCCGTCCTGCGGCCGGGCCCAGGTGGACGTCTACAAGCTCGCCGAGGAGGTCACCGCCGGCCTGGAGGGGCTGCCGGTGCCGCTGCGGGTGGCCGTGATGGGCTGCGTGGTGAACGGTCCGGGCGAGGCCCGCGAGGCCGACCTCGGGGTGGCGTCCGGCAACGGCAAGGGCCAGATCTTCGTCAAGGGCCAGGTCATCAAGACGGTGCCCGAGGCGCAGATCGTGGAGACGCTGATCGAGGAGGCGCTCCGGCTCGCCGACGAGATGGGCGCGGAGATCCCCGAGGAGTTGCGCGACCTGGTCCCCGGCGCCACCGTCACCGTCCACTGACCCGGCTCCCTCCTTCAGTCGCCTCCCCGCACCGCCGCTGCGGCGGCCCGGGGCGCGCACTTACAGAGAAAGAGTGGCTATTCCGGAAGGAGTAGCCACTCTTTCTCTGTTCTTGCCGCCGGCGGGGAGGGGGGCGCGACTTCGAGGCTGCAAACCGTACGTACGTTTTGTTAGGGTGTGGGGGTGCGACTGCTTCCCGAACCGGGGCCGGCCCGGACGCTCGCCCTCTCCACCCTGGTCAACACCGTCGGGCGGGGCACCTGGCTGACCGTCAGCGCGCTCTTCCTGACCCGCTCGGTCGGCCTGACGGTGGCCCAGGTCGGCCTCGGCCTCACCGTCACCGCGCTGGTCGCCCTGGTGGCCAGCACCCCGATGGGCTACCTCGCCGACCGGCACGGCCCGCGCGGCATGCAGCTCGGCGCGCTGCTCGCCTCCGCCGCGTGCACCGCCGCCCTGGTGGCCGTCCGGTCGTTCGCCACCTTCCTGGTGGTCGGGGTGCTGATGGCGGTCGCCGACGCCGCCACCCGGGGCGCCCGGGGCGCGTTGATCGCCGGAGCCGTCCCCGCCGACCAGCGGGTCCGCACCCGGGCGTACCTGCGGGCGGTCACCAACGTCGGGATCTCCGTCGGCGCCGTGGTCGCCGGCGTCGGGCTCGCCGCGGACACCCGGGCCGGGTACGTCGCGCTGATCCTGCTCGACTGCGCCACCTACCTGCTCGCGGCGGCGATCCTGCTCCGGCTCGCGCCGCTGCCGCCGGTGCCGGCTCCCGCCCACGGGCCACGGCTGATCGCCCTGCGGGACCGCCCGTTCCTCGCCTTCACCGTCCTCGACGGGCTGATGTCGATGCACTTCGGGCTGCTCAACATCGCCCTGCCGCTCTGGATCGCCGGGCACACCACCGCGCCGCGCTGGATCGTCTCGGCCTGCATGCTGGTCAACACGGTGGTCGTGGTGCTCTTCCAGGTCCGCGCCTCACGGGGCACCGAGGAACTGGCCGGGGCCGGGCGGGCCGCCCGGCGGGCCGGCGTGGTGATCGCCGTCGCCTGCGCCCTCTTCGCCGCCAGCGGCGGCGCGCCCACTCCGGTGGCGGTGACGCTGCTGCTGGCCGGGTCGCTGGTGCACGTCCTCGGCGAACTGTGGCACGCCGCCGCCGGATGGGGCATCTCGTTCGGTCTCGCCCCCGCCCACGCCCAGGGTCAGTACCAGGGGGCGTACGGGATGGGCATGCAGCTCGGCGGGATGGTCGCGCCGGTGGTGGTCACCAGCCTCGCGGTCGGCTGGGGGGTGCCGGGCTGGCTGCTGCTGGGCGGGCTGTTCCTGCTGCTGGGCGCACTGGTGCCCCCGGTGGTGCGGTGGGCCGCCCGCAGCCGGCCGGTCGTCCTCGCACCGGAGCCGGCCGCCGTCTGACCCGGTCGACCCGCGCGCCCCCGCCCCCATCTGGCAGGCTGGTAACCGTGCTGACGGTGCCGGTACGCCAACTGGGGGAGTCGGAGCGCCGGGCGGTCGAGCGGCTGCTCGACCTCGACCCGATCGCGGGCGCGCAGGTCGCCGAGCGGGTCGCCGCCCGGGGCCTGGCGTGGTGGCGTGCCGAGGGGCGGGTTCTCGGCTACGGGCCTCGGCGCAACCTGGAGTCGATCTGCTGGTTGGGCGGCAACCTCACGCCGGTGCTCGCCTCCGAGCCGGCCGTCGCCGCCTTCGCCGAGCAGCTCGCCACCGAGGAGCGGATCTGTTCCTCGATCGTCGGGCGGGCCGACGCGGTGCTCGGTCTCTGGGACCGGCTCTCCGCGTACTGGGGGCCGGCCCGCGACGTCCGCCCGAACCAGCCGCTGCTGGCCACCGACACGCTGCCCCGGGTGTCGGCCGACCCCGAGGTGCGTCGGGTCCGCGCCGGTGAGGTCGACCGGCTCTTCCCGGCGGCGGTCGCCATGTACACCGAGGAGGTCGGCGTCTCGCCGCTGGTCGAGGACGGCGGACGGGCCTACCGCCGCCGGGTCACCGACCTGGTCCGCTCCGGCCGGGCGTACGCGCGGGTGGTGGACGGCGCGGTCGTCTTCAAGGCCGAGTTGGCGGTGGTGACCCGGCGTACCGCCCAGGTCCAGGGGGTCTGGGTGGCCCCCGAGTGGCGGGGGCGGGGGATCGCCACGGCGGCGATGGCCGCGGTGGTGCGCGACGCCCTGCTCCGGGTCGCCCCGACCGTGAGCCTCTACGTCAACGACTTCAACCTGCCCGCCCGCCGGGTCTACGAGCGCTGCGGCTTCCGCCCGGTCGGCACCCTGGCCACCGTGCTCTTCTGACCCCGGGTCCCGTCCCGACGGACCGTGCGCCCAGCGCCGGCCCTGCGCGCGGCACGACGCGGCTCGCCTGCGCGGCATGGCGTGGATCACCCGTGCCCGGGGCTGCGAACCGGACAGCCGGCGCTATGCTGGGCATGTTTTTGTACTGACCGGTCAGTTCAACAATGGCGGGACGGGCATGAAGATCGTCGAGGCGCACGGACTGGGTCTGCGTACCCGCCGGGGTTGGGTGTTCCGGGACGTCGACCTGACCGCCGAGGCCGGTGAGCTGCACGCGGTCACCGGGCCGCCCGGCAGCGGCCGCACCTCCCTGCTGCTCGCCCTCGCCGGACGCTTCCCGCACAACGCCGGCACCCTGCGCACCCACGGCCCGGCCGCGCTCGGGCAGGTCGCCGGGGTGCACGAGCCGGATCCCGCGCTCACCGTCGCCGAGCACATCCAGGAGCGGCTGCTGCTGCTCGGGCCGGTGCCGCGCCGGCGCCGGCGACTGGTGCCCGTCGCCGCCGTGCGCGCCCGGCGCGCGTACCGGCGGGACGCCCTGGCCACCGCCCTGTCCGGGGCGGGGTTCACCGGCGACGTGCCGCTCGAGAAGGACGTGCGCGGCCGTGACCTCACCCCGGTGCAGCGGCAGGTCCTCGGCCTGGTGCTGGCCACCCTGAGCGGGCCGGGCCTGATCGTCGCCGACGACGTGGACGCCAACTCGGACGCCCCCGAGCGGGCCTGGCTCTGGGCGGCGCTGGCCCGCCTCGCCGACCAGGGGTACGCCGTCGTCGCCAGCGCCCGCGCCGTCGAGCCGGGGACGCCGGCACTCGTGCACCGCCTCGGCGACCCCACCCTGCCGGCCCGCCCCGAACTGACCCTCCCGCCGCCGCCCGCCACCGTCCCGGTGCCCCGGGCCGCGCCGCCGCCCGATCAGCCGACCCGACCCGCGGTCCTCGACGATCCGCCTGCCGATCCGACGGGAACCGAGATCGGCCGGCCCGCCGGTCCGCCGGCGGCCGAAACCGCCGGCACTGCGGAGACCGCCGCCGGGACCGCCGGGACCGCCGCCGGGACCGCCGGGACCGCCGCCGGGACCGCCGGGACCGCCGCCGGGACCGCCGGGACCGCCGCCGGGACCGCCGGAAACGTCCGGACCATCGACACCGAGGTGATCCGATGAGCGTCTTCCGCCTCGCGCGGTTCGAACTGCGCCGGATGACGAGGGGCCGGCTGCCGCGCGCCGCGCTGGCCGTGCTCACCGTCATCCCGCTGCTCTACGGCGCGCTCTACCTCTACGCCTTCTGGGACCCGTACGGGCACATGGACCGGATCCCGGTGGCGCTGGTCAACGCCGACCGGCCCGCCACCTCCGGCGACGGCGACGTGGTGCACGCCGGGCAGGACCTCACCGACGAACTGCTCGACCGGAAGGTCTTCGGCTGGACCGTGACCGACGCCGAGGACGCCACCGCCGGCCTGCGTACCGGCCGCTACCACCTGGTCTTCTCCATCCCGGCGGACTTCTCGGCCACCCTCGTCGCCGGCCCCGAACCGGACCGCCCGGCCCGGCGCGGCGAACTGCGGGTGGTCAACGACGACGCCACCAACTACCTCTCCGGCCTGCTCGCCCGCTCCGCGTTCAGCGAGATCCGGGCCGCCGCCGCGCAGAGCACCGCCGCCGGCTACTTCGACCGGATGCTGGTCGGCTTCACCGACATGAAGGCCGAGACCGGCCGGGCCGCCGACGGGGCCGGGCAGCTCGCCGACGGGCTGACGACGTCCCAGGACGGCGCCGACAGGCTCGCCGGCGGCCTCGACGACGCCGAGGCCGGCGCCGGGCGACTCTCCGGAGGACTGCGCCAGAGCGCCCAGGGCGCCGACAAACTCGCCGAGGGCGTCGGCAGGCTGCGGACCGGCGCGACCCAGCTCGCCGACGGCAGCGCCCGGGTCGCCACCCAGACCAGGGCCGCCGCCGACCGGGTGAACGCCGCCGTCGGCACGGTCGACTCCGTCGCGGGCAAGGTCGAACCGGCCCTGCGGGAGAACGCCGAGACCATCGGGAAGGCGGCCACCACCATCGCCGAGGGGGCGGACGCGCTGGCGAAGGGGATCGACGCGCTGCCCCGGCAGGCCGACGACGCCCTCGCCCGGGCCCGCACGGTGCGCGACCGGCTCGACGCGCTCGTCGAGGAACACCCCGAGCTGGCCGACGACCCGAACGTGGTGGCGGCCCGGACGGCCGCCGCCCAGCTCGTCGGCACCGCTGAGGACATGGTCGGCACGCTCGACAAGCTGGACCTGGCCACGCTGAAGAAGGACCTGCGGCAGGTCGCCGCCACCGCGCGGAAGGTGGCCGCCGCCGCGCCGCACCTGGCCGACGACGTCGCCGACGTACGCGGCAAGGTGCACCAGCTCGCCGACGGCCTCGGCCAGCTCGCGAACGCCACCGACAAGGTCGCCAAGGGCAACGCCGAGCTGCGCGACGGCCTCGGCGGGGCCGGCACCGGGGCCGGGCAGCTACGGGGCGCGCTGTTCAAGCTCTCCACCGGCGCACGCGACCTCGACGGTGGCCTGGCCCAGCTCGGCGGCGGCAGCGACAGCCTCGCCGCCGGCCTGACCAAACTGGAGGGCGGCGCCGGCCGGCTCGCCGACGGGCTCCTCGCCGGAGAGCGGAAGATCCCCGGGTACGACGACGCGGCGAGCCGCGCCGACGTCCTCGGTGACCCGGTCTCGCTGGACCGCCGCAGCGAGCACGCCGCCGGGTCGTACGGGGTCGGCTTCGCCCCGTACTTCCTCGGGCTGGCGCTCTGGGTCGGCGCGATGATCACGTACCTGCTGCTGCGGCCGGTCAACCGGCGGCACGTGATGTCCGACGCGCCCGCCTGGCGGGTGGCGCTCGCCGGCTGGCTGCCCGCCGCGGCGATCGGGCTGGCCCAGGCCGGGGTGCTCTTCACCGTGGTCACCGCGGTGCTCGACCTCGGCCCGGCCCACCCGGGCGCCACCCTCGGCCTGCTGGCGCTCACCTCGCTCGCCTTCACCGCGATCATGCAGTGGCTCGGCGCCGCGCTCGGCCCCGCCGGCCGGCTCGCCTCCCTCGCCCTGCTGATGCTCCAGCTCACCTCCTCCGGCGGCACGTACCCCGTGGAGACCTCGCCCGGGTTCTTCCGGGCGATCCACCCCTACCTGCCGATGACGTACGTGGTGCGGGGGCTGCGGCACACGGTCAACGGCGGGTCCGCCGCGACCGTGGTCACCGCCGCGGTGCTCGTCGCCGGGTTCGGCGCGGCGGCGCTGCTGCTCACCGTCGGGGCGGCCCGCCGCGCCCGCCGGCTGACCCCGGCCCGCCTGCACCCCGAACTGACCATGTGAGGATGCTGATGGGCCCGACGGCGGTACGACGGCAGGCGGCCCCCGGCCCGCGCCGGTCCGGGGCGGGCCGGCCGGGCGGACGGGGAGGACCTGTGACGGACGGACGGTCCCGGCGACGGGAGGACACCCGTCAGCGCCTCTTCGTGGCGGCAGTGGAACTCATCGCCGAGCAGGGCTTCTCGGCCACCACGGTGGACGACATCGCGGCCCGGGCCGGGGTGGCCAAGGGCACCGTCTACTACAACTTCGAGTCGAAGACCGTCCTCTTCGAGGAGTTGCTGCGGCACGGCATCGGGCTGCTCACGGCCGACTTCCGCGCGGCGGTGGCGGGACTGCCGCCCCGCGAGGCGCTCGCCGCGCTGGTCCGGGCCGAACTGGAGTACATCCAGCGGTACCGGGCCTTCGCCCAGCTGCTGCTGTCGGAGATGTGGCGGACCAACCGCGAGTGGCAGCAGACGCTGCGGCTGCTGCGCGGCGAGGCGATCGAGGTGATCGCGCAGACCGTCCGCGCCGGGGTGGACAGCGGGGACCTCCCCGCCGACCTGGACGTGCGTACCGCCTCCTCGGCGCTCTTCGGCGTCGGCCTCGTGGTGGCCGTGGACTGGCTGGTGTTCCAGCCCGACCGGCCGATCTCCGACGTCCAGGAATCGCTGCTCGGCATCGTCCGGCGGGTCGCCCGCACCTGAGTCCGGCTCGTCTGCCGGGGGCGTAAATGCGTTGAACCGTGGTGGCCGGACGGCCAGGCTGGGGTCACCGCCTTCACCACCCCGAGTCCGGAGGGACCGACCCATGCGCCTGCTCCGTGATCTCTGGGCCACCGCGCCGCGCCGAATGGCCGCCGTGGTGCTGCTGGTCGTCCTCGGCGCCGCCGGGCAGGCGGGCGCCTCCGCGCTGGCCGGTCCCGTCCTGGTGCACCGTTCGTCGGGCTGGTTCGTCGGGCTGGCCGTCGCGCTGGTCGCCGCCGTCGTCAGCGACCTGGTGATCGGGCTGGTGATGGCCCGGCTGACCGCCGACTGGTCGGCCGACGTGCGCCGCCGGCTCTGCCGGGTCGCGCTCGGGCAGGACCTGCCCACCCTGGAGACCACCCCGGTCGGCGAGCTGCTCGACCGCATCGACAACGACGTGTACCAGGTCGCCTCCGAGGTGCGGGGCACCGGTGTCCGGGTGGTGCAGGGCCTGGCCGTCTGCCTGCTCGCCACGGTGACCGCCCTCGTCGTCTGGTGGCCGGCCGGTGTCGGCATGGTGCTGCTGGTCGCGCTGCTCGCCGTGGCGCTGCGCCGCCCCACCGCGCGCATCGGACCGGCCCGGATGGCCGAGGAGGAGGCCTGGTCGGACCTCGCCGCCGTGATGGAGGAGGCCGTGCACGGCCAGGACGACGTCCGGACCAGCCTGGCCCGGCCGTACGTGCTGCGGCTGTACGCCCGCCGCGCCGCCGCGGTGCTCGCCCGGGCCCGGCAGGTGTTCCGGATGACGGCCTGGGTGACCACCATCGCGGGTGGGGCCGTCCGGGTGGGCATCGTCGCCGTGGTGCTCGGCGGCGCGTGGGCGCTGACCACCGGCCGGATCGACGGCAGCCGACTCACCGCCATCTGGCTGCTCGCCATCGCCTTCGGGGCCACCAGCGAGCACCTCGCCCGCTGGGTGCCGCAGGTGCAGTACGCGCTCGGCGCGTGGGCCCGGGTGCAACTGCTCGCCGGCTCCCGGCAGGAGCCCGAGGGCGGGGCCGCCCCGGTCGACGGCGACCTGACCGTGCGCGGGCTCACCTTCCGCTACCCGGCGACCGAGGACGCCGTGCGGGGGCCGGCGCTGCGCGACGTCCGGCTCACCTTCGTCCGGGGCCGGTCGTACGCGCTGGTCGGGCGGACCGGGTCGGGCAAGTCGACGCTGGCGAAGGTGCTCACCCGCGCGGTGGACGTGCCCCGCGGCACGGTGTACCTCGGCGACACCGACCTGGTCGACCTCGACGTCGAGCAGCTGCGCCGGTGGATCGCCGTGGTGCCGCAGCGCACCGAGATCCTCGCCGGGACGCTGGCCGAGAACGTCGCGCTGTTCGACCCCGACCTGGTCGACGACGCCGCCCGGGCGCTGGAGGAGCTGGGGCTGGCCGGCTGGATCGCCGAGCTGCCCGACGGCGTGCACACCCGGCTGGGCGACGGCGGGCACGTGCTCTCCGCCGGCCAGGAGCAGCTCGTGGCGTTCGCCCGGATCCTGGTACGCGACCCGCGCGTGGTGATCCTCGACGAGGCGACCGCCCGGCTCGACCCGGTCACCGAGCACCGGGTGCGCCGGGCCACCGAACGGCTGCTCACCGACCGGATCGGCATCGTCATCGCGCACCGGCTCTCCTCGGTGCGGCGCTGCGACGAGGTGGTGGTGATGGCCGACGGCACGGTGCGGGAGGCCGGTCCGCTGCGCGAGTCCGCCCACTTCGCCGAGCTGCTGGCCACCAGCCACGCCGGCGCGTACGCCGCCGCCGGGGCGGCCCGCGGCGGGGTGGACCTGCTGCCGGCCCCCGGCGGGGAATGGGACACCGAGCCGGAGACCGCCGCCCCGGCGGCGGCGCAACCGGTGGCCGTACCCCGGGCCGAGCCGCCGCCGCTGCCACCGCAACCGCCCGCGCGGACCATGCGGGAGATCCTGCGGTTGGGCCTGAACGACCCCCGTTACGGCCTGGTCTCGGTCGGCCTGTTCTCCGTCGGGCTGCTGCTCGGCCTGGACGGCGCGGTGCTGCCCTGGCTCTGGGCGGACGTCGTCGACGGCGGCAGCCCGTGGCTGCCGGCGCTCGGCATCAGCGCCGCGCTGCTGCTGGTGCTGCCGTTGCCCTTCCTGACCAGCCTGTGGTTCCCGCAGTGGTGGGTGCGGCAGATGCTGCGGATCAGCCTGCGCCTGGTGCACGGGCAGACCGGCCCGCGCCGGGTCAGCGGGCACACCCCGGCCGAGGTCGTCGCCCAGGGCGGCGACACCGAGCGGGTGGTGGAGCTGGCCGACAACCTGGTGGACCAGTTCATCGCGGTGACGCTGCTGATCAGCATGACCGTGGTGACCGGCAGTGTCGTGCCGGGCCTGTTCTTCGTCGGCACGATGGTCGTCTCCGGGCTGACCGCGACCCTCTTCGGGCCGCGTCTGGAACGCTCCGCCAGGGGCACGGTCAAGGCGCGGGCCGCGTTCGCCACCGCGCTGGTGTCGTCGCTGTCGGCCGCGCGGACGGTCAAGCTGGCCGGTGCCACCGGTCCGGTGCTGGCCCACCTCGCCCGGCTGGACACCGACCGCAGCGACCGGCAGCGCCGGGAGATCGCCATGCAGGTGTGGGCGCGGTCCACACCGGCGATGGCCAGCGGACTGCTGCCGATCGGCGCGTGGGCGCTCTACCTGGCCGGCGGGCTGTCGGCGGGCGGTGTGCTGGTGGCCGTCTCCACCCTCGGGGCCGCCCGCTGGTTCGCCTGGACGACGGCGTCGCTGGTGTCGCACTACCCGTCGGCCCGGGTGTGGACCCGGCGGACCGTGTCGATGTGCGGGGTCGCGGCGTACTCGGCGCCGGTGCCCGGGGTGGACATCGTGGCCGGCACCGCGCCCGCGCCCGAGCCACCCGCCCGGCGGCCGTTGCGGCGGCTGGACCTGGCCGGCTTCGGCGCGCTGCACACCGACGGGACGCTCGCCGTGCGCGACGTCGACCTGACGGTCGAGCGGGGGCAGCTCGTGCTGGTCGTCGGGCCGGTCGGCTCCGGCAAGTCGTCGCTGCTGCGGGCCCTCGCCGGGATCGTGCACCACACCGGCGAGCTGCGCTGGAACGGCGACCCGGTCACCGAGCCGGAGCTGTTCCTGCGCCCGCAGCAGGTGGGGTACGTGGGGCAGCTGCCCCGGGTGCTCTCCGGCACCGTCGCCGAGAACATCGCCCTGGGTCACGACGTGGACGCGGCCGGCGCGGTCACCACCGCCCAGCTCGACCACGACCTGGCCGCGGCCGGGGGCGGGCTCGGCCTGCTCATCGGCCACAAGGGGACCCGGCTCTCCGGCGGGCAGTTGCAGCGGCTGGCGCTGGCCCGGGCGCTCGCGCCGCGTACCGAGCTGCTGGTGGCCGACGACGTCTCGTCCGCGCTGGACGTCACCACGGAGCTGGCGCTCTGGGCGGCGCTGCGCGAGCACGGGGTGACCGTGGTCGGCTCGACGTCCAAGCGGGCCGCGCTGGTCCGCGCCGACCACGTGGTGGTGCTCCGCGACGGCCAGGTGGCCGCCCAGGGCCCCTGGCGCGACCTGGAGCCCCACTGGTCCCACCTCGCCGGCTGACCGTGGCCGGGTCGCGTCGACCGTTTGCGGCGTGGGGGGGGGGGGGGGGGGGGGGGGGAAAAAAAAAAAAAAAAAAAAAAAGGAGGGGAGGGGGGGGGGGGAGAGGA
>NZ_JBNADX010000024.1:22581-110070 GCF_049629545.1 Micromonospora citrea
TTCTTTCTCCTTTTTTTTGTTCTCTTCTTCCTCTTCCCCCCCCACACACCCCCCCCCCCCCCACGCCGCAAACCGGGGCTGGGGTCGGCGTCGGCCGACCGGCCACGGTCAGGAGGCGCGGGCGTACTGGTCGGGCCAGTGGGGTTCGGTGCCCAGCTTCGCGGCGGCGCGGCGCGGCCAGTACGGGTCGCGCAGCAGCTCCCGGCCGAGCAGCACCAGGTCCGCCTCACCGCCGGCCACGATCTGCTCGGCCTGCTCCGGCTCGACGATGAGGCCGACCGCGCCGGTCGGTACGCCCGCCTCGCGCCGGATCCGGGCCGCCAGGGGCACCTGGTAGCCGGGGCCGACGGGGATCGTCGCCGCGGTGGCGGCGCCACCGGAGGAGGCGTCGATCAGGTCCACCCCGGCGGCGGCCAGCTCGGCGGCGAGCACCACGCTGTCCTCGACGGTCCAGCCGCCGTCGACCCAGTCGGTGGCCGAGATCCGGGCCAGCACCGGCACCTGCTCGCCGACGGCGGCGCGGACGGCCCGGGCCACCTCCAGGGCGAGGCGCATCCGCGCCGGCCGGTCGCCGCCGTAGCCGTCGCCGCGGTGGTTGGTCAGCGGGGAGAGGAACTCGTGCAGCAGGTAGCCGTGCGCGGCGTGGATCTCCACCGCGCGGAAGCCGGCGTCCACCGCCCGGGCGGCGGCGGCCCCGAACGCCTCGACCACCGAGGCGATCCCGGCCTCGTCCAGCGCGGCGGGCCGCCGGTAGTCGGGCAGGAAGGGCTCAGCGCCGGGGCCGACCGGGGTCCAGCCGCCCTCGGCGTCCGGCACGCCGCCGCGCCGCGCGGCCCACGGCCGGTACGTGGACGCCTTGAACCCGGCGTGCGCGAGCTGCACCGCCGGCACCGCCCCCTGGGCGGCGACGAAGGCGGTGACCGGACGCCAGGCGTCGACGTGCGCCCCCGACCAGAGCCCGGTGTCCTGCGGGCTGATCCGTCCCTCCGGGACGACGGCGGTGGCCTCGGTGAGGACCAGGCCGACCCCACCCACGGCCCGGGAGCCGAGGTGGACGTGGTGCCAGTCGGTGGGCAGCCCGTCGGGACCGGCGCTGTACTGGCACATCGGGGCGAGGGCGACCCGGTTGGGCAGGGTGACCGCGCGCAGGGCGAGTGGGGTGAACAGGGCACTCATGGGGTGATCCTCCGGTACGTCGGCCGGGTCGGGTTCGTCGGGGCGTGGGTCCGGTCGGGGTGCGTCTCCGGCCGCTGCCGCGACGGGAGACGCACCCGGGACAACGGATCTCAGGCGGGTACCGGGGCCAGCTCCTGCTGCCGGGCCGGCCGGTCGGCCTCGTCGGCGTCGATCAGGTCGCGCCTGCCGGCGGCGCCGTACGCGGCCCGGTCGAGGGTGCCCTCGCGGGCGGCGACGATCGTCGGGACGAGGGCCTGCCCGGCCACGTTGGTGGCGGTGCGGATCATGTCGAGGATCGGGTCGATGGCCAGCAGCAGGCCGGCGCCGGCCAGCGGCAGGCCCAGCGTGCCCAGGGTCAGGGTGAGCATCACGATCGCGCCGGTCAGGCCGGCGGTGGCGGCGGAGCCGACCACCGAGACGAAGGCGATCAGCAGGTAGTCGGTGACGCCCAGGTCCACCCCGAAGACCTGCGCGACGAAGATAGCCGCCAGGGCCGGGTAGACGGCCGCGCAGCCGTCCATCTTCGTGGTCGCGCCGAACGGCACGGCGAAGGCGGCGTACTCGCGGGGGACGCCGAGGCGCTCCACGGCACGCTGGGTCACCGGCATGGTGCCCACCGAGGAACGGGAGACGAAGGCCAGTTCGATGGCGGGCCAGGCGCCGGCGAAGAAGCGCAGCGGGTTGAGCCGGCCGGCGGCCACCAGCAGCGCCGGGTAGACGACGAAGAGCACGATCGCGCAGCCGACGTAGACGGCGGTGGTGAACTTCGCCAGCGGGGCGAGCAGGTCCCAGCCGTACGAGGCGACGGCGTTGCCGATCAGGCCGAGGGTGCCGATCGGGGCGAGCCGGATCACCCACCACAGCGCCTTCTGCACGATCGCCAGCAGCGACCGGTTGAGCGTCACGAACGGTTCGGCGGCCTCGCCGATCAGCAGCGCGGCGGCCCCGGCGACCAGGGCGAGGAAGACGATCTGGAGCACGTTGCCCTCGACGAACGCACCGACCGGGTTGGTCGGCACGATGCCGGTGAGGAAGTCGGTCCAGGATCCGGTCCGCTTCGGCGCGGCGGCGCCGGCGGTGTCCAGCGAGACGCCCCGACCGGGGTCGGTGAGCAGGCCGAGGCCGATGCCGACGCTCACCGCGATCAGCGCGGTGACGCCGAACCAGAGCAGCGTCCTGAGCGCCAGCCGGGCGGCGTTGGCCACACCGCGCAGGCTGACCACGCTGACCACGATGGCGGTGAAGACCAGCGGCGGGACGGCCAGTTTGAGCAACTGGACGAAGAGGCCGCCGACGGTGTCGAGGGTGGTGGCGAGCCAGCTCAGGTCGTTGGCGCGGGCGAGGAAGCCGAGCGCCACGCCGAGGACGAGGCCGAGCAGGATCTGCCCGGAGAAGGGGATCTTGCGCAGGGCGGAAGGCATGTGGGGTCCAGGGTCTGTCAGCGGGCGGAACGGGGCAGCGGTCAGGAGAGCGGCTGCGCCGGACAGATGCCGCTGGCCTGCCGTCGGAGGTCGACGTACAGGCGCACGGTGAGGTGCCAGACGTTGGTCATCGCCTGGCGACGCTACTCCCGGCCCGCCGTCAGGTGGAAGGAGCGATCGGCGTGAGGCTCCTTACATCGACCGTTCGCGACCCGTCGGCCCGCCCGTCACGTCGGCCCGCCCGTCACGTCGTTGCGGCGGGCCAGCCCGAGGACGGTCGCCGTCGCCAGGCCCCAGCCGACGCCCGCCGCCAGCAGCACCCGCTCCAGACCGCCCACCAGGCTGCCCCGCCCCACCGTCACCAGCCCGAGCGCGACCGCGCCGGCCAGCGGCAGGGCCACCGCCGCGCCCCAGCGCGCGACCCGGCGCAGGCCGGGCCCGGCGAACGGGGAGCAGGCGATCACCAGCATCGCCAGGACCGTCGCCGCCATCGCCGCGATGCTCGCGCCGCCGTGCACCAGGTCCGCCACGGTCGGCGTCTCGAACGGCGGCAGCGGGCAGCCGTCGCTGCACGTCACCGCTCCCGACAGCGCCGTGCACACCGCGCCGGCGGCGAGCAGCCCGGCCGCCGCCCGCAACGCCGCCGGTAGTGCCACGGCGAGCAGCAGCAGCGCCGCGGCCAGGGCGAACACCCCGATCCGGTACGTCGGGGCGTACGCGCTGCCGGCGATGCCCGCCTCGCTGACGTACCCGGTCAAGCCCGGACCGGGACCGGCGACCACGGCGACCGTCACCGCGACCGTGCCGGCCAGGACGCAGCCGGCGGCGGCCGACGCGGCGGCGGCCCGGGCGGGGGTCGTGCCGGCGCGGTCGGGCTCAGCCACGCCGGTGCGGCGTGGTCCAGCCGGACAGCTCCGGGCCCAGCGGCACGATCCGGGTCGGGTTGATCGCCTCGTGCGTGCCGTAGTAGTGCCGCTTGATGTGGTCGAAGTCGACCGTCTCACCGAAGCCGGGGGTCTGGAACAGGTCCCGCGCGTACGCCCAGAGCACCGGCATCTCGGTCAGTTTCTGCCGGTTGCACTTGAAGTGCCCGTGGTACGCCACGTCGAAGCGGACCAGGGTGGTGAACAACCGTACGTCCGCCTCGGTGATGCGCTCGCCCATCAGGTAGCGCCGCCCGGCCAACCGCTGCGACAGCGCGTCCAGCCGGGCGAACAGCGCCGTGTACGCCTCGTCGTACGCCGCCTGGGAGGTGGCGAAGCCGCACCGGTACACGCCGTTGTTGACGTCGGCGTGGATCTCGGCCATCAGCGCGTCCATCTCCGGGCGCAGCTCGACCGGGTACAGGTCCGGCGCGTCCGGGGCGTGCAAGCGCCGCCACTCGGTGGAGAGATCGAGGGTGAGCCGCGGATAGTCGTTGGTCACCACCCGCCCGGTCCGGGTGTCGACCAGCGCCGGCACGGTCACCCGGCCGGTGTAGTCCGGGTCGGTGGCCAGGTACGCCTCGGAGAGGAAGCCGATGCCGAGCACCGGGTCGAAGCCGTCCGGGTCGAGGCTGAACCGCCAGCCCCGCTCGTCGCGGATCGGGTCGACCGTGCCGAGCGAGATCACGTCCCGCAGGCCGAGCAGGTTGCGCACGATGAGCGCCCGGTGCGCCCACGGGCACGCCCGACACCAGATCAGCCGGTACCGGCCGGCCTCCAGCGGCCAGCGGCCCTGCTCGTCCGGGCCGCCGCCCTCGGGCGACGTGGAGTGCGGGGTGACCCGACCGGTGAAGCGGTTGGGCTGGCGGACGAACTCGCCACCGCCGGCGGTCTCTGCGCTGAACTGGGGCCGGGCCATGCCGCCAACCTATCCGCTCGGCCCGTGGATATCCTGGCGCCGGGCGTCCCCGTGACCCGGGTGACGCCGCCACCTCCAGCCCCTTCCCACCCCCGAAGGACAGCGCCGATGACCGTGGCATACCTCGTGGCCGGAGTCCGCACCCCGATCGGCCGGTACGCCGGCGCCCTCGCCGGGGTACGCCCCGACGACCTCGCCGCGCACGTGATCCGGGAACTGGTCGCCCGCCTCCCGTCCGTGGACTGGGCCCGCGTCGACGACGTCGTCCTCGGCTGCGCCAACCAGGCCGGTGAGGACAACCGCAACGTGGCCCGGATGGCGGCGCTGCTGGCCGGCCTCCCCGAGGAGGTCCCCGGCAGTACGGTCAACCGGCTCTGCGGCTCCGGCCTGGACGCCCTCGCCACCGCCGCGCGCGCGGTGACCGCCGGTGAGGCGGAGCTGATGGTGGCCGGCGGCGTGGAGAGCATGAGCCGCGCGCCGTTCGTGCTGCCGAAGGCCACGTCCGCCTTCTCCCGCGCCGCCGAGGTGTACGACACCACCATCGGCTGGCGGCTGGTCAACCCGCTGATGGAGCAGGGTTGGGGCATCGACTCGATGCCCGAGACGGCCGAGAACGTGGCCGCCGAGTTCGGCGTCGACCGGGCCGCCCAGGACCGCTTCGCCCTCCGCTCGCAGCAGCGGGCCGCCAAGGCGCAGGCCGACGGCCGGCTCGCCGAGGAGATCGTGCCGGTGACCGTGCCGGCCGGCCGCCGCGAGACGAAGCTGGTCGAGGTCGACGAGCACCCCCGGGAGACCTCGCTGGAGAAGCTGGCCGCCCTGCCCACCCCGTTCCGCACGGGCGGGACGGTCACCGCGGGCAACTCCTCCGGCGTCAACGACGGTGCGGTCGCGCTGCTGGTCGCCTCCGAGGCGGCGGTGTCCCGGTACGGCCTCACCCCGCTCGCCCGGGTCAGCGGCGCGGCGGCGGCCGGCGTACCGCCCCGGATCATGGGGATCGGGCCGGTGCCCGCCACCCGCAAGCTGCTCGACCGGCTCGGTGTCGGCCTCGGCGACGTCGACGTGGTGGAGCTGAACGAGGCGTTCGCCGCGCAGGGCATCGCCGTGCTGCGCGAACTCGGCCTGCCGGAGGACGCCGAGCACGTCAACCCCAACGGCGGCGCGATCGCCCTCGGCCACCCGCTCGGCGCCAGCGGCGCCCGGTTGGCGCTCACCGCCGCCCTTGAGCTACGCCGCCGGGGTGGCCGGCGGGCGCTGGCCACCATGTGCGTCGGCGTCGGGCAGGGCATCTCGCTGATGCTGGAGTCCGCCGGCTGAGCCGCCTTGCTCAGGCGCGCTCGCCGGCCGGGGATCCGTCCGCTGAGGCATCCGTCCGCTGTCCGCGCCGGTCGTGCAAAGTGGATCTCCCATACCGTGGCGGACGCGCATAGAGTGGGCAGCACCACACGATCCGCGGGTCGGCCGGTGACGCCTCCGCGTGCCCGCGCGTCCGGGCACACCGGTGCCCTCCCGCACCGCGGCGACGAAACTGGGGCGAGGCAGATGCAGATGCCGGACGGACTTCCCGCCGAGATCGACCTGAGCCGGCCGAGCGCGGCCCGGGTCTACGACTACTTCCTCGGCGGCGCGCACAACTTCGAGATCGACCGGCAACTCGCCGAGCAGATCGCGAGCATGACACCGAACCTGGCCGCCACCATGCGCGCGGGCCGGGAGTTCCTGCGCCGGGCCGTCCGGGTGCTGCTCGACGCCGGCATCGACCAGTTCCTCGACATCGGCTCGGGCATTCCCACCGTCGGCAACGTGCACGAGGTGGCCCAGGCCGCCAACCCCGAGGCGCGGATCGTCTACGTCGACATCGATCCGGTGGCGGTGGCGCACAGCCTGGAACTGCTCGCCGGCAACGAGCGGGCCACCGCGATCCGGGCCGACCTGCGCGAGCCGAAGTTGATCCTGGAGTTGGCCCGGGCCAGCGGTCTGATCGACTTCGACCGGCCGGTCGGCATCCTGCTCGCCGGGGTGGTCCACTTCATCCCCGACGTCGACCGCCCGGGCGACGTCCTGGCCGCGCTCCGGGCCGCCGCCGTGCCCGGCAGCTTCCTGGTCGTCTCCCACTCCACCTTCGAGGACCAGCCGCAGGAGATGCTCGACGCGCAGCGGCTCTCGGCGCGTACCGACACCGAGATCACGCTGCGCTCCCGGGCCGAGGTCACCGGCTTCTTCGGTGACTGGACCCTGCTGGAGCCGGGCGTGGTGCACATGCCGCTGTGGCGGCCGGACTCGCCCGCCGACGTGGACGAGCACCCCGAGCGGTTCGGGGCGTTCGGCGGCGTCGCCCGGTACGACCACGCCGGCTGAGCCGACATGTCCGCCGTCCCGGATCCCGGCGGGGGCGACTTCAGCCGGCCGGGCGCCCAGGGGTACGCCGCCGAGTGGGCCCGGGCGGCACGCCGGCTCGGTTTCGTGCCGCTGAGCGCGGACGAGACCGAGCGGCTGCTGCTCGTGCACACCGTACGGCTGGCCCAGGCCCTGCTGGCCGAGGAGTTCTCCGCCGCCCCGGCGGAGGACGTGGGCCGGGCCCTGGTCGAGTCGCACCTCACCGAGCCCCGGATGCTGGACTGGTCGCTGCGCGCCCTCGGCGAGCGGTTCCTGGCCCGGGTGCTGCCGGCCCGGGCCGACCTGCCCGACGCCGCCGCCCGGGTGGCGGCGGTGCAGGGGGCGCTGGCCGCCGGCTTCGCCCGGGCCCTGCGCGACCGGACGTTCACGCAGCAGGAGCGGATCGCCCGCTCGGCCTGGCAGGCCCGGGACGCGGTGGAGCGGGCCCTGCGCGACAGCGAGGCCCGCTTCCGGGCGGTGTTCACCGGCGCAGCCATCGGCATCGGCATCGCCGGCATCGACGGCCGGATCATCGACGTCAACCAGTCCTTCGCGGACATGCTCGGCTACCCGCCCGAGGAACTGCGCCGGAGCAACGTGGCGTCGCTGTTCCACGCCGACGACGCCGCCGGCATGTGGGAGCTGTACCAGGAGTTGATCGAGGGCAAGCACGACAGCGCCCGGGTGGAGAAGCGCTACTACCGCAAGGACGGCAGCGTCGTCTGGACCGACCTCGCCGTCTCGTTGATCCGGCACGACGACGGACGCCCCCGGTTCACCGTCGCGATGATCGAGGACATCACCGAGCGGTACGAACTCCAGCAGCGGCTGCGCTTCCAGGCGCTGCACGACCCGCTGACCGGCCTGCCCAACCGCACGCTCTTCTTCGAGACGCTCGGGCGGCTCTTCAGCGACGCCGGCCCCGACCAGCGGATCGGAGTCTGCTTCCTCGACCTGGACGGCTTCAAGGCGGTCAACGACAGCCTCGGCCACGACCTGGGGGACCGGCTGCTGGTCACCATCGCCCGCCGGCTGGCCGACTGCGTCGCCGGGCAGGGCCACCTGGTCGCCCGGATGGGCGGCGACGAGTTCGTCATCCTGGTCGACTCCGCGGAGGGGATCGACGACGCCGTCGGCGTGGCCGAGCTGGCCCTGGCGGCGGTCTCCGCCCCGGTGCTCATCGGCGAACAGCAGCTCGCGGTCTCGGCCAGCGTCGGCGTGGTGGACTGCCCGGCGGCGGAGACCAGCCCCTCCGAGCTGATGAAGGCCGCCGACACCACCCTCTACTGGGCCAAGGCGGAGGGGCGCGGACGGTGGGCCGTGTACGACCCGGAACGCAGCGCCGCCGACATCGCCCGCTCGGCGCTCGCCGCCGGCCTGCCGGCCGCCCTGGACCGGGGTGAGTTCGTGCTCCACTACCAGCCCATCGTCTCGCTGCTCGACGGGCGGATGCAGGCCGTCGAGGCGTTGGTCCGCTGGCGGCACCCCGAACTGGGCCTGGTCGGTCCGGACCGGTTCATCGGGCTGGCCGAGGAGACCGGGCTGATCGTCCGCCTCGGCGAGTGGGTGCTCGGCCAGTCCTGCCGGGACGCCCGGGCCTGGCAGCGGGAGTTCCCCGAGCAGCGGCTGGTGGTCAGCGTCAACCTGGCCGCCCGGCAGGCCGACGACCCCGCCATCGTGGACACCGTGGCGGACGTGCTGCGGCGCACCGGCCTCCCCGCCGAACTGCTGCAACTGGAGCTGACCGAGAGCGCGGTGATGGGCACCGCCGGGGAGCCGCTGCGCTCGCTGCACCGGTTGGCCGACCTCGGCGTACGGCTGGCCATCGACGACTTCGGCACCGGGTACTCGAACCTGGCGTACCTGCGCCGGCTGCCGATCCACTGCCTGAAGCTGGCCGGGCCGTTCGTGGAGGGGATCCGGACCGACGGCGCGGACGACACCGCCGACCACCGCGACGAGCGGATCGTCGACGCGCTGGTGCGGCTGGCGCACGCGCTGGAGCTGTGGGTGACCGCCGAGGCGGTGGAGACCGGCACGCAGGCCGAGCGGCTGCGGTCGCTGCGCTGCGACACCGGCCAGGGACGCTGGTTCGGCCCACCGGTGCCGGCCGAGCAGATCACCGCCCGGCTGCGCGGCGAGGCGGCGTGACCCGGGTACGGTTCGCCGTGGGCGGGCGACGGACGGCGTACCCCGGCTGCGGCCGGGCCCGCGACGACGCGCGACGGGCGGAGGTGGCCGGGTGGACCTGACGGACTCGCAGGCCGTGGTGTCGGTGGTGGCGGCCCTGGCCATCCTGGCCGGGCTGGCCGGGGTGGTGGTGCCCGGCCTGCCGGCGCTGCCGCTGTGCTGGGGCGGGGTGCTCGTCTGGGCGGTCTTCGGCGACGCGGGGCCCGGCCGTTGGGCGGTGCTGGCGGCGGCGACCGTGGTGGTGGCCGGCGGCACCGTGGTCAAGTACGCCTGGCCGGGGCGCAACCTCAAACGCACCGGGGTGCCGACGTCGTCGCTGCTCGCCGGTGGGCTGCTCGGATTGGTCGGGTTCTTCGTGATCCCGGTGGTCGGCCTGGTGATCGGCTTCGTCGGCGGGGTGTGGGGCGCCGAGCGGCTGCGGCTGGGCAGCAACCAGCTCGCCTGGCCGGCGACCGTGCAGGCGCTCAAGGCGGCCGGGCTGTCGATGCTGGTGGAGCTGCTGGCCGGCCTGGTCGTCGCCGCGCTCTGGGTGGCCGGCCTGCTCTTCGCCTGATCCCCGCCCCCGCGCACCGCCACCCCGCGCACCGCCCCCGCGCATGATCCAGTAGCGTTTTCGGACAGATGTCCCGGCGTGTCGTGTCCCCTTTCGCTACCCGATCATCGAGGAGCGGCCGGGCTGGGCGGCCGGCGGGCTGGTGACGCCGATGCCGGGGCCGCGCCGGCCGTCGTGAGGGGCGTGCCGGGCCGGTGTCGGCGGCTAGGGTCGACTCCATGCGGATCACCGTCCTGGGTGGGCTCGGCGCGTGGCCGACCGCCCGGCAGGCGTGCGGCGGCTTCCTCGTGGAGCACGACGGCTTCCGCCTGCTGATCGACCCCGGGTACGCGACCCTCCAACCGTTGCTGTCCCGGCTGCCCGCCGCGGCGGTCGACGCGGCCTACGTCAGTCACGGCCACCCCGATCACTGCGCCGACCTGCAACCGCTGCTGCGCGCCCGGATCCTGGCCGACCGGTCGGGCCCGGCCCTTCCGGTGCACGCCCCGGCCGGCAGCCTCGACCGGCTGCTCGCGATCGACGAGCCGGGTCTGCTCGACGGCGCGTACCTGCTGCGCGAGTTCGACCCGGGGGACCGGTTCGACCTGGGCCCGTTCACGGTGCGCACCTGGTCGCTGCCGCACTGGGTGGCGAACGCCGGGGCCCGGTTCGGCGTCGGTCGGGCGACGCTCGCCTACACCGGGGACACCGGCGCCAGCCCGGACCTGGTGGCCCTGGCCCGCGACGCCGACCTGCTGATCGCCGACGCCACCTACGTCGACGCGATTCCCGACCGGCACGCCGGCAACCTGTCCAGCGCCGCCGAGGTCGGCCGGTACGCCGCCACCGCGTCCGCCCGGCGGGTGCTGCTGACCCACCTGTGGCCCGGCACCGACCCGTCGGCGGCCGTCGCGGCGGCCCGGCGGGCGTACGACGGTCCCGTCGACGTGGCCGCGCCGGGCCTGGTCGTCGAGTGCGGCTCCTGACCCGGGGCGGGCGGGGCCGGCACGTCGGAGGAGGCGGCGGCGAGGGGCGTCCGTCGGGCACGGCGGATCGCCGTACGTGAGAGAGAGGTGGACGCCCCGCGCCGCCGCGTGGACCGGACGTTGCCGAGCGCCCGGTCTTCAGTCCCGTCGCGATCGGGCCTGGTCACAGGCTCAAGCATGCGGTCGGGGCAGGTCGCGCGGCAACGCGATTTCCGGTCCGGGGCGGGCGGCCGGGGCGGAGCCGGGTCAGGGTCGGGCCGCAGCGGCGGTGGGCGGCGGGGGCGGCGGCTGCCCCGCGCCGGCGGTGAAGCGGAGGAGGCGGTCGTCGTCGGGCGACGGGGTGCCGCGACCGTCCCGGTTGCTGGTGGCCACCCAGAGTGAGCCGTCCGGGGCCCGCTCGACGGTACGGAGACGGCCGTAGCGCCCCGGCAACTCGGCGACGGGAGTGCCGGGCCGACCGGCGGCGTCGAGCGGCACGGCCCACAGCCGGGCACCGCGCAGGGCGGCGACGAACAGGGTGCCGTCGGCGATGGCGGCGCCGCTCGGCGACGCCTCCGCCGGGCTCCACACGAGCACCGGGTCGCGGAACCGGGGGTCGCCGCCGGGACCCTCGACGACCGGCCAGCCGTAGTTGCCGCCCGGGACGATCAGGTTCACCTCGTCCCACGTGCTCTGGCCGAACTCGGTGGCGTACAGCCGACCCCACGCGTCCCAGGCGAGACCCTGCACGTTGCGGTGGCCGTAGCTGTAGACCGGCGACCCGGGGAACGGGTTGTCCGCCGGCACCGCGCCGTCCGGCCGGATCCGCAGGATCTTGCCGTTGCGGCCGGCCAGGTCCTGCGCGGCGGTGGGCACACCCGCGTCGCCGATGCCGGCGTAGAGCATCCCGTCGGGGCCGAACGCGATCCGGCCGCCGTCGTGGAAGGCCGCCCGTGGTACGCCGCTGAGGACGACCTGCGACGCGTGTGGCGCGTGGAGCGGGAAGCGCACGATCCGGATGTCGGACGCGGTGGTGAAGCAGACGTAGACCAGCCGGTCCCGGCGGAACGTGGGGGAGACGGCCAGGCCGAGCAGTCCCGCCTCCCCGCCGGCGACCACCCCGGCGATCCGGGCGACCTGCCGCGGTGGCCGGCCCGGCCGGATCCGCAGCACCGTGCCCCGGTCGCGCTGGGCGACCAGCGCGCTGCCGTCGGGGAGGAAGTCGAGCCCCCAGGGGGCCGCCAGGCCGGTGGCGACGACCTGCGGCCGGGTGAAGTCGAACCCGGCGGCGGCCGGCTGACCGATCGGCCTGCCCGGCGGCTGTCCACCCGCCACGGCGTCGGCGGCGCCCGGCAGGAGGGCGAGGACGGTGACGACGGCCAGGACGACACGACGACGCATCTGGACTCCTCCGCTACGGTTGCCGCCGTCCCCGGCGGGGCATTGACGGTGATCCGGTTTGCCAGTAGACCTTGGTGATGGAGGCCCGCTGATGAGCAGAACGCCGTTGACGCTGGAACAGTTGCGGGTCGCCGTCGCCGAGGGCGAGATCGACACCGTGGTCCTCGCCCTGGTCGACATGCAGGGCCGCCTGCAGGGCAAGCGGTTCCACGCCCCGTACTTCCTGGACCAGGTGGTCGCGCACGGCAGCGAGGGCTGCAACTACCTGCTCGCCGTCGACGTCGACATGAACACCGTCGACGGGTACGCGATGTCGAGCTGGGAACGCGGGTACGGCGACTTCGCGATGCGCCCCGACCTCGCCACCCTGCGCCGGGTGCCCTGGCAGCCGGGCACGGCCATGCTCCTGGCCGACCTGGAGTGGCTGGACGGCTCCGGGCCGGTGGTCGCCTCGCCCCGGCAGATCCTGCGCCGGCAGCTCGACCGGCTGGCCGCCCACGGGCTGACCGCGTACGCCGGCACCGAGCTGGAGTTCGTCCTCTACCGCGACTCGTACGAGGACGCCTGGCGGCGCGGCTACCGCGACCTCACCCCGGCCAACCAGTACAACGTCGACTACTCGCTGCTCGGCACGGCCCGGGTGGAGCCGCTGCTGCGCCGCATCCGCACCCAGATGGCCGGCGCCGGGCTCACCCCGGAGAGCGCCAAGGGGGAGTGCAACCTCGGCCAGCACGAGATCGCCTTCCGCTACGACGCGGCGGTCACCTGCGCCGACCACCACGTCATCTACAAGAACGGGGCCAAGGAGATCGCCGCCCAGGAGGGCATGTCGATCACCTTCATGGCCAAGCCGAACGACCGCGAGGGCAACTCCTGCCACATCCACTTCTCGCTGCGGGACGCCTCCGGGGCCTCGGCCATGCTCGGCGACGGGCCGGCACACCTGTCGGTCACCGGGCAGCGGGTGCTCGCCGGCCTGCTGGACACGATGCGCGAACTGAGCCTCTTCTTCGCCCCGAACGTCAACTCCTACAAGCGCTACCAGCCCGGCTCGTTCGCCCCGACCGCGCTGCGCTGGGGCGTCGACAACCGCACCTGCGCGCTGCGGGTGGTCGGGCACGGGCAGGGCATGCGGGTGGAGAACCGGGTGCCCGGGGCGGACGTCAACCCGTACCTGGCGATCGCCGCGCTGGTGGCGGGGGCGGTGCACGGCATCGAGCGGGAGCTGGAGCTGGGCCCGGAGTGTGCCGGCAACGCGTACGACGACGCGACGGCGCATCGGGTGCCGGGCACCCTGCGCGACGCCCTCACCCTCTGGGAAGCCTCCGCCGTGGCCCGCGACGCCTTCGGCGACGAGGTGGTCGCCCACTACGCCAACCAGGCCCGCGTCGAGCTGGCCGCCTTCGACGCCGCCGTGACCGACTGGGAACTCCGCCGTGGCTTCGAACGCCTCTGACCCTCGGCGATCTTGCACTTGTGGTTGCCTTTCCGTCCACTCAGGCCGGAATTGTCAGCGCCACAACTGCAAGATCGGCGGGGGAGGGAGGGGGAGAGAGAGGGAGAGGGGGGTGGGGTGTGAGTGAGGTGGTGAATCCGGCGACGGGGGAGGTTGTCGCACGGGTGGGCGCGAGCAGCGCGGCCGACACCGACGCGGCGATCGGGCGGGCGGCTGCCGCGTACGAGTCGTGGCGGGCGGTCGCCCCCGGGGACCGGGCGCGGCTGCTGCGGCGGTTCGCCGCCGTGGTGGACGGCCATCTGGAGGAGTTGGCCCGGCTGGAGGTGCGCAACGCCGGGCACACCATCGGCAACGCCCGCTGGGAGGCGGGCAACGTCCGCGACGTGCTCGACTACTACGCGGGCGCCCCCGAGCGGCTGACCGGCCGGCAGATCCCCGTCCCCGGCGGCCTGGACGTCACGTTCCACGAGCCGCTCGGCGTGGTCGGGGTGATCGTGCCGTGGAACTTCCCGATGCCCATCGCCGGCTGGGGGTTCGCCCCGGCCCTCGCCGCCGGCAACACGGTGGTGCTCAAGCCCGCCGAGCTGACCCCGCTGACCGCGCTGCGCCTGGCCGAGCTGGCGTTGGAGGCGGGCCTGCCGGAGGACGTGTTCACCGTGCTGCCCGGCAGGGGTGACGTGGTGGGAGAGCGGTTCGTCACCCACCCCGCCGTGCGCAAGGTCTGCTTCACCGGCTCCACCGAGGTCGGCACCCGGATCATGGCCGGCTGCGCGGCCCAGGTGAAGCGGGTCACCCTGGAGCTGGGCGGCAAGTCCGCCAACCTGGTCTTCGCCGACGCCGACCTGGAGCGGGCGGCGGCCACCGCGCCGTCCGCCGTCTTCGACAACGCCGGCCAGGACTGCTGCGCCCGCTCCCGGATCCTGGTCCAGCGCCCGGTGTACGACCGCTTCCTGGAACTGCTCGAACCGGCCGTGCGCGGTTTCCGGGTGCAGGACCCGGCCGCCGAGAGCGCCGAGATGGGCCCGCTGATCTCCGCCGCCCACCGGGACCGGGTCGCCGGGTACGTCGACGGCGCGACGGTCGCCTTCACCGGCGTCCGCCCCGACGGGCCCGGCTTCTGGTACGCCCCGACGGTGCTGCTCGCCGACTCGCCGCAGGACCGGCACTGGCGGGAGGAGATCTTCGGCCCGGTGGTGTCGGTGCTGCCGTTCGACGACGAGGCCGACGCGGTACGCCTGGCCAACGACACCGAGTACGGACTCTCCGGCTCGATCTGGACCCGGGACGTCGGCCGGGCCCTGCGGGTGGCCCGGGCCGTCGAGTCGGGCAACCTCAGCGTCAACTCGCACTCCTCGGTGCGCTACTGGACGCCGTTCGGCGGCATGAAGCGCTCCGGACTCGGCCGCGAGCTGGGCCCCGACGCCCTGCACGCCTTCACCGACGTCAAGAACGTCTTCATCGGCACGGAGGAGTGAGCGTGATGCAGGGTCGACTGACGGACCGGGTCGCCGTGGTGACCGGGGCGGGCAGCGGGATCGGGCTGGCCACCGTGCGGCGCTTCGCCGCCGAGGGGGCGCGGGTGGTCTGCGTCGACATCGACGCCGAGGCCGGGGAGCGGGCCGCCGCGGAGGTCGCCGGCGAGTTCGTCGCCTGCGACGTGGCGGACGAGACGTCCGTGCGCGACCTCTTCGACGGGGTGGTCGAGCGGCACGGCCGGGTCGACGTGTCGTTCCACAACGCCGGCATCTCCCCGCCGGAGGACGACTCCATCCTGGAGACCGGCCTGGACGCGTGGGAGCGGGTGCTGCGGGTCAACACCACCAGCGTCTACCTCTGCTGCAAGCACGTCATCCCGCACATGCGCCGGCAGGGCCGGGGTTCGATCGTCAACACCGCGTCGTTCGTGGCGCTGATGGGCGCGGCGACGTCGCAGATCGCGTACACGGCGAGCAAGGGCGGGGTGCTGGCGATGACCCGGGAACTGGGCGTGCAGTTCGCCCGGGAGGGGATCCGGGTCAACGCGCTCTGTCCCGGCCCGGTCGCCACCCCGCTGCTGCTGGAGCTCTTCGCCGCCGACCCGGAGCGGGCCGCCCGCCGGCTGGTGCACGTGCCGATGGGGCGGTTCGGGGAGCCGGCGGAGATCGCCGCCGCGGTGGCCTTCCTGGCCAGCGACGACTCGTCCTTCATGACCGCCGCGCAGTTCGTGGTGGACGGCGGCATCACCGGCGCGTACGTCACCCCGCTGTGAGTCGCTCAGCCCTTCGGGAAGACCCGCTGGGTGGTGGTCCAGCAGGCAAAGCCGAAGGGTTGGCGACCCGTCTTCTCCTCGACCACCCGGCCGTCCGCGACGATCCGGCAGGTGGCGGTGGCGCCGTCGACGGGTTCGACGTACAGCCAGAGCTGGCCGTCGCCGGGCTGGAGGGTCACCTCCGTGCTCCAGGGGGCGGCGACTCCGTCGGTGAGGGTGCCGCCCAGGGTGTGGGTGCGATGGTCGTCGTTCGGTGTCCTCCAGCTGATGGCCTGCACCCGGCCGGAGTCGGCGGTCACCTCCAGGCGTATCCGCCGCGCCGGCGCCGCCGCGTCGTCGTCGGCGGTGGCCCGCAGGGCCAGCCAGGCGCCGCCGCCCGCGAGGACGAGAGCGACCACGAGGGTCGGGAGCAGCCAGCGCTGGCGGCGGGTTCGGGTGTCGTCGACAACGGTCACGGCGGCAGCGTAGGGCAGCGCCCTCGTCCGCGCCGCCCGTCCCATCTGACGGAAAGGGGTGTCCCACTCCTCGGTGATCGGTGCGAGGATCCCGACATGAAGGTCCATCCCCAGATCGACGAACGGCTGCGCGAGTGGATCGAGCAGCAGCCGGTCTTCTTCGTGGCCTCCGCCCCCTCCGGGCCGCACGGGCACGTCAACGTCTCACCCCGGGGCATGCGGGGCACCTTCGCCGTCCTCGGCCCGCTGCGCGTCGCCTGGCTGGACTACCACGGCAGCGGCGCGGAGACGATCGCCCACCTACGGGACAACGGCCGGGTCACGGTGATGTTCTGCGCCTTCACCGGCCCGCCCACGGTGGTCCGCCTGCACGGGCGGGGAGTGGCCACCCCGCTCACCGACCCCGGGTTCCGACCCCTGCTCGACCACTTCCCCGACCCGCCGGACCTGCACGGCGTCCGGGCGGTGATCACCGTCGAGGTCGAGCGGGTCAGCGACTCCTGCGGTTACTCCGTGCCACTGATGGACTACCGCGGCGACCGCGACCTCCTGCTGCGGTGGGGCGCCCGCAAGACCGACGAGGACCTGGCCGACTACCGGGCCCGCAAGAACGCCACCAGCATCGACGGCCTGCCCGTCTTCTGACCGGGCGCACCCGCGCACCCCTCCCGCCGAGCGTCGGCGCGCCGATGACGGCAGTATGAGACCCAGGTAACCAGCGATCGTCGCAGGACATGCGTTACGTTGCCGGTTCGTCCGGGTAGAAGGCGGGGCGCGGCCGGCGTGACGCCAGGCGTCACGGGGAACGGTCGGAGCGGGAGGGTGCATGAGCTCGGCCCAGGTGGGCGAGGAGGGGCGGTTCCGCGCGCGTCCCGCCGACGGGACGCTCCCCGCGCAGCTCGCCGAGGCCTTCGCGGCCGGCGGCGAGATGGGGCGTCGGCTGCGCGCGTACGACTGGTCCGGCACCCCGCTCGGCACCCCCGACACCTGGCCGTCGGCGCTCTGCCACGCGGTCAGCATGATGCTCGGCTCCCGCGCCCAGATCGCGATGTTCTGGGGCCCGGACCACCGCGCCTTCTACAACGACGCCTACCTGCCGACCATCGGCACCAAGCACCCGGCCGTCATCGGCCAGCCGGCGCGCGAGCACTGGGTGGAGACCTGGGACGTGCTCGGGCCCCTGCTCGACGGCGTGCTGCGCACCGGCGAGCCGTACCACGGCACGGACCACCCGTTCCTCATCGACCGGCACGGTTTCGTCGAACAGGTCTACTTCGACGTCTCCTACGACCCGATCCGAGGGACCGACGGCAGCGTCGAGGGCATCTTCTGCTTCGTCAACGAGACCAGCGGACGGGTGCTCGGCGAGCGCCGGCTGCGGGCGCTGGCCGAGCTGGGCTCCCGCCTCGGCGAGGCGCGCAGCGTGGCGGAGGTCGCCCGCCTCGCCGCCGAGGTCCTCGACGGGTACCGCTCCGACGTCCCGTTCGCCCGGGTCCGCCTCTACGACGACCAGGGTGCCCTCACCCTCGCCGGGGCCGGTGGCACCGCGCCGGGCAGCGTTCCCGCCGACGCGCCGCCCGTGCTCGCCCGGGTCGCCGCGGGTGGCGTCGCCGCCGAGGTCGACGTGAGCGAGCTGCCCGGTGTGGTGCCGCCGGAGGCCGCCGACCGGGCCCTGGTGCTGCCGCTGACCGCCACCAACGAGCCGGCCGGGGTGCTCGTCGTCGGCGTCTCCCGCCGGCTACACCTCAACGACGAGTACCGCACCTTCTTCGACCTGGTCACCGCCCAGATCTCCCGGGCCCTCGGCCAGCAGCGGGCGTACGAGCAGGAACGGGCCCGCGCCGCCGAGCTGGCCGCCCTCGACCGGGCCAAGACGAACTTCTTCGCCAACGTCAGCCACGAGTTCCGCACCCCGCTGACGCTGGTCCTCGGGCCGCTGGAGGACCTGCTCGCCGACCCTGCGCTGCCACCGGCGTACACCGAGCGGCTGAGTGTCATGCACCGCAACGCGCTGCGCCTGCTGAAGCTGGTCAACACGGTGCTCGACTTCTCCCGCCTGGAGTCCGGCCGGCTCGCCGCCCACTACCAGCCCACCGACCTGGCCGACTACACGGCCCGGCTGAGCAGCACCTTCCGGTCCGCCACCGCCCGCGCCGGACTGCGCCTGGTGGTCGACTGCCCGCCGCTGCCCGCGCCGGTCTTCGTCGACCGGGACATGTGGGAGAAGATCGTCCTCAACCTGGTCTCCAACGCGTTGAAGTTCACCTTCGACGGCGAGATCCGGGTCCGGGTACGCGCCGTCGCCGGCTCGGCCCGGCTGGAGGTCGGCGACACCGGCGTCGGCATCGTCGCCGAGGAACTGCCGCACGTCTTCGAGCGGTTCCACCGGGTGCCGGGGGTCCGGTCGCGTACCCACGAGGGCACCGGCATCGGCCTCGCGCTGGTGCGCGAGCTGGTCGAGATGCACGGCGGCAAGGTCGAGGTCAGCAGCCGGGTGGACGAGGGCAGCACCTTCGCGGTGACCCTGCCGTTCGGCTCGGCGCACCTGCCCGCCGACCGGGTGGCCAGCGGTGGCCCGACGCCGCTCGCCGAGCCCCAGCAGGCCGCCCTCTACGTCGCGGAGACCGCGATCTGGTCCGACGACCGGGACACCGCTGCCCCGCCGCCGACGGCGGACGAACCGGCCGGCGCCGGCCGGATCCTGCTCGCCGACGACAACGCCGACCTGCGCGAGCACGTCACCCGGCTGCTCGGCCCGTCGTACGAGGTGGTCGCGGTGCCCGACGGCGTGGCGGCCCTCGAACAGGCCGTCGACGGCACGTTCGACCTGGTGCTGACCGACGTGATGATGCCCCGGCTGGACGGCTTCGGGCTGGTCACCGCGCTGCGGGCGAACCCGCGTACCCGGCACGTGCCGATCGTGCTGCTCTCCGCCCGGGCCGGCTCCGCCGAGGCGGTCGCCGGGCTGTCGGTCGGCGCCGACGACTACCTCACCAAGCCCTTCTCCGGCCAGGAGCTGATCGCCCGGGTCCGGGCCAACGTCGAGCTGGGCCAGCTGCGCGGGCAGATCATCCGTCGGCTGCGGGCGCTGGCCGACGCCGCGGTGGCGGTCAACACCGCCCGCTCCACCGCCGACGTGGTCCAGGTCGCCGCCCGGCACGCGCTCAGCCTCGCCGAGGCGGCCCGGGTGCTGGTCACCACCGCCGGCGCGCGGTACGAGGCCGACGCCGGCGGGACGACGCCGCCGGAGCCGTCGGACGTGCTGGCGCTGACCGGCACCGCCGGCACGCAGCTCGGCGAGCTGCGGGTGTGGCGCACCGACGGCGACGGACCCGAACGGGCGGCGCTCACCCAGTTGGCCCGCCTGGTCGGGGTACGCCTGGAGAACGCCCAGCTCTACGAGGCCGAGCACCACATCGCCACCACCCTCCAGCACAGCCTGCTGCCGAGCACCCTGCCGCAGCTCCCCGGCGCGGTGGTGGCCAGCCGTTACCTGCCCGGCAGCGCCGACGTGGAGGTCGGCGGCGACTGGTACGACGTGATCGGGGTCGGCGACGACGAGGTCGTGCTGGTCATCGGCGACGTGGTCGGCAAGGGCGTCCGCGCCGCCGCGGCGATGGGCCAGCTGCGCAACGGGCTGCGGGCGTACCTGCTGGAGGGCTACGACCCGGGCCAGTCGCTGACCCGGCTCAACCGGCTGGTCGGCTCGACCGAGCGGCAGTCCTTCGCCACCGTGGTCTGCCTCTCGTACCGCCCCCGCACCGGCATCCTGCGGTACGCCAGCGCCGGCCATCCGTCCCCCCTGTTGATCCGAGGAGACGACGTGGCGTTCCTGCACGATCGGGCACTCGGTCCGCCCATCGGCGCGATCGCCGGCACCAGCTACCGGACCGTCGAGGGCGAACTCACCCCCGGCGACCGGTTGCTGCTGTACACCGACGGGCTGATCGAGGACCGGCACGCGGGCATCGACGCCGCCCTGGTCCAGCTGCGCCAGGACGCCTCGGCGTCGGGCGCGCACGTCGCCGACCTGATCGACGCGGTGGTGGAGCGGGTCGCCGAGCGCACCCGACACGACGACGTGGCGGTGCTGGCGTTGGAGGCGGCCGAACTCCACCGGTTCGCGCTCCGGCTGCCGGCCGACCCGACCCGGCTCAGCGTCCTGCGCAAGCGGCTGGAGAACTTCCTGCTCGCCCACCGGGTCGGCGACAACGACCTCTTCGACCTCACCGTCGCCGTCTCCGAGGCCGCCGCCAACGCCATCGAACACCCGGTGGCGCCGCGTGAGGAGACGATCCACGTCGAGGTGGGCATCGACGGCCGGACGGTGACGGCGACCGTGCGCGACAGCGGGCGGTGGCGGGAGTCGACCGGGTCGGGCTTCCGCGGCCGGGGGCTGTCGCTGATCCAGGCGTTGGGGGAGCTGTCGGTGACCCGTACCCCGGAAGGGACGGAAGTGACGCTGCGCCGGCGGTTGCAGGACTGAGCCCGACCGGCGCGGGCCCGGCGGGCTCCGCCACGCCTGCCCGCCGCCACGGGCAGCCGGTCAGTCCCGGTGCAGCCAGCCCTGCTCGGCCAGGCCGGAGATCTCCAACACCCGGACGACCTGACGGGAGGGGAGCACGGTGAGCCGGCCGGGGAGACGGTCGGCGAGCCGGACCACCGCGTGGATGGCGGCCGAGTCGAAGAAGGTGACCCCGCGCAGGTCGAGAGTGACCCGTTCGGCGGGCTCGCGGAGGCCGGTCTGGAGCATCGTGTCGGCGGTGGCCATGTCGACCTCGCCGGTCACCACCACGCGGAGGTGGTCTCCGTCGAGCTCCGCGCTCGCGGAGAACACGGGAGGTGCGCCCCCTTGATCCACGGAGCAACTGTGGCACAGCACGGTTGTCACGGCAACAACCTCGGCGGGCGGGTGCGTGGCGAGGGTCACCGCGGGCGCGGCGATAGGCTGTCGTCATGAACGTCCGTGCGCCGCTGACCCCCGGCACGCTGTCCCCGTGGCGAGCGGTGCCCGCCCACATCGCCCGCCCGGAGTACGTGGGCAAGAAGCGGCCGCAGGAGTGGCGCGGCTCGCACGTGCAGACCCCGGAGACCATCGAGAAGATGCGGATCGCCGGCCGGCTCGCCGCCCGGGCGACCCGGCTCGCGGGCGAGCACTGCAAGCCGGGCGTCACCACCGACGAGATCGACCGGGTGGTGCACGAGTTCCTCTGCGACCACGGTGCGTACCCGTCGACGCTGGGCTACAAGGGCTTCCCGAAGTCCTGCTGCACCAGCCTCAACGAGGTCATCTGCCACGGCATCCCGGACACCACGGTCCTGCAGGACGGCGACATCATCAACGTCGACGTCACCGCGTACATCGGCGGCGTGCACGGGGACACCGACGCCACCTTCTGCGTGGGCGAGGTGAGCGAGGAGGCCCGGCTGCTGGTCGAGCGGACCCACGAGGCGATGATGCGGGGCATCAAGGCCGTCGCCCCGGGCCGCCAGATCAACGTGGTCGGCCGGGTCATCGAGTCGTACGCCAAGCGGTTCGGCTACGGCGTGGTCCGCGACTTCACCGGCCACGGCATCGGCGAGGCGTTCCACAGCGGTCTCTACGTGCCGCACTACGACAGCCCGCGCCCCACAGACATCATGGAGCCCGGGATGACCTTCACCATCGAGCCGATGATCACCCTCGGCACCTACCAGTACGACATGTGGGACGACGGCTGGACGGTGGTCACCAAGGACCGGAAGTGGACGGCGCAGTTCGAGCACACGATCGTCGTGACCGACGACGGCCACGAGATCCTGACCCTGCCGTGACCGAGACCCCCGCCGCGCTGCGCGAGGCACACCACGCGGACGTCTCCGGCGGCTGGCTGCGGCCGGCCGTCTTCGGCGCGATGGACGGACTGGTCACCAACATCGCCCTGATCGCGGGCGTCGGCGGTGGCGGCGTCTCGCCCCGCAGCATCGTCCTCACCGGCACCGCCGGCCTGGTCGCCGGGGCCATCTCGATGGGGCTGGGGGAGTACACCAGCGTCCGCTCCGCCAACGAGCAGGTCGCCGCCGAGGTGGCCAAGGAGCGCCGCGAGCTGGAACGGCACCCCGAGGCGGAGGCCCGCGAGCTGGCCGACGCGTGGGTGGCCCGGGGCCTGCCCCGCGACCTGGCCATGCAGGTGGCGAACGAGATCCGGCGCAACCCGGAGGAGGCGCTGCGGATGCACGTCCGGGAGGAGTTGGGCGTCGACCCCGACGAGCAGCCCAGCCCGTGGGCGGCAGCGATCTCGTCGCTCCTCTTCTTCTCGGTGGGCGCCCTGATCCCGCTGCTGACCTACCTGCTCGGCTTCACCAGCCTCTGGCTGGCGCTCGGCGTCGGCGGGGTGGGGCTCTTCGTGGCCGGGGCGGTCGTCGCCCGGTTCACCAGCCGCCCCTGGTGGTCCGGTGGCCTGCGCCAGCTCCTGCTCGGCGCCCTCGCCGCCGCCGCCACGTACGGCATCGGCGCCCTGATCGGCGTCCAGGGCGGCCTGGGCTGACCCACACCCTCCCCGCCGCCCACCCCCGCCGCCCGCCCGCGCTCTTTCGGAGAAAGAGTGGCTATTCGACGCGGAACAGCCACTCTTTCTCTGAAACTGCGGGTGCGGGTGCGTGCGTCAGGGGGTGAGGAGGTCGTCGACGGTGCCGTCGACCGGCCGGCCCCGGGCGGCCAGTTCGTCGGCCTGCCGGGCGAGGACCGCCCCCACCTCGGTCATGTCCGCCCCGGCCAGCCCGGTACGCCGCACCGCGTCCCCCGGATCGCGGAAGTAGGTGCGGGTGAGCAGCCCGGTCACCGTGGCCGCCGCCAGCCGGGCCTCACCGAGCATCAGCAACGCCTGGTCGGTCTCGTACCACTCGGCGAGCCGGGCCGCGCGGGCGTGCGCCGCCCAGCCCCGGTACCACGCCTGGCGGGCGGCGGCGGTGAACTCGGCCGGTCGGGCCCGGGCCAGCCGCCCGAGGTGCTCGTCGCGCAGGGTGCGCAGCCAGCCGGTCGGGTCGTACAGGGCGGTGGTGGTGACGTACCGGTCGGCGGTCAGCGGCCAGAGCGGAGTCAGCGCCCGCGCCTGCCGTAGGTACTCCTCCGCGCCCGCCACGGTCAGGTCGACCAGCACCCCGTCCACCCGCCGGGTCGACGGCTCCGGCCCCGCGCCCGGCCGGTAGGTCGCCAGCAGCAGGCCCACCTCGGCGTCCCCGCCGCCGTCGTCGTCGCCGTGCGCGAGTGGCCCGTGCACCGCCACCACGAGGATGTCCGCCGGGAACCGTCGCCGGGCCGCCTCGGCCACCCGCTCGGCGACCCGCCACCGTGGATCGTCCAGGTGCGCATCGGTGCCCAGCCCGGCGCCGCTGCCGTCCACGGGCGTCACCTCCGTCCCACGCCGAGTCCTGCGCCTGGTTCGGCGGCGCCCGGCCCGCTGCGCGGGCGTCGACCAGCGCACCTGCGACCTCGACCGGGCCCGGCTCCTCATCGCGACCCGGGACCGACCGGTCCGGGCCGGTCGGGCACCGTCCCACCCTAGTCAGGCCGGCGTCGCCCGCCGGTGCGCCGCGCCCGTCCGCCGGAATGCGGCGCTTGTCGGTGGGCATGCCGCGCCGGTCCGCCGGTGTGCCGCGCCCGCCGGCATGCGCCCGGGGTGGGCCGTCGACGCGAGCGGCGCACCCTGTCAGGCGGTCGGGGTCGGCCGGTCGGCCGGGACCAGCCGGAAGATGCGGATCTCCCGGTCGCCGGCCCGCTGGACGTACGTCCGGTACGCCGGCCACTCGGTCACCAGCAGCCGCCAGAGCCGGTCGCGTTCCGTGCCGGTGGCGACCTCGGCGCGGACGGGGAGGCGGCGCCCCTTCACGTCCACCTCGGCGGCGGGGTCGGCCAGCAGGTTCATCGCCCAGCCGGGCTGGTGCCGCTGCCCCCAGTTCGACCCGATCACCACGTACGCGTCGCCGTCCGGCACGTAGAGCAGTGGGTTGCTGCGGGGCAGGCCCGAGCGGCGGCCGGTGGTGGTGAGGACCAGGGACGGGACCAGCCCGAGCGCGACCACCCGGCCCCGGGTGAGCCGCCCGACCAGCCGGTCGGCGGGGACGAGCAGGCGCATGGTGGCACCGAACCAGCGGTGGTGACCGAGGCGGCGGGTGAGGGATCCCAGAACGGACACGTTGACAGTCTGCCAATTCGACGGCTCGCGCGGCACCCTCCGGACGGCCGGTCGACGACGTGGTCAGTCCAGCCGGCGTTCCACGGCCAACCGGGACCGGGTGAACAGGCCCGCGCCGAGCATCGCCACCAGCGGCACGAACACCAGCACGCCCAGGGTCAGCCAGGGCACCACGAGCGGGTACGGCGTCTGGACCGGCCAGGAGTCGGCGTACTGCCGGTTGACCGAGGTCAGGATGACCACCGTCGAGCCGAGGCCGGCCAGGATGCCCAGCACCGAGCCGAGCCCCGCGATCACCCCGGCCTGACAGAGCGAGAGGACCCGGCGCATCCGGGGACTGGCCCCCACGGCGGCCAGGGTGGACAGGTCCCGGCGGCCCTCCGCGGCGGCGAGCCCGGTGGCGACCCCGGCGGCCCCCAGGGTGATGATCCCGGCGCCGGCGGCCAGCAGCAACAGCAGTGGTCGCTGGCCGGAATCGGTCGGGCCGGTGTCCACCTCGACCCAGAACGGGGCCAGCGGACGCAGGTCGGCGGCGAGCCGCCGCTGCTGCGACGCCGTCGGCACGGCATGGGTCTCGACCGCGTACCCCAGCGGCTCGACGGCCAGGCCGAGCCGGGTGGCGGCGGGGGCGGACAGCACCAGCCGGTCCACCGGCAGGCCACCGCGCAGCACGTACCCGGGGAGCGCGGCGGTGGTCGTCACCGGCGGATCCGGGCCCTCGGCGACCCGGCTCATCGCCACCGTCACCGTGCCGTCGCGGACCCGGCGCGGGTCGGTGACCACCGCGCCGCCGGCCCGCAGCACGGCGGTCGCCCGGGCCACCTCCTCCGCCGGCGCGTCGGTGAGGGCGGGCAGGACGGATCCGTCGTCGACCAGGACCGGCAGGGAGACGCCGGTGGGTTCCGGCGTCGAGCGGCACCGCGGGTCGGCCTGCGCCCGTCGGCGGACCTCGGCCGCCTGGAACGCCTCGACCTCGAACGGGCACACCTGCTCGGGTGGCAGCACCGCGTGGACCGTGCACTGCTCGTCGGCCCGCTGCGGCCGGGCGCAGACCGGTACGTCGATCCGGGCGACCGAGTCGGCCGCCAGCACGCCGCGGATCCGTTCGGCGACCGGCGGCAGCGGCGGCAGGTCACCCGCCTCGGCCGAGCCGGCCCGGTACAGCATCACGTGGCCGGGCGGCACGCCGGGCTGCCAGGCCGCCCGGCTCCGGGCGTCGTCGCTGGCCACCCAGGCGCCGACGGCCACGCTGCCGGCGACCGCCGCCATCACCGCCGAGATCGCCGGGGCGGCGGAGGAGCGGTTGCGGCTGGCGTCGCGCAGCGCGATCCGGGGCGCCAGTGGCAGCAGCCGTCCCGTCCGGGCCAGCAGGCCGACCAGGGTGGGCGTGGCGAAGACCAGGCCCAGCTCGCCGAGGACCAGCCCGGTGAGGATCACGAGCGGCGTGCCGCGATGCGCCCCCAGGGCGGCGGTCGCGGTGCCCAGGACGGTCAGCGTCACGCCGAGGACCAGCCAGCGCCGGCGGTGCGGCGGCACCGTCCGCCGCCCGGCCAGCCCGGCCACCACGTCCTGCCGGGCGGCCGTCCAGGCGGGGGCGAGCGCGGCCAGCACCCCGGCCAGCACCGCGACCGCCGCGATCGTCGCCAGCGCCGCCGGGAAGACCCGGTACCCGCCGAACCGGGTCTCCATGACGTACTCCTCGACCAGCGGCCGGCCGGCGAGGGCCAGGGCGACGCCGAGCAGCACGCCGAGGGCCGCCCCGACGCCGCCCAGCACCACTCCGTCGGCGAGCACGATCCGGCGCAGGTGCACCGCGTCGCCGCCGGCGACCGCGACCAGCGCGAGGTCGCGGCGTCGCCGCCGGACGCCGACCGCGAAGGCCGGTCCGACCAGGAGCACCACCTCCAGCAGGCCGAGCCCGCCGACCAGCACCGCGCTGCCCGTCCCCTCGGGATCGGAGACCAGGGCGTCGGGGAGGTTGGCGTCCGGGACCGCCGTCGCGCCGGGCACCGGGGTACGCGCGGAGACGGTGATCCCCCGTGCGTTGAGCCGGGCGGTCAGCGCGGCGTCCACCGGGGCGGGCAGGTCCACCAGCCAGCTCTCGTCCGAGGTGCCGGCCGGCGGCGCAGGCATCGCGCCGGGGAGCAGCGCGGCGGTCGCGCCCAGGTCGTCCGGGAACTCCACCACCCCGACCACGCGGTACGCACGTGACCCGTCGGCCAGGGTGACCACCCCGCCCGGGTCGACGTCGAGGTCGCGCAGCGCCGCCTTGCTCACGGCCACCTCGTCCGGCCGCTCGGGCACCCGGCCCGCGTGCAGCCGGGCCGTGGCGCCCGCGACGGGGTCGGTGAGGTCCAGCACCCGACCGGTGAGCGCCACGAGCCCGTCGCCGACCCGCACCTCGAAGGGTGTCCACCAGCGCACCGGGGCGACCCGGCTGCCGGGTGGCAGCAGGGCGGTGAGTTCGCCGGCCGTCACCGGGCGGGTCCGGGGCCGGTCCACGCCGTCGGCCGGGTACACGCTCTCGCCCCAGGCGTCCTGGACGACCGGGACCTCCGAGACCCAGCGCAGCTCGACGTCGGCGGTGCCGATGCGCTGTTCGAGCCGCTCGGCGCGGGTGAGGGTGGACATGTCGTAGCTGGCCGCGACGAAGCTCAACGCCAGCACCGGCAGGGCGATCATCGCCAGCACCAGCGCGGTACGCCGGCGTGCCCGGCGCGCCTCCCGTCGGGCGATCCGCAGCGCGGCCCGCCACGAACCGACCGCCTCGGCGATCCGCCCGGTGCGCCGGATCCCGTCCGGGTGCCTCACCTGCCGCTGCCGGAGAGCAGCTGCTCGACGCCGGGCAGCGGCGCGGTCGAGTCGACCATGATCCCGTCGCGGAGGAAGACCACCCGGTCGGCCCAGCCGGCGTGCCGCGCCTCGTGGGTGACCAGCACCCCGGCCGCGCCCGCGTCGACCCGGCGGCGCAGCAGGTGCAGCACCGCCTCGCCGGTCTGCGAGTCCAGCGCCCCGGTCGGCTCGTCGGCCAGCACCAGCCGCCGCTCGCCGACCAGCGCGCGGGCGATCGCCACCCGTTGCTGCTGACCGCCGGACATCTGGTCGGGGAAGCGCTCGCCCAACCCGGTCAGGCCGACCTCCTCGAGGGCGGCGAGCGCCGCCCGACGGGCCGGCCGTACGCCCACCCCGTCGAGTTCGAGGGGGAGGGCCACGTTCTCCGCGGCGGTGAGGCTGCCCAGCAGGTTGAGGTCCTGGAAGACGTAGCCGATCCGCCGGCGCCGCAGCCGGGCGAGGTCGCGGTGGTCGAGCGTGCCGAGCGGCTGCCCCTCGACGACCACCTCGCCGACGGTCGGGCTGTCCAGCCCGCCGGCCAGGGTGAGCAGGGTGGACTTGCCGGAGCCGGAGGGGCCCATCACGGCGACCAGCTCGCCGGGTCGGACGGTGAGGCTGACCCCGCGCAGCGCGTGCACGGCGGCCTCGCCGCCGCCGTGGGTGCGGTGGACGTCCCGCAGGTCGAGCACCGGGACGTCGGACCCGCTCACCGGCGGGCCTCCTCGTCGGCCCGGTCCACCGCCCCCGGACGGGTGGCGCGGCCGGGGGGCGGAGCGGGACGGTAGCGGACCAGGCTCGTCTCGCAGTGGTCCAGCCAGCGGATCTCCGCCTCGGCCTGGAACACCATCGCGTCCAGCACCAGCCGCCAGGGCAGGTCCTCCGGCTTGTCGCTGGCGTACTTGAGCCGGGTCAGCTCCTGCAGGGTGCGCATTGTCGCGCTGCGCTGGGTCTGCACCACCGCCCGCACGTCGACGCCGGGCGTGGTCAGCGCGAGGGCCAACTTGATCGACAGCTCGTCACGGGGACGGTCGGCGCGGCTGATCGGGGTGGCGAACCACAGCGCCAGGTCCGCCCGCCCGGCGTCGGTGATCTCGTACGGCCGCTGCCCGCCCTCGTGCTCCGGCAGCGGGCGCACCAGCCCGTCGCGTTCGAGGCGGTTGAGGGTGGTGTAGACCTGCCCGATGTTCAGCGGCCAGGTCGAGCCGGTCGACTCCTCGAACGCGGCACGCAGCTGGTAGCCGTACATCTGGCCACGCTCGAGCAGGGCGAGCAGGCCGTGGCGGATGGACATGGCAACGGAGTATGCATACCCCGTATGCGGAGCGCAACCGCAGCGGTGTCGGCCCCGCTCAGCCGGGCCGGCCGGGGAAGGCCACGGTGACCGGGTCGACACCGGCCGCCCGCCGCCACCGGGCGGCCCGGACCGCGCAGTCGGTCAACGCGTTCAACGCGCGGGTACGGTCCGCGCCGGTGGTCACCGGCAGCACCGCCCGCCAGTACGCGGCCGTCCGCTCCTCGACCTCGACCGCCAGCCGCAGCGCGGCGGCCCGGTCGGTGACCGGATAGGGCAGCGCGTAGCCGGCCCTGTCCGCCGGGACCCGACCACCACCGCTGGTGAGCTGGAGCACCAGCGCGTCCCGGCGGGCGCGGTGGGCCGCCTCGGCGGCGCGGGCGTCCCGCCGGGCGGCGTCGGTCAGCCGTACCCCGATCGGGCCGTAGGCGAAGATCGCCGCGTACTCGGCGGCCAGCGCGTCGGCGAGCGCCTGGCCGGCATCGGTCGGAGCCTGCCGTCGGGTCACGTCAGCGCCTCCACGTGGGTGGCCCGGGCGGCGGTGATCGAGCCGAGCAGGGCGGCCCGGTCGCCCGGCGCCTCCGTGCACGCCTTCGCGGCGGCCCTGCGGCCCCGCTGCTCCGCCTCCCGGAGCGCGGCGAGCAGCCCGTCGGGGTTTCCGGCCGAGGGCTGCGGGCCGGGCGACCCGGACGGCGCCGGCCGGCCGATCAGCCGATGGATCTCGTCGGCGTGCGCCGCGTGCGCGTCGGCGATCGGGGTGAGCCGGGCCGCCAGCCCCGGGTCGGCGGCGATCGCGGCCCGGTGCCGGGCGGCCAGCTCACGGGCCTCGGCGGCGAGGGGCTCCAGTGGATCGGGCGGGGGCGGGGGCTCGTCGCCGTCGAAAAGATCACAGCCGGTCAGCGGCGCGGTCGTGCCGCCCACCGCCAGCAGCGCCCCGGTACGCAGCAGGGCGCGCCGGGTTCGTCCCGGTCCACCGTCGTTCGCGGTCCATCTGCCCGTCGCCACCGGACAAGTCAACACCATCGGCGCGGTCAGGTGGGTGACCGCCGTCGGTGCGCCGCTCGGTCCACCACCCCGGCGGCGCGTTACGCTCTGCGCAGCCACCGGCGCGACCGCCCCGGTGGCGTGCCGGCGTGGCGGCCGCCCGGACCGCCGCCGAAAACAGGAGAAGGGTGCGCAGATGACGCAGCGTGGCCGTGCCACCAGGCCGACGGGACCGGCGGGGCGATCCCGTCGTACCGACGGCTCCCGGGGCGGGGACCGCGTGGGCGCACCCCGGACGGACCTCGCCGCGCGGCGTGCCCGGCTGCGCGAGGTCATCGAACCCGTGGTCACCCGCGAGGGGTACGACCTGGAGGACCTGTCGGTCTCCCGGGCCGGCCGCCGGCACGTCGTCCGCGTGATCGTGGACGCCGACGGCGGGATCAACCTGGACGCCGTCGCGGACGTCTCCCGCGCGGTGTCGGCGGCGCTGGACGCGGCCGAGGAGGCCGGCGGCGACATCGTGGCGGGGGAGTACCAGCTCGAGGTCAGCTCGCCGGGCGTGGACCGGCCGCTCACCCTGCCCCGGCACTGGCGACGCAACGTCGGCCGGCTGGTCAAGGTGACCGTGCGGGGCGCGGCGGCGCCGGAGCAGCCCGCCGGGGACCGTCAGGTCACCGGCCGGGTGGTGGCGGCCGACGACGAGCGGGTGGCGCTGGAGACCGATTCCGGCCGCACCGAGCACACGTACACCGAGCTGGGCCCCGGCCGGGTGCAGGTCGAGTTCAACCGCCTCGACGAGATCGACGAGGCGGACGAGCTCGACGGCGCCGACGAGGACGGCGAGGACATCGACGACATCGACGACGAAGATGATGTGGAGGACGAGGAGAGGTGAACATCGACCTCGCGGCGCTGCGCGCACTCGAGCGCGAGCGGGAGATCCCGTTCGACACGATCCTCGCGGCGATCGAGACCGCGCTGCTGACCGCCTACCGGCACACCGAGGGCGCCGAACCGCACGCCCGGGTGGAGATCGACCGTAAGAACGGGGCCGCCCTGGTCTACGCCCAGGAGATGGACGACGACGGCACCGTGGTGCGGGAGTGGGACGACACCCCGCACGACTTCGGCCGGATCGCCGCGATGACCGCCAAGCAGGTGATCCTCCAGCGACTGCGGGAGGCCACCGACGAGGTGCACTTCGGCGAGTACGTCGGCCGCGACGGTGACCTGGTCACCGGCGTGGTGCAGGCGCACGAGACCCGTCGGGAGAAGGGCATCGTCAGCGTCGACCTGGGCAAGCTGGAGGGCGTGCTGCCGCAGTCCGAGCAGGTGCCCGGCGAGCGGTACGAGCACGGTGAGCGGATCCGCTGCGTCGTGGTGCACGTGGCCAAGGGGATGCGCGGCCCGCAGATCACTCTCTCCCGCTCGCATCCGGCGCTGGTGAAGAAGCTCTTCGCGCTGGAGGTGCCGGAGATCGCCGACGGCACCGTCGAGATCGGCGCGATCGCCCGTGAGGCGGGTCACCGCACGAAGATCGCGGTCCGCTCCAACGCCCAGGGCGTCAACGCCAAGGGCGCCTGCATCGGGCCGATGGGCCAGCGGGTGCGCGCGGTGATGAGCGAGCTGCACGGTGAGAAGATCGACATCATCGACTGGTCGGACGACCCGGCGACGTTCGTCGGCAACGCGTTGTCGCCGGCCAAGGCGCTGCGCGTCGAGGTGGTCGACCTGGCCACCCGGACGGCCCGGGTGACCGTGCCGGACTTCCAGCTCTCGCTCGCCATCGGGCGGGAGGGGCAGAATGCCCGGCTTGCTGCCCGGTTGACCGGTTGGCGGATCGACATCCGGTCCGACGCGGAGCAGGCCGGGGCGGGTGGCCGGGGCGGAGCTGATCACGTCCCGGAGCCGGGCGGCGCGATCTCGGCCAGCTAGGGGTAGACTTCTTCCAGTGGTACGACGCGCGCAGCCGGAGCGCACCTGTGTGGGTTGCCGGCGACGTGCGCCGGCCAGCGAATTGCTGCGGATCGTCGCGGTCGGCGACGGGGCTGATCTCAGTCTCCGGCCCGATCCGACCCGCAGGCTGCCGGGTCGGGGAGCGAACATGCACCCGGATCCGGCCTGCTTCGCGCAGGCGGTGCGGCGTCGCGCCTTCGGGCGTGCGCTGCGCCTCACCGGGGTCCCTGACCACGGCGCCGTCGCGGAGTACATCGATGCGCCAACCACTACGTCCGGTCAACCCGACCGGGCGAGGGTCGCTAGCAGGGTAGGACGACCGACATGAGCACACGATGAAGTCCCTGAAATGACCAGGCTTCAAGTGCACGAGTGAGGTCGCTGCGGGTGCTGCCCGCACGACCTCGGAGTGAGGAGTGCAGTGGCAGGTAAGGCCCGCGTACACGAGCTGGCAAAAGAGCTCGGGGTCGAAAGCAAGACCGTTCTCGCCAAACTCAAGGAGATGGGCGAGTTCGTGAAGTCCGCGTCCAGCACCGTCGAGGCGCCCGTCGCCCGACGGCTGCGTGGCGCATTCGTCGCGTCCGCCGGCAACTCGGCGCCGTCCGCCCCTCCGGCGGCCGCCCCGAGCCCGGCACCGACCCCGACGCCGTCCCCGGCCCCGGGCGCCCCCCGGGTCTCGGCCAAGCCGATGCCGCCCCGGCGGCCGGCCGCGCCGACCCCCGGGCCGAAGCCCAAGGGCCCCGTTCCCGGCCCGCCGCAGCCGGTGACCCCGGTCGCCAAGCCGGCGAGCGCCCACGACATCGAGGTGGCGGCCGCCGAGGCGCGCGCCGCCGCGCTGAAGGCTGAGCAGGAGGCCGCGGTCAAGGCCGCTCAGGCCGCCCGCCAGCAGCAGCGCGAGAACGTCCGGCGCGAGCCCCCGACCGAGGGTGGCCCGCGTCCCGGCCCGCGTCCGGGTCCGGGCGCGATGCCGCCCCGTCCGGGTTCCCAGGCCGCCGGTCGTCCCGGCGCGCCGGCCCCGGGCCCGAACGCCCGTCCGGGTGGCCGTCCGCCGGCGCGCGGCGCCGGCAACAACCCGTTCGGCATCCAGGGCGGCCAGCAGCAGCGGCCCCCGGCCGCCGGTGCCGGCGGTCCCCGTCCCAGCCCGGCGGGCATGCCGCCGCGGCCCAGCCCGGCCTCCATGCCGCCGCGGCCCAGCCCGGCCTCGATGCCGAGCCAGCGGCCCACCACGGGTCGCCCCGGCGGCCCCGGTGGCGGTCGTGGCGGACCCGGTGGCGGCGCTGGTCGTCCCGGCGGCGGTGGCGGTGGCTTCCGCGGCGGTCCCGGTGGCGGCGCCGGTGGCGGTGGCTTCCGCGGCGGTCCCGGTGGCGGCGCCGGTGGCGGTGGCTACCGTGGCGGCCCCGGTGGCGGCGGCGGTGCTCCGGGCGGCGGGTTCCGTCCGGGCGCTCCGGCCGGTGGCGGCGGTCGTCCCGGTGGTGGCGGTCGTGGCCGTGGCGGCGGCGCCGCGGGTGCCTTCGGGCGTCCGGGTGGTCGGCCGACCCGTGGCCGCAAGTCCAAGAAGCAGCGCAGACAGGAGTTCGACAACCTGTCGGCTCCGACCATGAGCTCGGGTGCTCCCCGGGGTCAGGGTCAGGTCGTCCGGCTCTCCCGTGGCGCCTCGCTGTCGGACTTTGCCGACAAGATCAACGCCAACCCGGGTTCGCTGGTCCAGGAGATGTTCAACCTGGGCGAGATGGTCACCGCGACCCAGTCCTGCTCCGACGACACCCTGCTGCTGCTGGGTGAGCACCTCGGCTTCGACGTGCAGATCGTCAGCCCGGAGGACGAGGACCGCGAGCTGCTCGCGCAGTTCAACATCGACCTCGACGCCGAGGTCGCGGAGGACCGGCTGGTCAGCCGTGCGCCGGTGGTGACCGTCATGGGTCACGTCGACCACGGTAAGACCAAGCTGCTCGACGCGATCCGCAAGGCGAACGTGGTGGCCGGCGAGGCGGGTGGCATCACCCAGCACATCGGCGCGTACCAGGTCCACGTGCCGCACGAGGGCGAGGACCGCGCGGTGACCTTCATCGACACCCCGGGTCACGAGGCGTTCACCGCCATGCGTGCCCGTGGTGCCCAGGTCACCGACATCGTGGTGCTGGTCGTCGCGGCGGACGACGGCGTGATGCCGCAGACCATCGAGGCGCTCAACCACGCCAAGGCGGCCGACGTGCCGATCGTGGTCGCGGTCAACAAGGTCGACAAGCCGGAGGCGAACCCGGACAAGGTCCGCCAGCAGCTGACCGAGTACGGCCTGGTCGCCGAGGAGTACGGCGGCGAGACCATGTTCGTCAACGTGGCGGCGAAGCCGGGCATCGGCATCGACGACCTGCTCGAGGCGGTCCTGCTCACCGCCGACGCGTCGCTGGAGCTGACCGCTCCGATCGACGGGCCGGCGCAGGGTGTGGCCATCGAGGCGCACCTGGACAAGGGTCGTGGTGCGGTGGCGACGGTGCTGGTGCAGAAGGGCACCCTGCGGGCGGGCGACTCGATCGTCGCCGGTGGGGCGCACGGCCGGGTCCGGGCGATGCTCGACGAGAACGGCAACCAGGTCGCCGAGGCCGGTCCGGCCCGTCCGGTCCTGGTGCTCGGTCTGACCGCGGTGCCGGGTGCGGGTGACACCTTCCTGGCCGCCGCGGACGACCGCACGGTGCGCCAGATCGCCGAGCAGCGGCAGGCGCGGCGACGGGCGGCGTCCTTCGCCAACTCCCGTGGCCGGGCGACTCTCGAGACGCTCATGGAGCAGCTCAAGGAGGGCGAGAAGACCTCGCTCAACCTGGTGCTCAAGGGCGACGTCTCCGGTTCGGTGGAGGCCCTCGAGGACGCGCTGTTCAACCTCGACATCCCGGAGGAGGTCCAGCTTCGGATCATCCACCGGGGCGTGGGTGCGATCACCGAGAGCGACGTCATGCTCGCGAGCGCCTCGTCCGAGGCGGTCACGATCATCGGCTTCAACGTGCGGGCCGCCAACAAGGTCCGCGAGATCGCCGACCGCGAGGGCGTGGAGATCCGGTACTACACGGTCATCTACCAGGCCATCGAGGAGATCGACGCCGCGCTCAAGGGTCTGCTCAAGCCGGAGTACGAGGAGGTCGAGCTGGGCAGCGCGGAGATCCGCGACGTCTTCCGCTCGTCCAAGGTCGGCAACATCTCCGGCTGTATCGTCCGGTCCGGCATCATCCGCCGCAACGCCAAGGCGCGGCTGCTGCGGGACGGGTCGGTCGTGGCGGACAACCTCACGATCAGCTCCCTCAAGCGGTTCAAGGACGACGCGACGGAGGTCCGCGAGGGCTTCGAGTGTGGTCTGACGCTGGGCGGTTACAACAACGTCCAGGTCGGCGACATCATCGAGACCTTCGAGATGCGGGAGAAGCCGCGCGCCTGATCCGGTGCTGACACAGTGATCAAGGGGTTTACGCCGAACGGCGTAAACCCCTTGATCATGTCAGGGAGTGACCGTAATGTCCGGGGCGATGTTCACCGGAACCGCGGTCTTCGACCTGCTGCTGCCGGGCGACTCCCGGTCGCTCAAGGCCAAGAGATCATATGTACGGCCGATCGTGGCGGCGCTGCGCCGCTTCGAGGTGTCGGCCGCCGAGGTGGGAGCGCTCGACCTGCACGGTCGGGCCCAGATCGGGGTGGCCGTGGTGGCTGCCGAGGCGTCGCACGTCCGCGAGGTGCTGGACTCCTGCGAGCGCCTGGTGGCCGCGCGCCCCGAGGCCGAGCTGCTGTCGGTCCGCCGCCGCCTCCACGGCGAGGACGACTGACCGATCCCGTGTCGTCCCCGGCGCCCCGCCCCTGCTGTTGTCGATCAAGAGGTTTGCGTCCGCGGCACGGCGTGTCGCAGCCGCAAACCTCTTGATCACGGGGGTGGTGGCGGGCAGGACCGGCCGGGAAGGTTCGCGTGGTTCGCGCCACCGGCGGCGGCGCGCGACCGGCGGCGGCGCGCGGGTAGTGTTCGAGGTGTTGGGCGGTCGGGCCCGGCGGTGCCCCGCGCCGTCGTGCCGGCCGGGAGCAGGATGCCCTGGAGGTGGGGGAGATGACGGATCCGGCCAAGGTACGCCGGCACGCGGAGCGCATCCGTGAACTGGTCGCGTCGGTGGTGCGGAGCCAGATCAAGGACCCCCGGCTCGGGATGATCACCATCACCGACGCCCGGATCACCGCCGACCTGCGGGACGCCACGGTCTTCTACACCGTGCTCGGTGACGCGGCCGCCCAGGCCAGCACCGCCGCCGCGTTGGAGAGCGCCAACGGCATGCTGCGCAGCACCGTCGGCAAGGCGCTCGGGCTGCGGCACTCGCCGACCCTGACCTTCGTCCTCGACGACGTGCAGGACCAGGTCAAGCACATCGACGACCTGCTCGCCCAGGCCCGCCACGCCGACGCCGAGGTGCAGCGGCTGGCCGCCAAAGCCCGGTACGCCGGTGAGGCCCAGCCGTACCGGGTCGACGAGGACTCCGACGACCTCGACTCCGACGACGAGGACACCCCGCCCGCCTCGGACCGGCGGTGACCGCCCCGGGCGCGGCCGGCGGCCTGCTCTCCGCATCGGCGTCCACCGGCCCGACCGAGGACGACTGGGCCGCCGCGGTCGCGGCGGTACGCCGGCTGCCGACCGACGCCCGGGTACTGCTGATCTGCCACGTCAACCCCGACGGCGACGCGCTGGGCAGCATGCTCGGCTTCGGGCTCGGGCTGCGCCGGTTGGGCGTACGACGGCTCCAGGCGACCTTCCCCGGCCCGCCGGAGGTGCCCGAGCCGCTGCGTTGGCTGCCCGGCCTCGACGACCTGCTGGTGCCGGCGGTCGAGGCGTACCCCGATCCCGACCTGGTGGTGTGCTTCGACGCGGCGAGCGAGTCGCGGCTGGGTGAGCTGGTGGACCGGCTCGACACCGCCGGCGAGGCGCTGGTGCTGGACCACCACGCCTCGAACACCGGGTTCGGACGCATCCACCTGGTGGACCCGCGGGCCGCGGCCACCTCGGTCGTCGCCGAGGAACTGCTGGCCCGGCTCGACGTGCCGCTGGACGCGGACACCGCCACGTGTCTCTACGTCGCGCTGACCACCGACACCGGGTCGTTCCGCTTCGAGGCGACCACGCCTGCCGTGCACCAGCTCGCCGCCCGGCTGCTCGCCACCGGCATCCGGCCGGGCGACATCTCCCGCCGGGTCTTCGACACCCGGCCGTTCGGCGCGGTGCGGCTCTTCGGCGAGGTGCTGGGCCGGGCCCGCCTGGACCGGGCGGCCGCCGCCGGGCGCGGGCTGGTCTGGACGTACGCGACCCTGGACGATCTGGCCCGGCACGAGCAGCCGCCGTACGTGCTGGAGTCCCTGATCGATTCCGTCCGGTGCACCGCCGAGGCCGACGTGGCCTGTGTGCTCAAGCAGGTCGGGGCCGGCGAATGGGCGGTCTCCATGCGGAGCAAGGGCGCGGTCGACGTCAGCCAGGTGGCGATCACGCTGGGCGGCGGGGGTCACCGGTTCGCCGCCGGGTTCACCGGGCGCGGTGACGCGGAGGAGGTGCTCGGCCGGATCCGGGCCGAGCTGGACGGCGCGCTGACCGGTTCGTGATCTCCGGCGGGGAGTGTCGGCCTTTCCGTGCCGGGTGAGCGCGGGCAGAATCGGAGGATGGAGCAGCCCCGCGACCTGACCGTCGAGGCGCCGCGCGCCTGGGACCGTCCGGTCGTCACCGTGCCGGTGCTGGCCTGTCTCTCCCTGGTCGGCGGGCAGCTGCCCTCCTTCTCGACGCAGGCCAACCTCTGGATCCTGGGCACCGGTGGCGCCCTGATCTGGCTGGGGCTCGGTAACCGGGTGCCCCGGCGTCCCGCCCCGGTCCGGCTCGGCCGGGGCGCCGTCTGGTGGGTGCTGCCGGTGGCCGTCTTCGGTGTCCTGGAGGGCGCGACGTTCGTGCTGTCGGCCGGCGACGACTTCCCCACCTTCTCCCGGCTGGCCGATCCGTTCCTGGAGGACGAGCTGGTGCGCTCCGCCGCCTGGTTCGGCTGGCTGGCCGCCTTCTGGGGCCTGGTGCGGCGATGATGCGGACGGTCGCCATCGCGGGCTTCCTGGCCGCGCTGCTGCTCCTGGCCGTGCTGGAGTGGCTGGCCCGCCGTCCGGATTCGCGGGTGCCGTCGCTCGCCGACGTCTGCGCCTACGTGATGCGGTACGAGGTCGGGCCGGTGCCGGTGGGGCGGATCGGGGTCTTCGGCTTCTGGTGGTGGCTGGGTTGGCACTTCCTGGCCCGCTGACCGCCCCCGCCGGCCGCTCCCGGTCGGCCGCGCTCGCCTGACCGCACCGGCCCATGGCGGGCGGCCAGGCGATCCCGCACCTTCCTGCACCGTGTCGGTGCCCCTGCGCCCGCCCGCCGTGACGTCCGGCTGATACCGATCAGACGCAGGTCATCCATGGTGTCCAGATGGCGGGAACAGTGGGCAGCATGTGGAAAGTGAACGTTAATTTGGGAGCGGGCCGGCGCTTCGGTGCTGGTCATGGGCGGTGGGGCCACACCAGGCGCTGCCTCCCCCCAGGGTCGATCGACCCGGGCTCACGCTGCCAGGCGAGCCGCTCCGGTGACCCCGGACCGCTGCCCGGCGCTCAGCAGGACCGCCCGTCGGGCCATCGCCGTGATGGCCCACACCCTGGAAGGGGCACTCCATGGCCGGCAAGCCCAAGACCGAGACCACCGACGAGGCGCGCGAGCAGATGCGGCGCGCCCTGCAGACCTCGATGGACACCCGTCAGTGACCCAGGCCGACCGGCGGTGACGCCGCCGACGTCCGCGTCGACGACGTCACCGCCCTTCGCCCGGCCTGCTCTCGATGCCTGTTCCGGCGAGCCCGGCCGGGTACCTCGGCGCCGTCCACCAGGACTGCCCCCGCAGTAGCCTCGGGCGGTGCGCAGGATCCTGATCGTCGGCAACTCCGGAGCCGGCAAGACCACGCTCGCGCGGGCGGTCTCCCACCGGCTCGCCCTTCCGCTGATCCACCTCGACCGGCACTACTGGCGTCCCGGCTGGATCGCCCCCGACCCCGCGGACTTCCGGACCGAGGTGGCCACGCCGGCCGCCCGGCAACACTGGGTGATGGACGGCAACTACGCCGGCACCCTCGATCTCCGACTGCCCCGGGCCGACCTGCTCGTCCTGGTCGACCCGCCCTGGCCGCTCTGCCTCGCCCGGGTCGTCCGTCGCCGCTGGGATCCCCGCGCCGCCGGCCGGCCCGACCTCCCGGACGGCTGCCCCGAACGGCTCGATCTGGACTTCCTCCGCTACGTTCCGCGCTACCCCTGGCGTTCCCGCCCGCGGGTCCTCGCGGCGGTCGCCGCGCACGCCCCGGTGCTGCCGGTGGTGCGACTGCGCAGTCGGCGGCAGGCCGACCGCTGGTTCGCATCCCTTCCCGTCGCCTGAGCCCGGCCCCGCCCGTCGGACGCCGGCGCGGCACTCCTACGGTGCCGACGGGCACGGCGGCCCGAGGCGGGGGGCGCAGGTCGCCCGCCATCAGCCCAATGTAAGCTCCGCTGGCTGTTGCGGGCCTTACAGGTGGTGTGCCAGGATCGGCGGCGATGAGTCAGTCCGCCACCGCGGCGGCGCCCCCGCGCCGAATCGCCGCCCTCGCCCTGCCCGCCCTGGTCGTGCTCGCCGCCGAACCGCTCTACGTGCTGGTCGACACGGCCGTGGTCGGGCACCTCGGCCGGGTGCCGCTGGCCGCGCTCGCGGTGGGCGGCACCGTCATGACACTGACCGCGTGGCTCGGCACCGTGCTGGCGTACGGGATCACCGGCCGGGCGGCCCGGCGCTTCGGCTCCGGCGACCGGGCGGCGGCGCTGGCCGAGGGGTCCAGGCGTCCTGGCTCGCCCTCGCGGTCGGCGTGCTGGTGGCGCTCGGCATGCAGATCGGCAGCGGGGCGCTGGCGCGTACCCTCGCCGGTGGTGGGGACGACGTGGCCGGCGCGGCCGCGCAGTGGCTGCGGATCGCGGCGCTCGGCGCCCCCGGCCTGCTGGTCGCCGCCGCCGGCAACGGCTGGCTGCGCGGCATCCAGGACACCCGCCGCCCCCTGCTCTTCGTGCTCGCGCCGAACCTGCTCTCCGCGCTGCTCTGCCCGCTGCTGGTCTACCCGGCCGGGCTCGGCCTGGTCGGCTCGGCGGTGGCCAACGCGGTCGCCCAGACCATCTCCGGCGGGCTGTTCGCCGCGGCACTGGTACGCGAGCGGGTGTCGCTGCGACCCCGGCCCCGACTGATCCGCCAGCAGTTGGTGCTCAGCCGCGACCTGCTGGTCCGGGGCCTGGCGTTCCAGGCGAGCTTCCTCTCCGCCACCGCGGTCGCGGCCCGCTTCGGTGCCGCCGCCGTCGGCGCCCACCAGATCGCGCTGCAACTCTGGTTCTTCACCGCCCTCGTCCTCGACGCCCTCGCCATCGCCGCCCAGGCGCTCATCGGCGCCGCGCTCGGCGCGGGAGACGCCGCCGGGGCGCGCGCCCTCGCGCGCCGCTTCGCGCTGCTCGGCGGCGTCTGCGGCGTCGGCTTCGCGGTGCTGATCGCCGCCGGCGCCGACGTGGTGCCGTCCTGGTTCAGCTCCGACCCGCAGGTACGGGAGCAGGCGATGGTCGCCTGGCCCTGGTTCGTGGCGATGCAGCCCCTCGCGGGAGTGGTGTTCGCCCTCGACGGGGTGCTGATCGGCGCGGGGGACGTGCGCTACCTGCGCAACCTGACCATCGTGGCCGCGCTCGGCGGCTTCCTGCCGGCGATCTGGCTCGCCTACGGGCTGGACCTCGGGCTCGGCGGCATCTGGGCCGGGCTCACCCTGTTCGTGGTGCTCCGGCTGGCCGCCCTGCTGCTGCGGCTGCGCTCCGGCGGGTGGGCGGTGGTCGGCGCGGTCCGCTGACCCCTCACGCCTGGCGCGACAACCTTCGCCCCCCGGGCGCACCGGTGGTGGCCGGCGCGACCCCGTCTGGCAGGCTTGGCGGTCGTGAGCACTGACGGTCTGATCGTGGTGGACAAGCCCGGCGGCATGACGTCGCACGACGTGGTGGCGCGGATCCGCCGGCTGGCGAAGACCCGGCGGGTGGGGCACGGCGGCACCCTCGACCCGATGGCCACCGGCGTGCTGGTGATCGGGGTGGGCCGGGCGACGCGGCTGCTCACGTACGTCATCGGCGCCGGCAAGAGCTACACGGCGACGGTCCGGCTCGGGCAGGCCACGGTCACCGACGACGCCGAGGGCGACGTGATCGCCACGACCCCGGCCGGGCAGCTCACCGACGCCTCGGTCGGCCAGGCGTTCGCCGCGCAACGCGGCGAGATCGACCAGGTGCCGAGCGCGGTCAGCGCCATCAAGATCGACGGGCAGCGGGCGTACAAGCGGGTGCGCGAGGGGGAGAGCGTCGAGCTGCCCGCCCGCCGGGTCACCATCTCCCGCCTCGACGTCCTCGCCGTACGCCGGGACACCCCCGACGTGGTGGACGTCGACATCGACGTGACCTGCTCGTCCGGGACGTACATCCGGGCCGTCGCCCGCGACGCCGGCCTGGCGCTCGGGGTGGGCGGGCACCTCACCGCGCTGCGCCGCACCGCGGTGGGGAACTTCACCCTCGCCGAGGCCGCCACCCTGGACGAGCTGGAACAGCGCGCGCCCGACGTGGTCAACCTGCCGCTCGACGCCGCCGCCGACCGGTACTTCCCGCGCCGGGACGCCAACGCCGACGAGGCGAAGGTGCTCTCCCACGGCGGGCCCCTCGACGCGGCCGGCATCGCCGGACCGTACGCCGTGTTCGGCCCCGACGGCGGCGTCATCGCTATCGTCAGCGAGCGGGACGGCCGGGCCCGCGCGGAGATCGTGCTCGCCCCGGCCTGACAGCCACGGGTGGTCGCCGGCCGGTCGTCGGCCGGCGGGGAGGAGAGACATGCAGCGGTGGCGGGGGTACGACGCGGCGCCCGGCGGGTGGGGGCGCTCGGTCGTCACCATCGGCGTCTTCGACGGCGTGCACAAGGGGCACCAGGCGACCATCGGCCACGCCGTGGCCCGGGCCCGGGAGCTGGGCGTACGGTCGGTGGTGGTCACCTTCGACCCGCACCCGGCCGAGGTGGTGCGCCCCGGCTCGCACCCCGCGGTGCTGACCGAGCCCGCCCGCAAGGCCGAACTGATCGAGGCGCTCGGCGTCGACGCGCTCTGCGTGGTGCCGTTCACCCCGGAGTTCTCCCGGCTGCCCGCCGAGGCGTTCGTGCACGACATCCTGGTCGAGCACCTGCACGCCACGCTGGTCGTGGTCGGGGACAACTTCCGCTTCGGGCACCGGGCGGCCGGTGACGTGGCCCTGCTGGAGCGGCTGGGTCGGGCCTTCGGCTTCGCCGTGGAGGGTGCGCCGCTGGTCGCCGAGGCGGGCACCGTCTTCTCCTCGACGTACATCCGCGCCTGCGTCGCCGCGGGTGACGTGGCCGCGGCGGCCGCCGCCCTCGGCCGCCCGCACCGGGTCGAGGGTGTGGTGGTCCGCGGCGACCAGCGCGGACGTGAGCTGGGTTACCCCACCGCCAACCTGTTGACCCACCGGTACACGGCGGTCCCCGCCGACGGCGTGTACGCCGCCCGGCTGATCCGTCGGGGCCATCCGGAGCCGATCGCGGCGGCCGTGTCGGTCGGCACCAACCCGACCTTCTCCGGCCGGGAGCGGCGGGTCGAGGCGTACGCGCTGGACTTCTCCGGCGACCTGTACGGCGAGCGGCTCGCCCTGGACTTCGTCGCCCACCTGCGTGAACAGCGCAAGTACGACGCGATAGAGCCGTTGCTGGCCCAGATCGCCGAGGACGTCGAGCGGACCCGCCGGGTGCTCGGTTGAGCGCGCTCCCACGGCCGCCTCGCCGCCCTTGACCGGGTGCTCGCGCCGTGGGCTGGTAGTCTGGCGGGGACGTCGGCTGACCGACGTGGGGCCTCGCGTGCCTGCACGACGCCGCGGGTGCGAGGAACCGGTCCGTCTCCCGGTCCCTGACCGGTCCGACGGACATCATCGAACAACCCACGAAACAGGGAGAACATGGCGCTCGACCAGGAAGCCAAGGCCAAGATCCGCGCGGAGTACGCGACCGCCGAGGGCGACACCGGTTCGCCGGAGGTGCAGGTCGCGGTCCTCACCAAGCGGATCGCCGAGCTCACCGAGCACCTGAAGGTGCACAAGCACGACCACCACAGCCGCCGTGGGCTGCTGCTGCTGGTCGGCCGTCGCCGTCGGCTGCTCAACTACGTCCAGAAGAAGGACATCAACCGCTACCGGTCGCTCATCGAGCGGCTCGGCCTGCGCCGATGACGTGACGGGGGAGTGGCCTGCGGCCGCTCCCCCGTTCCGGTATTAAAGAAGAAAGGGCCGCGCGACCACCCGACAGGGAGCCGGTCAGCGTACCGGTCTCCGGTAGTGGCCTCCGGGCACCCCGGCATCATGCCGGCCACCCGGGCGCTTCGATCGAAGACCGGCCGTCTGAGCAGCTCCGGTGTCGTGGGCCCACGACGCGAAGGAGCACCACAGCACATGACCGAGACCAACCTCGGCACCGAATCCCGCACCGCCGTGATCGACAACGGGTCCTTCGGCACCCGTGAGATCACGTTCTCCACCGGCCGCCTGGCCCGCCAGGCCGCCGGCTCCGTCATCGCCCAGCTCGGCGAGACGGTCGTCCTCTCCGCCACCACCGCCGGTAAGCACCCGAAGGAGCAGTTCGACTTCTTCCCGCTGACCGTCGACGTCGAGGAGCGGATGTACGCCGCGGGCCGCATCCCCGGCTCGTTCTTCCGCCGCGAGGGTCGTCCCAGCGAGGACGCCATCCTCACCTGCCGACTGATCGACCGGCCGCTGCGCCCGTCGTTCGTCAAGGGCCTGCGCAACGAGGTCCAGGTCGTCGAGACCGTCCTCGCGCTCGACCCGCAGCACCCGTACGACGTCGTGGCGATCAACGCCGCCTCGATGTCGACCAAGCTCTCCGGCCTGCCGTTCTCCGGCCCGATCGGGGCGACCCGGGTGGCGCACATCGACGGCCAGTGGGTGGCCTTCCCGACCCTGGAGGAGCTGGCCCGGGCCACCTTCGACATGGTCGTGGCCGGCCGTGCGCTGCCGGACGGCGACGTCGCGATCATGATGGTCGAGGCCGAGGCGACGCCGAACGCCGTGGCCCTGATCGCCGGTGGCGCGACCGCGCCGACCGAGGAGATCGTGGCCAGCGGCCTGGAGGCCGCCAAGCCGGCGATCCGTGAGCTGTGCCGCGCGCAGAGCGAGCTGGCCGAGGTCGCCGCCAAGCCGGTCACCGAGTTCCCGGTCTTCCTGGACTACCAGGACGACGTCTACGACGCCGTCGCCGAGCTGGCCCGCGCCGAGGTCGCCGAGGCCCTCCAGATCGCCGGCAAGGCGGACCGCGAGGAGGCCCTGGACCGGGTCAAGGCCCGCGTGCAGGAGGAGCTGAACCCGCGCTTCGAGGGCCGCGAGAAGGAGGTCAGCGCCGCATTCCGCTCGCTGACCAAGTCCGAGGTCCGCAACCGGGTGCTGCGCGAGCAGGTCCGCATCGACGGCCGCGGCCCGCGCGACATCCGGCCGCTGACCGCCGAGGTCGGCGTGCTGCCCCGGGTGCACGGCTCGGCGCTGTTCGAGCGCGGCGAGACCCAGATCCTGGGCGTCACCACGCTGAACATGCTGCGCATGGAGCAGTCGCTGGACACCCTCTCCCCGGAGAAGTCCAAGCGCTACATGCACAACTACAACTTCCCGCCCTACTCGACCGGTGAGACCGGCCGGGTCGGCTCGCCGAAGCGGCGCGAGATCGGGCACGGCGCACTCGCCGAGCGTGCGCTGATTCCGGTGCTGCCGGCGCGCGAGGAGTTCCCGTACGCCATCCGGCAGGTCTCCGAGGCGCTCGGCTCGAACGGCTCGACCTCGATGGGTTCGGTCTGCGCCTCCACCCTGGCGCTGCTCTCCGCCGGCGTGCCGCTCAAGGCCCCGGTGGCCGGCATCGCCATGGGCCTCATCTCCGACGAGGTGGACGGCAAGACCCAGTACGTGACGCTGACCGACATCCTCGGCGCCGAGGACGCGTTCGGTGACATGGACTTCAAGGTCGCCGGCACGCCGGAGTTCGTCACCGCGCTGCAGCTCGACACCAAGCTCGACGGCATCCCGTCGGACGTGCTGGCCGCCGCGCTCCAGCAGGCCAACGAGGCCCGGCAGGCCATCCTCGGCGTGATGCAGTCGGCGATCGAGGGACCGGCCGCGATGTCGGACTACGCGCCGCGGGTCACCACCGTCAAGATCCCGGTCGACAAGATCGGCATGGTGATCGGCCCGAAGGGCCAGACCATCAACGCCATCCAGGACGAGACCGGCGCCGAGATCTCCATCGAGGACGACGGCACGATCTACGTCGGCGCCACCAACGGTCCGTCGGCCCAGGCGGCGGTGGACCGGATCAACGGGATCGCGAACCCGACCCTGCCCAAGGCCGGCGAGCGGTTCCTCGGCACGGTGGTCAAGACGGCCGCGTTCGGCGCGTTCATCTCGCTGCTGCCGGGCCGTGACGGCCTGCTGCACATCTCCAAGGTGGGCGACGGCAAGCGGGTCGAGCGGGTCGAGGACTTCCTCAACGTCGGCGACAAGGTCGAGGTGGAGATCGCCGACATCGACGCCCGCGGCAAGATCTACCTGGACAAGGTCCGCCCGGAGGGCGCCGAGGCGCCGGCCGCCGGCGAGGCCGCCGGTGGCGAGCGTCCGGCCGGCCGTGGCGGCGACCGGGGTCCGCGTGACCGTGGCGACCGGGGCGAGCGTGGCGGCGACCGGGGTGCTCGTGCCCCGGAGCGTGGCGAGCGCAGCCAGGGCGGCGGCGAGGGTGGCGAGGGCGGCGAGCAGCGCCCGCGTCGCCGGACCCGGCACAGCTGATCGGTGACCGGCCGGGTGACGACGTGGTCGTCACCCGGCCGGTTCGTATCCCGCACCACTTCATCCCCTCGTCGTATGGAGAGCAGGTCTTCGTGAGTCGGGCCCGGCGTTCGTCCTTTCCCACGGGTCGACAGGGGACGGGGCCGTCCGGCGCCGTCCGGCACGTCACCGGGTCACAGCCGGGGCGGGCCGGTGGATCCGCCCGAGCGGTCACCCGTACGTTGAGTGACGACCCGCTCGGCGGCACGGTACGCCGTACCGTGCTGCCCAGCGGGTTGCGCGTGCTGACCGAGGCGATCCCGGCGATGCGCAGCGTCTCGTTCGGCATCTGGGTGGCGGTCGGCTCCCGGGACGAGACCGGTCCGCAGGCCGGTGCCGCGCACTTCCTGGAGCACCTGCTCTTCAAGGGCACGAACAAGCGCAGCGCGTTGGAGATCTCCTCCGAGATCGAGGCGGTGGGCGGCGAGACCAACGCCTTCACCACCAAGGAATACACCTGCTACTACGCCCGCGTGCTGGACGAGGACCTGCCGCTGGCCATCGACGTCATGTGCGACCTGGTCGCCGACTCGGTGCTGGAAGCCGCCGACGTGGAGACCGAGCGCGGCGTCATCCTCGAAGAGATCGCCATGCACGACGACGAGCCCGGCGACGAGGTGCACGACCTCTTCGCCCGCGCGGTCTACGGCGACCACCCGCTCGGCCGGCTGATCTCCGGCACCGAGGAGACGGTCACCCCGATGACCCGGCGGCAGATCCAGAGCTTCTACCGCCGCCGCTACACCGCCCCGCAGATCGTCGTCGCGGCCGCCGGCAACCTCGACCACACCGCCGTGGTCAAGCTGGTCCGCCAGGCCCTGCGCGGCACCCCGCTGGACACCGACCCGGCGACGCCGGCCGCGCACCGCCCGGCCACCCCGACGGTACGCACGAAGCCGGCCACCACCCTGGTCGAGCCGAAGGAGACCGAGCAGGCACACGTCATCCTCGGCTGCCCCGGCATCGACCGCACCGACGACCGGCGCTTCGCCCTCGGCGTGCTCAACAACGTCCTCGGCGGCGGCATGTCGAGCCGCCTGTTCCAGGAGATCCGCGAGCAGCGCGGTCTCGCGTACTCGGTCTACTCCTACGCCAGCCAGTACGCCGACAGCGGCCTGTTCGCCGTCTACGCCGGCTGCGCGCCGGGCAAGGTGGACGAGGTGCTGAACCTGACCCGCGCGGAGCTGGCCCGGGTGGCCGCCGACGGGATCACCGAGGCCGAGCTGGCCCGCGGCAAGGGGATGAGCAAGGGTTCGTTCGTGCTCGGGCTGGAGGACACCGGCTCGCGGATGAGCCGACTGGCCAAGGGCGAGTTGCTCTACGGCGACCTGATGCCGGTGGACGAGCTGCTCGCCCGGGTCGACGCGGTCACCCTCGACGACGTCAACTCCCTCGCCGCCGAGCTGCTCAGCCGGCCGATGTCCCTCGCGGTGGTCGGCCCGTTCGGCGAGCGGGACTTCGCCGCCTGACCGGTGCCTCCCCTCCCGGTCCGCCTGCCGTCGTGGCGCCGGCGGACCGTGGCGACGGGGCGACGTCGGTTGGTGGGACGGCGGGTGATCCCGGCGGATGAGGGCGTCCCGATTGGGATAGGTTGTGCCCCGTGACTGACGAGCAGGAGAAGGGCCTGGACGAGCCGATCCGGGTCGGCGTGCTGGGTGCCCGGGGCCGGATGGGCGTCGAGGTGTGCAAGGCGGTCGACGCGGCCGGGGACATGGACCTGGTGGCGATGGTCGACCAGGGCGACTGGCTGTTCAACGCCTCCGACGCCGGCGCCGAGGTGGTCGTCGACTTCACCACGCCGGACGTCGTCATGGACAACCTGCACTGGTGCATCGACCAGGGCATCAGCGCGGTGGTCGGGACGACCGGCTTCACCGAGCAGCGGATCGAGCGGGTGCGTGGCTGGCTGGAGCGCAAGCCCGGCGTCGGCGTGGTGATCGCCCCCAACTTCGGCATCGGCGCGGTGCTGATGATGCAGTTCGCCGCGAAGGCCGCCCGGCACTTCGAGAGCGTCGAGATCATCGAGCAGCACCACCCGCGCAAGCTGGACGCCCCCAGCGGCACCGCCACGCACACGGCCCGCCGCATCGCCGCCGCGCGCGCCGCCGCCGGCCTCGGGCCCGTCCCGGACGCCACCTCCGACGAGGTGCCGGGCGCGCGGGGCGCCGACATCGACGGGGTACGCGTGCACGCCGTCCGCGCCACCGGCCTGGTCGCCCACCAGGAGGTGCTCTTCGGCACCGCCGGCGAGACGCTGACCATCCGGCACGACTCGTTCGACCGGGCCTCGTTCATGCCCGGCGTGCTGCTGGCCGTGCGCGCGGTGCGGCACCGTCCGGGCCTCACCATCGGCATCGACGAGCTGCTGGACTGAGCCGCCGTCGCCCTGCTCGCCCCTGGTGGCGCTGCTGTCGGTGACGCTGCTCGCGTCGGTCGGTCGGTGCTGCGTCGGCCGGGCTACTCCCGTCGTGGGACTGGTCGCGCCGTCGCTCTGCCTGCCGGCTGTCGCGGTCGCCGGAAGCGGTGGCCCATGTCTGTGCGCTACCGACTTGATCGCACGGATGGATCGGTCGGCGAGGGCGTTTCCCGGGCGCTGATCCATCGATGCGATCAGGTCGGTAGCGTCCAGCCACATACCGGTTAGCCGGCGCGGTTGCCTGCGGGTTGCCGGCGCGGATGGCCCGCAGGCTGTTGACGCTGGGGGCGACGCTCAGCGCCTTGCACCGGACCGGGCGACCGGCGGAGCGGATCGCGCTGCTGTCGGTCGAGCCTGCCGATGCGACCGGCGGAGCGGATCGCGCTGCTGTCGGTCGAGCCTGCCGGTAGGTGGCGGTGCCTGCGACGGTGACGTCCGCCGCAACGGCGACCACTCGTGGTCGACGCAGCAGTGCCACCGATGCGTGCGCCCGGCACGACCGGCGTCGTCAGCGCGGGTCGGCGCAGCCGGTGTCGACGGCCGGTGCCGCCGGTGGCGCGGGCGGCGGAAAGAGGTCGTCGCCCGACGAAGCCGGGTCTAGGCTCGTCTCCATGATCGATTCTGGGCTGCGCGACCGGGCGGGCCGACACGTCACACTGCGGCCGGTCGACGACGACAACTGGCGGGCCGTAGCCGACGTAGCTCCCCGCGACGACCAGCGGGTCCACGTGGCCGCCCTGGCGGCCCGCTACCTGGTGCTGACCATGCGCTCCGACGTCTGGACATCGCTCGCGGTGTACGCCGACGAGACCGTGGTCGGCCACGTCATGTGGGGCGTGGACGACGACGGCTCACGCTGGATCGGCGGCATGGTGATCGACGCGAGCGAGCAGGACCGGGGGATCGGCCGGGCGGCCGTGCGTACCCTCGCCGACTGGCTCGCCGCGCAGGACGGCGGCCACCCGGTCCGGCTGTCGTACCACCCGGACAACGCCCCGGCCGCCGCCCTCTACCGCTCGATCGGCTTCACCCCCACGGGCGCGATGGAGGACGACGAGGTGGTCGCCGAACTCCGCCGCGACTGACCCGTCCGGCCCTCGGGTCAGTCCTGTGCGAGCACCGACAGGACGTTGCCGGCGGGGTCGGTGAACCAGGCGATGTCCGGGCCGTTGCCGCGCATGATCCCCTTCTCGTCCTGCGGCATCCCCTCGTAGCGCGCGAACCGCACCCCTCGCGCGGTCAGCTCGTCCACCGCCCGCTCGACGTCCTCGACCGGGAAGTTGAGCACCGTGTACGTCGCCGGCGCGTGGTCGGCCTTCGGATAGACCAGCACCGGCCGGTCGCCGGCGAGGTGCAGGGTCAGCATCCCGCCCATCGCGTCGTCCCGCGACACCCGCAGGCCGAGCGTCTCGGTGTAGAACTGCTGCGCCCGGTCGGTGTCGTCCACCGAGAACCCGCTGAACGCCTTCGTGTCCCTGAACATGTGCTCTCCTCACGTCGAATGTGGTCGGACAGGATCAGTGCGAGACGGCCCCGGTCGGTTGGGGCTCGCCGGCCCGCTCCGCGCCGGCCGGCGCGTACGGCGGCACGGACCGGAACGCGACCACGGCCACCGCGCCCAGCCCGCCCACCAGGACCGCCGCGGCCGTGGCGGTCAGGATCAACCCGTCGGTGTAGGCGGCCCGGGCCGCGTCGAGCAGGGCGACGCCGCCGGGCAGCTCACCGGCGACCTCGACCGCCCTGGCCAGTCCGTCGCGGGCCCGCTCGGACGCCTCGGCGGTCAGGCCGGCGGGGAGCGTGCGGGCCAGCTCGTCCCGGTAGACGGCGGCGCTCAGGCTGCCCAGGGTGGCCACCCCCAGCGCGATGCCGAACTCCCCGAAGGTCTCCGACGTCGACGCGGCCGAGCCGGCCCGCTCGGGCGGGACGGACCCGACGATGAGGTCGGTGATCAGGGCGGACGGCAGGGCCATCCCGGCCGAGGCGAGGACCAGGGCGACCAGCACCACCAGTTGCGCGCCGGGGTCGTCCGCCCCGTTGAGCAGCAGGAAACCGGCGGCGGTCACCACCTGCCCGACGGCCATCACGTGACCGGGTCGGAACCGGCGGGCCAGCAACGGGGCGAGCATGGTGGCCCCGATCATCACCACCGCCTGCGGTACGAGCAACAGCCCGGCGCGCAGCGGGGAGAGCCCCTCGACCAGCTGCAGCCACTGGTTGACCAGCAGGAAGATCCCACCCATCGCCATCCCGTTCAGCAGGAAGATCAGCAGCGCGACGGTGAAGGAGCGGGTGGCGAAGAGCCGGACGTCCAGCAGCGGATCGGCCAGCCGGCGCTGCCGCCGGACGAAGAGCGCGCCGACGAGCCCGCCGGCCACGATGGCCAGGGCGGGCAGTGGCCGCCCGCCGTGCCGGGCCAGCTCCTTGAGGCCGTAGATCACCGGCAGGATCGCGCCGAGCGACAGCGCGACGCTGACCAGGTCGAGCCGGCCCGGCTGCGGGGCGCGGTACTCCGGGAGCAGGATCGGCGCGACGACCAGCAGCAGCACCATCACCGGCACGCCCAGCAGGAAGGCCGAGCCCCACCAGAAGTGCGCCAGCAGCACCCCGCCGATCACCGGTCCGACCGCCATGCCGCCCATGAAGCACGACATCCACACCCCGATCGCCATCGCCCGCTGGGCCGGCACCCGGAACATGTTGCTGATCAGCGCGAGGGTGGAGGGCATCAGGGTGGCCCCGGCGACGCCGAGCAGCGCCCGCGCGAGGATCAGCGTCGCCGGGTTCGGCGCGTACGCGGCGGCCACCGAGACCACGGCGAAGGCGGTGGCCCCGATCAGCAGCAGCCGCCGCCGGCCCACCCGGTCGCCTAGCGTGCCCATGGTGACCAGGAACCCGGCGATGAGGAACCCGTAGGAGTCGGTGATCCAGAGCTGCTGGGTGCTGTCCGCGCCGAGGTCGGTGCTCAGCCGGGGCAGGGCCAGGTAGAGCACGCTGAGGTCGAGGGCCAGCAGCAGGGTGGGCAGCGCCAGCACGGCGAGCCCGGTCCACTCCCGTCGCCCGGCGCCGGCCCGCGGCATGGTCTGGGCGGTCATCTCACTCCTTAACGAGGCCTACCGGGGTGGACGACACGGGGAGCCCGAAATCATCGGTGCGGGCCCGGCGACATGCCCGGCGGCCGGCTCGGCGGGAGCGGAGACGATCAGGCGGCGAGGCGGGTCGGCAGCCCGAACAGGGGGAAGAGCCGGGGTTCGAGGAAGTGGACGAACCCGGTGATCCGTCCGTCGGCGATCGTCAGCACCTGGACGGAGAACGCGCGGTGCCCACCGGCCGGGTCGGGCCGGTACTGCGCCAGGGCCGGGCCGCCGTTGGCCGTCACCCCGACCAGCCGCGAGCCCCGGCAGCCGGCTCCCGGCCCGCGCAGCCACCGGCCGATGTCGGCCGCGCCGCGCAGCCACATCGCGTACGGCGGCATGCTGTGCACGGCGTCCTCGCGCAGCAGACCCACCAGGGCGTCGATGTCGTAGCGCTCGAAGACCCGCACGTAGCGGTCGAGCAGGTCGAGGTGCGCGCGGTCCAGCACCGGGGTCGGGGCGGTGGCGTCCCGCCCGCCCATGGTGGCCCGGGCCCGTTGCAGCGCGCTGTTGACCGCCGCGACGGTGGCGTCGAGCAGCGCGGCGATCTCGTCGGCGTGCCAGCCCAGCACGTCGCGCAGGATCAGCACGGCCCGCTGCCGGGGCGGCAGGTGCTGCAGCGCGGCGACGAAGGCCAGCCGGACCGACTCGCGGGCCACCGCCACCTCGGCCGGGTCGCCGGGGGCGGGCAGCACGGCCGTGTCCGGGGCCGGCTCCAGCCACTCACCGGCCGGCACACCGAGCGCCGCGGCCACCGGGGCGGACGGGGCGCCGAGGTCCGTCGGCAGGGGACGGCGTTCCCGCCCGCGCAGCGCGTCCAGGCAGACGTTGGTGGCGATCCGGTAGATCCAGGTGCGCAGGCTGGCCCGCCCGTCGAACCGGTCCAGGCCGCGCCAGGCGCGCAGCATGGTCTCCTGCACCGCGTCCTCGGCGTCGAAGATGGAGCCGAGCATCCGGTAGGCGAAGCCGGTCAGCTCGACGCGGAACTGCTCCAGGTCGGTGGCCGTACTCGCCGTGGCCGTGGTCATGGGGCCACCGTAGGCCCCACCTGTGACACCGCGCACCGACGCCACGCGCGCTGCGGCGTCGTCAGTCGGTGGCGACCGGCTCGGTGGGGACCGCGACGTGCAGGCGGAGCTGGGGGACCAGCATGTCGTCCACGTCCAGGGCCCGGGCCGCGCCGTCCGGCTCCCAGCCGGTGCTGGTGAGGAACTTCCGGGTCGCCTCGTCACCGTCGAACGCCCAGGCCACGGCCCGGGAGAAGCCGTCGGCCCGCCAGTGCTCCACCATCGCCGACAGCAGCCGGCTGCCGTGCCCGCGCCGGCCCCAGCGCGGCTCGACCAGCAGGTCGGTCACCGCCACCACGCCGTCGGCCAGGGACTCGGCCGGCTCCTGCGGCGCGAGCGCCTCGGCGTCCGCCGGACCGGAGGCGGCGAACCCCACCAGATAGGATTGCTCGGCCTGTTCGACGGCGACCAGCACCCGGTGCGCGCCCGAGGGCGGCTCCTGCACCGCCGCGCTCCACCGCCGGGCCAGGTACGCCTCGTCCAGGTTGTCGAGCACGTGCCGGGGCAGGATGCGGCGATAGGCGACCCGCCAGGTCGCGAGCTGGATTCGTGCGATTTCGCCGGCGTCCTCGGGACGCGCCGGGCGGACGTACCCCAGAGCCATGGGACGCAAGCCTACGCAGGGCGGGGGAGATGACGGTGGCGCAGGGTGCCAGGAGGACGGCCGCCCAGGTCGTCGGGGTGGTCGTGCTCGCCGTCGCGGTGGCCGCCTTCCTCTCCGTGGCGGCCGTGCGGCACGGCTTCTTCGACCTGAAGGTCTACTACGGCGCGCTGGACTTCTGGGTCCACGACGGTGGCGAGATCTACGACTACCTCAAGCCCGGCACCCAGTACGGCTTTACCTACCCGCCGTTCGCGGCGCTGGTCATGCTGCCGATGGCGTACCTGCCGTGGCCGGCGGCGATCACGGTGAGCGTGGCCGCCAGCGTGGTGGTCAGCACGGTGCTGATCTGGTGGCTGCTCGACCCGGTCTCCCGGCGGGCCGGCTGGACCCGCTGGTTCGCCCTGGCGGTGGCGCTCTGCCTGGCCGCCGCGTACGAGCCGATGCGCGAGACGGTGAACTTCGGCCAGGTCAACATGCTGCTGCTCTTCCTGGTCGCGGTGGACCTGCTGCGGCTGCTGCCGGCGGGCAACCGGTGGGCCGGGGTGGGCATCGGCCTGGCCACCGCGATCAAGTTGACCCCGGGCGTCTTCATCGTCTACCTGCTGGTCACCCGGCGCTGGCGGGCCGCGTTCACCTCGATGGCCGCCGCCACGGTCGCCACCCTGGTCGCCGCCGCGCTCTTCCCGGACGCCTCCCGCGAGTTCTGGACCTCGGCGCTGTGGAACACCGGCCGGGTCGGCGAGTTGGCCTTCGTCTCCAACCAGTCGCTGCGGGGCGTGGTGGCCCGGCTGGACCCCGAACACCCGAGCACCCTGGCCTGGCTGGTGCTGGTCCTGGCCACCCTGGCCCTCTGGGCGTGGCGCTGCCGGGCGGCGGCGGCCGTCGGCGACCAGGCCACCGGGCTGGCGCTGACCGGCGCCCTGATGTGCCTGGTCAGCCCGGTGACCTGGGTGCACCACCTGGTCTGGCTGATCCCCGGGCTGATCCTGCTGGTCGACAACGCGGTGGCTGCGCCGGCGGGCAGCCCGCGCCGCCGGGCGCTGGCCGGATTCGCGGTGGTGGCGTACGGACTGCTGTGCAGCCGGATCGTGTGGGGCTGGGAGAAGGACTTCACCGGTCTCGACGGTTTCCTGGGCAGCAACACCTACGTCTGGATCAGCCTGGCGCTGCTGGTGCTGTTGCCGATCCGGCGTCCGGCGGCGCCGACCGGGCACCCGGGGCCCGGGCGCGCCGGGCCGACCGGGTCAGCCGTCGAGCCGGCCGACGTACCGCAGTTCGTCGAGGTGGACCGGGGGACGCCCGCCGGCGAGCGGCACCGGGTAGGTGGAGCGCTGCCCGTCGGCTGACAGGCCGGCCCGCTCGTAGAAGCGGCGGGCCCGCGCGTTGTCCGCCAGCACCCAGAGCCGGTACTCCCGCCAGCCCCGGACCGCCAGGCCGTCGAGGGCGGCGGCGAGCAGGGCCCGCGCGGTGCCGTCACCCCAGTGCGCCGGCTCCACGTACATCGCCAGCATCTCGCCGTACGCCGGGTCCAGGTCGTCGCGGTCCTGGTCGTTGCGGTACGGCCCGAACGTGGTGAACCCCGCCGGCACCCCGTCGACCTCGGCCAGCAGGGTGGTGAACGGGTGTTCCGGGTCGGCCGTGCCGAGGTCCCGCCGGCGCTGCGCCCACGCCAGCGGGTTGAGCCGGCGCAGCACCTCGTCCGGCATGATCCCGGCGTAGCCGGCCTGCCAACCGTGGATGTGGACCCGGGCGATCGCCTCGGCGTCCTCCGGCTCTTCGCGGCGGATGGTCAGCATGTGTCCGTTGTATGCCCGCCCGGGCGTAGCGTCCAGTGTCCGCTCCGTACGACGGCTCCAGCTCGGCGGGTCCGACGCCGCGCCCTGACCTGAAGCCGTCGGTCGTACCCCTGGTCTAGGGTCCTTCGACGATGGCCGCACCGGAATCGCTCTCCCTCGCCCAGGCCCGGCGGGTGGCGCTCGCCGCCCAGGGCTTCGCCGACCCGGCGCCCGCCGGCGTGCCCACCCGGCGGCACCTGCGCCGGGTGCTGGACCGGGTCGGCCTGATCCAGATGGATTCGGTCAACGTCCTGCAGCGGGCGCACTACCTGCCCCTCTACAGCCGGCTCGGGCCCTACCCGACCGCCCTGCTGGACACCGCCGCCTACCGGCGCCCCCAGGAGCTGTTCGAGTACTGGGGCCACGAGGCGTCGCTGGTGCCGGTCGGGCTGCACGCGGCGCTGCGCTGGCGGATGGCCCGGGCCCGCACCCACGCCTGGGGCGGCATGCGGCGGATCGCCGAGGAGCAGCCGGAGCTGGTCGCCTGGGTGCGCGACGAGGTGGCCGCCCGGGGGCCGCTCACCGCCGCCGAGATCGAGCACGACGCGCCCCGGGAGACCGGCAACTGGGGCTGGAACTGGTCGGCGGTCAAACGGGCGCTGGAGTTCCTCTTCTGGGCCGGCGAGGTGGCCGCCGCCGAGCGCACCACCTCGTTCGCCCGCCGCTACGACCTGCCCGAGCGGGTGCTGCCGGCGGCGGCCCTTCACGCGCCCACCCCGACCGACGCCGAGGCGTACCGCACGCTGGTGTCGGTGGCCGCCCGCTGCCTCGGGGTGGCCGCCGAGGCGGAGCTGCGCGACTACTTCCGGCTGCCGCTGGCCGGGGCCCGGCAGGCGATCGCCGAGCTGGTCGAGGCGGGGGAGCTGCGGCCCGTCGCCGTGCAGGGCTGGCGGCAGCCGGCCTGGCTGCATGCCGCCGCGCGGCTGCCCCGACGGGTCCGGGCCGCCACCCTGGTCAGCCCCTTCGACCCGCTGGTCTGGGAACGGGCCCGCACCGAGCGGCTCTTCGACTTCACCTACCGGATCGAGATCTACGTGCCCGCCCCGCAGCGGGTGCACGGCTACTACGTGCTGCCGTTCCTGCACGGGGAGCGGTTCGTCGCCCGGGTCGACCTCAAGGCCGACCGCCGGGCCGGGGTGCTGCTGGTGCCGGCGGCCTGGCGGGAGCCGGGTGTCGACGAGGGGGAGACCGCCGTGGCGCTCGCCGCCGAGCTGCACCGGCTCGCCGGCTGGCTCGGCCTCGACGCGGTGGCCCCGCCGGCCGTCGGGGACCTCGCCGCCCCGCTGGCCGCCGCGCTGAAGGGCGTGGCCGGTGTACCGTGAGCGCGTGACGAGCGTGGACGGGCCGGCCGGGACGGGCCGGCAGGCACAGGATGCCGACGGGTCGCAGGTCGGGACGGCCGTGGCGGGCCCCCAGCCGTCGTCGGAGGGGCCGGTGGCCTGGCCGCCGCCCGGGGCGTACCCCCAGGTCGAGCCGGACCGGCTGACCCGGTTCGTGCTGCGGGTGCACGAGCGCGCCCCCCGCTGGGCGGTGCCGCTGGCCGCCCTCGGCTGCGTCGGCATGGGCGTGGCGTACGCGCTGGTCAGCGACCCGACCCGGAGCGCGCCCGACGCCGCCCCGAGCTGTCTGCTCAAGCTCACCACCGGGCTGGACTGCCCGGGCTGCGGCGGCACCCGTGCCCTCTGGTACGTGCTGCACGCCGACCTGCCGGCCGCCGCCCGGCACCACTTCGTCTTCGTCTTCGCGCTGCCCTTCCTGGCGTACCTCTTCGTCGCCTGGGCGGGTAAGCAGGCGTTCGGCTGGCGCCTGCCCGAGCTGCGGATCAGCTCCCCGATGATCGGCGGCTTCCTCGCCGTCTGGTTCGCCTTCTCGGTGGCCCGCAACCTGCCCTGGGCGCCCTTCACGTCGCTCTACGTCTGACCCGGTCACCGCTGGGAGATCTTGGACACGTGCCGGCCCCGGGCGGCGGCACATGTCCACGATTCGCAGCTCATGCACCCTTTCCGCCCCGCGAGCCCAAGTTTCGCGGCAGGCGCTGCGGCCACTACAGTCGCAGGAATGTTGGTGCAGCCCCAGGTCAAGCTGATCGCGTGGACCCAGTTCCAGGCCCCGGACGACGTGCCGTGGCAGACCGACGCCGAGGGCGGCCAGGCCCTCGCCGAGTTCGCCGGTCGGGCCTGCTACCAGAGCTGGAAGAAGCCGAACCCGGCGACCGCCACCAACGCCGGCTACCTGGCGCACATCCTGGAGGTCGGGCACCTGTCGGTGCTGGAGCACGGCTCGGTCAGCTTCTACTTCACCGGCGTCTCCCGCTCCTTCACCCACGAGCTGATCCGGCACCGGCACTTCTCCTACTCGCAGCTCTCCCAGCGCTACGTCCCGGAGCGGGACGCCGCGATGGTCGAGCCCGCGGTGATCGCCGAGGACCCGGAGCTGCACAAGAAGTTCGTCGAGGCAGCCGAGGCGAGCGTCCGGGCGTACACCGAGCTGCTGGAGGGGCTGGAGCAGCGCTTCGCCGACGAGCCCAACCCGACGCTGCGGCGCAAGCAGGCCCGGCAGGCGGCCCGGGCGGTGCTGCCCAACGCCACCGAGACGCGGATCGTGGTCACCGGCAACTACCGCGCCTGGCGGCACTTCATCGCCATGCGCGCCACCGAGCACGCCGACGTGGAGATCCGTGAGCTGGCGGTGGAGTGCCTGCGCCAGCTCCAGCAGGTCGCCCCGAACGTCTTCAACGACTTCGTCGTCACCACCCTGCCCGACGGCACCGAGGTGGCGAGCAGCCCGCACGCCGAGTGGTCCTGAGCCCTTCCCCACCGGCCCTCCGGTGGTCGTCCGCTAGGTTGTGAACATGACGCACGACCACCCTGCCGCCCCCGACCGGGGCGTGTCGCGCCCGTTCGGGCGACTGATCACGGCCATGGTGACCCCGTTCGCCGCCGACGGGTCCCTCGACCTCGACGGCGCGGTACGCCTCGCCGCCCACCTCGTCGACGAGCAGGGCAACGACGCGCTGGTGCTCAACGGCACCACCGGCGAGTCGCCGACCACCACGGACGCGGAGAAGGAGGCCCTGATCCGGGCCGTCGCGGAGACGGTCGGCGACCGGGCCAGGATCCTCGCCGGGGTGGGCACCAACGACACCCGGCACACCATCGAGCTGGCCGTGTCGGCCGAGAAGGCCGGCGCGCACGGCCTGCTGGTGGTCACCCCGTACTACAACAAGCCGCCGCAGAGCGGCCTGCTGCGCCACTTCACCGCGGTCGCCGACGCCACCGGGCTGCCGGTCATGCTCTACGACATCCCGCACCGGGCCGGCACGGAGATCGCCACCGAGACCCTGGTGCGGCTCGCCGAGCACGGCCGGATCGTCGCGGTGAAGGACGCCAAGGGTGACCTGACCGCCACCAGTTGGGTGACCAGCCGCAGCGACCTGGCCTTCTACAGCGGCGAGGACGCGCTCACCCTGCCCGCCCTGGCGGTGGGCTCGGTCGGCGTGGTGGGCACCTCGACGCACTTCACCGGCGTGGGCACCAAGCAGCTGATCGAGGCGTACGAGGCGGGCGACCACGCCACCGCGCTGGCCCTGCACCGGAGGCTGCTGCCGCTGTACACCGGGATCTTCCGTACCCAGGGCGTGATCCTGGTGAAGGCGGGCCTGGCGGCCAAGGGCCTGCCGGCCGGCCCGGTGCGCCCGCCGCTGGTGGATGCCACCACCGACGAGATCGCCCAGCTGCGCGCCGACTGCGCGGCGGCGGGCGTGGACCTTCCCTGATGACCGTACGACACGACGGACGCCCGACGGCGTCGCAGAATGAGGTGGACGCGTGACCGAGGCGCACTTCGAGGGTGAGTTGCCCCCGCCGCTGCCGGAGGGCGGCCTGCGGATCATCCCGCTCGGCGGGCTCGGCGCCATCGGTCGGAACATGACCGTCTTCGAGTACGACGGCAAGCTGCTCATCGTCGACTGCGGGGTGCTCTTCCCCGACGTCGAGCAGCCCGGTGTGGACCTGATCCTGCCCGACTTCGGTCCGATCCTGGACCGGCTGGGCGACGTCCAGGCCATCGTGCTCACCCACGGCCACGAGGACCACATCGGCGCGGTGCCGTACCTGCTGGCCCACAAGCCCGACATCCCGCTGGTCGGGTCCCAGTTCACCCTGGCGCTGGTCGAGGCGAAGCTGGCCGAGCGGCGGATCCAGCCGTACACGCTGACCGTGCGGGAGGGCGGCCGGGAGCGGCTGGGCCCGTTCGAGTGCGAGTTCTTCGCGGTGAACCACTCGATCCCGGACGCCCTCGCGGTGGCCATCCGCACCCCGGCCGGCCTGGTGCTGCACACCGGCGACTTCAAGATGGACCAGCTCCCGCTGGACGGCCGGATCACCGACCTGGCCGGCTTCGCCCGGCTCGGCGCCGAGGGCGTGGACCTGCTGCTGTCGGACTCCACCAACGCGGAGATCCCCGGCTTCGTCACCCCGGAGAAGGAGATCGGGCCGGTCCTCGACTCGATCTTCGCGAAGGCCAAGGGGCGGATCATCGTCGCCTCGTTCGCCTCGCACGTGCACCGGGTGCAGCAGGTCTTCGACTCGGCGATCGAGCACGGCCGCAAGGTGGCGCTGATCGGCCGGTCGATGGTCCGCAACATGGGCATCGCCCGCGACCTCGGCCTGCTCAACATCCCGCCCGGCCTGGTCGTCGGGCTGGAGGAGGCCACCACCCTGCCGCCCGAGCAGATCGTGCTGATGTCGACCGGTTCGCAGGGCGAGCCGATGAGCGCGCTGGGCCGGATGGCCAGCGGCGACCACCGGCACATCACCATCGCGCCGGGCGACACGGTGGTGCTGGCCAGCTCGCTGGTGCCCGGCAACGAGACCTCGGTCTACCGGGTGATCAACCGGCTGGCCCGGGCCGGCGCGGTGGTCGTGCACAAGGACGTGGCGAAGGTGCACGTCTCCGGCCACGCCCCCGCCGGTGAGCTGCTCTACCTGCTCAACGTGGTCCGCCCGAGCAACCTGATGCCGGTGCACGGCGAGTGGCGGCACCTGCGCGCGCACGCGCGGCTCGGCATCGAGTCCGGCGTCGCGCCGGACCGGGTGGTGCTCTGCGAGGACGGCGACGTGGTCGACCTGGTCGAGGGGCGCGCCAGCCTGGTCGGGCACGTGAAGAGCCGCTACGTCTACGTCGACGGCCTCGCCGTCGGTGACGTCAGCGAGTCGCTGCTCACCGAGCGTCGCATCCTCGGCGACGGCGGCTTCATCGCCACCACCGTGGTGGTCGACTCGGTCACCGGCAAGGTGGTCGGCGGGCCGACCGTCTCGGCGAAGGGCTTCTCCGAGGACCCGGAGGCGTTCAACCCGGTGATCCCGCTGGTCACCGAGGCGCTCAACCGGGCCGCCGCGGACGGCATCACCGACCCGCACCAGCTCCAGCAGATCGTCCGGCGCACCGTCGGGCGCTGGGTCAACGACGCGTACCGCCGGCGTCCGATGATCGTCCCCACGGTCGTCGAGGTCTGATCCCACCGGCTCCGCGACGCCGGTCCACCGTCTTCGGTGGACCGGCGTCGCCGTGTCCGGTACGTGATCACTCGGACACGCTGAGCTGAATAGTCCGGTTCGGGTTCAACCGATCGGCCATCGTCTCCGTACTCCGTTCCGGCAGGCGCACCCAGGCGTCGGCCGGGAGGAGCATGGCGGATGGACCGCAGACGGATGACAGCCATCGGTGTCGTGGTGGCGGCGGCGGGATTGACGGCGGCGGTGACCCTGCCGTCGTTCGCCGGCGAGAACGCCACCCCGACAGCCGCTGGACCGGCTGGGACGAAGGCCACCGGCGGGGTGGCCCCCGAGGTGGTGGACGCGATGAGCCGCGACCTGCGGCTAAGCCGCGAGCAGGCGGTGCGGCGGCTGACCGCCGAGCGGCAGGCCACCGACACCCTCGGCCGGCTCCGCGCCCAACTCGGCGCCGACTACGGCGGCGCCTGGCTGAGCGCCGACGGCGCGACGCTGACCGTCGCGGTGGCCGACCCGGCCGAGGCGGCGAAGGTCGAGGCAGCCGGCGCGGTGCCGAAGCAGGTGCAGCGCGGCGTGAGCGAGCTGGACGCGGTGAAGAGCCGGCTCGACTCCGCCGGCCGGCAGGCCACCCCGGACATCGCCGGCTGGTACGTCGACGTCGCCACCAACTCGGTGGTGGTGCTCGCCCAGCCCGGCGCCGAGGAGCGCAGCCGCCGGTGGGCCGCCGCGAGCGGGGCGCCGGCCGCCGCGGTCCGGGTGATCACGTCCCGGGAGCAGCCGCGTCCGCTCTTCGACGTCCGGGGCGGCGACGCCTTCCTCATCAACGGCGCCGGCCGCTGCTCGGTCGGCTTCTCCGTGGTGGGCGGATTCGTCACCGCCGGACACTGTGGCCAGACCGGGGCCCGTACCACCGGCGGCAACCAGGTCGCCCAGGGCACCTTCGCCGCGTCCTCGTTCCCGGGCGACGACTGGGCGTTCGTGCGCACCAACAACCAGTGGACGCCGCAGGGCGTGGTGAACGACTTCAACGGCGCGCTGCTGCCGGTGAACGGCTCGACCGAGGCACCCGTCGGCGCCTCGATCTGCCGCTCCGGCTCCACCACCGGCACCCGCTGCGGCGTCGTCCAGGCCAAGAACGCCACCGTCAACTACCCGGAGGGGACGGTCACCGGGCTCACCCGCACCAACGTCTGCGCCGAGCCGGGTGACTCCGGCGGCTCCTGGCTCTCCGGCGACCAGGCGCAGGGCGTCACCTCCGGCGGGTCGGGCAACTGCACCGTCGGCGGCACCACCTTCTTCCAGCCGGTCAACGAGATCCTCCAGCGCAACAACCTGACCCTGGTCACCGCGAACGGGCAGGCCGCCCCGGCCGACCCGCCGGCCGGCGGCAACGCCACCCAGCCGCCGGCGAACGCCGAGCCGGAGGCCCCGCCGGCCGCCGGTGACACCGCCTGCACCGGCGACGTCCGCCGCACCGGCACCCTCACCGCCGGTCGGTCCCAGGCCCAGCCGGACGGTCGCTTCTACGTGGCTCAGGCCGGCGGGCAGAGCGCCTGCCTGGAGACTTCCGACGGCGCCCAGTTGGTGCTGGAGCTCCAGCGCTTCAGCGGCGGCGCGTTCCGGACCGTCGCCCGCGCCGCCACCGTCGACGGTGTGGCGAAGCTGACGGCCGACGGAGCGGCCGGGGCGTACCGCTACCGGGTCACCGCACTGAGCGGCTCCGCCGAGTACACCCTCGCGTTCTCGGCGAACTGACCGGTGGGCGGCCGTCCCGGCCGTCCACCACCACCGGCGACCTGCCGGTGCGCGGACCGCGGCCCCTGACCACCACCGCCCGGTGGTCGGGGGCCGCGCCGCGTTCGGGTACCCCTCAGGGCAGGGCGGCGACCGCCTCGGCGTACGCGACGCCGGTGGCGACCGTCGCGTCGACCAGCACGCCGAGCTGCGCCAGGGCCACCCCGTGCTCCAGGTCGGTGGTCACGTCGCCGGCCAGCACCAGCTCGCCGCCGCCCAGGTCGTGCACGTACGCCTTCGGCAGCAGGCGGTCGTGGTTCCAGGCGTTGCAGAAGGCGTACGCCTCGGTCAGCCGCGCCGCGGGCAGCCGGCGGGCCGCCACCACCCGGGCGTGCAGGATCTCCCCGCGCTTGCCCACCTGCCGGAACTGGATCACCGCCTCGTTCCAACGGCCGACCACCACGCCGCCGGCGTCCACCGCGTAGACGTCGCCCCGGCGGTCCAGCACCGACGTGATCATCGACAGGCTGAGCGGGGCCGGCTCGTCGGCCGCCGGCACGAAGGGCGGCTCGTCCTCCGCCGGGTCGCCGTCGTCGTCCGGCAGCGGCACCGGCTGGCCGACCGGCCGCTCGGCCAGCCAGGAGGCGATCCGGCCGGACTGGTGCCCGGTGCCGTTGCGGGCGTCGAAGCTGCCGGCCAGCCCGGTGGCGAGGGCCAGCAGGTCGGTGCCGAGGGTGTCCACGTCCACCTCGGCCGCCGGACGGCTGCCGTGCGCCGGGCGGTGGATCCGTCGCCCGCCCAGCCCCGCCTCGGCGGCCAGGACGCACACCAGCGCCCCGGCGGCGGCGAACTCCATCGCGGCGAGGTCGTCGTACGGGTGGTCCAGCCGGGGCAGCTGCTCGGCGAGCACGTCCAACCCTCGCCCGGGATGCCCGGCCAGGGCGCAGAAGCGCAGGTGCGCGGCGAGGTGGCCGAAGGCGGCCCGTTCCCGCCGGTGTCGCCGGTACGCCCGCACGTGCGCCTGCCCGGCCCGCTCCGGCTCCCCGGCCCGCAACCAGGGCAGCAGCCCCACCGCGAGGGCCCGCTCCGGCTGGTCGGTGCAGTCCACCGCGCCGTCGAGGACCGGGCGCAGCGTCTCCCGTGCCGCCGCGTCGTCGCCCCACCCGGCGAGCAGTTCCGCCCGGCGGGCCGGCAGGCAGCCGGGGCAGCCGGCCGTCGGGTCGGGCTCGGCGGCGGCCCAGGCGTCGTGCCAGCGGCGGGCGGTCGGCTCGTCGCCGAGGTGGTCGGCGAGCCGGCAGCGCAGCTGGGCGACCAGCCCGCTGCTCTCGCCGGCCCGGCGGGCCAAATCGTCGAGGAGGGCACGGGCGGTGTCCAGGCCCACCCGAGGGGTGCCGATCGCCGCCTCGACCGCGTACCGCTGGTGCCGGCGCAGCAGCTCCGCGTCGCCGGGGCGTTCCGTCAGCAGTTCGGGGCAGCGGTCGACGGTGGCGAGGCAGCGGCGCACCGGTTCGGCCAGCCGCCACCGCTCCCCGTGCAGCAGGTACGCCTCGACCAGCGCGAAGCGGGCGTCCAGTGCGGACCGTGCGTCGCCGAGCGCGTCGGCCCGGGCAGCGATCCGGTCCAGCTCGGCGAAGCGGGCCTCACCGTCCGGCATGTCCCGCGCGTCGGCCAGCGCCGCCACCAGCTCGGGCGCCGGGGCGCCCCGCAGCCGGCGGTCGGCGTCCCCGGCGTGGCCGGTCACCGGGTCGTCCCGCCGGGGAGCCGGCCGACGGCGGCGGCGAGCTGGCAGCCGGTGGAGATGCCGCAGTCGATGAGCTGGTCGAGCTGGTGCGGGGTGACTCCGCGTTCCAGGTCGGTGATGACCTCGCCGCAGACCCGGGCCACGCCGTCGTCGTCGACGTGCACGAACGCCTTCGGCCAGAGGCGGTCGTGGTTCCAGGAGTTGCAGAAGGCGTAGAGCGCGGGGACGTACTCGATGCCGAAGGCCGGGGCCGCCATCGTGCGGACCTGGAGCAGCTCTCCGGCCTCGCCGGGGCGGAGGAACCAGATCAGGTTGTCGTCCCAGCGGCCCACCAGGTCGCCGTCGTCGTCGGTCGAGTAGGCGTAGCCCCGGTTGTCCAGCACGGCGGCGACCAGATCGCGGGTCAACGGCCGCAGGGCCTGCGGGTGTCCGGCCAGGGGGTCCGGACCGTCCTCGAAAGCAGGCGACGCCATCGGGCATCCCTTCCTGAGGCGAATAACACGTCTGTGGGCGCGGTCCGTGCTGCGACACACGGACACGACCCGGAAAAGCGGCGATCTCCCGGGTCACGCCGTTACGGTGACTCTATGGCGGGCCGTACCTCTCAGGCGAGCCGGCGACGCGGCGCGTCGCCGCGCGGGACCACGAACAGTCGTGCCCGCCAGCCGGCGAAGAAGGCCGCGAAGGCCGCACCCCGGCGGCGGACCACGGTCCGGCCGACCCCGGCGGCGTACGTCGGGCGGGCGATCGGTGCACTGTGGATGGGGCTGGCGCACGGTGTCGGCTGGGCGGTGCGTGGCGCCGGCCGGCAGGTCGCCTCCGCCGGGGACCTGGACCCGGAGCACCGCCGTGACGGCGGGGGACTGCTGCTGTTCGGTCTGGCCATCCTCAGCGGGGTGGGCATCTGGTTCTCCGGGGCCGGTCCGCTCGGCGCCCGGCTCGCCGACACGGTGCGCCTCTTCCTCGGCGCGATCGCGATCGTGGTGCCGGTGCTGCTGATGATCGGCGCCTGGCGGTTGATGCGCACCCCGCCGGACCCGGAGCACCGTGGCCGTGGCCTGGTCGGCTGGGGCTCGATGCTCGTCGCCACCGCCGCCATGCTGCACATCGGACAGAACCCGGTCGACCCGGTGCAGCGCGACTACGCGGGCGGGCTGATCGGCGCCGGGATCGGCGACCTGCTGGAGGCGGCGGTCACCGCCTGGGTGGCCGTGCCGCTGCTGATCCTGCTGCTCGTCTTCGGCCTGCTGGTGGTCACCGCCACCCCGATCAACAAGATCCCGGAGCGGCTCGGCCTGCTCGCGGGCACGCTGGTCGCGCCGCCGTCCACCGGCGAGACCGAGGTGGTGGTCGAGAAGCCGGCCCGGCGATCGCGCAAGAAGGCCGTGCCGCCGCCGCTGGACCCGGACGACCTGGACGACGATCCCGAGGCGGTGGACCTCCAGGAGACCCTGGTGCTGCCCCGCAAGGCACCGGCGAAGGTGCCCGCCAGTCGCAAGCCGGTCGAGCCGCCGGAGCACTCGCCGCCGCCGACGCGGGCTGAGCAGCTCGCGCTCACCGCGATGGACGGGGACTACACCCTCCCGCCGGCCAACATGCTCAGCGGTGGCGCCGCGCCCAAGACGCGCAGCCGGGCCAACGACGAGGTGATCGCCGCGCTGACCGGCGTCTTCGACCAGTTCGGGGTGGACGCCGAGGTCACCGGCTTCACCCGGGGCCCGACCGTCACCCGGTACGAGGTCGAGCTCGGCCCGGGCGTCAAGGTCGAGCGGATCACCCAGCTCTCCCGCAACATCGCGTACGCGGTGAAGTCGCCGGACGTGCGCATCCTCAGCCCGATCCCGGGCAAGAGCGCGGTCGGCGTGGAGATCCCCAACACCGACCCGGAGAACGTGGCGCTCGGCGACGTGCTGCGCTCGCGGGCCGCCACCAGCGACCACCACCCGATGGTGGTGGCGCTCGGCAAGGACATCGAGGGCGGCTTCGTGGTGGCCAACCTCGCGAAGATGCCGCACATCCTGATCGCCGGCGCGACCGGCGCGGGCAAGTCGTCCTGCCTGAACTCGCTGCTGGTGTCGATCCTGACCCGGGCCACCCCGGACGAGGTGCGGCTGCTGCTGATCGACCCGAAGCGGGTCGAGATGACCGGCTACGAGGGGATCCCGCACCTGGTCACGCCGATCGTGACCAACGCGAAGAAGGCCGCCGACTCGCTGGAGTGGGTCGTGCGCGAGATGGACATGCGCTACGACGACCTCGCCGCCAACGGGGTCCGGCACATCGACGACTTCAACCGCAAGGTGCGCAACGGCGAGATCAAGGCCCCGCCGGGCAGCGAGCGGGAGATGCGCCCGTACCCGTACCTGCTGGTGATCGTGGACGAGCTGGCCGACCTGATGATGGTGGCCCCCCGCGACGTGGAGGACTCCGTCGTCCGGATCACCCAGCTGGCCCGGGCCGCCGGCATCCACCTGGTGCTGGCCACCCAACGTCCCTCGGTCGACGTGGTCACCGGCCTGATCAAGGCGAACGTGCCGTCCCGGCTCGCCTTCGCCACCTCGTCGCTGGCCGACTCGCGGGTCATCCTCGACCAGCCGGGCGCGGAGAAGCTGCTCGGCCGGGGCGACGGACTCTTCCTGCCGATGGGCGCGTCGAAGCCGATCCGGATCCAGGGCGCGTGGGTGACCGAGCGCGAGATCGCCGACGTGGTCAAGTTCTGCAAGGACCAGCGGGAGCCGGAGTTCCGCCCCGACGTGCTGGCCCCCGCGCAGGACAGCAAGAAGAAGATCGACGAGGACATCGGCGACGACCTGGACCTGCTGGTGCAGGCGGTGGAGCTGGTGGTCACCTCGCAGTTCGGCTCGACCTCGATGCTCCAGCGCAAGCTGCGGGTCGGCTTCGCCAAGGCGGGCCGGCTGATGGACCTGATGGAGACCCGGGGTGTGGTCGGCCCCTCCGAGGGCTCCAAGGCCCGGGACGTGCTGGTCAAGCCGGACGAGTTGGAGGAGGTCCTGGTCGGCCTGCGCGGCGACGAGGGCTGAACCCGCCGCCCCTGCCGGTCGTGGTGCGGACGCGACGAGGCCCGCCGGACTCCGGCGGGCCTCGTGCGGCGGTGGGTACGGGACGTCAGTTGAGCAGGGCGGCGACGAGGGCCATCCCGATGATCGCGCCGACGACGCTGGCGGCGGCCGCGTACCAGCCGAGCGGCTTGTCGCCCAGCACCGCGCCGACGATGCCGAGCACCAGGCCGGCGATGCCGAAGAGCAGCGGCGCCACGAAGATCGCGACGACGGCGAAGACGAAGGCCAGGATCGTGCAGATCCGGGCGGCGTTGCTGCGCGGGCGGGCGGTCGCGTGCATGTCGGCCATGACGTCCTCCGTGATGAGAGCCTTCAGTCCTGTGGTCGGCCCGTGACTACCCACTCCGACCGCGAAGTACGCATCCGGGCAGATTGGGCGCAGCCACCGGCCCGCGCCGCTGCGTCCGGACGCCGCACGCCCGGGACCCCCGTCAGTCGCCACCACACCCGGCTCGCCCCGCTCCGCAACCGGCTCAGGATCCAGCGGCTCCGGCGGTGCTCCCGGCAGCGGCTGCGGCGGGAGTGGGATGTCCTGCCGGACGCTACGGACCTGATGGCACAGATGGATCAGGCGGCCGAGCCGTCACCGTCCGCCGCCTGCTCCGGCTGCCGGTCGCATGCTCCGCCTGCTTCGGCCGTCGGCCGCGTCACGGCGTGGTTCGGTGCCTGGCGGTGCCGAGTTACGGCGGTGCGGTGCCCGACGGTGGCCGAGTCGCCGGGTCCGCCGACCGGTAGGGGGCCGACCACCAGGGGCGGCCTGCGCCCGCCGAGGGGGAGCGGCCCGGGTCAGTGGAAGAGCTTCAACCCGACCACGCCGGCGACCACCAACAGCAGGCAGAGGAGCCGGGGCAGGCTGGCCGACTCGCCCAGCGCCACCATCCCGACCAGGGCGGTGCCGACCGCGCCGATGCCGACCCAGACCGCGTAGCCGGTGCCGACGGGGATCTCGCGCAGCGCGTACGCCAGGCCGGCCATGCTCGCCACCAGCGTCACCACGAAGACGATCGAGGGGAGCGGGCGGCTGAAGCCGGCACTGCGGTCGAGGGAGACCGCCCACGCGGTCTCCAGCAGTCCGGAGAGCACCAGCACGATCCAGGCCACGGCGATCACCTCGTCGCAAACGGGCCCCGGGCCACGAGGGAGCCGGGACGAGTCGGGTTCACGGGGCGTCTTGTCCTGACCGGGTACGCCCACCACTCGTCCGGGATGGCCGCAGCCACCGGAACCGACGCTACACCGGCGGGACGGCGCCGGGGGTGATCCCGCCCACCAACGGTTGAGTTCACGTCAACTTCAGGTTGCATCCTGAACCGCATGACGATGCTTGTCTCCGACCGGGAGGTCGCCGCCACGCTCGACGCCGCCACCACCGTGGCGGCGATGCGGGACGCCCTGCTGGCCGCCCACGCCGGCCGGCTCGTCGCCCCGCCCCGGGCGTCCGCCCCGCTGGGCGGCGGGCGGATGGTGCTCACCGCCGGCCACCTCACCGGCGAGTGGTACGGCTTCCGCTCGTACGACACCTTCGGGCTGCCGGAGTCCGCGCAGCTGGTGGTGCTGCACGATGCCCGTACCGGCGCGGTGCGGGCGGTGTCGGTCGGCGAGGAGCTGGGCTCCCGGCGTACCGGCGGGCTGGGCGGGGTCGCCGTCGACGCCCTCGCCCGCCCCGACGCGGCCACCCTCGGTGTGGTCGGCTCCGGCCGGCAGGCGTGGACGCAGGTCTGGGCCACCGCGGCGGTACGCCCGCTGCGCGAGGTGACCGTGCACAGCCGCTCGGCGGCCCGCCGAGCCGCGTTCGCCGCCCGGGTCCGCGCCGAGCTGGGCGTGCCGGCGCGCGCGGTCGACACCGCCCGGCAGGCCGTCGCCGACCGGGACGTCGTGGTGCTCGCCACCACCAGCGTCACGCCGGTGATCGACGCCGCCGACCTCGCCCCGGGCACCCACGTCACCACCGTCGGCTTCAAGCAGACCGACCGGCACGAGTTCGGCACCGACCTGCTCGACGTCGCCGACGGCCTGGTCACCGACTCCCCGGCCCAGGCGGGCGCGTACTCCCCGCCGATGCTGGCCGCCGTCGAGCCGTACACGGGACGGCTGCGCGACCTGGGCGCGGTGCTCGCCGGATCGGTCGCCGGCCGGACCGGCGCGGACCAGATCTCGGTCTTCTGCTCCACCGGCCTGGCCGGGACGGAGGTCTTTCTCCTCGACCGTCTGGTCCTGCTCGGCGCGGCGGCGGTCTGACCGCGAGCCGTCGTGCGCCCGGCCGACGCGGGAGCGGGCGGGGCGATGTGAGCCGGCCGATGCGGGCGGCCCGCCGTTGCCGGGTCCCGCCGGACGGCCCGGTACCCTCGGATGGTGTCTGCCACCTCCCCTTCGCAAGCCGCCGACGGCCGTCGCGTCGCCCTGCTGACCCTGGGCTGCGCCCGTAACGAGGTCGACTCGGAGGAGCTGGCCGCCCGGCTGCACGCCGACGGCTGGCAGGTCACCACCGACGGCGAGGGCGCCGACGTGGTGGTCGTCAACACCTGCGGCTTCGTCGAGAAGGCCAAGCAGGACTCGATCCAGACCCTGCTCGCCGCCGCCGACACCGGCGCCAAGGTGGTCGCCGCCGGCTGCATGGCCGAGCGGTACGGCCGTGAGCTCGCCGACAGCCTGCCGGAGGCGCAGGCCGTGCTGAGCTTCGACGACTACCCGGACATCGCCGCCCGGCTGGACGCGGTCGTCGCCGGTGAGGCGATCGACGCGCACGTCCCGCGCGACCGGCGCGAGCTGCTGCCGCTCACCCCGGTCGAGCGGCGGGAGGCGGCCGTCTCGCTGCCCGGCCACGGCACACCCGTCCGCGGCACCGTGGAGACCGACGAGCACACGCCCGCGCACCTGCGGCCGGTGCTGCGCCGCCGGCTCGACACCGGCCCGGTCGCCTCGCTCAAGCTGGCCAGCGGCTGCGACCGGCGCTGCGCGTTCTGCGCCATCCCCGCCTTCCGCGGCGCCTTCGTCTCGCGTACCCCGGACGAGTTGCTCGCCGAGGCGGAGTGGCTGGCCAGGACCGGCGTACGGGAGCTGGTGCTGGTCAGCGAGAACTCCACCTCGTACGGCAAGGACCTGGGCGACCCGCGCGCCCTGGAGAAGCTGCTGCCGCAGCTCGCCGCGATCGACGGCATCGTCCGGGTGCGGGCCAGCTACCTCCAGCCCGCCGAGACCCGGCCCGGCCTGGTCGAGGCGATCGCCACGACGCCGGGGGTGGCCCCCTACTTCGACCTGTCGTTCCAGCACTCCAGCGAGCCGGTGCTGCGCCGGATGCGCCGCTTCGGCTCCACCGACCGGTTCCTGGAGCTGCTGGCGAGCGCCCGTGCCCTGGCCCCCGAGGCCGGCGCGCGGAGCAACTTCATCGTCGGCTTCCCGGGCGAGACCCGGGCCGACTACGACGAGCTGGTCCGCTTCCTGACCGAGGCGCGGCTCGACGCCATCGGCGTCTTCGACTACAGCGACGAGGACGGCACCGAGGCCGCCGGGCTGACCGGCAAGGTCTCCACCGCCACGATCAAGCGCCGCTACGACAAGCTCGCCGCGCTCGCCGACGAACTCTGCTCGCAGCGGGCCGAGGAGCGGCTCGGCTCCCGTGTCGAGGTGCTCGTCGACTCGGTCGCCGACGGTGTCGTCGAGGGGCGGGCCGCCCACCAGGCCCCCGAGGTCGACGGCTCCACCACGCTGGTCGCCCCCGACGGCGGCGGCGTCGACCTGGCCGCGCTGCGCCCCGGCGACCTGGTCCGGGCCACGGTGACCGCGACCGAGGGCGTCGACCTGGTGGCCGTACCGGATGAGATGATCTCGGCGGCGCCCGGCGCGGAACGGTGACGGCGGGCCCGGAGGGAGCGGGGGAGCCACGTGGTGCGGTGCCAGGTACGCCACGGCGGCCGGAGCGGGGTGCGGCGGTGACCGGGGCGACGGAATCCGCGCCGGTGGTCGCCCGGGTGCCGGTGCTCAACGCGGCGAACGGGTTGACCCTGCTGCGACTGCTGCTGGTGCCGGTCTTCGCCGGGTCGGTGGTCGTCTCGGGGATGAGCCATGCCGGCTGGCGTACGGCCGCCTGCCTGATCTTCGTGGTCGCCTCGGTGACCGACCTGGTCGACGGGTGGATCGCCCGCCGCTTCGGCCTGGTCACCTCGGTCGGCAAGGTGGCCGACCCGATCGCGGACAAGGCGCTCACCGGCGCGGCCCTGCTGCTGCTCTCCTGGTACGACCGGCTGCCCTGGTGGGTGACGGCGGTGATCCTCGCCCGCGAGCTCGGCATCACCGCGCTGCGCTTCTGGGTGATCCGGCACGGGGTGATCGCGGCCAGCCGCGGCGGCAAGGTCAAGACCGCGCTGCAGATCCTGGCGATCACCTGGTACCTGTGGCCGATGCCGGCCGCGCTGGCCGTGGTCGGCCCGTGGATCATGGCCGCCGCCGTGCTCGTCACCGTGGTGACCGGCTTCGACTACGTCGCCCAGGCGCTGCGCCTGCGCCGCCCGACCCGTTGACCCCCGGGCCCGCACGGGTCGGGGCGTCGACCTCCCCGCCGCCGGAATGCGGCGCAGGATGAGTAGGTGACGGGACAGGGGGAAGGGATGGGTGCCATGGCGACGGATGCGAATCACGAGCGCCCCGCGGGGAGCCCGGCGGCGGGTGTGGTGCACCGGCTGCACGAGCGGCGCGAGACCCTGGCCACCGTCGAGTCCCTGACCGGTGGGCTGCTCTCCGCCGCGATCGTGGAGATCGCCGGGGTGAGCGGGATCTACCGGGGCGGCCTGGTCACCTACGCCACCGAGCTGAAGTCGCGGTTGGCCGGCGTACCGGAGGACCTGCTGGCCGAACGCGGGCCGGTCGACCCGGACGTGGCCGTCGCCCTCGCCGAGGGCGGGCGGCGGCGCTGCGGGGCCGACTGGGGGCTGGCCACCACCGGCGTGGCCGGGCCGGAGCCGCAGGACGGCAAGCCCGTCGGGCTGGTCTACGTCGCGGCGGCCGGGCCGACCGGGCCGGTCGTCCGTCGGCTCGACCTCGACGGTGGCCGGGACCACATCCGCGCCGCCGCGGTGATCGAGGCGTTACGGCTGCTCACCGAGCAGATCCAGGATGCCGATGACCCCGCCGGGCCGGCCGCCGAGGACGACGGCGTGCCCACCCCGGCCGGCCGGCGGTGAGCCGCGTGATCGGATTTGACCGTCGGGGTGGGATGTCGCGCGGCCGGTCAACGGGTACGGTTGCGGGAAGGCTCCGGCGCGCGACGTCGGCGTCGGCGCGGGACACCGCGCGCGGCGCGGGCGGGCGCCCGGGCGAGAGGTGTTCCCGTCAGGGGGAGGTGCGATGGTCCTGCTCCGCCGCGTGATCGGCGACGCACTGCGGGCGCGCCGGCAGGGTCAGCACCGCACCCTGCGCGAGGTCTCCACCGCCGCCAACGTCAGCCTCGGCTACCTGTCCGAGATCGAGCGCGGCCAGAAGGAGCCCTCCAGCGAGCTGCTGGCCGCGATCTGTGACGCGCTCGGGGCCCGCCTGTCCGAGTTGCTGCGTGAGGTGAGCGACACCGTCGCCCTCGCCGAGCAGATGCCGGGCGTGCTCGTGCCGGTGCAGGACGAGCCGGCGCCCGTGCCGGCCACCGCCCCGGTGCGCAAGGCCACCAACCGGGGTGTCCGGCAGGTCACCTCCGACGGCAAGGTCGCCGTGCAGGTCCGTCAGGATTCGCCGCTCAAGGCCACCCTGCGCAGCACCCGGGTCCGTCCCTCGGACCGGGACGTGGTCTGCGCCGCCTGACGGCTCCTCGCGTCGCGTGGCCGGGTCCGCCCCTGCCGCGTAGGGTTGATCGTGGGCTGCGTGGCGCTCTCCCGCGGTACGGATGCCCCGCTGGCGCACGGCTGCGACGATGGGGACACGCCGCGCGGCCGGCGGGTCGGCCCCGTCCGGCACGGGCCGAGGCGCAGCGACGCTACTGAGGGGATACCGCGGAGATGGCGAACCCGTTCGTCAAGGGCTGGCACTACCTGATGGCGCTCTTCGGTGCCAAGATCGACGAGCACGCCGATCCGAAGGTGCAGATCCAGCAGGCCGTCGAGGAGGCGCAGCGCCAGCATCAGGCGCTGGTCCAGCAGGCCGCCGCCGTCATCGGCAACCAGCGGCAACTGGAGATGAAGCTCTCCCGGCAGATGTCCGAGGTCGAACGCCTCCAGGCCAACGCCCGCCAGGCGCTCGTCCTCGCCGACCAGGCCCGGGCCCGGGGCGACGAGGCCGAGGCCGGCCGCTACGAGCAGTCCGCCCAGGTGCTCGCCACCCAGCTGGTCTCCGCCGAGCAGGCCACCGAGGACCTGAAGACGCTGCACGACCAGGCGCTCGGCGCCGCCGCCCAGGCCCGGCGCGCGGTGGAGAACAACTCGATGATCCTCCAGCAGAAGCTCGCCGAGCGCACCAAGCTGCTCAGCCAGCTGGAGCAGGCCAAGATGCAGGAGAGCGTGGCCCGTTCGCTGGAGTCGATGTCGGCGATCACCGCCCCCGGCAACGTGCCCACCCTGGACGAGGTGCGCGACCGCATCGAGCGGCGCTACGCCACCGCGATGGGCCGGGCCGAACTGGCCGGCAACTCCGTCGAGGGGCGGATGCTGGAGATCCAGAAGTCGACGCTGGACGCGGCCGGGTCCTCCCGGCTGGAGCAGATCCGCTCCAGCATGGCCGGTGAGCAGCTCGCCGGCCAGCAGGAACGCCCGAGTGTGCAGCAGCAGGCGCAGCCGGCCGAGCCGGCGGCCGACCCGGCCGCCGCCGCCCGGCTCGACGAGATCCGGGCCAGCATGAGCCGCGAACGCGGCACGGGCGACACCAGCGCCGCCGGCTGAGCGGCGCCTCACGAGGAGGTTGCGGTGGCGGACGAGCGAACGCGACACTTCCGTCGGCTGCGCCGGCTGCGGCGGTCCGCCCGACGGTGGAGCGTCCTGGCCGGTGGGCTCGGCGGCGCGGCCGCCGTGCTGACCCCGTACGCCGGGATCGGGCTGCCCGACGCGGCCTGGGCGGCCGGCGCGGGCGGCGCGGTGGCGCTGGCCGCCTGGCGCTGGGTCGACCTGCGGGCCCTCGCGGCTCGCCCCGCCCCGCCCGCCCTCGACCCGGCCGAGGCCGCCGCCCGCTCCCGGGCCCGGCTCGTCGCCGCCGTCGAGCGGCTCCCCGTCGGTCCCGGCGTGCTCGCCGAGGCCCGACGGATGCGCTCCCGGCTCACGCTGCGCGGCACCGCCGCCGCGGCCCCGTGGGCCCGGCTGGACCGGGCCGCGCTGACCCTCGCCGGCATGGCGCCCCGGCTCACCGGGCTGGCCGAGCCGGCGGTGCTGGAGGCCGCCGCGGCCGACCGTTCCCTACGGGACCTCGCCGGGCGGGTGGCGAGTGTGGAACGCGCCCTGAGGGTCGCCCCGCCGGAGGCCCGACCCCGGCTGGCCGAGGCGCAGCGTGCCCTGGTCGGGCAGTTGGAGAGCGGGGTGGCCGCGTACGAGGCGCTGGTGGCGGCCGCGGCCGGTTACGTCGCCGAGGACGCCCGGCCGAGCACCGAGCACCCGGCCGCCTCCCGGCTGACCGAGGCGACCGACCTGCTGCACGGGGTGGCCTCGGCCCTGGCCGAGCTGCGTGCCGCCGGCGACCCGATGCGCGCCCCCACCCGCTGATCGCCCGAAGTCACGGCGGGGTGGTGACCGACACCGGGCCGGTCCAGGGGGAGCCGCCCACCACGTTGAACGAGCGGATCCGGTAGTGGTACGTCACGCCCCGGGCCAGCCCGGTGTTGGTGAAGCCCCGGCCGGTGACGGTGAAGGTGGCGACCTGCCGGGTGAAGGCCGGGTCGACGGCCCGCTGCACGGTGAAGCCCGCCCCCGGCCCGTTCGGGGTGTTCGACGTCCAGTTCAGCACCACCGTGGCGGTGTCCGGCGCCGGGACGGTCACGGTGGCGACGACCCGGGTCGGGGTCCCGGGCACGGGTGGGGTGGTCACCGTCGCCACCGTCGACCAGGGTGACGCCGCGCCCAGGTACGTCGTGCGCACCCGGTAGTAGTACGTGGTGTCCGGGGCGACCGCCGCGTCGAGGTGGTTCTCCGCCACCCCGATCGCCGTGGTGCCCGGGCCGCTGGTGAAGGTCGGGTTGGTGGCCCGCTGCACGTCGATCCCGGTGGCGAAGGAGCGGTTGGTCCAGCGCAGCGCGATCCGCAGCGGCGCGGCCGGCGGCACCGCCGCGGACACCCCGCTCGGCGCGGCCAGCCCGACCGACGCGGGGACGCTGTTCGACCAGGCCGAGCAGCTCGCCGCGTTCTCGGCGCGGATCCGGTAGTGGTACGTGACGCCGGGGGTGACCGTGGCGTCGGTGTACCGGGTGGCGGTGGCGGCCACGGTCAACGTGGTGAGCCCCTGGGTGAAGGTCGCGTCGGTGGCGCGTTGCAGCAGATGGCTGGTCGCCGGCGGGCGGCTGCCGTTGCCGGTCCAGGCCAGCGCGATCGCCGGTAGCGCGGTCGCCGAGCCGAGCGCCGGCGTGGCGGTCAACCCGGTCGGCGCCTTGGGGGAGACCCGCAGCACCAGCGGTCGGCTCATGCCCAGGTCGCGCAGGCCGGCGGCGGCGCTGGACCAGCGGTACTCCCAGCCCAGGTTGACCAGTTGGTTGACCACGGTGGCGGGACGCCCGTCCAGCGGGCTGACCGGGGTGGAGCCGACCCGCGCCCCGGCCGGTCGGGTGGGGTCGAGCAGCCGGAGGCTGTCGCCGATCTTGAACGGCAGCGGGGGCACCACCGGCCGCAGCGCCACCACCACGTCCTCGCCCGGGTTCACCCGGACGGTCTCCTTCCAGCCCAGCTCGCCGGGGCCGGGCCGGCGGACCGTGCCGTCCCGGCCGACCCGGTTGACGACCTGCACGTCGCAGCCACCGACGTGTACGGCGTGGGTCTGCCGGCCGCCGCCGCCGATCCGCCAGAGCTGGGTGCCGTCGGTCGTCGGGCCGGCCGCGACGGCCGGGTCGGCGGCGGCGACGACCTCGGTCGCCGGGTCGGCCGGGCCGAGCGGCAGTGCCGTCGCGCCGAGCGGGCCGGCGTACGGGTGGACGACGCCGAGCCGGCCGGCCTGCCGTCCGTGACCCGGCTCGAAGACCTGCCCGACGGTCTTCACCTCGATCGGCAGGGTCACCGGGGTGGTCGCCCCGGCCGGGGTGAAGCTGACCGTGACGGCGTGCGCCGGCACCACGGTCCGCCGGGCGGTACGGGTGCCGAAGGCGGCGTCGTACTCGGGCTGCGGCACGATCGGCGGCCGCTGGCTGGCCGCGTACGCCCCGGGCAGGCGGGCGGTGAGCCGGTCCAGGTCGTACGGGGCGGCCGGGACGCCGGCCACCCGGAACTGGAGCAGGGTACGGGTGTTCGGGCCGTACCCGGGCCGGGTGCCGGGGGAGCCGCCCTCCGCCGTGCGGTCCGGAGCGTCGCTGTGCTGGTCGTAGCGGGGGTCGAAGCAGGGCAGCGGGGCCGGGGCGTCGTTGTAGAGGATCAGGGTGCCGCCCGGCGGGACGGTGGAGAAGTCGACCACCACGTCGGCCCGTTCGCCGGGGGCGAGCAGCAGCGCGTGGCCGTCCACGTTGAGCACCGTCGGGTCGCGGCGGTCGTACCGGTAGCCGACCGGGCGGTTCGGCACCACCACCGGTACGGGCAGCAGTCCGCACTCGTTGCCGATCTGGATCATGCGGGGGCCGGCGGCCCGGGGGTCGGGCACGCCGCCCTCTCGGCCGTCGACGGGCCAGTCCGCCGGCCGTCCTGGGGCGCGCACCGCCTCCACGATCGGCACCTCGCCGGCCCCGGCGTCGGCCAGGACGCCGTCGGGACGCCACATGGGACCGTCCGAGCGGGCCCGGTAGAGGGCGAGGTTGAGGCTGCGGTCGGCGCAGGCGTTGAGGATCCGGAACCGGTACGCCTTCGGCGCCACCGTCAGGTACGGGTACGCGACGCCGTTGACCAGCGGGGTGTCCCCGTACGCCTCGGGCACTGCGCCCGGGTGCGGCACCCCTGGCGCCCGCGGCGGCTCCTCCGGCGCGGCGACCGGGTCGTGGTGCGGGTTGGGCACCGGGCCCGTCTCGACCCCGTCGCCACCGTCGCCCACCCACGGGCCGTAGTCCCAGCGGCCGGTCGGGTTGCGTCCCGACTCCCGGTACGGGTCCTGCCGGGGCTGGTAGACGTGCGGGTGCCACAGGTCGCCCCGGGCGCCCCACCGGTCCCGGTCCCAGGTCGGGTCCTGCGCGGCGAGCTGGGCGTCGTCGGGGACGAAGGTCTTGTCCTGGATCACCAGCGGGAGCTGGTCGGCCGGGAGCACTCCGTCGGCCACCAGCCGTTCCTCGGCCGGGTCGGTGAGCAGGTAGAGCGCGAGCTGTCCGGAGTAGACGGTCAGCCGGGACAGGCCGTGGGTGTTGTCGTGCAGCCACATCAGCCGGCCGCTCTGCTCGTTCGGGAAGTGCAGCGTGGTGGCCCCGGCGCCCGGGTGCGGCATGTCCGGCACGTGGACCAGCCCCGGCCCGGTCGGATACGGGGTGATCTCGGCCGCCGGGGTCACCCACTGCCACGGGTTCCCGGCGCTGATCCAGCCGGTCTGCGCCCCGGCCAGGTGCAGCACGGCCCGGTTCTGCGGGTACGGGGCCGGGCCGTCCAGCGGCCCGGTGCCGGCCCCGTCCAGGCTGGCATCGACGGGCAGGAAGAGGTCGCCGGCCCGACCGGTGGGGAGCTGGTTGATGAACTTGATCCGGACCGGCCGGCCCCGCCGGGCGACGATCATCGGTCCCAGGTGGTACGGCCGCTCCGGCGGGGCGACGGTGTTGTGCCCGTCCGGGTCGGTGCCGAGGTTGAGCTGGCGGTAGCCGCGCAGCCGGGTGGTGGGCAGGTCGCGGTGCAGCCGCTGCCGGTACTCGCGCAGCCCGATCTCGTAGTAGTCGCAGCCGGGGTGGGTGATGGTGTCCGGCACCGCGACGGGCAGGTGCGCGCCCAGCCCGTTGCGGCCGGCCGTGCCGGGCAGCGGCAGCGCGTCGACGAACTTGCGGATGCCGGTGCCCGGCACCACCCGCCCGTCGGCGTCGAGGACCGGCAGCGGGCTGTACGCGAAGTTCGGCACCGCGCCGAAGCGGCGCGGCACGGCGGCGGGGTCCAGGCTGGCCGGGGCGCTCTCCTGCTCGGCGGCGCGGGCGGCGGGCACGGTCGGTGTGTGCGGCGCGGCGGTCCGGGCGGCGCGGCCGGCCCAGCCCGGCCGGAACATGCGGAACAGGGCCATGGCTCTCCCCGGGATCGGGGCGGGCACGTCCGCCACCCCGGCGTGGTGGCCGTACCCGCCGCTGACGGTAGGTGAGCGGTCCACCGCAGCATGCGACGTCGGGGGCGGGGGAGGGAAGTACCTGTTCGTCCGTGTCTCGGCGGTAACTTGCCGATTCGTGGAAGTTCCACGGGCGGGTGACGGTCAGGACCGTTCGGGCTGGCAGCGGGGGCACCAGTAGGTGACCCGCTCGCCCAACTCCTCCTTGCGGATGGCGGTGCCGCAGCGCCGGCAGGGTTGCGCCCGACGGCCGTACACGTAACTGGTCCGGCCCCGGTGCAGCGAGCCGGTGGTGCTCTGCGTCCAGCGGCCCCGGTTGGCGGCGAGCAGCTTCTGCGCCAGGGTCACCGTGCCGGCCAGGTCGGGCACCGCGCCGACCGGCGTCCACGGGGACAGGCCACGCAGGAAGAGCACCTCGCACTTGTAGAGATTGCCCACCCCGGCCAGGTTGCGCTGGTCGAGCAGGGCCTCGCCGATGGTGGCGTCCGGATGCGCGGCGAGCCGGCGGACCGCCTCGACCGGGTCCCAGTCGTCGCCGAGCAGGTCCGGGCCCAGGTGCCCGACCAGCGTCTCCTCCTGCGCCGTGGGCAGCAGGGCCAGCTCGTGCAGGTGGTAGCCGACGGCGACCGCGCCGGTGCCGCGCAGCACCACCCGGATGAGGTGCGCGGGCCGCGCGGACCACCGCTCACCCGGGGCGTACGCCCGCCAGGCGCCGTCCATCCGCAGGTGCGAGTGCAGCGTCCAGTGCGCGGCCCCCGGGTGGTCCGTCGGCGCGGCCAGCCGCAGCAGCAGGTGCTTGCCCCGGCTGGCGGACTCGCGGACCGTCCAGCCGGTCAGGTCGGTGGTGGCGAGCTGCGGCACCCGGAAGTCGCTGCCGGTGAGCCGGGTGCCGGCCAGCGCGCGGTGCAGGACGCGGGCGGTGTTCCAGACGGTGTCGCCTTCGGGCACCCCGCCATTCTCCCTCGGCCGAGCGGAATTCGCATGTGTCGCTATTTGTACCTCTCTTCCCCTGGAAGAGGTGACAAACGCACTATCAGTGAGTTCTGAGGAGAATGACATGACCCGTTCCCGTCGTACCCGATCGGTCGTCCTCGCCGGCTTCCTGGGCACCGCCCTCGTCGTCAGCCTCGCCCCCGCCACCGTGTCCGCCGCGCCGCGCACCGTTCCCACCGTCCGGCCCGCCACCACCGCGCCCGCCCCGGCCGCCGAACGCTGGCCCGTCGACCTCGCCGTCACCGGCGACGACGTCAACGTCCGCTGGCGCGACGGCCGGCTCCGGCTCGCCGACAGCCGCCCCTCCGGCCGCACCCGCGCCGCCGCCGGTGGCCCGATCGCCGAGGGGACGCTGCTCACCGCGGCGCGCACGCTCACCCGCCCGGCGACCCGGGTGCGCGCCGCGCTCACCGCCGAGGTGGCCCGGGGCGGCACGGCGCAGGTCCAGGTGCGCGGCTGGCGGGCCGCCGGCTGGACCGAGTGGCGCGACGCCGCCGCCGGCGCGGTCTTCGACCGGCCGGTGACCCGGGTCCAGGCCCGCGTGCTGCTCACCGCCCGCGACGCACGGGCCACCACCGGGGTACGCGCGCTCGCGCTGACCGCCGACCGCCCCGGCGTCCGCCTCGCGCCGCTGGCGACCGCCCCGCTCACCTACCGGGTCTACGCCACCCGGATCGGCCTGGTCGGCGAGCAGACCGCCAACGGCCGGATCGTGCAGCCCCGGGACCACTTCGTGGCGCTGCCCAGCCGGCGCGGGCTCGCCCCGCTCAACTCCGGCGACTACACCGTACGGGTCTGCACCACCAACGGTGGCCGCTGCGAGTACGCCCCGGTGTGGGACGTCGGGCCGTGGAACACCCGCGACGACTACTGGAACCCCAGCTCGGTACGGGAGAACTGGAAGGACCTGCCGCAGGGGCGTCCCGAGGCCCAGGCCGCCTACCAGTACGGCTACAACGGCGGTCGGGACCAGTTCGGTCGGGTCGTGCTCAACCCGGCCGGTGTCGACCTGGCCGACGGCACGTTCTGGGACGGATTGCGGCTGACCGACAACGCCTGGGTCGACGTGACGTACCTGTGGACGGCCGGCGGCCTGCGGGGCGTGGTCGGGTCCGGCCCGCTCAACGTCCGCACCGGCGCCGGCACCGGCTACGCCGTGCGCGGGCTCGCCGCCACGTACGCCCACGTGCCGATCCAGTGCTACGTGATCGGGCAGACCGTCAGCGGGCCGTACCGGACCACCAGCCGCTGGAACCGGCTCGCCGCCGGCCAGTACGTCAGCCACGCCTACATCTCCGCCGTCTACGGCGGCACCGTCCCGCCCTGCTGACCGCCTCCGCCTCCACCCCCTCCCGCCTCGCGCTGTTGATCATGAAGTTGCCGGCGACGTGGATCTCATCGCTGCGGCCAACTTCATGGTCAACGGGTGGGGGTGGCCGGGCAGGGGGCGGTCAGGGGCGCTCGTCGGGGCGGGGCGGGCGGACCATGTCCTGGTAGCGGGGGTGGCTCGCGCCGTACACGGCGAAGTTCAGCCGGGCGTGGGTGAGGCTCAGGTCTCCGTTGGGGCCGCCGCGCACCTCGTCGGCGTCGGCGTCACCCTGGCCGTCGTCGGTCCAGAAGCAGACCGGGCAGGTGCCGCCACCGGTCCGGGACGCGCAGCAGGGACAGGCGACGGGAACCCAGAGCTCACCCACCGGAGCAGCATTCCACATCGGATCATGTGGCGGCAGGGGCCGCGGCGGCCGTCCGCATACCGGTCGTGGTCGCCCGTGCGCTGCCCTCAGCCGTCCGTGCCGGTCACCCGGACGAGGTCGCCCGGGGCGACGCCGAGCAGGTCCGCCGCGCGCCCGCCGTTCACCGCCACCGCCAGCAGGCCCGCGGAGTCCACGAGCACCACCAGCGTGCCGTCGGGCGCGTCTCCGAACGTGCGCCCCCGTACCGCGGGGTGGCCCGCGACGCGCGGCCGGGCGGGCAGCGCGTCGTACAGGTCGGCGCCGGCGGCGAGCTGCACGTTGCCGAAGTGGTCGACGGTGAGCACCTCGGCCACGAACCCGCCGGGCTCGGCGCGGACGACCGGCTCCGGCAGGCGTACCAGGGTCGCCGGGTCGACGGCCGGCCCCGCCTCGGCCGGCGGCGCGCCCAGGGCGAGCCGGGCGGCCACCGGGGCGAAGACGTCCCGGCCGTGGAAGGTGCGCGACACCCGCGGGGCCAGCCAGGCCGGGTCGGCCAGCTCCACCGACGCGGTCACCCCACCCAGCGCGGTGGCGGCCGGCAGCAGCAGGCCGTTGTCCGGCCCGACCAGCAACCCGCCCGGGGTGACTAGGGCGACACCGCGCCGTGCCGTGCCCACACCGGGATCGACCACGCCGACGTGCACCCCGTACGGCAGGGACGGCACGGTCTGGGCGAGCACCGCCGCGCCCCGGCGGACGTCGGCCGGCGGCACCAGGTGGGTCACGTCGATCACCCGTACCGCCGGGGCGAGCCGGGCGATCACCCCGTGACAGGCGGCCACGAAACCGTCGGCGAGACCGTAGTCGGTGGTCAGCGAGATCCAGGCGGTCGGGGTCATGCCCCGAGGCTAGCCGGATCAGCCGTCGCGCTTTCCGGTGAACGGCGTCGGCCCGACCGGACGGTGACGGGCCGCCCCGCCGGTGCGGCAGACTGCCGGGGTGACGAAACGCCCTCGTGTCCTGCCGATCGCCGCGACGCTTCTCATCGCCCTCGGGCTCTCCGCCTGCAGCGACGACCCCGAACCCGGTGACCCCTCGTGGGCCGACGGCTCCCCGAAGCCCGCCGCCACCGCCGAGGCCGCCCCGCCCGAGGCGCCGCAGGAGGCCCCGCCGAGCGCGCCCCGGACCCCGTCGGAGAGCCCGTCGACCCCGCCCTTCACCATGCCGACGAAGGCCTCCGGCACCCCCGGCGCCCGCAAGGTGGTCGACGCCTTCTCCGCCGCCGGCCTGAAGGTGACGAACCTGCGCAACCGGACGGTCGACTGTGGACCCGACGGGGCCGGCATCGGCTGCGCGGAGCTGCTGGTCACCGACGCCGTCAAGGTGTACGTCTTCCCCACCGAGGCCAACGCCACCAACCAGACCGACGTCTGGGGCGTCGACGCGTACCGCAAGGGCGCGGTGGTGCTCAGCTACCTCGGCACGAAGACGGGCGAGGCGGAGCGGAAGCGCTACAACGACGTCCTCGCCAAACTCGGCTGAGCGCTGCCGCACCGAGCCGGGACGTGGCCCGACGGCGTGCTCCGTGAGCGGCCAGCCGATCGGCCGCCGCCTGCCCGTGTCCGGCGGCCTGCCCGCGCCCGGCGGGTCAGCGGCCCACAAGCGGGTCAGCCGCGTAGCCGCAGCCCGCGCGGGGTGGCCCGGAAGCCGGCGGCGGTGAGCGCGTCACGCAGCGGCGACGCCTGCACCGCCTCGCCGTCGGCCCGTTCCACCGACATCGCCCCGAGCGCCCCGGAGTGCACCGCGTCGGCCAGCGCCTTGCCGGCGGCGGCGAGCGTGTCGGTGTCGTCGGTGAAGGAGAGGATGGTCCGCCCGCCCCGCTCCACGTAGAGCACCAGGTCACCGCCGACCAGCACCACCAGCGCGCCGGCCTTGCGCCCGGCCCGGTGCCCGGTCGCCGGCGCGGCCCCGTCGCCGGAGTCGACCACCCGCTCCGGCCAGGGCAGCGCCGCCCCGTACGGGTTGGCCGGGTCGGTCGCGGCGAGCACCAGGGTCGGGCCGCCCCGCCCCCGTGCCCCGTCCGCGGGGTCGGCGAGCGCGCGGATCCGGTCCACCGCCCCGGGGACCGCGAACTGGGCCGCGCCCAGCCCTTCGACGAAGTAGCCCCGCCGGGCCGCACCCCGCTCCTCCAGCGCGGAGAGCACCGGGTAGACCGCGGCGAACCCGCCGACCACCTGCTCCGCCAGCACCGCGCCCCGGGTCACCACGCCGTGCCGTTCCAGCAGCAGGTCGGCCAGGGCGGCGGCCCGGCTGGTCGCGTCGAGGTCACGGTCGGGCAGCCGGGACCACCGGCCGGCGACCGTGGGCGGGCCGGTGCGGCTGGGCAGCGCGACCCGGCCGGGACGGCGGTAGCGGGTGCGCGGGGCGGACGGTCGGGACCGGTGCGCCCCGCCCGCGCCGAGCACCGCCCGCAGCGGGGCGAGCGTGTCGTTGGTGAGGTGACCGGCCCAGACCAGGTCCCACACGACGGCGGTCAGCGCGGCGTCGTCGGTGGCGCCCACCCGGTCGGACAGCGAACGGAAGAACAGCGCCTGCCCGTCGGCGAGCGCGTCGAGCACCGACTCGTGCAGCGGGGTGAGGCTCAACGCCTCGTCCGGCGGGGGCAGCAGCAGCGGCGCGGCATCCGCGTACGCCAGGGTGACCCAGCCGTCCCCGCCGGAGATCGCCCCGGAGCCGGCCCAGACCACCTCGCCGCTGGCGCAGAGCTCGTCGAGCTGGGCGGGGGAGTAGTCGGCGACCCGGGCGGGCAGGACGAGGCGTTCCAGCGCGGACGCCGGCACCGCCGCCCCCTGCAACTGCTCGACGGCGGCGGCGAGCGCCTCCACGCCCCGGGCCGAGGAGCCGACCTGCTGCCAGCGGGGCAGGAACGCCGCCAGGGCCCGCGGCGGGACCGGCTCGATCTCCCGGCGCAGCGCGGCCAGGGAGCGCCGACGCAGCAGCCGCAGCACCTCGGCGTCGCACCACTGGGTGCCCACGGTGTCCGGGGCGAACTCGCCGGAGACGACCCGCCCGGTGGCGGCGAGCCGGCGCAGCGCCTGCTCCACCACGAAGACGCCGAGGCCGAAGCGGGCGGCGCAGGTCGTCGCGGCGAACGGGCCGTGGGTGCGGGCGTACCGGGCGACCAGGTCGCCGAGCGGGTCGGCCACCGGCGCCAGGTACGCCTCGGCGACCCCGACCGGCAGCGCCACCCCGAGCGCGTCCCGCAGCCGGGCGGCGTCCTCGATGCCGACCCAGCGGTCCTCGCCGGCGATGCGGACCCGCAGCGCCCGCCGGGCCGCCGCCAGCTCGGTCAGCCAGCCGACCGGCACGCCCCGCTCGGCCAGCTCCGCCTCGGAGAGGTCGCCGACCACCCGGAGCAGCTCGACCACGTCCTCGGCGTCGCGGGGGCGGCGCTGCTCGGTGCGCCAGCGCAGCTGCCGTTCGGTCTCGGTGAGCACCGCCGGGTCGAGCAGCTCGCGCAGGTCCACCCGGCCGAGCAGCTCGCCGAGCAGGGCCGAGTCCAGCGCCAGGGCGGCGGCCCGCCGCTCCGCGAGGGGGGCGTCACCCTCGTAGAGGAACGCGCCGACGTACCCGAAGAGCAGCGAGCGGGCGAACGGCGAGGGCCGGTCGGTCTCCACCTCGACCAGGCGCACCTTGCGGGCGGCGAGGTCGCGCATCAGGGCGGCCAGGGCCGGCTGGTCGAAGACGTCCTGCAGGCACTCCCGGGCGGCCTCCAGGGTGACCGGGAAGTCGGCGTACTCGCGGGCGACGTCGAGCAGCTGGGCGGCGCGCTGGCGCTGCTGCCACAGAGGCTGGCGGCGACGCGGATCGCGGCGGGGCAGCAGCAGCGACCGGGCCGCGCACTCGCGGAACCGGGACGCGAACAGCGCGGAGGTGCCGACCGACTCCTCGACGAGCTGGGCGATCTCGTCCGGTTCGAAGACCACCACGTCCGCGCCGGGCGGGGTGTCGGCGGTGTCGGGCAGGCGGACCACGATCCCGTCGTCGGCGGGCATGACCTGCGCGTCCACCCCGTACCGCTCGGCGAGCCGGCGGCCGATGGCCAGCGCCCACGGCCCGTTGACCCGGGCGCCGAGGACGCTGTGCACGGCGAGCCGCCAGTCGCCCAGCTCGTCGCGGAACCGTTCCACCACCACGGTGCGGTCGTCGGGCAGGGACCGGGTGGCGGCCCGCTGCTCCCGCAGGTACGCCATCAGGTTGCCGGCCGCCCAGTCGTCGAGCCCGCCGGCGCGCAGCGCGGCGACCGCCTCGTCGTCGCCCTGGCGCAACAGCGCGCGGACCCGGGCGCCGATGGCCCGGCCCAGCTCGACCGGGCGGCCGAGCTGGTCGCCCTTCCAGAACGGCATCCGGGCGGCCTGGCCGGGGGCGGGGGAGACCAGCACCCGGTCGGGGGTGATCTCCTCGATCCGCCAGGAGGAGGAGCCGAGCAGGAAGACGTCGCCGCCGCGGGACTCGTAGACCATCTCCTCGTCCAGCTCGCCGACCCGGGCGGCGCGTTCCGCGCCGGCCAGGAAGACCCCGAAGAGCCCCCGGTCGGGGATGGTGCCGCCGCTGGTGACGGCGAGGCGCTGGGCGCCGGGTCGGCCGGTGAGCACGTCGGCGGCGCGGTCCCAGACCAGCCGGGGCCGCAGTTCGGCGAAGGCGGTCGACGGGTAGCGCCCGGAGAGCATGTCGAGCACGGCGTGCAGGGCCGAGTCGGGCAGCTCGGCGAAGGGCGCCGCCCGGCGGACCAGCACCGCGAGGTCGCCGACCCGCCACGGCTCCAGCGCCACCATCGCGACGACCTGCTGCGCCAGCACGTCGAGCGGGTTGCGGGGGTAGTGCAGCTCCTCGATGGCGCCGGTGGCCATCCGCTCGGCGACGACCGTGCAGGAGAGCAGGTCGCCCCGGTGCTTGGGAAAGACCACGCCCCGGGACACCGCGCCGACCTGGTGCCCGGCCCGGCCGACGCGTTGCAGGCCGGCGGCGACGCTGGGCGGCGCCTCGATCTGCACCACCAGGTCGACCGCGCCCATGTCGATGCCGAGCTCCAGGCTGGAGGTGGCGACCACGGCGGGCAGCTGGCCGGACTTGAGCGCCTCCTCGATGTGCTTGCGCTCCTCCCGGGAGACGCTGCCGTGGTGCGCCCGGGCGATCACCGGGGTGGCGCCGGCCGCCGCGCCGGACTGCGCCAGCACCTCGGCCGGCGGCCGGTTGACCCGTACCGGCCCGACCGGTCCACCCCACGCGCCCGCCCCGCCGGCCGGTCCCCCCGTCCCACCGGCCGCCGGGTGCCCCACCGCCGCGCCCGTGTCCCCGGCCGCTCGACCGGCCGCCGCGTCCGTGCCACCGTCCATCCTGCCGGCCGGGGAGTCTCCGGTGCCGTCCGCCGGGCGGTCGGGCACGTCGCCGGCCGCGCCGTCCGCCGGGCCGTCGTCGCCGGCCGCCGGCTCCCCGCCCGACGTCGATCCCTCGGATACGCCCACCGGCCGGCCGCCCCGGGCGGTGAGCCCGGTCGAGGGCAGGCCGTCGGGCCCGCCCACGGCGGCGGCCAGCTCCTCGGCGGCCAGCTCGTTGAGGCGGGCGCAGAGCCGCTCGGCGCTGCGCCGCGAGTTGGTGAAGACGATGGTCGACCGGTGCGCCCGGATCAGCGCGAAGACCCGCTCCTCGACGGCCGGCCAGATCGAGGCGCGGCGCGGGCCGGGGCCGCCCAGGTCGTCCTCGGGGGGCTCCTGCTCGTCGAGGCGGGTCATGTCCTCCACCGGGACCTGGACGCTCACCTCGATGGTCTTGGGGGTGGCCGGCTGCACCACGTCGACCGGGCGGGCCCCGCCGAGGAACCGGGCGCAGGCGTCGATCGGCCGGACCGTGGCGGAGAGCCCGATCCGCTGCGCGGGCCGCTCCAGCAGCTCGTCGAGGCGTTCCAGGGAAAGCGCCAGGTGGGCGCCGCGTTTGGTGCCGGCAACCGCGTGCACCTCGTCGACGATCACCGTCTCGACGCCGCGCAGGGAGTCGCGGGCGGCGGAGGTGAGCAGCAGGAACAGCGACTCGGGGGTGGTGATGAGGATGTCCGGCGGGGTGCGGGCGAAGGCGCGGCGCTCGTCGGCGGGGGTGTCGCCGGTGCGCATGCCGACGGTGATCTCCGGCGGTGCGACGCCCAGCCGGGTGGCGGCCTGCCGGATCCCGGCCAGCGGGGCGCGCAGGTTGCGCTCGACGTCCACCGCGAGCGCCTTGAGCGGGCTGACGTAGAGCACCCGGCAGCGTCGCCGCGCCTCGGCCGGCGGCGGCTGCCCGGCCAGTCGGTCCAGTGACCAGAGGAAGGCGGCGAGGGTCTTGCCGGAGCCGGTCGGGGCGACGACCAGCGCGTTGCGCCCGGCGGCCACCGAACGCCAGGCGCCGGTCTGGGCGGCGGTGGGCGCGGCGAAGGCGGCGCGGAACCACTCCCGGGTCGCCGGCCCGAAGTCGTCCAGCACCGCGGGCTCCGCCCCGTCCACCTGCTCGGTCACGACTCCATCCTGCCCCGCCGGTGTGACATCCACTCCGGCCCGGACGCTGTTCTGTCCGGCTGCGGCTCTTACGTCGCGGATCAGGCGCTTGAGGTGTTAAGTCTTACTTAACTGCTTGCTTGCGGCCCGCAACATAAAGTAACTTCACCCGCAACGCAGCGTCGGGTGGAGGGGGCCGGATGACCGTCGAGGAGCACGGCTTCGCGCCCGGCACCGACGTGCTCATCCGCAAGGTCGACAGTCATCTCGCCGCGGTCCGGGGCAGCCTGCGCGGCGCCGAGCTGGAACTCGCCGAACGCCTCGCCGCCTCCCTGCGCGAGTTGGTCGTCTCCACCGCCCAGGCCAGCGCCGCCGACCGGGCTCAGGTGCGCGCCGCCGTGCACTACTTCGTGCTGCGCCGGGAGAGCCGGGGCAACCTGCTCTCGGTGCGCTCCCTCGCCGCCGCCCAGCGGGTGGTCAACAAGGTGGCCCGACAGCTCGGCCGTCCGGACCTGCTGGTCGAGGTCCGACGGGACCGCGAGCCCCCCGTCCCAGCCGGCGACGTAGCCCTACGCTGACCCCACCCCACCCTCCC
>NZ_JBNADX010000025.1:0-60899 GCF_049629545.1 Micromonospora citrea
CCCGTCCCGCCGCCCCACCCTCCCGCGGTCGATCTTGCACTATGGGTTATTGATATGCGTGCCGTGCACCTTTTGTCGCCACCGAAACTGCAAGATCGCGGGGGTGGGGTGTGGTGAGGGTGTGGGTGGGGGGTGGGTGGGGTGGGGAGTCGTGAGTAGCGGGGGGTTGTGGTTACCTGGCAGCCGTCCCCACCCCTGGACGTCGGGAGGAAACATGATCGAGTCGCTGCTGGTCGCCAACCGGGGCGAGATCGCCCGCCGGATCATCCGTACCGCCAGGCGGCTCGGCATCCGTGCGATCGCGGTGCACTCGGAGGCCGACGCCGGCCTGCCGTTCGTCACCGAGGCGGACGAGGCCGTCTGCGTCGGCCCGGCCAACCCGGCGCAGAGCTACCGGAACGTGGAGGCGATCCTCGCCGCCGCGAAGTCCACCGGCGCGCAGGCGATCCACCCCGGCTACGGCTTCCTCTCCGAGAATGCGGACTTCGCCCGTACCGTCGAGGCCGGCGGGCTGATCTGGGTCGGCCCCGGCGCGGACGCGATCTCCGCGATGGGCGACAAGATCAACGCGCGGAACCTGATGGCGGCGGCCGGGGTCCCGGTCGCGCCCGGCACCACCGACCCGGCGGCCGACCTGGACGCGGCGGTGGCCGCCGCGGCGGAGATCGGCTATCCGGTGATGGTCAAGGCCGCGGCCGGTGGCGGCGGCATGGGCATGGGCGTGGCCGACGACGAGGAAGCGCTGCGCACCGAGTACGACAAGGTGCGCTCGTTCGCCGAGCGGATGTTCGGCGACGGCTCGGTGCTGATCGAGCGGTACTTCCCCCGGGTACGCCACGTCGAGGTGCAGATCCTCGGCCTGGCCGACGGTCGGGTGGTGGCGCTCGGCGAGCGGGAGTGCTCGGTGCAGCGGCGCAACCAGAAGCTGGTCGAGGAGTCGCCCTCCCCGGCGGTCTCCCCGGAGCTGCGGGAGCGCTTCCTGGCTGCGGCGGTACGCGCCGGTGAGGCGGTCGGCTACCGCAACGCCGGCACGGTCGAGTGCCTGTTCGACCCGGCCACCAACGAGTTCTTCTTCCTGGAGATGAACACCCGCCTCCAGGTGGAGCACCCGGTGACCGAGCTGGTCTACGGCGTCGACCTGGTCGAGGAGCAACTGCGGGTGGCCGCCGGCCTCGCGCCGACCTTCGACCCGGACGCGCTCGCCCCGCGCGGGCACGCCATCGAGCTGCGGATCAACGCCGAGGACCCGAAGCGCTTCCTGCCCGGCCCCGGTGTGATCAAGACCTGGGTGGAGCCGACCGGCGAGGGGGTCCGGGTGGACTCCGGCTACGTCGAGGGCAACACGGTCACCCCGTTCTACGACAGCCTGATGGCCAAGCTCATCGTCAGCGGCAGCGACCGGGCCGAAGCGATCCAGCGGGCGAAGGCAGCCGTGGCCGCCTTCGACCTGGCCGGCCCGAAGAACAACCTCCCCTTCTTCGCCGAGCTGCTGGAGAACGCCGAGTTCCTCTCCGGCGACTACGACACCGGCATCGTCTCCCGCATGCGCTGACCCCCCTGCTCGCCCACCCACCCACCCCACCCCACCCCGCGCGGCCGCGCCGTTGATCATGAAGTTATTGCTGCGACATGCCGACACGGCGGGCAATAACTTCATGATCAACGCAGGTGGGGAGGGGGCGGGGTGGGAGGGTGGGAGAGTGGAGGTACCCCAACACGTAAACCCGTCACAGTGAGGTGACCCCTTATGGCGGAACTGCCGGACTTCGTCTCCATCCGGGAGGTCGGGCCACGGGACGGGCTCCAGAACGAGGAGCCGATCCCGACCGACTCCAAGGTGCGACTGCTCGACGCCCTGTCCCGCACCGGCGTACGGCGGATCGAGGCGGTGTCGTTCGTCCACCCGAAGGCGATCCCGCAGATGGCCGACGCCGACGAGGTGTGGCAGCGGGCCACGAAGGCGGACGGGGTGCGCTACACCGCCCTGGTGCCGAACACCCGGGGTGCGCAGCGCGCCCTGGCCGCCGGTTTCACCGAGATCGAGGTCGTCGTCTCGGCGAGCGACACCCACAACCGGCGCAACGTCAACCGATCCACCGACGAGTCGCTGGACGACATCGCCGAACTGATCGACCTGCTGCACGGCGCGGGAGCCCGGGCCGAGGTGATCGTGGCGACCAGCTTCGGCTGCCCGTACGAGGGGGACGTGGACCCGCGGCGCGTCGCCGGCATCGTCGACCGGGTGGTCCGGGACGGCGCCGACCGGGTGGCGTTCGGTGACACCACCGGCATGGGTACGCCCCGTCGGGTCCGCGAACTGCTCACCGCCGTACGCGACCGCAACGCCCACGTCCCGGTGCTGCTGCACTTCCACAACACCCGGGGCACCGCGCTGGCGAACATGCTCACCGCCCTGGAACTCGGCGTCACCGAGTTCGACGCCAGCGTCGGCGGCCTGGGCGGCTGCCCGTACGCGCCCGGAGCCAGCGGCAACCTGGCCACCGAGGAGGCCGTGCACATGCTGCACGACATGGGGATCGACACCGGCATCGACCTGGACGCGCTGATCGAGGCCGCCGAGCTGGCCGAGGAGTTGACCGGCAAGCGCCTGCCCTCGGGTGTCCTGCGCGCCGGCCCCCGCACCCGCCTCACGCCCCTGCCCGCCTGAGCCCGCCTTCACGGCCGACCTGCGGCGGCCCTACCGATGATCGACTCCATGTCGCGGAAATGGCGCTGTCCGGCCCGTCGGACACCGCCACGTCGCCGACATGGAGTCGATCACGTGCGATGGCCAGTGGCGTCCCGCGCGGAGGGGCACCCCGCGCGGGATGGCGGGAGGGTGTGCGGCGGGTCGCCGGAGGGGGCGACGATGCGCTAGCCTAACGATCGTTCAGGTCAGGCGGGTCCGCTCACGAGGCGGACGGCGCAGGGGGCGAGGGAGTCGGCGTGACGCTCGACGGTGAGGCACTGGAGCAGCTGCGCAAGCGCGCCCGGGCCGGCGGTGCGGACAAGTACCACGCGGCGAACGCCGCCAAGGGCAAGCTCTTCGCCCGGGAGCGGGTCGCGCTCCTGGTGGACGAGGGGTCGTTCGTCGAGGACGGCCTCTACGCCAACGCGATGGCCGAGGGGCTGCCCGCCGACGGGGTGGTCACCGGCACCGCCACCATCGACGGCCGGCAGGTCTGCCTGATGGCGAACGACTCGACGGTCAAGGCCGGCAGTTGGGGCGCGCGTACCGTCGAGAAGATCATCCGGATCATCGAGCGGGCGTACGCGACCGGCGTGCCGATGGTCTACCTTGTCGACTCGGCCGGCGCCCGGATCACCGACCAGGTCGATCTCTTCCCGGGCCGGCGTGGCGCCGGGAAGATCTTCTGGAACCAGGTCCGTGCCTCCGGCTCGATCCCGCAGGTCTGCGCGCTCTTCGGGCCGAGTGCGGCGGGCGGGGCGTACATCCCGGCGTTCTGTGACGTGGTGGCCATGGTGGACGGCAACGCCAGCATGTACCTCGGCTCGGACCGCATGGTCGAGATGGTGACCGGTGAGAAGACCACGCTGGAGGCGATGGGCGGGGCCAAGGTGCACTGCGCCGAGTCCGGCGTCGGGCACTTCCTCTGCAAGACCGAGGCCGACGCGCTCGACGTGGTGAAGCGGTACCTGTCGTACCTGCCGGCGAACTGGCAGCAGCAGCCGCCGGCCGTCGAGCCGGTGCCGGCGTCCGAGAAGGTCGACCTGGCCGCGCTGGTGCCGGCCAGCGAGCGGCAGGCGTTCGACATGCGCCGGTACGTCAAGGGCCTGCTCGACGACGGCAGCTTCTTCGAGATCCAGGCGCTCTGGGCCAAGGAGCTGACCATCGGCTTCGGCCGGCTGAACGGTGAGGTCGTCGGCGTGGTCGGCAACAACTCGATGTTCAAGGGCGGGGTGCTCTTCGTCGACTCGGCCGACAAGGCGACCCGGTTCGTGCAGCTCTGCGACGCGTTCAACGTGCCGCTGCTGTTCCTGAGCGACGTGCCCGGGTTCATGGTCGGCAGCGCGGTGGAGAAGCAGGGCATCATCCGGCACGGCGCCAAGATGATCACCGCGATCTCGGAGGCGACCGTACCGAAGATCTGCGTGGTGGTCCGCAAGGCGTACGGCGCGGGCCTCTACGCGATGGCCGGCCCCGGGTTCGAGCCGGACGCCACGATCGCGCTGCCCACCGCCAAGATCGCGGTGATGGGCGCGGAGGCCGCGGTCAACGCCGTCTACGCCAACAAGATCGCCGCGATCTCGGACGAGGCCGAGCGGGCCGCCTTCGTCGCCGCGAAGCGCGCGGAGTACGAGCGGGACATCGACGTCGTCCGGCTCGCCAGCGAGCTGGTGGTCGACGCGATCGTCGAGCCCCACGAACTCCGCGCCGAGCTGGTCCGCCGGTTCGCCGCCGCCCGCACCAAGGAGCGGCACTTCTCCCGGCGTCGGCACGGCGTCACCCCGGTCTGACCCGCACCGGCGGCCCGGCCACCGCACCGGCGCCGCCGCTCCCCTGGATGCGCAGATCCCCATCCGTCCCGCAACACCCGAAGCGCAACACCCGACCAGCAAGGCCCGGACCGCACCGGCCAGCACGACCCGTCCCGGCGTCACGAGCGCCCGGCGGCCCGTCCACACAGGAGGATGAGATGGACTTCCGGCTCAGCGAGGAACAAGAGGCGCTGCGGTCCAGCGTGCGGGAGTTCGCCCGCGAGGTGATCGCCCCGGTGATCGGGGAGCACTACGAGAAGCACACCTTCCCGTACGAGATCGTCCGGCAGATGGGCAAGATGGGCCTGTTCGGCCTGCCCTTCGGTGAGGAGCACGGCGGCATGGGCGGCGACTACTTCGCGCTCTGCCTGGCCCTGGAGGAACTGGCCCGGGTCGACTCCAGCGTGGCGATCACCCTGGAGGCGGCGGTCTCGCTCGGCGCGATGCCCATCTACCGCTTCGGCACGGACGAGCAGAAGGCGCAGTGGCTGCCGAAGCTGCTCAGCGGCGAGGCCCTGGCGGCCTTCGGGCTGACCGAGCCGGGCACCGGCTCCGACGCCGGGGGCACCCAGACCCGGGCGGTGCTGGACGAGGCGACGAACGAGTGGGTGATCAACGGGTCGAAGGCGTTCATCACCAACTCGGGCACCGACATCACCGCGCTGGTCACCGTCACCGCGGTCACCGGCACGCGGCCGGACGGTGCCAAGGAACTGTCCACCATCATCGTGCCGTCGGGTACGCCAGGCTTCACGGTCGCGCCGGGGTACTCCAAGGTCGGCTGGACGGCCTCGGACACCCACGAGCTGACCTTCGACGACTGCCGGGTGCCGGTGGCCAACCTGCTCGGCGAGCGCGGCCGCGGGTTCGCCCAGTTCCTGCGCATCCTGGACGAGGGTCGGATCGCCATCGCCGCGCTCGCCGTCGGCCTGGCCCAGGGCTGCGTCGACGAGTCGATCAAGTACGCGAAGGAGCGTCACGCGTTCGGCCAGCCGATCGGCAACTACCAGGCGATCCAGTTCAAGATCGCCGACATGGAGATGAAGGCGCACACCGCCCGGCTCGCGTACTACGACGCCGCCGCCCGGATGCTGGCGGGTGAGCCGTTCAAGCGACAGGCCGCGATCGCCAAGCTGCACGCCAGCACCGTGGCCGTCGACAACGCCCGCGAGGCCACCCAGATCCACGGCGGCTACGGCTTCATGAACGAGTACCCGGTGGCGCGCTTCTGGCGGGACTCGAAGATCCTGGAGATCGGCGAGGGCACTTCCGAGGTGCAGCGGATGATCATCGCCCGCGACCTGGGCGTCTGAGGCGTCGACGGGTCCCTGCCACGCTCGCCGGGTGGCGGGGACCTGTCGTATTCCGGGGCGTCGGCGATACGACGTACCGGTGTCCGCCGTCGTATCCCATCCGTACCCTTCCTGCCCATGACTCCGGCTCATGATCACCAGTTGGGCCCGGGTGGTCGTACCCCCCTCGGGGAGCTGTTGCGGGGGCACCGGTCGGCCGCCGGTCTGACCCAGGCCGAGCTGGCCCAACGGGCCGGGATCGGCGTGCGGACGGTCCGCGACCTGGAACGCGGCCGGGCCAGTCGGCCGCAGCGCAGCACCGTCGAACTGCTCGCCGACGCGCTCGGCCTCGCCGACGGCCCCCGGGCCACGTTCCTGTCCGCCGCCCGAGGCCGGACCACGGGCCGAGCCGCCGCCGAGGGCGGGCACCACGCGGTCGCCGCCGGCGCCGCCTCCACTCCCGCCGCCTCCGCCGGTACGCCGTTCGCGCTCCCGCCCCCGGTCGAGCTGATCGGCCGGGAGCAGGACCGGGCCGACCTCGCCGCGCTGCTCACCGACGAGGCGGGGCCACCGGTGGTGAGCCTGGTCGGGCTCGCCGGGGTCGGCAAGACGGCGCTCGCCCTGGCGGTGGCGCACGAGGCGGTCGACGCGCACCCGGGCGGGGTGGCCGGGGTGCTGGTCGGTGAGGGCTCCGACCCGGCCGACGTGCTCGCCGCGGTCAGCGCGGTCCTCGGCGCGTCCCGCCTGCCCGACCTCGCGGCACGGCTGCGGGGCCGTCCGGCGCTGATCCTGGTGGACGCGGTGGAACGCGCACCGGACCCGGTCGCCGAGGCGTTGCGGCGGCTCACCGACGCGGTGCCCACCCTGCGGGTGCTGGTGACCGGCCGGCACCCGGTGGGCGTACCGGGGGAGTTGGTCCGGCCGGTCGCCCCGCTGGACGTTCCCCCGCCCGACGTGGTCGACGCCACCGAGCTGGCCCGCTACCCGGCGGCGGCGCTCTTCACGGTCCGGCTCGCCCGGGTCCGCCGGGAGCCGCCCGACCGGCGGGAGCTGCCGGCGCTGGCCGCGCTCGTGCGCCGCCTCGGCGGGCTGCCGCTCGCGATCGAGCTGATGGCGGCCCGGGGTCGGATCCTGGACCTCGGCGAACTGCTCGACCGGTACGGCGACCGGGTCCTCGACCTGGCCAGCGCCGACCTGGGCCGGCGCGGATGGGAGCCGGCCGGCTCCGCCGTCCGGGCCGCCGTGGCGGTGACCCTGCGCGAGGCCGTGGCGACCAGCTACCGCCTGCTCGCCCGTCCCGAGCGCGCGGCGCTGCGGCGGCTCTCGGTCTTCGCCAACCGGTGGTCGGTGGAGCTGGCCGAGGAACTGCTGGCCGACGGGACCGGCACCGTCACCGACCCGGTTCCACTGCTGGACCGGCTGGTGGAGCTGGGCCTGCTCAGCGTCCGTGGCACCGGGTCGTTCCGGTTCCGGCTGCTCGACGCGGTGCGCGACTTCGCCGGTGAGCGGGCGGCCGGCCGTGGCGAGCTGACCGCGATCCGCCGCCGGCACGCGGTGGTGGTGACCCGGTTGGTGGTGCGTACCGCGCCGGAGCTGGTCGGTCCGGAGTTGTCCCACGCGGTACGCCAGTTGGACGAGGTGACCAGCGACATCAGCGCCGCCCTGGCCCACGCGGCCACCGACGACCCGCTCACCGCCCTGCGGCTGGCGGCGTCGCTGACCCGCTGGTGGCGGCTGCGTGGCCGGGACGTCGCCGGTCGGCAGTGGCTGCGGCGGCTGCTGGCGGACCCGCGTACCGCCGACGCCGACCCGGTGCTGCGGGCGTGGGCGCTGCTCGGGGTGGCCCGGCTGGCCGCCGAGCACGGCGCCGGGGCGCAGGAGCTGCCGTCGGCCCGGGCGGCGCTCGACGCGTTCACCGCGCACGCCGACGTCACCGGTGAGCTGGAGGCGCGTACGGTGCTCTGCGCGCTGCTCATCGCCACGGGCGGGTACGACGAGGCGCGCGACCAGGCGCGGGCGGTGCTCGCCCTGGCCACCCGGCACGGCCGGGTACGCGACATGGCGGTCGCCCAGAACAACCTCACCTGGCACGAGATCCGCCTCGGCGATCTGACCGGCGCCCGACGCCGACTCGCCCGGGTGGATCGACTGGCGGCCCAGTGCGGTGAGCGGCGGCTGCGGCTGCTGGCCCGGGCCAACCTCGCCGAGGTCGCCCGCCACCAGGGCCGGTACGCCGAGGCGGTGGAGCTGGGCCGGCGGGTGGCGGCGGCGCTGGCCGAGCTCGGCGATCCGGGGCACCGCCGCCGGGTGCTCGGCACGGTGGGGCTGGCGCTGGCCCGGGACGGCCGGGCGGACGAGGCCGCCGAGGTCCTCGCCGAGCTGCGCGCGGACGCGGGCCGGGCCGACGGTGCGGTGTCCGGGTCGGGACGCCCCGGGCCGGTGGCGGCCGACCGGCCGGCCACGGCGCTCGGGGGCCGGGCGGTGTCCGGGCTCGCGGCGCGGGCGACGTCGCCCGCCGTGGCCGCCCCGCCCGGGGGCGTCCCGTGGGAGGGCCTGCCGCCCGGGGTGGCGGCGTCCGCGGCCGTCCGGCCGGAGGAGGGGATCTGCGCCCTGATCGAGGGGACGGTGGCGCTGCACCGGGGTGACCGGGAGTTGGCGGCGGAGTGGTTCGGCGTGGCGGTGGAGGCCGGCGACGGCGGCCAGGACCGCCGGGACGTGGTCGAGGCGCTGGTGGGCCTGGCGGCGAGTACCGGCGATCCGGCCGTCCGGAACAGTCTGGACCGGGCCTGCCGGGAGAGCGGGATCCGGCTCCTGCCGTACGAGATCGGGCTGCTCCACGACTCCCGCGCGGGCACCTGAGACCCCCGCGCGGCCGGAGGGCGGGGGAGGCGCGAGCGAAGAAGCCCCCTGACACCCCTCGCTGCATCGCTCGCGCCCTGCACCCCCCGGTGCTCCCCCGCGCGGGTCGAACGTTAGCCAGCCGAGGCGTCCGCTTTGCGCGTCTTCCCGGGGTTGTCCTGACCGGCTGCCGTGGTTCTGCCGGTGGTTCTGCCGGTGGCTCCGGCGACTCAGGTCAGGGGCGAGGGAGGCTCGTCGGCCGGGGCGGTGTCGGTGCTGCCGGCGGTCGCGCCCGGGTGGACGGCGTCGCGTACCCGGCGCAGGCCGTCGAGCATCGCCGTGAGGGCCTCCGGTTCGAGCTGGCCGGTGAACCACTGCTCGATGATCCGCAGGTGGCCGGGGAGGGTGTCGTCCAGCCGGCGCAGCCCGGACGGGGTGACCACGGCGTACGAGCTGCGCCGGTCGGACGGGCAGGCGCGCCGGCAGAGCAGTCCGTCGCGTTCCATCCGGTCGACGACCCGGGTGACGCCGCTGGTGGAGAGGGAGGTCTGGGCGGCGAGGTCGGTCATCCGCAGTTGGTTGCCGGGAGAGCGGGCGAGGCGCATCAGCACCTCGAACTCGACGGCCGAGAGGCCGTGCTCCTCGTACTGGGCGGCGAACCGGGCGGACAGCCCGGCGTGCGCCTCGACGAGCAGGCCGACGGCGGTGATCCGGGGGTCGTCGAACACGTTCTTCTCCACCTGGTCATCCTATCAGTGGTTGACACGGGGAATATTGCTGTGGGTATAGTTGCTCAGTCAGTCGTTGGACTACTAAACATTCTCTCCGGAGGGCAGCTTCATGACCAGCACCGAGTCGGTTACCCGCGACTGGGAAGGCCTTACCATCCCCACCGCCGGCACCTACCTGCTGGACGCCGCGCACAAGCGGGTCGGCTTCGTGGCGCGACACATGATGGTCAGCAAGGTGCGTGGCGAGTTCGCCGACGCCTCCGCCACCATCACCGTCGCCGAGGACCCGATGCAGTCCGCGGTCACCGCCACCATCCAGGCGGCCAGCATCGACACCAAGCAGGCCGACCGGGACGCGCACCTGCGCAGCCCCGAGTTCCTCGACGTCGAGACCTTCCCGACGCTGGAGTACCGCAGCACCGCGGTGAAGTCCCGCGACGGCAACGAGTTCGTCCTGCTCGGTGACCTGACCATCCGGGGCGTCACCCGCCAGGTCGAGCTGGAGGTCGAGTTCGAGGGCGTCGGCCGCAGTCCCTTCGGGCAGGACATCTTCGGGTTCTCCGCCAGCACCGAGATCGACCGGGAGGACTTCGGCCTGACCTGGAACGTGGCCCTGGAGACCGGCGGCGTCCTGGTCGGCAAGAAGATCAAGATCGAGATCGAGGGCGAAGCCGTCCGTCAGGCCTGAGCCACCTCGGCACGAAAGGCCCCCGCCCCCTCCCCGAGGGTGGGGGCCTTCGCCACATCCGGGTGCGAATCGTCACGTGATGGTGGCAACCTGTACCGGTGCCGACGGGTGGCAGATGGGTAGAGAGGCCCGCAGCGCCGCCGACCCATGGCCCTGGCCCTGGCGAGATGTCGCTCTTACCGTGGTTGTTCACAACGCGCGACGGAACGACCCCGTTCCGCGCGCCTCGCGCCTGGAGGGCACATGGGCAGAGACGTCGAGCAGGGCGCCTTCTCCCGGGAGGACCGGGTCCGCTACCGGCAGAAGGTCCGGCGCTGTCTGGACGTCTTCGCGTTGATGCTGGACGACTTCGGCTTCGACGCGGACCGACCGATGACCGGCCTGGAGATCGAACTCAACCTGATGGACCCGGCGGCCGAGCCGGCGATGCGCAACGAGGAGATCCTGGCCGCCATCGCCGACCCGCTGTTCCAGACCGAGCTGGGCCAGTTCAACCTGGAACTCAACGCCAAGCCCCGACTGATCGAGGGCACCGGCTTCGCCGACTACGAGCAGGACCTGCGCAGCAGCCTGACCCGGGCGGACGAGCGGGCGGCGAAGTCCGACGCCCGGATCGTCCTGGTCGGCATCCTGCCCACCCTCACCGAACGGCACCTGGTGGCGGACAACCTCTCCACCAACGAGCGCTACCGGGTGCTCAACGACCAGATCGTCGCCGCCCGGGGCGAGGACATCGAACTCGACATCCGGGGCGTCGAACGGCTCCAGACCCACACCGACTCGATCGCCCCCGAGGCCGCCTGCACCAGCCTGCAGTTCCACCTCCAGGTCGCGCCGGACAGCTTCGCCGACTACTGGAACGCCTCCCAGGCCATCGCGGGCGTCCAGGTCGCGGTCGGCGCCAACTCCCCCTTCCTGTACGGGCGACAGCTCTGGGCGGAGACCCGGATCGCGCTGTTCCAGCAGGCCACCGACACCCGACCCGACGAGCTGAAGGCCCAGGGCGTACGCCCCCGGGTGTGGTTCGGTGAGCGGTGGATCACCTCGATCTTCGACCTGTTCGAGGAGAACGTCCGCTACTTCCCGCCCCTGCTGCCGATCTGCGAGGACGAGGACCCGGTCGAGGTACTGCACGCCGGCGGCGTACCGCAGCTCGCGGAGCTGCGACTGCACAACGGCACCGTCTACCGCTGGAACCGCCCGGTCTACGACATCATGGGCGGTCGCCCCCACCTGCGGGTGGAGAACCGGGTGCTGCCCGCCGGCCCGACCGTGGTCGACATGCTGGCCAACGCCGCCTTCTACTTCGGGCTGGCCCGAGGGCTCGCCGAGGCGGACCGACCGATCTGGAGCCAGCTCACCTTCAGCTCCGCCGAGGAGAACTTCCACGCCGCCGCGCGCCGGGGCATGGACGCCGTCCTGCACTGGCCCCGCCTCGGCGACGTACCGGTGACCAAGCTGGTCCTGGACACCCTGCTGCCGACGGCCGCGACCGGCCTGGACCGGTTCGGCGTCGCCCCGGCCGAGCGGGACCGGCTGCTCGGCATCATCGAGCAGCGTTGCCGTACCGGCCGCAACGGCGCGGTCTGGCAGACCGAGGCGGTCTGGGCGGCCGAGCGGCGGCACGGCCTGGACCGGGACGCCGCGCTGCACCACATGGCCGGCCGCTACGCGCAGCTCCAGCGCAGCAACGAGCCCGTGCACACCTGGCCGGTCGACTGACCCGACGCCGTGCCCGGTCGGCCGCCGGTCAGCGGGTGCGGCGGCCGGGCCGGGGCTTCGGGCCGGTGCCGGGGGCCGCTTCGTCCGATCGCTCGCCCGCGGACGTGCCGCCGGACGCCGGCTCGGCGGCGGAGGCGTCGCCCGTCGCCGGATCGACCGGGGTCGGGCCGGCTCCGGTCGGGCCGGCTCCGGTGGAGTCGGGCGAGGTGCGGCCACGCCGGGCCGCGACGCCGCGCGGCCGGGGAGCGGTGGCCGGGCCGGCGGGCTCGGTCGCCCGGCCGGGCTCGGCCCCTGCCTCGGCGAGCGTCGGATCCGCCACGTTGAGCGTCGGGCCGGCCGTGGTGGCGCCCGCTCTCGGCGTACGGCCGGTGCGCCGGGCACCGGTGAGTGCGGGTGCCTCGGCCCGGCCCGGGTCGTCGGTGGGGTGCTCGTCGACGATCGTGGGTTCGCCGGTGCGCTGCCGGGGCACGGTCACCTGCTGCCCGACTGCGGCGCGGCGGTCGGCGCGCTGGGCGAGCGCCGCCACCAGCATCGAGCCGGCCGCACCGATCACCACCGCGTACGGGGCGAAGAGCTGGGCCGACACCTGCGCCGGGGTGATCGAGGCGAGCCGGGGCACGGCGAGGAGGTAGGCCACCGCGACCAGCAGCGGTCCGGCCGCCCCGGAGACGGCTGCGCCGAGGCGGCGCTCCGCCACCCGGGCGGTACGCCGTGCGGTCAGCGTGCCGATCACCAGCGCCGAGCCGGCGGCGAGGAGGACTCCCGGCCAGTACACGTAGTCGCGGAGCCAGAAGCCGGGCCGGTCGCCGCTGATCTGCCAGATGCCGAGCTGGGCGGTGGCCAGGCCGCGTCCGGCCAGCACGCCGTCCACCACCGAGACCACGGCGAGCAGCCAGAGCCAGCCGACGGTGGCGACCACGTTGGTCGCGGCGGCCCGCGACGAGAGCGCCCAGAGGGCGGCCAACAGCCCGAGCAGGACCCCGACGGCCGCGTACCCGGCGGCGACGGTCTGCGGGGCGAAGATGTCCGGCACGGTGGCCGCCCGGGCCGGCACGGCGACCAGCAGCACGGTCAGCGCCGCGCCGACCGCCCCGCCGACCGCCAGCGTCACCCGGCGCAGCGTGCTGTCCGGCGGCGCGTCGGCGTCGGCGCTCCGGGCGTCGAGTCGCTGCGCGCAGACGGCGCCGAGCACGCCGGAGACGGCCGCGATCCAGGTCGCCCACGCGAGGCTGGCGAACCACGCCGCCTCGGTCCGCGCGGCCTCGGCCGGCGCCCAGTCGATGATGCCCAGCCCGTAGGCGAAGCCCAGTTGTGCCGCGCCCACGCCGGCAGCCACGCCGACCGCGGTGGCGACGGATGCTCCCCAGCCTCGTCTGGCCATGCGGGGCAGCGTAGCGTCCCCTGGTCGGTCCGGCGAGCCGTGGCGATGCCGCTCGACGTGCGGTGACGGGTTGGCGGCACCCGGTACGGTCGCCGGTGACGAGGCGGGAGCGCGATGAGCGACGGACACACCCTTTCGGACGGTGCGGCGCCCGGGCGGCCGGGTCGGGCGTCCCCGGTGCTCGGCGGCGCGTTGGCGCTGGTCCTGTTGGCCTCGGTCGGGGCGACCGTCGGGTGGCTGTTGGCCGACCCGGGCGAGTCCCCGACCGTGCCGTCGGCGGCCACCCCGACCACCGGCGTCCCGTCGCGCTCGACCGTGCCGGCTCCGGCGCCGCCCGCCACCACCCGGCCGGCCGGTCCACGGACCACCTCGCCGGCCCCGTCGCGCACCTCGTCCGACCTGACGGTGCCCGCGCTCGTCGGCACGGACTTCGAGAAGGCCCGTGCGGAGTTGCGGGACCGGAAGCTGAGTTGGCGGCTGGTCTTCGGCAGCGGGTCGGGACGCGACGTGGTGCGGACCGATCCGGCGTCGGGCACCCCGGTCGCCCGGGGTACCACGGTCCACGTGTACGTGGCCGGGCCGGCCCCGCAGGTCGAGGTCCCCGACCTGGTCGACGACGACTGCGCCGACGTCGCCGAGGACCTCGGTGAGCGGGGCCTCTACCCGCGCTACCCGACGGGCCGCGCCGGCACGGTGACCGCCCAGGTCCCGGCGGCCGGCGCGACCGCCCGCTGGAACGACCAGGTCGCCGTCTCCTGCGGCGAGGAGCAGGACTGACCGCAGGCCCGGGTCGCGGGCGGGTCGCGGCGCTGGTCCCGGTGCGGGGTGACCGCGCCCGTTACCGTGGACGGGCGAGGGCCACGACGCCTGCCCGGTGGGAGAGGACGTGCGATGAGCGACGACCGCCAGGAGCCCGCCGACGACGCGACACGCCCGCTGCCCCCGCCCGAGGACCGTGCCGCCGCCGCGCCACCGCCGGCGGACACGACGGCCCGGCACGAGCCGCTGGACGCGACGGCTCCCCAGGAGCCGATCGACCGGACCCGGCCGTTGCCTCCGACGGATGCCGGGCCCTCGACGGAGCCCGCCCCGACCGTCTGGTCCGGGCGGGCGGGGGTGCCGCCACCCCGTCCGGCCGAATACCAGCCCGCCGAGTGGTACGGCGAGGAGCAGCGCCCGGGCCGCTGGTGGATGCCGATCCTGCTCGGGATCCTGGCGCTGCTCCTGCTCGGCGCCCTCGGCGCGGGCATCTGGCTGGCGCTGCGAGCGGCGGACGAGCGGGACGACGACCCCACCCCGCCCCCGCTGCCGACCAGTGCTCCGGCGACCACGGCCGCCCCGACGAGCGCCGCGCCCACCACCGAGCCGCCGAGCACGGCACCGACCACGGCGGCGGCCCGGGTGCCGATGCCGCCCCTGGTGGGGCAGTCCCGGGCGACCGCGGAACGGATCCTGGACCGGATCGGCCTGTCGTACCGGGTGGAGAGCCGGGAGTCCGCGGAGCAGGCGCCGGGCACCGTGATCGAGACCGACCCGGAGGCGGGTGAGCCGGTCCGCCCCGGTGAGGACGAGGTGACGCTGGTGGTGGCCACCGCTCCGTCGCCCTCCCCGTCGGCCACCGACTCGGACGAGCCGACGCCCGAGCCGAGCCCGACCCCCTGAGTCACGGCACGCCCGGGTCACCGCGTCCCCGGGTCACCACATCCGGCGTCTGGTCCCCACCAGGCCCAGCCCGGCCAGCGAGATCGCCAGCCCGAGCAGTCCCGACCAGAGGAGCGACTGGCTGAGCGCCTGTCGCTGGTCGGTCGACGACCGGCCGGCCGGTGCGCCGGCGAGCGCCCCCTCGCCGCCGCCGGCGCCCGGACCGGTGCCGGTCGTCGGGTCGGTGCCGCCGGCCGGGTCGCCCGCGGTGTCCGGCTCCGTCCCGGCCTCGGGGCCCCGCCCGACGTCGGCGGGGAGGCTCCAGTCGTCCGGGTCACCGGGGTCGCCCGGATTCGCGAGGTCGGGTGGGGCCTCGGCGACGGTGATCTCGGGGGCCGGCACCGGCTCGGCCAGCCGGGTCGCCGACTCCGCCGGGTACCGCACCACCACGACGAGCGTGAGGGCGGCGCCGACCAGCGCCATCAGCCCGAAGGCGTAACCGGTACGGGACCTGTGGTGCCGCCGCGCGGCGGGCATAGGAAGCATGGCCATCCCAGGTTCAGGGTCCGGGACGCGCGGGGTGGAGACGTTCGCCGGGGTGGGCGTACCGAGTCTATGGCGACGGCGCGCCCCCCGACCGGGTAATGGCGCAGCTCAGCCCACCGGAACGGGGGTCCGGTTGAGCGGCCGTCGGGGCCGTACGGTGTGCGGGCGCGGCGCGGGCGCGGCCTGGAGCGTCCGGAGGCCGGCCTGCTGGACGAAGATCGACCGTCGGTTGACCGCGTCCCCCGAAGCGTTCAACTCGTAACCGTCGAGCCAGAGCCAACCGTCGTAGGTGGGCCAGTCGAGTACCCGGATGACCCGGAACGTGATGGGTCTGAGGAACTGGACACTCGCCGCGCGAGTCACGTGCAGTACGTCACCAGAGCGGGGAAGCACATGGGCTCCTGTGGAGATGTGGCCGGCGGTGCCGACCGGAGGTGATCGGGGGAAGTGTTCGGTCTCGTGGGCGGGTCGTGCCCCGTGGACCGGTGGATCGGTCGGTGCTGGTCGGGCCGTACCCGCTGGTGGCGGACCGCCACCCGACCATCACCCGGCTGCTCCCGGGTACCGCTCCCGCCGCCGCAGCCGTCCGGCGTGCAGCGGCGGGGTCCTCACCCCGGGGCAGGTCTCGTCGTCGCAGCCGGCGCGGGCCACCCGACCGTCGCCCCGGTGCCGGTGGGTTCGCCACGGCGGGGAAGCGTCCGGAGACGGTGAGTGATCCGAGCCATACGGACAGACTGCATCAGCGTCGTGCGACATGCAAGTTGCACGTCGAGTTTTGCCGATACGTGAGTGCGACACGTGAACGAGGCGCTTGATGACGCCGACCCCGGGGCGGCACACTGGACGCCGGTTTCGCCCGTCGCGGCCGGTCGACGACCGGCACCACCCCTGCCGCGAACGATCGCCCGCCATCCGGTCGCGCCCTCGGCGGGTGTGGACGCAGGCGCGAGCGACCGGAGGTAACCGGGTGAGCGCGAGGCAAGGCCGTCGCCGTCCAGCGATCCGCGGGGTGACGCGGTGAGCGAGCGGCGCAGCCCCACCATCCGGCGTCGCCGGCTGGGGGCGGAACTTCGCCGCCAGCGGGAGGCCGCCGGGATCACCATCGAGGTGGTCGCCGAGCAGTTGGAGTGCTCCGCCTCGAAGATCTCCCGGATCGAGACCGGCCACACCTCGGCCACCCCGCGCGACGTCCGGGACATGCTGCGGATCTACGGCGTGGTGGGCACCGAGAGCGACGAGCTGGTGCAGATCGCGCGGGAGGCCCGGCAGAAGGGGTGGTGGCACCCGTACAGCACGGTTCTGGTCGGGGCGTACGTCGGACTGGAGGCGGCGGCCAGTTCGATAAGGGCGTACGAGCAGCAGGTGGTGCCGGGACTGCTGGAGACCGAGGAGTACGCCAGTGCCATGATCCGGGCAGCCCGTCCGGACTTCACCGTCGACCAGGTGCAACAACGGGTGCGTGTCCGTCTGGGGCGTCAGTCGTTGTTGACCCAGGACGATCCGGTCGATCTGTGGGTGGTGCTCGACGAGGCGGTGCTGAGCCGGCCGGTGGGTGGCGACGACGTGATGCGTGGCCAGCTCAAACGGTTGGTGGAGGTGGCCGAACTGCCGAACGTGACGTTGCAGGTCCTGCCTTTCGAGGTGGGCGCGCACGCCGGCATGGACGGCACGTTCACCATTCTCAGCTTTCCCGAACCGAGTGATCCCGATGTCGTGTACGCGGAGAACGCCACGGGTGGGCTCTTCCTGGAGAAGAGCGACGAACTGCAGAAGTACAGCTTCATCTTCGATCACATTCGAGCAGCGGCCATTCGCCCGGAGGAATCCATAGCTCACATCGCGAAACTGGTAGAGGAGCCGCTGTGGAAATGGCGACCAAGGAGTACCCCGTGGACCTGACGCGGGCGACGTGGTTCAAGAGCTCGAAGAGCGGGCCGAACTGCGACAACTGCGTCGAGGTGGCGTACGTGACGGGGGCGGTCGGGGTCCGGGACTCGAAGGACAAGGCAGGCCCGGCCCTGATCTTCGCTCCGGGCGACTGGCACGCCTTCGTCGCCGGCGCGCGGGGTGGCGCGTTCATGCAGCACTGAGCAACGCAGCGTGGCGTTGACGACGGGTCGGTCGGGATCTCCCGGCCGGCCCGTCGCCACATCCGCCCCGTCTCGTTGAACCCTCGGTACGGCGCTGGTAGACGACCCGCCGCACGGATCGACGACCGAGCGAGGCAGGCGAGACGGATGACGACGATCGGTTCAGACAACCTCACGAACGGCCCGGGCAAGGCGGAACGGTTCGGGGGCAAGTACCGGGGTGCCCGCCGGGACACCGTCTTGACGGAGGTCGTGTCCACCGACACCGAGATCGGCGGGCGGGACTCCGGCACGGCCGCCCAGGAGCACGCCACCCCGCTGTCGTTGCCCTCGCTCGACCCGAACCCGCTCACCGAGCCGTCGTTCCCGCCCGCCGGCTGGCCGGTCGGGCCGGCCGACTCGCTGGTCGACCATCCGCTGCTGCGCGGCCTGCTGCTGGAGCTGCCGCCGAGGGGGAGCGTGCCGCCCCCGGGCTGGCTGGACCGGTGGTTCGAGGCGACCCGGGCGATCCTCGAACTGCTATACGTGCAGGGGGCCGGTCGCTCGCGCTGACACCGCCGACGCGGCGGGGGCCGGTGCCGCCGGCAGCGCCCGCTCGGCGAGCCGGCTGTGCCGGAGCGCGTGGCGCACCCCGATCGCGACGACCACGAGCCCGCCGACCGTGACGGCCGGGCCGGCGCCGGCGGCGAGATCGAGCCCGGTGGCGGAGAGCGCAGGCGGCAGCGTGGCCAGGGCGGTCACCTGCACCGGCAGGCCGATCAGCGGGTGCGCCGCGGCGGCCCGCAGGCCGTGCGGCGCGGGGGTCCCGGGCGCGGTGGCGAACGCGCGCGTGCCGGCCCGGAGCCGGCGCGTCCGGCGTACCGTGCAGACCGCCACGACGAGCGCGGGGGCGGCCGCCAGCGTCAGGCCGGCCGCCGTCCGGTCGAGCGGCGTGTCTCCGGCGCTGGTCAGGCCGGCGGCCAGCGCCGTCGCCGTCAGGCCGAGGCCGGTCAGGGTGAGGGCGAGCAACCATCCGGTACGCCGGCGCAGCGCACGGGCGCGGTCCAGCCGGGGCAGTCCGTCCGCCACGATCCCGGCGGCCGACCAGAGCACGGCGATCGGCACCAGGGCGGCGAGTTCGCTCTCCATGTCGGACAGCCTTGCCCAATTTCGACGGTGACGAATCCAGGGTCGTCCCCTGTCCGTCCCCCATCGCACCCGTAGGGGGCCATCCCTCCGGTGTTATGGGTAACTCGGCATGTTTATCGGGGCGTTATCCAGGTCCTACTCTTGATCGATCGGTGGCCGTCGATCTGCCCGTCGTGGGTGGGCGGACGCCGGCCACCTGGTCGAGGGAGGTAGAGGATGGCACTTGCACGCAGGTCCCTACTCGTCGGACTGGCCACGCTGGCCATGGTCGCGACCGCCACGCCGGCGATGGCGGCCGAACCTGTCGGAACGATCCGCGCCGCAGGCGGCCCCACCGCCGTGACGAACAGCTACATCGTCGTCTTCAAGGACAGCGCCGTAGCCCGCGCCCGCGTCGGTGACGACGCCCAGCGGCTGGTCGGCCGGCACGGCGGCTCGGTCGCCCGCACGTACGGCGCCGCGCTGCGCGGCTTCGAGGCCCGGGTCGACGCGCGGGCCGCCGCCCGCATCGCCGCCGACCCCGCCGTGGCGTACGTGGAGCAGAACCACACCGTCTCGATCGCCGGCACCCAGACCAACCCGCCGTCCTGGGGCCTGGACCGGATCGACCAGCGAAGCCTGCCGCTGGACAACTCCTACACGTACCCGAACACGGCGAGCAACGTGCACGCGTACATCATCGACACCGGTATCCGGTTCAGCCACAGCGACTTCGGTGGGCGGGCCGTCTCCGGCTACGACGCGGTCGACGGCGGCTCCGCCGACGACTGCAACGGTCACGGCACGCACGTCGCCGGCACCGTCGGCGGCACCGCGTACGGGGTGGCCAAGGGCGTCCGGCTCGTCGGCGTCCGGGTGCTGAACTGCCAGGGCAGCGGCACGAACGCCGGGGTCATCGGCGGCGTCGACTGGGTGACCCAGAACGCCGTCAAGCCGGCCGTGGCGAACATGAGCCTCGGTGGCGGCGCCAACAGCACGCTCGACACCGCCGTGCGCAACTCCATCAACTCGGGCGTCACCTACGGTCTGGCGGCCGGGAACGACTCCGGCGGCAACGCCTGCAACACCTCGCCCGCCCGCACCGCCGAGGGCATCACGGTCGGCTCGACGACCAACACCGACGCCCGGTCGTCGTTCTCCAACATCGGCACCTGCCTGGACATCTTCGCCCCGGGCTCGTCGATCACCTCGGCCTGGTACAACAGCGACACCGCGACCAACACCATCAGCGGCACCTCGATGGCGACCCCGCACGTGGTCGGCGCGGCGGCCCTGGTCGCCTCGGCGAACCCGTCCTGGACCGCGCAGCAGGTCCGCGACTACCTGGTCAACAACGCCACCAGCAACGTGGTCGGCAACCCCGGCACCGGCTCGCCGAACAAGCTGCTGTACGTGGTGAACGGCAGCACCCCGCCCCCCACCAACGACTTCTCCGTGTCGGTGTCGCCGACCTCCGGCTCCACCGCGCCGGGCGGCTCCGTCACCGCCACCGTGGCGACCGCCACCACCAACGGCTCCGCCCAGTCGGTGAGCCTCTCCGCCAGCGGGCTGCCGGCCGGGGCGACCGCCTCGTTCAACCCGGCCACGGTCACCTCGGGTGGCTCGTCGACGCTGACCATCGCCACCTCGGCGAGCACGCCGTCCGGCACGTACGCGGTGACCGTCACGGGCACCGCGGCCTCCGGCTCGAAGACCGCGACGTACTCGCTGACCGTCACCGGTGGCGGTGGCGGCGGCTGCTCCGGCACCAACGGCACCGACGTGGCGATCCAGGACGGCGCCACGGTGAGCAGCTCGATCTCGATCGTGGACTGCAACCGGAACGCCTCGTCGAGCTCTAAGGTCGCGGTGAACATCGTGCACACCTACCGCGGTGACCTGGTGGTCGACCTGGTCGCCCCGGACGGCTCGGCGTACCGGCTGAAGAACAGCAGCTTCTGGGACGGCACCGACAACATCAACACCACCTACACCGTCAACCTGTCGGGTGAGGCGGCGAACGGCACCTGGCGACTCCAGGTGCGCGACGTCTACGCCGGCGACACCGGCTACATCAACACCTGGACGCTGACCCTCTGAGGCCCGCGTGACGGCCGAGGCCCTTCCCACCGGTGTGGTGGGAAGGGCCTCGTGCGCGTCGGGTCAGACGGCGAAGGTCGGCGGGCGCTCGGTGGCCGGCGCCGGCGGCCGGGCCTTCCAGAGGCCGGTCTTCTGGCCGGTGAGCCGGGCCAGGTAGGCGGGGTTGAGGATGACGTACCGGCGCCAGAGCCGCTTCGGCTCCAGGCCGAGCCGCCAGAACCACTCCAGCCCGGCCCGCTGCATCCACGGCGGCGGCTGCCTGAGCAGGCCGGCGTGGTAGTCGAAGGCCGCGCCGACCGCCATCAGCGGCATGTCCAGCAGCGGCCGCATGGCGTACGCGAAGACCTCCTGGCGGGGGCAGCCGAGCCCGACCAGCACGAGCCGCGCGCCGCTGGCCCTGATCCGGTCGGCGATCTCGACGTCCTCGCCCGGCCGGACCTCACGGAACTTGGACGGCTCCACGCCGGCGATCTTGAGGGCGGGGAACATCCGCTCCAACGCCGGGATCAGCTTCGCCAGGGTCTCCTCGGTCGAGCCGTAGAGGTAGACCGGCAGCCCCTCGTCGGCGAAGCGGCGCAGCACGTGCAGGGTGAGCGTCGGGCCGTAGACCCGGTCCGACAGGCCGGCGTGGTGCAGCAGGTTGAGCGCCCAGCGGACCGGCTGCCCGTCCGGGGTGACCACGTCGAAGGAGTTGAGCCGGGCGTTGTGCGCCGGGTCGAGCACCCCGGTCATCACGCCGTGCACGGCCAGCGCGGTCAGCGCCAGCGGGCGCCGCTCCCGGGCCGCGGCCACCACCTGCTCGGTCGCCGAGGCGTAGTCGGTGGCGTCGACCAGGACGCCGAGGACGTTGCGCTTGCCCGTGGCGGTCATGCTCCCGGCACCCACTTGTCGACGTTGGCGTCGTGGATCTCCCGCATGATCATCGGTACGTCGTAGACCTGCTTCCAGTCCGGGTAGTCGGCCTGGAACGCCTCGTTCGAGCCGATCCACCACTTGTGGTCGCCGACCCGGTTCGCCTCGACGTACTCGGAGATCATCTCCTGGCCGCTGATCTGCTCGGCCAGGGTGATCGCCTCCCGCATGGAGGTGTTGGAGTGCCGGCCGCCGCCCAGGTTGTAGACCGCCGCCGAGCGCGGGTTGCGGAAGAACGCCTCGAAGGCCGAGACCACGTCCGAGCTGTGGATCGCGTCCCGGACCTGCTTGCCCTGCCAGCCGTAGATCTTGTACGTCCGGCGCTCCATGTTGGCGCGCATCACGTACCCGAGGAAGCCGTGCAGCTCGGTGGCGGAGTGCGCCGGGCCGGTCAGCGTGCCGCCCCGGAAGCAGGCGGTGCGCATGTCGAAGTAGCGGCCGTACTCCTGCACCATCACGTCCGCGGCGACCTTGGAGGCGCCGAAGATCGAGTGCAGGGACGAGTCGATCGACATGTCCTCCCGGATGCCCTGCTCGTACGGGTGGCCCGGCTCGATCTCCCAGCGGGTCTCCAGCTCCACGTAGGGGAGGCTGTTGGGCCGGTCGCCGTAGACCTTGTTGGTCGAGCAGTGGATCACCGGCGCCTCGATGCAGTGCTCCCGCACGTTCTGCAGGACGTTGAGGGTGCCGCCGGCGTTGACGTCGAAGTCGGTGAACGGGTCACGGACCGCCCAGTCGTGCGAGGGCTGCGCGGCGGTGTGGATCACCACGGCGATGTCCCGGCCGTACCGGGTGAAGAGCTTCGCCAGCGTGTCCCGGTCGCGGATGTCGATGCTGTGGTGCGAGTACGCCGACCCCAGCTCGTCGGTCAGCCGCCGGACGTTCCACGCGGTCGACGCCTCGGCGCCGAAGAACTCCTGCCGCATGTCGTTGTCGATGCCGACCACGTCCAGGCCGAGACCGGCGAAGTGCCGGACCGCCTCGGAGCCGATCAGACCGCCCGACCCGGTCACCAACGCGACACTCACACGCCACTCCTGGTCAATAGGAGGCTGGAAACCATCGGAGCATAGCGTGACGTCCGGCACGCCCCGATCCGTCCGGCCCGCTCCGGATACGAAGCGAGGGCTCCGCGATCGCGGAGCCCTCGTCGTCTGGTGGGGATGGGGGGAGTTGAACCCCCACGTCCTTTCGGACACACGGACCTGAACCGTGCGCGTCTGCCATTCCGCCACATCCCCGTGGCTTCGACCTCGAACACTCTAGCCTGTGTCGGCGGTCGCTGTCGCCAGCGGCCCGGGACGACCGAGGTGTCCTCCGTCATGCCCCGTTCGGCTACGCTCCGTTCAGCGGTCACCGTTCGCGGCGGACGAAACATTAGCACGCCCGGAGCGCCCCCGGAGAACGGGCCGCCACGAGGCCGCCGAGCGGCGCGCGAGCTGCATGCGCCCCGGCCGGATACCATCATGTCCTCGGGACCCGAGGAGGAGCCGGTGAGCGTGCTGCAACGCTTCGAGAAGCGTCTGGAAGGCCTGGTCGAGGGGGCCTTCGCCAAGGTCTTCAAAGGGGTGGTCCACCCCGTGGAGATCCTCAACGCCATGCAGCGGGAGGCCGAGGCGCACAAGGCCATCCTGGCCGGTGGCCGTACGTTGGTGCCCAACCGCTACGTGATCGATCTCTCGCCGTACGACCACAGTCGGCTGGCGCCGTACGCTGCCGCGCTGGCCCAGGAGCTGGCCCAGTCGCAGGCGGAGTTCATCGGCGAGCAGGCCTGGACGGTCTACGGCGACGTGATCGTCGAGATCGAGCGCGGCGAGGGGCTGGACACCGGCATGTTCCGGGTCACCGCCGAGGTCTACACCGGTGGCGAGGTCGCCCCGGTCTCCGCGCCCGGCGGCTACGACGCCGGCCCGCCGGCCTACCCGGCGTACGACCAGGGTGGCGGCTACGGCCCGCCGCCGGGGCACGGCGGTGGGCGCAACGTCCGGCTGGTCTCCGGCGACGGCCGCACCTACCCGCTCCAGATGGGCTCGACCGTGATCGGCCGCGGCGACCAGGCCAACCTGCGCCTGCCCGACGTCGGCATCTCCCGGCGACACGCCCGGCTGGACTTCGACGGCGGTCAGGTCGTGCTGACCGACCTCGGGTCGACCAACGGCACGATGGTCAACGGCCAACGCGTCTCCGCGGTCGCCCTCAACCCCGGCGACATGATCCAGCTCGGCACCACCACCCTGACCTTCCGCGTGGACGGCTGACCCGCCTTGCCGGAGCTCGTGATCACCGTCGCCCGGTTCGGGTTCCTCATCCTGCTGTGGATCTTCGTGTTCACGGTGGTCGGCGTGATCCGCCGTGACCTCTTCGCAGGAGCCCGGTCGGGCCGGCTGGTCGCCGCGCCACGCGGGGTCGGCGCCTCGACCCAGCAGCCGGGGAAGCCGGCGAAGGTGAAGCGGGGCAGGGCCGCGCACCAGCTGGTGGTCACCGCCGGCCAGCTCGCCGGCACCCGGATCACCCTCGGCGAAGCGCAGATCACCATCGGTCGGGCCGAGGACTCCACCCTCGTGATCACCGACGACTACGCCTCGGCGCGGCACGCCCGGCTCGTGCCACGCGACGGGCAGTGGTTCGTCGAGGACCTCGGTTCGACTAACGGCACGTACCTGGATCGCGCTAAGGTCACCGGACCGACCCCCGTCCCCCTCGGCGTGCCGATCCGTATCGGCCGCACTTCCCTCGAATTACGGCCATGACTCTGACCCTGCGCTATGCGGCCCACAGCGACCGCGGTCTGATCCGTGACGGAAACCAGGATTCCGTCTACGCCGGGCCGCGGCTCCTCGCCGTCGCCGACGGCATGGGCGGCATGGCCGCCGGTGACGTCGCCAGCAACATCGTCATCGGTGCCATGGCACCGCTCGACGAGGACGTCCCCGGGGACGCTCTCGTCGACGCGCTGCGCTCCGCCGTGGGCACCGCCAACCAGCAGCTCCGCGACACCGTGGACGCCAACCCGCAGCTGGAGGGGATGGGCACCACGCTCACCGCGACCCTCTTCTCGGGCAGCAAGCTCGGCATGGTCCACATCGGTGACTCACGGGCCTACCTCCTGCGCAGCGGCGAGTTCGCGCAGATCACCAAGGACGACACCTACGTCCAGATGCTCGTCGACGAGGGACGGATCAGCGCGGAGGAGGCGAGCAGCCACCCCCAGCGTTCGCTGCTCACCCGCGCCCTCGACGGCCGGGACATCGACCCGGAGTACAGCGTCCGGCAGGTGCTCCCCGGCGACCGGTACCTGATCTGCTCCGACGGCCTCTCCGGCGTGGTCAGCGCGGACACCATCGCCGACACCCTGCGCGAGTACACCGATCCGCAGCAGTGCGTCGAGCGCCTGGTGCAGCTCGCGCTCCGCGGCGGCGGGCCGGACAACATCACCGTGATCATCGCGGACGCGACCGACCAGGACATCGTCGAGGCCAGCCCGATCGTCGGCGGCGCCGCCTCCCGCGATCGCGGCATGGCCACCTCCGCCGACGTCTCCACCCCGGCGGCCCGGGCCTCGGCGCTCTCGGCCCCGCGCCCGGCGGCGCCCGAGGAGGACCCGGCCGCCAACCGGGACGACGAGCTGGAGCGGCCCCGTCGCCGGCCGCTGCGTACCGTGGCGATGCTGGTGGCGCTGCTGGTCATCCTCGGTGGTGGCCTCTTCGCCGGGTGGAGCTACACCCAGCGGCAGTACTACGTCGGGGCGACCGAACAGGGGCAGCTCGCGGTCTTCCGCGGGGTCCCCGGCCAGGTCGCCGGCCTCGACCTCTCCCAGGTGCACTCCACCAGCCCGGCCAAGCTCGACGACCTCACCCTCGCCGCGCAGGAGCAGGTCAAGCAGGGCATCCAGGCCAAGAGCGAGTCGGACGCGCTGCGTCGGCTGTCCGAGCTGACCAGCGACGACCCGACCAACCCCAACCTGAAGCCGATCTGCCCGCCGAGTCCGACAGTGGCGGCGGCCACCGCCTCCCCGGTCGCGCCGACCGGCAGCCCGACGGTGGCAGCCACCCCGGCGGGCACCCGCGCCCCGCTCGTCACCGCCGCCCCGGCGCCCACCACCACGCCCGACGCCTCGGCCTCCGACGCGGTCCCGCCGGTCGTGGACCCGGCGGGCTGCCGGTCGCCCGAGTGAACGCCGGCTGAGAGTCCGAGGACCGATCCGTGACCGCAGCCGCCGCACCGGCAGCCTCGCCCGCCACGACGGGCGAGCAGCCCGGCGTGCGCCTGGCGCGGTCCCGGCGTAACGCCGAACTCTCCCTGCTGCTGCTGGCGATGGTGCTGGTGGCGGCGTACGGGGCGATCGTCGAGGCGAACATGCTCGACACGGTCACCCGGGACTTCTGGATGCCGGCCGCCGTGCTGACTCTCGTCTTCGTCGGCATGCACCTGGTGATCCGCTGGCTGGCGCCCTTCGCCGACCCGGCGTTGCTGCCGGCGGTGGCGCTGCTCAACGGCCTCGGGGTGGGCTTCCTGCGCCGGCTCGACCTGGGCAAGGCCGCCCCGGCGGACCGGGAGACGCTGGCCATCTTCGCCGGCACCGGGGGCCGCCAGCTCGCCTGGACGCTCGCCTCGGTGGTGCTCGCCGCCGGGCTGCTCGCCCTGATGCGTGACCACCGCTCGGTCTCCCGGTACGCCTACACCCTGGGGCTGGCCGGCATCGTGCTGGTGATGATCCCGGCGGTGCTGCCCGGGCGGTTCTCCGAGATCAACGGCGCGAAGCTCTGGATCCGGGTCGGCGGCTTCAGCATCCAGCCCGGTGAGTTCGCCAAGCTGGCCCTGCTGGTCTTCTTCGCCTACTACCTGGTCCGCAAGCGCGAGGTGCTCTCGCTGGCCAGCCGCCGGATCCTCGGCATCGACTTCCCGCGCGGCCGTGACCTCGGCCCGGTGGTCGTGGTCTGGCTGATCAGCCTCCTGGTCCTGGTCTTCGAGAAGGACCTGGGCACCTCGCTGCTCTACTTCGGCATGTTCGTGGTGACGCTCTACATCGCCACCGAGCGGGTCAGTTGGCTGCTGATCGGTCTGGTGCTCTTCTTCGGCGGCGCGTACCTCGCGTACGTGCTCGGCGGGACGATCGGTGGGCCGTTCGCGAACTTCTACACCCGCGCGGAAATCTGGCTGGACCCGTTCGCCGAGCCGTACGACCGGGGTTACCAACTGGTGCAGGGGCTGCTCGGCCTCGGCAGCGGCGGCCTCTTCGGGACCGGGCCGGGCGCCGGTGAGCCGCTGGAGATCCCGGAGGTGCAGAACGACTTCATCTTCGCCGGCATCGGCGAGGAGATCGGCCTGTTCGGACTCACCGCCCTGCTCGTGGTCTACCTGCTCATCGTCGAGCGGGGGCTGCGGGCCGGGCTCGCTGTCCGCGACTCGTTCGGCAAGCTGCTCGCCGGTGGCCTGGCCTTCACCCTCGGGCTCCAGGTCTTCGTGATCATCGGCGGGATCAGCAAGCTCATCCCGCTGACCGGCCAGACCACCCCGTTCCTCTCCGCCGGTGGCTCGTCGCTGATGGCCAACTGGCTGCTCGTCGCGGTGCTGCTGCGGGTCTCCGACGCGGCCCGCCGGCCGGTCACGCAGGGCGGCGGCTCGGCGGCCCGGCCCGCCGGCAGCCCGCCCGAGCAGCTGCACGGTGCCCCCACGGAGGTGATCCGCCCGTGAACGCACCCCTGCGCCGCGTCGGCGTCGTCGTCATGGTCCTGTTCGGCCTGCTCTTCGCCAACCTGAACTGGATCCAGTTCCACAAGGCGGACGAATACCGCAACAGCGACTACAACGGCCGGGTCCAGGTGGCCGAGTACAAGCGCAAGCGCGGCAACATCGAGGCCGGCGGCACCGCCTTCGCCACCAGCAAGGAGACCAGCGGCAAGCTGACCTACCTGCGCACCTACCCCGGCGGGGCGAAGTACGCGCACGTGCTCGGCTACAAGCCGGTCAACCTCGCCGACACCGGCATCGAGCGGGTCGAGAACGACTTCCTGGCCGGCACCAGCGACGCGCTCTTCGCCAACCGGGTCAAGGACATGTTCACCGGTGACGAGTCGGGCGGCGGCAACGTGCTGCTCACCATCTCCAAGCGCGCCCAGGACACCGCGTACGAGCAGCTGCGCAACAACGACAACGGGGTGAAGAAGGGCGCGGCGATCGCCATCGACCCGCGTACCGGGGCGGTGCAGGCGCTCGTCTCGATGCCCAGCTTCGACCCGAACCCGCTGGCCAGCCACGACACGCCCAAGGCTCAGGCGGCGTACAACGAGCTGGAGCGGAGCCCGGACGGCCCGCTGAAGAACCGGGCGCTGTCGGAGGTCCTGCCGCCCGGCTCCACCTTCAAGATCGTGGTGGCGGCGGCGGCCCTGGAGAACGGGGTCGGCAAGGAGACCCAGATCCCCGCCGGTGCGAGCTGGACCCCGCCGACCTCCGGCACGCCGATCCGCAACGCGGCCCCGTCGATCTGCCCCGAGGCGCAGGTCACCCTGATGAACGCGGTCACCGAGTCGTGCAACACCGGCTTCGCCCAGCTCGGGGTGAAGCTCGGCGCGGACACGGTGAAGGAGAAGGCCCGCCAGTTCGGCTTCGAGCAGGACGACCTCACCGTCGGCCAGCTCGGCGAGGGCGGGCTGATCGTGGCCCCCAGCCGGACCGGCGCGATGGAGGCCCCGGGCGGCGCGACCGACCCGGCGGCACTGGCCCAGTCCTCGATCGGGCAGCGCGACGTCAAGATGACTCCGCTGCAGGGTGCGATGATCGCCGGGGCGGTCGCCAACGACGGCAAGCAGATGCGGCCGTATTTGGTCAAGCAGCTGCTCGGCCCGGACCGCACCACCAGCTACTACAACGCCGACCCGCGGGAGCTGCGCCGGCCGGTCGACGAGCGGGTGGCCGGCGACCTACGGGAGATGATGGTCAGCGTGGTGCGCAACGGCACCGGCCGTAACGCCCAGTTCAGCGGCTACACCGTCGGCGGCAAGACCGGCACCGCGCAGTCCGGCCCGGACACCCCCGACCACGGCTGGTTCATCGGCTTCGCCCTCGACAAGAACGGCAAGCCGGTCTCCGCCGTCTGCGTGGTGCTGGAGGAGGCGGGCAGCGGCGGCAGCGCCGAGGCGGCCCGGATCGGTGGCCGGATCATGCAGGCGGCCGCCGCCGACTCCGGGAGCCGCTGACATGCTCTCTCCCGGCGTCCAGCTCGGCAACCGCTACCGCCTCGACGAGCGGATCGCCAGCGGTGGCATGGGCGACGTCTGGCGCGGCACCGATCAGGTGCTCGGCCGTACGGTGGCGGTGAAGAGCCTGCTCCCGGCGCTGCTGGACGAGCCCGGCTTCGCCGAGCGGTTCCGCGGTGAGGCGCGGACCATGGCCACCATCAACCACCCCGGCGTGGTCGACGTCTACGACTTCGGCAGCGACCAGCACATCGCCTTCCTGGTGATGGAGTACGTCGAGGGCGACGCCCTCTCGTCGACCCTGAGCCGGGTCGGCCGGCTCACCCCGGCTCGGACCATGGCGCTCGTCGCGCAGGCCGCCGACGCGCTGCACGCCGCCCACGAGAAGGGCATCGTGCACCGGGACGTCAAGCCGGGCAACCTCCTCGTCCGGCCGAACGGGACGCTGGTGCTGACCGACTTCGGCATCGCCCGCTCCGACCTCGTCGGCCAGCTCACCGCCGCCGGCTCGGTGCTCGGCACCGCCTCGTACATCTCCCCGGAGCAGGCCAGCGGGGCGGTCGCCACGCCCGCCTCCGACGTGTACGCCCTGGGCGTGGTCGCGTACCAGTGCCTCGCCGGCCGCCGCCCGTTCGAGGGGGACAACCCCCTGGAGATCGCCATGAAGCACGTCCGGGAGACGCCCCGGCCGCTGCCCGGCGACATCCCGCCGCAGGTGAAGGTGATCGTCGAGCGGGCGCTGGCGAAGGACCCGAACCACCGCTGGCCGAGCGCCGCCGCGCTGGCCTCGGTCGCCCGGCAGACGAAGGCCGCGCTCTCCCAGCAGGCACGATCCGGTGGGCACGCCGGCCCGGTGTCGGCGGCGCCGGCCTCGCCCGCCGGCCCGGTCGCGCGGGCGCAGGTCTCCGCCGCGCCGGCCTCGCCGGCCGCCCCGATGGCCCGGGCCCAGGTCCCGGCCACGTCCCGGCAGCATCCGCCGCCCCAGCAGTCCCGCCCGCCGGCGGCCGGTCTGGCCCGCCCGCCGGTCACCGCACGTCAGCCGCAGCCGCCCGTGGTGGCGCAGCGGCCACCCGTCCCGGCCGTGCCGCAGGCCCGGCCGCCGATGGGTCCCCGGGGTGCCGCGCCGGTGCCGCCGGCCCCCACCCGCTCCGACCGTCCCGTCGGGTACGCCCGGCAGCCGGTCCCGACCTCCGTTCCGGCACGTCGTTCCAGGTCAGGCACGGTGACGGTCGCCATCCTGCTGGCCGTACTGGTTCTGGTCTGCTCCGGCGTGATTTCCTACAAGGCGCGGAACGGCGACTTCGGTGCGCCCGTTCCGCCGAACGTGACGGCCGGCGCGCTGAGCGCCGACGGACGCGACGATCCGGCCCGGACGTCGTACCGTCGGACGGAGTGGCTCCGACCGGGTGGCGGCGAGACGACGACGAGCGAAGGACGACGAACGCGATGACAGCCCAGGCCCGCCTGCTCGGTGGCAGGTACCAGGTCGGCGAGCTGCTCGGCTACGGCGGCATGGCGGAGGTGCACCGCGGACGTGACCTCCGGCTGGGCCGGGACGTCGCGATCAAGATGCTCCGCGCCGACCTGGCCCGGGACGCCACCTTCCAGATGCGGTTCCGCCGCGAGGCGCAGAACGCCGCATCGTTGAACCACCCGGCGATCGTGGCCGTCTACGACACGGGCGAGGAGACCGCGCCGACCGGCGAGACGCTCCCGTTCATCGTGATGGAGTTCGTGAACGGGCGGACGCTGAAGGAGGTCCTCGGCGTCGAGGGGCGGCTCCAGCCGCGCCGCGCGCTGGAGATCTGCGCCGACATGTGCGCGGCGTTGGAGTTCAGCCACCGGCACGGGATCATCCACCGGGACATCAAGCCCGGCAACGTGATGCTCACCCAGACCGGTCAGGTCAAGGTGATGGACTTCGGCATCGCCCGGGCGCTGGCCAGCGGCGCCACCACGATGACCCAGACCAGCGCGGTCATCGGCACCGCACAGTACCTCTCCCCGGAGCAGGCACGCGGTGAGGCCGTGGACGCCCGCTCCGACGTGTACGCCGGCGGCTGCGTGCTCTTCGAACTGATCTGCGGGCACCCGCCGTTCGTCGGCGACAGCCCGGTCAGCGTCGCCTACCAGCACGTCCGGGAGGCCCCGCCGACGCCGAGCGACATCAACCCGGACGCCACCCCGGCGATCGACGCGATCGTGCTCAAGGCGCTGTCCAAGAACCCGCTGAACCGTTACCAGAGCGCCGGCGAGATGCGCGCCGATCTGCTCCGTGCGGCCGCCGGTCGGCCGGTGCTGGCCACCCCGGTGATGCCGCAGGACGAGACGGCGCAGATGGGGCCGGCCGCGGCCGGGGCCGGGTACCCGACCCAGGTGGTCGGCGCGCCCGCCACCCGGCAGATTCCCGCCCGGGTCGGTGACCCGCAGCGGCGCAAGAGCTCGTCCTGGGTGATCGCCGCGTTCGCGGCGCTCGGTGTGCTCGCGGTGATCGCCCTGGTGGCGGCGCTGCTGTTGCAGCCGGACGACCCGGAGAAGGTCCAGGTCCCGAACCTCGCGGGCCAGGACCAGGCCGCCGCGTTCGCGGAGATCCAGAAGGCCGGCCTGGTGCCGGTGGCGGGCGACCAGGTCTTCGACAGCAACTGCAAGAAGGGCACCGTCGCCAAACAGAGCCCGGAGCCGGGCAGCACCCTCGAACAGAACCGGCAAGTGACCGTCAACATCTGTGGCGGCAAGCCGGAGGTGAAGATCCCCAGCGGGCTCAAGGGCAGTCGGGTGGAGAGCGCCGAGGCCCGGCTCGAGGATCTCAAGCTCGACCCCAAGATCGTGGAGAAGGACAGCGACGAGAGCGCCGGGATCGTCCTCGACGTGTCGCCCGCCGAGGGACAGGCGGTGCCGGAGGGCACCGAGGTGACGTTGACCGTCTCGAAGGGCAACGTCCGGGAGGTGCCGGACGTGGTCGGCCTCAGCCAGGAAGAAGCCACCCGGCAGCTCACCAACGCCGGCTTCAAGGTGAACGTCGACCTGGGTCGGGAGGTGCCTGCCGCTGAGGCCGGCAAGGTGATCAGCCAGGATCCGAAGGGGGACTCGAAGCGGACCCGGAACAGCACGGTCACCATCGTGGTGAGCGTCCCGGAGCCCTCCCAGGAGCCGAGCACGTCGCCGACCGCGACGCCCACCGCCACCCCGACGACGCCGGGCGGTGGCGGCGGCCTGCCGTTCCCCACCGAGCCCCCGGCCCGCCTCACCGAGGACTGAGCCGGCTCCGGCATCGACGAGAAGAGGCCCGGTCCGTCTGGACCGGGCCTCTGTCGTCGGGTGTGTCAGGCGTCGGCGAAGGCGGCCCGCCGCCGCGCGTCCACCTCGGCCGCCAGCTCCGGTGCCCGCTCCAGCGCCTCGGTGTGGCCGCAGGCGGCCAGCCAGTTCGCCAGCATCAGGTGGCCGCCCTCGGTGAGCACCGACTCCGGGTGGAACTGGACGCCCTCGATCGGCAGCGTCCGGTGCCGCATCGCCATCACCACGCCGGACGCGGTCCAGCCGGTGACCTCCAGCTCCTCCGGCAGCGTCTCGGGGAGCACGGCGAGCGAGTGGTAGCGGGTCGCGGTGAACGGGTCGGGCAGGCCGGCCAGCACCCCGACGTCGTGGTGGCGCACCTCGGAGGTCTTGCCGTGCAGCAGTTCGGGGGCGCGGGCCACGGTGGCGCCGAACGCCTCCCCGATGGCCTGGTGACCGAGGCAGACACCGAAGATGGGCAGCTCACCGGCGTACTGCCGGATCACGTCGAGGCAGATGCCGGCGCGGTCCGGACTGCCCGGTCCGGGCGAGAGCAGAACGCCCGCCGCGCCGAACCGGCCGACCTCGGCGACGTCGATCTCGTCGTTGCGGCGCACCTCGCAGTCGACGCCGAGCTGGCCGAGGTACTGCACGAGGTTGAACACGAACGAGTCGTAGTTGTCGATGACCAGGACACGCATGGGGCTCACTCGTCCGGAGAGGGGGGCGGGGTGTTGTTCTGTTCGGTGTCGTACGGCAGGTCGTGCTCGTCGCCGGCGGGCTCGTTCCCGGCCGGGCCGGGAGCGCCGCCGTCGTCACCGGGCACGCCCTGGTCGTTCTGGGTGACCTGTACGTCGTCGAAGGGGGTGACCAGGGGCTCCGCCCAGGGGAAGACCACGTACCAGAGCAGGGCGACCGCGGCGGCGGCGATCAGCACCGAGCCGGTGAGCTTGCCGGCCAGGCCGAAGGGCAGCTTGCGCCAGATCCAGGCGTACACCGTCAGCCTCCCAGCGCCCCGGGGCGGCCCTGGGACTTGGGCATGGTCTCCATTAGTTCGGCGTGGACGATCAGCCGCTGGTAGTTGTCGAACTTCGGGTTGCAGGTGGTGAGGGTGAGCAGCTTTTTGCCCTTCTCGCCGGCCTTGAGCGGGAGCGGCTGCGGCGACACCACCTCGACCTGGTCCGGCCGGACGATGTGGTTCTTGACGACCTTGTAGACGTACCAGGTGTCCTTGGTCTCGGCCACGATCTCGTCGCCGTCGTTCAGCTCGTCCAGCCGCCAGAAGGTGGCCCGGTTGCGGTGCCCGGCGATGGAGAAGTTGCCGACCTGGCCGGGCATGGCGCTCTTCGGGTAGTGGCCCGGGGCGTACCGGATGTCCTTCTGGCTGACGCCCTCCACCACGATCCAGTTCTTGTCGAGCTTGGGGATGTAGAGCCCGGCGATCGGCCTGCCCTGCACGGGCGGCTTCGCCTTGGCGGTCGGGCTGCTGCTCGGCCCGGCGCTGGGCGCGACGGTCGGGTCGCCGCTCGGCCCCCATTCCTGGGCGAGCTGGCTGCTCAGGTCGCCCTGGTGGGCGTCGACGATGGCCGACTTGCCCCAGATCTCGTACCCGGCGAAGAGGAGCACCACCAGGCCGAAGGTGATCAGGAGCTCGCCGCTGACCCGGACGCCGGTGCGCAGCCGGGAGGCGATGGAGGGTCGGGTCAGCTCGGAGTAGACGCTCTTGTAGCCCTCGCCGGTCTGCTCCGGGCGGAGCTGCACCACCCGCTCGCCCCGGCGGGGCTGCGGCGGCTCCGCGGCGGGGGCCTCGTCGGCCGCGCGGACGTGCTCGGGGACCGGGGGGACCGCGCCCATCAGCGCCGTCGAGTCCAGCGCCGGCCGGCCGGTGACCGCCGGGATGAGCGCGGTGGCCGCCGGGTCGGCGGGCCGCTCCGTCCCGGGCGTCCGTGCAGTCGCGGCAGCCGCCGGGCCGCCGTGGCGGGCGGTCGCGTCGGGCAGTCCCGGCCCGCGCGAACCGATCTCCGCCGACGGTACGCCGGGACGCGCCGGCCCGGCCGTGGCCGGGTATCCGCCGCCGGGCCGGCCACCGACCGGTGGGTGTCCGGCGGGGGTGGCGTCGGCCGGGGGCGGCCCGTGGTGGGTGGTGCCGGCCGGGGGCTGTCCGGTCGAACCGCCGTCGGGCGTCGACTGCCGGGTGGTGCGCCCGTCGGCGGGGGACTGTGTGGTGGCGGCCCCGTCGGGCGGGGCGGCGGGGTGCTCCGGCGCCCGGTGGGCGACGGTGGGGAGGAACGCGGTCGGCGCCTCCGTGGGAGTCGGTGGGCGTACCCCTGCCGGTGGCTGGGGCCCGGCGGCGCGGGCCGGACCGGACGGCACTCCGGCGGGCCGCTGCGGCTCGGCGGGCGGCGGTCGGTGGGCGACGGGCGGCGCGGCCGGTGGCGGGCCGACCCGGTGGGTGTCGCCGCTGCCGGGCCAGACGGGCGGGGCCGGCCGGGCCGGACCGGCGGCGGGCAGCGTCGGGGCGTCGATCGGTGGGCGGGCCGGCGGAGGGCCGTCGACGGGCGGGGGCGGGCCGGGACGGGCGGGCTCGACCGGCCGGGTCACCGGCCGGTTGGCGGGGCCGGCGGGCGGCCCGGTGTGCCCCGGGGGCCGGTTGGTCGACGAGCGCGGCGGCAGGACCGGGTCGGGCCACGGACCGGGACGCGCCGGCGCCTGCGGCGCGGAGCGGTCGACCTTGGGGATGAAGGCGGTCGGGTCGTCGCTCCGGTCGCGGTGGCGCGGGTCCCGTCCGTCGGAGGTCATCGCGGTACCGTCGCCGACCGCAGCGCGGTCGAGTCCTCGAAGGCGGGCACGCTGACGGTGGAGACCCGCTCGGAGTACCCGAGCTGGTAGTGCTCGACCGCCTGCTTGAACAACCGGACTCCCTCGGAACCGGCGAGGGCCTGCTGGAGGGCAGCGGGATCGCCGATTGCTACGATCTTGAACGGTGGGGAGTACACCCGGCCGTGCAGCAGCAGGGTGTTACCCACGCAGCGTACCGCGCTGGTGGTGAGCACGCGGACGTTCATGATTGACATGGCCTCCGCGCCGCCGGCCCAGAGCGCGTTCACGACCGCCTGGACGTCCCCCTGGTGGACGACCAGGTCGTCGTTGGTGGCACCTTTGGGCAACGTCCCGTCGCTGCGTCGGGCCGCGTCGTCCAGCTCGACGGTCACCCCGGGGCCGGTGAGGGCGGTGAAGCCGGCGGACAGCTCGCTGGCCTGGGCCCGGTCCCGCTCCGCGGAGATCGGGCCGTCGGTGTCGGCCAGCGCGGCGGTCTGGCTCTCGACCTCGGCGCGCAGCCGGGCGGCGCGCAGCTCGCTGACCTCGACGCGCTCACGGCGGTCCTCGATGAGCTGGGTCAGCTCGGGGCGCCGGTCCTCCCGCAGGGCGGTGCCGCCGGCGGTGGTGGCGGTGGTGGTGAAGAGCAGTCCGGCCGCGGCGGCGATCAGCGGCACACCGATCGACCAGCCGGGTCGACGCTGCCGTGGACGCCGTGGCAGGAGCGCCGCGACGGCGCGTCGCATGGCCTTCTGCCAGGACGCCGCGCCGGATGTGTACTCCACCGAGCGTTCCTTCCGCCTCGTCTGGTTCGCCCCGTCGCGGCGCGGGCCGGCGGGCCCGTACCGGGGCGGTTCCCCATTTTTCGGTCACTGCGCGCACCGGTCTGACCCCATTCGTGGATCAGACGGCCCGTCCGGACTACGCTAGCTGTCGACATTATTGGCCATGGACCGTCGCCCCCGCGCCCGGTTGTCAGGCCGGACGAGGTCGTCACCCCCTCTGGAGAGCGTCGTGCCCAAGTCTCAGGTCCGTAAGAAGAAGGTGTACACCCCGCCGACGGACGTGCGTCCGACGGCGACGGCGGCGACGCGCAAGCCTAGCCCGGTGTGGCTGCCCGTCACGGCGGTAACGCTGATCGTGGCCGGCATCGGCTGGCTGGTGGTCTACTACCTCTCCGAGCAGGAGTACCCGGTCGCCTCCTGGGGCTACTGGAACCTGGCGGTCGGCTTCGGCGCGATGGTCGCCTCGCTGATCGTGCTCTCCCGCTGGCGTTGAGCGGGCCGCCCCGGCGGTAGCGCGCGACACGATCCAGGTCACTGTCGCGCAGCCCTGCCCGGCGCTTCGGCGCCGGGCACCCTATGGTGTGCGCAGGGCGGCGTGGCCTGGTGCGAGAAGACTCACGTTACTGCTGGGTAACCTTGCGCGTAGGCTGCACTGCATGACCGAGCGGAGCGAGGTCATCGACCGGTCCGGTCGAGGGTGCGGCAACGGCGTAACGCCGGTCGCGCCCTGACCCGGCCCCCGGTCGCCGAGCCGCTCGACAGGCAGCAGACCCCGGGAGGCCAACTCGATGGGCAGCGTCCAGATCGTCACCACGATCCTCGCGGCCGCCATCACCGCCGTGGCGGTGTGGCTTGCGGCGCGCGCGGTCATGAAGATGGTGGCAGTCATCCGGCTGGGTCAACCGGCGCCCGAGCGGTTCAGCGACAAGGGCGCCCGCGCGACCAAGATGCTGGTGGAGACCGCCGGCCACACCCGCATGCTCAAGTGGGGCGTGGTGGGCGCCGCGCACTGGTTCGTGATGGTCGCGTTCGTCGTGCTGTCGCTGCTGGTGCTGGAGGCGTACTTCGAGGTCGTCAGCACCACCGGCGGACTGCCGGTGATCGGGCACTGGGTGGTCTTCGGCCTGGTCACCGAGATCATCGGGGTCCTGGGCGCGGTCGGCATCCTGGTGCTGATGGTGATCCGGCTGCGCAACCGGCCCACCCGCCCGAGCGGCAGGTCCCGGTTCACCGGCTCGACCATGTGGCAGGGCTACTTCGTCGAGTGGGTCGTCCTGCTCGTCCTGATCTTCGGCTTCCTGATCCGGGGCTTCAAGGTCGCCACCGACCACTTCGAGTACCCGCTCTGGGCCACCCCGGTCAGCCACGCGGTCGGCAGCGCCCTCCCCGACTGGGAGGCCGGCGTCAGCGTCGCCGCGCTCATCAAGATCGTCATCTCGATGACCTGGCTGATCGTCATCTCGCTGAACGTCACCATGGGTGTCGCCTGGCACCGCTTCCTGGCGTTCCCCAACATCTTCTTCAAGCGGGACCCGCAGAAGCCGGCCGGCTCCGGCCTCGGCGCGCTGCGCCCGATGACGAGCGACGGCAAGCCCCTCGACTTCGAGGAGGCCGATCCGGAGAAGGACCAGTTCGGCGTCGCCCAGGTCGAGCAGTTCACCTGGAAGGGCCTGCTGGACTTCAGCACCTGCACCGAGTGCGGCCGCTGCCAGTCGCAGTGCCCCGCCTGGAACACCGGCAAGCCGCTGTCGCCGAAGCTGCTCGTGCTCAGCCTCCGCGACCACGCGTACGCCAAGGCGCCGTACCTGCTGGCCGGGGGCGGCAAGGACCTGACCGGTGAGGAGAAGGCCACCGAGGCCCAACTCGCCCACATGGACGTGCTGGCCCTCGCCGAGGCCGACAAGCCGCTGATCGGCACCGCCGAGGAAGGCGGCGTCATCGACCCGGACGTGCTCTGGTCCTGCACCACCTGCGGCGCCTGCGTCGAGCAGTGCCCGGTCGACATCGAGCACGTCGACCACATCGTCGACATGCGTCGCTACCAGGTGCTGATCGAGTCGAGCTTCCCGTCCGAGGCCGGCGTCATGCTGCGCAACCTGGAGAACAAGGGCAACCCGTGGGGCGCCCCGCAGAACACCCGTGAGGACTGGACCAAGGGTCTGGACTTCGAGGTGCCGCGGGTCGGCGAGGTCGAGGACTTCGAGTACCTGTTCTGGGTCGGCTGCGCCGGCGCGTTCGAGGACCGGGCCAAGAAGACCACCCGGGCGGTCGCCACGCTGCTCAACGAGGCCGGCGTCTCCTTCGCCATCCTCGGCGAGGGCGAGACCTGCTCCGGCGACCCGGCCCGCCGGATCGGCAACGAGTTCGTCTTCCAGATGCTCGCCCAGCAGAACGTCGAGACCCTCAACGAGGCGTTCGAGGGCCGGGAGAAGGCCAAGCGCAAGATCGTGGCCACCTGCCCGCACTGCTTCAACACCCTGGGCAACGAGTACGGGCAGCTCGGCGGCGAGTTCGAGGTCGTCCACCACACCCAGCTCCTGGCCCACCTGGTCGCCACCGGCAAGCTGACCCCGGTGCAGCCGGTCGACGGCGGTGTGACGTACCACGACCCCTGCTACCTGGGCCGGCACAACCGGGTCTTCGCCGCTCCCCGTGAGGTGCTCGGTGACGCCATCAAGGGCGAGCTGACCGAGATGCCGCGCAACAGTGAGCGCTCCTTCTGCTGCGGCGCCGGCGGCGCCCGGATGTGGATGGAGGAGAAGATCGGCAAGCGGATCAACGTGGACCGGGTCGAGGAGGCCATGGCCACCGGGGCCAGGACGGTCGCCGTCGGCTGCCCGTTCTGCTCGACGATGCTCAACGACGGGGTCAACGGCAAGGGCGCGGGCGAGCAGGTCGAGGTCGTCGACGTGGCGAGCGTGCTGCTCCGCTCCGTCAAGCCGGACGCCGCGCCGGGCGCACAGGAGACCGAGCCGGTCGCCGGCTGAGGTCGTACCACCGGAGCCACGACGGCGGCGGCACCCACGAGGTGCCGCCGCCGTCGCCGTTCCGGGAGACGCCGTGGTGACGGTGACGGCCGTGGCGGCACGAGCACCGCGCGCTCTCGTGCCGGGGGCGGGCCCGTGGAACAATCACGCGCATCGACGGCCTGCTGGTTACCACGCTGCTGCCCCTGGTCGGCTTCGTCCTGCTGACCGCGGGCAACGCGTTCTTCGTCGCGGCCGAGTTCGCGCTCGTGACGGTCGACCGGTCGGAGATCGACCGGCGGGCCGCCGCCGGGGACGCCGCGGCCACCACGGTACGCCGGGCGCTGCGCGAGCTCTCCTTCCAGCTCTCCGGCGCGCAGCTCGGCATCACCCTCACCGCGCTGCTCACCGGCTACCTCGCCGAGCCGGCGCTGGCCCGGCTCTTCACCCCGCTGCTGCGCCCGGTGGGCGGCGCCGAGCGGTTCGGCCCGCTGCTCGCGCTGGCCCTGGCGACCCTGATCTCGATGCTCTTCGGCGAGCTGGTGCCGAAGAACCTGGCGCTGGCCCGGCCGATGCCCGCCGCGCTGGCCACCGCCGGACCGATGCGTGCCTTCTCCCGCACCTTCGGCTGGCTGATCGACGGGCTGAACAACTCGGCGAACCGGCTGGTCCGTGGCCTCGGCGTCGAACCGCAGGAGGAGCTGGCCAGCGCCCGTTCGCCGGAGGAGCTGGGGCTGCTGGCCGCGATCTCGGCCCGGGCGGGCGCGCTGCCGCCGGACACCGCGATGCTGCTGCGCCGCACCATCCGCTTCGGCGACAAGCGGGCCGCCGAGGCGATGACGCCGCGGGTCGACGTGGTCGCGCTGCGGGCCACCACCACCGTGGCCGAGCTGCTCGACCTCTCCCGCGCCACCGGCCGTACCCGGTTCCCCGTCTACGAGGAGACGCTGGACCTGGTCACCGGGGTCGCCGGCGTGCCGGACGCGCTCGGCGTGCCGTTGGCCCGCCGCGCCTTCACCACGGTCGCGGCGGTCGCCCGGGAGCCGGTGTACGTGCCGGAGAGCCTGGATCTCGACGGTGTCCTCGCCGCGTTGAAGGACGCCGGCGCCGACCTGGCCATCGTGGTCGACGAGTACGGCGGCACCGACGGCGTGGTGACCGTCGAGGATCTGGTCGAGGAGCTGGTCGGGGAGATCGCCGACGAGTTCGACCCGGCCGCCGTGGACGACGCCCACGCGGCGGAGCTGACCGTGCCCGGCGGTGAGCGTACGGTCCTGGTCGACGGGGTGCTCCGCTTCGACGAGCTGGTGGAGCAGACCGGCTTCCGGCTGCCCGAGGGCCCGTACGAGACGCTCGCCGGGTTCCTGATGGCGCGGCTGGGCCACATCCCGGTGCCCGGGGAGACGGTCGAGGAGTCCGGTTACGAGTTCACCGTGGTGGAGGTGGAGCGGCACCGGATCGAGCAGGTGCGGGTGCTGCGCCCCGAGGAGCCGGACGGCGATGACTGAACTGCTCGTCGCCGCGGCGCTGCTACTGGGCAACGCGTTCTTCGTGGGCACCGAGTTCGCGCTCATCGCGTCCCGCCGTACGGTGGTCGAACCGCTCGCCGCGACCTCCCGGCGGGCCCGCTGGGCGCTGTCGGCGATGAACCAGATCCCGCTGATGATCGCCGGGGCGCAGCTCGGCATCACGGTCTGCTCGCTGGGGCTGGGCGCGATCGCCGAGCCGGCCCTGGCCCACCTGCTGGAGCCGGCGTTCCACGCGGCCGGGCTGCCGGACGGGGTCGTCCACCCGGTCTCGTTCCTGATCGCCCTGGCCGTCGTGGTGTTCCTGCACACCGTGGTCGGCGAGATGGTGCCGAAGAACATCACCCTGGCCGGGCCGGAGCCGTCCGCGCTCTGGCTGGGGCCGGCCATGCTGGCCTTCTGCGTGGCCACCAAGCCGCTGCTGCTGGCGATGAAGTGGTCGGCGCGCCGGGTGCTGCGGCTCTGGGGGGTCGAGGCCACCGAGGCGGTGAAGACCGTGTTCACCGCCGAGGAACTGGCCGGGCTGGTGGCGCAGGCGCGTACCGAGGGGCTGCTGGACGCCGAGGAGCACGCCCGGATCACCGGGGCGCTGGCCCTGCACGACCGGACCGCCGCGGACGCCCTGCAACCCTGGTCGACGGTGACCACGGTGGCCGAGGACGTCTCGCCGGCCTCGCTGGAGGTGCTGGCCACCCGGACGGGCCGCTCGCGTTTCCCGGTGGTGCAGCGCGCCACCCGGCGGGTGCTCGGTTTCGTGCACGTCAAGGACGTCCTCGGGTACGCCGGCGCGTCCCGTCGTGCGCCCGTGCCCGCCGAGGTCTACCGGCCGCTGGCCGTGGTGCCGCCGGACCGTACGCTGGCCGACCTGCTGCTGGCGATGCGGCGCGAGCGACGGCACATGGTGCTGGTGAGCGACGGCCGCCGACCGCTCGGCGTGGTGACATTGGACGACGTATTGACAGCCATCGTTGGAAAATGAATCAACACCCTTTGTGTGCAACTGGTCGCCGAGCAGTGAAAAGAGGAAAGGCCACCTTGATATCGCTGCCCGGTTTCCTTAATGTTGCACCGGCCGCTGTGGGTCGTCTGCCTCCGTCTTCCCCTCTGCGAGGCGCCCGGCGGTCGGTTGCAAAGGAGTCGGTGCCGGTGGCAACCATGCCCCTTCATCGTCACGCCCAGGGCCAGCCGCCCGCTCGTCCGGCCGCCCTGCGCCGGGCCGCCCGCCGCCTGCTCACCCTCGTCGCCGCCGTGGTCGTCGGCACCGGGATGGTCGCCGTGCCGGCGTACGCCGCGCCCACGCCGGAGGAGATCGAGGCGGCCATCGACAAGCAGTGGGAGCAGCTCGAACCGACCATCGAGCAGTACAACAAGGTCCGGGCGCAGCTCAAGAAGGACCGTAAGAAGGCCGAGGAGCTGCAGAAGAAGATCGAGCCGCTCGCCCTGCAGACCGAGCTGGCCCTCAACCGGGTCGGCGACATGGCCTCCCGCTACTACATGACGGGCCCCTCGCAGGACATCGGGGCGCTGCTGGTCAGCGCCAAGCCGGACACCCTGACCGAGCAGCTGACCTACCTGGACCGGCTCGCCGCGCGGGAGCGCAAGGAACTCCAGGTCGTCATCGACGCCAAGCAGAAGCTCGACGACGAGAAGGGCAAGCTCGACGCGCTGATCGCCGCTGAGGTCAAGCAGGAGAAGGAGCTGGCCGCCAAGAAGACGCAGATCAACGCGGAGATCAAGCGGCTCCAGGCGTCGATGCCGAAGACCACGGTGAAGGTGGCCGGGTGCCCGACCATCAACGGCGTGGTGAGTTCCGCCGCGCAGACCGCGATCCGGGTGGCCTGCCAGCAGGTCGGTGACCCGTACGTCTGGGGCGCCGACGGACCCGACTCGTTCGACTGCTCCGGCCTGACCCAGTACGCCTACAAGGCCGCCGGCATCTCGCTGACCCACCACACCGGCGACCAGTGGAACGAGGGCAGGGCGATCCCGCGCTCCGAGGCGCGCCCCGGTGACCTGGTCTTCTTCTTCAGCGACCTGCACCACATGGGTCTCTACCTGGGCAACGACACCATGGTGCACGCCCCACGGACCGGTAAGCCGGTCCAGGTCAGCAGCATCAACACCATGCCGGTCGCCGGTTTCCGCCGGCCGTACTGACCCGCCGACCCCGCCGAACCCCCGGTCGTCGACCGGGGGTTCCGCGTATCCGCCCCCGGCGTGTCCGGTCACGGATGGTTGCGGTCCGGTCACGCGCGTCCCTACGCTGAGGAACCGTCGGCCGCCGACAGCTCCGTCCCACCAGGGCGGCGGCGGCCGGCACCGCCGAGTCGCCTCCGGGCGAGCCGGGGACCCAGGTACGCCGGGGTGAATCCGCAGCCACTGCGGTAGGGCGCTCCCTTCCCGCCCGAACCCGTCAGCTAACCCGGTAGGCGGTCGCGGAAGAAGGAGTACGGAGCCCGGTGGCACACCATGCCCCGCGGCCACCGGCACACCGGTCGACCCAGGTCGCCACGTGTGCCGCTGCGCCGCGCCCACGCTGGTCCCGCTTCACCACCGTCCTCGCCGCTCTCGCCGGCGCCGCCGTCGTCCTGACCGGTGGCGCCACAGCGGCCCACGCCGAGCCCACGGTCGCCGAGATCGAACGGCAGATCGACCGGGACTGGAACAGGCTCGAACCTCTCATCGAGCAGCACAACGCGGTCCGTCAGGACCTCGCCGCCAAGCGCCGCCGGGCCGACGCGCTGGGCCGGCGGATCGGCCCGCTGCAACTCCAGGTCGACCTGGCGATGAACCAGGTCTCCGGGCTCGCCGCCGAGGCGTACAAGGGGGAGACCATCTCCGTCGTCAACGCCCTGCTCGGCAGCCGGTCCCCCGGCGAGCTGGTCGGCCAGCTCGAACTGCTCGACCGGTTCGCCAGCCGGCAGCAGCGCGGGGTGCGGGCCGTCCAGGACCGGCGCGACGAACTCGCCGCGAAGAAGGCCCCGCTGGACGAGATGGTGGCGCAGCTCAGCCGGACCGAGGCGCAGCTCGCCGTCCGGAAGAAGCAGATCGACGCCGAGATTGACCGGCTGCAACGGCTGCGGCTCAAGCTGCACGACGCCGGTGGCGGTGGCCCGCTGCGGCCCGCGCCCTGCCCGGCGGCCTACCCGGGCGGCCCGGCCGGGGCGGCGGTGACGTTCGCCTGCGCCCAGATCGGCAAGCCGTACGTCTGGGGCGCGGAGGGCCCGAACGCGTTCGACTGCTCGGGGCTGATGCTCGCGGCCTGGGCGAAGGGTGGCGTACGGCTGCCGCACAACGCCCGCCAGCAGCGCCAGGTGACGGCCCGGATCGACCGGGCCGACCTGCGCCCCGGCGACCTGGTGTTCTACTACGCCGACCTGCACCACGTCGGCATGTACGTCGGCGGCGGCTGGGTGGTGCACGCCTCCCGGGCCGGGGTGCCGGTGAAGATGAAGCGGGTCGACGACGGGCCGGTCAACAGCTACGGCCGCCCGGGCTGACGCTGGTTGTCGGACCCGGCCGGTCGCCGGTCCGGCCCTAGCGGGTCGGCCAGGTGCGCCAGTGCTGCCAGGATCGGCTCGGGGTCGGCCCGCGCTGCCCCTGGTAGCGCGACCCGTAGACGGCCGACCCGTACGGGTGCTCGGCCGGGGACGACAGCCGGAAGATGCAGAGCTGGCCGATCTTCATGCCCGGCCAGAGGGTGATCGGCAGGTTCGCCACGTTCGACAGCTCCAGCGTCACGTGGCCGGAGAAGCCGGGGTCGATGAAGCCGGCGGTCGAGTGGGTGAGCAGGCCCAGCCGGCCGAGGCTGGACTTGCCCTCCAGCCGGCCCGCGAGCTGCTCGCCCAGCGAGATCACTTCGAGCGTGGACGCGAGCACGAACTCGCCCGGATGCAGCACGAACGGCTCGCCCTCCGGAACCTCGACCATCGAGGTCAGGTCGTCCTGCTGCACGGCCGGGTCGATGTGTGTGTACAGGTGGTTGTTGAAGACCCGGAAGAGCCTGTCGAGGCGGACGTCGATGCTGGACGGTTGCACCAGCGTGGGCTCGAACGGCTCCAGCGCGAGCGTGCCCGCCTTGATCTCGGAGACCAGGTCGCGGTCGGAGAGCAGCATCGGCACACCATATCGAGCGGGTCGGGTGACCTGCGTGTCGGACTACGTGTTCGTACACGTGTTCGATAGGATGTCCGTATGGCTTCCTGGTCCGAATTCGCCGCCGACGAGCCCCGACTCGCCGACGGGATCCGCCTTCTCCTGCAGCAGTACGGGCCGGGCTTCGGCTACCTGGCCACCGTCCGCGCCGACGGTGGCCCCCGGGTGCACCCGGTCTGCCCCGTGATCACCGACGAGGGGCTGTTCTGCTTCGTCGTCGACTCACCGAAACGGCGCGACCTCGAACGCGACGGGCGCTACGCGTTGCACTCCTTCCCGGCGGAGGAGAGCGACGACGAGGCGTACGTCGCCGGCCGGGCGCACCCGGTCGCCGACCCGGCCCAGGTGGCCCGGATCGCCCGCCTCGGCCGCGCCGCGCCGCAGGTGGACTGGCGGCTCTTCGAGTTCGGCGTGGACGTGGCGATGCTGACCCGCCGCGGCCCGGGTGGGCTCGTCCAGCCCGGCGACGGCGCGGGGCGGTCGGCCGTGCAGGTCTGGCTCGATCCCCGGGCGGCCCACCGCGGCTCCGACGCCGCAGGCGTACCCGATCAACGGCCGGCCCGGCGCGGACGGCACGGCTTCGACACCCGCCGCACCGCCGCCTGACCCGGAAACGGCCGGTGCCGGCCCCGCCGTGCGGCGGGGCCGGCACCGGGTGCCGAGGCGGTGGTCAGGCCGCGCGGTAGGCGTTCCACGCGGTCAGCATGCGGCTCGCCTGCCCAGCGGTGAACTGGTACATGCACGAGTCGTAGGTGTAGTCCATGAAGTTGGTGATCGGGTCCAGGCCGGTGGTGGTGCAGGTGTCCCGGCCGGTCGGGCACTGGTAGGCCGGCGAGGCCTCGGCCGGGGTGTCGGAGACGCTGTCACCCGAGCCGGAGCAGCCACCCTGGAAGGTGTGGTAGAGGTTCAGCCAGTGGCCGACCTCGTGAGTGCCGGTGTCGCCCTGGTTGTAGTTGGCGGCGGTGCCGCTGGGCAGCGACTCGCTCAGCACGACCACGCCGTCCATGCTGTCGAGCTTGCGCTTCGGGAAGGTCGCCCAGCCGAGCAGGCCGTCGCTCAGCTCACCGAGGTACATGTTGAGGGTGTTCTTGCCGCCCTCGCGGAGCTGGTTCTTCATCTGCCGCTCGGCACTGGAGCCCTGGACGATCGGGTACCAGGACGGGTTGGTGACCCGGTTGATCTTCTGGAGCTGGAAGCTGAAGGCGGTGGCCGCACCGCCGGTGGCGCCGCTGTAGGCCTGGTTGAGCACGTTGATCTGCGACGTGATCATCGAGTCCGGGATGTTGCCGCCGGCCCGGGTGCTGTTCTCCTGGATGACGTGCACGACGACCGGGATGCTCACGCTGGCCAGCGGGGCGGCGGCCTGGGCGCCGGCGCGGAAGCTCGCCCGCTCGCGCAGCGCCACGGCCAGGTCGGCCTCCCGTTCGCGGACCTGCTTCGCGGTCAGCTCGTTGGGCTCGTGGTCGGCGATCGCGCCCTTCTTGATCCGGGCGTCGGAGTGGACGTCGGCCGGCTCCTCACAGGAGGCGTCGGTGCCGGGGGCGGCGGAGAAGGCGGAAGCAGCGGGGACGACACCCACGGCGGCGGTGCTGAGCAGCAGCGCCAGGGTCGTCGACGCGACACCGGCGGCACGCCGGGTCAGCAGGTTGGGACGGAGTCCCATGGGCCCACCTCTTTCTCGCGGTACGACAGGGGGTGTGTCGCACCGTGGTCGAAAACGTGGGGGTGACGTTACAACCGATCGACAGATTTGAGAACGGCTGTATGTTACCGCTGGGCAACTTTTGGACTGTCGTCTATGCGTCGCGTGGCGAGATGATCACTGCGGGGCGGGGTCGGACGCGCCGGGGGTACCTGGGTGCACGGAGGTGGTGACCTCAGGTACAGTGGTGCCGCCTGCGGGTGTAGTTCAATGGCAGAACATCAGCTTCCCAAGCTGACAGTGCGGGTTCGATTCCCGTCACCCGCTCCATGCGAAAGGCCCTGGCCAGGACGACAGTCCGAGCCAGGGCTTTCGGCGTTGCTGGGGCCGGCAGCGCCCGGCGGGCCATCCACGGGCCACCAGGCGGTGTCTTCAAAGGCTCACCACCATTGCAGTAGCGCGGCGATCGTGACTGTGGCCCGGTACGACGTGGCGGTCTTGTCGTACCGGGTCGCGACGCTGCGGCACTGCTCGAGCCGGTTGACGCAGCGCTCCACGACGTTGCGGCGCCTGTAGCGCTGCCGACTCCGGAGCGCTCCGAGCGCTGCGTGCGAATGTCGCGCGGTTGAGGGGAGGTTTCGCTGCGGCCCGGTGCAACTGTCCGTCACGGCGAAGCGATCACGAGTGGGCCCCGACGTCCCAGCGCCCACACGGTGAGCGCGAAGCAGCAGAGCGCCGCTCCCGTGATCGTGACCGCTGTCCAGCCGCCCGCGAACCAGAGCGTGGTCGCGGCGGCGGAGCCGATGGCAGCGCCGATGAAGTTGCCGGTGGCTAGGGCCGTGTTGAGCCGGCTGCGGGCCTCGTGGGAGAGGGCGAACAGCCGCGCCCGGTTGAGGAGGGCCTGCGTCTGGAGGGCAACATCGATCATGATGATCGCGATGATGACGAGTACGACGGAGCGGCCGGCGAACGCCGCGACGACGAAGGCGCCGAGGGCCAGTACCCAGGCCGTGCCGGTGGCCGGAAGCGACCAACCGCGGTCGTGCAGACGTCCGCCGTGCAGGCCGGAAAGGACACCAGCGAGGCCAGCCAACCCGAACAACCCGATCACCGCTACCGGGTACCGGAACGGTGGGCTGCTGAGCAGGAACGTCAGCGCCGTCCAGAACAGCGAGAACGTGGCGAACCCTGTGGCGGCCAGGACCAGCGTCCATCGGGCCGCCCGCTCGCGCATGACCACCGCGCCGACCGAGGCGATGAGCTGCGGGTATGGCATGCGCGTCCGCGGTGCCAGCGGTGGAATCGCGCGGTAGAGCAGCAGCGCGAGCAGGGCGACGACGACCGCGGCGAGGGCGAAGATCATACGCCACCCGGCGGCGCTGGCGACGAACCCGCTGATCGTGCGGGAGGCCAAGATACCGGTGAGGGTCCCGGACCCGACGGCGCCGACGATCCGACCGCGGTGGGCGTTGCCGGCCAGGTCCCCGGCGAGCGGTGTGAGGACCTGTCCGGAAATCGTCGTCACGCCGAGCACGCCCACTGCGAGGAGGAGTACGCCCATCGACGGCGCCAGCGCGCACAGCAGCAGTGCGGCGGCCGAGGTCAGCAGCATCACCGGGACGAACCGGCGGCGGTCCAGGACGTCACCGAGCGGCACGAGCAGCAGCACGCCGACGGCGTACCCGACCTGCGTCGCGGTGACGAGCCAGCCGGCCGTCGCGGTCGCGGCGCGCAGGTCGCCTGCAATGAAGCCGAGTAGCGGCTGCGTCCAGTACAGGTTGCCGATGGCCACTCCCGCCGCCAACGCGAACAGGAACGTCAGCCGACGGCTCATCTTCGACGGCGGCGCCATGCGGGGTGTTGCCACCCTGCCACGCTACGGCGCGGGATCAAGGCGCGGGGCCCAGCGATGGACTGAGCGTGGCAGGGCCGCACCCCGCCGGAATGTCCACATCTCTCCCGGCACCCTTCAGGCGTGCCCGGACAGGCCGACACGGCGCGCGCCTGATCGGCGTCCACCTTCAGGAACACGTCGCCGACGCGCAGGGTCGCGCGCTCCGAATGGGCGACGACGACTTCGACCTCATCCATGGGCGACCAGTATCCCGGGGATGGTCGCCCAGGGCTGTGCCGAACTCACTCAATCGAGTGAGGTGCAGATGAGCCGACAGCAGCGGATGACATCAATGCCGACGAACGACCTAGCCGACGCCAGCCGACGGCAGGCCACCGGCGGCCCTGCGGACCAGGCGACACCCGGTGCCAGGGCCTGTTCCTGTCCAATTCGCAAGCTGACAGATGCGGGTCGGATCCCGGTCACCCGCTCCAGCGTGAGCCCCGGCTCAGGACAGGTTCCTGAACCGGGGCTCAGTCTTGCCGGCGCGGTTCAGCGGTGGCTGTAGGTGCCGACGATCGCTCCCCGGACCGAGACGTCGTGGGTGTCGTACGTCGACGCGAACGTCGCGTCGCCGTCGAACCGGACGTAGTACCGGTATTCACCGCTCACCGGTGGCGTGTCGGTGAACGTGAACGAACCGTCGGCGGCGAGGCGTACCGGCGGCAGGTCCGTCGAGGTGGTGCCGCTGCGGTTGGTGACGCCCCGCCACACCACGAGCGATCCGGCCGGGGTGGGGACGTCGCCGGCGGTGCTCAGTGCGCCGGTGAGCTGGATCGGCCTGCCGGCGCTCCCGATCGTCGGCCCGGTCAGGGTCAGCGCGGTGCCGTGGCGGGCCACGTCCACCGTGGTCGTCACCGTGCTCCAGCGGAACGTGGGGCTGCCGTCCCAGAGCGCGCCGTAGGTGACGGCGCCGCCGACCGGCGGGGTGTCGGTCACGCGGAAGGTGCCGTCAGCGGCGGTCGTCACGCCGGGCAGGGTGGTGGTCGTGCCGTCGGGCAGCGTCCGGGTGATCTCCAGCGGCTGCGTGCCCGGCGCCGAGCCGTCGGCGAAGGCGAGCCGGCCGGTGAGCGCGAACGGTTCGAGTGCCGTCGCCCCGGTCGTCGCCGTCAGGACCAGGGTGGACGCGGGGAGGGTGGCGCCCTCCACCCGCCACAGGTAGTACCGGTTGCGCTGCCGGTCCTCCTGGAGGGCGAACAGGTCGTCCCCCAGGACGGAGAGGCTGCCGGTCCGCAGCGAGGCATTGTTGGTGACGTTGGTCTGGTAGGTCCTCTCCGCCGTGGTGGCGTCGTACACCGTGGCGTACGGGCTGTACATCGAGCCGTAGAAGGCCCCGGCGACGTGTGCGCCGTCGGCGCTGAGGGCGACCGCGCCCGGGCTGCCCGGGTACTCCGCATCGGAGCCGTAGGTGCGCACCTTCGCCAGGGTGGTGGTGTCCCAGACGTCGAAGCCCGAGGTGGCGAAGACGGAGATCGCCGTCGTGCCGTCGGGGGTGACGGTGAGGTCGGTCAGGTTGGACAGGCCGTGCTCGGATCCGCTGATGGTGCCGCGCAGCGTCGCGGGGGTGCTGCGCACGTCGTAGACCCGCAGGCTGCCCGGGTTGATCCCGGCCTCGCCGGCCACCACGGTGTCACCGCCGGCGGCGACCATGGGTGCGCCGTACATTCGGGTCGCGATCGGGACCGGAGCGGGAGCCGGCACGGACAGGTCGAGGCTGAGCACGCCACCGTCGAAGCTGCCCTTGACGCCGTAGCCGACCCAGAGCCGGTCGCCGGCCAGCGACAGGTTCTCCGGGGACGGATACCCGGCCAGGCTGATCCGTCGGGTGAGGGTGCGGGTGGTCGTGTCGATCTCGGCCACCTCGTCGGAGCCGGTCAACGCCGCGTAGAGCCGGGCGCCGTCGGGCGTGACGGCCAGGCCGGTCGGATCGGCCAGGCCGGTGACGGTGCCGGTGATCGTGCCGCGGCCGTCGGCGATCACGATCCGGTCGTTCGCGGAGACGAAGACCCTGCCGCCGGCGGCGGCGGTGTCGGCGAGACTGGTGACACCCTCGATCAGCGTCGTGGTGTCCCTCGCGGCGGCCGGCGCGGTGGTGGCGAGGAGGCCGGCCCCCGCGGCCAGCGTCGACGCCAGAACTGAACCGATCACTGTGCGAAACCGCACGTGCGGTCTCCCTTCGGTTGGCTACCCCGTGATGCCACAGCAGGTCGACGGCCCGTTGGTGGGGCGTCGACGCCGGGCGGGCGACAAGATCGCCGCCTCGGTGATTGAGGCGATCTCGTAACCGAAGCCGTTACACAGTGGAGCGCGGTCCCCGCGAGGAGACGCGCGCCGCGCCCGCGGTGAGAACCGGGGCCCCGGTCGGGACCGGCGTCCCGCCGGGGCCTCGGTCTGCGTCATCGCCGCGCCGCGCGGACCGCTCCTTCGCGGTCACGTCTCGGTGAACCGCGCCGCTTCCGCCGTCGTCAGCACTGCCCGCAGCACGACTGCGCCGACGCGACGCCCGGGCGGTTCCACTGCGCGGTCGGGCGGCCGTCGACCCGCCACGGGTGCCCGCTGACCTTCGGCCAGCCCTCGGGTGCGTCCTCCCAGGGCTCCTGCCGGCCGTACACGGTGAGGTCGAGGGCGTGGTAGCTGGTCATCAACGCCTCCGTACCCCGCCCGGTGGTCCAGTACGTCTCGTAGACCTGGTCGCCGTCGCGCAGGTAGCAGGCGATCAGCCCGAAGCCGCGCCCGTCCACCAGCGCCGGGTCGGAGTCCTTCGCCGAGTACCAGGGGAACGGGTAGCCCATGAACTCGGCGAACGGGGCGCTCTCCTCGTACGAGCCCTGGCAGAACACGGCGTAGGTGACGTCCCGGGCGTGCAGGTAGTCGAGCATCTGCATGTGGCAGGTCGCGAAGGTGCACCCCTCGCACTGGTCCTCGTACGGCTTGCCGTCGTGCCACATGTGGAAGTAGGCCATCAGCATCCGGCGGCCCTCGAACACGTCCACCAACGGGGTCTCCCCACCCGGGCCGCGCACCGTCACCGGCGGCATCAGCGTCATCGGCAGTTGCCGGCGCGCGGCGGCGATCGCGTCCCCCTCGCGGGTGTGTGCCTTCTCCCGGGCCAGCAGTTCCTCGCGCTCACGCAGCCAGGTCTGCCGGTCGACGACCGGGGGTATGGCGGCGCTGCGGGCTGGGGTGACCGTCAAGGCTGTCTCCTTCGCGGAGTCGGAGTCCGTCACAGGTATGGACGAGCGGACGGGGCGATCGTCATCGGTCGCCCCGTTTCGGACCCCGGACCCGGCCGGTGATCGGTGCCCGTGACGCGCCGCCGTCGACCCGGTCGCGACGCGTGGCGACCGCTCGGTCACCCTGCCGGCCGGCGCATGATCCAGGTGGGCACCGGCCGGGGCAGGGCGCGTACCACCTCCCACCCGGCGCGGCGGTACATCGCGACGTTGCCGGGGTTGCTGGTCTCCAGGACCGCCGGCAGGCCGTCCTCGGCGGCCCGGCGCAGGCCGGCCCGCATGACCGCGTGTCCCCAGCGTCGACCCGTGCTGTCCGGGTGGGTGCCCAGCACGCCGAGGTACCAGTACGGGTCGGTCGGCAGCGCGTCGTGCACGGCCTCGTCGTACGCGTGGACGCGGGCCAGCACGTCGGCGGGGAGGTGCGCGGCGAGCGGGTCGTCCGACGCTCCGCCCCCGGCCGTGGGTGGCTCCCAGATCGCGACGGACGCGCCGCCTCCGATCGTCCAGATCGACCCCCGGTGCACCCGCTTGTCGAAGAGGTGTCCGAAGAAGGCGGCGGCGTACCCCGGGTAGGTCGCGTCGTCCGGGAACAGGTACCGCAGGACGGGATCCGCCGGGAACGCGGCGACCAGCGAGCCGACGACCCGGTCCCGGTCCGCCGGGGTGGCGATGGTGATCTCAGGCGCTGTCACGTCGTCCGACGCTAGTCCGTACGGCGCAGGGCGGGCCGTCGGCCGCCGACCCGGACGGCAACCGGGTCCAGTTCGTCCAGCGCCGCTGAGCCGGGCCGGCTAGGCGGCGTCCTGCGGGTACCAGCGCAGCTCCACCACGTTGCCGTCCGGGTCGCGTACGTAGACCGAGGTGGCCGAGCCCCGCGCGCCGAACCGTCCCACCGGTCCCTCCACCACGTCGAGGTCCCCGGTGGCGATCACCTCCGCCCAGTCGAGCGGGGCCACCACCAGGCAGAAGTGGTCGACGTTCGACTCGCCCCGCTCGCCGCGCACCAGGTCGATGATGGTGTGCGGGTCGATCCGCACCGAGGGGAACGGCACCCGGCCGGCCCGCCACTCGTCGACGCGTACCGGGGCGAGGCCGAGCGGGCCGCAGTAGAAGGCCAGGGACCGCTCGACGTCGGCCACGGTGAGCACGAGGTGGTCGAAGCCGGTGACGCGCATGGTGGTCACGCCGCCTCCCGTCCGGCGCCCGCGTACGCCTGGCGCAGCCAGTCGGCGAAGAGCACCGGGTCGACCTCGTCGGCGGTACGCAGCTGCACCGAGGCCATCGACCGCGCGCCGGGCGTCAGCCGTCCCGACGGGTCGTCCACCTCCCGCCCCTGCCACAGCCCGAAGGTCAGGTACGACGGGTACGCCTTCACCAGGCAGACCGGGTCCCGGCCGGGGCGGTCACCCCGTCCCCAGACCGGGTGGCCGTGCCACATCGCGCCGGTCGCCCCGGGCAGCGCGTCCTCGATGACGGGGCGCAGCCGCGCGCCGATCTCCCGCAGTGGTTCGTCCAGTCCGTCGAGATAGTCGGTGACGGTGGTCATCGGCGCTCCTCTACCGAAGTGATCAGTACGCCCTCCAGCCTGGTCGCGGCGGGGATCCGGACCAAGCCACGATCGGACTACGATCGTTGAGCCGGATTCAACGACGGGAGCCCTGGGTGCTGGAGCGGCACGAGGTCGAGACCTTCCTGACTCTCGTCGAGGAGTTGCACTTCGGGCGGACCGCCGAGCGGCTCGGGGTCACCACCGGGCGGATCAGCCACGTGGTGAAGAAGCTGGAACGGCGGATCGGCGCGCCGCTGTTCGAGCGCACCAGCCGGGTCGTCCGCCTCACCCCGATCGGTCGCCGGCTCGCCGACGACCTGCGGCCGCTGGTCGCCGGGATGGAGGACGCGGTACGGCGGGCCGTCGAGGCGGGGCGCGGCGTCACCGGCGAGCTGCGGGTGGCCTTCCTCGGCGAGTGGACCGCGCCGGTGCTGCTGCGCGCGGTCGCCCTGTTCCGCGAGCGGCACCCCGACTGCGAGGTGCACGTGCGCGAGGCGCAGCTCGCCACCACCCGGTCGAGTCTGGAGGACGGTTCGATCGACGTGCTCATCGCGTCGTACCCGTTCGACGGGATGGCGAACGGCCCGGCGCTGCTGTCGGAGGCCCGGATGCTGGCGGTGCCGGCGGGGCATCCGCTGGCCGGGCGGGAGTCGGTCTCCCTGGAGGTGCTGGCCGACCACCCGGTGGTGCAGTACCCGGCGGTGACCTCGGCGGCGTTCAAGCGCGACCGCACACCCGAGCGGACGCCGTCCGGCCGGCCGGTGCCGAAGGGTCCCTCGGGCGCCACCTTCTCGGAGATGCTCTCCCTGGTGGCGATGGGGCGGGGCGTGCTGCCGGTGGGCGAGCACACCCGCCGCTACTACCCGCGCCCCGACGTGGCGTACGTGCCGATCCACGACGCGCCGCCGATCCGGCGCGGCCCGGTCTGGCGGGAGACCAACACCACCGAGCGGGTACGCGAGTTCGTCCGCGCCGCCGCCGATGTCGCCCGCTCCTGACCTGCTCCGGTCAGCCGGCGGCGAGGGTCGAGATCGGGTCGGCGTCCCGCCGGGGCAGCGCGGCCAGCGCCAGGCCGATCAGTGCGCTCACCGCCCCGACCAGGAGGAACAGCGAGTAGACCGGCTGGCCGAGCCACTCCCAGAACGGGTGCCACTGGGCGTGCCGCTCGTCGTGGTGGTGGACGGCCATCAGCGGGAGAGCGAACAGGGCGGGCACCGACCACAGAAAGAGCGTCACCCCGGCCAGGACCTTCACCGGCGCGACGGCCGGGTGCGGCCGCTCGGTGCGCCGGCTCGCCCAGCCGAAGACCAGCCAGCCGGCGAGCGCGCCGAGCAGCCCGCCGGCCACCGCCGCCGGGGCCACCGCGGGCGGGGTGGTCCGCCACAGGGTCATCGAGAGGTACGGCGACTCCGTGGTCATCCGCGAATTGACCGTCACCACGAGCACGGTGTCGCCCCGCCGGGCGTCGAGCGTGGTCGTCCGGACCGGCTCGCCGGAGGAGGACCATTCGCCCGTGGTCACCGCGTCCAGCCGCCAGCCGGTCTCCGCGAGCCGGCGCTGGGCGGTGGCCACGGTCTGCTCGTAGGGGATCGGTGGGAGGTCCCGCGACCAGGCTTCGGCGGTGGTCTGGGCGTTCTGGCCGGGTGCCCGGACGACTGAGGGCCGTACGCTGGCGATCATGCGGATTGGCATCGTGATCCTGCCCGACCAGCGCTGGTCGCAGTCGCAGCGCCGGTGGCGGCAGGTGGAGGAGTGGGGCTTCGACCACGCCTGGACGTACGACCACCTGGGCTGGCGCGACCTGGTCGACGGCCCCTGGTTCGACTCCATGGCCACGCTGACCGCCGCCGCGACGGTGACCTCGCGGATCCGGCTCGGCACGCTGGTCGCCTCGCCGAACTTCCGGCACCCGGCGGCGTTCGCCCGGCAGGTCACCGCCCTCGACGACATCTCCGCCGGCCGGGTGCTGCTCGGGCTCGGGGCCGGCGGCATCGGCTTCGACTCCGCCGTGCTCGGCGGCGAGACCCTGCCGCCCCGGCAGCGGGTGGACCGGTTCGCCGAGTTCGCCGAGCTGCTCGACCTGATCCTGCGCCAGGACGGCGCCACCTGGCGGGGTGAGTGGTTCAGCGCGGTGGACGCCCGCAACAACCCCGGCTGTGTGCAGCAGCCCCGGGTGCCGTTCGTGATGGCGGCGAACGGCCCGCGCTCGATGCGCCTGGTCGCCCGCTTCGGCCAGGGCTGGGTCACCACCGGCACCGGTGAGGAGGACCTGACGAGTTGGTGGGACGGGGTCGCGGCGGTGTGCGCCCGGCTCGACGCCACCCTGGCGGCGGCCGGGCGGGACCCGGCCACCCTGGACCGGTACCTGTCGCTGGACTCGGCGCCGGTCTTCTCGTTGAGCAGCGCCGACTTCTTCGCCGAGCAGGTGGCCCGGGCGGCGGCCCTCGGCTTCACCGACGTGATTACGCACTGGCCCCGGGCCAGCAGTTGGTACGCGGGCGACGAGGCGGTGCTGGTCGACGTGGCGACGCGGCTGCTGCCGGAGCTGCGTTCCGCCTGAGCGGGGCGAAAGAACGTACTTCAGGTGCCGAGGTCTCCGGTGGTGATGCCGCCGTCGCCGGCGGAGACCAGCCGGAAGCGGAGGCAGACGATCTCGCTGTCGTCGGTGACCGGGGTGCCGACCCGCGCCCAGTAGGCCGCGTGCCCCTCCCGCCACTCGGCGATCGAGCGGTCGCCCTCCCCCTCTGAGCGGGCGAACTCCCACCCGACGTCGGCGAAGCGCACGGTCTCGACACCGGTGATCTCGACGACCCCGACCAGCCGGTCGTCGTCGTCGACCAGGGCCAGCCGCTCGCCGACGTGCTCCAGTTCCTCGCCCTCCTCGGCGTACTCGGTGACCAGGCCGGCGGTGGCGGTCTTCACCCCGGCCAGCACCAGCGTGTTGAGTCTGGCGCGCAGCTCCCCCGGGGTGCCGAGGGCGAGCGTGCGAAGTCCACCGATCCGGGGCCACATCCTGCCGAGGGTACCCACCGGGCGATTTCCGGTCGTCGGAATTGCGCCCACCCGCCTACGGTGAGCGGAGGCGGAAGGAGACGACCATGGCGGACCGGCGCGCGGTGCTCATCCCCGGGCGGGGCTACGACACCCGGTACCCGCTCTTCGCGTACGTCGGGGAGGCGCTGCGGCGGACGGGCTTCGACGTCCACGAGATCAGCTGGCAGGTACCCGATCGTTTCGGGCCGGACGCCGACGGCCCCGGCGCCGCCCTGGAGTGGGTCGCGGGTCAGGTGGAGCCGACCCTGGACGCGCCGACCCGCCTGCTGGTCGGCAAGTCGCTCGGCTCGATGGCCGCCCCGCTCGCCGCCGACCGGAAGCTCCCCGCGGTCTGGCTCACCCCGCTGCTGCACGGGCCCGAGGTGGTCGACGCGCTGGGTCGGGCGCAAGCGCCGTTCCTGCTGGTGGGAGGCGCGGCCGACCCCTCGTGGGACGGTGCGGTGGCCCGCCGGCTCACCCCGCACGTGCTGGAGATCCCGGACGCCGACCACGGGCTGCTGGTGCCCGGCTCGCTGGCCCGCTCCGCCGAGGTGCTGGGTCGGGTCTGCACGGCGGTGGAGCAGTTCGTTCAGCGCAGCTGAGCGGCGTCGAGCAGTCCGCGTACCCTCAGCTCGTCGGCGACCTCGGGCGGGCAGTCGGCGACCACGGCGGCGACGCCGACCCAGTCCGCGCCGCGCGTCGCGCAGATCTCGCGTACGGCCTGCGCCTGCGCGCCGGTGGCCACCCAGTCGTCCACCATGAGCACCCGGTCGTCGGGCCCGAGCAGGTGCTCCCGGACCGCCAGGTCGACCCGCCGGCCCCGGAAGTCCGGCGGGCTCTGCGCCCAGGTCAGCGGGCCGGTCGGGAGCCGCCCGTCGCCCGGCTTGTGGGCCGCGACGAAGCCCACCCCGAGGGCGGTGGCGGCGAGCGGCCCTAGCATAAGCCCGGTCACGGCAGGCGCGACCGCCACCGTCGGCCGGGCGTCGAGGAACGGTGCGACCAGGGCCGGTCCGAGCGCGGCCAGCACCTGCGGGTCCCGCCACCAGCCGGAGGTGTCGCTGACCAGGTGGCTGCTGTCGGGCCCCGGATCGACCCACCGGAAGAGTTCGGTCAGGCGTCCGCGAAGCTCATCGGGCATCCACCCATCCTGACCGGTGAATGCCGGCGGTGGAACCATGGCCCGTCCGGTGGGGGTGGGCATCGCATGATCGGCTACACGTATCCCTGCAATTCCGGTCATACCACCATGATCACGTTGACTTCGGAAGTGCTTCTCTCGTTACGGTCCGACCCGGTTTGTTCAGTTGACGAAAGGACCGGGCCGGTGGCTGGTAGGCACTCCCGTACCCGCATGTTCTCCTCGCCGGCCGGCATCGCGGCCACCGCCGCCGTAGGTGTCGCGCTCGTCGTCGGAGGCACCGTGGGCGCCGTCCGGCTGACCTCCGGCGAGGCTCCGGTCCCCGCCGTCGCGGACGCCGCGCCCAGCGCCGCGACCCCCAGCGCGACCACCACCTCGCCGAGCCCGACCGCCGGCGCCTCCCCGACCGCCAGCCCCTCGCCGAGTGTGACCGCGAGCCCGAAGGCGACCCGGTCCCAGGCCGCCTCCCGGAGCAAGCCGCGCACCGCCACGCCGAAGCCGAGCGCGACGACGAAGAAGGCCGCCCCGAAGAGCACCGTGGTCGAGACCGGCTCCTGTGGCGCCTCCTTCTACGCCGAGGGCCAGCTGACGGCCAACGGCGAGACCTTCGACCCGAGCGCGCTCACCGCCGCGCACAAGACCCTGCCGTTCGACACGAAGGTCCGGGTCACCAACCCGGCCAACGGCACGTCGGTGACCGTGCGGATCAACGACCGCGGCCCGTTCATCGAGGGACGCTGCATCGACCTGTCCCGGGCGGCCTTCGCGGCGATCGCCTCGCTCGACCTCGGCGAGCTGACCGTGAAGTACGAGGTGCTCGGCTGACGGCGATCGGCTCGCCGTGGCCGTCCGGCCGGACGGAACACTCTCGGACGAGGGGCCAGGTTCATTCACCGGTTCACGTCCATCAGGCATGCTGTCTGTCGTACGTACGCATGCCTTCCAGTCGGGCCGCGGCCCGCTGAGCCCCGGGTCCCGCGCCGGTGTCGGCGCGGCCCTCGCCCTGCTCGCGATCGTCTCCGCCGTGGAGCTGGCCGACGGCCGGAAGGTGCACTACGCCGCGCTGATGATGGCCGCGCCCGTGCTGGCCGCCGTGTTCGCCTCGTGGCGGACGGTGTTCGGGGTGGCCCTGGTCGCGCTGCTGCTCGGTGGCGGCTTCGCGCTGGTCGAGCCGGGCGCGTCGAGGACCACCGGGGTCGGTCTCGCCGGGATCGCCATGTCCGGGGTGGTGGCGGCGGCCGTGGCGGCGGTACGCCAACGCCAGGCCGAGCAGATCGCCGAGCTGTCCAAGCTGGCGTCGGTGGCCCAGCAGGCCGTGCTGCGTCCGCTCGGCCCGCAGGTGGGCACCCTGGCGGTGGCCGCGCGCTACATCTCGTCGACGGCCACCGCGGAGATCGGCGGCGACCTGTACGAGGCGATCGACACCCCCTACGGCGTCCGGATGATCATCGGTGACGTCCGGGGCAAGGGGCTGGACGCGGTCCGCCTGGCGAGCATCGTGCTGGGCTCGTACCGGCACGTCGCGTACGAGCGGGCGGACCTGCGCGCGGTGGTGGCCGACCTGGACCGGGCCGTGGCCCGCAACGTCGGCGACGAGGACTTCGTCACCGCGGCCGTGGTCGAGGAGCGGGGCGGCACGCTGACCATCGTCAACTGCGGCCATCCGCCGCCGCTGCTGTTGCGCCGGGGCGCGGTGATCCCGCTGGAGCCGCCCGCGCCGGCCCCGCCGCTCGGCTTCATGCCGGTGGTGCGGCCCCGGCTGGAGCGGCTGGAGCCCGGCGACCGGTTGCTGCTGTTCACCGACGGGCTCGGCGAGGCGCGCCGGGACGGCGAGTTCTTCCCGACCGCCGACCGGGCCTGGCGGCTGCTCGGTCACGGTACGGTCGGCGACGGCCTGGCCTCGCTGGAGACCGCACTCGTGGAGTGGGTGCACGGCCGGCTGGACGACGACATCGCCCTGGTGCTGATGGAGTACACCGGCCCGCGCAGCGGCGCGACGGTGCCCGTGCCCAGCTGGGAGGTGGGTGCGGCGGAAGCCTGAGCCGCCGCGGGCACCCCTCGGCGGAACCTGAACGGGAAGTGTGTAATCGCTGTCACTTCCACGATCGGCTTGTCGTTGGCTACCGGCGAGTAATACAGTCGGGGTTACTGATCGGTAACACCTGTCCGGAAGCGGGGCCAGCGAGCATGACCCACTACAAGAGCAACCTTCGGGACCTCGAGTTCAATCTGTTCGAGGTCTTCGGGGCGGACCGGTCGTTCGGCCAGGCCCCGTACACGGACCTGGACGTCGACACCGCCCGCAGCTTCCTCTCCGAGGTCGACCGCCTGGCCCGCGAGGACCTCGCGGCCAGCTACACGGACAGCGACCGCAACCCGCCGGTCTTCGACCCGACCACGCACACCGCGCCGCTGCCGGAGTCGTTCAAGAAGTCGTACCAGGCGTTCATGGACTCCGAGTTCTGGCGGCTGGACCTGCCCGAGGTGCTCGGCGGCACGAACGCCCCGCGCGCCCTGTGGTGGTCGCTCGCCGAGATGGTGCTCGGCGCCAACGCCCCCGTCTGGATGTACGCCTCCGGCCCGTCCTTCGCGCACGTGCTGCACGTCGAGGGCAACGAGCGGCAGAAGAAGTGGGCCAAGCTCCTCATCGACCGGCAGTGGGGCTCGACCATGGTGCTCACCGAGCCGGACGCCGGCTCGGACGTGGGCGCCGGTCGTACCCGCGCCGTGCAGCAGCCGGACGGCTCGTGGCACATCGAGGGCGTCAAGCGCTTCATCACCTCCGGTGAGCACGACCTGAGCGAGAACATCGTCCACTACGTGCTGGCCCGTCCGGTCGGCGTCGAGGGCGTCGGCGGCCCGGGCACCAAGGGCCTCTCCCTCTTCGTCGTGCCGAAGTTCCACTTCGACGAGGAGACCGGCGAGCTGGGCGAGCGCAACGGCGTCTACGCCACCAACGTCGAGCACAAGATGGGCCTGAAGGTCTCCAACACCTGCGAGGTGACCTTCGGCGAGCACGGCGTGCCGGCCAAGGGCTGGCTGCTGGGCGACAAGCACGACGGCATCCGCCAGATGTTCATGATCATCGAGTACGCCCGGATGATGGTCGGCACCAAGGCGATCGCCACCCTCTCCACCGGCTACCTGAACGCCCTGGAGTACGCCAAGAACCGGGTGCAGGGCGCCGACCTGCTCCAGATGAGCGACAAGACCGCCCCGCGGGTGACCATCACCCACCACCCGGACGTGCGTCGCTCGCTGATGCTGCAGAAGTCGTACGCCGAGGGCCTGCGCGCGCTGGTCTGCTACACCGCGAGCTGGCAGGACAAGGTCGCCATCGCCGAGGCGGCCGGCGACGAGAAGGCCATCAAGCTGGCCAAGCGGGTCAACGACCTGCTCCTGCCGCTGGTCAAGGGCGTCGGCTCGGAGCGCGCGTACGAGCTGCTGGGCCACGAGTCGCTGCAGACCTTCGGCGGCTCCGGCTTCCTCCAGGACTACCCGCTGGAGCAGTACGTCCGGGACGCCAAGATCGACACCCTGTACGAGGGCACCACCGCGATCCAGAGCCTCGACCTGATCTTCCGGAAGATCGTCCGGGACAACGGCAAGGCCCTGATGGCGGTCGCCGGCGAGATCCAGGAGTTCATCGCCACCGAGGGCGGCAACGGCCAGCTCAAGGAGGAGCGGCAGGCGCTGGGCAAGGCGCTCGCCGAGATTCAGAACATGATCGGCGTGATGACCGGCTGGCTGGGCGAGGCCCAGGGCGGCGAGGCCCGCAGCCTGTACAAGGTGGGCCTGAGCAGCCGTCGCTTCCTGCTGGCCGTCGGCGACCTGGTCGTCGGCTGGCTGCTGCAGAAGCAGGCCGACGTGGCGCTGAAGGCGCTGGCCGGTGAGGTCTCCGCGTCGGACCAGGCGTTCTACACCGGCAAGGTGGCCGCCGCGAAGTTCTTCGCCCGCGAGGTGCTGCCCCGCATCGGCGCCGACCGGCGGATCATCGAGGGCACCGACCTGGACCTGATGGACCTCCCGGAGGAGGCCTTCTGATCCCGTTCCGACCCTGACGGCGGCGGGGGGGGGGGGGGGGGGGGGGGGGTCCCCCCCCCTTTTTTCCCCCCCCCCCCCCCCTCTTCTTGTTTTTTCCTTC
>NZ_JBNADX010000025.1:60909-99165 GCF_049629545.1 Micromonospora citrea
GGACTTCGGGGGGGGGGTTTTTGGGTCTTGTTTGGACTGGGGGGGGGGCGGCCGGCGAGCGTCAGCTCGCCGGCCGCCACGTTCTTGGCCCCCTCAGCCCCCGTTTGCGGCGTGTCGCGCCTTCCATGCGCCGGTACACCGCAACACGCCGCGAACCGTGCGCTCGGCAGCCTGCGGCGGGTCAGGTTGGGCCGGGTGGAGCGGGGTAGGCGGGCCGTCAGGCGGGTAACCGTCGCGGACCACGTCAGGGCACGCCCAGAGGCCACCGCACGGGGGAGTGCAGCGCACATGGGCATTGGCAGCGCCATCTTTCTCATCGCGCTCGGCGCGATCATGACCTTCGCCATCCGGGCCAACGTCTGGTGGATCGACCTGCGCGCGGTCGGCTGGGTGTTCATCCTGGCCGGGCTGGGCGTCCTGCTCACCACGCTCTGGTTCTGGCAGGACCGGCGCAAGCGGGCCCGCACGCTCATCGTGGAGGAGAACCGGCTCTCCCACCCGACCGCGATGATGCCCCCGCCGCCCGATCCGCCTCCGCCCACCGCCCCGCCCTCCTGACCGGAACCGGCCCACCGGCTCAGCCCCGGGCGGTGTGGCGGTGAGTCATGGGGGCGGCGCCGGGGGTCAGGTCGGGCCAGGGGCTCGCGGGGCGGTGCACCACCAGGTCGGTGGTGCGTAGGCCGTCCGGGTCGGCCCGTTCCGGGTCGAGCAGCGCCGAGAGCAGCGAGATGCCGGGATTGTGGGCGACCAGCAGCACCGTGCCGGCCGCCGGGTCGACCGTCCTGATCAGGTCGAGCAGGTCGCTCGGGTGCGCCTCGTACGCCGTCGCCTCGTACCGTACGACCGGAGACGTCCCTGCCGGCCCACCCTCCGGCGGGGACCCGGTCATGCCCAGCGCCACGTCGTGCCAGGTCTGTCGGGTGCGCCGGGCCGCCGAACAGAGCACCACGTCCGGCAGGAGGCCGTGCCGGGCCAGCCAGGCCCCGGCGGCGGCCGCGTCGGCGTGTCCGCGTGCGGTCAGCCGGCGGTCGACGTCCGGGCCGGTGCCCGGCTGTTCGGCCTTCGCGTGCCGGAGGAGCACGAGTGTCCGCTCGCCGGCCCCGATGTCCGTCATGGCCCCAGCTTGCCTGATTGGCGCGGACAGTGCCGGGGTAAGTCGATGGATGCCGCTCGCTCGTCGATGGCGCGGCGGGTAGGAAACGCCAGGGACAGCCAAGGAGGCGACGTCATGGGCATCGGGGCCGGAATCTTCCTCATCGCGGTGGGCGCGATCTTCGCGTTCGCCGTCGACGCCAACCTCGGTTGGCTCAACGTCAACGTGGTCGGCTGGGTGCTGATGCTGGTCGGGCTCGTCTCGCTGCTGCTCACCCTCCACTTCTGGAACACCCGCCGCCGTACCGTCGTGGCGACCCCCGTCCGCACGGACCGGGTGGTCGCCGACCGGGTCGTGCCGGCCCAGGACGACCGGGTGGTGCGCGAGGAGTACCGCGAGGTCCGGCGACCGGGCTACCCGGCCTGACCGCAACCGACTCCGGGGGCTCCGCAACGGCGCTGGCCCCCGGCGTGTGTCCGGCTCCGGCCGGCGGGCCGTCAGGCGAAGAGCGCGAAGTAGATCGCGATGTGGTGGCAGATCGCGGCGACCAGGGTGCAGGCGTGGAAGAACTCGTGGTGGCCGAAGACGGTGGGCCACGGGTTCGGCCGGCGCAGCGCGTAGAAGATCGCGCCGACGCTGTAGATCGCCCCGCCGACCGCGAGCAGGACCAGGGCGGTGACCCCGCCCTCGCGCAGGATCTGCGGCAGCATGGCCACCGACACCCAGCCGAGCGCCAGGTAGAGCGGGGCGGAGACCCAGCGCGGCGCGTGCGGCCAGACCAGCTTCAACGCCACGCCGGCCAGCGCGCCGCCCCAGACCAGGGCGAGCATCAGGGTGGCCATCCCCCGATCGAGCAGCAGGACGCAGAACGGGGTGTAGGTGCCGGCGATGAACACGAAGATCATCGAGTGGTCCATCCGGCGCATGATCTGGTAGCCCCGCTCGGTCCACACCCGGCGGTGGTAGAGGGCGCTGGTGCCGAAGAGGCCGCAGACGGTCAGGCTGTAGATCAGGCAGCTCACCAGGGGGGCCCAGCCGGGGCGGGTGGCCGCGATCGAGCAGAGCACGACGCCGCAGACGAGCGCGACGAAGAACGCGTACGTGTGCAGCCAGCCGCGCATCCGGGGCTTACCGATGTCGACCGGCTTGAGACGGATCCGTGCGGAGGTGGTCACGACCCTAAGGTTACGACACCGTAGGTTACTTGCAGGTAGTGCCGCCGGTCACCCTCCGGAACGGGTCCACCGGCCCTGGCCGTCACATCGATCGGAGAGTATGGCGACATGCGGATCCGACCCGTCGGCCGGCACGCCCTGCTGCTGGACTGCGACGACCCCGGCCAGGTGGAGGCGTGGCGGGCCGAACTGTGGCGCCGCCGGGACGACGGCGAGCTGACCGCCACCGAGATCGTCCCCGCCGCCGCGACCGTGCTGCTCGACGGGGTGCCCGACCCCACCGCCACCGCCGCCCGGATCGCCGGCTGGACACCGCGACCGGCCACCACCACGGCCGCCGTCCGCCACGTCGAGGTCCCCGTGGTGTACGACGGCGAAGACCTGCCCACCGTCGCCCGGCACTGGGGGGTGGACGTGCCGGAGGTCGTCCGGCGGCTGACGGACACCGCGTTCCGGGTGGCGTTCTGCGGCTTCGCCCCCGGGTTCGCGTACCTGACCGGGCTGCCGGAGCGCTGGGCGGTGCCCCGGCTGCCCAGCCCCCGCCCCCGGGTGCCCGCCGGGTCGGTGGCGCTCGCCGGGCCGTACGCCGGGATCTACCCCACCGCCTCACCCGGGGGCTGGCTGCTCGTCGGCCGTACCCGGCTGACCCTCTTCGACGTTCACGCCGACCCGCCCGCCACCCTCACCCCCGGCACCCGCGTCCGGCTGGCCCCGACATGATCGAGGTGCTCCGGGCCGGACCGGCCACCACCGTCCAGGACCTCGGCCGCCCCGGGTACGCGCACCTCGGCGTACCCCGGTCGGGAGCGCTCGACCCGGCGGCCCTGGCGCTGGCCAACCGCCTGGTCGGCAACCCGCCCACCGCCGCCGGCCTGGAGATCACCCTCACCGGCTGCACGCTGCGGCCGACCCGGGCCGTCACCGTCGCCCTCACCGGGGCCGACGCGCAGGTGCGGGTGGGCCGACGACCCGGCGACGTCGGCCGCCCGCTGTCGGTGCCCACCGGCGCCGTGCTGCGGATCGGCCCGCCCCGTACCGGACTGCGCACCTGGCTCGCCGTCGGCGGCGGGATCGCGGTGCAGCAGGTCCTCGGCAGCCGCGCCACCGACACCCTCTCCGGCCTCGGCCCACCCCCGGTACGCGACGGCGACCGGCTGCCGCTCGGCCCCTCGCCGGGCCCGCCGGCCCCGGTGGACTGGACCGTCGTCCCCGCGGCGCCGGCGCAACTGAGGCTGACCCTGCGCCCCGGACCACGCGACGACTGGTTCACCGCCGACGCCCTCGACCGGCTCCTGCGCACCGCGTACACGGTCAGCCCGGTGGGCGACCGGGTCGGCGCGCGACTTCTCGGCGCGCCGCTGCCCCGCGCGGTGGCCGGGGAACTGCCCAGCGAGGGGGTCGTGCTCGGCGCGGTGCAGGTGCCGGCCGACGGCCAACCGCTGATCTTCCTCGCCGACCACCCCACCACCGGCGGGTACCCGGTCATCGGGGTGGTGGACGACGTGACCGGGCTCGCCCAGGCCCGTCCAGGGACTACGGTGACGTTCCATGGACCTCAACGCTGACCTCGGCGAGGGATTCGGAATCTGGCGGCTCGGCGACGACGAGGCGCTGCTGGACCTGGTCACCTCCGCCAACGTCGCCTGCGGCTTCCACGGCGGCGACCCGTCGACCATGCGCCGGGTCTGCGCCGCCGCCGCCGAACGGGGCGTGGCCGTCGGCGCCCAGGTCGGGTACCGCGACCTCGCCGGCTTCGGCCGCCGCCGCATCGAGTACGCCTTCACCGACCTGCGCGACGAGGTCACCTACCAGCTCGGCGCGCTCGACGCCTTCTGCCGGTTGTTCCGCACCCGGGTCCGCTACCTGAAGCCGCACGGAGCGCTCTACCACGCCGCAGCCGTCGACGAGTCCCAGGCCGCCGCCCTGGTCGCCGCCGTCGACGGGTACGACCACGAGCTGCCGATCCTCTGCGCGCCCGGCTCGACGCTCGCCCAACTCGCCGCCGGCGCCGGTCTACGGGTGGTCGCCGAGGGCTTCGCCGACCGGGGCTACCTGCCCAACGGCTCGCTGGTGCCCCGCACCGCGCTCGGCGCGCTGATCACCGACCCGGACGAGGTCGCCACCCGAGCCGTCCGGATGGCCACCGAGCACACCGTGGTCGCGGTCGACGGCACCGTGATCCCCTGCCACGTCGCCTCGATCTGCCTGCACGGCGACACCCCCGGCGCGGTCGCCTCGGCGGCACTCGTCCGCGCCGCGCTGCTCGACGCGGGTGTCACCCCGCAGCCGTTCACCTGACCGGCTGACCGGCTGACCGGCTGCCGCACGCCGGCCGGCCGGTCACCCGGGGGCGTCGCCCCGTGCGCGGTGACCGGCCGGGGCCGCCGGCGGTCAGGCGTCCAGGCCGCGCAGCACCAGCGGCACCCGGGTCGCGCCGCCGTCGGTCACCCGTACCGGCACTCCCCAGTCCTGCCGGGTCAGGTGGCAGGCGGCGTGCTCGACGTCGGCGTCGCAGGTGGCCGCCTGGGCGGTCACCTGGAGCACACCCTGCGCCACCTCGCCGTTGACCACCAGCCGGCGGGACAGGTACGTCGTCGTCCCGGCCCCCTCCAGCAGCAGCTCCGGCGGCGACGCCGAGACCACCAGTCGGGTGGACGGGCCGAACGTGTCGTCCAGCTTCTGCCCCGGCGCGGGCGTGAAGACCACGTCGAGGGTGACCTCACCGGCCGCCACGTCGGTCGGCTTGCGCTCCAACTTGTGCCGCGGCCCGTCCACGGTGACCGCACCGGCGGCCGAGAGCACCCCCGGGGCCAGCCGGGTCAGCCGGTGCGCGGCGGACTCGACCACCAGCACGTCGCCGTCGGCGGTGAGCACCAGGTCGCTCGGCTCGGCGAGACCGTCGGCCACGGTGGAGACCTGGCCGGTCCCCGGGTCGAAGCGCCGCACCGCGCCGTTGTACGTGTCGGCGATCAGCACCGAGCCGTCCGGCAGCGCGCACACCCCGAGCGGGTGCTGCAACAGCGCCCGCTCGGCCGGGCCGTCCACGTGGCCGAAGTCGAAGAGCCCCTGCCCGACGGCAGTGCCCAGGACGCCGTTCTCCACGTACCGGACGGCGCTGGTCTCGCTGTCGGCGACCCAGAGCCGGGTGCCGTCGGCCGAGACCGAGAGCCCGGACGGCTGGGCCATCCACGCCTCGGCCAGCGGGCCGTCGCGCAGCGCCTCGACGGTGGTGCCGGCGTACATGCCGGCGGTCCGCTTGATCGGGTCGAACCACCAGAGCTGGTGGATCCCGGCCATCGCGATCACGACCCTGCCGTCGTACCAGGCCAGGTCCCAGGGGGAGGAGAGGTCGACGGAGAGCGCGTCGTGGGCGTGGTCGTCGGCCGTGGAGCGCCACTGCCGGCCGGTGCCGGCCACGGTCACCACCTCGCCGGTCGCCAGCTTCACGCCACGCAGCAGGTGGTTGACGGTGTCCGCGACCACCAGGTCGTACCCGGCCACCTCGGCGGCGTGTGCGGGAAGCAGGCAGAGCCCCTGCGGCTCGGAGAAGCCGGCCGACCCGGCCGGCCCGTCCGCGCGGCCCCGGACGCCGGAGCCGATCCGGCGGACCGGCGTCTCGCCGTCGGGGGCCAACTCCACCAGGGAGTGCCGGGCCGAGTCGGAGACCAGCAGGTTGCCGCCGTCGAGCACCACGGCCTTGCCGGGGAAGCGCAGCGCCGTCTCCGGCTCCGCCGGGGGGACGTACGGCCCGTCGCCCCGGCGCAGGGTGCCCTTCGCCTCGTGGGTGGCGATCAGGTCGTCGATCAGCCGGGTCAGCCCTTCGGCGTGCCCCTCGCCGGCCATGGTGGCCACCACGTAGCCCTCCGGGTCGATGACCGCGAGCGTCGGCCAGGCCTTGGCCGCGTACTGCTGCCACATGTCCAGCTCGGGGTCGTCCAGCACCGGGTGGTGCACCCCGTACCGCTCGACGGCGGCGACCAGCGCGTCCGGGTCCTTCTCGTGCTCGAACTTGGGCGAGTGCACGCCGATCACGACGAGCACGTCGGCGTACTTCTCCTCCAGCGGGCGCAACTCGTCGAGCACGTGCAGGCAGTTGATGCAGCAGAAGGTCCAGAAATCCAGCAGGACGATCCTGCCGCGCAGGTCGGCCGGCCCCAGTTCCCGGCCACCGGTGTTCAACCAGCCCCGGCCACGCAGCTGCGGGGCCCGTACTCGTGCGCTCATGACCCCAGTCTGCCGGACGTCACACCGCCGACCAGGGCCGACCCGGAGCGGGGTCGATCACACCGGTACGGACGACGGCGGGGCCACGGACCACCGTGACCCCGCCGTCGGCACGCTGTCCTACTGGGCGGCCTTCTTGAGGCAGAGCACCCGGTCCGCCCCGCTGCCCGGCAGCACCACGTGCGGCTGGCTCGGGTCGCCGCACTTGTCCTTGGCGTCCACCTTCTTCACCACGGTGAAGGCCTCCGGCTCGCCGCAGCCCGCCGCGACCGCGCCGCCGCCGGACTGCTTCACGCAGGAGCCGACCGCCGGGTTGAACGGCGCGGGCGCGTCGTCCCCGCCGATCTTGCCGAGCAGGCTGAGCAGGCCGAGCGGGACGGCGAGGATCAGCACCGCCGCGATCAGCACCATGGCCAGCACCCGGCCGTTGCGGACCTTCGGCGTCGGCTGCTCCGCCTTCGGTTCCGCCTCCGGCTTGAACGAGTCGAAGCGTCCCTGCTCCGGCTCCGGGTCCTGCGGCCAGGCCGCGGGACCGGGCTGCCCGGCCGACGGGAAGGGCTGCTGCCCCGCGGGCGGGAACGGCTGCCCCGCCGGGGGGAACGGCGACGGCAGGCCGCCGTGGGTCGGATCGTGGGCCGGGTGCCCGTACCCGGGTACGCCACCGGAGGGCGGCCCGTCGACGGGCGGGGCACCGAACGGCTCCGCCGGACGCTCGGCCGACCCGTGCGGGCGGGTGCCGTTCATCGGCCGGTTGTGGCTGGTCGGGTCCGCGAACGCGGGGATGCCGCCCGGGTACGCCTGGGGCGCGGCCGGCGAGGTGGGCGGGGCCGACGACGGGGCGTCGCCGCCGAAGCCGTGCGGGCCGCCGGGCCGCTCGGGCTCGTCGAAACGCGTGCGGTCCTGGTCGTCGAAGCGGGGCGGGTCGTCGAAGCGCGGGTGCGGGTCGTGCCCGGGCTGGTGGGCGCCGTGCTCCTCGACCGGCTCGTCGGACTGCTCCGGGCGGGCCGGCCGGCCGTACACCCGGGGCTGCGGCGCGGCGGTGCCACCCGGGCGCACCGCCTGGTCGGTCGGGGGCATCACCCGGCTGGCCAGCGGCACCGAGGCGCTCGCCGACGCGCGCCCGACGGCACCGCCCTCCGCGCCCTCGGCCGCCGGTACGGAGGCCCGTCCGGCCCCGTCCGCCTCCGGCGAGGTACGCGGACCGGGCACCACCGGCCCGGCCGGCGACTGCGGCTCGTCCGCCGGGCCCCAGCCGGAGGGCGCGCCCTCCCGGCCGTTCGGCTCGAAGGCCGGCTGCTCGGCGGCGCCACCGAACGGGGTCGGCGGGGCGTAGTCGGCGGGCGGCACGGCGGCCAGGCTCGCGCCGGGGACCCGCTGCTCCTGCGGGGGCAGCGGCACCATGTTGGCCGGGGAGATGCCCGGTGCCGGGGCCGGCTGGTAGATCGGGGCGTCGTCGGCGCGCTGAGGCTCCCAGGCGTCCCCGCCCGGCTGCTGCGCGGACTCCGCCTCGTTACGGCCCCAGGCCTCGCCCGGCGCCCACGGCTCGGCGTCCGGCACGACCGGCCGGTCGGCGACCCAGGCGGGCGGGCCGTCCGGCTTGGGGACCGAGGCGGTCGCCCGGGCGGGCTGCTCCGGGGGCGTCCAGCCACCCGGCTCGGGGCGGTCCTCCTGCTGCGGTGCGGCGGCGGCCCGCCACGGGCCGCCTCGCGCCGGCTCGTCCTGGGTGGACCGGTCGTCGGGCCGCTGGTCGTCCTGGCCGGGGGCGGCGCCGCTCCAGGCGTCGGCGGGCTGCGAGGTCTCGCGGGCGTCCCACCGGGCCGTCGCCGGCTCGTCCGCGCCGGTGGCCCAGGGCTGCGGTGCCCGTTCGTCCTGCTGGGGTGCGGCGTTCCAGCCGTTGCCGGCCTGTTCCTGCGGGGCCGGTGCGGGCCATCCGCCGGAGCGGGCCGGGTCGCCCTCGGTGGACCAGCCGTTGGCGTCCGGCGCGTCGGCCTGCGGCACCTGGGCGGCGCCCCGGGCGCCCGGCTCGGGCTGCGCCCAGGCGGGGCCGGTCGGCTCGGGCTGCGGGGGCGCGGGCACCGAGGCGCGGCCGGTGCTGCGCGGTGCGTCGTCCGAGGTCGACGGTGCGTTCCAGCCACCCGACCGGGCCGGGTCGTCCTGCTGCTGCGGGGCCTGCCAACCGGTGCCGGGCTGCTCCTGCGGCGCGGGGTCCTGGTTCCAGGCGGGCTCGGTCCGGGGTGCGCTGGACCAGCCGCCGGCCTGGCCGGCCTGCTCCTGACCGATCACGCCGTTGTTCCAGCCGTTGGCGTCGGCGGAGCCGTCCTGCTCCTGCCCACCCGTGCGCGAGCCGCCGGAGCGGGCGGGATCGTCCTGGGTGGAGGGCGCGTTCCAGCCGCCGGAGCGGGCCGGGTCGTCCTGGTGCGACGGTGCGTCCCAGCCACCGGCGTGGTTGGCGTCATTCTGCTGCTGCCGCCCGGCGGGCCAGCCGTTGGCGTCCTGCTCCTGCGGGGCGGGGGTGGGGTTCCAGCCGCCGGCGCCGTGCGGATCGGCCTGTGCCGGCCAGGCGTCGTGCGGTTGTCCGGCCGGCTGCGGTACCCGGGCGGCGCCTCGCGCGCCGCTTTCGGGCTGGGCCCACGCGGGGGCCGCCTGCTCGGCCGGCGCCCAGGCGGGCTGGGCGGGTTCGCTCTGGCCGGGCGCGGTGGCCCAGGCGGCGGGAGGCTGGTCGGCCGGGCCGGCCCAGGCGGGCTGGGGTGTGCCGGTCGGCTGCTGGTCGGGCTGGCTGGCCCAGGCGGGCTGCGGCGCGGCGGCGGCCGGCGTCCAGCCACCCGGCTGCGCGGGCTCGCCCTGCGGCGGCTGGGGTGCGCCCCAGGCCGGGGGCTGGTCGGCCGGGGTGGCCCAGGCCGGCGGCTGCTCGGGGCGCCCGGTCGGGGGTGGCGGGGCCCAGCCCAGGTCGGGAGTGGCGGGGCTGCCGTATCCCTGCTGCGTCTGTCGGTCGCCGTACGGCGCCGGTCCACCGGCGCCCGGCGGCACCTCGTCCGGCTCCTGGCCGGGGCGGTGCTGGCCCTCGGACGTCATGGGTGCGCCTCCTCCATCACATGTCGGCCGCCGATGCCGTCCGGTTCCGGTCGGCTGGCTCGCCGGTGTCGCCGGCGGTCGGCCGTGCGGGCTCCCCGCACGGTATCCGGTAGCCGCGCGGAGCGTCCGGGGAGCACTGGTCGTCACCCACCGTCGCCGGACGATGGCGACCGGCTCTCGTCCGGTTCGATCTCGTCGCGGGTCGTGGGGTGGCGACCGTGCCCCACCGTACCGGGCGTCCGGTCGAGGTGGAATCCCGGTCTCGGGGGCCCGGAACGCCGACGACCCGCCCGGTGCCCCGGGCGGGTCGTCGATCTGGAGGAGGTGAGCAGAGTCCGTGCCGGGCGTCAGCTCATGTGGCGCTGGGCGATCGCCAGGATCTCGTCGCGAACCGCGGGCGAGTTGGCGGAACGAAGCGCGTGCTCGATCGCGCGGGCGCGGCGGTTGGCGTCGCGGCGGGTGCGGATGCGCTCGATCATGCTCATGGTGACTCTCTCCTCCGGCTGTTCGGTTGTCAGCCCCTGATGACTCCATTGAAGCGCAACTCGTCGGCAAATTCCAACGATTGTTAGGTGAGCTGAACCACGGACCTAAGGATCGTAGGTCAACGGCGGAGTTAACCGAGGGTTTCTTCTGCGGATACGATCACGGCCGGTGTGCCGGGCGATCACCCTGCGCACACCGGCCGTGGCCGGAACGGTGGAACCGTCAGGTCCAGGCGAGCAGCGCCGCCTCCGGGTCGGACAGGAAGTCCCCGATGTCGCGCAGGAACTTCGAGCCCAGCTCACCGTCGATGATCCGGTGGTCGAAGGAGAGGCCGAGCGTGGTCACGTGACGCGGCTTCACCTTGCCCTTGTGGACCCACGGCATCTCCCGGACCGCGCCGAAGGCGAGGATCGCCGACTCGCCCGGAGGCAGGATCGGTGTACCGGTGTCCACCCCGAACACACCGACGTTGGTGATGGTCAGCGTGCCGCCCGACATGTCGGCCGGCGAGGTCTTCCCCGTCTTGGCCGTCTGCACCAGGTCGGTCATCGCGTCCGCCAGCTCGCGCAGCGAGAGCCGGCCGGCGTCCTTGATGTTCGGCACGATCAGCCCACGCTCGGTGGCCGCCGCGATGCCGAGGTTGACGTAGTCCTTGACCACGATCTCGTCGCCGGCCCAGGTCGAGTTGACCATCGGGTGGCGCTTGACCGCCAGCAGCACCGCCTTGGCGACCAGCAGCAGCGGCGAGACCCGCACGTCGCGCCACTCCCGCCGGCCGCGCAGTCGGTCCAGCGCCTTCATCGCCCGGGTCACGTCGACGGTCAGGAACTCCGTCACGTGCGGGGCGGTGAACGCCGAGCGGGACATGTTCTCGGCGGTGAGCCTGCGTACCCCCTTGACCGGGATGCGCTGCTCGCGGTCCGCGCCGAAGCTCGCGACGGCCGTGGCCGGCGCGGTGACCGTCAGCGGCTCGGCCGCCGCCGGGGCCGCCGCCGCCCGCTGTACGTCCTCCCGGGTGATCGAGCCGAGCGGGCCCGAACCGGTCAGCGTGCCCAGGTCGACGCCGAGGTCCTTGGCGAGCTTGCGTACCGGCGGCTTGGCCAGCACCGACCCACCGACGCGGCCGTTGCCGTTCGACGGGGCGACCACCGGGGCCGTCGGAGCGACCGGAGCCACCGGAGCCTGGACCGCCGGCGCGGCCGGGGCCGACGCCTGGGCCGGCACCCCGCCCTTGCGCGGGCGGCGCTTGGCCGCCGTGGTGCGCGGGCCGTAGCCGACCAGCACGGCGGTCCGCCCACCCGGGGCGGGACCGCCGATCAGGCCGGGCTCGACCGCGCCCTCGGCCGGGGCCACGTCGACCGCGGCCAGCGAGGCCGCCGACGGGGTCGGCAGGTCGGCGGCCGGCGCGCCGGTCGTGGACTCCTCGATCGGGCCGGCGCCCGGGTCGGTGTCGATCGAGATGATCGGCGTGCCGACCTCGATCGTGCTCCCCTCCGGGTGGAAGATCGCCCGGACCTGGCCGGCCCACTTCGCCGGGATCTCGACGGCCGCCTTGGCCGTCTCCACCTCGACGATCGGCTGGTTCAGCTCGATGACGTCGCCCACCTTGACCAGCCAGGCGAGGATCTCGCCCTCGGTCAGGCCCTCGCCCAGGTCGGGGAGGTTGAACTCCTTGATCCGCGACATGCCGCTCACCAGCCGAAGGTGCGGTCGACGGCGTCGAGCACCCGGTCGAGGTCGGGCAGGTACTCCTCCTCCACCCGGGAGGCCGGGTAGGGGGTGTCGAAGCCGGTGACCCGCAGCACCGGGGACTCCAGGGAGTAGAAGCACTCCTCGGTGATCCGGGCGGCGATCTCCGAGCCCAGGCCCAGGTTGCCCGGGGCCTCGTGGACGACCACGCACCGGCCGGTGCGCCGCACCGACTCGTACGCGGCGGTCAGGTCCAGCGGGGAGAGCGTACGCAGGTCGATGACCTCCAGCTCCCGGCCGTCCTCGGCGGCGGCGGTCGCCGCGTCCAGGCAGGTGCGCACCATCGGCCCGTACGCCAGCACGGTGGCGTCGGTGCCGGCGCGGGCCACCCGGGCCGAGTGCAGCGGGTACGCCGCGTCGAGCGGGGCGTCCAGCTCGACCGGACCCTTCTCCCAGTAGCGCCGCTTCGGCTCCAGGAAGACGATCGGGTCGTCCGAGGCGATGGCCTGCTGGATCATCGAGTACGCGTCCTGCGGGTTGGCGCAGGACACCACCTTCAGGCCGGCGGTGTGGGAGAAGTACGCCTCCGGCGACTCCGAGTGGTGCTCGACCGCGCCGATGCCGCCGCCGAAGGGGATCCGGATGACCATCGGGATCTTGACCTTGCCCTGCGAGCGGTAGTGCATCTTCGCCACCTGCGACACGATCTGGTCGTACGCCGGGTAGACGAAGCCGTCGAACTGGATTTCGCAGACCGGGCGGTAGCCGCGGATGGCGAGGCCGACGGCGGTGCCGATGATGCCGGACTCGGCCAGCGGGGTGTCGATCACCCGCTGGTCGCCGAAGTCCTTCTGGAGCCCGTCGGTGATCCGGAAGACGCCGCCGAGCTTGCCGACGTCCTCGCCCATGATGACGACCTTCGGGTCGTTCTCCAGGGCCTTGCGCAGACCGGTGTTGAGGGCCTTGCCGAGGGTGAGCGTCTCCGTGGCCATCAGTGCGCGCTCCCCTCGAACGACTCCATGTACTTCGTGAACTGCGCCCGCTGCTCGTCGAGCTCGGGGGACCCGTGGGGGTAGACGTGGTCGAACATCGACACCGGCTCCGGGTTGGGCATCTCGAGCACCCGCTCGCGCAGGTGCACCGACTCGGTGCGGGCCTGCTCGTCGACCGAGGCGAAGAAGTCCGCGTCGGCGATCTGCTGCTTCTCCAGGAACGCCTTCATCCGGGCGATCGGGTCCTTGGCCTGCCAGGCCTCGACCTCGCTGGCGATCCGGTAGCGGGTCGGGTCGTCGGAGGTGGTGTGCGCCCCCATCCGGTAGGTGTACGCCTCGATCAGGCTGGGGCCCTGGCCGAGCCGGGCGTTGTCCAGCGCGTGCCGGGTCACCGCGTACGACGCGAGCACGTCGTTGCCGTCCACCCGGACGCCGGGGAAGCCGAAGCCGCCGGCGCGCTGGTACAGCGGCACGCGGGTCTGCCGCTCCAGCGGCTCGGAGATGGCGTACTGGTTGTTCTGGCAGAAGAAGACCAGTGGGGCGTTGAAGACGCTGGCCCAGACGAACGCCTCGTTGACGTCGCCCTGGCTGGTGGCGCCGTCGCCGAAGTAGGCGATCACCGCCTCGCCGTCCTCGGTGCCGGTCTTGCCGTCCATGGCGACGCCCATGGCGTACCCGGTCGCGTGCAGGGTCTGCGCCCCGATCACGATCGTGTACATGTTGAACTTGAACTCGTTCGGGTCCCAGCCGCCCTGGTCGACGCCGCGGAACAGGCCGAGCGGCATGATCGGGTCGATGCCCCGGCAGTAGAGGACCCCGTGCTCCCGGTAGGTCGGGAAGGCCATGTCCTGGGTGCGCAGCGCGCGTCCGGAACCGACCTGCGCGGCCTCCTGGCCGAGCAGGCTGGCCCAGAGGCCCAGCTCGCCCTGCCGCTGCAGCGCGGTGGCCTCGGCGTCGAGCTTGCGGACCAGGACGAGGTCGCGGTACAGCCCGCGGTACTCCTCGTCGGTGAAGTCGACGCGGTACTCGGTCCCGTCGGGACCGGTCGCGCTCTCGATCCGCTCACCGGTGGGGGTGAGCAGCTGTACGAGTTCCGGCCCGTCGGCCGCAGCGGCTCGCTTGGAGCGGGGTGCGGCCCGCCGGCCGCGGGTGGTGACCCCGGGGTCGCCCTTTGCCATCCGTCTCTCCCTGTCGTGTCTGCGTCGGCGCCGGGGGTGACCCGTCCGCGCAAATCGTGCGCCGGCCCGGCCGGTGCCGGGCTGGTTCCTGGCGGCCGCGCCTAGCCCCGGTGAGGGTTGCCGCGCGGCGGTGAGCCGGATTCGGGGAGGAACCCGGTTCGGGAGCGCCGGCGCCGGGCCGCACCTGCCGCGGGGTGCGCGGAGGTCGCGGCTGCGTTGCCGTCGTGCCTGAATGATTGCAGAGGAGGTGAGCGGGCCCACAGTACGGCCCTCCCTGCCGGCCCTGTTCCGTCCGCTTCGCGACGCATGGACGCGTTTGTCGCTTGGAAGATTCACGCCGACGGACATTTTGTGTGTCGACACGCTGTGGTGCCTGGTGAACTGAGGGTGACTGGTCCAAGCTGACTGGTGCTGGATGGGCGTTTCAGGCTCTTTGTCCGATTGGGCCTGGCTCTCCGGCGTTCCCCGCCCGTGGTCGACGAAGGAGTGCGTGGTGTCCGATCCAGCCGACGGTCCCCCCGCTCCCTTCCTCGGCCGCCACCGTGCCGGTGGCGGCTACCGTCGGATGATCGGTGCCCACCGGGCTCCCGCTTCCGCCGGCCCCGGCCGGGGCTACCTCTTCACCGTCGCCCTGCTCGCCGGCACCGCGTCGATGCCGATCCTCGCCGCGCTCAGCGCCGGATCCGCGACCGTGGGCAGCAGCGCGTTGCCGGACGGCAGCACCCCGTTCCTGCCCACCCCGTCCGACGGGCCGGTGGTCGTCCCGCTGCCCGCCACCGGCCAGCCCGCATCGCCGCCCGCCGGGCCGGACGCCCTCCCGGTCACCACGACCGTGCCCGGTCCGGACCTGGCCGGCCTGATCCCGCTCGGCCCGCCGATGCCCCGGCTGCCGGGCGCCTCCCCCGGTTCGGCCCCCGGTTCGGCCCGCCGTCCGCTGCCGCCGCCCGGCCCCCCGCCACCCCCGCTGCCGTCCTCAGGTCACCGCACCGCCGGCCCGGCGCCCGTGCCCCGCCCCGCACCCAGCGGCACGCCCACCCCGACCCCGACCCCGACGGCCGACCCGACCAGCACCCTCTCCGCGCCGCCTGCAGAACCGACGCCGACGGCCAGCGCCGAACCGACCGGCTCGCCCGGGCCCAGCCCGAGCCCCACGACGACCGCGACGGCCGAGCCGACCGCGACCGCGCTCCCGACCCGGACCCGCCCGCCGGCGCCCACCCCCACCGCCCGGCCGCGCGCCACACCCCGCCCCGCCCCGGCCGCCGACCGACCCCGGCAGCGGGTCGCCGCCGACCGGCCGTCCCGGGCGCCGTCGCCCACAGCCCGGCCGCCGGCCGCCCCGGCGGCCACTCCCGGCCCCGTGCCCCAGCGCCCGGCCGAACCCACGCCGACCAGCCACGACACCCCGATCCCGGACGGTACGGTGACGGGCGACGCGAGCTGACCGGCGCGTACGCCCGGGTTGCGGGCCGGTCGGTCGGAACGGATCGGGGACGGGACGCTGAGCGGGGTCGACGGGAGCGGTGACGGCGGCGGGTCGCCAGTGGTCGTCGTACCGCCCGGCCGGGCGACCCGGTTGGCCCGGCTGGTCACCGAGCTGACCGCCCCGGCCGTGCTGGTGAGCGTGCTGACCCTGGTCGTCGGCTGGCGGGCCGCCGGCGGCGCGCACGGGCTGGCCTGGGGACTCCTCGCCACCCTCTTCGCCAGCGGCATCCCGTTCGCGTACATCCTCGGCGGGGTACGGCGTGGCCGGCTCACCGACCACCACGTCGGGGTACGCGAGCAGCGGCGGGTACCCCTGCTCTTCGGTCTGGCCTCGGCGGCGGCCGGCCTGGCGCTGCTCGCGGCGCTCGGCGCGCCGCGACCGGTCCTGGCCCTGGTCGCGGCCGGAGTGGTCGGCCTGGTGGTGGCGGTGGCCGTCAGTCACTGGTGGAAGATGTCGATCCACACCGCGGTGGCGGCCGGCGCGGTGGTGGTGCTGGTGCTCACTCTCGGCCCCCGGCTGCTGGTCGTCGCGCCGCTGCCGGTCCTGGCCGGCTGGTCCCGGGTGCGCCTGCGCGACCACACGGTGCCGCAGGTGGTGGTGGGCGGGGTCGTCGGCGCCGCCGTGGCCGGCCTGGTCTTCGCCGCCCTGCGCTGACCGGCGGTCGTGGCGCGGGGCTCCCTTGTGGTGCGGGCCTCCGCCGGCTCGTCGGTCCGTCGAAAAGGGCGGGTCAGCGATCGGGGCGGAGCATCGGCGGGTGCAGGAGGGTGGCGGGGCCGCGGCGGAAGAGCTGGGCAGGTCGGCCCCGCTCGCCCTCGGTGGAGCGGCCGACCGGCTCGACGAAGCCGGGGGTGCCGGTGACCTTGCGGTGGAAGTTGCGGGGGTCGAGGCGGGTGTCCCACACCGTCTCGTAGACCGCGCGCAGCTGCGCCACGGTGAACTCGGCCGGGCAGAACGCGGTGGCCAGTGGCGTGTACTCCAGCTTCGCCCGGGCCCGTTCGAGACCGTCGGCGACGATCCGGTCGTGGTCGAAGGCGAGCCGGCCGGGGGTGAGTCGGGGGACCGGCACCCAGTCGGCCGAGGCGGCGTCGGAGCCGGCCACCGGGGTGGGCAGGTCGGGCAGCAGCGCCAGCCAGGCCACGGTGACCACCCGCCCGCGCGGGTCCCGGTCCGGCCGGCCGTACGTGCCGAGCTGCTCCAGGTGCCCGGCCGGCTCGGGTAGCCCGGTCTCCTCGGCCAGCTCGCGTACGGCGGCGTCGGGCAGGTCCTCGTCGATGCCGACGAAGCCGCCGGGCAACGCCCAGCACCCCTCGTACGGCGGCACGCCCCGGCGGACGAGCAGCAGGTGCAGCGCGTCGTCGCGGACGGTCAGCACCACCAGGTCGACGGTCACGGCGAAGGGCGGGTATTCGGCCACGTGTTTATCACCACCTTGACGATAACCTAGCAGAGTGTTTATCGTCGTGACGACGAAAAAACAGGGGAGGAACACCATGGCCGACGTGACGAAGCGACTCTTCCTGCGCCACCTGCGCGGCACCCCGACCACCTGGGTGCGGTTGACCGTCGGTGGACGGGTCCGCCGGGAGGGCGTCGGGCTCTCCTTCTGGTACCGCCCGCTGCACGCCGTCCTCAGCGAGGTGCCGGTCGACGACCGGGAGCTGCCGCTGCTGTTCCACGCCCGCACCGGCGACTTCGCCGACATCACCGTCCAGGCCACCGTCACGTACCGGGTCGCCGATCCGGCGCTGGCCGCCGGCCGGCTCGACTTCTCCGTCGACCCGCGCACCGGGCGGGCCCGGTCCCGCCCCCTCGACCAGGTCGCCACCCTCCTCGCCGAACTGGCCCAGCAGCCCGCCCTCGACCTGCTCGCCCGGGTGCCGCTGGCCGAGGCGCTCACCACCATCGCGCCGGTCCGCGAGGCCGTCTCCGCCGCGCTGCGCGACGAGCCCCGCCTCGCCGACGTCGGGGTGGCCGTGGTCAGCGCCCGGGTGGTGGCCGTGCGTCCCGAACCCGAGCTGGAACGGGCGCTCCAGACGCCCACCCGGGAGGCGGTGCAGGTGCAGGCCGACCGGGCCACCTACGCCCGGCGCGCACAGGCGGTCGAGCAGGAACGCTCCATCGCCGAGAACGAACTCCAGAACAAGATCGAGCTGGCCCGCCGCGAGCAGCAGCTCGTCGAGCAGCACGGCGCGAACACCCGCCGCCGGGCCGAGCTGGACGCCGCCGCCGAACTGGCCACCGCGCACGGCAAGGCCGACCGGGAGAAGGTCGCCAACGCGGCCGCCGCCGAGCGCGCCCGGGTCCTCGCCACCGCCGAGGCAGAGAAGGAGCGCCTGCTCGCCGCTGGCGCCGCCGACAAGGAGCGGGCGCTGGCCGCCGCCAAGGCCGACACCGTACGCGCCGTCGGCGCCGCCGAGGCCGAGGCGGAGGCGGCGAAGCTGGCCGCGTACGCCGAACTGCCGCCGGAGGTGCTGCGCGCGCTGACCGTCCGGGAACTGGCCGGCCGGCTCCCGCAGATCGGTCAGCTCACGGTGACCCCCGACATGCTCTCCGACCTGCTCGGCCGGCTCACCGGCCCGACCTCGGCGGCGGGCCGGTGAGCGCGACGCTGACCCCCCGGGTCGTCGTGGTGCGCCGCCGCAGCGAGCTGGAGGAGCTGCTGGCGCTGCACGGCACCCGGGCCGCCGCCGAGTGGTACCTGCGCGAGCGGGGGCGGGACCTCGCGGAGGTGCTCGACCGGCACGAGGCGCTCCAGGCGGCGCTCACCACGGTGGCCGCCGCCGTCCCGGCCGACTGGCGGCGCGGCGCGGTGGACCGGGACGACCTGCCCCGCTTCCTCTTCGGCCCGGAGGACGTCGTGGTCACCGTCGGCCCCGACGGGCTGGTCGCCAACGTGGCGAAGTACCTCGCCGGCCAGCCGGTGATCGGCGTCGACCCGGAGCCGGGCCGCAACGCGGGCGTCCTGGTCCGGTGCGCCGCCGCCCAGGTCGCGGCCCTGCTCCCGGCGGTCGCCGCCGGGGCGGCGCCGGTACGGCGACGGTGCATGGTCCGCGCCGCGCTCGACGACGGGCAGGAGCTGGTCGGCCTCAACGAGGTGTACGTGGGCCACACCTCGCACCAGTCCGCCCGCTACCTGATCAGCGTCGGCGAGGGCGGCCGGGCCCGGCGGGAACGGCACTCCTCCTCCGGGGTGGTGGTGGGCAGCGGTACGGGGGCGACCGGCTGGTGCGCGTCGATCGCACGCGACCGTCCGGGTGCGCCGCGCCCACCCGCCCCGGAGGAGGCGGCGCTGTGCTGGTTCGTCCGGGAGGCGTGGCCCTCCCCGGTCACCGGGGTGGAGCTGGTCTCCGGCCGGCTCGACGGCGCGGCCCGACTGGAGCTGACCGCCGAGTCCGACGGCCTGGTGGTCTTCGCCGACGGCCTGGAGTCCGACCGCCTCGCCCTGCGTTGGGGGCAGCGGGTGCACGTCGGCGTCGCCCCGGGCCGGCTCACCCTGGTCGAGCCGTGACACCCATCGGCCCCGGCCCGGGCTGAAGGCCGGCTCGACCTGGGGTGACCGTGGCCGGGTCGGGTCGGGCCGACCGCCGGCCGGCCCGACCCGGTGATCCTGTCCCGGGCCGGCCGACCGGTCGAGGGTCAGGGGGTGTCGTCGGTCAGGTGCTGGCGGTTGGCCTGGAACCAGGCGTCCAGGGCGGCCGGGTCGTCCGGGTCGACACCGTCGGCCATCAGCTGGGCCACCGCGGCCGTGGCCGCGCTGCGCCGCTCACCCGTCGAGTAGAGCCGGGCGAACTCCGGCACCAGCTCGTCGATCGCCTCATCGGTGCGGGTGGCCGCCGCCGCCGGCAGCCCTCGCCGCCGGGCCGCGTACGTCGCCCAGGCGCGCAGCACCCGCGGCAGCATCGCCGCGTCGTCCATGTCCAGTACGGCCCGCCGGTGCACCCAGTCCAGCAGGAACAGGCCGGCCACGGCCGGGCTCCAGCGCAGCGGGTCGGCGTCGGGGAAACTCGCCGCGTGGTCGAAGAGCAGGCCCAGGCAGAAGTGCAGCGAGGCCAGCTCCGCGTCACCGTCCAGCGCGTCCAGCCCGAACCGGGCCGCCTCCGGGGAGGCGAGGAAGGCCCGGATCAGCGCGGTGCGCTCGTCGCCGGTGATCGGCTCGGCGCCCCAGCCGGCGGTGTCGGCGGACGGACCGGGCAGCAGCGCCAGCCGCGCCCCGACCAGCGCCCGGTCGGTGGCGAGGGAGCCCTCGGCGGGCAGGTCCCCGAGGTCGTCGGTGACGGCCAGGTGGCGGCGCACCTCACCGTGCATCCGGGCCGGGTCCTCCTCGCGGAACCAGGTCAGGTCGTCGGTGGCGCACATCTGCCGGACCTGGTCGAGGATCCGCTCGGCGGGACCGCCGACGAAGACGTCCTTGGTGATGCCGATGTTGTGGTCGACCAGCGCCACCAGGGCGTGCGCGGGGCCGCCGGTCTCGTCGTCGTAGGCGAAGGTGGCCAGGTAGGAGGTCTGGTCGCCGTACACGTCGCCGTACGACCAGGTGCCGGTGAGGTGGACCCGGCCGAGCTGGCCGGACCAGGCCGGGGCGCGGGTGCCGGGGCGTACCTTCGCGGCGCCCTCGGCGTCCGGCACCAGCGCGGCGAAGACCGAACGGATGGTGGTCGCGGCGGCCGTGCGGCGGCGGGACGTGGCGGTCAGGAAGCCGGCGACGAACTCGCGGACGGCCGTCTCCCGGTCCGTCTCGGCGATCGCGTAGACGCTGCCCAGCAGGGCGGTGCCGAGCATCTCGGCATCGAGCGCGCAGTCGAGCCGGGTCACGTCCCGGGCGGCGTGCAGCACCGCGTCGTAGGGGGTCTGTGGCGTGGCCATGCACCGACCCTACGCCGAGCGGGCCCCACCGACCTCCGGCGTCACCGGCCGGCGTCGCGCAACGCCGCCCGGGCCTGCCCGTACCGGTCCAGGACGGCCCGGACCGGGGTGACGACGTACTCCCCGCCGACCTCGGCCACCGCGGCGGTCAGCCGCTTCTCGGCCCGCTGCCGGGCCCGCCGGGCCGCCCAGCGGACCACCGGGCGGGTCGCCGCGGCGACCAGCAGGCCGGCGAGCAGGCCGCCGAGGAGCAGCAGGGTCGGCAGCGGCACCTCGCCCACCATCGGGTTGTCGAGTGCGGGCAGCCCGAGCGCGCGCAGCGCGTAGCCGAGCACCAGCCAGCCGAGCCCGGCCACCGCCGCGAGCGTGACCAGCCATTGCAGGCCGCCGACGAGCCGCCACCACACCGGCCGGCGGTCCATCCCGAGGTCGGTGCCGGCCACCGCGCGGTCCAACGCGTCCGGCAGGTCGCCGAGGCGGGACCGGGCGGCCGTGGTGACCGCCTCCGGCCAGGGTGCGGGCAGGCCCTCGCCGCTGCGGTCGGCGACCTGCCGGATCGCCAGCCCGAGGGCGGACCGTTGGGCGGCCGTCGGGTCGGGCACCGAGGTCGCCGCGACCAGGCTCTCCGCCGGCTGGTCGGCGTCCGCCGCCGGGCCGGGCAGGTGCAGCCGGCGCAACGGGTCCGGGCGCAGCTTCCGCCAGCCGCGCACCAGCGGCCAGCCGGTCGCCCCGCCGGCCCGGTGCCGGTACGCCCCCTCGACCGCCTCCGCCACCGCCGGCACGCCGGCCGCGCCGGCCAGCGCCCGGTCCAGCGAGCGGACCGTCGTCTCGTCCGGCGCGTCCGTCGACACCTCGGCGGTGACCAGCTCGCCCAGGGTGGCGACGACGGTGTCGACGTCGCCGGAGAGCCGGCGCAGGACGGCCTGGCGTTCGGCGACCGTACCCTCCAGCGCCCGGCGCAGCCCGACGATGCCGGCCGGCTCCACCGCGTACGTCGCCAGCAGCGGCACGCCGTCCAGCCCGTCGGCGTCGAGCAGCCGGCGCAAATCGTCGAGGACCCGGGGCAGTTCGGCGGCGGGGAGCCGGTCGGACTGGTTGAGCACGACCAGGGTGACGTCGGAGTGCCGGTGGAACTCGCGCAGGTAGCTGGTGTGGATCACGCGGTCGGCGTACTTCTGCGGGTCGACCACCCAGACCACCAGGTCGACGAGGCCGAGCAGCCGGTCCACCTCCAGCCGGTGGGACCGCTGCACCGAGTCGAAGTCGGGCAGGTCGAGCAGGACCAGCCCGTGCAGTCCGGACTCGTCGTCGCCGTCCAGCGCGCTCTCCCGGACGAACCGGTGCCGGGGCAGCACGCCGACCCAGTCGAGGAGTCGGTTCGCGCCGTCCAGCGGCCCCCAGACGCAGGCGTGCGCCACGCCGGTGGTGGGCCGGCGCACCCCGACGGGGGAGAGGTCCAGCCGGGCCAGGGCGTTGAACAGGCTGGACTTGCCGCTGCCGGTGGCGCCGGCGAGCGCCACCACGGTGTGGTCTCGGGACAGCGACAGCCGGGTGCCGGCCCGCTCCACCAGTGTGTGCGCGGTGACCAGCCGGGAGTCGGGGACCTGGCCGTCCACCGCGTCGAGGAACCGGCGCACCGCGTCGAGGCGGGCGACCAGGGTGTCGGCGTCCACCCGCCGATCGCCCCGGAACGCCTCGCGCATCCGGCCGACGATGCCCGTCACCGGCGGTCCCCCGCGGGCAGGGCGGCGGCGTCGCCGTCGGCCAGGCCGCTGCGGTGCCGGGCCACCTCGACCCGGCCGGCGGCCCCGCGTAGCTGAACGCCTGCGTCCGCGCCGGGACGGGCCTCGTCGGTGCGCGCCAGGTAGCGGGCGGCCTCGGAGTCCAGCAGCGCGCGGACCCGGTCGAGCAGGTCAGCCCGGGCCTTGTTGGCCAGGGTACGCACGGCCTGGTCGCCGAAGATCGCCTGGAGCACGGTCTGCGCGGCGACGGTGGTGCCCGCCCCGGTGGCCACCTCCAGGCCGGTCGGGATGAAGGCGGTGGAGGCGAAGACCGCGATCATGACGGCGAGCCCGGTGGCGTTGACCGCGTACGCGGCCGTCCGGGCCACGAAACGCCGGTCGCTCCCCTCGGCCTTGACCAGTTCCAGCACTCCGCGCTGCCAGTCCCGGACCAGCCGTTCGGCGCGCTCGGTCAGGTCGGCCGAGGGGTGGGCCAGCTCCGGTGCGAGCAGCGCCGCCCCGGCCGGGTGGGCCTTCCAGGCGGTGTACGCGCTCTCGGCCGCCTCGGAGGCGACCCCGCGCAGCAGGGTGACCAACTGCGACTCGATGGCGTGGCGCAGCTCGACGGCGGGAGTGGCGGGACGCCCGGTCACCGCGGCGACCAGCCGGTCGCGCAGCCGCCCGATCCGCGCCTCCACGGTCCGGAAGAACTCGCCGGTGCCGACGTACTCCTGCCAGCGGGCCAGCACCTCGCCGCGGAGCAGCCGGCCGTCCTTCAGCCCCTCCTGGACGGTCCGCTGCGCCCCCCGGTACGCCGCGCGGACCCGCTCGTCGAGCGCGTCGGCGGCCGTGGCCTGCTCGTCGGCGGCCTCGGCGAGCGCCTCGACGGTGGGATGCAGCGAGGCGAGCGCGCCGTCGAGGGTCTGCCGGACCACGGCGGCCCGCGCCTCGGCGTCGGCGGCCAGCCGGGCGAACCAGGCGCTCAGCGGCGCGGTGACCTTCTCGGGCAGCAGCCCCTGACCGTCCACCCAGGTCTCGGGGAGGACGAAGAGCGGCGCGGTGTCGAGTTCCTGGGCGGCGAGCATCTCCGACAAATGGGCGGCGATCTCGTCGGCGGCCTCCGGCGGCACCCGGTCGAGCACCAGGGCGATCGCGGCGCCCCGGGACCGGGCGCTGCGCAGCAGCTCCCAGGGGACGGCGTCGGCGTACCGGGCGGCGGTGGTGACGAAGAGCCAGAGGTCGGCGGCGGCCAGCAGTTGGCCGGCGAGGGCCCGGTTGGCGTCGACCACCGAGTCGATGTCGGGGGCGTCGAGGAAGGCCAGCCCGGGCGGGAGCGCCGGCGCGGTGACCAGGTGCAGGGTGCGCGGGTCCTCGGCCGGCTCGGTGGTGCGGGTGAGGCCGGGCAGCAGCTCACCCTGGCGGAACCAGGCCGCGTCGGCGGGGTTGCAGACCAGCACCGGGGAGCGGGTGGTCGGGCGGAGCACGCCGGCGGCGCTGACCCGCGCCTTGACCAGGCTGTTGACCAGGGTGGACTTGCCGGCGCCGGTGGAGCCGCCGACGACCACCAGCAACGGCGCGTCGAGCCGGGCGAGCCGGGGCAGCAGGTAGTCGTCGAGCTGGTCGGCGAGCGCGGTGGCGGTGCGTCGGGCCGGCTCCGCCGAGGGCAGGGTGAGCGGGAACCGGGCGGCGCCGATCGCGGCCCGCAGCCCGGCCAGCGCGGTCGGAAGGCCGTCCCCGGTGGCGCCGGGCGCGTCCTCGGTGGCGTCCGGCGACCCGGTGCGGGCGGCGACGGTGGGCGCGCCGGACCGGGTGGCGGGATCGCCGTTCGTCGTCACCGCTAAAGCGTGCCCGACCGATGCAAGGGAAGACAACCGGACGGTAATAACGGTCGGGTTGCGTCGGGGCGACTCAACCTCGACTTGCGGTTTCCCGGCGGCGTGGCACTATTGAGTCAAGTTCACTCAACTTGTGGTGCGGTCGCTGCGGGCGGCCCGCCGGGCAGGCCCTCCGACCTGCTCATCGTTACGAAGCGAGGAAGCGAAGATGGCACGTGCGGTCGGTATCGACCTCGGCACGACGAACTCCTGCGTCAGCGTTCTCGAGGGCGGTGAGCCCACCGTCATCGCCAATGCTGAGGGCTCGCGGACGACCCCGTCGATCGTCGCGTTCGCCCGCAACGGCGAGGTGCTCGTCGGTGAGGTCGCCAAGCGCCAGGCGGTGACCAACCCGGACCGGACGATCCGCTCGGTCAAGCGGGAGATCGGCACCAACTGGACCGTCGACATCGACGGCAAGAAGTACACCCCGCAGGAGATCTCGGCGCGCACGCTGATGAAGCTCAAGCGGGACGCCGAGGCGTACCTGGGCGAGCAGATCACCGACGCGGTGATCACCGTCCCCGCGTACTTCAACGACGGCCAGCGCCAGGCCACCAAGGAGGCCGGTGAGATCGCCGGCTTCAACGTGCTGCGGATCGTCAACGAGCCGACCGCCGCCGCCCTGGCGTACGGGCTGGACAAGGGCTCCAAGGAGCAGACCGTCCTGGTCTTCGACCTCGGTGGCGGCACCTTCGACGTGTCGCTGCTGGAGCTGGCCGAGGGCGTCATCGAGGTCAAGTCGACCTCGGGTGACAACCACCTCGGTGGCGACGACTGGGACCAGCGCGTCATCGACCACCTGGTGAAGACCTTCCGTGGCGAGCACGGCATCGACCTGGCCCAGGACAAGATGGCCCTCCAGCGGCTCCGCGAGGCCGCCGAGAAGGCCAAGATCGAGCTGTCCGCCGCCACCACCACCAACATCAACCTGCCGTACATCACCGCCGGCGCGGCCGGCCCGCTGCACCTGGACGTGACGCTCAGCCGCGCCGAGTTCCAGCGGATGACGCAGGACCTGCTGGACCGCTGCAAGGGCCCGTTCGAGCAGGCCGTGAAGGACGCCGGGATCAAGGTCTCCGACGTCGACCACGTGATCCTGGTCGGCGGCTCGACCCGGATGCCGGCCGTGACCGACCTGGTCAAGCAGCTCACCGGCCGGGACCCCAACAAGGGCGTCAACCCGGACGAGGTCGTCGCCGTCGGCGCGGCCCTGCAGGCCGGTGTGCTCAAGGGTGAGGTCAAGGACGTCCTGCTGCTCGACGTGACCCCGCTGAGCCTGGGCATCGAGACCAAGGGCGGCATCTTCACCAAGCTGATCGAGCGCAACACCACCATCCCGACCAAGCGCTCCGAGGTCTTCACCACGGCCGACGACAACCAGCCGTCGGTGCTGATCCAGGTCTTCCAGGGCGAGCGGGAGATCGCCGCCTACAACAAGAAGCTCGGCACCTTCGAGCTGACCGGCCTCCCGCCGGCGCCGCGCGGGGTCCCGCAGATCGAGGTCACGTTCGACATCGACGCCAACGGCATCGTGAACGTGCACGCGAAGGACCTGGGCACCGGCAAGGAGCAGAAGATGACGATCACCGGCGGCTCCTCGCTGCCGAAGGACGACATCGAGCGGATGCGCCGGGACGCCGAGGAGCACGCCGACGACGACAAGCGTCGGCGTGAGGAGGCGGAGACCCGCAACCTGGCCGAGGCGCTGCAGTGGCAGACCGAGAAGTTCCTCGCCGAGAGCGGCGACAAGCTGCCCGGCGAGAACCGCGACCAGATCAACGAGGCCCTCGGCGAGCTGCGCGGCGCGCTCGGCGGCCAGGACATCGAGAAGATCAAGTCGGCCCACGAGCGGCTGGCCCAGGTCTCCCAGCAGGCCGGTGCGCTGCTCTACTCGCAGCAGGCCGAGCAGGGCGAGCAGCCCGGCGCGGCCGGCCCGGGTGCGGGTGCCGGCGCCGCCGGCGGCCCGCAGGCCGGCGGGGCGGACGACGTGGTGGACGCGGAGATCGTGGACGAGGACAAGAAGTGACGCTCCCCGGACACGGAACCACGGCTGAGGGATCGAGGTAGTCGCATGACGGAGAAGCCACGAGCCGCCGACCCGGCCTCCACCGGGTCGACGCCGGGTGGCTCCGCGCCCGCCGAGCAGGCCAACGGCGACGGGCCGCGGGTCGTCATCCGCAACAACCGCAAGATCGGCAAGACCGAGGAGACGCCCGCCGCGGCCGACGCCGGGGCGGACGCCCCGGCGGAGGGCCTGGTCGAGGAGGGCGAGGTCGTGGTCGACGAGATCGAGGTCGAGGCGACCTCGGTCTCCGGGCCGCCGGTGGTCGACGCGCCGGCGCAGCCGGCCGAGGAGGTCGCCGCGCCGACCGCGCCGGCCGCGCCGCTCGGCGCCGAGCTGGAGGCCCTCCGGGCCGAGCTCGACGAGCGGACCCGGGACCTGCAACGGGTGTCGGCGGAGTACGCCAACTACCGCAAGCGGGTGGACCGCGACCGCGCCCTGGTCCAGGAGCAGGCCACCGGCTCGGTGCTCGCCGCGCTGTTGCCGATCCTGGACGACCTGGACCGGGCCCGCGAGCACGGCGACCTGGTCGGGCCGTTCGGCACCGTGGCCGAGCAGCTCACCACGGCGCTGGGCAAGTTCGGGCTCACTCCCTTCGGGGAGCAGGGCGACCCGTTCGACCCGACCCGGCACGAGGCGGTCGCGCACCAGACCTCGGCCGACGTGGACGCGCCGACCTGCGTCCAGGTGATGCGCCGGGGCTACCTGCTCGGGGAGCGGCTGCTGCGGCCCGCGCTGGTCGCGGTCGCCGACCCGGAATAGTGCACGACCATCCGGTCGCCCCGCCTGCCCCGACCGGGCGGGCGGGGCGACCGGGCCACATCGCGAAGGGGGTGGACCGGTGAGTTCCAAGGACTGGATCGAGAAGGACTACTACGCCACGCTCGGCGTGCAGAAGTCCGCCTCCTCGGACGAGATCAAGAAGTCGTACCGGAAGCTGGCCCGGGAGTCCCACCCGGACCACAACCCCGGTGACCCGAAGGCCGAGGAGCGGTTCAAGGCCGTCTCCGAGGCGTACGCGGTGCTCGGCGACGAGGCCAAGCGCCGCGAGTACGACGAGATGCGTTCGCTCTTCGGCTCGGGCGCGTTCCGGCGCGGCGCCCGGGGCGGCGGGCAGCCCGGTGGCGGGGTGCCGTTCGACGTCTCCGACCTCTTCGGTGGCGCGGCCGGTGGCGGCGACACCCGGTTCGGTGGCGGCGGCTTCACCGACCTGTTCAGCACGATCTTCTCGGGTGGCGGCGCCGGTGGACCGGCCCGTGCCCGCGGCCCGGCCCGCGGTCGGGACGTCGAGGCCGAGGTGGCGCTCGACTTCGACGACGCCGTACGCGGGGTGACCCTTCCGCTGTCGCTGCGCGCGCCCGGGGTCTGCGACACCTGCCACGGCAACGGCGCGAAGCCCGGCACCCGGCCGAAGGCGTGCCCGGTCTGCCACGGCGCCGGGGTGACCAACCGCAACCAGGGGTCGTTCAGCTTCTCCGAGCCGTGCCGCAACTGCCAGGGCGTGGGCACGGTCGTCGAGGAGAAGTGCCCGGAGTGCCAGGGCACCGGTGGGGTGACCAAGACCCGGACGCTGAACGTGCGCTTCCCCGCCGGGGTGGCCGACGGCCAGCGGATCCGGCTGGCCGGGCGCGGTGAGCCGGGCGAGCGCGGCGGGCCGGCGGGTGACCTGTTCGTGCAGGTGAAGGTTCGCCCGGACGAGCTGTTCGGACGTGCCGGGGACGATCTCACCCTGACCGTCCCGATCACCTTCGTCGAGGCGGTGCTCGGCACCGACCTGCGGGTACCCACGCTCGACGGCGCGGTGACCCTGCGGGTGCCCCCGGGCACGCCGTCCGGGCGGGTGCTGCGGGCCCGCGGCAAGGGTGTGGTGCGCAGGGACGGGCGGGCCGGCGACCTGCTGGTCACCCTCGACGTGGTGGTGCCGGCGACGGTGTCGGACGAGGCCCGGTCGGCGCTGGAGTCGTTCGCGGCGCAGACGCCGCCGGCGGCTCGGGAACATCTCGACGCGCGGGTGCGTCGGGTCGGTTGACCGGTGGATCGGGTGCGGAGGTGAGCGGGATGTCGGGCGGATACGTCGGTTCGGATGACCCTGCCTACGAGGCCAAGGTGCTGATGATCTCGGTCGCGGCGCGGATGGCGGGCATGCACCCGCAGACCCTGCGCCAGTACGACCGACTGGGGCTGGTGCAGGCCGGTCGGGCGGCCGGCGGCGGGCGGCGCTACAGCGTGCGCGACGTGGTGCTGCTGCGCGAGGTGCAGCGGCTCAGCCAGGACGAGGGCGTCAACCTCGCCGGGGTCAAGCGGATCATCGGCCTGGAGCGACTGCTGGAGCAGGCGCAGCAGCGGGTGGCCCGGCTGGAGGCGGAGCTGGACGCCGCGTACCGGCGGATCGCCGAGCTGGAGGCGGTGGCCGCCTTCCCCGGTCGGGACCTGGTGCCCACCAACCGCACCTCCACCGCGCTCGTGGTGTGGCGGCCCCGCCGCACCGAGCGCTGACCGCTCCTCGAACGCGCCCGGCCGTCCGTGTGGCCGGGCGCGTTCGTGTCTCCACCCACCCACCCCGGCGTCCTCCCCCCTCTCCCGCAGGTGCCGCACATGGTCGGTGGAACGCCATGGGTGTGATCAAGGGCGGATGACGTCCATGGTGTTCCACCCGAGCGGATGTTGGCGGTTCGGCAGTGGGGCGGTGTTGGCGTCGTTAGTCTGTGAATCAGGTCCAACCAACTCAATCCGGACTCCGATGGCAGGGGGAGCCATGACGGAATCGGCGAAGAAGGTTGCCCAGCAGGCGGAGGACCGGCTCGACAAGGTGGCGAAGAACGTCCGGGAGAGGTTCGACCGGGTCACCGAGGGCCGCTTCACTGACGAGATCAGGAACGGCAGGTTCGCCGACCAGGTCGACCACGGCATCGACCAGGGGCGCAACGAGGCGAGACGCCGCGAACAGGGTGGATCGGAACGCTGACGATCCGCCGACGAACGGGCCGGGACCCACGGGGGGTCCCGGCCCGTTCGTCGTGCGTGTCGTGTGGGCCGGGACGCCGGTGTGCCGTGCGGGGGTCCCGGCCCGTTGGTCGTGCGTGTCGTGTGGGCCGGGACGCCGGTGTGCCGTGCGGGGGTCCCGGCCCGTTCGTCGCTCAGGTCGTGGGGGTCGGGGTGGGGCGCGGGTCGGCGGCCGGCTCGCGGACCGACGGCCACCAGGCACGGTGGCCGAGCATGCCCAGCACCGCCGGCGCCAGCACCACCCGGATCACCGTCGCGTCCACCAGCACCGCCGTGGCCAGCCCTATCCCGATCATCTTGACCAGCGTGTCGTCGATGGCGGCGAAGCTGACGAAGACCACCGCCATGATGGTCGCCGCCGCCGTGATCACCCGACCCGTCCCGGCCAGTCCGGCCACCACCGCCCGGTGCGGGTCGCCGGTGCGCCGGTACTCCTCCTGCACCGAGGAGAGCAGGAACACCTCGTAGTCCATGGAGAGCCCGAAGAGGATCGCGAAGAGCAGCATCGGCACCACCGACATGATCGGCACCGGTTGGTCCACCCCGAGCAGGGACAGCCCCCACCCCCACTGGAAGACCGCGACCAGCACGCCGTACGCGGCGCCGATGGAGAGCAGCGCCATCAGCGCGGCCTTCACCGCGATCAGCGGCGCCCGGAACATCGCCACCAGCAGCAGGCCGCCGGCCACCACCACGCCGAGCACCACCCAGGGCAGCCGGCGGGCGACCGCGTCGGCCATGTCGATCATGTACGCGGTCTGGCCGCCGACCGCGACCCGCGCGCCGTCGGGGCCCAGCGCCGAGGGTCCGACGGTACGGCGGATCCGGTGCACCAGATCGGCGACCTGCTGGTCCTGCGGCGCGTGCCGGGGCACCACGGTGAGCAGCGCCAGGGTGCCGTCCGGGCTGCGTACCGGCGGGGTGGCCAGCGTCACCTCGGGATCGGCGGCGAGCGCGTCGGCCAGCCGGGTGAGCGAGGCGTCGGTCGGCGTGCCGGCAGGCCGGTGCACCGCCAGGACGAGCGGGGCGTTCCAGCCCGGCCCCAGTTCCCGCCGCACGGTGTCGTACGCCTGCCGTTGCGGCCAACTCTCCGGCTGGTTGCCGTCGTCCGGGGTGCCGAGCCGCAGGGTCAGCAGCGGTGCCGCCAGCCCCAGCAGCAGCACCGCGGCTCCTACTCCGTAGGCCACCCGCCTCCGGTCCAGGTGCCACCCCCACCGCACCCACCACCCCGGCCGACCCGCGCCCTCGCCCCCGCTCCCGCTCCCGTCTGCGTTGATCAAGAAGTTCTGGTCCGTTTCCGGCCTGCTCTCAGACGCAAACCTCTTGGTCAACTCCGTCGGGGCCGGGGCCGGGGCCGGGGCCGGGGCCGAAGCCGGGGTGGGGGTTCGGGGGCGGGTGGGGAGGCGGAGGCGGCCGAGGTTGACGCGGGGGCCGAGCAGGCCGAGGAGGGCGGGGAGCAGGGTGAGGGCGGCGAGCATCATCGCGGCGACGGTCAACGCGGCGGCCACGCCCAGCGCGCCGACGAACGGGATGCCGGTGAACACCAGCCCGAGGATGGCGACCACGACGGTCGCGCCGGCGAAGAGCACGGCGTGCCCGGCGGTGGCGACGGCCCGGCCGGCGGCGGCGACCGTGGGGAACCCGTCGGTGAGGGCCGCGCGGAACCGGGTGACCACGAAGAGCGCGTAGTCGATGCCGGCGCCGAGCCCGAGCATCACCGCCACGATCGGTGCGGCGGTGGGGATCTCCGTGGTCGCGGCGGCGATCAGCATCAGGCCGGTGCCGACCACCAGGCCGGCGAGCGCCACCAGGATCGGCAGCCCGGCAGCCACCGCCGAGCCGAACGCCACCAGCAGCACCAGCAGGGCAACGCCGAGCCCGACCGCCTCCGCCGGCCCGGTCTCCGGCTCGAAGGCCAGGTCGACGACGAGGCCGCGGAAGGTGACGTCGACGCCGTTCCCGCGTACCGGTCCGGCGGCCGCGTCGAGCCGGTGGTACGCCTCGGGGCCGAGGTCGCCGAGTTCCCGACCGTAGCGGACGGTCCCGACGGCGGTGCGGCCGTCCGGGGCGACCACCCCCCGGCCCGCGAACGGGTCCTCGACGGCGGTGACGCCGGGCTGGCGGCGGATCGCCGCCGTCATCGCCGTGATCGCGGCCTGCCGCTCGGGTGTCCGCAGGTCGCCGTCGGGGCTGTGCCAGACCACTTCGGCGCTGGCTGCGCCGTACTCCGGGAAGGCGTCGCGGGCCAGGTCGGCGGCGTGCTGTGACTCCGCTCCGGGGATGCGGAAGTCGTTGACGAAGCCGCCGCCGACCGCCTGCCCGCCGGCGATCAGGGCGACGGCCGCCAGCAGCCAGAGGCCGAGGGTGCGCCAGGGGTGGCCGGCGGTGACGCGGCCGAGCCGGTCGAGGAACCGTTCCATGGGAGCAGAAAACCACAGCGAGTGCAATTTTGCAATGAGTGAAGGTAAGCAGCCGGTGCAGTAACCTGTCGGGATGACGACCGGCCCAGGTCTGCGGGAGCGCAAGAAGGAGCGCACCCGACAGGCGTTGATCTCCGCCGCGCTGGAGCTGTTCGCGCAGCGTGGGTACGACGCCACGACCGTCGCCGACATCGCCGCCGGGGCGGACGTCTCCACCCGGACCTTCTTCAGCTACTTCCCGAGCAAGGAGGAGATCCTCTTCGCCGACACCGAGGAGCGGCTCGCGCTGGCCTTCGCCGTGATCGACGAGCGGCGGCCCGAGGACGAGCCGGTGGACGTGCTGGTCCGCGCGATGGCCGTCGTCTTCGAGCGGGCCGAGCGGTTCGGTCAGGTCTTCGACCGCGCGGTCCCGGTGCGGATACGCATGGTCTTCTCGGTGCCGTCGGTGCAGGGGATGGCGCTGCGCCGGCTGCTCTCCGCCCAGCGGCGGCTGGCCGACCGGCTGCACGCCGCCTTCCCGGACCGACTGGACCGGGTCGAGGCGGCCGCCGTGGTGGGAGCGCTCGTCGGCGCGGTGGTCAACACCCTGCTCGCGCTGGTGGAGTCACCGGAACATGCGGAGAAACTGCTCATCGGGGATCCCGAACCGGTCCTCGGGCACCTGCGCCGCGCGGTCGACGTCGCCGTACGCGGCATCGCGTCGGGCTGACCGGCAGCGGGTCAGCCGATCCGGCGGTTCTCCCGGACCAGGCCACCCTCGCACCAGTCGCGGTACACGAAGAGGTCCTGCCGGGCGAGCAGCACCCGGCTGTTGTGCGCCCAGTTGCGCATCAGCTCGTCGCCCTCCCGCTCGGCCTGCTCGACCAGCTTGCGGAAGCGGCGCTTCGGGTGGGCGCGGAAGTTCGTCCGGATCCCGTCCGCCGCGTAGATGTAGAGGCAGTGCAGGGCGAACCGTCGGGCCGGGCAGGCCGGGTCCATGGCCAGGTCGAAGAGGGTGAGCACCAGGTGGTCCCCGGCGACGAGCAGGTCCCAGTCGGGCGGCATCGACGACAGCGGCACCGAATCGGGGTGGTACGCCCAGGCCCGCAACTCCGCCGCCGACGGGTCGACGGGGTTGGCGAAGCCGTGGAACGTCGAATCCTGCGCGTTCACCGGCCAACCTTCCGCTCACCCGCGGGGCGTTCCGGCCACCCGCGGAGCCCTGGCTTGCTGGGGCGAAACGGTAGCCGCAGGCGGCGGGCCGACGGAAGAGGCGGTCGGGACCAATTCGGCAACGGCCGGACCGGCCGGGTCACCCGTACGGGCGACCCGGCCGGGTGGACTCAGTCCGTCGCGGCGACCGGCTCCGGGCGACGCACGACCGCGCGCCGCCGCAGCCAGGCCTTGAACCAGGCCATGTCGGGCAGCCGGGCCAGCATCGGCCCGGTCACCACCGTGATCAGCACGTACGCCGTGGCGAGCGCCGCGAGCCGGGGCTCGACCGTGCCGGCGGCCACCGCGAGACCGGCGATGACGATGGAGAACTCACCGCGTGGCATCAACGCGAAGCCGGCCCGCCAGCGGCCGGGCTCGGCGATGCCGACCCGACGGGCCGCCAGGTAACCGGTGAGCAGCTTCGTCCCCATGGTGACCACGGCCAGGGCCAGCGCCGGCAGCAGCACCGGCGGCATGTCCCGAGGGTCGGTGACCAGGCCGAAGAAGACGAAGAACACGGCCGCGAAGAGGTCCCGCAACGGGGAGAGCAGTTCCGTCGCATGGTGCGCGACCGGCCCGGAGAGCGCGATGCCGACCAGGAACGCGCCGACCGCGGCGGAGACCTGGAGCTTGGCGGCGATGCCGGCGACCAGCAGGGTCAGGCCGAGCACCCCGAGCAGCAACGCCTCCGGGTCCTTCGCCGACATCGCCGTGGAGATCAGCCGGCCGTACCGGATGGCGACGACCAGCACGACGGCCACGGTGAGCACCGCGACACCCAGGCTGATGCCGCCCTTGACCAGCCCGACGCCGGCCAGCAGCGCGGTGACCAGCGGCAGGTAGAGGGCCATCGCCAGGTCCTCGATGACCAGGACGGAGAGGATCACCGGGGTCTCCCGGTTACCGACCCGGCCCAGGTCGTTGAGGACCTTGGCGATCACGCCCGAGGACGAGATCCAGGTGATGCCGCCGAGCACCACGGCGGCCACCCAGCCCCAGCCGAGCAGCAGCGCGAACGCGAAACCGGGCAGGGCGTTGAGCAGCGCGTCGATCAGCCCGGCGGGAGCGGCGGAGCGGAGGTTGCCGACGAGTTCGTTGGCGCTGTACTCCAGGCCGAGCATGACCAGCAGCAGGATGACGCCGATCTCGGCGCCGACGGCGAAGAACTCCTCGCTGGCGTTGAGTTCGAGCACGCCGCCGTGGCCGAAGGCGAGGCCGGCGATCAGGTAGAGGGGGATCGGGGAGACGCCGAAACGGCGGCTGAGCCGGCCCAGCAGACCGAGCAGGAAGAGGAGCGCGCCGACCTCGATCAGCAGTGTCGTGGTTTCGTGCATCCGCGCCTCAGCCGTCCGGGTCGTTGTCGGCGAGGATGGCGGTCACGCCGTCGAGCCCCTTGCGGGTGCCGACCACGACCACCACGTCACCGGCCGCGAAGCGGAAGGTGGGATCGGGCGAGACGTTCACCTCGCCCTGACGGAGCACCGCGACGATCGAGGCGCCGGTGCGGCTGCGCGCCTGGGTGTCGCCGAGCCTCTTGTTGACGTACTTCGACCCCGCCGGGATGGCGATCTGCTCGGTGAGCAGCCCCGCCGCCTGCTCACGCAGACCGGAGAGCTGGCCGAGCATCAACGACGCGCCGAGGATGTCGGCGAGCGCCTCCGCCTCGTCGTCGGTCAGCGGGATGTCGTGCTGGCAGGAATCGGGATCGTCCGGGTCGTACAGGACGAGGTCACGGCGGCCATTGCGGTGGGAGACCACGCCGAGCCGGCGGCCGGATTCCGTCATCAGATCATGACGTACGCCGATTCCCGGTAGGGCAGTCTGTTCGACACGTACTCGCACCCGGGAGAGGCTACTCCCCGAAGGAGGCGTCCATGATCGGTCGTCCGATCCGCCCGCTGGTCGCTCTGCTGCTGGTACCGGCGCTGGTGGCCTGCTCGGTGGTGGGTGACGTCCGGCGGGACCCGCCCGCCCGGACGTCCGCGCCACCCGGGTCGGTCGCACCCGCGCCGGCGCCGTCGTCGCAGCCCCCCGCCGAGGTGCGCCCCGTCCGGCTCCCCGTGCCCGCGCGGTACGACCCGCCGTACCTGGAGTTCGTCGACGCGGACCACGGCTGGGCCCTCTTCGCCACCTGCGACGGCGGCCCACCGGGGCGGAACTGTCCGGCGCTGCTCTTCGGCACCGTCGACGGCGGCCGGTCCTGGCGGTCCCTGCGGCACCCCCGGCCGGTGGCGGACGGCCAGCAGCTCTACGCCGCCCGGGGGCTGCTCGTGCTCTGGGCCGAGCCGCACGGCTGGTACACCTCGACCGACGGCGGCGCACGGTTCTCCCGTACCGCCGGGGCACCGGCGGCGTGGACGGCCGCGCAGGGCCGGTTCCAGGTGGACGAGGGCACCGGGAAGGTGGCCGAGTGGGACGGGCGGCGACTGCGCCCGCTGGCCGCGCAGCCGTCCGTGCCCGGGTTGAACACCGTCGACGGCAGTGACGGCCTGCTGGTGGTGGCCGCCGGGGCGGCCGGCGGGAAGCCGTACGCGGCGGTGTCGTTCGACCGGGGTCGGCGCTGGCTGTCGACTCCGGTGCCTGCGCCCGACGGCGAGGTGGGCCTGGTGCGGGCGCTGGTCGAACCGGACGGCACGGCGTGGCTGGTCGGCGAGCGGCCGGACCGCACGGGCTGGCCGGGGTTGTGGCGGCTGCGGGGAGGCTGGGAGCCGGTGGGGGTGGACGGCCATCCGGCGGAGCTGGGCTCCGTCGCGCCGATCGGCGGCGGCCTGCTCGCGGTGACCGGCTCGCGCGGGGCGGGCGTGGTGGGTGACGGCTACGCCGACCTGCCCTGGCCGGTCGGACCCGAGCACTACCTGCGGGTGCTGGCCGACACCACCCTGGCGGCGACCGGCCCGGGCGGTGAGGTGCTGCTCGGCGTCGGGTACCAGACCGACCGGCGGTGGATCCAGGTGATCGTGGCGGGCGAGTGAGTTGGCTCACAGCGGTAGAGTTGAGCGGAATACGCTCAACTCTGGTTGTGTCCCTACTGGTGGACACGCCGATCCGGGGGAGCCCATGAACACCGAACGCCTCACCACCAAGAGCCGCGAGACCATCACCGGCGCCGTCGCCCTGGCCAACCAGCGCGGCCACGCCACTGTCGAGCCCTGGCACCTGCTGCTGGCCCTGCTGGACACCGAGGGTTCGACCGCCGCCGGCCTGCTGCGCGCCGCCGGCGCCGACCCCGCCGAGCTGCGCCGGGCCGCCCAGCGGGCGGTCGACGCGCTGCCCGCCGCCCGTGGCTCCAGCATCGCCGAGCCCACGCTGGCCCGCGAGTTCGTCAACGCCATCGGCGCCGCCGAGCAGATCGCCCGGCCGCTGGGCGACGAGTACACCTCCACCGAACACCTGCTCGCCGGCCTGGCCCGGGTCGGTGGCGCGGTCGCCGGCGCGCTGAAGGCCGCCGGGGCCACCGAGGAGAACCTGGTCGCCGCCTTCCCCACCGTCCGGGGCGGGGACCGGCGGGTCACCACCGCCGACCCGGAGCAGACCTACCAGGCCCTGGCCAAGTACGGCGTCGACCTGACCGCCAGCGCCCGCGACGGCAAGATCGACCCGGTGATCGGCCGGGACTCGGAGATCCGCCGGGTGATCCAGGTGCTGTCCCGGCGTACCAAGAACAACCCGGTGCTGATCGGTGAGCCCGGCGTCGGCAAGACGGCGATCGTCGAGGGCCTGGCCCAGCGGATCGTCGCCGGTGACGTGCCCGAGTCGCTGCGGGACAAGAAGCTCGTCTCGCTCGACCTCGGCGCGATGGTCGCCGGCGCCCAGTACCGGGGCCAGTTCGAGGAGCGGCTCAAGTCCGTCCTGGAGGAGATCAAGAACTCCGACGGGCAGGTCATCACCTTCCTCGACGAGCTGCACACCGTCGTCGGCGCCGGCAAGGGCGAGGGCTCGATGGACGCCGGCAACATGCTCAAGCCGATGCTGGCCCGGGGCGAGCTGCGAATGGTCGGCGCGACCACCCTCGACGAGTACCGCGAGCACATCGAGAAGGACCCGGCGCTGGAGCGCCGCTTCCAGCCGGTGCTGGTCGGTGAGCCGACTATCGAGGACACCATCGGCATCCTGCGCGGCCTCAAGGAGCGCTACGAGGTGCACCACGGCGTACGGATCACCGACGCCGCCCTGGTCGCCGCCGCGAGCCTCTCCGACCGGTACATCACCGACCGGTTCCTGCCGGACAAGGCGATCGACCTGGTCGACGAGTCCGCCTCCCGACTCCGGATGGAGATCGACTCCCGTCCGGTCGAGGTCGACGAGATCGAGCGGGCGGTACGCCGGCTGGAGATCGAGGAGATGGCGCTGGCCAAGGAGCCGGACGCCGCCTCCGCCGAGCGCCTCGACCGGCTGCGCAAGGAGTTGGCCGACAAGCGCGAGCAGCTCACCGCGCTCTCCGAGCGCTGGCAGCTGGAGAAGAGCCACATCACCAAGCTCTCCACCGCCAAGGAGGAGCTGGAACGGCTCGGCGGCGAGGCCGAGCGGGCCGAGCGCGACGGTGAGCTGGAACGCGCCGCCGAGCTGCGCTACGGCCGGATCCCGGCCCTCAACGCCGAGCTGAGGCGGGCCGAGGAGGAGCTGGCCCGGCTCCAGGCCGACGGCGCGATGCTCAAGGAGGAGGTCGGCGCGGACGACATCGCCGCCGTGGTCGCCTCCTGGACGGGCATCCCGGCCGGCCGGCTGCTGGAGGGCGAGACGGCCAAGCTGCTCCGGATGGAGGAGTCGCTGCGGGCCCGCGTGGTCGGCCAGTCCGAGGCCGTCGGCGCGGTCTCCGACGCGGTCCGCCGCGCCCGGGCCGGCGTCGCCGACCCGGACCGCCCGACCGGCAGCTTCCTCTTCCTCGGCCCGACCGGCGTCGGCAAGACCGAGCTGGCCAAGGCCCTCGCCGAGTTCCTCTTCGACGACGAGCGGGCCATGGTCCGCATCGACATGAGCGAGTACGGCGAGAAGCACTCCGTCGCCCGCCTGGTCGGTGCCCCGCCCGGGTACGTCGGCTACGAGGAGGGCGGTCAGCTCACCGAGGCGGTGCGCCGCCGGCCGTACTCGGTGATCCTGCTGGACGAGGTGGAGAAGGCCCACCCGGACGTCTTCGACATCCTGCTCCAGGTGCTCGACGACGGCCGGCTCACCGACGGTCAGGGCCGTACGGTGGACTTCCGCAACGCGATCCTGATCCTCACCTCGAACCTCGGGTCGTCGGTGATCAGCGACCTGACGCTGGCCGAGGAGCAGCGCCGCGAGGGCGTCCTCGCGGTGGTCCGGTCGCACTTCAAGCCGGAGTTCCTCAACCGCCTCGACGACATCGTGGTCTTCGCCGCGCTGCGCGGTGACGACCTGCGCTCCATCGTCGACATCCAGCTGGGGCGGATGCGGAAGCGGTTGGCGGACCGGCGGCTGGGCCTGGAGATCACCGACGCCGCCCGTGGCTGGCTCGCCGAGCACGGCTACGAGCCGATCTACGGCGCCCGCCCGCTGCGTCGGCTGGTCCAGTCCGCCATCGGCGATCAGCTCGCCAAGGCCCTCCTGGCCGGCCGGATCCGCGACGGCGACACCGTCAAGGTCGACCTGACGGACGCCAAGGACGCCCTCACCGTCACCCCCGCCTGACCCACCCTCGACGGCCGGCCCCGCCCCAGCCGGGCCGGCCCCCACCCCCACCGGGCCGGCCCCCACCCCCAC
>NZ_JBNADX010000026.1:0-97116 GCF_049629545.1 Micromonospora citrea
CCGCACCGCCCGACCTCCCCGGTCCCACCAGCACCCCACCCGGTCCCACCCACAGGACCTTCGGACCCCACCCCCACCCACCTCCCCCTGCCCCCCGTGCGTCGATCATGAAGTTGTTGCCATGGGGGAGCGCTTTCCCGGGCAATAACTTCATGATCAACCGCACGGGGCCAGGGCGGTGAGGGCAGGGGAGGGGAGGGGGCCGGGTTCAGGGGCGGGGGAGGTAGCGGGGGCCGTGGACCTCGGCGCCGAGGGCGGTGACCCGGGCACGCAGCTCGCGGTCGGCGGTGACCACCAGGCGGCGGCGGTCCGGGGCGTCGCGGACCAGGGCGACGATCGTGTCGTCGCCGGACCCGGGCGCGGCGACGGTGCGTACCCCGACGGTCCCGGGAACATCCCGGGCCGCCCCCTCCACCACCAGCACCACCTCCACCGGCGGCGGCAGCTCGGGCGGCAGGCCCCCTGCGGCCAGCGGGGCCAGCGCGTCGCGCAGCCGGGCCGCCGCACCGGCCCGGTCCCGCCACCACCCGTCGGGCCGGGAACCGACCACGTTGGCGCCGTCGACGATCAGCAGGGGGCGGGTCTCCATGCCCCCAGCCTGCCACCCGGCGGCGTTTGTCGCGCCGGCCGCCGGGTAGCCACCGGCGACCGTGCCGCGCCCGACTGCGGAGGACAGAGATGATGGGACCCGGTGACTTCGGCTCCGACCCGTGGGACGAGTTCCTGGCCCGGTACTTCGGCCGGGGAGAGGGCGGACGCCGACCGGCCCACCGGGTCGACATCACCCGGCTGATGACCGCCGACGCCCGGGAGATGCTGGCCGACGCGGCCCGCCGGGCCGCCGAGAAGCACAGCAACGACCTGGACACCGACCACCTGCTCTGGGCGGCGTTGCAACGCGAGCCGCTGCGCGACCTGGTACGCCGGGCCGGCGCCGACCCGGACGCCCTGGTCAACGCCCTCGGCGGGCGGGGTGAGGGCGCGCCCCGGGGCGAGGTGCCGCCGAACCTCTCACTCACCCCGGCGGCGAAGCGGGCGCTGCTCGACGCCCACCAGCTCTCCCGCGCGATGGGGGCGAACTACATCGGCCCCGAGCACATCCTGATGGCGCTGCCGCTCAACCCGGAGTCGCCGGCCGGCCGGATGCTCGCCGCCGGCCGGATCCAGCCCGAGTCGTTGCAGGCGGCCAGCGCCGAGCGTGGCCCGATGGCCGGCCCGAAGCCCGACCGGGGCACCCCCACCCTCGACCAGTACGGCCAGGACCTCACCGACCTGGCCCGCAACGACCAGATCGACCCGGTGATCGGCCGGGCCGACGAGATCGAGCAGGCGGTGGAGATCCTGTCCCGGCGGACCAAGAACAACCCGGTGCTCATCGGCGAGGCGGGCGTCGGCAAGACCGCCATCGTCGAGGGGCTGGCCGAGCGGATCTGCGACGGCGACGTGCCGCAGACGCTGCTCGGCAAGCGGGTGGTGCAGCTCGACCTCGCCGGGCTGGTCGCCGGCACCCGGTACCGGGGCGACTTCGAGGAACGCCTCAAGAAGGTGATCGACGAGATCCGGGCCCACCGGGACGAGCTGATCATCTTCCTGGACGAGATCCACACCCTGGTCGGCGCGGGCGGCGCCGGCAGCGAGGGCGGCATGGACGCGTCGAACATGCTCAAGCCGGCCCTGGCCCGCGGCGAGTTGCGGGTGATCGGCGCGACCACGCTGGACGAGTACCGGCGCAGCATCGAGAAGGACGCGGCGCTGGCCCGACGTTTCCAGCCGGTGCTGGTGCCCGAGCCCACCGTCGAGGACACCGTGGCCATCCTGCGCGGCCTGCGCGACCGGTACGAGGCGCACCACCAGGTCCGGTTCACCGACGAGGCGCTGGTCGCCGCCGCCGAACTCTCCGACCGGTACGTCACCGACCGGTTCCTGCCGGACAAGGCGATCGACCTCATCGACCAGTCCGGCGCGCGGGTGCGGCTGCGTACCCGCACCCCCGCCTCGGACGTGCGCGAGCTGGAGCAGCAGCTCGACGAGGTACGCCGGGACAAGGAGCAGGCCGTCGCCGACGAGCAGTACGAGAAGGCCTCCGCGCTGCGCGACCGGCTCGCCGAGATCGAGGAGCAGATCCGCCGGGCCCAGGGCGACGGGGAGGGCGGCAACCACGTCCCGTCGGTCGGCCCGCAGGAGATCGCCGAGGTGGTGTCCCGCGCCACCGGCATCCCGGTCAGCCAGCTCACCGAGGAGGAGCGGGACCGGCTGCTGCGGCTGGAGGGCCAGCTGCACGCAAAGGTCGTCGGGCAGGAGGACGCGGTCACGGCGGTCGCCGAGGCGGTGCGCCGCTCGCGTACCGGGCTTGCCGACCCGAACCGGCCGATGGGCAGCTTCCTCTTCCTCGGCCCGACCGGCGTCGGCAAGACCGAGTTGGCCCGGGCCCTGGCCGAGGCGCTCTTCGGCGAGGCGGACCGGATGGTCCGGGTGGACATGAGCGAGTTCCAGGAGCGGCACACCGTGGCCCGGCTGGTCGGCGCGCCGCCCGGCTACGTCGGCTACGAGGAGGCCGGCCAGCTCACCGAGGCGGTCCGCCGCCGCCCGTACGCGGTGGTGCTGCTCGACGAGATCGAGAAGGCGCACCCGGACGTGTTCAACATCCTGCTCCAGGTGCTCGACGACGGCCGGCTCACCGACAGCCAGGGCCGGACGGTGAACTTCAAGAACACCGTACTGATCATGACGAGCAACCTGGGCTCGGAGTTGATCACGGGCGCCCAGCGGGCGGTCGGCTTCGGCGCCGGCGAGCCGGGCAGCACGGCGGAGACCGACGAGCTGCGCGAGCGGCTGATGCGCCGGCTCCAGGAGAACTTCCGCCCCGAGTTCCTCAACCGGATCGACGAGACGATCATCTTCCGCCGGCTGGAGGCCGAGCAGCTGCGCCAGATCACCGGGCTGCTGCTGGAGGAGACCCGCCGCCGGTTGCACGCCCAGGACGTCCAGGTCGACTTCACCACCGCCGGCGTCGACTGGCTCGCCGAGCACGGCTACCAGCCGGAGTTCGGGGCCCGCCCGCTGCGCCGGGTGATCCAGCGCGAGGTGGACAACCGGCTCTCCCGGATGCTGCTGGAGAACGAGCTCTCACCCGGCCAGAAGGTCACCGTCGACGCGCGTGACGGCCAGCTCGCCTTCGAGGTGGCCGCCGGTGACCGTGGTTACACCGCGGCCACCACGTCCCACCCACGATGACCCGGAGGGCGGACGAGATGACCGAACCGGAGGAGACCAGGGAGAACACCGAGCGCACCGAACCGATCCTCGCGCCTCCGACGGCGAACCCGGCCCGGGTCCAGGTGCCGCCGGAGGGCCTCAAGCAGCAGACCGACGACGGGGACCCGGTGCCGTCCGGGCGCCCGGAAGAGGAGGCGTGATGGTACGCGAGAAGCGACTCGACCCCGAGGTCGAGGTGATCTGGGACGACTTCCACGCCGAGGTGAACGTCCCCTCCGAGCAGCTGCGGCAGTGGCTGCTGACCCGGGGCTCCGGGGAGGATTCGTTCGGGCCGAACCCGGATCTCGATCTGCCCGAGCCCGGCCGGCAGATCCTGCGGGTGCTCAGCAAGCGCAAGGTGGACCTGACCCCGGAGGACATCGAGGTGATGCGGGAGGCGATCGACCGGATCCGGGCGCTGACCGCGGAGAAGCCACGCGGCGGCAACGCCGACGACCAGTGGCGGCATTCCCTGCTCGACCTGGGCCACGACGTCCTCGTCGAACGCTGAGCCGGGTACGACGTGCGCCCGCGGACCGCGACGGTCCGCGGGCGCTGCTCGTCGCGCCCGGCGGCGGTGCGGTTGGTGACCGCACCGCCGCCCGCGCTCAGGACTCCATGCTGGGCAGTTGCAGGCCGGCGGCGTCGGCGGCGGCCTGCCGGTCGGCCAGGGTGCGCTCCTCCCGGGTGAGCAGGGTGGCGTACTCGGTGATGTCGGCCGGGTCGGGCACCTCCGGCAGTCGACGCAGGAACGTCTCCACGTCACGAGCGGCGGCGGTGTGGGCGGCGGCGGCCTGACGCAGCAGCTCCCGCTGGTCGGCGGCGGGGTCGAGATCGGTCATACCGGCCTGATACCCGTCGTCACGCCGTTCGCACCCCCGGGTGGGTGGGGGCCGTCCGGGCGCCGAAGTCCGGGTGCCGCAGCAGCCAGGCCAGGTAGTCGGGGTGCGCGGCCAAGGAGTCGGTGTACGCGGCCACCGCGTGTTCCAGCACCGACTCGGCGACCCGGGCGGCCGGGGAGTCGGGGTGCCAGCCGAGCAGCAGCCGCCAGCGCAGCGGCGTGCCCGCGAGCCGGCGGGTCACCAGGCCGGCCACCGGACGGAAGGTGGCCTGGCAGAGCGCCACCGCCTCCCCGGCGTCCACCAGGTCCATGCAGCCCCGCACGTCGGTCTCGTACACCTTGCGCGGGGTGAAACCGGCGCGGGCGCAGGCGGCGGCGAAGCAGTCGCCGAAGCAGCCGTCGCCGGGTGCGGCCACCCACTGCTCGCGGCGCAGGTCGGCCAGGCCGACCTCGTCCCGGTCGGCCATCGGGTGGGACTCGGGCAGCAGCACCAGCACCGGGTCGACCGCCACCTCCCGCCAGCTGAGGCCGAACTCGGTCGGCGGGGCGGCGTCGCCGCAGACGCCGGTCAACGCGAAGTCCAGCCGCCCGCCGGCCACCAGCGAGGCCAGCTCGTCGGCGGACCAGGAGGCGTACGTGGTGATCTGCGCCTGGGGCTGCTCGGCGGTGAGCCGATGCACCAGCCGCCCGAGGATCGGGCTGTTCACCCCGCCGAAGCGGTACCGCCCGAGGGTGCCGTCCTGCCCGGCCAGCCGGGCCGCCTCGTCCTGCAGGCCCTTCATCGCCGGCAGCAGCACCCGCGCCCGGGCCAGCACCAGCTCGCCGAGCGCGGTGGGGCGGGCGCCCCGCCGGTCCCGTTCGAACAGCGGCCCACCGAGTGTGCGTTCGATGCGCTGGAGCTGCGCGGTCAGGGCCGGTTGTGCCAGGCCGAGGGTGGATGCCGCCTTGGTCACGCTCCCCGTCTCGGCGATCGCGCAGACCACCCGCAGGTGCCGCAGCTCCAGGTTCATAAGGTGACGGTAGGACCACGCACGGGCCGGGGGAAGGCCCCGAACGGATCGGCGTACGTCATTCCCTCAAGTCCCGGTGGAGATCGGACAGGTACGTGCGTCGTCCGGTGACCGCGTCGCGCACCTTGTCCACCACACCCAGCGCCGGTTCCACCACCCGGTTCCACGGCGGGCTCGCCGGGGTGCCGGGGTGCGGACGGGTAGGGGCGGCCTCCTCGGCGATCTCCCAGCGGTTGCCCAGCCGGATCAGCTCGGCGTCGGAGGTGACCTCGCGCAGCCGCGCGGTCAGCACCCGTACCTCGTCGACGTGGCGGCGTACCCGCTGGACCACCTCGGCCAGGGCGCCGTCCTGCGGACCGCCGACCGCCTTCAGCGCGGTCAGCAGCGCGGCGTCCGCCGCGAGCACCTCCTCGACGCGGTCGGCGGCCTCGGGCAGCGCGGCCCGCACGGCCGGCAGCAGGTACTGCTCCTCGGCGGAGAGGTGCCGCGAGACGGCGGCGGTCAGCACCTCGACCACCTCCCGGCGCCGCTCGCCGTCCAGCTCCGGGTCGTCGACCTGGCCGGCGAGGCCGAGCAGTTGACGGTGCTCGGTGTCGGCGAGGTCGGCCACGCTGCGGCCACCGGGCCGGTAGGCGTCGTCGGCGGCGGGCGGCAGCGGGGGCAGGGGAACGGACATGGTGCCCTCCTCGACGGGCGGCCGGGGCGTTGGGGGACGGCCGGCGCGACGGGCGGTGCGGGGACGCCGACGCGGTACCCGTACCCCGTGATCGCGAAACGCGCCGCGCCGGGCGCGCGGGCCCGGCCCGGCGACGCGGCGGGCCACCGGCGGCCGGGCCGCCGTGACGGGCCGGCCGGCTGGTAGAAAGAGGCGATGACGAGCGACGCCGCTTCCGCCCGACCCGACCCCACCGACGAGGTCGTGGAACTCTGCCGTGACCTGCTGCGCATCGACACCACCAACACCGGTGACAACGCCACCAGCGCCGGCGAGCGCCGCGCGGCCGAGTACGTCGCGGAGAAGCTCGCCGAGGTCGGCCTCGACGCGCAGATCCACGAGTCGGCGCCGGGACGGGCCAACGTGGTCACCCGGATCGCCGGCGCCGACCCGGGCCGCGACGCCCTGCTGGTGCACGGCCACCTCGACGTGGTGCCGGCCGACGCCGACGAGTGGTCGGTCCACCCGTTCTCCGGCGAGGTCCGCGACGGCTACCTGTGGGGCCGGGGCGCGATCGACATGAAGGACTTCGACGCGATGGTGCTGGCCGTGGTGCGGCACTGGCAGCGCACCGGGGTCCGCCCGCCGCGCGACATCGTGCTCGCCTACACCGCCGACGAGGAGGCGGGCAGCGACTACGGCGCGCACTTCCTGGTGCAGCGCCACCGGGAGCTCTTCGACGGCTGCACCGAGGCGATCGGCGAGGTCGGTGGCTTCTCCTACTCGATCAACGACTCGCAGCGGCTCTATCTGATCGAGACGGCCGAGAAGGGGTTGGACTGGCTGCGCCTGCACGCCAAGGGCCGCCCCGGGCACGGCTCGTTCGTGCACGACGACAACGCGGTCACCGCGCTGGCCGAGGCGGTCGCCCGGGTGGGGCGGCACAAGTTCCCGGTCACCGTCACCCCGACCGTGCGGGCCTTCCTGGAGGAGGTCTCCGACGTCCTCGGCGTGGAGCTGGACCCGGACGACCCGGAGACCGCGATCGCGAAGCTCGGCCCGATCGCCAACATCATCGGCGCGACCATCCGCAGCACCGCCAACCCGACCCGGCTCGCCGCCGGATACAAGGACAACGTCATCCCCGGCCGGGCCACCGCCACCATCGACTGCCGTAGCCTGCCCGGGCAGTCGGAGATGCTGGAGCGCCAGTTGCGCGAGCTGGTCGGCCCGGACATCGAGATCGAGTACGTCCAGCGTCAGCCGGCCCTGGAGACCACCTTCGACGGTGACCTGGTCGAGGCGATGTCCGCGGCGTTGCGCGCGGAGGACCCGGGCGCCCGGCCGGTGCCCTACATGCTCTCCGGCGGCACCGACGCGAAGGCCTTCTCCCAGCTCGGCATCCGCTGCTTCGGCTTCTCCCCGCTGCGGCTGCCGGCCGACCTCAACTTCTCCGCCCTGTTCCACGGCATCGACGAGCGGGTACCGGTGGACGGGCTACAGTTCGGCGTGCGGGTTCTGGACCGGTTCCTGCGCGCCTGCTGACCTTCCGGTGTCGCAACCTGCCCCATTTTCGAAGGGATCGCCTCATGACCGACCAGCACGGTGAGCTGGACGCCGCCCTCGAGCGGGTGATCGACGCCGCCCGGGCCCACCTGACGGCCGTGCGCGCAGCCCAGGGCCGGATCGACGACGACGACGTCTGGCAGGCGTACGTGGCGTTGAACAACGCCTCGTACGCCTACGACGAGCAGCTGCTCGACGCGTTCGGCGAGGTCACCCCCTGGGACGTCGAGTCGATCGACCCGGACGAGGCCGACGAGCGCTTCGGCGGCGGCGAGGGGGTCCAGGCCACCGACCCGCACCCGCAGGTCATCTCGGTGCGCCAGCGCCGCGACTACCGGGTGCCGAGCGTCTCCGCGCTGATCCGGGTCGCCGAGGCGGCCCGGCGCGAGGGCACGCCCGAGGAGGACGAGCCGGCCCCGGTCGAGGGGGTCGGCGAGGCGGTGCTGGAGCTGTTGCAGAGCGGCGACGGCTCGCTGAGCGCGCTGGACGTGCCGGAGCTGGAGCCGCTCGACGGCGTGGTGATGGTCAGCGAGGTGGGCACCCCGGTCGACCTGGAGTCCTTCGACGACGACGACGCGGTGGGCCCGTTCCAGCCGGCCGCCGACGACCGCCTGGTGGGGCGGCTCGACGAGCACCCCTTCCTCGACGAGGAGGAGGACGAGCACGACCACGCCGGGCACCAGCACTAGCGTGTGTCGAAGTCCCTGGCCGGCCTGCGGCGGACCCGGCTCGACCGAGGACTTCCCGGCCCACGCCGTCCCCGGGGTCCGGCCAGTGCGGTCCGGGCCCCGGGGAACGCGGGCGGGTAGGCCGGCCGGCGTACCCGCTCAGTAGGACAGGCCCGGCTGCGGCTGGGTGACCCGGCGACGGCGCAGCACGACCTGCCGCGTACCGTCCCGGAACAGCCGCACCCGGGCCAGCTCCCATCCGGAGAACTCCGCCTGGATCGCCAGCTGCGCCGCGGCGGTCAACCGGTCGACGTTCGGCGGCAACCGCAGCGGCGCGTACTCGTAGTCCATGTGACCCATGCTGCCCAGCCCGGCGGCGGTTCGCCACCCCCCTGCGGGTGACCCGCGCCGCTGCCCGCCGCCGCGTCCGGCGGGCCGACCGCAGGCGTCGTGTCCGGTTCGTCCCCCAGGGTGGCCCGCCGTCCCGACTCTGTCTAGGGTGCGGACATGGTGACCGTCCGGCTGGAGCCGATGACCGACGCGCAGTACCTCGACTACCGCGAGCGGGCCGAGGAGGACTACGCCGACAGCATCGCCGCCAGCGGCGCGCTGCCCCGACCCGAGGCCCGCCGCAAGGCACGCGAGGACCACGCCCGGCTGCTGCCCGACGGGCCGGCGACGCCGGGGCACCACCTCTGGCGGGTGCTCGACGGCGACGGCGGCGGCGACGTGGGCCTGCTCTGGCTGCACGTCGTGCAGCGCTCCGACGGTCCGCACGCCTTCGTCTACGACGTCGAGGTGCGCGAGCAGGCGCGCCGGCGCGGCTACGGCCGGGCGGTGATGCGAGCCGCCGAACGGGTCTGCCGGGACCAGGGCGTGGTCTCGATCGCGTTGAACGTGTTCGGCCACAACACCGGCGCCCGCGCGCTCTACGAGCAGGAGGGCTACGAGGTCACCTCGGTGCAGATGCGCAAGCGGCTGTGAGGGCGTGGCGGCTCACGACGACACGCAGTCGGTGGCCCCGTCCTGCCAGCCGTGGTCGTAGCGCCCCGCCACCGTGGTGACGAACTCCTCGACCACCCGCTCGTCGAGCCGGTCGAGCCGGTGCAGGCGCTGCCAGCCGGTGAGCCCGATGCCCTGCCCGAGGGCCGGGTACGGCGCGACCACCACGTCCCGGGGGTGGCGACGGCCGAGCCGCTCCAGCGCCTCGACGTCGGCCGCCGGGACGTCCGGGGCGTACTGCACCAGCACGTGTCCGTGCTCCAGCACGTGCACCTGCAACTCTCCGGGCACCGGGTCGCGGTAGATCCCCGGGACGACCACCCGGGGGGAGTGCGGCCCCGAGGTGGGCGGCACGGTCCGGTACGGCTCGTGCGGCGCGCCCTCGTACGGGATGTGCCGCTCGCCCTCGAACGGTTGCGGGGTGCCGGGCACCCGGTCGCAGGGGAGCGCGGCGGTGTCGTCGGTCAGGCCGAGGAGCACCCCCACGCCGAGGCTCGACATGGTGGCGACGCTGAGCACGGTGACGACGGCGCTGACCACCGTGCCGAGCCATCTGCGCTTCATGCGAGAGCCTTTCTCGTCCGGCGACGATTGCGAACGATCACGCCGAGCGGCAACAGGACGTTGAAGGAGGCGAATACGAGTAGCGCGATTCCCTCCCACCAGTACGCGCTGGCGAGTGGCGCGCCGATGAGCACTCCGGCGGCCCAGCCGAAGGTGACTTTCGCGCTCGGCCACAGAAAGTGGATCGCGAACCAGATCATCCAGATCAGGCCGGCGAGGTAGAGCAACCGGTACCAGCGCGACACCCGCAGATCGGTGTCGTGCGCGTGCCGCAGAATGGTGCTCTCCTCGGTGCTGAGCCGCCGAATCCAGCGTTTGAGGGACAACCGGGTGACCTGGTGCAGGTTCCGGCACCCGGTGGCGGTCGCCATCACCAGGTACATGTCGGTGCGCAGGTACGCCAGCGTCTGGAAGGCCAGCTTGACCGCTTGGCTGAACACCACCATGGCGAGGAACCGGACCAGCTCCGGCGGCAGCTCGACCCAGCCGCGCGACCAGGCGAAACGGGGTGCGACGGCGGCGAACAGCAGCACCGAGTCGATGGCCATCCCGGCCAGGAACGGTCCGTAGCGCCGCTCCGGCGGCAGCGCCCACAGCCCGGTCAGGTCGGTCTCCAGCACCGGGAAGATGCCCCGCCGCTCCACGCGCAGCCGCGACGGCACCCCGACGGCCGCCCCGGCCAGGGCGTGCCACACCTCGTGCACGATCGTCAGGACGACCACCACCACGTTGGTGATCAGCAGGCTCAGCACCACGTCCGGGAAGATGAACGTGTCCTCGTAGTGGGGCAGCAGGGACGGCTCGGCGGCGAACATCACCAGCGTGGCCACCAGGGCCGCGACGTACCCGGTCCAGGCCACCCGACCGAACAGCGGCCGGACCAGGCGGGCGGGGATCCGCGACACCGACCAGTACTTCGCCGGCGGGGTCGCCGCCGCCTCGTCCGGGCGGCCGTCGATGACACCCGCCTCGACGAGCACCTCGACGAAGTCCAGGGCGTCGACCGGTTCGCCGGTCCGGCGTTCCACCTCGTCGGCGGCCTCGGCCACCGAGCGGCCGGCGGCGAAGAGCTCGACCAGCCGCGCCCCCACCTCGGGGACCACGACGAAGGTGCCGGTGGCGGGATCGCCGACGACGTACTCGTCCTCGTCCTCCTGCCGCACGACCAGGTTGCCGACCCGGGGCCGGCTGTCGAGCCCGAGCCCGCTCACGCCTCCTCCTCGAGCCAGCCGCAGGTGGCGCACGTGCGCCCCGGGCGGGGGTTCACCACGTAGTGGTAGGTCAGGTCGGTCAGGCTCAGGTGGAACATCCGCCCCCGGCTCGTCGTGGGGATGCCGCCGAGGTGGTAGACCGCGTCCAGCGCGGCCAGGTGGCCGGTGAGGTTGGCCGTCGGGGCGATCACCGCGTGGCCGGTGAACCCGAACAGCTCCTCCGGCTCGGCGCCGTAGTGCTCCCGCAGCCGGTCGTTGACGCTGGGCAGGCAGGCCTGGCAGCAGGTCTGTCCCGGCACGAAGAGGCCGACCACCGCCATCGGCCCGGCGTACTGGGCGATCATCCAGGGCGTGCCGGTCTCCAGGGCGGCCCGGTTCGTCCAGTCCCGGATGGCGTGCAGCGGTTGGTCGGCGCAGAGCACCAGCAGGTCCCGCCCGGCCATCAGCGCGGCGACCGACTCGACGGAGTCGACCCGCGTCTGTGCGCCGGTGACCGTCACGTGCGAGTTCATCCGGGCCAACCGCCGTACGGCCACGTCGAGCTTCGGCCGGCCCACGTCGTCCTCGGTGTAGAGCAGCTGCCGGGTCAGGTTGCCCGGCTCGATCCGGTCGAAGTCGACGCAGTGCACCGTCCCGACGCCGGCGGCGACCAGGGACGAGGCGACGGCCGAGCCGGTGCCACCCAGCCCGACGACCACGACGCTGCTCGCCTTCAGCCGGGCCTGCACCTCGTACCGGGACGGGCGGGGGGTCAGGTCGACCCACGCGTAGTAGGTCAGCGCCCGGTCGTAGCGGTCGACCTCGGCCGGGCTCAGCACGGGTGGCACGGGGGCCGCGGCGTCCTCCACGTAGCCGGCGTCGACGATCGTGCGCAGCGCGTCGTCCGCCTCCTCGGGCTCCATCCCGGGGTGTCGGGCGAGCATCGTGGCGACGATCTCCGCGCGGGTGCGGGTGCCGTCCATCAGGCCCAGCAGCGCCCAGAGCGAGCCGTCCTCGTCGTCGATCTCCGCCCCGATGCCCAGCTGCCGACCGCCGATGCTGATCAGCGTGGGGCTCAGCCGTACGGGTTTGTGGATGCCCTTGATCCGGGGGCGCAGCATCCGTGACCTCCTCCGCGAAGGGTGACCGGGGCGCGGCTCGCCGCGCCCCGGTCGGAAACGTGATCAGCCGCAGAGGTCGTTGCGGCAGCCCGGGTCGATGATCGCCGCGGTGGTCTCGAGCTTCTCCAGCTTGCGCACGACGACCTTGGCCGGCTTGCGCTTGACGTCGGTCTTACGGTCCACGGTTTCCTCCACCGAATTGAGAGGGACGACGCGGCGAGCTTGCTCGCGCCGCACTCATTAGAGCACCGCGAACAATTGCTCTCAATATTTGGGTTCTGTCAAAACCTGGACGCGCGGACGGTCCGTATTCGGATATCCGTGGCGGGTATCCGATAACGGACGCGATAAATGCCCCGCGAGTGCCGCTGTGCGGTCCAACATCGGGTTTCGGGCAGATCAGCCCTGCCGAATTGATCGAATTATGGGTGCCCGACGGTCGGTAAAGGGGGATCGGTCGACATGACCCCGCTGCGCGCGTCTTTGCGGCGATCCGGCGGAGATTCTCGCGGCTGCCTCCGCCCGGGAGGGCTCCCCGGAGGAGGTCCGGAGCTTCGGGCGCGGCCGGACGGGCCCCGGGGCGCGCGGGCGGGACGGCGAGGGCGGGTCACAGTCTGGCCCTCCGTCACCATCAGGGGCCGGCACGCGCGTCGACGCCACGACGGGCCGGCATGCACGCCGGCGCCACGACGGACCGGCATGCGGTTCGGCCCAGCGGTCCGGCGAACGCCGAGCCGACCCGTTGGGCGCGGCGCGGCGTCACCCGGTGAGGTGTGCGTAGCCGCCCAGGACGGTCCGGTCGCCGCGTGGCGACCGGACCCACGACCCGGCTAGCGGTCGCCGTCGGCGACCGGTCCGGGCGGGTGAGGGGCGGTGCCGGCGGACGGTCCGGGCAAGCCGGCCGGGGTGCCGGCACCGGCCGCAGCCGGCGCGGCGGGCGCGCCGTGCGAGGCGGCGAGGCCGGCGACGTCGTTGGCGGCCAGCAGCGCGCTCAGCGCCGGCGCGCTGAGCGTCAGCCCGTGCGGGGCGCCCGGGTCGACGGCCAGCCCCCAGCTCCGGTCCGGCCAGTCGGCCAGCAGGTCGGCGGCGGGTGTCGCGACGAACGGCACGCCGGCGCCGACGAACGCGGTGAGCGTGTCCGGCGAGGTGAAGACCGGCAGCAGCGGCTCTCCGTCCGCACCCCGCACGACGGTCCAGGGGAACTCCCGCTCGGGCGTCGGCTCGTCGGCCAGTGGCACACAGACCCCGCCGGTGAGCACCACGCCCAGGTAGCCGGGCAGGTCGTGCCGGGCCGCCGCGTCGGCGAGCAGGCCGGCGACGTCGGCCGTGGCCTGCTCGCCCACCGGTGAGCCGAGATGCCCCGGGTCGTCGTCGGCCCGGTGCCGTCCGCCGGCCGTCCGGTCCGCCCCGCCGCCGTCCGGCACGGCGTCGACGCCGTACCCCGGTGGTGGGTCCGCGGCCGGGTCGGTGGTCGTCCCGCCCGTCCCGCCCGCCGGCAGGACCCGGCAGGCCAGCGCGGCCGGGTCGGCGGTCAGCACGGCGGCGGCGGTACGGCAGGCGAAGCCGCTCCACCAGTGCAGCGTCTCGGGCGTGCGGGGCGTCTCGTACCAGAAGGCGCTGCCGTCCGGTGCGGCCTGCCAGCCGAGTTCGGCCAACTGCCGCGCGTCGTGCGGTGGGCAGAGCCCCCGGACGGTCGCCCGTCGCACCGTCAGGTGCAGGCGGCGGGTCCCGGCGGCGAGTTCGAGGTCGGTGTCGCGGTCGCAGCGGACCAGGGTGTCGTGCAGCCGCGCCACGATCTCCGGCCAGCCCGGGGAGGTCATGCCGACTGCCCCGGCAGGCGGCGCTCCAACCGCTCCAGCCGGCCCATCGTCTCGTCCAGGCGGCCGAGCGCGGAGAAGTCGCCGGGCGCGCCGAACAGGTCGCCGAGGCTCGACCCCAGCTTCACGCCGAGCCCTTCGGTGCGCTCCTCGAGCTGCTCCGTCGCCGCGGTACGGGCCTTGCGGTACGCGTCGAGGACCATGTCCGACAGTGCCTGGCTGCCGCCGCGCAGGGCGACCGGCTCGAACGTCACGTCGGTCAGCTCGCCGGCGGCGTCGACCGTCACCGTGACCAGGCCGCTGTCGTCGGTCCCGGTGGCACGGAAGGCGGCCAGGTCGTCCTGCAGGCCGGCGAACTGCTGCTCGATGGCGGCCAGCCGGCCGGCGAGCGCGTCGAAAGCGGATGCTGGATCGGTCATGCCTCGGTCCTCCCCGTTCCTGGCGTCGACCGGGGTGGCGGCCGACGGCCGGTGGATCGTATCGTCACTGCGCCGACTGACAGGGGGAAGCGGCGATGCCGGACATCGAAGTGGACGTGGCGACGGTCCGTCGCCTGCAGACTGCCGCGGCGGACGCCGCCGCGGGACTGGGCGGGCTGCACACCGCCGTCGCGGGGGCCGCGGAGGTGCCTCCCGGGGCCTTCGGCCATCTGCCCTTCGCCAGCGACATCCTGCGCGACAAGTACGCCGAGCAGGTGCGGGGCGGCATGGAGATGTTCCGTGCCGGGCAGGACGCCTTCGGCCGGGTGGAGACGTCGCTCGGGGCCACGGCGGACTCGTACGAGCGCAACGAGCAGCAGATCGACGCCGGCTTCACCGCGATCCGCTCAGGGCTGGGCCGATGAGCGGGCCCGCGGGCAGCGCCGTCGAGCTGTGGAACAACATCGACGGCGCGCTGTCCACGGTGGACAAGGCGGTCGACAGTGTCTGTCGTACCCTCGCCTGGCCGCTGATCCAGTTGGTCGACATGGTCGACGGCGACCCCGAGGTGCTGCGGGCGCACGCGACGCAGTGGGACGCCGTCGCCGCCCGGGTACGCGAGATCGCGCTCAACCACCGCAGCGTCCGTGAGGCCGAGCGCGCCGGCTGGCGCTCGCCGGCGGGGGACGCGTACGGCCAGCGCCTCGCCGAGACCGAGCAGCAGTTGCTGGACGTGGCCGACCAGTTCACCGCGACGGCGGAGTACCTGCGGGGCGTCGCCGACGGGTTGCAGATCACCCACGACGTGCTGGTCGACATCTGCGTCGAGTTCGTCAACTTCCTGCTGGTCACCCTGATCACCGCGCTGCTGATGGCGCCGTTCACGGCCGGCGCGTCCTGGGCCACCGGCATGGCGGTCACCGCCACCCGCTTCATGATCACTCTGGCTCGGGCCGTGAAGGCCATCCGGCCGCTGGCGACCCATCTGCCGAAGGTGGTCCGGCTGCTCGAGCGGATCATCCTCAAGCTGGAGAAGATCATCACCCAGTTGCAGAAGCTGGGCCGGCACCTGAACAAGCTCGCCGACAAGCAGAAGGCCCTGATGAAGGGCCAGAAGTACGCCGACAAGCGGGCCGCCGCCGGCAAGGCGGACAAGTGGCACCACAAGATCACCGACCCGGCGAAGGGCACGTTCAAGCTCGGCAAGTCCGGCTCGCCGTTCGACATGGGCATGTTCGACCGGATGGGCGCGCTGCGCAACAACGGCCTCGTCGACGGCGGCAGGATCATCGCCCGGGACTGGGCGACGAACCTGCCCTGGAACATCCCCAACACCGTCATCCACGGCGTCACCTGGGGCACCGTCGCGATCGCCACCGGGCTGTCCGTGCCCGGCTCCGAGCAGGTCGGCGACCAGGTGCAGGAGGCCGTGCAGAGCGGCGCCGACTGGATCGACCAGAACGTCTTCGGGCAGCCGCCCGCCGAGCAACCGGCGGGCCGGTAGCCGTCCGGGCCGTCCCGGCGACGGATCATCCGGTCGGTGGTGTCGCCGACGGGCCGTTCCACCGCGGTGGCGGGCGAGGGCGCGGCGGGCCCGGACCCGAGCACGCGGCGCGCTCGCCCGGCGGTGGGTCGCCTCGACCGGGTCGGCCACAATGTCCTCGGACCGCCGACCGGGTCCGGCCGCCGGTGCGCAGGTGGCCGTCATGACGGAGGGGACGACATGACCGGAGCGTGGAACCGGATCACCCGGCTGACCGGCTCGGTGGTGGGCCAGGCGCGCAGCGTCCGGGACAAGGCCCGGGAGCTGCGCGAGGAGTTCCGTGGCACCGACGAGCCCGAGCGGCTGCTGGTGGCCCCCCTGGTGCCGGGCCAGCAGGTCCGCTACGTCAGCCAGTTCGGCTTCTACGGCGACGAGTACCACAAGATGGGCGCGCAGTTCGCCGATCAGGTGGGCGACGCCCTCGCCGACTCGTTCGACCCTCGGGTGCTGTTCGGGCTGCTGAACATCGTCAACCCGGTCGCCTGGGTCGACGCGGTGATCACCCCGGTGCGGATCGCCGCCGGCGTGCTCACCCTGCCCGCCAAGGCGGTGGTGGCGGGCGGGACGGATGCCGGGCGGGCGCAGGACGGGCAACTCGTGCCGCCGAGGCGGCCGCTGCCGCTCACCGGAGAGCAGGAGGCGTTCCGGGCGCTGTTCGGCTTCGACGCGTACGAGCCGCTCGCCGACCAGCTCGCCGAGTTCACCTTCCACTACCGGTACGCGTTCAGCGGCGACCTGACCAGCCTCGCCGGCGGCATGCTGCTGTTCCTGGCCCGGTTCAAAGACACCCCGGTCGCGGTCACCGACACCCACCTGCACGTGCTGGAGCTGCCCGAACGTCCCGCCCCGGGTCAGCCGGACGAGCGCCGGCCCCGGCTGCTGTGGAGCGTGGAGCGGCGCCGCGTCGCCCGGATCGACTTCGACTACGGCCCCAGCCGCCTGGTGCAGTTCCCGGCGACGATCGTCTTCGACGACGGCTCCTGGATCCACGTGGTGAACCCGACCACCCGCGACGATCAGAACCGCTTCCTGCAGGCGCTGGAGGGCGTCCCCGGCAAGCGGCCCGGGGGCCGGTGAGCGCTCAGCCGTCCCGCTCGGGGTACCCCACCGGCACGGCGGAGACGTCGTCCAGCGCGGTGGTGATCTCCTCCGGCAGGGTCATCCGCTCCACCTGGAGCGCGCCGAGCAGTTGACCCACCGTGCGCGCGCCCAGGATCGGCGCGGTCACCCCGGGCCGGTCCCGGATCCAGGCCAGCGCCACCTCCAGCGGTGAGACGCCCAGCCCGCCGGCCGCGATGGCGACCGCCTCCACGATGCTGGAGCAGCGCGGTTCCAGGTAGGTGGTGACGAAACGCTCGAAGTGCGCCGAGGCGGCCCGGGAGTCCGCGGGCCGCCCGTTGCGGTACTTGCCGGTGAGCACCCCCCGACCCAGCGGCGACCAGGGCAGCACACCCAGCCCGAGCGCGGCGCAGGCCGGCAGCACCTCCCGCTCCACGCCCCGCTCCAGCAGCGAGTACTCCACCTGCGCGGCGACGACCGGGGCCCGCCCCGGCCAGGCGGCCTGCCAGGCGGCGGCGCGGGCGGTCTGCCAGCCGGAGAAGTTCGACACGCCGACGTAGCGGACCCGGCCGCTGGCCACCGCGTGATCCAGCGCCGCGAGGGTCTCCTCCAGCGGGGTGTCCGGGTCGTACCCGTGCACCTGCCACAGGTCGACGTGGTCGGTGCCCAGCCGGCGCAGCGACGCGTCGAGGGTGCGCAGCAGGTGGCCCCGGGAGCCGTCGCGCCGCCGTCCGCTGCCCGGCCGCAGGCCCGCCTTGGTGGCGATGAGCACCTCGTCGCGGGGGACGAGAGCGCCCAGCAGCGAGCCGAGCACCGACTCGGCGTCGCCGTCGCCGAAGACGTCGGCGGTGTCGACCAGGTTGCCGCCCGCGTCGAGGAAACTCTTCAGCTGGGCGGCCGCGTCGTCGGGGTCGGTGTCCCGACCCCAGGTCATGGTGCCGAGCGCGAGCCGGGAAACCGCCAGCCCGCTTCGGCCGAGCGGTCGCTGTTGCATGGGTGAACCTTATTTCGAACCCGGCGTCACGGATATCCTCGCTCCCGTCATCTCTGGCCTCCGCGTCGCCGATCCGACCGTCGGCCGGGTCCGCGCCGGTCGTCGACCGCCCGCCCGGGTGGGGTGAGCCGGTGATCGGGGCCACCTCCGCCATTGCGTACCCTGGTGCGACCTGTGCTGCGGATGGGGGAGGACCAGTGCGACTCGGGCTCAGCCTCGGATACCAGACGGCGTGGAGCACACCCGCCGACCACCTCGCGCTCGCCCAGGAGGCGGACCGGCTCGGCTACTCGGTGGTGTGGGCCGCCGAGGCCTACGGCTCCGACTCGCCGAGCATGCTGGCCTGGATGGCCGGCCAGACCGAGCGGATCGACGTGGGCAGCGCGGTGATGCAGATCCCCGCCCGTACCCCGGCGATGACCGCGATGACCGCGGCCACCATCGACGCGCTCTCCGGCGGCCGGTTCCGGCTCGGTCTGGGCGTCTCCGGGCCCCAGGTCTCCGAGGGTTGGCACGGCGTGCGCTTCGCCAAGCCGCTCGCGCGCACCCGGGAGTACGTCGACATCGTGAAGCTCGCGGTGGCCCGCAAGGAGGTCGCCTACGACGGCGAGCACTACACCCTGCCGCTGCCCGACGGGCCGGGCAAGGCGCTGCGGCTGGGCTTCCACCCGCCGCGCGAGCACATCCCGATCTACCTGGCCGCCGTCGGCCCGAAGAACCTCGAACTGGCCGGCGAGATCGCCGACGGCTGGCTCGCCGTCTTCTACGCCCCCGAGTTCGCCGAGGAGCAGCTCGCCTCGGTGCGCGCCGGCCGGGCCAAGGCCGGCAAGGAGCTGGCCGGCTTCGACGTCGTCCCCTCGGTGCCGGTGGTGGTCGGCGACGACGTCGCCTCCTGCGCCGAGCTGGTCCGCTGGTACGCCGCCCTCTACGTCGGCGGCATGGGCAGCCGGCAGCAGAACTTCTACAACCAGCTGGCCACCCGGATGGGCTACGGCGACGCCGCCCGCGAGGTGCAGGACCTCTACCTGGCCAAGCGGCAGCGCGACGCCGCCGCCGCGGTGCCGATGGAGTTCATCGACCGCACCTCGCTGCTCGGCCCGAAGGAGCGCATCGCCGAGCGGCTGCGGGAGTACGCCGCGGCCGGCGTGACCACCCTGTCGGTGACCCTCTTCGTCGCCGACCGGGACAGCGGCGTGCAGACCCTGCGTACCGTGGCCGAGGCCCTCGACCTCTCCGGGGTCGGCGAGTGACCTGGGTCGAAGCCATCGTCCTGGGCATCGTCCAGGGACTCACCGAGTTCCTGCCGGTCAGCTCGTCGGGACACCTGCGGATCACCTCCGCGATCTTCTTCGACCGGGACGCCGGCGCCTCCTTCACCGCGGTGACCCAGCTGGGCACCGAGGCGGCGGTGCTGATCTACTTCGCCAAGGACATCTGGCGGATCACCCGGACCTGGCTGGTCGGCCTGCGGGACCGCTCGGTGCGTTCCAGCCTCGACTACCGGATGGGCTGGTACGTCATCGTCGGCTCGATCCCGATCGGGCTGTTCGGGTTCCTCTTCAAGGACCAGATCCGGGAGACCGCCCGCAACCTGTGGGTGGTCGCCACCACGCTGATCGTCTTCGCCTTCGTGCTGGCCTTCGCCGAGTACTGGGGCCGGCAGACCCGCACGCTGGAGAACTTCCGGATGCGCGACGGCGTCGTGATGGGCTTCGCCCAGGCGATGGCGCTGATCCCGGGGGTGTCCCGCTCCGGCGGGACGCTCACCGCCGGCCTGCTGCTCAACCTGACCCGGGAGGCGGCGGCGCGGTATTCCTTCCTGCTGGCCATCCCGGCGGTGGTGATGTCGGGGATCTTCAGCGTCGGTGACGTGTTCGAACCGGCCGCGCCGGGCACCTCGGTGCCGTCCGTGGCGCAGATGGTGGTGGCCACCGTGATCGCCTTCGCGATCGGCTACGCGGCCATCGCCTGGCTGCTGCGCTACGTCGCCCACCACACCCTGTACGTCTTCGTGCTCTACCGGGTGGCGCTCGGCACGCTGGTGCTCGCGCTGCTGCTCACCGGCACGATCAGCGCCACCTGAGCCGCCCGCCCGGCGTCGGCGCGCCGGGCGGACGCGACCGCACCGACGGCCCCCGACACCAGCTGAGTGCCGGGGGCCGCCGCGTGTGCGGCCCGCCCGTAGGGTGGACGGCGTGGCGACCCTTCTGCTTCTGCGACACGGCCGGACGACGGCGAACGCCGACGGCGGGCTGGCCGGCCGCCAGCCGGTCGAGCTCGACGACACCGGCCGCGCCCAGGCCGCCGCCGTCGGCGAGCGGCTGCGCGCTCTGCCGCTGGCGACAGTGGTCACCAGCCCGCTGATCCGCTGCCGGCAGACCCTGGAGCTGGCGCTGCCGCAGGTCGCGCCGGTGGTCGAGGAAGGGCTGATCGAGTGCGGCTACGGCACCTGGGAGGGGCAGCCGCTGAAGAAGCTGGCCAAGGAGCCGCTCTGGCCGGTCGTGCAGCAGCACCCCAGCGCCGCGGTCTTCCCGGAGGGCGAGGCGATGGCCGCGATGGCCGCCCGGGCGGTCGCCGCGGTGCGCACCTGGGACGCCCGGGTCACCGCCGAGCACGGCCCCGAGGCGGTCTGGCTGGCGTGCAGCCACGGTGATGTGATCAAGGCCATCGTGGCGGACGCGCTCGGCGTACACCTGGATCTGTTCCAGCGCATCGTCGCCGACCCGGCGTCGGTCACCGCGATCCGCTACACCCCGCTGCGCCCCTTCCTGGTCCGGCTCAACGACACCGGCGGTGACCTGGCCGCGCTGGTGCGGCGGGCGAGCCGGCGGGCCGATTCCGACGCCGCCGTGGGCGGCGGCGCGGGGGCCGCCGGGTGAGCGGGGCCGCCACGCCGGGGTCGCTCGCGCGTCGCCCGCGGCGTTTCGCCCTCGGCTGAACCACCCTCGGTGCGGTACGCGACGCTTCCGCCCGCCGGATAGGGTCGTGGGCATGACCCACCAGGTGCACGCCTTCGAGCCGCCGGAGCGGTTCGTCGCCGGGACCGTCGGGCCGCCGGGGGAGCGCACGTTCTTCCTGCAGGCTCGCGGCGGCGGCCGGCTGGTCAGCGTCGCGCTGGAGAAGGTGCAGGTGTCCCTGCTCGCCGAGAAGCTGGAGGAGTTGCTCGCCGAGGCCCAGCGCCGCTTCGGTGTGGAGCTGCCCGAGGCGCCGGCCGCGCTCGGCGACAACGACCCGCTGGACACCCCGGTCGACGAGGAGTTCCGGGTCGGCACCCTCGGCCTGGCCTTCGACGTCGACAGCGCGACCGTGGTGATCGAGGCGATCGCCGCCGGTGAGACGGAGGTCGAGGTCGAGCTCGGTGGCGACGACGCCGACGACGAGGCCGACGAGGACGAGGAGCCGGACGAGGACCTCGACCGGCTCCGGGTGCGGCTGACTCCCGAGGCGACCCGTGAGTTCATCGAGCGGGCCCGCCGGGTGGTCAACGCCGGCCGGCCGCCCTGCCCGCTCTGCGGGCAGCCGCTCGACCCCGCCGGTCACCTCTGTCCCCGGCACAACGGTTACCACCGGTGACCTCGTCGGAGTTGCAGCCCCGCCACGACGGCAGCGCGGCGCTCCGGCTGCTGCGCGACGGCGAACTCGACATCGAGGGGCGGCTGGTCGACGCCTCCAACACGACCCTGCGCGGGATCCTCACCCTGGACGGGCGGACCGCCCGCTGCGTCTACAAGCCGGTGCGCGGGGAGCGTCCGCTGTGGGACTTCCCGGACGGCACCCTGGCCGGGCGGGAGGTCGCGGCGTACCTGGTCTCCCGGGCCACCGGGTGGGACCTGGTGCCGCCGACGGTGCTGCGCGACGGGCCGTTCGGTCCCGGCTCCTGTCAGCTCTGGATCGACGAGCCGTCCGACGTCGAGCCCCTGGTCGGGTTCGTCCCCGCCACGGCGGTGCCGCCGCGCTGGTTCCCGGTCGCGGCCGCCCGGGACGACGACGGGGCCGCGTACGCGCTCGCTCACGCCGACGATCCGCGGCTGGCCCGCCTCGCGGTGCTCGACGCGGTGCTCAACAACGCCGACCGCAAGGGTGGGCACGTGCTCGTCGGCCCGGACGACCGGCTCTACGGTGTCGACCACGGCGTCTGCTTCCACGTCGAGGAGAAGCTGCGGACGGTCCTGTGGGGCTGGGCGGGCCGGCAGTTGCCGCCGGACGCGGTGGCGATGCTCGACGCCCTCGCCGGTCTGGTCGCCGGTGAGCTGGGCGAGGAGCTGGCCGAGCACCTGACCGTCGGTGAGGTCGCCGAGCTGGCCGCGCGTGTCGACCGGCTGCGCGAGACCGGTCGTTACCCGCAGCCGCCGCAGGACTGGCCGGCGATGCCCTGGCCGCCCATGTGAGCCGTTGTCGTGTTGATCACCCGGAGGGTGCCTCCCCGTGGACTGACGGCTCGTTAGGCTGACGGTCATGGAGTCATGGGCGGGACACGAGGTGCCACGGCTGCCGGGGAACGGCGGGCCACTGAGCTTGTACGACTCGGCGCGGCGCGGTGTCCATCCCAGCCGGCCCGACGGCACGGCGAGCATGTACGTCTGCGGCATCACCCCGTACGACGCCACCCACCTGGGCCACGCCGCCACCATGATCACCTTCGATCTGGTGCAGCGGATGTGGCGCGACGCCGGCCTGACCGTGCGGTACGTGCAGAACGTCACCGACATCGACGATCCGCTGCTGGAGCGGGCCGAGCGCGACGGCGAGGACTGGAAGGTCCTGGCCATGCGGGAGACCGCGCTGTTCCGTGAGGACATGGAGGCGCTGCGGATGATCCCGCCGGCGCACTACGTCGGCGCGGTGGAGTCGATCCCGGACATCGCCGACAAGGTTCAGGTGCTGCTCAAGGACGGCGCGGCGTACCGGCTCGACGACGGCACCGGCGACGTCTACTTCGACATCGGCGCGGCGCCGGCGTTCGGCTACGAGTCCAACCTGACCCGTGCGCAGATGTTGGAGATCTTCCCGGAGCGCGGTGGCGACCCGGATCGGGCCGGCAAGCGCGACCCGTTGGACCCGCTGCTGTGGCGCGGGGCCCGCGAGGGGGAGCCGTCCTGGCCCGGCGGCGAGCTGGGGGCCGGCCGACCCGGCTGGCACATCGAGTGCGCGGTGATCGCGCTGAATCTGCTCGGCGACCAGATCGACGTGCAGGGCGGCGGCAACGATCTGCTCTTCCCGCACCACGAGTGTTCCGCCGCGCACGCCGAGCGGCTCACCGGCGCGGCGCCCTTCGCCGACCACTACGTGCACGCCGGCATGATCGGCCTGGACGGCGAGAAGATGTCGAAGTCCAAGGGCAACCTGGTCTTCGTCTCCCGGCTGCGGGCCGACCGGGTCGACCCGATGGCCGTGCGGCTCGGGCTGATGTCCGGGCACTACCGTGCCGACCGCACCTGGACCGATGACCTGCTCGACGCCGCACAGGCGCGGCTGGCCCGCTGGCGGCGGGCCGCCGCCGCGCCGGCCGGGCCGTCCGGGGAGGCGTTCCTGGCAGGGGTACGCGCCCGGCTCGCCGATGACCTGGACACCCCGGGAGCGCTCGCGCTGGCCGACGACTGGGCCGAGCGGGCACTGGCGGCCCCGAGCGACGACCCACACGCGCCGGCGCTCTTCGCCACCACCGTGGACGCCCTGCTCGGCATCCGCCTCTGACCCCACCCCCGTCTCCCTCCCGCCCCCTCCCTCCTACCCGTCGCCGATCTTGCACTTTGGTGGTTGATTCGAGGCGTTCGCCCGTCTTGTCGACACCAGAAGTGCAAGATCGACGGGGGTGGGTCAGCCGAGGACCAGGCCGGGGTCGGGGTCAGGGGTTGGGTCGGGGGTGGGGGCGGGGATCCGGTACTCCTCGGTGAGGGTGGTCATCGGGCCGGGCCAGGTGGCCTGGGCGACCTCGATCGGCTTGCGATCGCCGTCGTAGGCGACGTGCAGCAGGTGCAGCACCGGTGTGTCGGGGCGGATCTGGAGGGTCTCGGCCTCCTCCCGGCTGGGCTGCCGGGCGCTGATGGTGTCGGTCGCCGAGACGTACCGTCGGCCGGTGGCCTCCTCGGCCTCCTGGTAGAGGGGCCGGCCGAACGCCTCGGCGCGTTCCAGCGAGGTGCCGGCGGTGTCCTTCGGCAGGAACCAGGAGGCGCCCACCTCCACCGGTGAGTCGTCGGTGCGCACCAGGTGCCGGCGGCAGAGCAGTTCGGTGCCGTCGGGCACGCCGAACGCGTCGGCCACCTCCGGCGGGGCCGGTGCGCGGCCGACCTGGACGAGTTGCTGCCGGTACCGGGCGGCCAGGTCGGTGTGGTAGCCGCGGAAGCCGCCGTAGCGGCCGCGGGAGAGCCGGTTGAGCCGGCGGCGGGTGCCGCGCACGTACGTGCCGGAGCCGGGCTTGGTGATCAGGATGCCCTCGACCCGCAGTTGGTCGACGGCGCGTTGCACGGTCTGCTTCGCCACGCCGAACATCTCGGCGATGGCCGGGATGGACGGCAGCCGCTCGCCCGGCGCCCAGTCGCCGCGGCGCACCTGGGCCTTGAGCTGCGCGGCGATCTGCCGGTGCGGGAACTCGGCGGCCCCCGGGTTGATCTGCACACCCGCCTCCTGTTGACAGCTAGGTTCCTAGGATGCCCTAGAGGTGGTGACGTCGCCACCCCGGACACGCCCCCGCCTCGATGGTGGCGCCGGCGGGCGTGCCGGCCGCGATGAGCACCGGCCCCCGGACGACGAGACGTCCGGGGGCCGGTGCGGCGCGGGGGAGGGGCTACCAGGAGCCGGCGGTCGGCCCGGCGGAGCCGCCCCGGCGGCGCAGGTACTTCTCGAACTCCTGGGCGATCTCGTCGCCGGTCAGCGGGGTGATGCCGGCGTCGCCGACGCGCTCCTCCAGCTCCCGGACGTACTCGCCCAGCTCGGCGTCCTGCTCGGCGGCGCCGCGCACCCGCTGCTCCCACTCGGCGGCCTCCTCGGCCAGGTCGGCCATCGGCACCGGCAGGTCGAGCACGTCCTCCACCCGGTGCAGCAGCGCGAGGGTGGCCTTCGGGCAGGGTGGGTTGTTGGCGTAGTGCGGCACGTGCACCCAGAAGGAGACGGCGTCGACCTCGGCCCGGATGCACGCGTCGTGCAGGACCCCGACGATGCCGGTCGGCCCGTCGTAGCGGGTGGGGGTGAGCTGGTAGCGCTCGGCGGCCGCCGCGTCGGAGGCGCTGCCGCTGATCGGCAACGGCCGGGTGTACGGCACGTCGGCCAGCAGCGCGCCGAGCAGCACCACCCGTTCCACCTCCAGGCTGTGGCAGATCTCCAGCACCTGCTCGCAGAAGGTGCGCCAGCGCATGCTCGGCTCGATGCCCCGGATCAGCACCACGTCCCGCTCGGTGCCCTCCGGGCTGGCCACCATGAACCGGGTGGTGGGCCACTCGACCCGCCGGGTCTCGCCGTCGGCCATGCTGATCGTCGGCCGGCTGACCTGGAAGTCGTAGAAGTCCTCCGGGTCCAGCTCGGTGACCGGCCGGGCCTGCCAGACCTGCTCCAGGTGCTCCACGGCGGCGGTCGAGGCGTCCGCGGCGTCGTTCCAGCCCTCGAAGGCGGCGATCGCCACCGGGGACCGCAGCACCGGCAGCCCGTCGAACTCGGTCACGCCGTCACCTCACCCTGCTCGTCGGGGACGGCGCCGGGCGTCCGCCCGCTCGTCCGCCCGCCTACGACAACTCCGGCTCGGCGCGTCTGACGCCGCGCCGCGACCTGGAGCTGTCGCACGGTCGCGTCGCTGATGTCCTTCACGTCCGCCAGCCTACGTGCCGACGCTGGACACGGCCCGTCGGCCGCGCCGGTCCGCCGATCGGCCAGCCCGGCGAACCGGTACGAATCGGAAGCGGTGATTCCGCTGACAGAATGTGGGACCGCCAGCGGGTCGCAGCGGTCACCCGGATGGTCGGATTAACCTGTGAGCGTGCGGACTTCGATGCTCGATGTGCTGGCCGACCGGATCCTCATCGCCGACGGCGCGATGGGGACGATGCTGCATGCCGCGGACCTGACCCTCGACGACTACGACGGCCTCGAAGGATGCAACGAGATCCTCAACGTCACCCGGCCCGACGTGGTGCGCGGGGTGCACGAGGCGTACCTGGCCGTCGGGGCGGACTGCGTCGAGACGAACACCTTCGGCGCCAACCTGGCCAACCTGGCCGAGTACGGCATCGAGGGGCGGATCCGGGAGTTGTCCGAGGCGGGCGCCCGGCTGGCCCGGGAGGCCGCCGACGCGTACGCCACGCCGGAGCAGCCCCGCTTCGTGCTCGGCTCGATCGGCCCGGGCACCAAGCTGCCCACCCTGGGCCACGCGGCGTACGCGACGCTGCGCGACGCGTACCAGGAGAACGCCGCCGGCCTGATCGCCGGCGGCGCGGACGCCCTGATCGTCGAGACCTGCCAGGACCTGCTCCAGGTCAAGGCCGCGGTGGTCGGGTCGAAGCGGGCGATGGCCGAGCTGGGCGTGCGGGTGCCGATCATCTGCCACGTCGCCGTCGAGACCACCGGCACCATGCTGCTGGGCAGCGAGATCGGTGCGGCGCTGACCGCCATCGAGCCGCTCGGGGTGGACCTGATCGGGCTCAACTGCTCCACCGGCCCGGCCGAGATGGGCGAGCACCTGCGCTACCTGTCCCAGAACTCCCGCATCCCGGTGTCGGTGATGCCGAACGCCGGCCTGCCCGTGCTCACCGCCGACGGGGCGTACTTCCCGCTCACCCCGGTCGAGATGGCCGACGCCCTGGAGCGTTTCGTCACCGAGTACGGCGTCTCGCTGGTGGGTGGCTGCTGCGGCAGCACCCCCGAGCACATCCGGGTGCTCGTGGAGCGGCTGCGCGGCGCGACGCCGGTGGCCCGCGAGCCCCGGCCCGAGCCGGGCGTCTCCTCGATCTACCACCACGTGCCGTTCGCCCAGGACGCCAGCGTGTTGATGGTGGGGGAGCGGACCAACGCCAACGGCTCGAAGGCGTTCCGCGAGGCGATGCTCGCCGCCGACTGGCAGGCCTGCGTGGAGATCGCCCGCAGCCAGGCCCGCGACGGCTCGCACCTGCTGGACCTCTGCGTCGACTACGTCGGCCGGGACGGCACCACGGACATGCGCGAGCTGGCCGGCCGGTTCGCCACCGCGTCCACCCTGCCGATCATGCTGGACTCCACCGAGCCGGCCGTGGTCGAGGCCGGGCTGGAGATGCTCGGCGGGCGGTGCGTGGTCAACTCGGTCAACTTCGAGGACGGTGACGGCCCGGAGTCCCGCTTCGCGCGGGTGATGCCGGTGGTCAAGGAGCACGGCGCCGCCGTGGTGGCGCTGCTCATCGACGAGGAGGGCCAGGCCCGCACGAAGGACTGGAAGGTACGCGTCGCCTCCCGGCTGATCGACGACCTGACCGGCCGGTGGGGGCTGCGCCGCTCCGACATCCTCATCGACGCGCTGACCTTCCCCATCGCCACCGGCCAGGAGGAGACCCGCCGGGACGGCATCGAGACCATCGAGGCGATCCGGGAGATCGCCGCCCGCTATCCGGGGGTCAACTTCACCCTCGGCATCTCCAACGTCTCCTTCGGGCTCAACCCGGCCGCCCGGCAGGTGCTCAACTCGGTCTTCCTGCACGAGTGCGTGCAGGCGGGGCTCACCTCGGCGATCGTGCACGCCAGCAAGATCCTGCCGATGTCGAAGATTCCCGACGAGCAGCGGGAGATCGCGTTGGACCTGGTCTACGACCGGCGGCGCGAGGGGTACGACCCGGTGCAGCGGTTCATCGAGGTCTTCGAGGGCGTCGATGCCGCCTCGGCGCGGGCCGGCCGGGCCGAGGAACTGGCCGCGCTGCCGCTGGACGAGCGGCTGAAGCGGCGGATCATCGACGGGGAGCGCAACGGCCTGGAGGCCGACCTGGACACCGCGATGGCCGGGGGCCGCACGCCGCTGTCCATCATCAACGACATCCTGCTCGACGGGATGAAGGTCGTCGGCGAGCTGTTCGGCTCCGGGCAGATGCAGTTGCCGTTCGTGCTCCAGTCCGCCGAGGTGATGAAGACCGCGGTGGCCTACCTGGAACCGCACATGGACAAGGCCGACGACGAGGGCAAGGGCCGTATCGTGCTCGCCACCGTCAAGGGCGACGTGCACGACATCGGCAAGAACCTGGTCGACATCATCCTGTCCAACAACGGCTACGAGGTCGTCAACATCGGCATCAAGCAGCCGATCAACGCGATCCTGGAGGCCGCCGAGGAGCACCGGGCCGATGCGATCGGCATGTCCGGGCTGCTGGTCAAGAGCACTGTGATCATGAAGGAGAACCTCGCCGAGATGGCCTCGCGCGGGGTCGCCGAGCGCTGGCCGGTGCTGCTCGGCGGCGCCGCGCTCACCCGGGCGTACGTCGAGGACGACCTGCGCGGCATGTTCCCCGGCCAGGTGCACTACGCTCGCGACGCCTTCGAGGGGCTGTCCCTGATGGACCGGGTGATGACCGCCAAGCGGGGCGGCGCGCCGGTGGTCGACCCGGAGCGGGAGGCGGCGCTCGCGGCGCGGCGGGCCCGCCGGGAGCGGCAGAAGGCGATGGTGAGCGAGGCGCTGCCCGAGCTGGACGACGCCTCGGTCCGCTCGGACGTGGCCACCGACGTGGAGGTGCCCACCCCGCCGTTCTTCGGCACCCGGGTGGTGAAGGGTGTGCCGCTGGCCGACTACTCGGCGCTGCTCGACGAGCGGGCAACCTTCCTCGGGCAGTGGGGGCTGCGGGGCGCGCGCGGCGGGCAGGGCCCGTCGTACGAGGAGCTGGTGGAGACCGAGGGTCGCCCGCGGCTGCGGTACTGGCTGGACCGGCTGATCTCCGACCAGGTCCTGGAGGCGGCCGTCGTCTACGGCTACTTCCCCGCGTACGCCGAGGGCAACGACCTGGTCGTGCTGGACGAGAACGCCAGCACCGAGCGGGCCCGGTTCTCCTTCCCCCGGCAGCGGCAGGAGCGCCGGCTCTGCCTGGCCGACTTCTTCCGGCCCAAGGGCGACCAGCTCGACGTGGTGGCGTTGCAGCTGGTCACGGTCGGGCAGCCGATCAGCGAGTACACCGCGAAGATGTTCGCCGCCAACGAGTACCGCGACTACCTGGAGGTGCACGGCCTGTCCGTGCAGCTCACCGAGGCGCTCGCCGAGTACTGGCACCGGCGCATCCGCAGCGAGCTGACCCTGCCCGGCGGGCGTACGATCGCCGCCGACGACCCGGCGGACCTGGCCGGCCTGCTGCGCAACGACTACCGGGGCTGCCGGTACGCGTTCGGCTACCCGGCCTGCCCGGAGCTGGAGGACCGGGCGAAGATCGTGGAGCTGCTGGGCGCGGAGCGGATCGGGGTGCAGCTGTCGGAGGAGTTCCAGCTGGTGCCGGAGCAGGCCACCGACGCGATCGTGGTGCACCACCCGGAGGCGAACTACTTCAACGCCAAGTGAGGCGGCGTACCTACTCTGGCTTCTGGGGTGGGTTGAGCCAGGCGAGGGGCTGTCCGGCCAGTGCGGCGTCGGCGAGGCGGTGAGCGGACGTGGTCTTCAGCGCCGCGCGGGAGCTGTCGATCCAGCGTTGGACGTTGTCGATGCCCTGGTGGCGGTATTCGACGGCCTGGACGAGGCATTCGAGCTTGTCGGCGTCGCGGGCAACGAGGGCTTCCAGGGTTTCGCCGGCTTCGTACTCGGCGACAGCGGCGGTGATCGTGTCGGCGACGGCCGGCGGGCAGGCGGCGACCTGGTCGGCCGTGACGGTGGTGTTGGGGGCGGCGGTGAGGTAGCGCTTGGCGATGTGGGGGATGTCGGTGATCCGGGTCTCCTGGGTGTCGTGCAGGACGCAGAGCATGGAAACCCGGGCCGGGTCGGCGCCCTCCAGGGCGGCGAGCATCATGCCGATGAGCGCGGTGCGGAAGGAGTGTTCGGCGATGGACTCGGGCTGCTTGACTCCGGCGAACCACCAGCCGGTGCGGGCGGCGCGCTTGAGTACGCCCGCTTCGAAGATGAAGCTCATCGCGCCGGCGGCGTGCTGGTCGTCGCTCATCTGTCCGTCCCTGTGCCGGTGATTCCGTCGGTTCGCAGGCTGTAGACGATAGACGTCAGCTCCCGCCGAGACTGCGGGGAGATCTCGTCGCTGTCGAGGAGCAGGGTGCTGCGTTCGACCAGTGCCCGCCCGGTGTGTGGGTCATCGAGGGCGAGGCCGCGTCGGGCGGTGAGCAGCGCCCAGAGGTTGTGGACGTTGAGGTCTACGAACGGATGGTTGCCGTCGAGGCGCTGGACCAGGTGGCGCAGGAGTCGGAAGCCTCGCCAGTCGGCGAGGGCGGCAGGCATGAAGGAGTCGTCGCGCTGGCGGTACGCGATCTCGCCGACCCAGTACGCCGAGTAGTTGAGTGCGGCTCGCTCGCACGCGTCGTCCGGGTGAGCGCGGGCGATGAAGTCCCGCAGGGGTTCCGGATCACCCTGATTGGCGAGTGAGGTGGCCACGGAACGGGCGTCGGGCCACAGCGGCGACCAGGTGTGCAAGGGCGTCGGCTGGCGGGCCTTTCGGGAACTGCGGTTGGCGAGCCACGCGGCCGAGGTGCCACTCGGGTCTGCTCCGGCGAGGAAGCATGCTTGCCGGTGCAGGAGGACATTCGGCTCGCGTCCGCTGCCGGCGCGATCGGCGAGCACGCGCAGGTTCGCGATGAACGCACGCTGCTGGTCGACGGAGAGGATCGGGCTGGAGGCCACCGGGCCGCGCCGAGGGTGAATGGTCCGAAGCCCTCGGACGAATGTGGGCGTCTGCCCGAGCGCTGCCCACAGGAGCAGGTCCGTCAGGCGCTGGGTGAGCACCGACCAGCCGAGAGGCTGGTCGGCGACATCGGTCCGCTCCACCTTGCTGCTCAGCACTGAGGCGAGGATGAAGTCCGCTTCAGCGGCGTCGTCGACAGCCGCGAGCAAGGTGCTCTCTGCGCCGAGTCTCGCGGACTTCTGACGTATGACGATGGATTGTCCGAGCGCGACCGCGGTGAATGGGCGACGTCCCGATTCCCAACTCTGGATGGTTGCCCGGTCGACGGCCAGCTCTGCGGCCAACTGTTCCTGCGTCATCGGAATGGACTCTCGGATCAACTTCAGCAGGTACCCGGTGACCTCGCCGCGATGCGGCGCGGATCGTCCCTGATTCACCATCCGACATCCCTACGTTGACCGGCGGTCGACGTTTCCTGCCCCATTAGCCTGCTTCGCGAGGAGCTTGACCTGCTCACCGGTACTGCCGGTGAGTCCAACGGCCGCTGCCGTGATCGTAGCGTCGCAGTTACCGAACGTTCCAGAACCGGTCCCGTGGTTCGGGATCGGCCATGGCGCGCTGCCCGGCGGAGGGAAAAGACGATGCGGGACAGGTCATCCACGCCTGCGATCCACGTTCACGGCCGAGCACCACGGTGGCGACGCGTCTCCTATGACGAGTACCTGATCGCCGTAGCCATGACCCTCGCCCGCAGGCACCGGACGGTGTGGTCGTGGCGACAGTGGCGGCGGGTCTGTCGATGCGGGGCAGACCTGCCGTGCCGAGCGCGGCACCAGATCCCGATCAACCGTGGGCACTGGCCGAGGGTGGACCAACAGTGACCGGGAAACGTGAAGACCGGATTGCCGGCGCTGCCGGAACCGTACCGGAACTGCTGGGCGGCCAGGCGGCAGACCCGGTCGGCGATGGTGTGGGGGCGATGCGTCGTTCGGTGACGCACTGTCCGGCGCTGCCGATCTGGAACTGCGGTGGGTGCGGCGCGGCGTGGCCCTGCCCGAAACGGCGACGGGAACTGCGGACGGAGTTCGCCGCCGCGCCGGTTCCACTGGCGCTGTACATGGCTGCCCAGTTCGTGCGCGCCTTGCAGGATCTGGCCGAGTTGCCTGCCGACCAACTGCACCGGCGCTTCCTCGGCTGGATCCGATGAGCATCTTGAGGCCCGGCGACGAGAAGTTCCACTACAGCGATGGCTCACACAAGTGGATTCCGCCGGACCCGAACTACGACCAGAACGTCTGGGACGAGCAGGTCCGCCAACACAAGCAAGGCCACTTGAGAAACGAGCGAGCAAAGGTGCGTATCCAGCGCCTCGTCTGACACCGGCGGTACCGCTGACGGCGGCCAACGACGTGGCGCGGTCAGGGCGGCGGTCTACGTCGCCCCCGAATGGGCGACCGGCCGCCGGACGGCCCGGACCGACGCGGCACGCAGCGTCACCACGACGAGCCCGGCGGCGAGGAGCCAACTCGTCGGCGGCGTCCACGCCGCCACCCAACCCGCCTGGTCCGCCGCGGCGAGCGGACCGTGCCGCCCGGGCCCGGCCACCGCCAGGGCGGCCAGACCGGCGCTCGCGACGAGGCAGCCGACGGTGGCCGGGACGCGGCGGCACACGGTCGCCGTGAGCAGGGCGGTGGCGAGGCAGAGCGAGGCGCCGGAGAGCAGCGCGGCGGCGCTGGTGGCGTGGTCCTGCGCTGACGGTGGCTCGCCGAAGGACGGGGCGACGGCGATGACGGCGTCGTACGCCGACCACGCGGCGCCGGGCAGCGCCAGCGCCAGCAGCAGCCAGGGCCACAGCACGTGTCCGCACGGGTCGTCTGGCTGCTCGTGCTGGTCGACGTCGTCGGCGTGGGACATGGTGACGATCCTCGTCGCCCGAAGTCCCGCACACCTGAGTCGTAGTACTCATTCCGGCGCGACGGGCAGGACGGGCGCGGCGACCCGCTCAGTCGGCCGGCAGCGACGAGGGCAGCCCGAACGCGGTGACGTGCTCCGCCCCCACGAACGAGGTGATCTCGCAGATCCGCTCGTCGCGCACCGTCAGCACGTTCACCGACCAGGCCAGGAACGGGCCGTCCGTGCCCCGGCGCAGGTAGCAGGCCAGCGCCGGTTGGCCGTTCGCGCCGGTGGGCAGGTGCCGCCACTGCCCGCACCTCGTCAGCGGCACCTCGCGGGCGAAGTCGACGACCGCGTCGAGGCCGCGGTACCAGTGCGGCATCGGCGGCATGGACCAGGTGACGTCCTCGGTGAGCAGGGCGACCAGCGCCTCGGCGTCGCCGTTCTCCAGGGCGGTGGCGTAGCCGTCGACGAGCCGGCGCAGGCGGGCGTCGTCCAGCCGCCGCAGGGTGCGTTGCTGGCTGAGCGCGGGAACCTTGTCGGCCACCATCCGGCGGGCCCGGGCGAGGGCGGAGTTCACCGAGGTCACCGACGTCGCCATCATGGCGGCGATCTCGGCGGCGGAGAAGCCCAGCACCTCGAAGAGCAGCAGCGCGGCCCGCTGGTTGCCGGGCAGGTGTTGCAGGGCGGCGACGAACGCCAGCTCGACGGCCTCGCGTTGTTCGTAGCGGGCGTGCGGGGCGGCGGGGGAGCTGGCCAGGCCGGCGTCGGGGTAGGGGCCGAGCCAGGCGACGTCGGTGACCGGCGCGTCGTCGGTCACCGCCCGGTCGCTGGCCGGGCCCAGGTCGACCGGCAGCGCCCGGCGGTTGCGGCCGGCCACCAGGTCCAGGCAGGTGCGGGTGGAGACCGTGTACAGCCAGGTCCGCAGCGAGCTGCGACCCTCGAAGCGGGGCAGGCCCCGCCAGGCGCGCAGCAGCGCCTCCTGCAGGGCGTCGTCGGCGTCGTGGGTGGAGCCGAGCATCCGGTAGCAGTGCGCGTGCAGTTCCCGGCGCAGCGGGGCCACCAGCTCCGTGAACGCCCGCGCGTCACCGTCGCGGGCCCGCGCCAGGCCCGGCTCGTGGGCGTCGTCGGCCGCCCGTCCGTCGCGCTCCGCCGAAATCACCCTCACGAGCGACGATTCTGCCGTACGACGGGAGTCTGCACTGCGTACGCGCATGCGTCACGACCCGGAAGGACCCTGATGAGCGCCATTTCCACCGATAACGTCATCGTCGGCACCCTGGAGGTTCCCGACGGTCTGCTGCACTACGAGGTACGCGGGCGGGGCCCGTTGGTGGCGCTGGTGGCCGCCCCGATGGACGCCGGGGCGTTCGTGCCGCTGGCCGAGTTGCTGGCCGTCGACCACACGGTGCTGACCACCGACCCGCGGGGCATCAACCGCAGCCGGTTGCACGACCCGCACCAGGACTCGACGCCCGAGTTGCGCGCCGACGACCTGGCCCGGCTCGTCGCCCACCTCGACGCCGGCCCGGCCGCGGTGCTCGGCTCCAGCGGTGGCGCGGTCACCGTGCTGGCCCTCGCCGCGGCCCACCCGGAGGCGGCGCACACGGTGATCGCCCACGAGCCGCCCCTGGTGGCGATCCTCGACGACGCCGAGGACCTGCTCGCCCGGGAGGAGGACATGATCGCCACGTACGTCTCCGGGGACCGCCTGGGCGCCGGCCGCAAGTTCCTCGCCATCGCCAACATCGAGCTGCCGGAGGAGGTCGTCCTGGGCATGTTCGGCGGTGAGCCGGAGCCGCAGGCCGCCGCCGACGAGCACTTCCAGTACGTCCACATGGTCCGGGGCACGATCCAGTTCCAGCCGGACGTCGCGGCGCTGCGCGCCGGCCCCACCCGGGTCGTCGTCGGCATCGGCGAGCATTCGACCGGCGAGATCTGCGACCGTACGTCCCGGGTGCTGGCCGCGTCGCTGGGTGTCGTCCCGACGATGTTCCCCGGTGGGCACATCGGTTTCGTCGAGGACCCGGGCACGTTCGCCGGCCGGCTGCGTGAGGTCCTCGCCGAAGGCTGACCGCCGGTGGGGGCGCAGCCGGCCGGCTCAGTCCGGGGTGGCTAGGCGGGCGGCCCGGCCGTACAGGTAGCGCTGCTGCGGCAGGTTCATGGATCGTCGGGCCGCCTGCTCGTACGCCGTCCGCGCCGCGTCGAGCCGGCCGGCCCGCTCCCACAGGTGCGCGCGGGCGGCGTGCAGCCGGGGGTCGTCGGCGATCCGGGGGTCGTCGGCCAGCCCGGCGAGCAGGTCGAGCCCGGCGGCCTCGCCCTTGGCCATCGCCACGGCCACGGCGTGGTTCAACGCCACCACCGGGTTGTCGGACAGCCGCGTCAACAGCCCGTAGAGCGCCTCGATCTGCGGCCAGTCGGTCTGCTCGGTGTCGGGGGCCTCGTCGTGCAGCGCGGCGATCGCCGCCTGGAGCTGGTACGGCCCGACGTCGCCGTGGGGCAGCGCCGCCTCGACCAGGGCGACGCCCTCGGTGATCTGGTCGGTGCGCCAGAGCCGGCGGTCCTGCTTGGCCATCGGCACCAGTTCGCCGCCCGGCCCCACCCGGGCCGGGCCCCGCGCGTCGGTGAGCAGCATCAACGCCAACAGCCCGGTGGTCTCGGGGTCGTCGGGCAGCGCCCGGTGCAGCATCCGGGTGAGCCGGATCGCCTCGCTGCTGAGGTCCACCCGGCGCAGTCGGGGACCGGCGGTGCTGGCATACCCCTCGTTGAAGATCAGGTAGAGCACGTGCCGGACGGCGTCGAGGCGGGCCTCGCGCTCGGCGCGGGCCGGCAGGGCGAACGGCACGCCGCTGTCGCGGATGCGCTGCTTGGCGCGGGTGATCCGCCGGGTCATGGTCCCCTCGGGCACCAGGAAGGCCCGGGCCACCTCGGCGGTGCTCAGGCCGCCGACGGCACGCAGGGTCAGCGCGATCTGCCCGGCCGGCGGCAGCTGCGGGTGGCAGCAGAGGAAGAGCAGCACCAGGCTGTCGTCGGCCGGTTCCCGCCGGTCCGGCGGGTCGGCGAGCCACTGTGCGGGCGGCAGCCGCCGGGCGGCGTCGTCCTCGCGTCGCCGCCGGGCCTGTTCGCTGCGCAGCAGATCGGTGAGGCGCCGTGCCGCCACGGTGATCAGCCAGGCGCGCGGGTCGTCCGGCACGCCGTCGACCGGCCACCGGGTCGCCGCCGCGAGCAGCGCCTCCTGGGTGGCGTCCTCGGCGAGGGCGAAGTTGCCGTAGCGGCGGACCACCGCGCCGAGGACCTGCGGCGCGTGCCGGCGCAGCAGGTCCTCGACGGCGGGCGGGCTCAGTGCAGGTCCTCGATGCCCTCGGCGACCGGCCGCACGTCGACGTACTCGCCCTCGGCGTCGGGGTTGACGAACCGGGCGGCGATCTCGGTGGCCCGGTCGAAGCTGGCGCAGTCGACGATCGTGAAACCGGCCAGCACCTCCTGCGTCTCCGGGTACGGCCCGTCGGTGACCACGGGCGCGCCCCGGCGCAGCCGGATCCGCCGGGCGTGCACCGGGGCGGTGAGGCCGTGCCCCTCGACCAGCTCGCCGGACTCGGCGATCTCGGCGTGCACGGCCTCCATGTGGGCGTGCATCGCGGCGACCTGCTCCGGCGTCATCGGCGGCGGGTCCTCACCCGGGCGGCCCGCCATCGCGTCGTAGTCCCGCTGCGACCCGTACAGCATGATCATGTACTTCACGTGCACTCCTCTCGGCCGGCCCCGGGCGGGGCCTTCACCGGGGACGTCGGAGCCACCGGGTCGCACCGGACACGTGCCGAGGGTAGGACAGGATCAGCCGACGGTGGCGCAGGTGGGCAGCGCGGCCCGGACCAGCCGGGCCGGCGGCACGGCTCGCCGGGCGGCCGCCAGCATCGACGCCTCGGCGTCCACCGCCACCACCGCCGCGCCCCGCTCGGTCGCCGAGGCCGCCACCGTGCCCGGGCCGGTGCCCAGGTCGAGGAGCCGCGTGCCGGCCCCGACGCCCGCCGCGTCCAGCAGCGCCCCGACCGGGTACGCGCACCACCGCGCGAAACTGCGCGTGTACGCCGCCGCGCGCCCCGCCCACCGCTCCCGCTCGTGAGCGTCGAACCCGGTCGTCGTCATGGCGGCGTAGCCTAGCCGGCCGCGCCTACTCTGGACCCATGACGCTGTGGGTGGTGCTCGGGGTCGCCGGCGCGGTGGTGGCGGGATCGGTCGGCTGGGTCGCCTGGCGGGATCGCGAACGCGTGTCGTCCGCCGAGGACGGCAGGGCGGCCCGGGCGGCGCTGGGCGACCAGCATCGGTACGAGGCAGGCCGGCACGTCTCGCAGAGCACCGTCGTCCAGTGGGGCCAGCACGAGTGACGACCGCGGTGGTCCGACCGGGACGACGGTGTCGGTGCCTGCCGGCCGGGAGCCGGCGGTGACCGGGGGCGGTCACCGTGCGTGCCGGACGGTGTGCGCCGGCGGCACCGCCACCGGACCGTCTGCGACGCCACCGGAGCCGGGTAGCTGCGGCCTCACCTGGGCCCGGACCCGTGCGGCCCTACCCGTCCCTTGGGCCACCTGATCCGGCGCCGTCCGGGCCATGGTCAGCGCGAGCTCCGACCGGCATGATCGACACACGGCCCGGGTACTGCGGGGCGTATCGCAGGCACGCCAGGGGAGGCACGGGTGACGGCACGGTCGGGACGGCAGCCGCGAGGGTCGCTGGCCGCCACGCTGGCAGCCCTGGTCGCGGTCGGCTGCGCCGTCGGTGGGGTGGGGGAGAGCGGGCCTCCGCAGCCGGCCGAACCCCGCCCGCAGCAGTCCCGGCAGGCGTCCTCACCCGGCCCGCAGACCACCCGGGCCGACGGCACCACCAGCGTGGCCGAGTTCAAGAACGACATCAGCGACGCCGTCGACATCGCCGAGCGCTACTGGGCGGCCCAGTTCCAGGCCTCCGGCCAGCGGTTCAGCCCGGTCCGCCGGGTCGTGCCCTACCAGCGGGAGGGCGAACTGTCCTGCGGCGGTCAGCCGCTGCCACGCAACAACGCGGTCTACTGCTCCCAGGGCGACTTCATCGCCTACGACGTCAACTGGTCGGTGGCCGCGTTCCGGCAGGTCGGCGACGCGTTCGTGTTCTACCTGCTGGGCCACGAGTACGCCCACGGCGTCCAGGTGCGCCTGGGCGTCCGCTACAGCTTCACGATCCAGCAGGAACTCCAGGCCGACTGCATGGCCGGGGCGTACCTCGGCGACTCGGTGCGCGACGGCACCCTCGCCCTCGACAAGGGCGACCTCGACGAGTTCCGCGACGGGCTGCTCGCCGTCGGCGACGACCCCGACCAGCCCTGGTTCGCCGAGGGCTCGCACGGGACCGCCGAGCAGCGCACCGACTCGTTCTTCCGGGGCTACCGCAGCGGGCTGGACGCCTGCGACCTGAGCTGACCGCGTCGACTGCGTCACCCGGGACCGGGAGGGCGGGCGGCGGGCCGGGCGCGGCTGAGAGGATCCGGCGCAGACCCGTCCGCGTCCGAGGAGGCTCCGCTGAGCAGCTCACACCCCGCCGCCGTGCTCTTCGACATGGACGGCACCCTGGTCGACAGCGAGAAGCTGTGGGACGTCGCGCTGCGCGAGCTGGCGCAGGAGTACGGGGCCGCGCTGTCCGACTCCGCCCGGCGGGCGGTGATCGGCACCAGCATGGCCGAGGCGATGCGGATCGTGCACGACGATTTCGGCCAGCCGCACCGTGACCCGGCGGTCAGCGCCGCCTGGATCGACGCGCGGATCCTGGAGCTGTTCCGCTCCGGCCTGCGCTGGCGGCCCGGCGCGCTGACCCTGCTCCGCGCGGTACGCGCCGCCGGCATCCCCACCGCGCTGGTCACCTCCAGCGGACGGGCGCTGGTGGAGGTGGCCCTGGACACCCTGGGGCGGGACAGCTTCGACGCGGTGGTCTGCGGCGACGAGGTGGACTCCACCAAGCCGCACCCCGAGCCGTACCTGACCGCCGCCCGGCTGCTGGACGTGCCGATCACCCGGTGCGTGGCCATCGAGGACTCGCCGACCGGGGTGGCCAGCGCGCTCGCCGCCGGGGCGGCGGTGCTGGCCGTGCCGGCGGAGGTGCCGCTCGCGCCGACGGACGGCGTACACCTGCTGGAGAGCCTGACCGGGGCGGACCTGGAGCTGCTGGCGGCGCTGCTCGGCGAGCCGCCGGCCTGACCGACCACGACGAGGGGCCCCGCCGTCGCCGGCGGGGCACCTCGTCGGGTCCGGGTCAGTCGTGCGCGATCGCGCCGAGCACGTTGATCCGGGCGGCCCGCACGGCGGGCAGCACCGCGGCGATCACCCCGATGATCGCGGCCAGCCCGAGGAAGACCGCCATCTGGCCCCACGGCAGGACCAGGTCGGTGATGCCCTCGTCCTTGAGCGCCTCGACGACCGCCGCGCCCAGGCCGGTGCCGACCACGACGCCGAGCAGGGCGCCGAAGATCGAGATCACCACCGCCTCGACGGTGATCATCCGCATGGTCTGCGCCCGGCGCAGCCCGATCGCCCGCAGCAGGCCCAACTCCCGGGTCCGCTCCAGCACCGACAGCGCCAGGGTGTTGATGATGCCCAGCACCGCGATCACGATGGCCAGCGCCAGCAGGATCTGGATCATCCGCAGCGGGGTGTCCAGCTGGCTGGTCTGCTGCTTGATGAAGGCGTCCCGGTCGGCCACCGAGACCTCGGGGCTGTCGGCGAGCAGCCGGTCGAGCTGCGGCTGCACGTCGGCGACCCGGGCCCCCGGGGCCAGCTGCACGAAGCCCTGGATCGGCTGCGGGATGGCGAAGTCCTTCGTCGCCTGCGGCGGCAGCACCACCGGGTTGGTCAGCTGGGAACTCTCGTAGATCCCGCTGACCGTGTACCGCTTCGCCTCGCCCCGGGACAGCTGGACGGTGACCTGGGAGCCGACGGACACGTTGCGCGACTTCGCGGTGTCGGAGCTGAACAGCATCTCCTGCGGCCCGAGCCGGCTGATGTCACCGGCGACGGCCTTCGCCCCGAACATCCGCTCCAGCGCCGCGACGTTGCTCGACGCCCCCACCCAGGTGCGCTGCCCGTCGATGCTGGCCATGTCGCCGTACTCGCCGTCGACCAGCTGCACGCCGGGGATCCGGGCCGCCTGCTCCAGCACCGCCGGGTCGAAGCTCGGCGGGCGTGGGCCGGACTGCGCTCCGGAGATCACCAGCTCCGCCTTGACCTGGTCCTCGACCAGCGCGCTGATGCTGCCCTTGGCCGAGTCCAGGATCACCGTCACGCCGGTGACCAGCGCGATGCCGACCATCAGCGCCGCCGCCGTGATCGCGGTACGGCGCGGGTTGCGCCCGGAGTTGAGCCGGCCCAGCTTGCCCGGCACCGACCAGGCGAAGATCGCCCCGAGCAGGGAGACCACCGGCCGGCTGATCAGCGGGGTCAGCAGCGCCACGCCGATGAAGGCGAACAGCACGCCGCCGAGGATGGTGGACAGGGTGTTGTCGCCGGCGTTGCCGCTGAGCCCGAGGAAGAGCAGCGCCGCCCCGATCGCGGTGACGATCGCCCCGCCCACGGTCACCTTGGTCAACGGGCGGTCCGGGGTGGCCACGTCCTGCATGGCGGCGATCGGCGGGATCCGCGCCGCCCGCAGTGCCGGCAGCAGCGCCGCGATCACCGTGATCACCAGGCCGACCCCGAACGCCCCGATGACCGCCGCTGCCGGCACGCCGAGCCCGGCCAGGCTGAGCCCGCCGGCCAGCTTGCCGAACAGGTACGCCAGCAGCGCGCCCACGCCGATGCCGGCGGCCAGCCCCAGCACCGAGGCGATCAGGCCGACCGCGATCGCCTCCAGCACCACCGAGCCGATGATCTGCCGGCCACTGGCCCCGATCGCCCGCATCAGGGCCAGCTCCCGGGTCCGCTGCGCCACGATGATCGAGAAGGTGTTGAGGATGAGGAAGGTGCCGACCAGCAGCGCCACCGCCGCGAAGCCGAGCAGGACCTTGTTGAAGAAGGACAACCCTTCCTTCAGCCCCGCCGACGCGTCGGCCGACATCTGCGCACCGGTCTTGACCTCGAAGCCGGCGCCCAGGGCGCGGGCCACGTCGTCGCGCAGCGTCTCGTCGTCGACGCCGTCGGCGGCCTTGACGCTGATGTTGTTGAACACGTCCGGCTCGCCGAGCATCAGCCGTTGCGCCACCGGGGTGGTGAAGGCGATCTCGTTCGCCCCGCCGATCGAGTCCCGGTCACCGCTGTAGCCGAAGACGCCGACCAGGGTGAACTCCTTCTTCGGCTGCAGGGTCAGCACACCGACCCGGTCACCGACCGTCACCTTCGCCGCCTGGGCCAGCGCCGCGTTGATGACGATCTCGTCGTCCGCGCGCGGCTCCCGGCCCTCCCGCAGCTTCACCAGGTCGCTCTCGCCCAGCCAGTTCTCGCCCAGCTGCGGCGGCCCGAACGAGGTGACCACCTTGCCGTTGCTGCCGATCAGCCGGGCCCCGTCGGCGGCCACCACGCCGGTGGCCTCGGCCACCCCGGGCACCGCGCGTACCTTCTCCACCGTCGCGGCCGGCACCGGCGCGCCGACCTGCTCGCCCTCCATCTCGCTGAGGGCGACCTTCGGTTCGGCGGCCACGTTGACGTCCACGCCCTCGTACGCGTCGGCGAAGACCTGGTCGAAGGAGCGGCCGAGCGTGTCGGTGAGCACGAACGCGCCGGAGACGAACATGACGCCCAGCACCACCGCCAGGCCGGAGAGGATGAGGCGCACCTTGCGCGCCAGCAGGCTCTTCCACGTCGCGCGGAACATCAGCGCGCCACCTCGGCGGGGGTGTCGAGCTTCTTCATGGTGTCCAGCACCGTGTCGGCGGTCGGCTCGATCAGCTCCGAGACGATCTGCCCGTCGGCGAGGAAGATGACCCGGTCGGCGTACGCGGCGGCGGTCGGGTCGTGGGTGACCATGACGATGGTCTGGCCGTGCTCGCGTACCGAGTTGCGCAGGAAGTTGAGCACCTCGGCGCCGGAGCGTGAGTCGAGGTTGCCGGTCGGCTCGTCCGCGAAGATCACCTCGGGGCGGGCGACCAGCGCCCGCGCGCACGCCACCCGCTGCTGCTGGCCGCCGGAGAGCTGCGCCGGGCGGTGCCCCAGCCGGTCGCGCAGGCCCACCGTGTCGATCACCGTGTCGTACCAGGCCGGGTCGGGCTTGCGGCCGGCGATCGACAGCGGCAGCAGGATGTTCTCCTGCGCGGTCAGCGTCGGCAGCAGGTTGAACTGCTGGAAGATGAAGCCGACCTTGTCGCGGCGCAGCTTGGTCAGGCCGGCGTCGTTGAGCCCGGTCACCGTGGTCTCGCCGATCGACACCGTGCCCCGGGTGACCGAGTCCAGCCCGGCCAGGCAGTGCATCAGCGTCGACTTGCCCGAGCCGGACGGGCCCATGATCGCGGTGAACCGGCCGCGCTCGAACTCGGCGCTCACCCCGCGCAGCGCGACGACCTGAGCCTCGCCGCTGCCGTACACCTTCCACACGTCGTTGGCCCGGGCCGCGGCCTGTGCCTGGCGGCCTACCGTCGCCGTCACGTCATCTACCTCTTCCGTCTGCCTGCGATGTCCCCACCGCCCCCGCTGGTCGGTGGGGCTGTTCCATCCTCGCCGCGCCCCGGCGTGGATCCGTCCGCCCGGGGACTGATCCACGGCGGATTTCCCGCTGCGGGTCGGCCCCGATGCCGTCTCAGGGTTGTCCCCGATCCGCCTGCCCGGCCCTGCCCGGCCGCTGACGCTATGGCCTCACGCCACGTCATGGTCAACCCCGCCACGCCGTCTTTCGTCACGGTAGGTGACGACGGCAACCAGGCCGTCGTCACCGCCGGCACCCCCCGGCGTACGCGACGCGACGCCGTCACGCCTTCGGGCGCACCAGCCCGGTCTCGTACGCCAGCACCACCGCCTGCACCCGGTCGCGCAGCCCCAGCTTGGTCAGCACGTGCCCGACGTGGGTCTTGATGGTGGTCTCGCTGACCGACAGCTCGGCGGCGATCTCCGCGTTGGACAGGCCCCGGGCCACCTGGACCAGCACCTCCCGCTCCCGTTCGGTCAGCGTGCTCAGCGCCCGCGGCGGGACCGCCGCCGGATCGGGCAGCACGTCGGCGAAGCGGTCCAGCAGCCGCTTGAGGATCCGGGGCGCCACCACCGCCTCCCCGGCGGCGACCGTCCGGATCGCGGTGACCAGGTCCTCCGCCGGCACGTCCTTGGCCAGGAAGCCGCTGGCCCCGGCGCGCAGCGCGCCCACCACGTACTCGTCGAGGTCGAAGGTGGTCAGGATGAGCACCCGCACCGGCAGCCGGGCGTCGACGATGGCCCGGGTGGCCGCCACCCCGTCCATCCGTGGCATCCGGATGTCCATCAGCACCACGTCGGGCAGCAGCCGGCGGGACAGCTCCACCGCCTCCTGGCCGTTGCCCGCCTCGGCCACGATGTCCAGGTCCTCCTCGGTGCCCAGCACCATCCGGAAGCCGGTGCGCAGCAGCGGCTGGTCGTCGGCGAGCAGGATCCGTACCGGCCGGGCCGGCGCCGCGCCGTCGCTCATGAGTTCTCCCCGTCGTCGCTGGTGCCGCCGCGTGGTCCGCCGGCGGTCCCGGTCACGCCGGCACCGTCCCGGCCGGCTCCACCGGGATCCGGGCCGAAACCCGGAAGCCGCCGCCCGGGCGGGCGCCGGTGCGCAGTGTCCCACCGTAGAGGGCGACCCGTTCCCGCATGCCGACAAGTCCGTGCCCGATCCGGTCGGGTTCCGGCGCCGGGCCACGGCCGGTGTCCTCGACCTCCACCGTCAGGTACCCGCCGTCGACGGTGACCCGCACCTGCGCGGTCGCCACCCCGGCGTGCTTGAGGGCGTTGGTCAGCGCCTCCTGCACGATCCGGTAGCTGGTCAACGACACCCCCTCCTCCACCCGGCCGGGATCGCCCTCGACGTGCAGGGTGACCGGCAGCCCCGCCTCGCGTACCTGCTCGACCAGGGCCTCGATCCCGGCCAGGCCGGGCTGCGGGGTCAGGTCGGCGGCCGGTTCGGCGTCGGTGCGCAGCACGTCCAGCAGCCGGCGCATCTCCCGCAGGGTCACCCGGCTGGTGTCCTCGATGGTGGCCAGGGCCTCGTCGGCGGTGCCCGGGTCGCGCCGCAGCACCCGGCGCGCCCCGGTGGCCAGCACGCCCATCACGCTCACGTGGTGGGCGACCACGTCGTGCAGTTCCCGGGCGATGCGGCGGCGCTCGTCGGCGACCGCCTGCTCGGCCAGGGAACGCTGGTTCTCCTCGGCGACCCGGGCCCGCTCCCGCAGCGCCTCGGTGGTGAACCGGCGTGCCTGCACCGCCCGCCCCACCGCGTACGACAGCAGCGCGGTGAGCAGGTTGTTCAGCACCAGGTACGCGGGGCCGACCTGCAACCCGCTCTCGACCGGGGCGAGTACGTTCGCCGCCACCACCGGCACCCAGAGCACTACCGCCGCGACCGCCGCCGGCCGGGCCGGCCGGTGCGCGGCCATCGTGTAGGTGAGCACGACGAAGGTCAGGCTCTGGCTGGCCGGGGCCTGGTCGAGGAAGGCCGGAATGGCCAGGGTGGCCACGGCGAGACCCACCGCCGGCCAGGGCGCCACCCGGCGCAGCGCCACCGGCGCGGCGCACAGCACGCTCCAGGCCAGCCCGAGCGGCAGCCGGCTCGGCCAGAACTCGCGGGGGGTGAGCAGCGTGAACGCGACCTCCACCAGCACCAGGGCGGCGGCGAAGAGGGCATCCCCGGCGAGCGGGCGATCCCGCCACCACCGGGCGGGTGGATCGGTCATACCCGCGACGCTAGCCGCCGGCCCCCGCACGACCGGTCATCGCCGACGGTGATCCGGTGCTCATCCTCAGGGAGGAGCCGCCTCCACCCGCCGGCCTCACTCGTCGGCGCCCGGGGTGGCCGGGCGGGAGCGGGCGTCGCGCAGCGGGTCCGCCGCCGCCGACCGGTCCGGGAACGGCGGGGGGGTCCCGCCGAAGCTCGGGCACAGCGCCTGGTGGTTGCACCAGTCGCAGAGCCGGCTCGGCCGGGGGCGGAAGTCCTGCCGCGCGGTGGCCTGCTCGATCGCCTGCCAGAGCGCCACCACCGTGCGCTCGAAGCGCAGCAGCTCGTCGGCGTCGGGGGAGTAGTCGCAGACCTCGGCGTCCTTGAGGTAGAGCAGGCGCAGCACCCGCGGCACCACGCCCCGGGTACGCCACAGCACCAGGGCGTAGAACTTGAGCTGGAACAGGGCGCGGGCCTCGAACGCCTCTCGGGGCGCCCCGCCGGTCTTGTAGTCGACCACCCGCAGCGCGCCGTCCGGGGCGACGTCGAGCCGGTCGAGGTAGCCCCGGATGAGCAACTCGTCGTCGACGACCGCGGAGATCAGACTCTCCCGCTCGGCCGGCTCCAGCCGGCGCGGGTCCTCCACCGCGAAGTAGCCCTGCAACAGCGCGGCCGCCGAGCGCAGGAACTCGGCCGTGCCCACCTCGTCGTCGGGATCGAAGAGACCGGCGAGCTCCGGCTGCTCGGTGACCAGCCGGTCCCACTGCGGGGCGACCAGGTCACCGGCCGCGTCGGGGGTGCGCCCGGCCGACGGCAGGTCGAACAACCGCTCCAGCACGGCGTGCACCAGGGTGCCGCGGGCCTGCTCGACGGAGGGCCGCTCGGGCAGCCGGTCGATGCTGCGGAAGCGGTAGAGCAGCGGGCAGGTCTTGAAGTCGGCCGCCCGCGACGGCGACAGCGACGCCCGGACGGTGACCGGCAGCGCGCCCGCCCCGGGAGTGCCCTGCTGGTCGATCACCGGTTCCGCCGTCATGCCCCGAAGGTTAGGGCACCGGTGTGACAGGCCGGTGATCGCCGCACCGATGCATGATCCGCACCGCGTAGCATCGGGTCGGTGAACTCCCCGACCCGAGCTCCGCGTCGCGCCGGTCGGCGCACCGGCCTGACGGTGGGCCGGGTGTTCGGGGTGCCGCTGCGCGTCGACGTCTCGATGCTGCTGCTGACCCTGCTGATCACCGTGACGTACGCGCAGTTCGCCCGGGACCGGCTCGAGCTGTCCCCGCTCGGCGGCTACCTGATCGGCCTCGGTTTCGTGGTTTCGCTGCTCGGCTCGGTGCTGCTGCACGAGCTGGGCCACGCGCTGACCGCCCGCCGCCACGGCATCGGTGTGCGCGGGATCACCCTGGAACTGCTCGGCGGCTACACCGAGATGGACTCCGACGCCCCTGACCCCCGGGTGGAGCTGCTGATCTCCCTGGCCGGGCCGGCGGTGTCCGCGGTGCTCGGCGCCGTCGGTGTCGGCCTCACCCTGGCGCTGCCCACCGGCACCCTGGCCCACCAGCTCGCCCTGCAACTGGCGCTGAGCAACGTCGTCGTCGCGATCTTCAACATGCTGCCCGGGCTGCCGCTGGACGGCGGCCGGGTGCTGCGCGCCGCGGTCTGGGCGCTCACCCGCGACCGGCACCGGGCCACCGAGGTCGCCGGCTGGGTGGGCCGGGCCGTCGCCGTCGGCACCGCCGGGCTGGTCGTCCTGCTCACCGTCGAGCGGCTCCTGGTGCCCCTGGCGCTGCCGCTGATGCTGCTGGTCGCCGTCACGCTGTGGCGCGGCGCCGGCCAGTCCATCCGGTACGCCCGGATCAGCCGCCGCGTCCCGTCGATCGACCTGTCCCGGCTCGCCCGCCCCGTCTTCGGCGTGCCCACCGGCACCCCGCTGGCCGAGGCGCAGCGGCGCCACGCCGAGCAGGCGCCGCCCGGCGCGGCCGTGACCGTGCTCGACTCCACCGGCCGTACGGTCGCCCTGGTCGACCCGGCCGCGGCGGACGCCGTACCCGCGCCGCGGCGGCCCTGGCTGGCGGTGGACGCCGTGGCCCGGCCGCTGGACCAGCTGCCGACCCTGCCGGCGGGGCTCGACGGCGAGCGGGTGATGGAGGTCGTCCAGGCGCACCCGGCCGCACGGTACGTGGTGACGGCAGGCGAAGATGTCGTCGGCGTTCTGCACATCGCGGATCTGGCACAGGTCCTCGAACCCACACGGAAGATGAACAGGTGACCGTACATCCCTCCGCACTCCCGGCCGAGCCCGGCACACGCACCGCCGTCCCGGAGCTGCCTCCGGTGCACCGGGGGCCGTTCCGCCCCGGCGACCGGGTCCAGCTGACCGACCCGAAGGGGCGGATGCACACGGTCGTCCTGGAACCCGGCAAGGAGTTCCACACCCACCGCGGGATCCTCAAGCACGAGGCCCTGATCGGGCAGCCCGACGGCAGCGTGGTGACCACCTCCGGCGGCGGCACCGCGTTCCTCGCGCTGCGCCCGCTGCTGTCGGACTACGTGCTGTCCATGCCGCGCGGCGCCCAGGTGATCTACCCCAAGGACTCGGCGCAGATCGTGGCCATGGGCGACATCTTCCCCGGCGCGAAGGTCCTCGAGGCCGGCGCCGGCTCCGGCGCGCTGAGCTGCTCGCTGCTGCGCGCCGTCGGCACCGGCGGCGAGCTGCACTCGTACGAGATGCGCGACGACTTCGCCCAGATCGCCAAGCGCAACGTCGAGGCGTTCTTCGGCGCCCCGCACCCGGCGTGGCGGCTGCACGTCGGTGACGTCGCCGACTGCCCGGAGACCGGCTTCGACCGGATCATCCTGGACATGCTGACCCCGTGGGAGACCCTCGACATGGTCGAGCGGGCGCTGCTGCCCGGCGGCGTGTTCATCGGGTACGTGGCCACCACCCCGCAGCTGTCCGAGCTGGTCGAGGCGCTGCGCGAGCGCGGCGGCTGGACCGAGCCGCGGGCCTGGGAGTCGCTGGTGCGCGACTGGCACGCCGAGGGGCTGGCCGTGCGCCCGGACCACCGGATGATCGCGCACACCGCGTTCCTGGTGTCCGCGCGTAAGCTCGCTCCGGGCGTCACCGCCCCGCCGCGGCGCCGCAAGCCCAGCAAGGGCGCCGAGGCGTACGCCGAGCGCAAGCAGGCGCTGCGCGAGGCGGCGGCGGCCCGTCAGGCGGCGGCCGCGCAGGCCGCCGGGGTCGAACCGACCACGACGGGCGAGGTGGACCGGCCGTGACGGTGCGGCGGGGCGGCGGGGAGTGATCGGGCGGATTCCGCCGGCCGGTGCGGGTCGGCGGCACGACCTGGGGGAGATGGCATGAGTCGGCCGGGTTTCGGCGGTGGTGAACTGCCGGCCGTGTTCCCGGACTGGTCGCCCTACACCGACCTGGAGTCGGCCGCGCGGGCGTACCTGCGCGACCCGGACATCGCGCTCGAGGCCCTGCACGGGGTGCTGCGCGGGGCGTCGGTGCTCGGCTTCACACTGGAACGCTTCGTCAACGAGGTCAACGGGGTCTGGCAGGAGGTCGTCGTCTGCGACGGCAGCCGGCTGGTGCTGTGGCACGGCGAGGACGTGCCGCCGGGGGAGGGGCCGCCCGGCTCGATGACCTCCTCGCTGCGGGTGGTGCCGGTCTCCACGGTCACCGAGGTCGGCTGCCGGCGGCGGCTGACCCGCGCCGACACCGGCGAGGTCCGGGTCGACAGCATCGACGTCTACCTGCTGCTGACCTCGCTGGACGAGGCGCCGCCCGGCGACGAGGTCGTCGGCGCGCCCCGGCACGACGCGCTGCGCTTCGGCAAGACGCTCGACGACGGCGGGGCCGGTCAGATCGCCCGGCTGGAGGAGTTCGCCCGGCTGGTCGCCTCGGTGGTCGGCCGCCCGGTGCTCTGAGTACGCGAGAGCCGCGGACGACCAGGTCGTCCGCGGCCCGCACCGCCGCCCGCGGGCGGCTCAGTCGTCCTCGGCCTCCGGGCCGGCCACCTCGACCCCGTCGCTGCCGCGCACCACGTGGATGCACTCGCCCGGGCACTCCTTCGCGGAGTCGATCACCTCGAGGCGCAGGTGCTCCGGCACGTCGACGCGGGCGCCCGGCGCCTGCCGCAGCTCGCCGTCGGGGCCCTTGACGTACGCCAGGCCGTCGACGTCGAACTCGAAGACCTCCGGCGCGTACTGCACGCAGAGCCCGTCGCCCGTGCATAGGTCCTGATCCACCCAGACCTGAAGCTGGTCCGTCGCGACCTCCGTCACCGGTGCACCCCCCATGTTCTCCCGTCCCACGCCTCGACGGTACCCGAACGCCCGGACCTGCCCCTCAGGCGTCCCGTCGCGATCAAGGTTCGGTGACGAGGGCGTTGCGTAGGACCGAATCGGCCTCATAGCGGCTAGTGTTAGGGCAGAACGTTCAAGCCCCCCGGGGAGGTGGGACGTGGCACGCAGCGACGACGCGGACTCGCGCGCCGCACGGTGGGAGAAGGAAGCCCACGATCTCTCCACGCAGGTCGCGTTCCTGCAAGAGGAACTCGCTCTGGTGCGGCGCAAGTTGACCGAAAGCCCCCGACACGTCCGGCAGCTCGAAGAGCGGCTGGCGGCCACCCAGGCACAGTTGGCGCGGCTCACCGAGAACAACGACCGGCTCGTGAGCACCCTCAAGGAGGCTCGCGCGCAGATCGTGACGCTCAAGGAGGAGATCGACCGCCTGGCACAGCCGCCGAGCGGTTACGGGGTCTTCCTCGCGCGGCACGACGACGGCACGGTGGACATCTTCACCGGCGGGCGCAAGCTCCGCGTGGCCGTCTCACCCTCGCTGGACGCCGCCGAGCTGCGGCGCGGCCAGGAGGTCCTGCTCAACGACGCGCTCAACGTGGTCGACGCGTTCGGCTACGAGCGGGTCGGCGAGGTGGTGATGCTCAAGGAGATCCTCGCGGGTCCCGACGGCACACCGGGCGACCGGGCGCTGGTGGTGTCGCACTCCGACGAGGAGCGCATCGTGCACCTCGCCGACACCCTGATCGGCACGTCGATCCGGGCCGGCGACTCGCTGATGATCGAGCCCCGCTCGGCGTACGCGTACGAGCGGATCCCGAAGAGCGAGGTCGAAGAGCTGGTCCTGGAGGAGGTGCCCGACGTCGACTACACCGACATCGGCGGCCTCCAGGCGCAGATCGAGCAGATCCGCGACGCGGTGGAGCTGCCCTTCCTGCACGCCGACCTGTTCCGTGAGCACCAGCTGCGCCCGCCCAAGGGCATCCTGCTGTACGGCCCGCCGGGTTGCGGCAAGACGCTCATCGCCAAGGCGGTGGCCAACTCGCTGGCCAAGAAGATCGCCGAGCGGCAGGGCAAGGAGAAGCACACCAGCTTCTTCCTCAACATCAAGGGCCCGGAGCTGCTCAACAAGTACGTCGGCGAGACCGAGCGGCACATCCGGCTGATCTTCCAGCGGGCCCGGGAGAAGGCCGGCGAGGGCACCCCGGTGATCGTGTTCTTCGACGAGATGGACTCGATCTTCCGGACCCGCGGCTCCGGTGTCTCCTCGGACGTGGAGAACACCATCGTCCCGCAGCTGCTCAGCGAGATCGACGGCGTGGAGGGGCTGGAGAACGTCATCGTGATCGGCGCCTCCAACCGGGAGGACATGATCGACCCGGCCATCCTGCGCCCCGGCCGGCTCGACGTGAAGATCAAGATCGAGCGTCCGGACGCCGAGGCGGCCAAGGACATCTTCTCCAAGTACATCCTCTCCGGCCTGCCGCTGCACCCCGACGACCTGGCCGAACACGGCGGCGACGCCCAGGCCACCGTGGCCGCGATGATCGACGCGGTGGTGCTGCGGATGTACTCCGAGACCGAGGAGAACCGCTTCCTGGAGGTCACCTACGCCAACGGTGACAAGGAAGTCCTCTACTTCAAGGACTTCAACTCCGGCGCGATGATCCAGAACATCGTCGACCGCGGCAAGAAGATGGCGATCAAGGAGTTCCTCACCTCCGGGCGCAAGGGGCTGCGGTTGCAGCACCTCCTCGACGCCTGCGTCGACGAGTTCCGCGAGAACGAGGACCTGCCCAACACCACCAACCCGGACGACTGGGCCCGCATCTCCGGCAAGAAGGGCGAGCGGATCGTCTACATCCGCACCCTCGTCTCCGGCGGCAAGGGCGCGGAAGCCGGCCGCTCCATCGAGACCGCCAGCAACACCGGCCAGTACCTCTGACCGGACGACGTCGGAAGGGCCCGCGGCGCACACCGCGGGCCCTTCCCGCATGTCACGACACGTTCACCGGGGCGACCCGCTCCCGGCGGGCGGAATGCCGGACTCGTCGCTAGAATTCCCACACCGCCGTCGACTTGCCGAGGAGTCTCGTGCTGCCCGAGCTCACCGTCGTCGAGCCGCCTACCCGCACGGCGGTCGAGGACCAGCACCCGGCCTCCGCCACCCCGCGCCGTCGCCGACGCGCGCTCGTGGCGGTGCTGGCCGGGCTCACGGCCGCCTGGCTCGCCCCCCTCGCCGCGCACGCCGTGCACCGCGAATGGCTGCTGCTCCCGCTGGTGCTGCTCGCCACGGCCAGTGTGCTGCGCGGTGGGCGTACCCTCCTCGACCGGCTGATGCTCGCGCTCGCGCTGCTGCTCGGCGCCGCCACCGCCGGCGGGCTGCTCTTCGCGGTCTGGCCCTGGGGCATGCGGCCCGTGCCGCTGACCGGGCTCGCCCTCACCGTGGTCGTGCTCACCGCGGCGGCGCTGCGGCGGCGCCCCCGGCTGCCCCGCCCCGGCTGGGCCGACCTGTTCCCCGTCGTCGCCACCGCCGGGATGATGATCTACCTCAGCGGGCCGTGGCGGCGCGCACCCGACCTCGCCGACCAGCTGAGCATCCTCGGCCGGGGCGAGGACAACTGGCGCCACCTGGCCATGTTCGACGTCATCGGCCGCCTCGGCGGGTACGCCTTCGTCGACCCCGCCGCCGCCAAGGACCAGATCCTCTCCCAACTCCTGTACTACCCCCAGGGCTGGCACCTCCTGGCCGCCATGCTCGACGGGTTCCTCGTGCCCGCCGGCGCCGACCCCCGCGGCGCCGACGCCGTCGCCCACTACGCCGGCTGGACCCTCGCCGGCTTCGGGCTGTTCGTGCTCGCGGTGAACTGGGCCGCCCAGCGGATCTCCGGCCCCATCCACCTGCTGCACCGCGCCGCCCTCACCGTGGTGGTCTGCGCGCTGCTGCTCGGCACCCAACTGCCCCGGCTGCTGCTCTCCGGCTACCCGACCGAGGTCCTCGGGCTCACTCTCACGGTGCTCCTCGCCGCCCTCGTCGGCCGTCCCGTCGCCGGCACCCGCGAGCAGTTCGTGCTGCTGGTCGCCCTGCTCGTCGGCGTCGGCTTCACCTACTACCTCTTCCTCCCGCCCGCCGCCGTGCTCGTGCTCTGCTGGGTCGTCGGGCACTGGCGGGAGGCGCTGCGCCGCTGGGTCACCGTGCTCACCGTCGGCCTCGCCGGCACCGCGCTCGCCCTCGTCGCCCCCCTGCTCGGCGTGCTCCGCGCCGAGCAGACCGAGGCGCTGGACGTCGGTGGCGGGATCGGCGCGCGCACCGAAGCCTGGCGCGCCCTGATCTGGCTCGGTGGGATCGTCGGCGTCGCCCTGCTCGTGCAGATCCGCCGCGCCGACCCCGCCTGGCGGCGCTGGCTGCTCGTCTGCGCCGTCGGCGTCGCCCTGCCGCTGGGCATCGCCCGGTACAACACCACCTCCGGCGTCGAACCCGGCTACTACTTCATCAAGTCCACCCACCTGGCCACCGCGCTGCTCGTCGTCGGCGCCGCGGCCGTCGTCCGGCTGCTGCCCGCGCCCCGCCTCGGCCGGTCCTGGCGCGCGATCACCGCCAGCGCCACCGGCGTCCTCGGCGCGGTGCTCGTGGCGGCCCTCGCCGTCACCCTGTGCGGGGTCACCGGATGGCACCACAGCCTGCTCGTCGCCCACCACCAGACCTGGACCCAACGCTGGGTCCACCAGGACCTGAGCCTGCCGTCCAGAGTGGCCTGGGTCTGCGCCGACGCCCAGCAGCGCTACCCCGACCAGCCCGGCGTCACCACCATCGTGCTCGACCGCGGCGCCTACCGGGCATACGTGGAGACGCTCTGCCTCTCCGCCCTGCACGGCACCACCGCCCGCACCGAGCCCGGCGTCTACAGCATCGTGTTCGACGAACCGGACCGCACCCACGAGATGGCCCGGCGGGTCACCGGGCCGATCCGGTTCATCGCCGCCGACTGGCGCGCCCAGCGGCGCGTGCACTGGATGCTGGTCAATGACCCGGCGCTGCGGGAACGGGTCACCTGGGTCCCCCTGGCCGTGCCCGAGTGCGACGTGCTCCCCTCCGACCCGCCACCTCCGCCCGGCACCCCGCAGACGACGCCGGCTGTGCCGGCGTGCCCCTCCACGCCCTGAGGGCGACTACGCTCGACATGGACGGGGGACCGGGTTGGGCGAGCGGAGCAGGTAGGTCGATGAGCGTCAGACGAATCATGGGCACCGAGGTCGAGTACGGCATCTCCGTGCCCGGTCAGGCCGGAGCCAACCCGATGGTCACCTCCTCGCAGGTGGTCAACGCCTACGGGGCGCGTCCGGAACTCAACCGGGGCGGCCGCGCCCGCTGGGACTACGAGGAGGAGTCGCCGCTGCGCGACGCCCGCGGCTTCACCTACTCCGGCGCCGCGTACGACCCCGCCGAGGCGCTCGCCGACGAGGACCTCGGCCTGGCCAACGTGATACTCACCAACGGCGCGCGGCTCTACGTCGACCACGCGCACCCGGAGTACTCCACTCCCGAGGTGACCAACCCGCTGGACGTGGTCCGCTGGGACAAGGCGGGCGAGCGGGTGATGGCCGAGGCCGCCCGCCGCGCCGCCACCATCCCCGGCACCCAGCCGATCCACCTCTACAAGAACAACACCGACAACAAGGGCGCCAGCTACGGCGCGCACGAGAACTACCTCATGCGGCGGCAGACCCCGTTCGCCGACATCGTGGCGTACCTGACCCCGTTCTTCGTCACCCGGCAGATCGTCTGCGGCGCCGGCCGCGTCGGCATCGGCCAGGACGGTGGCCAGAGCGGCTTCCAGATCTCGCAGCGGGCCGACTTCTTCGAGGTCGAGGTGGGGTTGGAGACCACCCTGAAGCGGCCCATCATCAACACCCGCGACGAGCCGCACGCCGACGCCGACAAGTACCGCCGACTGCACGTCATCATCGGCGACGCCAACCTGTCGGAGATCTCCACCTACTTGAAGGTCGGCACCACGGCGCTGATCCTCACCATGATCGAGGAGAAGGCGCTCGGGGCCGACCTCGGCATCGCCGACCCGGTCGCCGAGCTGCGCGCGGTCAGCCACGACCCGTCGCTCACGCACCTCATGCGGATGCGCGACGGCCGCCGGCTGACCGCCCTGGACGTGCAGTGGGCGTACCTGGAGCGGGTCCGGTCCTTCGTGGACGACCGGTACGGCGACGACGTGGACGCGCAGACCGTCGACGTGCTCGACCGCTGGGAGAGCGTGCTGGACCGCCTCGGCCGCGACGCGTTCCTCTGCGCCGAGGAGCTGGACTGGGTGGCCAAGCTGCGGCTGCTGGAGGGCTACCGGGAGCGGGAGAAGCTGGGCTGGGGCTCGCACAAGCTCCAGCTGGTCGACCTGCAGTACTCCGACGTTCGCCCGGAGAAGGGCCTCTACCACCGGCTGGTCTCGCGGGGCTCGATGAAGACGCTGCTCGACGACGAGCAGACCCGCACCGCGATGGTGGAGCCGCCGGAGGACACCCGGGCCTACTTCCGGGGCCGCTGCCTCGCCCAGTACGCCTCCGAGGTGGTGGCGGCGAGCTGGGACTCGGTGATCTTCGACATCGGCCGTGAGTCGCTGGTGCGGGTGCCGATGATGGAGCCGGAGCGGGGCACCCGCAAGCACGTCGGCGCCCTCTTCGACCGCTGCGAGAGCGCCAAGGACCTGCTGGAGACGCTGACCGGCGGCTGACCGGCCGTCGACGGGGGCCCGGCGGGCGCCGCAAGCCGGCGCGCGACGGGCTTTTCGTCGCTCAGGCGAGGTAAGTTCATCGGAGACGATCGTGGAGGAGGCAGCCATGGCCACTCGTGACAGCGGCGGGCAGTCGCAGTCGGGCAAGGCCCGTCAGGGCGAGGAGATCGAGGACGTCACCACCGAGGCGAACCCGGAGGTCGCCGAGCGGCACGCCGAGATCACCGAGGACGTCGACGACCTGCTCGACGAGATCGACTCCGTCCTGGAAGAGAACGCCGAGGAATTTGTCAGGGGCTACGTGCAGAAAGGGGGCCAATAGGGCGTAGCCTGGCAAATCAGACACACCTCGGCCGTCTGATGATCGGGACAGCCTCCGCCGTTGTCGCGACTGCGATGAGTGGAAGCCTCTCGATGAGTTCTGCTCCAACAGTCGTCGGCCCGACGGTCGCGGCAGCTTCGGCAAACCCTGTCGCGAGTACCACCTGCGCCGTCGCTACGGCGTGGGCGAGAAGGAGTTCCAGGAACTCCTCGCCGAGCAGGGTGGCGTCTGCGCGATCTGCGGCGGGGAAGATCCCCAACATCTGGACCACGATCATCGCACCGGGTGGGTGCGCGGGATACTCTGCTTCAACTGCAACGGTGGTCTTGGCCGGTTCCGTGACAGTCCCACGAGGCTGGCCAGGGCGATCACGTACCTGAGAGGAACCACGTGGCAGCGGGTTTTGATCCATCCGGGCGTCTACCAGATGTGTTCACCAACGCGGGGACGTCCTCCTTCACTACGTTCCTGAGTCAGGTGGCCCCCGAGATGCTGCCCGGCCGTCGGCCGCTGCCGCCGGGCATGGCCGCCGACATGGCACCGCACGCGACGACCATCGTGGCCATCTCGGCCGCCGGTGGCGTGGTGATGGCCGGCGACCGACGGGCCACCATGGGCAACCTCATCGCTCAGCGCGACATCGAGAAGGTGCACCCGGCCGACGCGTACTCGCTGGTCGGCATCGCGGGCACCGCCGGCATCGGCATCGAGCTGATGCGACTGTTCCAGGTGGAGCTGGAGCACTACGAGAAGATCGAGGGCGCGATGCTCTCGCTCGACGGCAAGGCCAACCGGCTCGCCTCGATGATCCGCGGCAACCTCGGCGCGGCCATGCAGGGCCTCGCGGTGATCCCGCTCTTCGCCGGCTTCGACCTGGCCGCGAAGGACCCGGCCCGGGCGGGCCGGATCTTCAGCTTCGACGTGACCGGCGGCCCGTACGAGGAGACCGGCTACGACGCGATCGGCTCCGGTTCGCTCTTCGCCAAGTCGGCGCTGAAGAAGCGGTTCCGTGCGGGACTGTCGATCGACGACGCGACCCGGCTGGCCGTCGAGGCGCTCTACGACGCCGCCGACGACGACACCGCCACCGGCGGGCCGGACCTGACCCGCCGGATCTACCCGGTGGTGATGACGGCGACGGCCGAGGGCACCCACCGGCTCACCGACGCCCAGACGGCGTCGATCGCCGAGTCGGTCGTCGCCGCGCGGATGGAGAACCCGGGCGGCTGACCCCGCTCCCACCCCACCCAGCAGTCAGCAGTCGTCAGCACAGCGCCCGAAGGAGAACCGCCGCCGTGGCCATGCAGTTCTACGCCTCGCCCGAGCAGATCATGCGCGACCGCTCCGAGCTGGCCCGCAAGGGCGTGGCCCGGGGCCGTAGCGCGGTGGTCCTGAGCTACACCGGTGGGGTGCTCTTCGTCGCGGAGAACCTCTCCAGCGCCCTGCACAAGGTCAGCGAGATCTACGACCGGATCGGCTTCGCCGCCGTCGGCCGTTACAACGAGTTCGAGAACCTGCGCCGGGCCGGCGTGCGGATGGCCGACCTGAACGGCCTGAGCTACGACCGGCGTGACGTGACCGGCCGCGCCCTGGCCAACGCGTTCGCGCAGACCCTCGGCGCGATCTTCACCGAGCAGTCCAAGCCGTTCGAGGTGGAGATCTGCGTGGCGCAGGTCGGCGCCACGTCCGAGGAGGATGAGCTCTACCGCATCACCTACGACGGTTCGGTCAACGACGAGCCGGGCCGGATGGCGATGGGCGGGCAGGCCGAGGCGATCACCAACGTCCTCAAGTCCGACCACCGGCCGGACATGACGCTCAGCGAGGCGGTGCGGGTGGCCGTGCGGGCGCTGAGCAGCGTCGGCGGTGAGGGCGGTGCCGCCCGGACCATCGCGGCCAACCAGCTCGAGGTGGCGGTCCTGGACCGCGCCCGGGTGGGCCGTACCTTCCGGCGGATCACCGGTGCGGCGCTGACCGCCCTGCTGGACGGCGACGCGTCGGGTGACGCCGCGCCGGCCGGCGGCCGGGCCAAGACGCCGACCGTGCCGACCGAGGAGGCGCACAAGCCGACCACGTCCGCCGGCTCGGCGGACCTGGAGGGCCAGCAGGACGAGCAGCCGGAGGCGTAAGGGCCTCAGGTCCGCGGGGGTCGGGGGTTCTCCCCGGCCCCTGCGGCGTGTCCGGACCAGCACGCCCTCGGCCCGCGTCCACGCCGCCGGTCCTACGCCCACGACCGGCCCCCAACCACCCGCGCACCAGACCACCCCGCCGTTGCAAGCAGTTTCACGGAATGAGTGGCTATCCTGCGCAGAATAGCCACTCATTCCGTGAAAGTGCAGGCCACGGAGGGGCGTGGTGCGGCAGCGGATGCTCGTCGATGGTCGGCCGGGGCGCCTGACGAGGCGGCGACGTGGATCAGCGGGGAGGGTGTTCGTAGGCCGGATACGGCGACGGCCGCCCGGAGCCTGCCGGGGCGGCCGTTCGCGGGGACGGTCAGCGCGTGCGCAGCAGCGGCCGGGCCAGGGCCCAGTAGCCGGCGGCGACGGCGTTGAAGACGCCCATGCCGGGCGGCGAGTCGACGTTCGACGGGGCCACCTTCGCCGTCATCAGCTCGGCGATGATCCCGTCGGGAACGGTCCGCTCGGCCTGCAGCTGCCGGCGGCGGGCGCGCAGCCAGGCCCGGTTGGTCCAGAGCCAGCCCCAGCCCTTGAACTTCTGCTTCGACCAGCCGCCGGCGAGCGAGGCGGCGAGCATGGCCACCTCGGTGAGCAGCAGGACGGGTGCGAGCACGACCAGGGTGCGGGTCTCGTACGCGGTGAGCAGGGTGACCAGCCGGTTGCGCTCGACCAGGTAGAGCTTGAGCGCGTTGCGGGAGAACTCGTAGTGGTGCCGCACGACGGCGTCCGGGACGTACTCCAGGCGCAGGTTGCGCTGCCAGAGCCGCAGGCTCAGCTCGGTGTCCTCGTGGTAGGCGAAGTACTCGGCGGCGAAGCCGTCCAGCTCCCGCCAGAGCGCCCGGTTGATGACGAAGCAGCAGCCACTCAGCGACGGCACCGTGGTGCGGACGGCGTGGGCGCTGGCCGGCTCGCCGTTGCCGCCGGCCCAGGACAGACCGGTGAAGTGCAGCGGGTTGCCGGAGGTGTTGATCAGCTCGGGGTCGTCGGCGAGCCGGATCGAGGCCATCGCCGCGCCGACGCCCGGTTCGCCGGCCACGGCGACGACCTTGGCCAGCGCGTCGGGGGCGACGACGGCGTCGGAGTTGACGAACGCGAGCCATTCGCCGGTCGCCTCGGCGGCGCCGACCCGGCAGCCACCGGAGTAGCCGGTGTTCTCCTCGGGGCGGATCACCCGGACGCCGGGGAAGCCCTTGACGATGTCGATGCCGTCGCCGGTGCAGCCGTTGTCGACCACGATCAGCTCGATGTCGACGTCGGTGCTGTCGAGTACGGCGCGGGCGGCGTCGACCAGGTACGGCTCGGCGCCGTAGGCCAGCATCACCGCGGAGACCTGCGGGCGGGTCATCGGATGCCTCCGGAAACTCCGGTCGCCACGGCCTCGTCGAGGGGCCGGGCAGGGACGGGGTGGGGACGGTTGCCGCGGCGCAGCAGCAGCGCCATGGTGGCGGCCACCACGACGGAACCGACGGCGTAGGCGAGTTCGACGCGCAGCGCGACCGACATCGGGGTGAGCGTCACGACGAGCAGGGCGGCCACGCCGATCGTCCAGGCGACGGCCTGGGCCCGGTGCCGGTCGAGGGCGAGCAGGCCCTGGCCGAGCACCATCGCCCACAGGTAGGCCAGGGTGGCCACGGCCAGCCAGGCGAAGTCGCCGTGGCCGAGCACGTCGGAGGCGTCGAAGAGGGCGCCGACCAGCCAGGGGCCGAGGGCGACCGCGCCGACCGCGCCGAGCACGCCCAGGGCGGTGACGATGCCGAGCGCCCGGCGCAGCAGGTTGTGGAAGCCGCCGAGGTCGCCGGTGCTGGCCGAGGTGGCCAGGCCGGGCAGCAGGGACGCCTGCAGGGAGGCGAAGACGAACAGTGGGATGCGGACCAGCACCAGCGCGGAGAGCAGCGCCCCGGCGGTGGCGACGTCGGACGGGTCGAGCAGCCGGACGTTGATCACCCCGATGTTGACCACGACCTGGGAGAGCAGGCTGGAGACGGTGAGTAGGCCGAGGCCGCGCAGCAGCGCGCCCCAGGCCACCGGCACGCCGCCGCCGACGGCGCGCAGCACCGGCGGCAGGGTGAGCAGGACGCCGACCAGCGGGGCGATCACCAGGACCAGCCCGTACCAGAGGGGGGAGGTGACGCCGGTGAGCCCGAGCAGGGCGACCATGGCGATGCGCAGGCCGCCGTCGACGCCGAGCTGGCCGCCGTACCAGGGGAAGAGCTGCAGGCCGGAGAGGACGCCTCGGGTGGTGTAGGCCACGGCCATGGCGGCGAGTGAGCCGATGAGCACCCAGACCATCGCGCCGTCGCCGGCGAAGAGCCGGTCGGCGAGCAGGTCGTGGCCGGCGAGCAGGACCACCACCATGAGCGCGAGCACGCCGGCGGCGAGGGTGGCGCCGCGGGTCAGCACCGGCCCCGGCGGCAGACCCTGGCTGCGGCGGGTGGCGACGACCCGGGCGATCTCCTGTTCGACGGGGAGGAACACGCCGATGCCGAGGGTGAAGACGATCGACCAGAGCACCGACAGGGAGGAGTAGTCGGCCTCGGTGAGGCTGTGTCCGGCCACCGCGAGGTGGACGTAGGAGGCCAGCCCGAGCAACGCCAGCCCGGCACCCACCGCGAGGGTGCCGGGCGGGACGAGGTTGAGCAGGCGCCGCATCACCGGCGGATGAGCGCGAGCGTCAGTACGGCGAAGGCGCGGCCCAGGTAGATCATGGCCTTGGCGGGGGAGTGGCTGGGGGTGCCGGCCATCCGCTTGCGCATGGCGACCGGGACCTGGCGGATCGTGTAGCCGCGCCGGGCGGTGTGCACCAGCGTCTCGACGGTGTCGCCGAGGTACTCGGCCGGGTACCAGGCGGCGAACATCTCGATGACCCGCCGGTTGGCGGCCCGGAAGCCGGACGTGGTGTCGGTGAGCTTCGTCTTCGCGACCTTGGACAGCACCAGGGACAGCATGACCATCGCCCAGCGGCGGGGGCCGCGGACGCTGTAGTCGCCCTCGCCGGCGAACCGGGCGCCGATGACCAGGTCGACCTCGTCGAGCAGGTCGACCAGCTTCGGCACGTACCGCGGGTCGTGCTGGCCGTCGGCGTCGATCTGGATGGCGACGTCGAAGCCGTTGTCCCGGGCGTACCGGTAGCCGAGCCGCATGGCCCCGCCGACGCCGAGGTTGTACGGCAGCTTCGCGACCCGGGCGCCGGCGGCGGCGGCCACGGCGGCGGTGCGGTCGGTGGACCCGTCGTCGACGACCAGCACGTCGACGCCGGGCAGTTCGCCGCGGACCTCGCCGACGACGTCGGCGATGGAGCCGGACTCGTTGAGCGCGGGGATGATGATCAGTACGCGCTTGCCGTTAACCATCGTGGGACACCAGTTCGTCTCGGGCGGATGCGGTCCGGGCCGCCCGCTCGGCCTCCACCTCGGCGCGGAGCAGGGCGAAGTCCTCGGCCAGGGTGCGGGTCTCCTCCTCCAGGGCGCTGACCTCCCAGCTCAGGTGCACGCACACCAGCAGCAGGAAGACGATGCCGAGGAAGAGCACGAGGCTGACGCCGGAGGCGACGCCGAGTGTGCCGGCCACGTTGTCCAGCAGCCGGGGGAACAGCGACAGCGGGATGACGATCAGCAGCACGGCGAGCCAGAGCATGCCGTACTTCTCGCGCAGTTGCCGGCGACGCAGCAGCTCGACGATGGTGACGAGCAGGATCAGGCCGGTCAGGCCGGTGACCAGGGTGAGCTTCATGCGACCTTCCACGGGGCGGGTGGAGTGGGGGAGTCGAACGCGTCGGACAGCGTGTCGTGCCAGTCCGGCAGTGGCGGCAGTCCGGCCACCGCCCAGCGGTCGTGCCCTAGCACACTGTACGCCGGTCTGGGGGCGGGACGGGGATACCGGTCGCTGGTGGTGGGTCGGATCCGTTCCGGGTCGAGCCCGGCGAGGGCGAACGCGGCGCGGGCCAGGCCGTACCAGGTGGTGCGGCCGGAGCAGGTGCCGTGGTAGATCCCGGCGGGGGCCCGCCCGGCCAGCGCCGCGTCGGCGAGCGCCACCAACTGGGTGGCCAGGGCGTACGACCAGGTGGGCTGGCCCTGTTGGTCGTCGACCACGTCGAGGTGCTCCCGCTGGCCGGCCAGGCGCAGCATGGTGGCCACGAAGTTCGGCCCGTGCGCGCCGTAGAGCCACGCGGTACGCACCACGTAGCCCGTTTCGGGGAGAAATCGGACGACGGCCCGCTCCCCGGCCAGCTTGCTGCGGCCGTACGCGTTGATCGGGTCGGTCGGCGCGTCCTCGGCGTACGGGGCGTCCGCGTTGCCCGGGAACACGTAGTCGGTGGAGACGTGGACCAGGCGGGCCCCGGTGTCGGCGCAGGCCCGGGCGAGGTGCGCCACGGCGTCGCCGTTGACCGCAGTGGCGGCCGCCTCGGCCTGCTCCGCGCCGTCGACGTCGGTCCAGGCGGCGGTGTTGAACACCACGTCGTGCCCGGCGACGGCGGCGCGGACGGCCTCGGCGTCGGTGATGTCCAGTTCGGCGCGGGTGGCAGCGCTCACCGTGCGGTCGGACCGGTTGGCCAGCACGGCCAGCAGGTCCTGCCCGAGCATGCCGCCCGCGCCGGTGACGAGGACGCGCGTCATGCGGCCTTGGCCGCCTTCAGCGGCTCCCACCAGGCCCGGTTGTCGCGGTACCACTGCACCGTCTCGGCGAGGCCCCGGTCGAGGTCGATGCTCGGGGCGTACCCCAGCTCGGCGTTGATCTTGCTGATGTCCAGCGAGTAGCGGCGGTCGTGGCCCTTGCGGTCGGCGACCGGGACGACCCGGTCCCAGTCGGCGCCGCACGCCTCGAGCAGCCGGCCGGTGAGCTCCTTGTTGGTCAGCTCGGTGCCGCCGCCGATGTTGTAGACCTCACCGGCGCGGCCCTTCTGCTGCACCAGGGCGATGCCCCGGCAGTGGTCGTGCACGTGCAGCCAGTCGCGCACGTTGCCGCCGTCGCCGTAGAGCGGGACGGTGCCGCCGTCGAGCAGGTTGGTCACGAACAGCGGGATGACCTTCTCCGGGAACTGGTACGGCCCGTAGTTGTTGGAGCAGCGGGTGACCACCACGTCCATGCCGTGGGTGCGGTGGTACGCCAGGGCGAGCAGGTCCGAGCCGGCCTTGGAGGCCGAGTACGGGGAGTTCGGCGACAGCGGCCAGGTCTCGGTCCAGGAACCGGAGTCGATCGAGCCGTACACCTCGTCGGTGGAGACGTGCACGAACCGGCCGGTGCCGTGGCGCAGGGCGGCGTCGAGCAGCGTCTGGGTGCCCAGCACGTTGGTGGTGACGAACGGCGCGGCGCCGGCGATCGAGCGGTCGACGTGCGATTCGGCGGCGAAGTGCACGATCACGTCGTGACCGGCGACGACCTCGTCGACCAGCTTCGGGTCGCAGATGTCGCCCTGCACGAAGCGCAGCCGCTGGTCGTCGCGCACCGGGGCGAGGTTGTCCAGGTTGCCGGAGTAGGTCAGCTTGTCCAGCACGGTCACCGCGGCCGGTTCGACGGCGGGCACCCCGGACGCGTCACCGCCGGGCACGCCCAGCAGCATCCGTACGTACTCCGACCCGATGAATCCGGCTCCGCCGGTGACGAGAATCCTCACGGGTCCGGAAGTGTACGCGAATCCGCAGCAGGGCCGGGGGACGGCGACCCCGGTGTCCGGTTCACGCCGGTGCAGGTAGTCTCCCCGGGTGCGTGGAATCCTTCTCGCTGGTGGCACCGGGTCCCGGCTCTGGCCGATCACCCGGGCGGTCTCCAAGCAGCTGATGCCGATCTTCGACAAGCCGATGGTCTACTACCCGCTGTCGACGCTGGTGATGTCCGGGGTGCGCGAGATCCTGGTGATCACCACGCCGGAGGACCAGACCCAGTTCCAGCGGCTGCTCGGTGACGGCAGCCAGTGGGGCCTGCGGCTGGAGTACGTCACGCAGGCCCGCCCGGAGGGCATCGCGCAGGCGTTCGTGCTGGGCGCGGACTTCATCGGCGACGAGTCGGTGGCGCTGGTCCTGGGCGACAACATCTTCCACGGCGCCGGCCTGGGTCGGCAGTTGGCCGCCGGTGGCGATCCGGTGGGCGGTCGGGTGTTCGCGTACCCGGTGGCCAACCCGGAGGCGTACGGCGTGGTCGACTTCGACGCCGACGGCCGGGTGCTCTCGATCGAGGAGAAGCCGGAGAAGCCGAAGTCCCGCTACGCCGTGCCGGGGCTGTACTTCTACGACAACCGGGTGGTCGAGATCGCCCGTGACCTCAAGCCCAGCGCCCGGGGCGAGCTGGAGATCACCGCGGTGAACGAGGCGTACCGGACGGCCGGCGAGCTGTCGGTGACCGTGCTGGACCGGGGCACCGCCTGGCTGGACACCGGCACCTTCACCTCGATGATGCAGGCCGGCGAGTTCGTGCGGGTGATCGAGGAACGCCAGGGTATGAAGATCGGTTGTGTCGAGGAGGTCTGCTGGCGGGCCGGCCTGATCGACGACGACCGGCTGCGCGAGCTGGCCGAGCCGCTGACCAAGAGCGGCTACGGCGACTACCTGCTCGGTCTGCTGGCGGAGAAGAACGAGACGGCGGGACGATGACCGCGTGGCACGAGCCGGCTCGGCGAGCCGCGCGGGCGCGAACGGAGGTGGCGAAGTGAAGATGCGCGAGCTGGGCATCGAGGGCGCCTGGGAGATCACCCCGCAGCAGCACGGCGACCCGCGCGGGCTGTTCATGGAGTGGTACCGCTTCGACCGCCTCGCCGAGACGGTCGGGCACCCGCTGCGCCTGGCGCAGGGCAACCTGTCGGTCTCGGCCCGGGGCGTGGTGCGCGGCATCCACTTCGCCGACGTGCCGCCCGGGCAGGCGAAGTACATCACCTGTGTCCGGGGCGCGGTGCTCGACGTGGTGGTGGACCTGCGGGTCGGCTCGCCGACGTTCGGCCGCTGGGACAGCGTCCGGCTCGACGACGTCGACCGGCGGGCGGTGTACCTCAGCGAAGGGCTGGGGCACGGCTTCTGCGCGCTGACCGACGACGCGACGCTGAGCTACCTCTGCTCGACCACCTACAACCCGACCGGCGAGCACGGGGTGCACCCGCTCGATGCGGAGCTGGCCATCGAGTGGCCGGCCGGGTCGCCGCGGCTGTCCGCCAAGGACGCCGACGCGCCGACGTTGGCACAGGCGCGCGAGGCCGGCCTGCTGCCGGACTACGAGACCTGCCGGACGTACGTGGCGAGTCTGGGCACCGACGGTTCGTCGTACTCGGACGGGATTTGATCGACCGGAGCGCACCAGCTGTGCTGTGGCAGTGACGATCCGGGCCTCCGGGCGGCTAATGTCTCATCATGGAGCGGCGAATCTTCGGCCTTGAGACCGAGTACGGCGTCACCTGTACCTACCGTGGGCAGCGTCGGCTGTCCCCTGACGAGGTCGCCCGGTACCTCTTCCGCCGCGTCGTGTCGTGGGGCCGGTCGAGCAACGTGTTCCTGCGCAACGGGGCCCGGCTCTACCTGGACGTCGGCTCGCACCCCGAGTACGCCACCCCGGAGTGCGACTCGGTCACCGACCTGGTGGCCCACGACCGTGCCGGTGAGCGGATCCTGGAGGGTCTGCTCATCGACGCCGAGAAGCGGCTGCACGACGAGGGCATCGCCGGGGAGATCTACCTGTTCAAGAACAACACCGACTCGGCCGGCAACTCGTACGGCTGCCACGAGAACTACCTGGTCTCGCGGCACGGTGAGTTCGGCCGTCTCGCCGACGTGCTCATCCCGTTCCTGGTCACCCGCCAGTTGATCTGCGGCGCGGGCAAGGTGCTGCAGACCCCGCGCGGGGCGGTCTACTGCCTGTCCCAGCGGGCGGAGCACATCTGGGAGGGCGTCTCCTCGGCGACCACCCGCAGCCGTCCGATCATCAACACCCGCGACGAGCCGCACGCGGACGCCGAGCGGTACCGGCGGCTGCACGTCATCGTCGGCGACTCGAACATGAACGAGGTCACCACGCTGCTCAAGGTCGGCAGCGCCGACATCGTGCTGCGGATGATCGAGGCCGGGGTGGTGATGCGCGACCTGACGCTGGAGAACCCGATCCGGGCGATCCGCGAGGTGTCGCACGACATCACCGGGCGGCGCAAGGTCCGGCTCGCCTCCGGCAAGGAGGTCAGCGCCCTGGAGATCCAGCAGGAGTACCTGGCGAAGGCGACCGAGTTCGTCGAGCGTCGCGGCGGCGACCAGACCGCCAAGCGGGTGGTGGAGCTCTGGGGCCGGGTGCTGCGCGCGGTCGAGACCGGTGACCTGGACCCGGTGGCCCGGGAGATCGACTGGGTGAGCAAGCTGCGGCTGATCGAGCGATACCAGCGCAAGCACGACCTGCCGCTGTCGCACCCCCGGGTCGCCCAGATGGACCTGGCGTACCACGACCTGCGGCGCGGCCGGGGCCTGTACGGCCTGCTGGAGCGGCGCGGCCAGGTCGACCGGGTCGCCACCGACCCGGAGATCTTCGAGGCGAAGGAGACCCCGCCGCAGACCACCCGGGCCCGGCTGCGCGGCGAGTTCATCCGGCACGCCCAGGAGAAGCGGCGGGACTTCACCGTCGACTGGGTGCACCTGAAGCTCAACGACCAGGCGCAGCGCACCGTGCTCTGCAAGGACCCGTTCCGGGCGTACGACGAGCGGGTCGAGCGGCTGATCGCCAGCATGTGAGACGTCTCGGCGGCCGGTGCGCGGCGCACCGGCCGCCGACGCACCGGTACGCTGGCGTCGCGATGATGACCTCCGACCCGGCCGACCGCGAGCGCGGCGGCACCGAGAAGCTGAACTGGATCGAGCGGCGCCGCGAGAAGATCCGCGCCGAAGTCGAGCGCAACCGCCGGGGCGAGTACACCGTGCCGACCTGGGTGCTCGCGGTCGCGTTGATCGCCATCGTCGGCGGCTGGCTGGCGTTGATCTTCCTGCTCGGCTGAGCCCCCGGGCCGGTGCCGCAAGTGCGCACGTACGGAGTTGGGCCGCGCGTCCGGCGCGTGCCAGCGTGACCATCCACGAGTCGGTGGCCGCCCGCGGCGGCCCTGTCCAGGGATGGTGACGTCATCGCCCACATCGACCTCGGCCTCGACGAGAAGCGGCACCCCGGCATCACCGGGCCCATGATCTTCCGCCCGGAGACCGCCGAACCCCTCAACGCCCTGGCGGAGACGCTGCTGCGCGCGCCGCACCCCACGCTGAGCCCCGGCGAGCGGGAGCTGATCGCCGCCTACGTCTCCGGGCTCAACGAGTGCCACTTCTGCTGCTCGTCGCACTCGGCCATCGCTGCCGCGCAGCTCCCCGAGGGCGCCGACCTGGTCGACCGGGTCCGCGCCGACCCGGAGACCGCCCCGATCGGGGCGAAGCTGCGCGCCCTGCTGCGGGTCGCCGCCGCCGTGCAGCGCGACGGGCGGTCCGTCACCGGTGAACTGGTCGACGACGCCCGCCGCGAGGGCGCCACCGACCTGGAGATCCACGACACGGTGCTGATCGCCGCCGCGTTCTGCATGTACAACCGGTACGTCGACGGCCTGGGCACCTTCGCCCCGCAGGACGCGCAGGCGTACGAGAACTCGGCCCGGCACATCGTCGCCCACGGCTACGGCGCGTTCTGAGCCGACCGGCCAGGGCCGGGGCTCAGGGCACGAGCCGCGCCGCGTGTCGTCCGGCCGCCGCGGCGGCGAGGAAGTAGGCGTGGTCGGCGTCCAGGCCCCGGCCCATGGTCGACAGCGTCACCGGCAGGGCGCGCAGCGCCGCGTCCAGACCGTCGGTGGGCACCCTCACGAGGGTGTGCCGCGCCGCGAGGGGCGCCAGCGCGGCGTCCACGTCGGCGGCGAGCGCCGAGTCCAGGCCGGTGGGCACGACCAGCTCCGCCGGGGCCAGGGCGACCCGGCCGTACGCGGTGAGGCTGTGGTGCGACACGCCCCGGTGCCGGGGGCGCGGGTCGGCGTCGGAGATGCGCAGCGAGCCGACCGCCCGTCCGCCCAGCGTGGCGACCGCGTTGACCGCCTCGCCCACGCCGACGCCGGAGAAGCCCCAGCGGGTGCCGGTGCCCAGGTTGCCGGGGCCCTGGGCGACGATCGCGACGTCGGCGCGCAGCACGTGCCGGGCGGCGAGCAGGCCGCTGTGCACGGTGGTGGCCTCCAGGTCACCGCCGAACGCCTGGCCGACGCTGACCGTGCCGACGAGCCGGTCGCGCAGCCCGTCGAGGGTGCGGGAGAACCAGGCCGGCAGCGCCCCGCCGTCGGTGAGCACGTACGCCACCCGTGCCCGTGGCGCGTCGGCGTGCACGCCGGCCACGATCGCCGGCAGCGCCGAGTGCAGGTCGGCGGTGACCACCGGCAGGCCGTCCAGGCTGTCCACGCCGGCCAGCAGCTCGTGGTGCGGGGACGCCTCCTCGTCCACCCCGAGCATGATCGCCTGCAACGGGGTGTAGCGGGCCTTGACCAGGTGCCCGGCGTCGCGGGTGTCGCCGGCCTGCGGCGGGTCCGGCGGGAGCCGGTCGGGCAGCGCCACGACCAGGGCGTAGCCGCCGGTGCCGAGCCCCATCAGCAGCGCGCCCGCGTTGAGCAGCACCCGGTCGCCGGGCTGCGGGTCGCCGACCAGCGCGGGGTAGGCCAGGGCGCGCATGACGCCCCCGTCGGTCAGGTCGACGTCGAGTTCCGCCGCGCCGGCCCACCGTCGCCGTACCGCCGCCACCGTCCCGGACCGCCATCGCACCATGCCCGGCACGCTATCGGCGCGACGGTCGCCGTCCACGTCCGGGGCCCTGCCGGTCCTGACCTCGCCTTCCGGCGCGGGGGCTCACCCTGGGTCGCGCCGGTCGACACGGTGCGGCGTCGCCGGGTGGTGTCGGGCGGCACGACGCGCCCGCGCGGGTGCACGGGTCGCCCGCGCGGGCTGCTAGCGTTCACCCGTGTCGCGGAACCGCACCGAACGCCTGGTCAACCTGGTGATCTGTCTGCTGTCCACACGACGGTTCCTGACCGCCGCGCAGATCGCCGCGACCGTGCCCGGCTACGAGCACGATCCGGACGATCCCAAGGAGCACGAGGCCTTCCAGCGCAAGTTCGAGCGGGACAAGGCCGAGCTGCGGGAACTGGGCGTCCCGCTGGAGACCGGGACGGCCAGCGTCTTCGACGCCGAGCCGGGGTACCGGATCGCCCATCGTGAGTACGCGCTGCCCGACATCCCGCTCGAACCGGACGAGGCCGCCGCCGTCGGCATCGCCGCGCGGCTCTGGCAGCACGCCGGGCTGGCCGCCGCCGCCTCCTCCGGGCTGGCCAAGCTGCGCGCCGCAGGCGTGGACGTCGACCCGCAGGCCACCCTCGGCCTGGAGCCGATGGTGACGGTCGACCCGGCGTTCGCGCCGCTGACCGCCGCCGCCCGCGACCGCCGGCAGGTCACCTTCGACTACCGGGTGCCCGACCGGGACGCCCCGACCCGCCGCCGGTTGCAGCCGTGGGGCGTGGTCTGCTGGCGCGGCCGGTGGTACGTGGTCGGCCACGACCTGGACCGCGACGCCACCCGCTGTTTCCGGCTGTCCCGGGTGGTGGGCGCCGTGCGGGTGACCGGCGAGCCGGGGAGCTACGAGCCGCCGGCCGGGGTGGATCTGATCAGCCACGTGGCCCGCTGGTCCGGACCGGTGGAGCGGACCGGCCGGGCCACCGTGCTGGCCGCCCCGGGCCGGGCCGCCGGCCTGCGCCGCTGGGCGGTGCGCACGGTGCCGGACCCCGCCGGGGACCGGCTGACCCTGCCGTACGCCGACCCGGACTACCTCGCCGGTCAGCTCGTCGGGTACGGCCCGGACGTGCGGGTGCTGGATCCGCCGGAGGTGCGCGACGCGGTGATCCAACGGCTCAAGGAGATCGCCGCCCGGCACGAGGACCTGGCCGTGGCCGGAGGTGCCCGGTGACCCGCCCGGCCGCGAAGGGCGGCTCACGCGCCTCCGCCGACCGGCTGGCCCGACTGCTCAACCTGGTGCCCTACCTGCTGGCCCGCCCCGGCATCGAGATCGCCGAGGCCGCCGGGGACCTGGGCGTCACCGAGCGGCAACTGCGCGAGGACCTGGAACTGCTCTGGGTCTGCGGGCTGCCCGGGTACGGCCCGGGTGACCTGATCGACATGGCCTTCGACGGCGACCGGGTCACCATCACCTACGACGCGGGCATCGACCGGCCGCTGCGGCTCACCCCGGACGAGGCGCTCGCGCTGGTGGTGGCCCTGCGGATGCTCGCGGAGACCCCGGGGGTGGCCAACCGGGAGGCCGTCGAGCGGGCCCTCGCCAAGATCGAGAGCGCGGCCGGCGACCTGGTGGGCGCGCCGGTGGCGGTGCGGCTGCCCGGCGACACCGAGCGGGTGCGCGAGCTGAGCGCCGCCGTCGAGCGCGGCCGGGCGCTGCGGATCACCTACTACACCGCGGCGCGGGACGAGAGCACCGAGCGGACCATCGACCCGCTGCGGATGCTCGTGGTCGGCGGCCGGGCGTACGTGGAGGCGTGGTGCCGGCGGGCGGAGGGGGTACGGCTGTTCCGCGCCGACCGCATCGACGCGGTCACCGAACTCGACGAGGCGGCCGTGGTGCCGCCGCAGGCCCGCCGGCACGACCTCAGCGACGGCGTGTTCCGCCCCTCGCCGGACCTGCCGCTGATCACCCTGCGGATCGGTCGGGGCGACCGGTGGATCACCGAGTACTACCCGTGCGAGCGGGTGGAGGTCGACGGCGATCACTGGCTGGTGTCACTGCGGGTGACCGATCTGGGCTGGGCCCGCCGGTTCGTGCTCGGGCTCGGGCCGGACGTCACCGTGCTCGCCCCGGTCGAGCTGGCCGAGCAGGTCCGCGCCCAGGCCGCCGCCGCGCTGGCGGCGTACGCCACCCCGGCCGGCGCGCCGTCGGCCGATCAGGCGGTGGGGAGCGGCACCCAGTAGGCTGACCGCCGTGGTGAAGTGGATCGTGCTCGCGGTGGTGCTGTTCGCGCTCGTCGTGCTGGCCCTGGCGGTGCGGCCGGTCGTGGCGCGGCTGCCCCGGCTGCGCCGGGCGGTGGTGGCCCTGCAGCGCCGCCAGGCCGACGCCGAGGCGCTGCGCGAGGCCGCCGAGGTGCTCCAGGTGCGGGCGGAGGCGTTGCAGCAGCGCGCCGAGCTCGCCCAGGACCGGATCGAGCTGATCAAGGCCAAACGCGGTAGGTGATCGACCGCGGTCGGTGAATCGTGCGCGATCTGCGCGATCGGCGTCCGTTTCGCGCACCAGTGAGCGCCCGTAGGTGGTTGACGGGACACTTGCAGGTGGTCAAGACTTCACCGGCCGGTCGCGTCACCAGCGGCCCGGCGGGTGGCAGCGGCCCGAGACGCACGTACGATGGGCGGCGACACACCCTTCGACACAGAGCGACTGGAGCTTCCCATGGGTGCCCTCAAGCCGTGGCACATCGCCGTACTCGTGGTCGTGCTGATCCTGCTCTTCGGCGCGAAGCGGCTCCCCGACGCGGCCCGCTCGCTGGGCCGTTCGCTGCGGATCATCAAGGCGGAGACCAAGAGCCTGCACGACGACGACAAGGACCTGGCCGAGAAGGCCGATGCGCAGGCCGGCTACCAGCCGCTGCCGCCGCAGGCTCCGCAGCAGCAGTACGTGCAGCAGCCGTACGCCCAGCCGCAGCAGCAGTACGCCCCGCAGCAGGCCCCGCAGCAGCCGGTCGCCCCGCCGGTCGACCCGGTGCAGCGCGTCCGCGACAACTGACCGAAGGGCCCGAACACCGTGGCCTTCGCGCTCCGCAAGCGCGGCCCGAGCAACTTCGACCGGGCCGCCGACGGGTCCATGACGCTCATCGAGCACATCCGTGAGCTGCGTAACCGCCTGTTCCGCGCCTCGCTGGCGATCCTGGTCGGGTTCGGCTTCGGCATCTGGCTCTCCGGCCCGGTGCTGCACCTGCTCCAGCAGCCGTACTGCGACCTGCCGAAGGCGCGGCTGGTCAACGGGTCGTGCAACTTCGTCCAGCTCGGCCCGGCGGACCTGTTCCTGCTCCAGCTCAAGGTCGGCCTCTGGGTCGGCCTGATCATCGCCGCGCCGGTCTGGCTGTACCAGCTCTGGGCGTTCATCGCCCCGGGTCTGCACCGGCACGAGCGGCGGTACGCGTACTTCTTCACCGCCCTGGCCGCCCCGCTCTTCGCCGCCGGCGCGGTGCTGGCGTACTTCGTCACCGCCAAGGGACTGGAGTTCCTGCTCAACATCTCCGGCGGCGGCGACATCACCACCACGCTGGACATCACCCGGTACATCTCGTTCGTCACCAACCTGATCATGCTGTTCGGGGTGGCCTTCGAGTTCCCGCTGGTCGTGCTGATGCTCAACTTCGTCGGCCTGGCCAGCGGGCGGAAGCTGCTGAGCTGGTGGCGGGTGGCGGTCTTCGTGTTCTTCGCCTTCGCTGCGGTGGTCACCCCGACCCCGGACCCGTTCGGCATGACCGCCCTGGCGATCTGCCTCTCCGCGCTCTACTTCGCCGCGGTCGGCGTCGCCTTCCTCAACGACAAGCGCCGTGGCCGGGGCAAGGAGATCTACTCCGGCATCGCCGACGACGAGGTCTCGCCGTTGCAGCTCGACGACGAGCCGGTGACCGCCACGCCGGAGCTGAGCCACTCCGGGCCGATCACCGCACCGGAACCGGTCGCCGCGCCCGCGCCGATCGACCGCCGCTACGACGACATGACCTGACGGCGTTCGTATCCGCCACGTCCGCCGATGCCGCTCCCGAACCGACGGGGGCGGCATCGGCCGTTCGTGCCGGGCGGGCAGCTCCGGCACCTACCGCGGATGCCCCGCACCGTCGGTCTCGTACGACTGGGAGGTGAACTTCGACAGGAACACGTCGTAGCGCCCGTCCGGCCGGAACACCACGGTGGCCCCGTCCTGCCAGGGCCCGTTCTCCGCCCACCACTGCGAGCCGGCCGGGTCGCCCTGGTTCTGGTGGATGTTGTGCATGCCCAGTCCGCGCGTGAACGGCTCGCCGAAGATCGCGGTACGGGCGCCGGGAACCAGGATCGACTCCAGCGCCGTGGCGGCCTCCAGGTGGGATCCGGCCGACCACGCCCGGGCGGCCAGCCACCGGCGCACCGCCGGGGGGAGCAGGGCGGTCAGACAGCCGTCGGTGAGCCGGAACGCGGGATGCCGGGGGTAGTCGAGCGCCCCCGAGGACGACGTCGTCGCCAGCGGGTGGTACCCGGTCGTCAGCGCGCCGAGCGTCGGCAGGCGGTCCGCGGGCAGGGTCACCAGCCGCCACTGCACGCCGGTGGCGGACTGCTTGCTGTCCACGTCCACCGCGCAGCGGTAGTGGCCGGCGGGCGCCGCGACCGTCAGGTTGACGTGGAACCAGCGGCCCTGCTCGTCCGGAGGGTCGCGGTGGTGCTCGGTGAGCGTCCCGACGAGCACGCCGTAGTGGTCCAGTGGCATACCGGCATTATCGGCGCGGACCGGCGCCGATCCGGCCGGTCACAGCACCTGGGACAGGAAGCGGCGCAGTCGGGGGTGCTCCGGGGCCTCGAAGACCGCCGCCGGCTCGCCGGCCTCCAGCACCACACCGTGGTCCATGAAGGCGACGGTGTCGGCGACGGAGCGGGCGAAGCCCATCTCGTGGGTGACCACCACCATGGTCATGCCGCCGGCGGACAGGTCGGCCATCACGGCGAGGACGCCCTTGACCAGCTCCGGGTCGAGCGCCGAGGTGGCCTCGTCGAAGAGCATGATCTGTGGTTGCAGGGCCAGCGCGCGGGCGATGGCCACCCGCTGCTGCTGCCCGCCGGACAGCTGCGCCGGGCGGGAGTCGGCCTTGGCGGCCAGCCCCACGAGGTCCAGTTGGGCCCGGGCGAGTCCGACGGCCTCGTCCTCGGAGAGCTTCTTCAGTTTGCGCAGCGCCAGGGTGATGTTGCGCAGCACGCTCATGTGCGGGAAGAGGTTGAACTGCTGGAACACCATGCCGATCCGCTGGCGCAGCGCGTCCGGGTCGTCGCGCAGCACGCTGCGCCCGTCGAGCAGCACGTCGCCGGAGTCCGGCTCGATGAGCCGGTTGATGGTGCGCAGCAGGGTGGACTTGCCGGAGCCGGACGGGCCGATCACGCAGGCGGTGCCGCCGGAGGCGACGTCCAGGTCGGCGCCGCGCAGCACCCGGTTGGCCCCGAAGGCGAGGTGCACGTCACGGACGGCGAGGCTGACCGAGGTGGTGGTGGTGGCCGTCATCGCTGGTCCTCTCGGGTCGGGCGCTGCTGCGGCAGGGCGGTCTCGCCGGCCGGGGCCGGTCCGCCGTCGTCGTCCGGGTGCGCGGTCACCGCGCGGCCCTGGCGCAGCCGCCGGTCGATCCAGTTGACCGCGTGGGTCAGCGGCACGGTCAGCGCCAGGTAGAACAGGCCGGCCAGCAGCAGCGCGGACTGGTTGCCGGTGTTCGCCGCGTAGTCCTGCCCGATCCGGAACAGTTCCCGCTGGCTGGCCAGCAGGCCGAGGAAGTAGACCAGGCTGGAGTCCTTGATCAGGGCGATCAGCTGGTTCACCCAGGCGGGCAGCACCCGGCGTACGCCCTGCGGGACGATCACCAGGCGCATCGCCTCGCCCCAGGAGAAGCCGAGCGCCCGGGCCCCCTCCAACTGCGCCGCCTCCACGCTCTGGATGCCGGAGCGGAAGATCTCCCCGATGTAGGCGGCGGCGATCAGCGACAACGCCAGGATGCCCAGCGGATACGGGTTGGGGCCCCAGACCTGCATGCCCAGCGGCGCCAGGCCGACGCCGATGAGCAGGATGGTCGCCGCGGCGGGCAGGCCGCGGAAGATGTCGGTGTAGACCCGCGCCGGCCAGCGCAACCACCGGGTACGGGAGATGCCGGCGATGGCCAGCAGCATGCCCAGCAGCGAGCCGAGCAGGGCGGCGGAGACCGCCAGGATCAGCGTGTTCGGCAGCCCGACGGTCAGCATCTCGGGCAGCGCCTCGCGCATCGAGTCGATGTCGAAGAAGGTCTCCCACAGGGTGCTCAACGGATCCATCAGTGCTCTCCCACCGCCCCGCTCGCTCGTGTGGTCGTACCGTCAGGAGGTGGCCGACGCCGACGGGACGGCGACCGTCCCGCTGCCCGGTGTGAACTCGGCCGGGATCGGCCGGCCCGGGTAGTACTGCTGCTGGAGCCGGGTCCAGGTGCCGTCGGCGATCACCTCGTCCAGGCCCTTGTCCAGCGCCTCGCGCAGCTTGTCGTTGCCCTTGGCGAAGGCGTACGCGGTGGGGGCGGGGCTGAGTTCCTTCGCCGCCACGGTGATCTTGCCATTGCTGTCCGCGGCCGACTTCTCGCCGATCTCGGCCGGGGCGATCCAGGCGTCCGCGGTGCCGGCCTTGAGCTGGTTGATCGCACCGTTGTAGTCGGGCACCCGGACCGGGTTCAGGCCCTTGCCGGTGGCGTAGTCGTCCTGGACGGTGCCCTGCACGACCACGACCCGCTTGCCGGCGAGCTGGTCGAAGCCGGTGATCGGGGAGCCGGCGGGCACGTCCAGCCCGAAGTAGCCGAAGTCGTAGCCGTTGCCGAAGTCGACGGTCTTCTTCCGCGCCTCGGTGATGGTGATGGAGGAGCTGCCGATGTCGAACTTGCGGTTGTTGACCTGGGACAGCAGCGCCGAGAAGTCGGTGCCGACGAACTCGACCTTCAGGCCGGCCTTCGCGGCGGCGGCGACCAGCAGGTCGTTGTCGAAGCCGGTGAACTTCCCGTCCTTGAGGTACACGTTGGGCGGCGCGTCGGTGAGCGTGCCGGCGCGCAGCACGCCCGGCTGGAGCAGGCCGTACGGGTTGTCGGCCGACGGGGCGGCGTCGTCGGCGCCGCAGGCGGTCAGCGTGGCGGCGGCGAGGACGGTGGCGGCGCCGAGCGCGGCCACCCTGGACAGGGAACGAAGGAATCGCACAGGTGTCTCCGGGAATCGATCGGGCGGCGCACGCGGGACGCACGCCGGGGACGGCGTGCCGCACGGGCACACCGCCTGCTGCTACGAGGAAGAGGGCTGGTCGACTACGCGGACGGGCGGCGACAGCCGTCGCTGCAGACCCGCATCAGGTCGACGTGCCGCCGCTTGACCAGCGCGACGCCGGTCGCCGGCGCGTACGGCGGGACCGCGGACGCGACGCCGCCGACGGGCGGGGCGCAAAGGTGAGCAGACATGGTTCTCCTGGTCGGTGCTGACCTGGGAACCAGGCCACGCTTGCACCGGCGCTGCGCCGGTGCCTGGTCCTCACCCGGAGCACCCCACCGTGGAGGAGGGTTGCCGGCCAGCGAGCCGGGGCTTCGCGCTGGCGCTCATGACCTGCCCCGAAGGCTAGCAACCCGATCGGGGTGGGCGTCCAGCCGTTATGACGGCCCTCACGTCCGCCCCTTACCGGCCCGGCCGTCGGGGCAGGTCTGGCCTGGCGTCGTGCCGCGCTCGGCGCCCGTCGGGACGGAATCCGGGCGGGCCACCGGGGCGGAATTGGCCGGCGCGACCGCCGGCCGGTCGGTGCCAGGGTGGAGACGGCCGGCGTCGCCGCCCGGTGCGGCCGGCTGCGAACCGTCGGCGGTCAGCCGCCGATCGTGCCGGCGCCCTCACCTGGCGGACCGCCGTGCCACCACCGTGCGACGAGGAGCCCGCGATGACCGATCCGCTGCGCGACGACGGCGGCGACGAGGCGCTGCGCCTGGTGTACGAGGCCGCCGGGGCGTACCTGTCGTCGCTGGCCGACCGCCCGGTGCACGACCCGGACAGCGTCGCCCTGCTCGGCGAGCTGTGGCAGCCGGCCGGCGACGCGCCGCTGCCCGGACGGGGTGAGGGCGCGTCAGCCGCACTGCACCGGCTGCTGCGCGTCGGCACGGCGGCGGCCACCCACTCGGCCGGCCCGCGCTTCTTCCACTTCATCATCGGCGGGGCGACCCCGGCGGCCCTGGCGGGGGACTGGACCGCCGCGCTGCTCGACCAGAACGCCGCCTTCCGCGCCTCGTCCCGGCTGGCCACCGAGGCCGAGACGGTGGCGCTGACCTGGCTGCGGGAGCTGTTCGGGCTGCCGGCGACGTTCGGTGGGGCGCTGGTGGCCAGCGCCACCTTCGCCAACGTCACCGGCCTCGCCGCCGCCACCCACTGGTGGGGCGAGCGGCACGGCGTCGACGTCGCCGCCGACGGGCTGGCCGGGCTGCCCCGGATGCCGGTCCTCTCCGGCGGGTACGTGCACGCCAGCGACCGCAAGGCGCTGCAACTGCTCGGGCACGGCCGCAACGCCGTCGAGGTGCACAGCCGCGACGCGGCAGGCCGGGTCGACCTGGTCGCGCTCGACCGGCGGTTGGCCGAACTGGCGTCCCCGGCGGTCCTCATCGGCAGCGCGGGGGAGGTGGACACCGGCGACTTCGACCCGCTGGCCGACCTCGCCGACCTGGCCGAGCGGCACGGCGCGTGGCTGCACGTCGACGGGGCGTTCGGGCTCTTCGCGGCGCTGTCCCCGCGTACCGCCGGGCTGGTCGTCGGGATCGAACGGGCCGACTCCATCGCCGGTGACGGGCACAAGTGGCTCAACGTGCCGTACGAGAGCGGCTTCGCCTTCCTGCGGGACCCGTCCCGGCTGCCGGTCGCGTTCGGCATGCCCGGGGCGGCGTACCTGCCGGGGCGGGGGAGCGCGCTGCCGACACCCGGCGAGGGCGCCGACTACGCCCTGCTCGGGCCGGAGTCCTCCCGCCGGGCCCGGTCGCTGCCGATCTGGGCGACCTTGGCCGCGTACGGGCGCGACGGCTACCGGGCCATGGTGGAGCGCCACCTGGACCTGGCCCAGCGGCTGGCCCGGCGGGTCGACGCCAGTCCCGAGCTGCAACGGCTGGCCGAGGTGCCGCTCTGCATCGTCTGCTTCCGGGCCCGCCCCGCCGGAGTGCCCGAGGAGTCGCTGGACGAACTGAACCGGCGGCTCGGCGCGGCGCTGCTCGCCGACGGCCGGGTGTACGCCGGCACCACCGTCCACGAAGGGCGCGTCGCGTTGCGACCGGCGATCGTCAACTGGCGTACCACCGAGGCCGACGTGGACCTGCTGGTCGACGTGGTACGCGAACTCACCGCGAAGGTCGTCGCCGAGCTGGGCTGAGATCGGTGCATCCACCGGGGACGGTCGGGGCGAAGCAATGGTCGTGACGACAGTCACGGATCTGGTCGCACCGACGAAGGGTTCGCCGATGAAGATCGCACGACTCGCCGCCCGCCTGGCCGCCGGGACCCTGGCCACCGCGCTGGTCACCGCCGCCATGGCCGTGCCGGCCCAGGCCGGCACGAAGCAGCCGGGCACCCGCAGCCTGGCCGCGGTGCTCACCCGGGACACCGGCGGCTTCGACCACGACCCGCGGGACTTCGACGTGCTCACCGCGGCCGTGCTCGCCGTGCTGGAGGCCAAGCCGGACTCGCCGGTCGCGGTGCTCACCGACGGAACGGTCGCGCTGACCGCGTTCGTCCCCACCGACGCCGCGTTCCGGGAGCTGGTCCGGGACATCACCGGCGTCCGGAAGCTCCCCGGCGAGTGGGCCGCGTTCACCGCCGTCGCCGGGCTCGGCATCGACACCGTGGAGGACGTGCTGCTCTACCACGTGATCCCGGGCGCCACGATCGACCGGCGCGCGGCGGTCAAGGCCGACGGGGCGACGCTCACCACCGCCCTGGGCGCCACCGTCGAGGTCGACGTGCGCCGCTGGTGGCACTTCAGCCAGGTGCGGCTGGTCGACGCCGACACCACCGACCGCGACGCGCGGGTGGTGGCGTACGACATCAACAAGGGCAACCGGCAGATCGCGCACGCGGTCGACCGGGTGCTGCGCCCCATCGACCTGCCCTGACCGACGACGGACGGCGCCCGGCCCGGTCCGGGCGCCGTTCACGTGCGCGCGACGGCCGGCGGGACCGGGACGTCGGCGCCCGCCCGCACGAACAGCGGCCACAGCCGGTCCGCGTCGAGGTACGTGACGATTCCCCGGACCCGGCCGCCGGCCACGTCGAGCAGGACCAGGGCGAACGGCACGTGCCGCCCGCCGGGACCGGGACGGGTCTGCCAGAACGCCGGGGACCCGTTCGCCGCCGTGGGCACCAGCCGGGAACCGGCGCAGGAGCCACGCGGGTCGCGCAGCGCCTCGGCGATCCGGTCCCGCCCCCGCAGGCGCCAGGCGAACGGCGGCATCGACATGGTGGCGTCCTCGTGCAGCAGGGCGACCAGCGCGGCCACGTCGTGCCGGGCGAAGGCGTCGCAGTAACGGGCGAGCAGGTCACGCTGGGCCGCGTCCGCCGGGCGCAGCACGTCCCCGGCCGTCAGGTCGGCGGCGCGCAGGGTGGCCCGGGCCCGTTGCAGGGCGCTGTTCACCGCGGCGACGCCGGCGTCGAGCAGGTCGGCGACCTCCTCGGCCCGCCAGCACAGCACGTCCCGCAGGATCAGCACGGCCCGCTGCCGGGCGGGCAGCCGTTGCAGGGCGGCGACGAGCGCCAGCCGTACCGTCTCCCGGCGCAGCGCCGTCTCCTCCGGGTCGGCGTGCGCCGGCAGCACGAGGGCGTCCGGGACGGGCTGGACCCAGTGCTGCTCGGGCAGGGGCGGGCCGAGGTCCCCGCCGCCCGTCGCGGGGCCGCCGAGGTCGATCGCGCGGGCCCGGCGCTGCGGACTGCGCAGCATGTCCAGGCAGATGTTCGTGGCGATCCGGTAGACCCAGGTGCGCAGCGAGCCGCGCCGCGCGTCGTAGCGCTCCCGGGAGCGCCAGGCCCGGACCAGCGTCTCCTGCACGGCGTCCTCGGCCTCGAAGCCACTGCCGAGCATCCGGTAGCAGTAACCGGTCAGCTCCGTACGCAGCGACTCCAGCCCGACGTCCAGCGATGCCTCGCGCACCCGGTCACCATACGTGCCGGGACCGACGGGGCGGTGGCGCAGCACGGCCGGGGTGCCACCGATGAGTTCCGGTCGGTCGGTCCGTATCCCCGTCGAGGAGCCCACGACGGGCTCGCGTACGAACGGGAGGTCACAGGATGGGCGAGGACGAGCTTCGCGCGGCGGTTGCGGCGGAACGCAGGGAGCAGGCGGCGTTGCTGGCGGCGCTGCGACCGGGGCAGTGGGACGCGCCGACCCTCTGCGACGGCTGGCGGGTCCGGGAGGTGGTGGCCCACACCACGATGCCGTTCCGTGCCTCGGTCGGGCGGACGGTGGTGGAGTTGGTGCGCGCGGGAGGCAGCGTCAACCGGATGGCCGACCGGTGCGCCCGCCGGGACGCCGCGCGGCTGTCGCCCGCCGACCTGGTCGCGGCGCTGGCAGACAACGCCGACCATCCGTGGACGCCGCCGGGGGGTGGCATGGCCGGCGCGCTGTCGCACGACGTGATCCACGGCCTCGACGTCACCGTCGGGCTGGGGCTGGACCGGCGTGTCCCGCTCGACCGGATGGCGGCGGTGCTGGCCGGCATGTCGCCGCGCAGCATCCGGTTCTTCGGCGCCGACCTGACCGGTGTCCGGCTCGAGGCGACCGACCTGGACTGGCGGCTCGGCAGCGGGACGCCGTTGCGCGGGCTCGCCCAGGACCTGCTGCTGGTGGTCTGCGGGCGCCGCCTACCGGCGGGGCGGCTGGCGGGCGCGGACGCGCAGCGGTTCACCCGACCGTGACGCCACCCGACGGGCCGTGAGCCGCCTGGCCGGCCGTGACGCCACCCGGCCGACCGTGGACGCCCCGGTCCGGTCATCGGGCGTCGTCGTAACGGGCGCGGGCGGCCTCCACCTCGGCCCGGTGTGTGGTCGCCCACGCCTCCAGCCCCGGTGGCGCCCGCCGGGGTGGGACGACAATCCGCTCGCACCCGACCGCCGGGTGCCTGAGAATGCGGGAATGGATCAACGGGCGCTGGTGCGGGTGAGCAAGCGGATGTCACTGGCGCTGCGGCACCAGCCCGGAAAGTTCGGGCTCGTCCCCGACCGGGCCGGCTGGGTCGCCGTCGACGACCTGCTCGCGGCGATGCGGATCGACCGGGTCGACCTCGACGCGGTGGTGGCCGGCAACGACAAGCAGCGCTTCGCCGTGCGGCGCGACGCCGACGGGACCGAGCGGATCCGGGCCAGCCAGGGCCACTCCATCCCGGTCGACCTGGGCCTGGAACCCTCGCCGCCGCCCGCGCGGCTCTACCACGGCACCGGCGCGGCGGCGCTCGACTCGATCCGGGCCACCGGACTGCACCGGGGCGGGCGGCACCACGTACACCTGTCGCCGGACGAGGCGACGGCCCGGCGGGTCGGCGCCCGCCGGTCCGGCGCGGTGGTGGTGCTGACCGTGGACGCGGCGGCGATGGCCCGCGACGGGCACGTCTTCTACCGCAGCGCCAACGGAGTGTGGCTCACCGACGCGGTGCCGCCGGCGTACCTGGGCTGACCGCCGGCGTTTCCGGGGGCGACGGTCAGGACCGGGGCGCCGGGCGCTGCGCGGCGGTGCGCAGCATCGGCGGGTACAGGACGGTGGCGCCACCGGCCCGGTAGAGCGCGGCGGGCCGACCGACGTCGGGCACCCGCCGGGTGCCCGTGGCGACGAGGAAGTCCTCGGCGTTGACCACCTTGCGGTGGAAGTTGCGGGCGTCGAGGCTCACTCCCCAGACCACCTCGTAGACCCGGCGCAGTTCGGTGATGGTGAAGGTCGGCGGGCAGAACGCGGTCCCCAGCGTCGTGTACTCCAGCTTGGCGCGGGCCCGTTCGAGGCCGTCGGCCAGGATCCTGGCGTGGTCGAAGGCGAGGTCGCCGGGCCCGAGGTCGGCGATGGGCGTCCACCGGGCGTGCCGGGCGTCGGTGCCGGCCACGGGCAGCGGCAGGTCGGGGGCGAGCGCCAGGTACGCCACGCTGACCACTCGTCCGCGCGGGTCCCGGTCCGGCTCGGTGTAGCTGCGCAACTGTTCGAGATGGAGGGTGCGGCCCTCGAGACCGGTCTCCTCGGCGAGTTCGCGCAGCGCGGCGGCGTCGCTGTCCTCTCTGGACCGGACGAATCCACCGGGCAGGGCCGTCTTTCCCCGGAACGGCTCCTTCCCCCGCTCGATCAGCAGGACGTGCAGCCGATCGTCCCGCACGGTGAGCACCACCAGGTCGACCGTCAGCGACACCGGGATCACCGTTCCTGGACCGTTCACACGTCGAGGCTACCCAATCGTCACCTTGACGATAAGGCGACCGGCCGATTACGTTGGGGAAGGGTTTTCGTCGTCCTGACGAAAGCTCTCACGATCCGTGACGCCAACGTCGCCAGTTCCGGTCCACTGCCCGTTCCCGCTCCCCTGTCTCCGGGAGGTCGCGCCATGACCGATCAGACCTCGTCCGTCCCGCAGCCCCGGCCGGCCCCGCCGCCGCCCGTCGGGGCGATGCACCCCACCGCGCTGAGCACCGCCACCCGACACCTCGTCGCCGGGGCCTACCTCGACGAGCGCTTCTGCCGCGCCGCCCTCGAGGAGGTCTACGAGCAGCCCCGTCGGGCGGTCGCGCCGTCGTACGGGTTCGACCTCGGCACCGTCCTCGCCCATTGCCGCCGGGCCAACACCATCCTGCTCGTCCGGGACGCCGTGATCGTCGGCGTGTTCCTGCTCAGCCTCTGCGCCACCGGCCTGATCGGGATCGTGGTCGGCGGAGTGCTGCTGGCCGGGTTGCAGTCCGCCGTCTCCACCGTCCGGCTGTTCCGCGAGACGCTGCGTCGGCTGACCGGCGGCGAGCCCCCACGGGTGTACGAGATCATCCGGACCGCCGCCGCCGGCACGGTCGCCTTCACCGTCTCCTCGGTGAGCCTGATGCTGCTCACCACGCTGATCGGTGGCCTGGCGGTCAGCCAGTTCGCCGGGGGCGGGGCCGACAGCGCCGTGTCGAGCGTGGTCACCATGCTCTTCGGCACGTTCATGGTGACCGTCCTCGCCGGATTCGGTCCACCGGTGATCACCCGGGTGTTGCGCTGGCACCACGCCGTCCAGCACGGACCCGCCGGGCGGCCGACGACGCCACCCCTCGACGCCCGGATCGAGGACATCCAGCGTCAGCAGGGCGGCAACACCATCGTGTACTCGGGCTACTCGCCGTTCGTCGGATCCGGACTGGTGCTCGACACGACGAACCTGGCCCTGCGGATGATCCGCCAGCCCGAGGGCTTCGACGACCGGACCGCCGAGGCGCAGCGCGAGTACGACCAACTGCCGTTCACCGCCGAGCAACTGGTCGGGTACGTCCGCGACCAGCTCGCCCCGCTCGGTCGGGCGAGCGCCCCGGAGCACCGCCTGCCGGGTCTGACGGTCACCGACCACGTCTTCACCGCCGGCACCGAGACCACCGAGCTGGCCCTGTCCACCGACGGACCGACGATGGTGGGCATCATCCGCCAGCCCCTCGACGCCCGCCGGCACTACCTCGCCTGTCGGGTCACCTCCTGGAAGGGCGAGCTGGTCACCAGCGTGTACGTGCACTTCGCGCTGCAGGGCCGCACCCTCTACCTGGAGACCGCCACCTGCGCCCTCGCGCCGTGCCGGGACGAGTACCGCGTGATCGACGACGTCCGCAGCCTCGGAGCGGTGCCCTACCTGCGGGCGGCGTGGACCGGGCTGGCCGAGTCACCCCGGGTCGTGGCGCTGGCGCCGGTCAACCTGCTCCGGGCCGGGCTGCGGTGGGTGGTACGGCGGATGCAGGAGAACCAGGGCGCTCTGCCGTACGGGGTGGACCGCGGCGCTCGGGTCGGGGTGCGGGAGCTGGCCACCCTGGACGAGGTCCGCAACGACTTCCAGATGCAGGACGTCGCCAAGTACGAAGAGATCGTCACCCGGCGCGTGGTCGCGGCCACCCTCGACTTCCTCGTCACGCACGGGGTGGACGTGACCGAGTTCCGCCAGCGCGCCAACGTCCTGATCAACAGCGGCGTGTACGCCGGCGGCAACATCGGCGCCATCGGCGACGTCAAGAACTCCTTCAACCCGAGCAAGAAGTGAGCAGCGGCATGGACCGTCAGCCCGGTGGGCACAACAGCGGCATCTCCGCCGGTGGCGACATCGGCCACATCGGCAACATCTCGGACTCGTTCAACCCGGTCCACGGCGACCCCACGGCCCGACCGGCGGGGGAGACCCCCGGCGACCCCGGGCCGCAGCGGCGGGCCGACGTGGGGGTCCTCACCGTCCTGCCCCAGGAGACCCGCGCGATGGTCTCGGTCTTCCGGCAGGCCGACGACTACCGCCAGCGCACCCTGCCCGACCGCTCCCGGGTGCACGAGGCCACCTTCCGCACGTCGGCCGGCCCGCTCGAGGCGGTCCTGCTCCAGACCCTCGACCGGGGGCAGCGCTCGGCCACCGCCGCGTACGCCCGGCTCCGGCGCTGGTACGCCCCGCCGATCGTCGCCCTCGTCGGCATCGCCGGCGGCATCAGCTCTCGACTCGACGTCGGTGACGTGGTCCTGGCCGACCAGATCATCTACTACGACGAGCGCCGGGAGACCGCCGAGGGGACCCGCTGGCGCGGCGAGTCCACCGCGCTGACCGCGCCGATGACGATCGCGGTCAACGACCTGTTCAGCACCGAGGGGGAGCCGCTGATGATCCCCTCGCCGGAGCGCGACGGCACCTTCCGGGTGGCCCGGGGGCCGCTCGGCTCGGGCAGTGCGGTGATCACCGACGAGCACTCCCGGATCCGGCGGTTCCTGCAGGAGTTCCACGAGAAGTGCCTGGCCGTCGAGACCGAGTCCGGCGGCCTCGTGCAGGGATTCCGGGAGGAGTACGCCGACGACACCGGGGTGCTGGGCTGGCTCGTGCTGCGCGGCATCTCCGACCACGCGGACGCCGCCAAGGGGCACCGCGACCACGACCTGGCCGCCCGGCACGCGGCGGCGGCGTTCCACCGGGTGCTGCCGTACCTGTGGGACGCGCGGAAATGACCGGTGCGGCCCGGCCCGGCACCGGGCCGCACCACCCGCACCGGGAGGACTCGATGCCCACCCCTGTCCGGCGACGGCGGTCGCTCAGTGGCCAGCTCAACCAGCTGGATACCGCGGTCACCGTCGTGCTCGCCCTCACCATCGGAGTGCTCGGCGTCCTCGACGTCGTGAACGCCGCGACCGTGGCCGCCGCGACCCTGGCCACCCTCGCCCTGCTCGCCACCACCCTGGCCGGGGAACGCCGGCAGCTGGGCCGCGTGGTGCGGCTGCTCGACCGTACGGCGCGGATGATGCGGCACCTGCCGGCCCAGGCCGGCGGCGGCGCACCGCTGCGCGCCTCCGCCTCGGGGGCGGACGTCGACCTCACCGACGTCGACGACATCGCCATGGTCGGGGTGACGCTCGGCCGGACCCTGCGCAACCGGGTCGACCAGATCGACGGCCGGCTCGTCGCGGGCGCCCGGGTCCGGATCGCGCTCATCGACCCGGCCACCTCGGCCCCGGCCGAGGCCGCCCGCCGGGCCACCCTGCCCGACGACCGCGACATCTTCGTCAACCGGGTCCGGCCCACGCTGGACCTGCTGCGGGAACTCGCGCTGACGGACCGCCCCGGCGGCGGGCGGCTGGAGGTGCGGCTGCTGCCGCTCGTCCCGGCGTCGGGGATGATCCTGCTGGACGCGGGGGACGACACCGGGCGGATCCACGTCGATCTCTACTCGCACCGCCCGGCGGCGCGGGAGCCGATGCTCCTGGTGACCGCCGCCGACGCGCAGTGGTACCGCCACTTCCGGGAGGAGTTCGAACACCTCTGGGCGCACGGCCGACCGGTCGACCTGACGGCCGGCCCGCCGGGCCGTACGGCGGAAGCCGCCTGACCGCGCCCTCCGACGCGCCGGTGGGCCTGCCGGCAGGGTCCGTGAGACCCCGCCGGCAGGCATCGATCACCGCGGCCGGTGGCCCGACGGCCCGGACACCCGTGCCGTCACCGGGTGGTGCAGACGGCGCCGTTGAGACGGAACGTGGTCGGCAGGACGTTCGGACCGCTGTACCCGCCGACGAAGCCGGCGCTGGTGCTGCCGCCGACGGCGATCCTGCGGTTGTCGGCGGTGGCGGTGACCTTGACGCTGGTGCCGACCTGCTCCCAGGTGGCGCTCCAGCCGCTGCCGACCTGCTGCCAGGTGGTCGGCCAGGTCCAGGTCAGCGTCCACCCGTCGACGGGATGCGCCCCGGTGTTGACGATGTCGACGCCGCCGATGTAGCCGTTGCCCCAGTCGGAGTTCTTCGTGAAGCGGACGGCGCACGTGCTGGTGGCCGGGCTGCCGGTGGTGAAGGTCAGCGGCGGCGAGGACCGGGAGACCCGACCTGCGCCGTCGCGGGCCAGCACGTTGACGGTGTACCGGGTGCCCGGGTTCAGGTTGTCGACCGTCAACGAGCTGCCGGTCGTCTCACCGAGCTGCTCGCTGACCGCCCCGTTCTGCCGGTACACCTCGTACTTGACGGGCGGGCCGGCCACCGGCGGCAGCGCGGGCCAGGAGATGGTCGCGCTGCGGTCGGTCACCGCGGTGGCGGTGGGTTGCAGCGGCGTGGCGGGCCCGCCACCGACCACCTCGGCCGGGCGCAGCACGAGCGTGGTCAGCGAGTACGGCGGCAGGGTCCGGCTGGTGGCGCTGCCGCCGGCCCCGGTCTCGATGCCGGTGGCGCCGTTGGTGAGGGTGTGCACCGTCGGCGCGGCGTCGGACGGCGTGAACCCGGCGTAGTCGATGTCGACCGGGTACGCGTTCTCCGGGTCCTTGTTCACCAGCAGCACCGCGACCTCGCCGTCGCGCCGGCGCACCGCGTGCGCGGTGACCAGCGGCTGGTCGGTGCCGGCCCGGATGAACTGGTCGCCGGCCCTGGCGAACAGGTTCATCATGGACATCCCGTGGTACGGCGCGAACGGCGTGTTCAACGGCGGCTGGCAGACCGACCCGTCGGCGGTGCAGCCGCCGCTGGAGAGCATGCCGTAGTCGCCGTAGTCGGTGTGCCCGGCCACCTCGGACACCGTGCCGATGCCGTTGTGCACGTTCCACCAGTGCGCCGTGAACACCCCGTTCTCCAGCAGGTCGCTGTAGGCGTCGGCGAGGAACAGCGCGCCGGGCTGGGTGTTCCGGCCGGCTTCGACGTTCAGCTCGGTGAAGCTGATCCCGATCCGGGAGGCGTTCGGGCCGGCGTACCGGGTGAGTTGCTCGCGCAGCAGGTGGATCGCGTCGTCGATGTGGGCGGTGCGCTCCAGCGACTGCGCGGCGGTGCCGCCCGGGTACCAGTGCACGTCGACGAAGTCGATCTTCGGCCCGGCGACGGAGAGCACGGCCTGGTTCCACGGGCCCGGGTCGGTGCCGGCGGTGATCCCGTCCGGCCAGTTACCCGGCATGGTCAGCACCGCGCCGACCTTGATGCCCGGGTCGACCGCCTTCATCGCGTCGGCGTAGTCGACCACCAGGTTCGCGTAGTACGTCGCGCTCTTGTCGGGGTGCTCGTCGGCCTCCCAGCCCGACCCGTAGTGGCCGTTGCCGTAGTTCTCGTTGCCGATCGTCCAGTACTTCGCGCCGTAGCCCTTGGTGACGTTGGCGTACCGGACCCAGTCGGCGGCCTCGGCCGGGGTGCCGGTGCCGTAGTTCGCGATGATCATCGGCTGCGCGCCGACCCGCCTCGCGGCGGCCATGAAGGTGTCGAAGTCGGTGTTCGGGGCGACGTACCCGCCGGGCGCGGTGTGGTCCTTCCAGTGGTAGATGTCGGCGTACGAGCCGCCCGGGTACCGCACCATCCGCACACCGGCGGCGCGCAGCAGGTCGGACGTCTCGTCGGTGCCGAGGTTCTGGTCCCAGATGGCGTGGTTGACGCCGAGCGCGGTGTCCGGCACGGTCGCCAGCCCCGCCCGCGCGTTCACGGTCACGGCCACCGGGCCGTTCGCCGCGTGGACACTCGGAGGGCTGACGGCGGTCAGGATGCCGGTGGCGAGCAGCAGGCTCGCCGCGAGGGCCGTCGCGCGGACGGCGCGGCGGCCGGATGTGGTGGGGATGGTCATGCGGGCTTTCCTTCTCGGGACGGCCGCCCGGCCGACGGCGGCCGGCTCGTGGTGGGCACGAGTCGCCGCGGCGGGCGTGGCAGGGAACGGGTGCTCGATCGCCCGTGTCGCCGTCCCCCGGAGACGGGTGCCCGCTCCGGTTGCCCAGTGGACGACTGTCAGCCCCGCGCGGCTGGCCATCGACGCCCAAGAATCCCACACCGGTTCCGGCGCCTCAAGGCACCGCCCCGGCACACCGGCCGTCCGGGTCCCGGTGGCCCGCCGCGCCGACGGTGACGCTGCCCCCGGCGGCCCCGCCGACTCCGACGGGGCTACAGGTCGAAGAAGTCCAGGTAGGAGTCCAGTTGGTGGGCGAGCATCGGCTCGCCGGGGTGGGCGGCCAGACCCCGCTCGGCGGCCGCCCGCAGCAGCGCCGTCTCCGCCGGCCTCATGATGATGTCGGCGACCACGGCGTGCGCCGGCAACCCGGTCACCGGGAACGGCAGCGGGTCGTCGGGCCGCAACCCCAGCGGCGTCGCGTTCACCGCGACGTCGACGTCGGCCAGTCGCGGCCCGGTCGCGGCGCGCACCCGACCGGGGTACGCGTCGGACAGCCGCCGCCACAGCGTGTCGAGCCGGCCCGGGTCGGTGTCGACCAGCCGCAACTCGGCCACCTCCGCGTCGAGCAGGGCGACCGCGATGGCGCTGCCCGCCCCGCCCGCGCCCACCACGCACACCCGCAGCCCCTTCGGGTCGTGCCCGGCCTCGACCAGGCCACGGACGAAACCGTCGCCGTCGAAGGTGTCCGCCGACCAGGTGCCGTCGGGCTCCCGGCGCAGCGCGTTGACGCTGCCGGCCAGGCGGGCGCGGGCGGTGGCCCGGTCGGCGAGGATCAGGGCGGCCGCCTTGTGCGGCACTGTCACGAGGATGCCGTGCAGGTTGGCCACCTGCCGCAGGGCGCGCACCACCGGCGCGACGTCGCCCGGCGTCACCTGCATCGGGACGAGCACGGCGTCGGCGCCGCGCCGGGCCAGCACGGGGTTGAGCAGACCGGGGGCCCGCACCTGCGCGATCGGGTCGCCGAGCAGCGCGTACACCCGGGTCGTGCCGCTGATCGCGGGCAGGGGCTGCGGCGGGGCGGTCACGGGCGGCGCAGCCCGCGCAGCGCGCTGCCCCAGGCGACCACCTGGTCGAGCATGGCCGACACCGCCTGCTCCTGGTGGGCGGCGGGGCGGAAGTCACGGAAGTTCACGAAGTCGGTGTGCAGGGAGAGCGCCACCTGGGACCGGACGTCGGCCACCTCCACCTGGGCGAGCACCAGCCGCAGGTGCTCCGCGGCCCGGGTGCCGCCGTGCAGCCCGTAGCTGACCAGGCCGGCGGACTTGTCGTGCCACTCCCGGTAGAGGTAGTCGACGGCGTCCTTCAGCACCCCGGGGATCGAGTGGTTGTACTCGGGGGTGACGAAGACGAACGCGTCCAGGGCGGCGATCGTGCTCGCCCACCGGCGCACCTTCGGCTGGGTGGACGGGGCCATCGACGGCGGCAGCGGCGAGTCGAGGTGCGGCAGGTCGTGATCACGCAGGTCGACCAGTTCCGCCGTGGCGTCGCCGCGCTTGGCGGCGATGTCGCGTACCCAGCGGGCGATGACATCGGACTTGCGGCCGGGGCGGGTGCTGCCGGCGATGACGCCGATCCTGATCATCAGGTTTCCTCCACTGTGTCGCACTCGGACGGGATGACGAGGTCACGGGCCAGTTGAACCGCGCCGTGCAGCGACGACAGGCCGCCGAGGGCGGCGGCGCGCACCACCGGCGCCGGGCGTCCGGGGCGGGCCGCCAGCCGGGCCGTGTGCCCGACGAGCGGCACGAAGCCGGGCAGCCCGTCGGCGAAGCCACCGCCCACGATCGCCACCGCCGGGGCCAGCAGCTCACCGAGGCTCACCACCGCCGCCGCCAGCGCGGCGCAGCTCGCGTGGACCGCCGCGACCGCCCAGGGCCGGCCGTCGCGCAGCCCGGCCCGCAGGTCGTCGAAGCTCACCTCGCCGCCCCGGGCTAGGGCCGCCCGGCGCAGGGTGGCCGGGCCGGAGGCCACGGACTGCAGGCAGCCGGTACGCCCGCAGTCGCAGCGTGCGCCGTCGAGGTCGACCACCATGTGCCCGACCTCGGCGGAGGCGCGGCCCGGGACGAGCCGTCCGTCGAGGACCACGCCACCGCCGACTCCGGTGCCCACGCCCAGGTAGACCACGTCGTCGCGGCCGGCGTGGCGGGCCTCGGCCAGCGCGGCCAGGTCACCGTCGTCGGCGTACCCGCTGCGGCTGCCGGGGAAGATGCGGTCGCACGCCCCGGCGAGGTCCAGACCCGTCCAGCTCGGCCGGCCCGGCCAGGTCAGCACCGTGCCGGTGGCGTCGGTGGTCGCCGGCATCGCGAGCCCGACGGCGTGCACCGGACCCCAGGTGGCGCGCAGCGCGGCCACCTCGGTGTCGAGCGCCGCCAGGTCGGCGTCCGGATCGGCTCCCGGCGGCCAGCGGAACGTCCGTTCGTACGCCGGCCGACCGGCCCCCTCCGCCCGCAGCGCGACCTTGGTGCCACCGACGTCGACGCCCAGCAGCCCGACCGGGGCTCCCCGCGCGGCCGGCACCTCGGACCCTCAGCCGTTCACGACGTGCAGGACGGCCAGCGCCCCGGCGGCGAGAGCGAACACCACCGGAACCACGGTCATCGGGACCGGGTCCTTGGCGCGGGCGTGGTAGACCGCCGCCCCGATCATCAGCAGGGTCAGGCCGACCGCCGCGGCGACGCCGATCGGCGGCCAGAGCAGGCCGAGCAGCAGGCCGGCGACGGCGGCGATCTCCAGGCCGCCGATCAGCCGGGTGAGGCCCGGGGAGACGCCGAGGTGGGCCATCCGCTCGCGCATCTGCGCCTGGCCGGTGAGCTTCGGGACGGCCACGGCCAGGATGACCGAGGCGAGGATGAGGGTCAGGACGACGACGGGGATACGCACACAGTGTCCTTCGGGTAGTGCCGGACGATCCGACGACCGTACCGGGGCCGGTCCTGCGTGGACCGGACGTCGGTGCGGCTGCGGTCGGTCATGCGACGGTGGTGACGAGGGCGCGGGCGGCCAGCCGGTAGCCCAGCGCGCCGAGCCCGACGATCACCCCACTGGCCAGCGGGGCGAGCACCGAGTCGTGCCGGAAGCTCTCCCGTGCCCAGACGTTCGACAGGTGGACCTCCAGCCACGGGCGGGGGTAGTTCGCCAGCGCGTCCCGCAGGCTCCATCCGGCGATCATCAGCGCGCCGGGGTTCACGATCGCGCCCACCGTGTCGTAGTTGCTCTGGATCGCGCCGATCAGCGCGCCCTCGCAGTCGTGCTGCCGGGCGATCACCCGCCAGCCGCGCGGCGCGACCTCCTCGGCTACGGCCCGCTCGATGTCGGCCAGCGTGTCGGTGCCGTAGATCTCCGGCTCCCGCCGTCCGAGGATGCCCAGGTTCGGGCCGTTGAGCAGCAGCACGTCGGACACGGTTCACCTCACGCGGGGGCGGTCCCTCCCGACAGGACCGACGACAGTTCCTGCAGTATCGCCGGGGTCCGGCCGCCGGCGGCGCGAGCCGCCGGGGATCTAAGGGGTGCGTAGGGGCCGCTAGGGGCGCGGTTCCGAGCCGGCTTCCCGGGCTGTCGTGGCCCGCCGTCCCGAGCGGGCTGCGTGTGACGCGGGGTGCCCCCGCCCGTACGGGGCGGCCACGGTCCACCACGAGGCGCGCGATGGTCGGGCGACCCGGACACGGGTGGCGTCGGGGTTCCCGCAGTCTTACTACGCCGCCGCCGCGCAGGCCCGGCCAGCCGCCGGACTAAGGGGTGGGTAGGGGCCGTTAGGGGAGGTGAGCGGCCTGCCGGGTCGGTTAGCGTCCATCGCGAGCAGAGCACTCGCCGCGACCGCGGCGACGCCCGCCTCGAACCCGACCGTGCGGCACGGGTCCTCCCCGGTGCGCCCGGTGTCGCGGGGACGGCGCAGCCGAGGAACCGCTGGTCCTCCTGGATTGGGAAGTGGGAAGTCATGAGTGGTGAGCCGTCGACAGTGCCGGAGTTCCCCGAGTGGCCGCAGTTCGGTGACGAGGAGCGGGCCGGCCTGATCCGCGCCCTCGAGCAGGGTCAGTGGTGGCGGGTGGGCGGCAGCGAGGTCGACACCTTCGAGGCGGAGTTCGGGGCGTACCACGGCACGCCGCACGCGCTCGCCGTCACCAACGGCACCCACGCCCTGGAGGTCGCCCTCGAGGTGCTCGGCGTCGGGCCCGGTACCGAGGTCATCGTCCCGGCCTTCACCTTCATCTCGTCGTCGCTGGCCGCCCAGCGCCTCGGCGCGGTCGCGGTGCCGGTCGACGTCGACCTGGACACGTACTGCATCGACCCGGCAGCGGTCGCGGCGGCCATCACCCCGCGGACAAAGGTGATCATGCCGGTGCACATGGCCGGCCAGTTCGCCGACATGGACGCGCTGGACAAGATCGCCGCCGACGCCGGGGTGGCGCTGCTCCAGGACGCCGCGCACGCGCACGGCGCGCAGTGGCAGGGCAGGCGGGTCGGCGAACTCGGCTCGGTCGCCGCGTTCAGCTTCCAGAACGGCAAGCTGATGACCGCCGGTGAGGGTGGCGCGGTGCTCTTCCCCGACGAGGAGCTGCGCGAGCGGGCGTTCCTCGTGCACAGCTGCGGACGGCCCCGCACCGACCGGGACTACCTGCACCGCACCACCGGCTCCAACTTCCGGATGAACGAGTTCACCGCGGCCGTGCTGCGCGCCCAGCTGACCCGGCTGGACGACCAGATCGCGGTGCGCGAGCAGCGCTGGCCGCTGCTGGCGAGCCTGCTCGCCGAGATCCCGGGCGTGGTGCCGCAGGGCAGCGACGCGCGCGGTGACCGCAACCCGCACTACATGGCGATGTTCCGGGTCCCCGGCATCACCGTCGAACGTCGCCGTGCCGTGGTCGACGCGCTCATCGCCCGGGGTGTCCCGGCGTTCGTGGCGTTCCGGGCGATCTACCGGTGCGAGGGATTCTGGGCGGCCGGCGCGCCCGACGAGACGGTCGAGCAGATCGCCGCCCGCTGCCCGAACGTCGAGCAGATCCACGCCGACTGCGTGTGGCTGCACCACCGCACCCTGCTCGGCACCGAGCAGCAGATGCACGACATCGCCGCCGTGCTGGCCGACGTCCTCGCCGGATGACCGCCGTGCCCCCGGCCGCCGCGCCCGACCGTCCGGTCCGGGTCGCGGTGGCCGGCCTCGGGTGGGCCGGGCGCGAGATCTGGCTGCCCCGGCTCGCCGCGCACCCGGCCTTCGAGGTGACCGCCCTGGTCGATCCGCAGCCGGCCGTGCGGGAGCGGGCCCGCGACACCCACCACGTGCCGTTCGCGTACGCCGACGTCGACGACCTGCCCGCCGGCACGGCGGACCTCGTGGTGGTGGCCGTGCCGAACCACCTGCACGCCGCCGTCGCCGCCCGGCTGCTGCGCCGGGGCGTGTCGGTCTTCCTGGAGAAGCCGGTCTGTCTGACCTCCACCGAGGCGGACCTGCTCGCCGACGCGGAACGCGCCGGCGGCGCCGTGCTGCTGGCCGGCAGCGCCGCCCGCTGGCGGGCCGACGTCGGGGCGCTGGTCGAGGTGGCCGCCGAGCTGGGCCCGATCCGCCACGTCGACGTGGCCTGGGTCCGCGCCCGGGGGGTGCCCGACGCGGGCGGCTGGTTCACCCGCCGTGACCTCTCCGGCGGTGGCGCCCTGGTCGACCTCGGCTGGCACCTGCTCGACACGGTGCTGCCGCTGCTCGGGACCGCCCCGATCACCCACGCCGTCGGCAGCGTCTCCGACGACTTCGTCAACGACGACGCCGCCCAGGCCGCCTGGCGCGGCGAGGCCGGGGCCGGTGGCCGGGTGCGCGGCGACGTCGAGGACACCGCGCGGGGCTTCCTGCTCACCGCCGACGGCGCGTCCGTTGCGGTGCACGCCTGCTGGGCCTCGCACGAGGCCCGGGACCGCACCACGATCACCGTGCAGGGCGCTGCCGGGTCGGCGACCCTGCGCTGCACGTTCGGGTTCAGCCCGAACCGGGAGCCGACGCCGGTGCTCACCCGCACCCGCGACGGCGAGACCGTGCGGCTGCCACTGCCCGCCGAGTCGATCGGCGTCGAGTACGACCGCCAACTCGACGCCCTGCCGGACCTGCTCGCCGACCCGGCCAGCCGGGGGGCGGCCGCCGCCGAGGCACGCCGGACCATCGACGTCATCGAACGGATCTACCACGCCGCCCGGCCCACCGAGCCGGAGCGGGAGCACGCGCTGGCGGGCCATCGCGACCGGTGAGAACCACCGGCGACCTCACTCGCTCCGGGGAGCAGCCATGAGCCATCCACCGTCCATCGTCGACGTACCCCGACCGGCGCCGAGCCGGGGCCCGATCCGTGCGGTCGTGTTCGACCTCGACGGCGTCGTGGTCGACAGCTCGGCCGTCATGCGCGAGGCGTTCAGCATCGCGTACGCCGAGGTGGTGGGGGACGGCCCCGCGCCGTTCGAGGAGTACAACCGGCACATGGGCCGGTACTTCCCGGACATCATGCGGCTGATGGGCCTGCCGTTGGAGATGGAGGAGCCCTTCGTCCGGGAGAGCTACCGGATGGCCCACCTGGTGCCGCTCTTCCCCGGCGTGCGGGAGACGCTGCAGACGTTGCGGTCCCGGGGCATCCGGATGGCGATCGCCACCGGCAAGAGCGGCCCCCGGGCCCGCTCACTGCTGGACACCCTCGGCGTGCTGGACCTCTTCGACCAGGTGATCGGCTCCGACGAGGTGGCCCGTCCCAAGCCCGCCCCGGACATCGTGCTCCAGGCGCTGGGCCACCTCGACGTGCCCCCGGAGCAGGCGATGATGGTCGGCGACGCGGTGATCGACCTGCTCAGCGGACGCGACGCCGGCGCCACCACGGTCGCCACCACCTGGCACGGTGGGGACGTCGCCGCGCTGCTCGCCGCCGGCCCGGACCTGGTCGCCCACGCCCCGACCGACCTGCTCGCCCACTGCCCGGCGGCCCTCGTCCCCTGACGCAGGCAGAAAGCCACCTGCCCGGCCCGGGAGGTGGCTTCCTGCCTGAGGGCAGGCCGGTGCCACGTGTGCCGGCGTCGGATCACGTGCCGGCCCGGCAGCCGGGGCAGTAGCGACTGCCCCGCCGAACCTGTCACTGGATCACGCGGGGCGACCCGTGGTGACCGGGGCCGCCGGTCACCACGGGGTCCTCAGCTCAGGTCGGACCCGGCGGCCTCCGGGCCGGCGTCGAGGAAGCGCAGCATGTGGGCGCCCAACTCCTCGGCGAGGCGGAACGGGAGCAGGTCGGTCCGGATGGTGATGCGCAGGAGCGCGTCGGTGTGCCGGGGGATCGCCTCGACGGTGAGACCGCTCATCACCTCCCGGGCGTACGGCTCGACGACCTCCTCGGTCCGGCAGCCGGGCAGCTCCAGGGGGAGCACCACGTTGTCCTGGAAGGCGAAGCCCGGCAGGCCGGCCACCACCTCGCCGGGCAGCCCCACGGCCGGGTCGGCGGCGCTCTCCGAGAAGGGGATGTCCTGGGCGGCCATCAGCTCGTCGACGGTCTGTTGGACGTGCCGGAGCAGGTCCCGGCCCGGCTGGAACCGGACCCGGACGCAGTTGGAGTTGATCCGGGTGGTGAAGGCGGAGTCGAGGATGCGGCTGCCGCGCTTCGCGACGATCATCAGCAGGCCGATGTCGTCCTGCCGGTGCACGGCCCGCAGGGCGGACGCGAACGCCGCGGCGAAGTAGCTGGAGCGGCTGAACCGCTGTTCGCGCGCCGCCCGGTCCCAGCGCTGCATCGTCTCGGGGGCGACGGTGAGGATGTGGCCGGCCTTCGGACCCCAGCCCAGCGCCTGCTCCAGCGGCACCGTGAGTTGGCCGTCGCCCTGGCGGGGCAGGCCGCGCAACTGTTCGCGCCAGTAGGCGCGTTGCGCCTGGAGGTCGGCGGCCTCGCGCAGCCGGGTGTATTCGTCGTAGGACTGGCGCAGGGTGGGTGCGGGTCGGTCCCAGGCCGGGGCCTGGCCGGAGAGCCGTGCGGTGTAGGCGTGGCTGAGGTCGCGCACGAGCAGGGCGTGTGACCAGCCGTCGAAGGCGATGTGGTGGATGCCGATGCCGAACAGGACCCGGTTGGTCGAGGGGTGTCGGATCAGCGCGGCGCGCCAGTTGCGGCCCTGGGTGTAGTCCAGCGGCTGCTGCACGGCGTTTGCCAGCTGGTCCAGGGCTTCCTGTTCGGTGGTGGCGTCGGTCAGCAACTGCAGCTGCGGCATGCCCGGGTTCGGCGGGACGAGCGCCACCGCGGGGTCGACCCGGCGGTAGCGGGCGTGCAGCGCCTGGTGGCGGCGGTGCACGTCGCCGAGGGCGGCCATCAGGGCGCGCAGGTTCAGCTCGCCCTCGATCCACCAGGTGGTCGGGCAGACCAGCTCGAAGGGGAGCCAGACGCACTTGGCGACCGACAGGGTCAGCGGGACGGGTTTGGCCGGGCCGGAGCGGCCGGTGACGGGTGGCTCCGGTTCGGCCTCGGGACGCCGGGGTGCGGTGGCCAGCCACCGGGCGAGGGTGTGTGGGGTGGGGGTGCGGTGGATCTGGGAGACGGGAACGACGGTGTTGGTGGTTTCGTCGATGGTGGTGGCGACGGTGGCGGATTGCAGGGAGGTGCCGCCGAGGTCGAAGAAGTTGTCGTGGGTGCCGACGTGGTCGATTCCGAGGACGTCGGCGAAGATGCCGGTGAGGAGTCGTTCCTGATCGGTGGTGGGTGCGGCGTACTCGATGTCGAGGTCGGGGCGTTGGGTGGTGGGTTCGGGTAGGGCGCGCCGGTCGATCTTGCCGGTGTCGCCGGTGGGGAACCGGTCGAGGACCATGATCACGGCGGGGACCATGTAGGCGGGTAGTTGGGTGGCGGCGTGTTCGCGGAGTGCGGCGACGGCGGGGTTGCGGCCGGTCACGTAGCCGACCAGTCGGGCGACGCCTCGGTCCTCGCGGCGGACGACGACGGCGGCGTCGACATCGGGGTGTTGTGCGAGGACGGCTTCGATTTCGCCGAGTTCGATGCGGATGCCGTTGACTTTGACCTGGTGGTCCATGCGGCCGAGGATCTCCAGCGCCCCGGCGGCGTTCCATCGGCCGAGGTCGCCGGTGCGGTAGGCGGGGCCGCCGCCGTGCGGGTCGGTGACGAAGCGTTCGGTGGTGAGTTCGGGACGGTGCAGGTATCCGTCGGCGACGCCGAATCCGGTGATCAGGATTTCGCCGGGTGTCCCGGCGGGAACGAGGTTCAGGTCGGTGTCGACGACGCGGATCTGCCGGTTGGGCATGGGCCAGCCGATCGGCACGTACGCCCCGTCCCAACCGGTCGACGCGTCGAACCAGGTACACGCCACCGCCGCCTCCGCCGGCCCGTACGCGTTGAGCAGGCGGGCGCCGGCGGCCGTCCAGCGGCGGGCCATCTGGGGCGGCACCGGCTCTCCGGCCAGGGTCAGGCAGGACATGCTCGGGCAGTCGGCCGGGTCGACGGCGGCCAAATTGGTCGGCGGGCAGAACGCGTGGGTCACCTGCTCCTTGGCGATCAGGTCGGTGAGCCGGCGGCTGTCGAGCAACTCGTCCCGGGAGCAGACGACGACCCGCGCGCCGGAGGTGAGGGCGGTGTAGATCTCGCCCAGCGCCACGTCGAAGACGGGCGCGCAGCAGTGCAGCATCCGGCTGTCGGGGCCGACGGCGCACTCGTCGCTCATCCAGGCCAGGAAGTTCGTCAGCTGCTGGTGGGTCAGCACGACGCCCTTTGGGGTGCCGGTGGAGCCGGAGGTGTAGATGACGAACGCGGGGGCGGTGGCGGGCACGGTCGGCAGCGTCGATGGCTCGCAGGCCTCGATGGTGGGCCAGTCGTCGTCGAGTGCGATGACGTGGACGTTGTCGGTGCGGGGGATGTGGGGGGCGGTGTGGCTGGTGGTGAGGACGATGCGTGCGCCGTGGTCGTTGAGGAGCATGTGCATGCGTGCGGTGGGCCAGGTGGTGTCCATGGGGGTGTAGGCGGCGCCGGCGCGTAGGACGGCGAGGGTGGCGACGAGGGTCCAGAGGCTGCGGTCCAGGGCGAGGGAGACGACGTCGCCGTCGTCGACGCCGTGGGCGCGTAGGTGGGCGGCGAGGGCGGCGGAGCGGCGGTCGAGTTCGGCGTAGGTCAGTGTCTCGTCACCGGCGATGCCGGCGACGGCGTCGGGGGTGTGTCGGGCCCAGTGCAGGACCAGGTCGTGGATCGGCTCGGCCGGGACTTCCCGTACCGGTCCGAGGCCCCAGGTGAGCAGTTGTTCCCGTTCGGCGTCTGACAGCGGCCCGGCGGCGTCGACCGTACCTGCCACGGCATGCGCGGCATCGAACCCGACAGACAT
>NZ_JBNADX010000027.1:0-92232 GCF_049629545.1 Micromonospora citrea
GGTTAGAGCGGGGTGAAGGGGGTGGACAGGTGGGGGGTGGCCAGGAGGGTGGGGGTGGGGGAGGCGGTGAGGGTGCGCAGGAGGGTCGTCCGGGAGGTGCGGGCCGTGGCCGGGTCCTGCTCGTGGGGGTGGGGGAGGCGGTGAGGGTGCGCAGGAGGGTCGTCCGGGAGGTGCGGGCCGTGGCCGGGTCCTGCTCGTGGGCGTACGCCAGGTCGGGGGCGACCAGCTGCACCATGTGCACCAGCAGGTCGCCGGTGAGCAGCAGGCGCTCGTCGCCGGTGTCGACCAGCACGGACTGGTGGCCGGGGGTGTGTCCGGGCGTGCTCAGCACCCGTACCCCCGGGGTGAGGTCGGTGTCGCCGTCGACCACGCGGAGCTGGCCGGCGGCGCGCAACGGGGCGACCAGGCCGGCCGGCAGCCCCGGGTTGATCGACTCCATCGCGGCCAGCTCCGCCCGCTGCACCACGTAGTCGGCGTTCGGGAACCACGGCCGGCCCGGCGTGCCGGTCACCGCCCAGCCGATGTGGTCGCTGTGCAGGTGGGTGAGGACCACGGTGCGGACGTCGCCCGGGTCGATGCCGGCGGCGGCCAACTCGTCCGGCAGCCGTCCCGGCACCGGCGCCCAGCTCGCCGCCGGGGAGTCGGCCGGGCCGATGCCCGCGTCGACCAGGGTCGCCGGCCCGTCCCCGGCGCGCAGCGCGAAACTGCGGAACGGCAGCCACCACTGCCCGTCGGCGGTGACCGCCCCGGGGTCACGCCGGTCCGCCTCGCGCCAGTGCGCGTCGGTGGCGTCCGGGAACGCCGCGCTGCGGGGCTCGAAGAACGCCCCCTCGCCGTCGGTGAGGGCGGTGACCGTGATAGACCCGAGGGTGCGGCTCAGTGGCATCGGCCGATGATGCCAGTGATCTCCCGCGCCGGCCCCCGGTCATCCCACCTGCCGAGGCCGGCTGGGGGGTGCCGGCCCGTTTCCAGTACGCTCGTACTGCTTGAGCACGTGTCCCCCGAGAGGAGCGCCGGCCGATGGCGAAGATCAAGGTAAACAACCCGGTCGTGGAGCTCGACGGCGACGAGATGACCCGGATCATCTGGAAGCAGATCCGGGAGCAGCTGATCCTGCCCTACCTCGACGTCGACCTGCACTACTACGACCTGTCGATCCAGTACCGCGACGAGACCGACGACCAGGTCACCGTTGACGCCGCCAACGCCATCAAGCAGCACGGCGTGGGCGTCAAGTGCGCCACCATCACCCCGGACGAGGCCCGGGTCGAGGAGTTCGGCCTGAAGAAGATGTGGCGGTCGCCGAACGGCACCATCCGCAACATCCTCGGCGGCGTCGTCTTCCGTGAGCCGATCATCATGTCCAACGTGCCGCGGCTGGTCCCCGGCTGGACCAAGCCGATCATCATCGGCCGGCACGCCCACGGTGACCAGTACAAGGCCACCGACTTCGTCGTCCCCGGCCCGGGCACGGTGACCATCACCTACCAGCCGGCCGACGGCGGCGCCCCGATGGAGATGGAGGTCGCCAACTTCCCCGGCGGCGGCGTCGCCATGGGCATGTACAACTTCGACGACTCGATCCGGGACTTCGCCCGGGCCTCCATGCGTTACGGCCTGGACCGCGGCTACCCGGTCTACCTGTCGACCAAGAACACCATCCTCAAGGCGTACGACGGCCGCTTCAAGGACATCTTCGCCGAGGTGTTCGAGAACGAGTTCTCCTCGGAGTTCGAGGCCGCCGGCATCACCTACGAGCACCGGCTCATCGACGACATGGTCGCCGCCGCGCTCAAGTGGGAGGGTGGCTTCGTCTGGGCCTGCAAGAACTACGACGGTGACGTGCAGTCCGACACCGTCGCGCAGGGCTTCGGCTCGCTCGGCCTGATGACCTCCGTGCTGATGACCCCGGACGGCCGTACGGTCGAGGCCGAGGCGGCGCACGGCACCGTCACCCGGCACTACCGGCAGTACCAGAAGGGCGAGAAGACCTCGACCAACCCGATCGCCTCGATCTACGCCTGGACCCGGGGCCTGGCCCACCGGGGCAAGCTGGACGGCACCCCGGCGGTCACCGAGTTCGCCAACACCCTGGAGCAGGTCATCATCGACACCGTCGAGGGCGGCCAGATGACCAAGGACCTCGCGCTGCTCATCTCGCGCGACGCCCCGTGGCTGACCACCGACGAGTTCATGAACGCGCTCGACGAGAACCTGGCCCGCAAGCTCGGCGCCTGATTCCCGCGCACCGACCGAGCCCGCCGGCCCCGCGCCGGCGGGCTCCGTCGTACCCGGGCTCCGTCGTACCCGGGCCGCGTCGTGGCGGGGCCGCGTCGTGTGGACGCAGGATCCTGGATGTAGTGGCCTCGGGGCGCGGTGGATGCCCCTACAGCCAGGATCGAGCACGATCTTCGAGCGCGTCACGCCCGCGCGTCGGACGTCGCGCGGGCGGGTGGGCGGGTGGGCGGCCCGGTGACGGTGGCGCTCCGTCACCGGGGGAGGGCCAGGTCGTTGAACTGGGTGGACGTGGTGCCAGTCGCGTCCAGGAAGGTTGACCGCGGTCACCTCGCGGCACGAGTGCCGACCAGCCAGCCTTCCCGGCTGTCGTGCACAGCCAGCCGTCCCTTCCCTGCGGGGGGCCCTGTCCCGGGCCCCCCGCGCCCTGTCTCCCGGCCACTGCCGCGTGCTGCGGATCGGCGGGTCAGCCGGCGCGGAGCAGTTCCGCCGCCCGCTCGGGCGCGATGTCGTTGATGAAGACGCCCATGCCCGACTCCGAGCCGGCGAGGTACTTCAGCTTGTCCCGGGCCCGCCGGATGCTGAACAGCTGCAGGTGCAGGTGCCCCAACTCCCGGTCGACGTGGACCGGCGCCTGGTGCCAGGCGGCGATGTACGGCATCGGCAGGTCGAAGAGCCCGTCGAAGCGGCGCAGCACGTCCAGGTAGAGCGGGCCGAAGGCGTCCCGCTCGGCGTCGTCGAGCGCCGGGATGTCCGGCACCGGCCGGTGCGGCGCCACGTGCACCTCGAACGGCCAGCGGGCGGCCGCCGGGACGTACGCCGTCCAGTGCTCGTTGGCCGCGACGACCCGGTCCCCGGCGGCGCGTTCGGCGGCGAGCACGTCGGCGTAGAGGTTGCCCCCGCCGGTGCGTTCGGTGTGCCGGCGGGCGGCGGCCAGCAGCGACCGGGTGCGGGGGGTGAGGAAGGGGTACGCGTAGATCTGCCCGTGCGGGTGGTGCAGGGTCACCCCGATCTCCACGCCCCGGTTCTCGAAGCAGAACACCTGCTCCACCCCGGGCAGCTCGCTCAGCGCCAGCGTCCGGTCGGCCAGCGCGTCCAGCACGGTGCGGACCCGGTGCGGCGGCAGCCCGGCGAAGGAGGCGTGGTGGTCGTCGGTGAAGCAGACCACCTCGCAGCGGCCCCGGCCCGGCCGGACCGGGGTGAACCGGGTGATCTCCGCCGGTTCCTCGGCGACCCGCTGGCTCAGCGACGGGAAACGGTTCTCGAAGACCGCCACGTCGTAGTCGGGGGCGGGGATCTCGCTGAGCCGGTCGTCCCGGGAGGGGCAGAGCGGGCACTGGTCGGCCGGCGGCAGGAACGTCCGGGTCTGCCGGTGCACGGCGACCGCCACCCACTCGTCGGTCAGCGGGTCGTACCGGAGCTGGGAGGCCGGCGGGGGCGGCGGCAGCTCACGCCGGTCGGGCTGGTCGCGGAGCGCGTCGTCCCGCTCGTCGAAGTAGATCAGCTCGCGGCCGTCCGCCAGCTCGATCGCCGTACGCTTCACTGCGCTCCCTCCGTGCCCGGCACGATCACCAGCTCGCCCACGTGCTCGTCGAGTACCCGGCGCGCCTCGGGCGTCAGCCGGTCGTCGGTGACCAGCACGTCGGCGGCGGCCAGGCCGACGATCGAGGAGATGCCGACGGTCTCCCACTTGGTGTGGTCGGCGAGGACGACCAGCCGGTCGGCGGCGGCCACCAGGGCGCGGTCGGTCTCCGCCTCCATCAGGTTCGGGGTGGTGAAGCCGGCCCGTGCGCTGATCCCGTGCACGCCGAGGAAGAGCAGGTCCAGGTGGAGCGAGCGGATCGCGTCCACGGCCAGCGGGCCGACCAGCGCGTCGGACGGGGTGCGGACGCCCCCGGTGAGCACCACGGTCTGGTCGGGGCGACCGCCGGAGTGCAGGATCTCGGCCACCGGCAGCGAGTTGGTCACCACGGTCAGGCCGGGTACGTCGACCAGACGCCGGGCCAGCTCGGCGGTGGTGGTGCCGGCGGAGAGGGCGATCGCGGCCCCGGGGCGGACCAGCTCCGCGGCCCGGGCGGCGATGGCGGCCTTCTCGGCGAGCTGGCGCACCGACTTGGCGTGGAAGCCGGGCTCGTCGGTGGAGCCGGGGCCGGCGACGGTGGCCCCGCCGTGCACCTTGGCGAGCAGACCCTGCTCGTGCAGGACGTCCAGGTCGCGCCGGATGGTCATGTCGGAGACGCCGAACTCGACGGACAGCTCGCTGACGCGTACGCCGCCCGTCGCGCGGACCCGGTCGAGGATGGCCGCCTGTCGCTGTCGCGCCAGCATCCGCCGCACCTCCGGCTCCCGCGCACTCTCACGCGCTCGAACGTGTTCCAACAAGAGCGAACACTAGCGCGCAGGCGTCAGCGACGGAAGGCGAACCCCCCGGGGAATCAGGTGGACTGGAGGCGGGGCTCCACCCAGCCGGTCTCGGTGAGCAGGTTCATCACCGACTGCACCGCCTCCTCGACATCGAGGCCGGTGGTGTCGATCACCAGGTCGGCGTCCGTCGGCTCCTCGTACGGGTCGTCGATGCCGGTCATCCCGGTGAGCAGGCCGGCGCGGGCGCGGGCGTACAGGCCCTTGCGGTCACGCTGCTCGCAGACCTCCAGCGGGGTGGCCACGTGCACCAGCACGAAGCCCGCCCCGGCGGCCAACGCCATCTCCCGGGCGGTCTGCCGCGCCTGGGCGTACGGGGCGATCGGGCAGCAGATGCCGACGCCGCGATGCCGGGCGATCTCGGCGGCCACCCAACCGATCCGGCGTACGTTGGCGTCCCGGTCGGCCTTGCTGAAACCCAGCCCGGCCGAGAGTTCCCGGCGCACCACATCCCCGTCGAGCAGGGTCACCGTCCGGTCGCCCTGTTCACGCAGCAGGTCCGCCAGGCCCCGCGCGATCGTCGACTTGCCCGAACCGGAGAGCCCGGTGAGGAAGACCACCAGGCCCCGGTGCCGGCGCGGCGGCCGGGCCCGGCTCAGCTCCTTGGCCACCGCCGGCGGGGTGTGCCACTCGGGCAGCGGGAAGCCCCGGTCCAGCAGGTCCTCGATCTCCTCCTGGCTCAACGCCAGGCGCCGGTTGCGTGGCGGGATGTCCTCCCGCCAGCGCCACTGCCCGTCCCGGTTGTCGTAGGCCAGCTCGCGGGGGACCAGCACCCGCAGCCCCGCGCCGGAGAGCATCTCGCCGGTGGAGAGCAGGTGGGTCACCCCGTACGCGGCGGAGATCCGGGCCCGCAGCAGGGCGTCGCTGATCTCGTCGCGGCGACGCGGCATCGGCACCGCGACCAGGGTCGCCGGGGGCATCCGGTCACGGGCGGCGAAGACCGCCCGGACCAGCGCCTCCGACGGCAGGCCGCCGTGGCCGTCCTCGGCCACCGGGATCATCACCAGCAGGTGCGCGCCCAGGGTGCGGGCGGCGTGCGCGATCTGGGCCAGCTGGGGGCGGTGCAGCGGCCGGTCCGCGATCACCCCGAGCACCCGGCCCGGGGGCAGCAGCCCGCGGACCTCCTCCGGCGTGCGGCGCAGCCGCTGGAACGGGCCGTGCCCACCGTCGCCGAGCCGGCGGACCCGGCCGCCCACCCCGGTCACGCCCTCGCGGGCCGGCCACACGTCGACGACCTCCAGCGCGGCCACCGGCGCGCCCTCGCCGTCGCTGAGCACCAGCGTGCGGCGGCCCGGGTCGGCCGGGTCCAGCCCGGCGGCCAGCGTCGCCGGCACCTGGAGGGTCACCGGCACCGGCCACGGGGTGCCGTCGGCGAGCCGGCCCCGGCGCTGCAACGAGACCAGGTCGGCGCGGGTCATGAAACCGGTCAGCGGGGCGTACGCGCCGGTCAGCAACAACTCCAGATCGGCCAGCTCGCCCGGGCGCGGCGTGTACGCCGGCGCGTCCCGAAGCACCTCGTCGGGCAGCACCCACCCGTTGCTCATCCGTACCCCTCACTCGCTGACCGGCACACAGTTTCGCAGCCGACCGGCGATCGGTCGAGAGCGCCACTCCACTCCCGCGCGCCGAGGGTGGGCGTCGGTCAGCCCGTCGGGGCCAGCGGGGCGGCGCCGAAGGAGACCGAGAAGCGCTTGCACCAGATCGAGACGCTGGTCAGCCGGGCCAGGTCGGTTCCGGCGGGGATGTCGTACGCCTGATCGCCCCGGTTGCCCTTCAGTCGGCCCAGCTCGACCCACCGCCCGTCGTCGAAGACGTCCCACCCGGCGCGGCCGGTGCGCACCGGCTGGTCGCTCAGCCAGACCCGCAGGTCGGGTCCGTTGGAGGTGTCGAGCCCGACCAGTTCCAGCCGGTGGCTGCCGTCGGCGGCCCGCACGATCCGGGCGGCGCCCGAGGTGTCGTGCTCGTGGGTGACGAACTCGCCCCGGCTGACCAGGGTCGGCCCGGCCGGCGGCGCCGGGGTGGCCGGGCCCGCGCCCCCCGTCGGCGCGGGCCCGACCGACGGCGTCTCCACCGTCACGTCGGAGAGCTGTTCGCTGACCCGGGTGTCGGTGACCGCCTTCCACGGCTGGAACCAGTACAGGCCGACCGCCGCCCCGACGGCGAGGACGGCGACGGCGACCCAGGCCAGGGGAGTACGCAGCAGACGGGTGAGCATGCCGTCCAGTCTGGCCGGACGCGGTCACCCGGGGACCGGTCGGCGGCCTTACGAAAGCCTTACCGGCTTCCCCCGGACGGGTATCAGGGGCCGACCCGGGCGATTCCCGATACCTCCCGGGGTCCCGACTTCCTACGCTGGCGGTCGTGACACTGATCGCGACCGAGTCGCTGACCAAGACGTACGGGGGCCGCGTCACCGCGCTGGCCGACCTGACCGTCGCGGTCGAGCCGGGCATCATCGGGCTGGTCGGCGCCAACGGCGCCGGGAAGTCCACCCTGATCAAGATCCTGCTGGGGCTGCTCGCCCCGACCAGCGGGCGGGTCTCCGTGCTCGGCCTCGACCCCACCACCGACCCGGCCGCCGTTCGGGCCCGGGTCGGCTACATGCCGGAGCACGACGCGCTCCCGCCCGACCTCACCGCCGCCGAGCTGGTCACCCACCTCGGCCGGATCAGCGGCCTGCCGCGGACGGCGGCCCGGGAGCGGGCCTCCGAGGCGCTGCGCCACGTCGGGCTGCACGAGGAGCGGCACCGCGCCGTCGGCGGCTACTCCACCGGCATGAAGCAGCGGGTGAAGCTCGCCCAGGCCCTGGTGCACGACCCGGACCTGCTGCTGCTGGACGAGCCGACCAACGGCCTCGACCCCGCCGGCCGGGACGACATGCTCGCCCTGGTGCACCGGATCGGCACCGAGTTCGGCATCTCCGTGCTGGTCTGCTCGCACCTGCTCGGCGAGGTCGAGCGGATCTGCGACACCCTGGTCGCCATCGACGGCGGCCGGCTGCTGCGCGCCGGACCGATCGCCGCGATGACCTCCGCCACCGACGTGCTCGCCGTCGAGGTCAGCGAGGGTACGGAGCTGCTGGCCGCCCGGCTCGCGGCGCTCGACCTGCCGGTGGACACCGACGGCCGGCTGCTGCTCGTCCCGCTCGCCGACGAGGCCACCTACGACCTGATCCTCGGCGCGGTCGCCGACCTGGACCTGCCGCTGCACCGGCTGGACCAGCGACGGCACCGGGTGGCCGAGCTGTTCACCCCGAGGGAGCCCAGCCATGTCTGAGCCGACCGGCGTCATCCACGACATCGGCTACCAGCGCTACACCGGCCCCCGGCTGGGTCGCCGGCACGTGTTCGGCGCGCTCTACCTGCACGGCCTGCGGACCGTCTTCGGCCTGGGCCGCAGCGCCAAGGCCAAGATCTTCCCCTGGCTGGTGGTCGGCATCGTCACCCTGGTGGCGGCCGGGGTCACCGCGGTACGCAGCCAGATCGGCCAGGTGGTGATGACGTACGCCCAGTTCGCCGACTCGATGAGCTGGCTGGTCATCTTCTTCGTCGCGGTCGCCGCTCCGGAGCTGGTCTCCCGCGACCTGCGCAGCGGGGTGCTGCCGTTGTACTTCTCCCGGCCGCTGCCGCGTGGCGACTACGCGACGGCCAAGCTGCTGGCCCTGGTCACCGGGTTGTGGCTGCTGCTCGGCGGGCCGCAGCTGGTGATGTTCCTCGGTGCCGCGTTCACCACCGACGCCGGCCTGCGCGGGGTCCGCGACGAACTGCTCGACCTGCTGCCGGCGCTGCTCTACGCCGGTCTCTGGGCGGTGGTCTTCGCCTCGGTCGGGCTGCTGGTCGCCTCGCTCACCGGCAAGCGGGCGTTCGCCGCCGGGGGCATCGTGGCGGTCTTCCTGATGACCACCCCGATCGTCGGCACCCTGTCGATCCTGCCGTCGGCCACGGTCAACGAGCTGGCCCTGCTCGCCTCGCCGTCCACCCTGGTGCAGGGGGTCGGCCTGTTCCTCCTCGGTGACCTGCTGGTGCCCGCGTCCGAGGTGGACCGGCTGATCGGCGGGTTCGGGCCGGTCTACGTCCTCGGCGCGGGGCTGCTCGTGGCCGCCTGCGTCACCCTGCTGCTGCTGCGATACCGGAAGGTGGCCGCCCGATGACCACGATCAGCGCCGAGGCCGCCCCGGCCGTCACCACCAGCACCCTGGACCTCGCCGGCGTCTCCCGCTGGTACGGCAATGTGGTGGCCGTCAACGACGTCAGCATGCGGCTGGGGCCCGGGGTGACCGGACTGCTCGGCCCCAACGGCGCCGGCAAGACCACCCTGCTGCACATGATGGCCGGCTTCCTCGCCCCGTCCCGGGGCACGGTGACCCTGGACGGGGAGCCGACCTGGCGCAACCCGTCGGTGTACCGCCGGCTCGGGCTGGTCAGTGAGCGGGAGGCGGTGCACACCTTCCTCACCGCGTACGAGTTCGTGCTGGCCAGCGCGAAGCTGCACCGGCTGCCCGACCCGGCAGCGGCGGCCCGTCGGGCGATCGCCCTGGTCGAGTTGGAGGGGGCGCAGGACCGGCGGATCGGCACGTACTCCAAGGGCATGCGGCAGCGGGCGCGGGTCGCCGCGGCGCTGGTGCACGACCCGCAGGTGCTGCTGCTCGACGAGCCGTTCAACGGGATGGACCCGCGGCAGCGGCTGCACATGATGACGCTGCTGCACTCGCTCGGGGACGCCGGCCGGACCATCCTGTTCAGCTCGCACATCCTGGAGGAGGTCGAGCAGGTCTCCGGCACGGTGCAGGTGATGGTCGCCGGCCGGCTCGCCGCCTCGGGCGATTTCCGCACCATCCGGCGGCTGATGACCAACCGGCCGCACGTGTTCGCGGTCCGCTCCACCGACGACCGGGCGCTGGCCGTGGCGCTGATGGCCGAGCCCTCGGTCACCGGGGTCGAACTGGACCGTACCGGGCTGACCGTGAAGGCCGGCGACTACGGCGCGTTCACCCGTGCGCTGCCGAAGGTCGCGCTGGCCCACGGCATCCGGGTCCGGCGGCTGCTGCCCGAGGACGAGTCCCTGGAGAGCGTCTTCTCCTACCTGCTGGAGGGCTGAGAGCCGTGTCGACCGTTACCTGGATCACCGCGCGCGGGCTGTTCGGCCGCCGTCGTTTCCTGATGCTGCTGCCGCTGCCGGCGGTGCTGGTGGCGCTCGCCGTGCTCTGCCGGTCGCTGGGGGTGGCGCCGGCCGACTGGGGGCCGCCGGTGCTGGTCGGCCTCGGCCTGGCCGTGGTGCTGCCGGTGGTGGCGCTGGTCGTCGGCACCGGCGTGCTCGGTGCCGAGATCGACGACGGGACGGTGGTGCACGTCCTCACCAAGCCGCTGCCCCGCTGGCAGATCGTGCTGCCGAAGCTCGCGGTGGCGACCGGGGTCAGCGCGGCCACCGTCGCCGTGCCGATCTTCGTCGCGGGCCTGCTCGCCGATTCGGTACGCCTCGGCGGGGCGCTCGCCGCCGCCTCCGCGCTGGGCGCGCTGGCGTACTCGGCGCTGTTCCTGGCGATGAGCCTGCTCACCCGGCGGCCGGTGCTGCTCGGGCTGGTCTACGTGCTGATCTGGGAGGGGTTGCTGGGCCGGTTCGTCAGCGGCACGCGGGTGCTGTCGATCCAGCAGTGGGTGATCGCGTTGGCCGACCGGAGCGCCCCGACCGACCTGCTCTCCACGACGGTCTCCGTCCCGGTGGCCGCCGTGCTGACCGGCCTGGTCGCGGTCGGCTTCACCGCCCTCGCCGTCGACCGCCTCCGCTCCTTCAGCATCGCCGGCGAAACCAGCTGACCTCCACCCACCCCTCCCCACCCCGCCCCCACCCTCGGGGCGCAAATACAGAGAAAGAGTGGCTATTCCTCGCCGGATAGCCACTCTTTCTCTGAAAGTGCGCTCTCAAAGTGCGCGGGGGGAGGGGGATGGGGGAGGGGGAGGGGAGGGGGTCAGAAGGCGCAGGCGACGACCAGTTCGGGGGTGCGGTCGGGGAGCAGGTCGAGCTTGCCGATGCGTCCGGCGGCGCGCAGGTCGTCGGCGATCAGGGTGAGCTGGTCCAACAGCGCCGCCGGGCCCAGCGCCTCGGCCAGCGGCACCTCCGCCTTCATCGACAGCTTTCGCTCCGACTTGGCCCGGCGCACCTGGCTCAGCGCGTCCGAGGCCAGCCGTAGCAGCCCCGGGTCACCGGTGCCGGTGATCGCCCGCCGCACCTCGTACGTGGTGGGCCAGGTGGCCCGGTGCACCGAGCCGTACCGCCACCAGGACCAGACCTCCTCGGTCACGTACGGCAGCACCGGGGCGAAGAGCCGCAACTGCACCGAGAGCGCGGTGGCCAGCGCCGCCCGGGCCGAGTCCGCCCCCGGCCCGGCGCCGTAGGCGCGCTCCTTCACCAGTTCGATGTAGTCGTCGCAGAACCGCCAGAAGAACGCCTCCGTGGCCTGCAACGCCGCCGTGTGGTCGTAGGAGTCGAACGCCGCCGTGGCCACCTCGACCACGGTGGCCAACTCGGCGAGCATCGCGGTGTCCAGTGGCGCGGTCGCCGGGGCGCGCAACGCGTCGGCGGCGCCCAGCCCGAGGGCGAACTTCGACGCGTTGAGCAGCTTCGTCGCGAGCCGCCGCCCCACCTTGATCTGCGCGGCGTCGAAGGCCAGGTCCATCCCGGGTCGGCCGTTGGCCGCCCAGTAGCGGACCGCGTCCGAGCCGTGCTGCTCCAGCAGGGCCATCGGGGTGACCACGTTCCCCTTGGACTTCGACATCTTCTTGCGGTCCGGGTCGAGGATCCAGCCGGACAGGACCGCGCCCCGCCAGGGCAGCACCCCGTGCTCCAGGTGGGCACGGACCACGGTGGAGAAGAGCCAGGTGCGGATGATCTCCTGGCCCTGCGGGCGCAGGTCCATCGGGAAGACCCGGGCGAACAGGTCCGGGTCGGACTCCCACCCGCCGACGATCTGCGGGGTCAGCGACGAGGTGGCCCAGGTGTCCAGGACGTCCGGGTCGCCGACGAAGCCGCCCGGCACGCCGCGCTGCTCCTCGGAGAATCCGGGCGGCGGCTCGCTGGACGGATCGACCGGCAGCGTGGCCTCGTCCGGTGTGAGAGGGTGGGCGTAGTCCGGCTCGCCAGTGTCGTCGAGCCGGTACCACACCGGCACCGGCACGCCGAAGAAGCGCTGCCGGCTGACCAGCCAGTCACCGGTCAACCCGCCCACCCAGTGGTCGTACCGGTGCTTCATGTGCTCCGGCACCCAGCGCAGCTCGGCGCCCCGGGCCAGCAGTTCCGCCCGCAGCCCGGCGTCCCGGCCGCCGTTGCGCAGGTACCACTGCCGGGTCGAGACGATCTCCAGTGGCCGGTCGCCGCGTTCGTAGAACTTCACCGGGTGGGTGATCGGGCGTGGCTCGCCCACCAGGTCGCCCGCGTCGGCCAGCATCGCCACCAGCGTCCGCCGGGCGCCGTTGACCGTCTGCCCGGCCAGCGCCGCGTAGGGCTCCGCCGGCACGCCGGCCGGCGGCTCCGGCAGCAGCCGCCCGTCCCGGCCGATCACCACCCGGGTCGCCAGGTCCAGCTCCCGCCACCAGGTCACGTCGGTCAGGTCACCGAAGGTGCAGACCATCGCGATGCCGGTGCCCTTGGCCGGGACCGCCAGCGGGTGCGCGCGCACCGGCACCTCGACCCCGAGGACCGGGGTACGCACGACCGCGCCCACCAGGTCCGCGTACCGTTCGTCGTCGGGGTGGCAGACCAGCGCCACGCAGGCCGGCAGCAGCTCCGGGCGGGTGGTGTCGATCAGCACCTCGCGCCCGCCCGGCCCGGTGAACCGCAGCCGGTGGTACGCCCCCGGCCGCTCCCGGTCCTCCAGTTCGGCCTGGGCCACGGCGGTGGCGAAGCCGACGTCCCAGAGGGTCGGCGCCTCCGCCTGGTACGCCTCGCCCCGGGCCAGGTTCCGCAGGAACATCCGCTGCGAGGTGGCCCGGGCCGCCCGCCCGATCGTCGTGTACGTCAGCGACCAGTCCACCGACAGCCCGAGCCGCCGCCACAGCGCCTCGAAGACCTGCTCGTCCTCGGCGGTCAGCGTCTCGCACAGTGCCACGAAGTTGCGCCGGGAGATCGAGGTGGGGCTCTTGCGGGCGTCCTCGGTGACCGGGGTGGCCGGCGGCTGCCAGTGCGGGTCGTACGGCAGGGCCGGGTCGCAGCGCACCCCGTAGACGTTCTGCACCCGACGTTCGGTGGGCAGGCCGTTGTCGTCCCAGCCCATCGGGTAGAAGACCGTGCGGCCGCGCATCCGCTGGAAGCGGGCCACCGTGTCGGTGTGCGTGTACGAGAAGACGTGCCCCATGTGCAGCTCGCCCGATACCGTCGGCGGCGGGGTGTCGATCGAGTACACGTCCGAACGCTGCTTCGCGCGGTCGAACGCGTACGTGCCCTCCTCCTGCCAGCGGCGCGCCCAGGTCTCCTCGATGCCGTCCAGGGTGGGACGTTCGGGGACGCCGGCGCGGGCCGTCCTCGCCGTGTCGGTCATCGTCCGATCCTAGGCAGCCGACCGGCCCGCGCCACCGAATTGTCGCGTCGTCGCTACCGCGTCGAGGAGCCGATCGGGGTGAGCAGCGGACCCTGGGTGGCGATCTGGAAGCCCAGGCCGGTGCGGGCGTTGGCCCGGTCCAGGATGAGGGAGACCGGCGCGTAGTGGTTCTTCTCGGCCGCGTTGGTGCACGGGCCGCTGCCCGGGTCACCGTCGCTGAGGATGCCCAGCGCCCGGCCGTCGGACTCGGTGAACAGCGGGCCGCCGCTGTCGCCGGGCCGGGCGCAGATCTGCACACTGATGCCGCCGGCCTTGCCGATGACCTGGCCGCAGCGGGTGCCCGGGACGTACCCGGCGCCCGCCCCGGAGTCGACGTACACCTCGCCCGCCTTCGGCGTGTACGCCGAGCCGGTGGCGCAGACGATCGAGCCGATCACCACCGCGCTGTACGGCGTGACGCCGGTGATCTTCACGTCGCGGCTGCCCCTGGTGGCGCAGGCCGGGTTGTCCGTCACGCACCAGTAGTTGACCAGGCTCGCTCCCTGGGTGCGCTTCGGGTACGCCCACCGGGTGAATGCGCCCTCCTGGTACGGCAGCAGCGCGTAGTCGTACGGGAGGGTGCCGTCGTACTCGGCCAGCACCGGGCTGGTGGACTCGATGTTCACCGGCACCTTGGGCCCGAGGAACTGGTGCCAGGTCCGGTCGACGTGGGTGTGGGTGCCGCTGGCCACGCAGTGCCCGGCGGTCAGCACGTAGTACCGCCCGGAGCGCGCCCGGACGTTGAAGCCGCTGGTGCAGCCGCCGACCGTGCCGTTGTCCCGGGGGACGTCCAGCCGGATGCCGCCGCGCATCGGGGCCTGGGCGCAGTAGCGCGGGTCGCACGCCTTCGGCACCGTCGGCCCGGACCGGCGTGGCTGGACGCGGACCGGTGCCCCGGCCCCGTCACGCGCCCCGGCGAGCCGGGGGTCGTCGGCGGCGACCCGGTCGCCGGTGAGCACCACGACCTCGTTGGCCTGCTCGTCGACCACCACGTCCGTTCCGGCCTCCACCCCGAGGGTCGCGGCCAGTTCAGCGGCCGTCCCCGTGAGCCGGCGCAGCGAATGGCGCGCGGGAACCACCGTCATGTGCGCGGCGTCCGGCATCGCGGCGACCGCCTGCCGGATCGGGGCCGGGTCGGTGGCGGCGATGGTCAGGACGCCGCCGGCGGCCTGGTCCAGCCACATCCCGGCGTACCCGTCGGGGAACCGGTCGGCGAGGGTGGCGGCGAGCGGCGCGGAGATCTCCTGCAACGCCACCCGCCGGGCCGCCTCGCCCTGCGGGAGCCGGTACCGCTCGGCGAGGTAGCCCACCGACGCGGGGGCCGCCTTCGCCACCTCCGACGCTGGCCGGGGGGTGGCCTTCACCGGCCGGGTGTCCGCCGTGGAGCGTGGCGCGGCGGCCCGTTCGCGGGCACCGTCCGTCGCCGCGCGCGGCGACACGTCCGCCGATTCGGCCGCGGCCTCCGCGGACCACTCGCCCGTCGCCGCCGTGGCGACCGGCGGGCCGCCGTCCTCCTCCCGGCTCAGCGCGACCGTCGTCGCGCCGACCGTGCTGATCACCAATGCTGCCGCGACAACCATCCGTCGTCGGATCCGCACGCCGTAACCTCCCCGTGTAGTTCGGCGGTGCCCGACCGGCCCGTCCCGCCGGGCCGGCACTGCGGCTGACGGCTCGACCGATCGACGAGCGGCAGTCTATCCGGAGGTCGCGCAGCAAGCCGCCCCGCTTAACCTGACGGCCCTACCGGGGCGGTCAACTGACCGCCCCGGTAGGGCGTGCGGTTGCCAGATCCTGTGCCGCCCGAATCGTCAGAGGTAGGGGATGCTGAATTTTCCCAGCCAGAGATGCTGGCGGCGCGAGCCTGTAGCGGCGCATCGGTCTGGCTTATCCTCGCGGTGACGAAGAGGCCGTTGGCCAGCGATTGAATCGCCCAGGAACCATCGGACAGGCCGTAGGACTGGTACTGTTCCCAGCTGCTCTCAGCACTGGCGCGAGCCTGTAGCGCTGCACTGGTCTGGCTGAGTCTTGCCGTGACGTACCGGCTGTTGGCCCACGAGATGATCGGCGTCACCGCCTTGGTCGACAGGTCCGAAGGGGTGAGTCGCACGGCCCCCTGCGCGGTACCCGGCGGTGTGGTGGCGGCGTTGGCCGGCGAAGCCGCGGCCACGGTTCCGCCGAACAATGCCACGATCATTACTGCGACGCTCGTGAGCGATTTCAGTTTCATGCGGCCATCCCCGTTCTCCTTGACTGCGGTAAGGCCAATTGACTTACCGCGTACAAGGATCTCCCGCAGGCGCAATTCAGTCGATAGATTTCGATGTCAGATAGGAGGCATCGCGGGCTGCGCAGCTGGCGGGAGTTGTTGCAAATTTCTCCCCGTGCGAGTGATTCCCGCAACCGCAATTCCCGGAGCCGACGGATCGCCCGATTAGCGCTAAAGGGCGAGACATTAGACGAGCGAGTCGCGCCACTGCCGGTGCAGGGCGGCGTACCGGCCGCCGGCGGTGACGAGCCGGGCCGGCGGGCCGTCCTCCACCACCCGGCCGGAGTCGAGGACCAGCACCCGGTCGGCGGTCTCCACGGTGGAGAGCCGGTGCGCGATGACCAGCGCGGTGCGGTCCCGCAGCACGGTGGCGAGCGCCCGCTGCACCAGCCGCTCGGTCGGCACGTCCAGCGACGACGTCGCCTCGTCCAGGATCAGCACCCGGGGGTCGGCCAGGAAGGCGCGGGCGAACGCGACGAGCTGCCGCTGCCCGGCGGAGAGCCGGCCGCCGCGCCGGTGCACCTCGGTGGCGTACCCGTCGGGGAGGGCGGCGATGAAGTCGTGCGCGCCGATGGCCCGCGCGGCGGCCTCCACCGCCGCGTCGTCGGCGGTGGGACGGCCGAACCGGATGTTCTCCGCCACCGTGCCGCTGAACAGGTGGTTCTCCTGGGTCACCAGCACCACCGCGCGGCGCAGCTCGGCGTCGGCCAGGTCGCGCAGGTCGACCCCGTCCAGCTCCACCGTGCCGCCGTCCGGGTCGTGGAAGCGGGCCAGCAGCTTGGCGACGGTGGACTTGCCGGCGCCGGTCGGGCCGATCAGCGCGACCGTCTGCCCGGCCGGCACCCGCAGGTCCAGCGCGGTGAGGATCGGGGTGCCGGCGCGGTAGCCGAAGGAGACGGACCGGAACTCCACCGCCCCGCGGCCCGGCCCGGGCGGCAGCGGCACCGGCCGGACCGGCTCCGGCACCCCGGGCGGTTCGTCCAGCACCCCGGCCAGCTTCTCCAGCGCCGCCGTCGCCGACTGCAACGAGTTGTAGAACTGGCTGAGCTCCTGCATCGGCTCGAAGAACCGCCGCAGGTAGAGCAGGAAGGCGGCGAGCACCCCCACCTCGGTGGCGCCGCCGAGGACCCGCCAGCCGCCGTAGCCGAGCACCACCGCCACGGTGACGTTGCCGACCACCTTGATCCCCGGGGAGTACGTCGCGATCAGCCGGAACGCGCGCAGGTTGGCGCGCCGGTACTCGTCGTTGACCGCCCCGAAGATCTGCTGGTTGCGCGGCTCCCGGCGGAACGCCTGCACGGCCCGGATGCCCCGCAGCGACTCCACGAAGTGGACGATCACCAGCGCCGCCGCCTCCCGGCTGTGCCGCCACGCGTCGGCCGAGGCGCGGGCGAACCAGCGGGACAGCAGGAACAGGAACGGGAACGCCAGCAGGGTCACCGCGGCCAGCGGCATGTCCAGCCAGAGCAGCACGGCGGCCACCGACACCACGGTCAGCGCGGCGGTCACCAGGCTGTCGATGCCCCCGTCGACCAGTTCGGCGATGGAGTCGAGGTCGCTGGTGAGCCGGGAGATCACCCGACCGGAGGTGTAGCGCTCGTGGAAGCCGACCGACAGGACGAGGAAGTGGCCGTACACCCGCCGGCGCAGCTCCAGCAGGACGGCCTGGCCGATCCGGGCGGAGAGGGTGAGGAAGCCGCGCCGGGCCGCGTACTCGGCGAGGGCGGCGACGGCGAACGCGCCGGCGACGGCCGCGAGCGGGCCCGCGTCGCCGGTCCGCAGCGGCGCGACGGCCCGGTCGATGCCGAGCATGACGAGGTACGGCCCGGACATCGCGGCGGCGTTCTGCACGAGCAGCAGGACCACCGCCAGGGCCAGCCGTCGCCGGTGCGGGCGCAGCAGGCTGCGCAGCAGGACCCGGCTGCGGACGCGCAGCCGGGCCACCGCCTCCGGTGCGGTGTCCTCGGCGCGGCTTCGGTCGGCGTCCGGGTCGGTGGCCCGGCCCCGCCAGCGGGTCAGGTGGTCGGAGGTGCCGGCGCGGGGGCGGGGTACCGGGGGTGTCACTACCGCACCAGGCCGTGTTCGGCCGTCGGCCCGGCGGAGAGCAGCGCCCGGTACGCCGGCACGGTGGCCAGCAGGTCGGAGTGGCGACCGACGGCGGTGATCCGTCCGCCGTCGAGCAGCGCGACCCGGTCGGCCAGCGCGACGGTCGACGGCCGGTGCACCACCAGCAGCGCGGTGGTGTCCCGCAGCACCCGCCGCAGCGCGGCCTCGACCAGCGCCTCGGTGTGCACGTCCAGCGCGGAGAGCGGGTCGTCGAGGACGAGCAGCGCCGGCCGGCCGAGCACCGCCCGGGCCAGCGCCAGCCGCTGCCGCTGCCCGCCGGAGAGCGACAGCCCCTGCTCACCGACCCGGGTGGCCAGCCCCCACGGCAGCTCGTACGCGAAGTCGGCCCGGGCCAGCGCGAGCGCCGCCCGGACCTCGTCCTCACCGGCGTCGGGGTGGCCCAGGGTGAGGTTCTCCCAGACCGACATGGAGAACAGGGTCGGCTCCTCGAAGGCCACCCCGACCAGCCGGCGCAGCGAGGCCAGCCGCAGGTCGCGCAGGTCGTGACCGTCCAGGGTGATCCGGCCGCCGGTCACCTCGTGCAGCCGCGGGACGAGGGAGAGCAGGGTGCTCTTGCCGGCGCCGGTCGCGCCGACCAGGGCCAGCGTCTCGCCCGGCTCGACGGTCAGCTCGATCTCCCGCAGCACCGGCTCACCGCTGCCCGGGTAGCGGAACGAGACGCCCTCGAAGCGCAGCCGACCCCGCACGGCGTCCCGGTCGAGCGCGACGGCGTGCGGCGCGTCCACGATGGCGGGCGGGGTGTCCAGCACCTCCTGGATCCGGTCGGCGGCGGTCGCCGCCTCCTGCCCGTTGGCGATGATCCAGCCGAGCGACTGCACCGGCCAGATCAGCATGAGCTGGAGGCTGACGAAGGCGACCAGTTCGCCGACGGTGAGCGTGCCCCGGGCGACCAGGGCGGCGCCGCCCACCAGCACCACGCCGAGGGTCAGGTTGGGCACCAGGTCGAACAGCGCCGAGGTGCGCGCGAGCAGTCGCGCCTTGCCGACTCCGGTGTCGTGCAGCGCCCGTGCCCGGGCGGCGAACCGGCCGGCCAGTTCCGGCCCCCGCCCGTACGCCTTCATGGTGCGCAGCCCCTGGGCGGTCTCCTCGACCAGCGTGGCCACGTCGCCCTGCTGGTCCTGCATCCGCCGGGCCGCCGCGTGGTAGTGCCGGGCGAACCTGCGGCTGATCAGGAACAGCGGCACGGCGCTGGCGGCCACCAGCAGGCCAAGCGGCCCGTGCAGCCGGATCAGCAGCACCACCACGGCCAGGTAGGTGATCAGGTTGAGCACCAGGAAGAGCAGGCCGAAGGAGAGGAACCGGCGGATCACCGACAGGTCGCTGGTGACCCGGGAGAGCAGTTGGCCGGACTGCCACCGGTCGTGGAACCCGGCCGGCAGGCGTTGCAGGTGGGCGTAGACGTCGGCGCGGATCGCCGCCTCCATGCCGACCGAGGAGGAGGACTGCGTCCACCGCCGGATGAAGATCAGCACCGCCTCGGCGAGCCCGAGCAACAGGGCCAGGCCGCCGAGGCGGAACAGGCCGGCGACGTCGCGGTCGGCGACCGGCCCGTCGACCACCCGCTGCGTCACCAGCGGGACGGCCAGGCTGGCCGCGGTGGCCGCCAGCGCCGCCAGCAGCAGCCAGCAGAACTCGGCCGTGTACGGGCGCAGGTAGGGGCGCAGCCGCCAGAGGTTGCGCAGCGGGCGCGAGCCGCCGTCGACCCGTTCCTCGGGGTCGCCGTCGCGCTGCGCAGGCACTACCCGACGGTAGCGTCAATCGGGAGCGCTGCCGGTGTCAGCTTGCCGTCACTGTGCCGCTCGTGGTCGAGCAGCCACGTCTTCACGGCCAGGCCCCAGCGGTAGCCGCCGAGCGTGCCGTCGGTGCGCAGCACCCGGTGGCAGGGGACGAAGAGGGCGGCGGCGTTGCGGGCACAGGCCGCGGCGGCGGCGCGGACCGCGGCGGGCCGCCCGGCCAGCGCGGCGTACGCGGTGTAGGTCACCGGCTCGCCGGCCTTCACGTCGCGCAGCACCTGCCAGGCGTGCGCCATGAACATGCCGCCGGTGTGCTGGTGCACCGGCACGTCGTCGATCGCGGTCAGGTCACCGTCCAGGTAGGACGTGACGGCCCGGCTGACCGGCCCGAGGTCCGGCCGGTGACGGATCTCGCCGCGCAGGCTCGGGTGGACGAGGGGGAGCAGGGTCACGGGGTCCGGCGTGAAGCCGGCGGCGCGTACCGCCCCGTCGAGGCCGGCCAGGACGCTCAGCGGGCCGGTCGGGGTGTCGATGACGGTGCTGTCGATGGTCATGCTGCTCTCCAGAGTCGGATCACCGCGTACGAGCGCCAGGGGCGCCAGCGGTCGGCGTACGGTTCGAGGGTCTTCGGGTCGTCGGGCAGGCCGAGGGCGGCGCCGCCCCGGCGTACCGCCAGGTCGGTGGGGAGGAAGACGTCCGGGTCGCCGAGCGCGCGCATCGCCACGTAGCCCGCCGTCCACGCCCCGATCCCGGGCACCGCGAGCAGCCGCCGTACGGTCTCCTGCCGGTCCCCACCCGGGTCGAGCACGATCTCCCCGTCGACGACCGCCCGGGCCAGCGCCCGGAGCGTCTCCCGCCGCCCCCCAGGCATCCCGAACGCCGCATCCGGCAACCCCGCCACCTCCGCGGCCGTCAGAAACCCCCGCAACCCACCCCCTGCCTGCGCCCCACCGCCCCACCCCTCGTCTTGTCGATCAAGAGGTTCGTGGCCTGGGGAAGCGCTCTCGTGGACCAGAACTTCTTGATCAACAGGGCGGAGGTCGGGGGTGGGGGTGGGGTGGGCGGTCTGGAGGAGGCGGGTGAGGGTGGTGCGGGCGGAGCGGACCGAGACCTGCTGGCCCACGATCGCGCGGACGGCCATCTCGAAGCCGTCGACGGCGCGGGGCAGGCGTACCCCGGGCTCGGCCCGGACCGCCGGGGCGAGCGCGGGGTCGGCGGCCAGGGTGGCGTCCACGGCCTCCGGGTCGGCGTCGAGGTCGAGCAGGCGGCGGCAGCGGGCCACCGCCGGGGCCAGGTCCCGCATGTCGGCCAGGTGCAGCGTCGCGCAGACGTGCCCGTCGACCGGGGTGAGCGCCACCTCCGCCGGGCCGTGCGGCAGCCGCAACCCCCGGCGGTACGTCCCGTCGCGCACCTCCTCCACCCCGGGCAGCGCGCGGACGGCGAGGAAGTCCAGCAGCGCGGCGGCGTGCAGCGGCGGCCGGTACGCCAGCCGCAGCGTGATCGTCCCCGCGCCACCGGCCGCCGGACGGCGTCCCGGCAGCGTGCGCAGCTCGGACGGGGCGGTGCCGTAGACCTCGCGGACGGTGTCGTTGAACTGTCGCACGCTGCCGAAGCCGGCCGCGAAGGCGATCTCGGCCATGCCCAGTTCGGTCGTCTCGATCAGCGTGCGGGCGGTCTGCGCGCGCTGCGCCCGGGCCAGCGCCAGCGGGCCGGCGCCCAGTTCGGCGCGGAGCATCCGGTGCAGGTGCCGTTCGGTGTAGCCGAGCCGCCCGGCCAGCCCCGGCACGCCGTCCCGGTCCACCACCCCGTCGGCGATCAGCCGCATCGCCCGCCCCACCACGTCGGCCCGGACGTCCCACTGGGGCGAGCCGGGCGCGGCGTCCGGACGGCAGCGGCGGCAGGCCCGCAGCCCGGCGCCCTGCGCGGCGGCGGCGGACGGGAAGAACCGGACGTTCTGCCGCTTCGGCGTCATCGCCGGGCAGGACGGCCGGCAGTAGATCCCGGTCGAGGTCACGCCGGTGTAGAACCAGCCGTCGAAGCGCTGGTCACGGCTGTCCACGGCCCGGTAGCACCGTTCGAAGTCCAACTCCACGCCACCGATGATGCCCGCAGCTCAGGGCCGGTGGCTCGCGGGATTCGGACCTGGCGGTACGGGGGCCGTCCGACCCGGGCTCCCCGCCGGGCCGTCCCGGCCCGGCCCGGCTCCTACCGGCCCCCGCTCCCGCCGGGCCACCCTGCCCCCGGCCCGGCTCACCCTGGGCCCGGGCTCCGGCCGGGCTTCCGCCGGACCGTTCCCTGCTCCGGCCGGCGGCCCGGGTCGTCCCGGTCGGCGGCGGTCACACTCGGCACGGTCGTCGTCCGTCCAGTCCCGTCCCGGGTGCAGATGTCGCAGGTGGGGGCGGTTATCCGTTGCGGGGCAACGGATCCGGGGCGGCAAAGTGTCGGTAGTGGCCGGTACCGTCCCGCCACCAACTCCAGAAAGGGTGCGGGGGCGATGGTGGGCGTGGCCGGGCGGGGTGCCCGCTGATGCGGTCGGGGCGGGCACGGCTCGACGGCGCGGTGGTGCAGGGCTTCTACGACCGGATGCGGGCGGTCGCGCCGGCGGCGTACGGGGCGATCGAGCGGGACCGGGTCGGCGATCCGGGGCGGCCCTTCGCCGACACGGCGTGCGGGCGGCTGGCCGGTTCGCTCGACCCGGCCGCGCTGCGTGCGCTCGGCATGTGGGCGCACCACTGGTGCATGCGCTTCTACGACGACGACACCCGCCCCGGCCTGCGGCTGGTCCGCGACATCGCCGGGCGGCGCGGGCTGGGCTGGACGGTCGACGAGGTGCGCTGGATGCTCGGCGAGTCGTACGGTGCCGGGCCGGCCGCCGCGCACCGGTTCACCCTGCCGCTGGCCGCCGCCGCCGAACTGCCCGACGGGGCGTTGCCCGAGGTCGACGCGATCGGTGCGGACTGGCGGCTCGCCGGCTGAGCAGCGGCCCGGCGGTCCGCCGGCTGAGCGTGCCCGGACCGGGCCGGGAGCTGGGCCACCACCATCGCGGCCACCGCGAGGGCGAACCCGGCGAGCTGGGTCGCGTCCAGCGCCTGCCCGAGCACGATCCAGCCCAGGGCGGCGGCGGTCAGCGGGCTCAGCGCCCCGAGCACCGAGACCTGGGTCAGCGGCAGCCGCCCCGCGCCTCGGAACCAGAGCGCGTACGCCAGTGCGGCGCCGGCCAGTCCGAGCCAGGCGTACCCGGCCAGGGCCGGTCCGTCGGGGACGGGCGGCGCTCCCTCGACCGCGACCGCGACCGGTACGACCAGCAGGCCACCGACGGTGAGCTGCCAGCTCGTCACGGCGAGGGTGCCGACGCCGGGCGGGCGTCCCCAGCGGCGGGTGAGGACCAGTCCGGTGGCCATCGCGGCGGTGGCGGTGAGTCCGGCGGCGACGCCGAGCGGGTCGGTGCCGGCGTCCGGCCGCAGCACGACCAGGGCGACGCCGAGCGGGGCGGCGAGCGCGGCGAGCAGTGCGCGCCGGTGCGGGCGGTCGTGCAGCACCGGGACGGTCAGCGCGGCGACCAGCAGCGGCTGCGCCGCGCCCAGCACGGCGGCGGTGCCGCCCGGCAGCCGGTACGCGGCGAGGAAGAGCAGCGGGAAGAACACGCCGACGTTCAACGCGCCCAGCACGGTGGCCCGCCACCACCAGTCGCCGTGTGGTCGGTGTCGGGTGACGGCGAGCAGCAGCAGCCCGGCGGGGAGGGCCCGCAGCACGCCCGACCAGAGCGGGTGTCCCGGCGGCAGCAGCTCGGAGGTGACCAGGTAGGTGGTGCCCCAGGTGACCGGGGCGAGGGCGGTCAGCGCGATGTCGGTGCCGCGGCGGCTCATCGGACGCTCGATTCTCTCGATGCTAAGTAGCTTAGCGCTAAGCTAATCACCGGCGAGGGGAATCGGGAAGTGCGAGGTGCGGCACAATCCGGGGGTGACCGAGCGGGACGACGTCGATGTCATCGTCGAGCAGTGGCGGCGCGAGCGGGCCGGCATGCGGCCCGAGCCGATGGCCGTCTTCGGCCGGATCTACCGGCTGGCGCGCATCGTCGGCGACGCGCAGGAGAAGGTGTACGCCGGCTGGGGCATCGGCCGGGGTGAGTTCGACGTGCTGGCCGCGCTGCGCCGCAGCGGCACGCCGTACACGCTCGCCCCGAAGGAGCTGACCGCCTCGCTGATGCTCACCTCCGGCGGGATGACCGGCCGGCTCGACCGGTTGGAGCGCGCCGGACTGGTGCGTCGCGCCCCCGACCCGGCCGACCGGCGAGGGCTGCGGGTCACCCTGACCGACGCCGGCCGCCACGCGGTGGAGGAGGCCGCCGAGGCCGGCCTGGAGGTGCAGCGGCGCATCCTCGACGCGCTGCCGCCCGACGACCGGCGACGCCTGGGCGACCTGCTCCGTACGCTCCTGGCCGCCGCCGAGACCGGCTGACCCCCCCCCGGTACGCGCGGTCGCGCCGCCCGGGCTCAGCCGGACGCGGGCCGGCGCAGCGCGGCGTCGAAGACCTGGGCCAGCTCGGCCGCGTCCTCCCCGGCGTGGTGGGTGTGCGGCACGTCGGTCAGGCCCAACTCGTGCTTGATGATCCCCTTGCGGGTGGCCACCCACTCGACGCCGGTCCGCCCCATCCAGAAGCTGCGCAGGTCCACTCCCGAGCCGGTCGCGCCGAACGGGCTGCGGCCGGTGAACCGGACGAAGTACCAGTGCATGAACATGCCGTCCCAGACGGCGGGCGCGGCCAGGAAGACCGGGCGGCCGATCCGGCGCAGCCCGTCGACCCACGTCGCGGCGGCGGTCATCGCCTGCTCGGCGGTGGGGGCCTCGCGCAGCAGCCGGTCCCGGTCCAGGTCGGAGACGGCGAGCGCGGCCGGCACGAAGTCGTCGGAGATCGGCTTGAGCTCGGTGTAGAAGGTCAGGTCGGGCCGGCCGGCGACCGCCATGCCGAGCGAGATCATGCTGTACGGCCCGGGGATCGGCCCGTCCGCCTCGACGTCGACCGCCACGTACAGCTCGGGCAGTCGCTGCCCCGCCTGGTTGGTCACCGGCGCAGGCTAGCAACGCGCCCGGTGTCCCCGGGGTCCCTTTTCTCCGGCGCGAGCGGGGCTGGCTGCCCGGTGCCGGCGACGGAGCGCGTAAGCTGGCTCGTCGTGAGTCTGAGCATCGGCATCGTCGGCCTGCCCAACGTCGGCAAGAGCACCCTGTTCAACGCGCTGACCAAGAACGACGTGCTCGCGGCGAACTACCCGTTCGCCACGATCGAGCCCAACGTCGGCGTCGTCGGGCTGCCGGACGAGCGGCTGACCAAGCTCGCCGAGATCTTCTCCTCGCAGAAGGTGCTGCCCGCGCCGGTGTCGTTCGTCGACATCGCCGGCCTGGTGCGCGGCGCCTCCAAGGGGCAGGGCCGGGGCAACGCCTTCCTGGCGAACATCCGCGACGCCTCGGCGATCTGCCAGGTGGTGCGCGCCTTCTCCGACCCGAACGTGGTGCACGTCGACGGCAAGGTCTCCCCGGCCGACGACATCGAGACGATCAACACCGAGCTGATCCTGGCCGACCTCCAGACCCTGGAGAAGGCGCTGCCCCGGCTGGAGAAGGAGGCCAAGCTCCGCAAGGACCGGGCCGCCGCCGTCGCCGCCGCGAAGGCCGCCGTCGAGGTGCTCGACGGAGGCACCACCCTGTACGCCGGGGCCGCCGCCGCCAAGATCGAGCTGGAGCACCTGCGCGAGCTGCACCTGCTCACCACCAAGCCGTTCCTCTACGTCTTCAACGTCGACGAGGCCGAGCTGGCCAACGCCGAGTTCCTCGACGAGCTGCGCGCGCTGGTCGCCCCCGCCGAGGCCGTCTTCATGGACGCCAAGATCGAATCCGAGCTGGTGGACCTGCCCGAGGAGGAGGCCCGCGAGCTGCTGGAGTCCATCGGGCAGAGCGAGCCCGGCCTGGACCAGTTGGTCCGGGTCGGTTTCCGTACGCTCGGCCTCCAGACGTACCTGACGGCGGGCCCCAAGGAGGCGCGGGCCTGGACCGTCCCGGTCGGCGCGACCGCGCCGGAGGCCGCGGGGGTCATCCACAGCGACTTCCAGCGCGGTTTCATCAAGGCCGAGGTGGTCTCCTACGCCGACCTGGTCGAGGCCGGATCGATGGCGGCGGCGAAGGCCGCCGGCAAGGTCCGGATCGAGGGCAAGGAGTACGTCATGCAGGACGGCGACGTGGTGGAGTTCCGCTTCAACGTCTGACTCCGGCCTGCTTCCACAGGTCACGTGGTTGGCGCTTCGCCCTCGGGCACACCGGGGGCGCGGCCCGACCGTTCGTAGCCGGCGACGGTCATGCCGACGGGTGCCGTCCGGGTGCTCGGTCGTCGCCGGTCAGGGATTCTCCAGCCTCCGGGCGATCTGTTCGATGGCGCTGAGGTCTTCCGGGGTGAGCCGGTCGATGAAGTGGTGCCGCACCGACTCCAGGTGGGCCGGCGCGGCGTCGTCGAGGGTCTCCAGGCCGTGCGCGGTGAGCACGAGGAGGCAGCCTCTGCCGTCGGTCGGGTCGGGTGCGCGCCGCAGCAGGCCGCGCGCCTCCATCCGGGTGGCGTGCCGGGACAGCCGACTGCGTGACCAGCCCATCTTGTCGGCCTGTTCCCCCAGGGTGCTGGTGTGGTCGGGCCGCTCCGACAGCGTGCTGAGGACTTCGTAGTCGGGTTCGGAGAGGCCGAGCGCGGCCAGGTCGCGCGCCGTGCCGGTCCGCACGGCGACCATCACCCGCAGGAAGGCCCGCCACGCCCGCTCCTCGTCCGGGTTCAACCACCGCACGTTGCCGACCGACGATCTCGTTGACATGTAATCAACTTAGCATCTAGTCTTCGTTTCCATGTCAACGAAAACGATCCGTGTCCTGGTGCTCACGTCCAGCACCCGCCCCGGCGCTCTCGGCCCCGCAGTGGGGCAGTGGTTGGTCGAGGCGATCACCCCTCGTGCGGCGGAACTCGGCGTCGAGCTCGTGCCGGTGGCCCTCGGCGATCTGGACCTGCCGTTCCTGGACGAGGAGGAACACCCGTCGTCGGGTGTGTACCGGCATGAGCACACCCGCCGGTGGAGCGCGCTCGTCGACGCGGCGGACGGGTTCATCGTGGTCACGCCGGAGTACAACTACGGGATGCCGGCGACCCTGAAGAACGCGCTGGACTACCTCAGCCGCGAATGGGCCTGGAAGCCGATCGGTTTCGTCAGCTACGGCCACACGTCGGCGGGCACCCGGTCGGTCCAGCACGCGAAGCAGGTGGTGACCACGCTGCGCCTGGTTCCGTTGGGCGCCACGGTCGCGATGCGCATCGGTGACGCGACGGAGAACGGACGGCTGCGGCCCGACGCGGCCCGCGACACGGCGGCTGTCGGCCTGCTGGACGAACTGGCCCGGGTCGCCCACGCCCTACGGCCGATGCGCGAACGCGCCCGAGCCGGTGCCCTGTCCGGACCGTTGCCGGGGTCGTACGCGAGAGAGCTGACCCCCGACGACGCGCCCGAGGTCACCGTGCTGCAGCGGTGCTGCTGGGTGGACGAGGGCGTCGCCAACGACACCCTGGCCGTGCCGGCCCTGCACGAGTCGCTGGCGGAGGTCCGTGACTGGCTGGCGACCTGGCGTACCACGGGCATCTGGCGGGACGGCCGATTGCTGGGCATGGTGCGGGTGCGTCGCGTCGACACCGACTGGCACGTGGGTCGGCTCGCCATCGTGCCCGACCTGCGCGGCCAGGGGCTGGGCCGGTGGCTGCTGCGCGCCGCCGAAGCCGCCGCTCCACCGGACTGCCGTCGCGTCGTGCTGTACACCGGCGCCAAGAGCCTACGGAACATCGAGCTCTACCGCAGCGAGGGCTACCGGTCGATGCCTGCCAGCCCTGACGGAACCGCCTGCCTCACCAAGGACCTGTCCGTCAGACAGCCCTGACGCTGCGGGTCGGGCGGCGGTTCGCCCTCGGGGAGGGCGGGCCGCCGGCAGACGCGAGGGCGTCGCGTCTGCCGGGGTCATTCGCTCAGCGGAGCACCGCGCCAGCGCCATTCCGTCAGCCGGGGGCGTCCGGGCAGCTCGATCCGGCCGGTGGACCATCGCAGTGCAGTCCACGGGTCCACGCCGGCCAGTTCCTGCGCCGCCTCGGGGAAGAGCCGCGTGAGTACCCGGGTGCAGACGTCACGTGGTGGATCGATGGCGAGGCCGAGGCCCTGCGCGATGTCGTCGCCGTGCAGCAGCGTCTCCGCGCACCCCATCGCGGCGAAGCCCTCCGGATCGGCACGGCCCGAGGGGTGGTAGGCCCGGACATCCGGCCCGGACGTGCGTACCGTGGCCGCCAGGATCCGGCCGCCTGCCTCGGCGAACTCCAGCACCTCCGCCGGGGAGGCGTCCTTGTCCGCGTTCGCCATGAAGCGCACGTACCGCTCCTGCGGCCGGGCCACGAGTTGGCCCGCGAACGACATCAGGCAGTCACCGATGTGCTCGGTGGTGTGCCAGCAGTCCCACTCCAGACTTCCTGCCCGCGCAGCCCAGTCCAGGCCGGTCGCCGGTCGCAGGGCGGCGACGACGCTGGACATCGCTGCGTCGAGATCATCGGCGGTGACCGCCACGGTTCCCCCCCCAGGTCTGTGAGGCCGGTGCCGCACCGGCCCTGGTTCAGGACGGTCAGCCTGCCCGAGGGGTGTGACGAAGTGGGGTGACGAGGGACGGGGACGCCGGAAGGTGGCTTCAGCGCGTCACGCGTCGGTCCGCCCGCTGTCACCGGGCTGCGAGGAGCCGGCCGTCAGCGTGGGGCCGAGGCGTTGCCGCAGGAGTTCCGATTGGGCGACCGTACCGCCGCTGACGTCCAGGCCGCCGCGAGCGGCACGGTAGAAGGCGTCGCGTGCCTCGTTGGCGCGGTGCAGGCGGTCCGGTAGCGACTCGTCTCCGTTCGCGACGCCGCGGGCGAGATCTTCGATGCTCCAGACCGCGTCTCGCCACGACTGGGCGGCGCGGACCGTCGAGGCGTCACCCAGCAGGAGGATGTTCTCCCAGGCCAAGGTGTGGCGGACGTCGGCATCGGCCAGCCGTGGCAGTCCTACCGCGGGATCCATCCCCGAGCGGCTCCCGTCGCCCGTGTCCGTTGCGAGGATCCTGACCGAGACCGCCTGGATCTCCTTGAGGACGCGGGCGAACTCGGCGTAGGCGTCGAGCCGGCGCTCGTCCCACCGGACACTCAGGCTGCGCTTCCATCTCCTCCTGTCAGCTATGGACGTGGCCAGCACGGTGCCGAGTGCTCCGACCAGGACGCCGAGGAGCGCGGGTAGTTGAGCGATCAGGATCTGCACCTGTCCGAGGCTGCCAGGCGAGGACAACCTCGGCGGTCCGGGTCCGGGGCATTCCGGCGACGACAGCGCCGCACCTGCACGCCGCTCCGACCCGCTCGGCCGCGAACCGGGGGAACACCGCAGGTGAGCCGAGGATGGTTGACCACGCTCGACACACTGGCCCGCATGGTGAGCGACCGACTCCGGGCATGGGCGCACGCATGGTTCGGGCGGTCGGAGGTCGACGCCGTGCTGCAACTCCTGTCGGAGCTTGCGCCGTTCGGGCCGGGCGGCACTGCGGAGGGTGCCGAGCGCGTCCAGGGGGCAGTGCTCCTGCTGTCTCGTGGCGACAGTCGACGGTTTCTGGACGCGATGGCGTCGGCTCAGCAGGACTGGCGGGATGTCCTGGTGGCGGCGGGGCTCGCCGACGGCGACTGGGCCGACCGGCTGAACTCCGTGTTCGGTCGACCTGGGTAGGTCCGCGCCACCCAGATGGGGGAGGCTCGTGCGGATACTGGTCGGGTGACCATCGAATTTCCTTCGCCCACCGTCCCGGCCGCAGGGCGTACCGAGGTGTTCCTGCGTTATCTCGACTACTTCCGGGAGAGCGTGGTGGCGAAGGTGACCGCGCTGTCCGAGGACGACGTACGGCGCAGCAGGCTGCCGTCGGGTTGGACCCCGCTGGAGCTGGTCAAGCACCTGCGGTACGTGGAGCTTCGCTGGATCGAGTGGGGCTTCCAGGGGCGCGACGTCGGCGACCCGTGGGGTGACCGGCGCGACGACCGGTGGCACGTGGCTCCGGAGGAGACCCGGGCCGACCTGCTGGCCGCGCTCCGCGCGCAGGGCGGGCACACCCGGGCGGTGGTGGAGGGCAGCGACCTCGCCGCGATCGGGGCGCCCGGCGAGCGCTGGGACGGCGCCGACCCGGCGTCGCTGGAGCGCGTGCTGTTCCACCTCGTGCAGGAGTACGCCCGGCACGTCGGGCACCTGGACATCGTGGCGGAGTTGGCGGGCGGCCCGACCGGCGAGTAGGCGGAGATCCTCGGCCGTCGTGTCGAACGAGCAGACCCGCGTCCACCAGCGCCACCCTGTACGTTGCGATCGGGACGGCGCATCAGGTCAGCGAGGTGTAGAACATGCCGCAGTTGTTGCGGGTGCAGTGCTTCAACGTGTCGCGTGACGGGTTCGGTACGGGTGAGGGGCAGAGCCTGGATCGGCCCTTCGGCCACGCGGACCCCACCCCGCTGTTCTCCTGGCGCGCCGCCACCGCCAGCTTCCACTACCGCACCGAACCTGGCGGCACTCGCGGCCTGGACGACTACATGACCCGCGACTACGACCACAACATCGGGGCGGAGATCATGGGTCGCAACAAGTTCGGTCCCCAACGCGGCCCGTGGGAGAACTACGAGTGGCAGGGGTGGTGGGGGGACAACCCGCCGTTCCACACGCCGGTCTTCGTGCTCACCCACTACGAACGCCCGTCGTTCACCCTGGCCGACACCACCTTCCACTTCCTCGACGCGAGCCCGGGCGAGGCGCTGGCGCGCGCCAAGGAGGCCGCCGCCGGTCGGGACGTACGCCTCGGTGGTGGAGTCGCCACCATCCGCGAGTTCATCGAGGCCGACCTGGTCGACACGATGCACATCGCGGTCGCCCCGGTCGACCTCGAACGAGGCGAGCGACTGTGGGACAGCCCCGACGATCTCCTCGACCGCTTCCATCTCGAATCGGTGCCGAGCCCGAGCGGGATCACCCACCTGCTGTTCTGGAGACGATGACCGCAGGGCCGGCTCTCCGGCTCGCGGTGCGCATGTCGCGGTCTTCGTCGGGCTGGGACACCGCGACATGCCGCAGGCGACGCGGGTCAGGCCGGCGGGCGGGTCAGTTCGACCTCGTCGCCGGGCAGGACCTCGACCTCGCCCTTCGCGTCGGCGGACCTCCAGCACGGGTACGCCCTCGTCGAGCTGCATCGCCCGACGCTCCTTGCCGCTCGACATCCGCGCGATCACCGTCGCGCCAGGCGGCACCTCCACCTGCCGGCGTCGGAGTGGTTGTGCCCCTGAGCACGATTCAGGCTGACCGGGTACGGCCGGCGCGGACTCGACCCGGACGAGGTGCAACTCTTCCTCGGCCGGGTGGCCGGTGACCTCGCCACGGTCTACCAGGCGCTGCGGGAGCGCCGGCTGGAGACGGCCCGGATCAAGGACTCGCTGCGTCGCTGGCAGTCCGAGCAGGCACGGCGGGCCGACGCGGGCCGGCGCGGTCCGCCTCGCCCGGGTGGTGGCCCGCTGGGCGAGCGTGCTCACCCCGGCCGACCCGGGGGGAGACCACCGTGTCGGCCGAGGACGAGCAGGGCGTACGCCATCGGGTCTGTGATCTGCGGATGCCAGGCGGCCGGCGCTGCCGGCTCCGGGCCGACCACGGCGGCCCCTGCTCCCGCCGCCTCGCCCGGCGCTGACGGTGTGGTCGCGGATCGGGAGGCGGCCCGGCCGGTGCTCGCGCCGCACGCGTTCGCCGACGCCCGCGTACGGCTGCTGAATTGATCGACGCCGGCCAATTAAGCCGGATTTCATGTCGGGATCAGCGCCCCCGGATACGTTCCTGCCGACCCCGAAAGGAGTGCTCATGGCACTGAAGAAGATGCTCACCACGGTCGGTATGTCGGCCGCCGCCGTCCTCACCACGTTCGCCGTGGCCAGCCCGGCGCTCGCGTACGACAACAGCTGGAAGACCGACGACAGGGACCCCGGCGGCGTCGTCTACTGGACCGGCTACGGCGACGTCGTGAAGATCTGCGACATCGAGGCCGACGGCTGGGCGACCTCCGCCCAGGTCTTCTCCGTCCGGCCCGACGGTCTGCGGACCTTCGAGTACCAGTTCTACGTGGGCGGCAACGGGAGCTGCGCCGACCGGAAGGCCTCCGAGGGCGCCACCTTCAACCTCCCCGAGGACAGGAAGGTCTTCATCAACCTCTGCCTGATGAAGGACGACTGGGCCCGACTCGACTACTGCGACAGCGGCACGGTCGCCCAGGGCTGACGACACGCCCCTCGGCTGGCGTCAGGGGAGGGAGGTGCCCGTTCGCGGGTGCCTCCCTCCGCGCGTACCCACGGCTTTCGATTCCGCGAGTAGGCTCGTGCGCTTGCGGCATTCGGAAACGGGGTGGCGAGCAGGTGGACGGACCGGACTTCCGCATTCTGGGACCTGTCGGTGTGTGGCATCACGAATGCCAACTGAGCCCGACGAACGCGCAACAGCGGACATTGTTGGCGATGTTTCTGCTCACTCCCGGAACGGTGGTCAGTTTCGACCATCTGGTGACCGCGCTCTGGGGAGAGAGCCCACCCGCGTCGGCGCGGAACGCGGTGCAGGGCCATGTGTCGCGGCTGCGCAGGCTGCTCACCGGTCTTCCCGAGGTCGGCCTGGTCACCGCGGGACAGGGCTATCGGCTGGACGTCGACCCCCAACTGGTCGACCTGCACCGGTTCCGCGGGCTGGCCGAGCGGGCACGCGACAGCCACCCCACCGAGGCCGGGAAGCTGCTGGGTGCCGCGCTGGCGCTCTGGCGCGGACCGGTGTTCGTCGACGTCTCCGGCGACTGGCTGCCCGCCACCGTCGCGCCGGCGCTGGAGGAGGAACGACTCCGCGCGATCGAGCACCAGGCCGAGGTCGAACTCAGCCTCGGCGGGCACGTCGACGTCGTCACGCGACTGTCCACCCTCGCCGCGCAGTATCCGCTGCGGGAGAGCCTGCTCGGCCTGTTGATGACGGCGCTGTACCTCGCCGGCCGCCGCTGCGACGCCCTCACGTTGTTCCGGGACACCCGGCGACGGTTCGTCGACGAACTGGGCATCGAGCCGGGGCAGAACCTGCAACGCCTCCACCGGCGGCTGCTGGACCAGGAGCCGCCGTCGCCCGCACCGCCCGACCGGCACCCCGCCGCCGACGGCTGCCCGCGACAACTGCCCGCCGACGTCGCGCACTTCACCGGCCGGGAGCGGCAGCTGGCCATGCTCGACGCGCTGGTGCCGCAGGACACCGGGGAGCCCACCCCCGCGCTGATCGTCGTGACCGGTGGTGCCGGGGTGGGCAAGACCGCCCTCACCGTGCACTGGGCCCGTCGCGTCGCCCACCTCTTCCCCGACGGGCAGCTCTTCCTCGACCTGCGCGGCTTCGACCCGACGGGGTCGGTGATGTCGCCGGCCGAGGCGTTGTCCCGCCTGCTGTCCGCCCTGCGGGTGCCGGCCCAACGGCTGCCCGCCGACGTGGAGGGGCAGGCCGACCTGCTCCGGACGATCGTCGCCGACAGGCGGATCCTGCTGGTGCTCGACAACGCGCGCGACGCCGACCAGGTTCGCCCGCTGCTGCCCGGTACCACCTGCTGTCTCGTACTGGTCAACAGTCGTCATGAGATGCCCGGTCTGGTCGCGGCGCACGGCGCCCACCCGCTCACCCTGGACCGCCCGTCGTCACGGGAGGCGTGGGACTTCCTGGCCGCGCGCATCGGTGACCGACGGCTCGCCGACGACCCGGCGGCCGGCGAGGAGATCATCGCGCGGTGCGGGCGGCTGCCCCTCGCGCTGGCGGTCGTGGCGGCCCGCGCCGTCACCCACCCCGATTTTCCGCTCGCGGCGCTCGCGGCCGAACTACGCGAGAGCCGCGGTGGCCTGGACGCCTTCGCGAACGGCGACGCCAGCACCGATGTCCGGACCGTCTTCTCGTGGTCGTACGGCGCGCTCGGCGAGGAGGCGGCCCACCTGTTCCGGCTGCTCGGCCTGCACCCGGGCCCCGAGATCAGCGCGTCCGCCGCAGCGAGCCTCGCCGACCTCCCGGTGGCCCGGACGCGCCCGCTGCTGGCCGAGCTGACCCGGATCCGCCTGCTCAACGAGCACATCCCCGGGCGGTACGCCTTCCACGACCTGCTGCGGGCCTACGCCGCCGAACTGGCCCACACCGTCGACCCGGCGGAGGTCCGGCGCGCCGCGCTGCGCCGGCTGCTCGACCACTGCCTGCACACCGCCCGGCGGGGGGACCTGCTGCTGGAACCCAACCGTGACCCGGTTCCGCTGACGGCCCCCGCGCCCGGGGCCGATCTGCTGGAGTTCGACGGTCCGGCGCAGGCCGCGGCGTGGTTCGCCGAGGAACGCGGGGTCCTGCTCGCCGCCGTCGAGCACGCCGCCGCCGAGGGCTTCCCCGACCACGCCTGGCAACTCGCCTGGGTGATCAAACCGGTCCTGAGCCGCCAAGGGCACTGGCACGACCAGTTGGTCGTGCTGCGGGTGGCGGTGGCGGCGGCAGGCGACTGCGGGGACCGGGCGGCGCAGGCCGAGCTGCGCCGCTACCTCGCCAGCACCTACGACCGGCTGGGTCGCTACCCGGACGCGCACCGGCAGTACCAGCAGGTCCTCGACCTGCACCTCGAGTCGGGGAACCTCACCGGGCAGGCGCACGTGCAGTTGGACGTGGCCCGTCTGCTCGACCGGCAGCGCCGGCACCACGACGCGCTCCGGCACGCGCAGCTCGCCCTCGACCTCTACCGCCAGGTCGGCCACCGGATCGGGCAGGCCCGCAGCCTGAGCGGGCTCGGCTGGGAGCATGCCCAACTCGGCGACCACGACCAGGCGCTGGCCCGCTGCCAGGAGGCGTTGGCGCTGCTCCAGGCGATCGGTGACCGGCACGGTGAGGCGGAGAGCTGGGACAGCGTCGGATACGTCCACCACCAGCGGGGTGACTACCCACGGGCCATCGAGTGCTACCGGCGCTGCCTCGACATGCTGCGGGACTTCGGGGACCGGTACGTGCGGGCGGCGACCCTGACCCGGCTCGGCGAGAGCCTGCTCGCCTCCGGGGACCCCGGCGGGGCCGGCGAGGCGTGGCGGTCGGCCCTGGAGATCCTCGACGACCTGGATCACCCCGGCGCCGACCGGCTCAGCGACCGGCTCGGCCGGCTGCTGGCCGAGCCGGTCCTGGCCCACCGGGGCACCGCGTCGTGGCGGACGCCGACGGCAGGGGCGACCGTTGGCCCGTAGCGCGGCGGTCAGGAGATGTAGTGGAGGATCACGTTGTGCACGTGGTGGCTCTTCTGCGCGCCCCGGAACTCCACCTCGTACGTGTGCGTGCCGACGTGGACGGCGATCGCGCCGGTGGAGAAGAAGGACCCGCCCCACGACTTGTTGCTGACCACACTCACGCTGGTGATCTTCGAGTACGGAATGCTGGTGATCGCGTACCGCTTGCCGATGAAGGAGCGGTCCTGGATGATCACTCGGCGGTCGGTCAGTCCGATGAAGCCGGTGCCGGTGCCGACGGCGTCGTAGACGGCGATGATCTGCTCTCCGTCGAGCAGTCCACTCTGGATTTGTTGGAACTGCTCCTTGCGGTCGTACGTCGCATTGGCCATGGATCCCACGGTAGGAAGCGCGCGCCAGACACGACGGTCCTCGGCGGAGCCGCCGTCGGCTAATCTGCACGCCGCACCGGGGACACGGGGGAAGGAACGGGACATGACCGCGGACGACAGCAGGCCGAGGCGACCCGTGCTCCCGGGCGTGCCGGAGGTGGCCGACGACGGGTGGGAGCCGTGGGCCGGCTCCGGGGCGCAGCGGGGCCGGACGAACCGGCTCGCGATCGCCGCCTTCGTCCTCGGCCTGCTCGGCGGGGTGCTCGGGGCGGTCCTCGCGGTGGTGGCGCTGCGCCGGATCCGCCGGACCGGGGAGCGGGGCCGGGGGTTCGCCGTCGCCGGCCTGGTGCTCTTCGGCGTGTGGGCGCTGGTGCTGCTCCTGGTCCTCACGGTGCCCCCGTCCCGGCCCGAGCCGGAGTCGGGCGTCCGGGGGCTGCGGGTCGGGGACTGCTTCCGCGTCGAGGGCACCCCCTCGGGTACGCGCACCGCGCCGGACGAGGTCACCGAGGTGCCGTGCACCGAGCCGCACGACGCGGAGCTGGTCGACCGTCTGCCCGGCTACGAGCGGTACGCCGACGAGGCGTACCCGGGCACGGCCGCGCTCTCGACCCGGGCGGAGAGCGCCTGCCGGCGGCAGCAGCGCAGCTACGTGCTCGACCCGCTCTCGCTCCCGGCCGAGGTGCGGCTGCGCTGGTACGTCCCGTCGCGGGTCGAGTGGGGGGCGGACCCGCAGATCACCTGCTATCTCGCGGCCGGCGGGAGCCCGCTGACCCGGCCGCTGCGGCAGGACGCCACCGTGCTGCGCCCCGAGCAGCTCGCGTACCTGATGGCGGTGCGCGACTTCGACGAGGCCCGCGGCGTCCTCGCCGCCCAGGGCCCGACCGCCTCGCCGGCCGAGCTGCGCACGATGGTGGGGCGCGCGGCCTCCGCGCACGCCGGCATGTGGCTGGCGCTCAGCGGCGGCACCTGGCCGGCGCAGGCCCAGGAGCCGATCGGCAAGCTGGTTGCCCAGGCGCAGGGGGCGGCGGTGGCCTGGCGGGACGCGGAGAAGGCCCCCGACCGCGACCAGATGCTCCGCCTGGTGGCGCAGGCCGAGCAGCGCCGCGACCCGCAGACCGAGCTGGCCGTACGCCGTGCCCTGGGGCTCTCCACGACGCAGGGGGAACCGGCCCGCTGACACGACCGGGCCCCGCCGGCCGGGCGCGGGTGCGCCGGTGGGCGGGGCCGTGGGTCAGCGGGCGTCAGTGGTCGACGCGCGGGTCGTGGTCGCGGGTGCGGCTGCCGGACTTGGCCAGGCCCCGGCTGACCAGGTAACCGATGGTCAGCAGGGTGATGTACCACCAGGCCTTGTCGGCGGCGAAGTAGTCTCCGCCGTTGTTCGCGGCGCCGTCACCGACGGCGTTGGAGGCGATCAGCACACCGATCACGGAGAGCAGGTAGACGGCCAGCTCGGTGGTCTTCCACGACGGCTTGGTCTCCTCGCCGTGCCGGCGCGCGGGCCGCACGTCGTGGCCGACGTGGTCGCGGTGTTCGTTGGCCCGGGTGGCGGCGTTGGTCGTAGGCGCAGTCATGATCAGCTCCCAAAAGGTACGACTAAGAGTGTTATGTCGTTCAAATGGGCGGCTTCTTCACCCTTGCCGGATCTTGTACCCGGAGCCGTCCGGACGGAAACGCCGAACTCTCAGGAACGTCTCAGCAGAGGACACGCAGCGTCAGGGGGTGACCACTCGGGCGGGGTGGCCCGGACGTTCCGATGACGGCCGGCGTCCGGCGGGACCCCTAGGCTGAGGTGACGTCGACCGGTGACCGGTCGAGGCGGGGACGGGGGGCCGACGATGGACGCCTGCCAGGTGGGCGCGGCAGTGCCCGACCCCGCTCAGTGCTCGGTGACCGCCCGGTACGCGTCCTCGATGCGGGCGGCCAGCAGGACCTCGCCCTCGGTGAGCGGCTCGCCGTCGCCGTGCCCGACCCGGATCTGCGTCTCGCGGTCACGTCGGCTGATCTCGGGGCGCAACCGCAGTGCGTCCGCCACCACCTTCACCCGCTCGGTCAGTGCCGCGTGCTGGGTGTCGTCCATGACGAGGGTACGGCGGATCTGCTCACCCTCGCGGGTCCACCCGCGCAGGAGGGTCAGCGCGTCGCTGAGGTAGTCGTGCTTCGCCCGGCTGCTGAACAGCGCGCGCATCACCGCACCTCCCAGGCGTCGTTGCCGGCTTGTGGCCAAATCGTCGCCGTCCCGTGTCCTCGTGATGTTCCCCAGTCTGTCGGGAGACATCCGGTGTGTCCACGCCCACACTTCCGTGTTCTGCTGACCTACCGGTCGGGGACGGTACCCAAACCGACGATTGATCTGGCACGCTGGACGCCCGTGCGGACCGAACGGGTAGGCGGAAACGGACAGGCCGAGCGGCGCGAGCCGAAGGTGATCGTCGGCGCGGCGATCATCGCGGGTGGGCGGGTGCTGGCCTGTGCGCGGTCCGCCCCGCCCGAGGTGGCGGGGATGTACGAGTTCCCCGGCGGCAAGGTCGAGCCGGGCGAGAGCGAGGTCGCGGCCCTGGCCCGCGAGTGCGCCGAGGAACTGGCCGTACGCGTCGAGATCGGCCAGCGGGTCGGCCGCGACGTACGGATGGCCCACGGCCGCTCGGTGCTCAAGGTGTACACCGCCCGGCTGCTTCACGGGGACGAGCCCACAGCGCTGGAGCACTCCGCCATGCGCTGGCTCTCCGCCGCCGAGCTGGACACCGTCACCTGGCTCCCCGCCGACGCGCCCATCGTCGCCGCCCTCCGACCCCTCCTGCTCGCCACCCCCACCTGACCCCCACCCCCACCCCCGACCCCGGCCCCGGCCGTCGATCATGAAGTTATTGCCACGACACGCCGTCAGCGGTGGAAACAACTTCATGATCGACTTGGCGTCGGTGGGGCGGTCGGGATCGGTGGGGCGGTCGGAACACGGCAGGGGGGTGGAAAGGGGACGGGGGGCCGCGGCATCAGCCGCAGGCCCCCCGTCGAACGTCGTCGCGCTGCTCAGTGCTTCTCGTCCTGGCTCGGGTGAGCGAAGTTGAGGTGCTCCGGAGGCAGCGGGAAGGTGACGTCGTCACCGAACGGCGACGGCGCCGCCGCGCGGTCGAAGGTCAGCTCCGTCAGCGGCAGCTTGCCGCTGGCGTCCACCGCCGGGGCGGTCGGGTGCGGGACCTCACGGTGCCAGTTCACGCCCTTCTGGGCCTGCACCTCGGCGGCCGGGTCGTGCGACCCTCCCGCGTGCGAGTGGACTCCAGCCTGACGAGCGCCGCTGTGCACCACGGACTCCTTCCCCGCGCTGCTCGCGGTGCTCTGGGGCGTGTCACCCCGACGGAAGATCTTGCTACCAAGCCACACGAGGGGATCGTACCTGCGGTCGACGACCCGCTCCTTCATGGGGATGATCCCGTTGTCAGTGATCTTGATGTGCTCGGGGCAGACCTCCGTGCAGCACTTCGTGATGTTGCAGAAGCCCAGGCCCTGCTCCTGCTGTGCGTACTCCTTGCGGTCGGTCTTCGCGTCCAGCGGGTGCATGTCCAGCTCCGCGGCGCGGATGAAGAACCGCGGGCCGGAGAAGGCCGGCTTGTTCTCCTCGTGGTCGCGGATGACGTGGCACACGTTCTGGCACAGGAAGCACTCGATGCACTTGCGGAACTCCTGCGAGCGCTCCACGTCGACCTGCTGCATCCGGTAGTCGCCCGGAGCCACCCCCGGCGGCGGCGCGAACGCCGGCGTCTCCCGCGCCTTCTCGTAGTTGAAGGAGACGTCGGTGACCAGGTCCCGGATGATCGGGAACGTGCGCAGCGGGGTGACCGTGACCGTCTCGCCCTCCTCGAAGGTGGACATCCGGGTCATGCAGCTCAGCCGCGGCTTGCCGTTGATCTCCATCGAGCAGGAGCCGCACTTGCCCGCCTTGCAGTTCCAGCGGCAGGCCAGGTCGGGCGCGTCGGTGGCCTGGAGCCGGTGGATGACGTCGAGGACCACCTCGCCCTCGTTCACCTCGACCGTGTAGTCCTGAAGGTCACCGCCGGACTCGTCGCCCCGCCAGATGCGGAACTGTCGCTTGCTGCCCATTACTTGCCCGCCTCCTCAGCGTGAGCGTCCCCAGCGAGGGCGTCGAACTCGGCGAGCTCCTCGTCGGTCAGGTACTTGGCCAGTTCCGCGCGGTCGAACAGGGTGATCAGCTCCGGCCGGATCCTCGGCAGCGGCTTGTGCGTCAGGCGCACCGTGTCGCCGTCCAGCGCGCAGACCAGGTTCACCCGCCGCCACGCCGGGTCCATGGTGGGGAAGTCCTCCCGGGTGTGCCCGCCGCGGGACTCCTGCCGCTCCAGCGCCGCCTTCGCGGTGCACTCCGACACCACCAGCATGTTGCGCAGGTCCAGCGCCAGGTGCCAGCCGGGGTTGTAGCGCCGGCCGCCGCTCGCGCTGACCTTCGCCACCCGCTCGCGCAGCTCCGCCAGCCGGCTCAGCGCGTCCACCAGCTCGCCCTCCCGGCGGATGATGCCGACCAGATCCCCCATCACCGCCTGGAGGTCCTGCTGGAGGGTGTACGGATTCTCGCCGGTGTCCCGCTGCAACGGCGCCAGCGCCGTCTCCACCGCCGTCTCCACCGCGCCGACCGACACCTTCGGGCGGGCGGTCAACTGATCGGTGTACGACGCCGCGTGCCCACCGGCCCGCTTGCCGAAGACCAGCAGGTCGGACAGGGAGTTGCCGCCCAGCCGGTTGGAGCCGTGCATGCCGCCGGAGACCTCACCGGCGGCGAACAGCCCCTGCACGGTGCCGTACGCGGCCCCGGAATCCGGGTCCACCTCGACGCCGCCCATCACGTAGTGACACGTCGGGCCGACCTCCATCGGCTCCTTGGTGATGTCGACGTCGGCCAGCTCCTTGAACTGGTGGTACATCGACGGCAGGCGGCGGCGGATCTCCTCGGCCGGCAGCCGGGAGGCGATGTCCAGGTAGACGCCGCCGGCCGGCGTACCCCGACCGGCCTTGACCTCGCTGTTGATCGCGCGGGCGACCTCGTCGCGGGGGAGCAGCTCCGGCGGACGCCGGTTGTTGTCCGGGTCCTTGTACCAGCGGTCCGCCTCGGCCTCGTTGTCCGCGTACTGCTTGCGGAACACGTCGGGGACGTAGTCGAACATGAACCGCTTGCCGTCGGAGTTCTTCAGCACGCCGCCGTCGCCGCGCACCGACTCGGTGACCAGGATGCCCTTCACCGAGGGCGGCCAGACCATGCCGGTCGGGTGGAACTGGAGGAACTCCATGTTGATCAGGGTGGCCCCGGCGCGCAGCGCCAGCGCGTGCCCGTCCCCGGTGTACTCCCACGAGTTCGAGGTGACCTTGTACGACCGGCCGACCCCGCCGGTGGCCAGCACCACCGCCGGCGCCTCGAAGAGGACGAACTCGCCGGACTCCCGGTAGTAGCCGAACGCCCCGGCGACCCGGTCGCCGTCGAGCAGCAGCTCGGTGACGGTGGTCTCGGCGAAGACCTTGATCCGCGCGTCGTAGCTGCCGTGGTCCCGCTTGTCCTCCTGCTGGAGGGAGACGATCTTCTGCTGGAGGGTGCGGATCAGCTCCAGGCCGGTCCGGTCGCCGACGTGCGCCAGCCGTGGGTACTCGTGACCGCCGAAGTTGCGCTGGGAGATCTTCCCGTCCTTGGTGCGGTCGAAGAGCGCACCGTACGTCTCCAGCTCCCAGATCCGCTGCGGCGACTCCTTCGCGTGCAGCTCGGCCATCCGGAAGTTGTTGAGGAACTTGCCGCCGCGCATGGTGTCGCGGAAGTGCACCTGCCAGTTGTCCCGGCTGTTCACGTTCCCCATGGCGGCCGCCGCGCCGCCCTCGGCCATCACGGTGTGCGCCTTGCCGAAGAGCGACTTGGAGATGATCGCGGTCTTCTTGCCGGCCAGCCGGGCCTCGATCGCCGCGCGCAGGCCGGCTCCGCCGGCCCCGATCACGACGACGTCGTAGTGGTGTCGTTCGATGCGAGTGGTAGTGGTCATGTCCGGGGCGCCCTCTAGTTGATGAACCGCAGGTCGGAGATCCACTCGGCTGCGACCGCCATGACGTAGAAGTCGGTGAGGGCCAGGGTGCCGAGGGTGATCCAGGCGAGCTGCATGTGTCGAACGTTCAGCTTGGACACGAACGTCCACGCCTTGTACCGCACCGGGCTCTTGGAGAAGTGCTTGAGCCGGCCGCCGATGATGTGCCGGCAGGAGTGGCAGGAGATGGTGTACGCCCAGAGCATCACCACGTTGACCAGCAGGATGATGTTGCCCAGCCCGAATCCGAAACCCTTCGGGGAGTGGAACGCCAGGATCGCGTCCCACGTGTTGATCAGCGAGATGACGGCGGCGGCGTAGAAGAAGTAGCGGTGCAGGTTCTGCCCGAGCAACGGGAACCGGGTCTCCCCGCTGTACGCCTTGTGCCCGTCCGGCACCGCGCAGGCCGGCGGCGACAGCCAGAACGACCGGTAGTACGCCTTGCGGTAGTAGTAGCAGGTCAGCCGGAACAGCAGCAGGAACGGCAGGGTCAGCGCCGCGTCCGGGATGATCCACCAGCCGGGCAGGAAACGGCCGAAGTGCGAGGCATTCTCGACGCACCGGTCGGTCACGCAGGGGGAGTAGAACGGGGTCAGGTAGTGGTACGCGTCGACCCAGTACCACTTGTGCATGAAGACCCGGACCGTCGCGTACGCCACCCAGGCGGTGAGCCCGACGACGGTCAGCAGTGGGGCGAGCCACCAGCGGTCGGTCCGCAACGTCTTCGCCGCGATCGCGGCGCGTGCCCGCGCCCCCCGCGGCTTCGTTGCCGTTGATGTCATTCGAGTCGTCTCCCTGACGGGGCCCTCACGGGCGGCGGATCACATTCCGTACCGGTCAGCGGACCGGCCAGAGGCGCGTCCACTGCCACGTCTTGCGCACACCAACGACCGCACCGGTCGATCGGCGCAGCTAAGTGACACACGTTACGCCGATCTTCACGGCCCGGCCGCGCAACGCAGTGTCCCGTGTGTCCCGCAGCTTGGAAAGACCCGAACCATGATCAATGTTACGGCCGGCGTCCCTGGTCGGTGACCGGTGCGCAATGAGCGGTGACCGGCCCGGCGGCCCGATGGCCCGGCGGTCATGTCGGCCTGGCGGCCCGTGCCCACGAGGGCCGGGGTAAGGGCGAGCACGCTACCGACCTGATCGCACGGATGGATCAGGTGACGTCCTCCGTCGAGGCGATCCATCCATGTGATCAAGTCGGTAGCGTGCTGATGCCTACCCCTCGGCTCCCTGCAACCGGCGGATGCCTAACCTCCCGGCTCCCTCGAACCGGCGTGCGACTGCCTCGGACAAGCCCCCGCCTCGGGCGAGTCCGTGCCTCCGGCGGCGTCGCGCAGCGCGACGGCGACGACAAGGAGGCGGCGTTCCCCACCCCGCCGACCGCCGCTGACGGGACCGTCAGCCCGACGCGCCGCCGGTGAAGTTCCACTCCGCCAGCCGCAGCGGCGGCGCCTGCCACCACACGCCCTCCACCCGGTCCGGCTGGCGGACCGGCCGCCGGCCCAGCCCGCGCACCCGGCCCGGCCCCAACGACCGGGGGTACGACTCGGTGAAGCGGAAGTCGCGGACCGCCCGGACCGGCACACCGTCCTCGACCAGCCACACCCCGTTGCGGGTCAGGCCGGTGACCACCAGGCTCTTCGGGTCGAGCACCCGGGTGTACCAGAAGTCGCTGACCAGCAGCCCCCGCTCCACGCCGGCGACCAGGGCCGCCGTGTCCGCGTCGGTCACCGCCCCGGCCACACCGCCCGGGAGGCCGCCTCCGCCGCTGCCGGCCGGACCCGGGACACCGTCGCCCGGGCCCCGAGCGGCCGCGTCGTCGACCCGGCCCGGACCGTCGGACGCCGTGCCCTCGCCCCGGGACGCGGCGACCTCGCCCCCGCCCCCGGGTGCGACGACCTCGCCGGTCGCCCGCGCCTCGGCGAGGAGTCGGATGTTGTGCGGCAGCGGCCCGAAGGTGGACCCGCTGAGCATGCCGTGGCCGGTCGACCCGGTGCCCACCTCCGCGCCGCTGCGCCGGTCGTGCGCCACCGCGCGGGTCGTCCCGGCCTCGACCAGGGTGAGTGCCCGTCGGGCGGTGCCCTCCAGGTCGTACGGGAGGGTGGAGCCGTGCAGCGGGTCGTCGACCAGGGTCACCGTCGGATCGAACTGGGCGGCGCCCGGCTGGGCGAAGGACTGCCGCTCCGCGTACCGCTTGCCGTTGAAGCCGTACCAGGCGAGGTTCTGCAGCAGGTCGGCCACGGCGGCCGGCTCCAGCACCACCTCGTACCGGCCCGGCGGCAGCTCGACCGGATCCGCGGCGGCCCGTGCCTTGGCGGCGGCCCGCACGCCCAGCGCCGCGCCGTCGAGGTCGGCGATCCGGTCGACGCAGAGCCGGGCCACCCCGTCCGCGCCGCCGGCCCGGGCGATGCCGTCCATCGCCGCCTCGACCGCGCGCCCGAGCGCGGCGTGCCCGGTCGAGTTGGCGAACGCCCCCGACCGGTACGACGTGCGGCAGTAGCCGGCCGCCTCCAGACCGCCGACGGCGTCCACGAAGCCGCGTACCCGTTCGGCCCGCGCGTCCGGCTCGGCGTACGCGGTGGCCTCGTCGACGCGCCCGTCGGAGCGCACCGGAGCGGGTGGGGCCAGGCCGGGCCAGGCCGGGTCGGGCGGGCAGAGCCGGGCCGCGGTGAGGGTCCGTTCGACCAGCGCCCGCAGGCCCTCGGTGTCGACCAGGCTGCCGCTGCCGGCGGCCGTGCGCCCGTCGACGTGCACCCGCAGCCGCACCCCGACCCCGGACTCGGCGACGTTCTGGTGGATGAACGAGTTGGCGAACCGGGTCAGCGCCAGGTCGCGGCGGGTCACCACGACCTCGGCCTCGGCGGCCGGGCCGGCCAGGCGGCGGACCAGCTCGACGACCTGACCGGCGACGTCCAGCTCCGTCATGCGCGTACCCCCACCCGGACGTCGCGGAACCGGGCCGGCGCGGCCGGGTGGCCGGTGTGGCCGATCTGGCCGGGCTGGCCCTTGCCGCAGTTGGGCGTGCCCCACGCCACCGTCTCCGAGGAGAGCATGTCCATCGAGCGCCAGAAGAGCGGGCCGATGCCGGTGTACGTCGGGTTGCGCAGCATCCGCCCGCGCCGGCCCTTCTTCACCTCCCAGCCGATCTCGCAGCCGAACTGGAAGTTGAGTCGCTTGTCGTCGATCGACCAGGAGCGGTTGACGTCCATCAGCACCCCGTCGTCGGTGGCGGCGACGATCTCGTCGAGGGTGTGCGGCCCCGGCTCCAGGCCCACGTTGGTCATCCGCACCATCGGCAGCCGGGCCCAACCGTCGGCGCGTACGCTGCCGCCGTAGCCGAGACCGGCGACGGCGGCCGAGTCCCGGCCGGCGAGCACGCCCACCCAGCGCCCCTCGCGGACCGCGTCCCGCTTCACCGCCGGGGAGCCCTCGTCGTCGAAGCCGAAGCTGCCCAGCGCGCCGGGGATGGTCGGGTCGATGGTGACGTTCATCAGCTCGGAGCCGTAGCGCAACGAGCCGAGCCGGGCCAGGTCCAGCCAGGACGTGCCGGCGAAGGCGGCCTCCCAGCCGAGGATCCGGTCCAGCTCGATGGCGTGCCCGACGGACTCGTGGATCTGCAGGGCGAGCTGCTCGCCGCCGAGGATCAGGTCGGTCTCGCCCGCCGGGCACTCGGGCGCGGTGAGCAGCGCCCGCGACTCCTCGGCGATCCGGGCGGCGTGCGCGGCCAGGTCCAGCGACTCGACCAGCTCCCAGCCGGTGGTGCCGTACTGGCCGCGGTAACTGGGGTAGGAACGACGTTGCGTCTCCCCGTCGCCGATGGAGGTGGCCGAGATGCCGGCCCCGCACTCGCGGATCCGCTGGTCGATGCGGTGCCCCTCGCTGGAGACGAACCACTTGGCGGTGTCCCAGATCTGGTAGAGCCCCTCGGCGAGGTCGGCGCCGTGCTCGCGCATCGTCGCGGTGGCGGCGACCAGCAGGTCCCCCTTGTCGGAGAGGGCGACGCCGAGCGGGTCGGTCCGGCAGTCGGAGGCCCAGCTCGCCACGGCCGCCTCGGTCGGTACCAGGTCGACCGGCGGGCCGGGCACCCGTGCGCTCGCGGCGGCGATCGCCGCGGCGCGCCGGCCGGCGTCGCGGGCCGCGGCGTCCGACAGGTCGGGTACGGCGGCGAAGCCCCAACTCGACCCGACCAGCGCCCGGACGCCCAGCCCGATGCTCTCGTCCCGGGTCAGCTCCTCGATCGCGCCGTTGCGGGCCGACATCGACTCGTAGCGGCGCTGCATCACCCGGGCGTCCGCGTACCGGGCGCCCGCGTCGAGGGCGGCCTGGACGGCGGCGGTGGCCGCGTCGAACTCGGTCATGGCCCGACCCTAGGCGAGCCGACCGACATCCGTCAGGGGACGAGATCTTCGGGCCGAATGGTGGCCTGCACCGGCTCGGTCAACTCCAGCGACTCTCCGCGCTTGACGATCGCCTGTTCCGCGTAGTTGCGGCCTCGCCTGCGGAACAGTCGCAGCGCGCCCGTCTCCTGCTCCACCAGCAGGTACCACTCGATACCGGCGGCGGCGTAGTAGTGCATCTTGAGCACCTTGTCGGTGGCCGCGTTGCTCGGCGAGATGATCTCGCAGACCAGCCGGACGGCTGCCGCGTCGATCATCAGCTCGTCCAGGTCGACCGGGCCGGTGAGGACGAGATCGGGAACCGGGACACGCCCGGGCCGGAGCCGGACGTTCACCGCCTCCAGCAGCTCGAGCCCGGCGGGCTCGGCCGCGGCTTCGAGGATGTTGCCGAGCTTGCGGGAGATGCGTTGGTGCCGGGGGGTCGGTGCCGGGGTCACGTGGAGGCTCCCGTCGAAGAGTTCGACGCGCTGAGACGTCTCGCCGAGGGCGACGTACTCCTCTTCGGTCCACGGTCCGTCGTGGTCGAACACCGCCACGGTCATGGTCACCTCCACCTCGCCACCGACGGCCATCCTCCGGGAACAACCGCGTCCATGGTCGCACTTCGAGTGCGACCGGAGGGCCGGTGCTCGCCGGTGCGGGGGCGTTGTCGAGTCGTTACGCTGTGGCCCCGGACAGTCCGGCGCATGTAGCTTATTTTCAGCCTCGTGAGTTTGTTGTAGTTTCTCTTCAAACTTTTCGGGGAGGCGGGCGTGGACAGTCCGGAACAGGCGCCGTCCGCACGGCCGGGCGATCCGCCGGTCGTGCCGCAGCAGCGTGCCGACGAGGGCCCCTACCTGCGGGTGGACGACCTGCGGGTCCGCTTCGACACCGCCGACGGCGTGGTGCGCGCGGTCGACGGGGTGTCCTTCGCCGTCCGGCGTGGCCGTACGCTCGGCATCGTCGGCGAGTCCGGGTCGGGCAAGAGCGTCACCTCGCTGGCCGTCCTCGGCCTGCACGACCCGAAGCGCAGCACCATCACCGGGCAGATCTCCGTCGGTGGGCGCCAGCTCGTCGGCCTCGGCGAGGAGGAGGTACGCCGGCTGCGCGGCCGGGACATGGCGATGATCTTCCAGGATCCGCTGTCGGCCCTGCACCCGTACTACACGGTCGGCCGGCAGATCGCCGAGGCGTACCGGGTGCACCATCCCCGGGCCGGGCGGCGGGCGGCGCGCACCCGGGCGGTCGACATGCTCGGCCGGGTCGGCATCCCGCAGCCCGCCCGCCGGTTCGACCAGTACCCGCACGAGTTCTCCGGCGGGATGCGGCAACGGGCGATGATCGCCATGGCCCTGGTCAACGATCCGGACCTGCTCATCGCCGACGAGCCCACCACCGCGCTGGACGTGACCGTGCAGGCGCAGATCCTGGACCTGCTCGCCGACCTCCAGGCCGAGTTCCACTCGGCGATCATCCTGATCACCCACGACCTCGGGGTGGTCTCCCAGGTCGCCGACGACGTGCTGGTGATGTACGGCGGACGCGCCGTCGAGCAGGGCGGTGTGGAGCAGGTGCTGCGCCGCCCGCAGCACCCGTACACCTGGGGGTTGCTGTCGAGCGTGCCCTCGCTGCACGGCGACGCGGCGGCGGACCTGGTGCCGATCCCCGGCAACCCGCCCTCGCTGATCAACCTGCCGTCGGGTTGCGCGTTCCACCCCCGCTGCCGGTACGCCGCGCGCACCGACGGCCGCTCGCGAACCGAGGTGCCGCCGCTGGTCGGCGCGGGGGAGGCCGGGCACCTGGTCGCCTGTCACCTGCCGGCCGACACGCGCGCCCGGCTCTACCGGGAGGACGTCGCACACGTGGGGGTGGCCCGGTGAGCGGGATCGAAGACGAGCCGCTGCTGCGGGTACGCGGGCTGACCAAGCACTTCCCGGTCCGCACCGGCTTCCGCAGCCGGGGGCTGGTGCGGGCGGTGGACGGGCTGGAGTTCGACGTGCGGCCGGGGGAGAGCCTCGGCCTGGTCGGGGAGTCCGGCTGCGGCAAGACCACCACCGGCCGGATGCTGGTGCGGCTCCTGGAGCCCACGGCGGGGACGATCGAGTTCGCCGGACGGGACATCACGCACGCCGGGCGACGGGAGTTGCGGCCGCTGCGGCAGGACCTCCAGATCATCTTCCAGGACCCGTACGCCTCGCTGAATCCCCGGCACACGGTCGGCCGGATCGTGGCGATGCCGTTGCAGGTCAACGGGATCGACCCGCCCGGCGGCGTGAAGAGGCGGGTGCAGGAGCTGCTGGAGCTGGTCGGGCTCAACCCCGAGCACTACAACCGGTACCCGCACGAGTTCTCCGGCGGTCAGCGACAGCGGGTCGGCATCGCCCGGGCGCTGGCCCTGCGGCCGAAGCTGATCGTCGCCGACGAGCCGGTCTCCGCCCTCGACGTCTCGATCCAGGCACAGGTCGTCAACCTGCTCCGGAACCTGCAACGCGACCTCGGGCTGGCGTTCGTCTTCATCGCCCACGACCTGGCCGTGGTGCGGCACTTCTGCCACCGCGTCGCCGTCATGTACCTGGGCCGCATCGTCGAGATCGGCGACCGCGCCGACATCTACGAGCGCCCGCAGCACCCGTACACCCGGGCCCTGCTCTCGGCGATCCCGGACGTGACCACCCTCGGGCCGGCCGGGCGCATCCGGCTCACCGGGGACGTGCCGACACCGCTGGACCCGCCGTCGGGCTGCCGGTTCCGCACCCGTTGCCCGAAGGCGCGGGACATCTGCGCGACCGAGGAGCCGGCCCTGGTGCCGCGCGACGGCGGCGGGCAGGCCACCGCCTGCCACTTCCCGGAGAACGGCCCGGTGACCGGGTCCGCCCCGGCCCGGCGCGCGGTCGCGGCGGACGGGGACGAGAGCGTGGACCCGGCGGCGACGGCGGGCCCGGACGCGCAGGAGGTGGCGAGGTGAGTTTGTCCCCGGTGGAGGGCGTGGCGCTGGCCGAGATCGAGTCCGGGGGCGACGTCGGCGAGGAGCAGGGCTTCGTCGGCCGGTCGCCCGGGCAACTGGCCTGGGCCCGGCTGCGGCGGGACCGGACGGCCGTGGTCAGCGGTGCCATGCTGGTCTTCTTCGTGGTGGTCGCGCTGGCCACCCCGCTGATCGAGATGGCGTACGGGATCGGGCCGCGCGAACAGTTCCAGGGCCGGCTGGACGGCTTCGGCATGCCGCTCGGCTACGCCGGTGGGGTCACCGGCGAGCACTGGTTCGGCCTGGAGCCGGGCCTCGGCCGCGACATCTTCATCCGGATGGTGCACGGGCTGCGCACCTCGCTCTTCATCGCCTTCGCCGCCGCGGTCATCACCGCCGCGATCGGCATCGTGCTGGGCACCGTGGCCGGGTACCTCGGCGGCTGGGTCGACGCGGTGGTCAACTGGGTCACCGACCTCACCCTCGCCATGCCGTTCCTGATCATCGCGCTGGCCCTGACCCCGACCCTCGCGCTGCGCTTCTACGGCCAGCGCGAGGCGGTGCCGCCCGCGTTCCAGATCGGGGTGCTCGTCGCCATCTTCGCCATCTTCGGCTGGACCAGCACCGCCCGGCTGGTCCGTGGGCAGGTCATCGCGCTGCGCGAGCGGGAGTTCGTGGAGGCGGCCCGGGCTGCCGGCGCGGGTCTCGGGCACATGCTCTTCCGGCAGCTGCTGCCGAACATCTGGGCCCCGATCCTGGTGTCGTTCTCGCTGGCCGTGCCGGCGTACATCACCAGCGAGGCGGCGCTGTCGTTCATCGGGGTCGGGCTGACCGACGAGACGCCGAGCTTCGGCCGGATGATCTACCGCAGCCTGGACTACCTGCAGACCGACCCGGCGTACGTCTTCTTCCCCGGCGTCACGATCTTCGCGCTCGTGTTCGCCTTCAACCTCTTCGGTGACGCGTTGCGCGACGCGCTCGACCCGAAGTCCTCCCGGTAGGGGTGTGCCGAGAGATGGTGCGTTTCCTGGTCAAGCGGCTCTTCTCCGCCGCGCTCACCCTCTTCGCGGTCAGCGTGCTCACCTTCCTGATGTTCTTCGCCCTGCCCCGGGATCCGGTCAGCGGGATGTGCCCGAAGAACTGCAACCCGGAGCGGCTCGAACGGGTCCGCCAGGAGTTGGGCCTGCGCGACCCGCTGATCACCCAGTACGCCGGCTACATGAAGGGCATCGTCACCGGGCGGGACCTGGGCAGCGCCCAGGGCGGCCGGTGCGACGCGCCCTGCCTGGGCTGGTCGTACGTGTCGAACGAGGCGGTCTTCGACACCATCGCCCGGGTGCTGCCGGTGACCCTGAGCATCGTGATCCCGGCGGCGGTGCTCTGGCTGCTGCTCGGGGTGGGGCTGGGCATGGTGTCGGCGCTGCGGCGGGGCACCTGGCTGGACCGGGTGGCGATCGGCTTCTCGCTGACCGGCGCGTCGTTGCAGCTCTACTTCGTCGGGGCGGTGCTGCTGCTGGTCTTCGTCTACAGCCTGCGGCTGCTGCCGGTGCCGAGCTACACCCCGCTGCTCGACGATCCGGTGCGGTGGGCCAGCGGGCTGGTGCTGGCCTGGGTGGCGCTGGCGTTCCTCTTCTCCGCGATCTACGCGCGGCTGTCCCGGGCCCAGATGCTGGAGACGCTGTCGGAGGACTTCGTCCGCACGGCGCGGGCGAAGGGCCTGGCCAAACCGAGGGTGTACGGCCGGCACGCGCTGCGCGCGGCGATCACCCCGGTGGTCACCATCGCCGGGCTGGACGTCGGCGCGGCGCTCGGCGGCACGGTGATCACGGAGACCACCTTCGGGCTGAACGGGATGGGCCGCACCGCCGTCGACGCGGTGCGCGCCGGTGACCTGCCGACCATCATGGCGACCGTGCTGATCGCCGCGGTCTTCGTGGTGCTGGCCAACGTCCTGGTGGACCTGCTCTACGCGGCGATCGACCCCCGGGTCCGGCTGCGTTGACCGTACGTCCGCCGGCCGGGCCGCCCGCCGCCCGGTCGGCGACGAAATTTATCGACAACCGTTACACAATTTGAAGGTTTTCTTCTTTACGATCCACGGGACGTCGGCGTTCACGCCGACGGCACCCGGGTGGAGGAGGTAGGAGATGCGACCACGTGCAGCCGCCGCCGCAGGCGGCGCGATCGCCCTGGTTGTGGCATTGGGTGCGTGTTCGGAGAACACGGGCGAGGGCACCACGGTGGACACCGACCGCAAGCAGACCGGAGTCATCGCCACCGACCCCAAGGACTCGCAGGGGCCGGCGGCCGAGGTGGCGGGGGCGCAGAAGGGCGGCACCTTCACCATCATCCGGGAGACCCCGATCTCCCATCTGGACCCGCAGCGCACGTACTCGTTCGCCGGTCTGATGGCCAGCCCGCTCTTCGCGCGCTACCTGACCACGTGGAAGGACGACGGCAAGGGCGGTCTGGTCCTCGTCGGTGACCTCGCCGAGACGCCCGGCACCAACGTCAACAACGACTGCAAGGTCTGGGAATTCAAGGTCAAGGACGGGGTGAAGTTCGAGGACGGCAGCCCGATCACCTCGAAGGAGATCGCCTACGGCATCGCACGCTCCTTCGACCCCGACCTCACCGGCGGCCCGACCTACATCCAGGAGTGGCTCGCCGACACCGCCCAGTACGACACCAAGTGGGACTTCAAGGCGAACAAGACCGCGCTGCCGCCGGGCCTGACCACCCCGGATCCGAAGACCCTGCGCTTCGAGTTCGCCAAGCCCCGCTGCGACCTGCCGTTCGCGGTGTCGCTGCCGACCACCGCCCCGCTCAAGCCCGAGCAGGACACCGGCGTCAACCTGGACGCCAAGCCGTTCTCGTCCGGGCCGTACAAGGTCGCCAAGAACCAGGTCGGCGTGCAGCTCACCCTCGACCGCAACCCGCACTGGGACGCGAAGACCGACCCGGTGCGCCACCAGTACCCGGACCAGTTCGTCTGGACCTTCGGCCCGACCGCGGACGCGGCGGTCAACCGGGTGATCGCCGACAACGGCGCCGACCAGAGCGCGCTGGCCTTCAACTTCGTGCCCGCCTCCCTGGTCGCCCGGGTGGCCCAGGACGCGGCGCTCAAGCAGCGGACCATCCTCTCCCCGACGCCGAGCGCCAACCAGTTGGTCATCAACACCCAGCGGGTCAAGGACCTGAAGGTCCGCCAGGCGCTCAACTACGCCATCGACCGGGACGGTCTGATCAAGGCGCTCGGCGGGCAGACCGTGGCCCAGCCGCTCACCACGCTGATGCCGCCGGCCACCATCGGGTACAAGGCGTACGACGCCTACCCGGCGGGCGCGAACGGCAACGTCGACAAGGCCAAGGAACTGCTCGGCGGGCAGATTCCGGAGCTGGTCCTCGGGGTCGCCGACAACACCACCGAGCAGCAGATGGCCACCCAGCTCAAGGGCAACCTGGAGCGCGCCGGCTTCAAGATCACCGTTCGGAACATCCCGGACGACGCGAAGCTCGACGAGATCAAGAAGAAGGACAACCCCTGGGACCTGTACATCGGTAACTGGGCGGCGGACTGGCCCAGCGGCGCGTCCATCCTGCCGGTGCTCTACGACGGCCGCTCCATCAAGGCCGAGGGCAACAGCAACCAGTCGTACTTCAACGACGCGGCGATCAACGCCGAGATGGACCGGATCCTGGCCCTGCCCCCGGCCCAGCAGGGCCCGGAGTGGGGCAAGCTCGACGAGCGGATCATGAAGGAGCACGCCCCCGTCGTGCCGCTCTTCGTCGACGTGGCCTACGTCGCGCACGGCTCGAAGGTCGGCGGGGTCCTCATCTCCAGCGTCTTCGGCTACCCGTCCTTCGTCAACGCCCACGTCAAGCCGTAACACCCGCACCACGGACGGGCCCCGGTCGACAACGACGTCGACCGGGGCCTCCGTCCGTTCCGGCCGGGTGTCGACGTCCCCGGCCGCCCGGGAACGGGCCTACAGGCGCGTACGCAGGAAGTCCAGCTCCAGCCGGAGCAGCCGCTCCGACACCCCGCCCGCCGCCAGGTGGGTCGCCCCGGTCAGCGGCAGCACCGCGTGCGGGCGACCGGCGGCCAGCAGTGCCGCCGAGAGTCGCAGCGTGTGCGCGGCCACCACGTTGTCGTCGGCCAGACCGTGCACCAGCAGCAGCGGTCGCGCCTGCTCCCGGTCGACCACCGGCTCGGCGGCCAGCTCCACCAGTGAATGGTGGCCGTACACGTCGATGCCGTCGTCGGGCATGCCCAGGTAGCGCTCCGTGTAGGCGGTGTCGTACAGGGACCAGTCGGTGACCGGAGCGCCCGCGATGCCGCACTTGAACAGCTCCGGGTGCCGTAGCACGGCCAACCCGGCAAGCCAGCCGCCGAACGACCAGCCACGCACCGCCACCCGCTCCAGGTCCAGGTCCGGGTGCTTGCCGGCCAGCGCGGTCAGCGCGTCGACCTGGTCGGCGAGGATCACGTCGGCCAGCCGCCGGTGCACCGCCTTCTCGAACGACGGGGCGATGCCCGGGGTGCCCCGGTTGTCGATGGTCACCACCCCGAAGCCCTGGTCGGCCCACCACTGCCGCTCCAGCCACGCCGACCGCGCCGCCACCACCTCCTGGTGGCCCGGTCCGCCGTAGATGTCCAGCAGCACCGGCAGCCGGGTGCCCTTGACGTGGTCGGTCGGGTAGAGCACCCCGGTCGGCAGCCGCCGGTCGGTCACCCGGACCAGCATCGGCCGCGGGGCGTACGGCGGGTTGGCCGCCAGCGAACGCAGCCGGGCCACCTCCCGGTCACCGCGCCACACCACCCAGCTGGTGCCCGGGTCGTCCAGCGACGCGGTGCCCACCACCAGCACGTCCCCGCCGACGGCGGCGGTGTGCCAGCCGGGGGTGGCGCTCATCCGGCGGACGTCCACGCCGCCGCCGATCGCCGTGCGGACCCGGTAGAGGTGGCGCTGGCTCGGTTCGCCCTCGCTCGCCTCCACCAGCAGGTCGGCCGGACCACCGCCGCCCGGCAGCCGCCCCACCACCCGTCGGACGTAGAGCGAGGGCGGGGTGAGCAGGGTGCCGTCGGCGAAGAGGCAGCGGGCGTCGTACCCGTCGTGGGCCAGTTCGCCACCGACCAGCACCCGGCCGTCCGGCAGGTGCGCCGGGGTGCCGGGGATCGGCTCCACCCAGCGCGGGTCGGCCAGCTCGGCGTGCACCTGCGTCTCGCCGGTGCGCGGGTCGACCGCCAGCACCAGGCCGTGCTGCTGCGAGCGGCGCAGCACGGTGATCAGCGGGCCACCGTCGGCCCAGCTCACCGACGCCAGGTACGGGTAGGTCTCCCGGTCCCAGTGCACGTCGACCCACCCGCCGTCGAGGTCGAGCAGGTGCAGGCTGACCTCGGCGTTCGGCCCGCCCGCCCGGGGGTACGCGACGCTGGTCGGCGCGCTCTCCGGATCCGCCGGGTCGTGCAGGCACCAGCGCGGCAACCGGCTCTCGTCGACCCGGGCTGCGAGCACGGACCGGCCGTCCGGCGCCCACCAGTAGCCACGGAAACGGTCGAACTCCTCGGCCGCGACGTGCTCGGCCAACCCCCAGGTCACCCCGGAGCCCTCGCCGGCGAGCAGGACGTCGGTGCCGTCCGGCTCGACCACCCGCAGCTGCCCCCGGCGCACCCCCTCGGCGGCGTCCGTGACGTACGCCAGCCGCTCGCCGGTCGGGTCGGGGCGCGGATCGATCACCGGCCCGACGGTGGCCACCTCCACCACGTCGCCGTGCACCAGGTCGGCCCGGAACAACCGCCCGCCCAGCGGCAGGACCGCCACCCGGCCGGCCGCGTCCAGGGCGTACGAGCCGATGCCGGCGCTGCTCAGCCGCAGCCGCTCGCGCAGCGCCCGCTCGCCCGGGGCGAGCGCGGCCTCCTCGTCCGTGCCGAGCAGCGCCCTCGGATCGGCGACCAGCCGCTCCTCGCCGGTGGCGACGTCCAGCGACCAGAGCGCCTCGGCCGGATCCTCCGGACCGCCCGAGCGGAGGAAGACCACCCGGGATCCGTCGTCCGCCACGGTGACGGCGCGCGGCGCCCCGTGGCTGAACCGACGGGTACGGGCGGCCAGCTCGGGAAAGTCCACGCTTCGGATCGTAGGGGCGGGCCCGGCGTGATGTGGCCGACCTGAGCGGACGCGTAATCCTCGGACGGCCAGAACCGCCGGATAGAGTGACGCCCGTGACGACGCTGCCCGACCGACGCCTGCTGCTGGTCCACGCGCACCCCGACGACGAGTCCATCGGCACCGGATCGACGATGGCCCACTACGCCGCCGCCGGCGCTCACGTCACGCTGGTGACCTGCACCCTCGGCGAGGAGGGCGAGATCCACGTGCCGGAGCTGGCGCAGCTCTGCGCGGCCGAGGCCGACCAGCTCGGCGGCTACCGGATCGGCGAGCTGGCCGCCGCGTGCGCCGCGCTCGGTGTCGCCGACCACCGCTTCCTCGGCGGCGCCGGCCGTTACCGCGACTCCGGGATGATGGGGCTGGCCACCAACGAGCACCCCCGGGCCTTCTGGCAGGCCGACCTCGACGAGGCCGCCGGCCACCTGCTGGCGGTCATGCGCGAGGTCCGACCGCAGGTGATGATCACGTACGACCCGAACGGCTTCTACGGCCACCCCGACCACATCCAGGCCCACCGGGTGGCGATGCGGGCGGCCGAGCTGGCCGCCGCCGAGGGCTGCGCCCCGGCCAAGGTCTACTGGACGGCGATGCCGCGCAGCGTCCTGGAGGCCGGCCTGGACCAGTTCACCGAGTCGTCGGACAACCCCTTCGACGGCATCGGGAGCGTCGACGAGTTGCCCTTCGGCACCCCGGACGCCGAGATCGCCGCCCGGATCGACGCCACCGAGCAGCACGCCGCCAAGGAGGCGGCGATGCGGGCGCACGCCACCCAGATCCCGGCCACCTCGTGGCTCTACTCGATCGCCGGCAACTTCGGCGCCGAGTTCATGGGCGTGGAGTACTTCACCCTCGCGGTGGGTCGGAAGGGCCCCGGCCGGGGCCCGTACGGCTGGGAGGACGACCTCTTCGCCGGGCTGGTATCGGACGGGCCGGACCGCAGCCCGGTCGCGGCGGCCGGGCTCCGGTGACCCTGCCCGCCGCGCCGATGCCGGTCGTCGAGCAGGAGGCCCCGCCGCCGCCCCCGCGCCAGGTGCGGCGGCTGCTCGACGCCGCCCTGCGGGTGGCCGGTGGGCTGATCTCGGTCGTCGGCGGGGTGCTCGCCGCCCTGCTCGGGCTGGGGCTGGCGACGGTACGGGCCGGCGGTCACCTGGTCGGGGTGTCGGTGCCGGTGACGATCGGCGCGGCGATCGCGCTGAGCTGGTTCGCGTACGCCACGGTCGGCCGGAAGTGGGCGGTGGCGCTGCCCGCGCTGCCCTGGTTCGCGCTGATGGCGTTGGCGGCGGTCCGTACCGCCGAGGGTGACCTGCTCGTCGCCGGGGACAACTGGGTCGGACTGGCCATGATCACCTGTGGGGCGATGACCTTCGCGGTGATGGCGTTCCGGCAGATCCTGAGTCCGACGACGCAGGGTCGTCACGACGGGTGATGACGACGCACCGCCTGTGGTGGTAGACATTCCTGCCAGAAGGCCCGCCGTCGGGGCGGGCGGTACGGCGGGAGGCGTGCGATGAGGGATCGGTGGCGCGCGATCGGCGTGCTCGCGGGAGCGCTGTTCGCGGTCAACCTGGTGGCTCGGGTGATCATCGAACTCGGCTTCGACGGCAACGACACCGCCGCCGACCGGGTCTCGCTCGGCATGTTCGTGGTGCTCGGGCTGATCCTCGCCGCGGTGGTCTTCGTCCAGGGGCGGGAGCGCCCCGCCGGTAGCTGGGGCGCGGACGTGGGCGCGGCCGTGCTGATCGCGCTGACGCTGACCGTGCTGGTGGGGCCGTTGCTGGTCGGCGACGACCCGTTCGGCGGGGGCGCCGGGCTCTTCTTCGCCCAGATCTGGCTGTACCTGCTGGCGGCCGGCGCCGGCGTCGCCGTCGGATACCTGGTCCTCACCGCGCTCGGCCTCGACCACCGATCGCAGCAGCTCAAGCGGTACGCCGAGATCAAGGCGGCCAAGCCGCGACGGGTCGTCCGCCGCTGACCGGCGCTCAGCCGGGTGGGGCGACCCGGGTCAGGTAGGTGTGGTGGGTGGTGAACCCCACCGACCGGTAGAGCGCCACGGCCGCCGTGTTGCGCTGCTCCACCTGGAGGAACGCCCGCGTGGCGCCCTCCGCCCGGCCCCACTCGACCAGGGCCCTGACCACCTGGCCGGCCAGCCCGCGCCGCCGTGCCTCGGGCACCACCTCGATCAGGCTGAGCCCGAGCCAACGGCCCTGCCCGGTGACCGTCCCCCGGCCCATGGCCAGCAGCGTGCCGTCGGCGTACACCTGGGCGAAGCGGACCCGGTCCACGGCGGTGAGCACGTGCCGGGCGGCGTCCGGGAGGCCGCCCTTGCGCCCGGCGGCGACCGCGAGCCAGTCCTCCGACGGCGCGTCGGCCAGCGCGACCGGCGGCGCGTCGGCGGCGACCGGCGGGGCCGGCGGCAGCGCCGCCAGCGGCACGGTCTGCACCAGCACCACGGGCCGGGCGCCCCAGCCCCGGGCGTCGAGTTCGGCGCCGACCGGTGCGGCCAGCGGGAGCGGGGTGTTCACCATCGCCGGCTGGCCGAGGTCGGCGTACCAGGACTCGACCGCGTCGAGGGCGGCGGGCAGCGGGCGGTCCGGGTCACCGACCGGCAACGCGGAGTTGGCCCGGCCGGACCAGCCCGCCGCGGCGCGCAACAGCCAGTCGCCCAGCCGGCCCCGGACGGCGGCCGGCCAGGCCTCGTCGGAGGCCAACTCCAGCTCCACCACGGCGGCGGCGGTGGGCCGGCGGGCCGGCGGCACCCGCTTGGCGCGGTGCACCTGATCCAGCGGTACCCGCAGCCGCCCCTGCCCGGTCGCCAGCGTGAGATGCGTCTCGTCCAGCTCGACGAGTTCGCCCAGAGCGTCCGAGAAGAGGGGCCGGCCCGCGCGGATTCCCACCACCCGCCGGACCACGATGCGATGTCCTACATCTTGCTGTCGGAGCACGATCGACCTCCTCCCCGGCGAGATACTAGGCTCTTACCGTCGCGGGTGATCGCGACGAGTCTTGCGGAGGAGAAGACCGGTGACCTACATCATCGCCGAGCCGTGCGTGGATGTGCTCGACAAGGCATGCATCGAGGAGTGCCCGGTCGACTGCATTTACGAGGGCAATCGGATGCTCTACATCCACCCCGACGAGTGCGTCGACTGTGGTGCCTGTGAGCCGGTCTGCCCGGTCGAGGCGATCTTCTACGAGGACGACGTCCCGGAGCAGTGGAAGGACTACACCGCGGCCAACTACGAGTTCTTCGAGGACCTGGGCTCGCCGGGTGGCGCCTCGAAGATCGGCAAGGTGGAGAAGGACGCGACGTTCGTCGCCGCCCAGCCGCCGCGCGGAGAGGGCCACTGAACCGGCCCGCGCCGGTCTCGGCACGGCTGCCCGAGTTCACCTGGGACACCCTGGACGCCGCGGCCACCCTGGCCGCGGCGCATCCGGACGGTCTGATCAACCTCTCCATGGGGACACCGGTCGACCCGGTTCCCCCGGTGATCCGGCAGGCGCTGGCGGACGCGTCCGACGCCCCGGGGTACCCGCTGACCGCGGGCACCCCGGCGCTGCGCGACGCCATCGCCGCCTGGGTGGCCCGGGCCTGCGGCGCGGGTGTCGACTCACTCGGCGTGCTGCCGACGATCGGCTCCAAGGAACTGGTCGCCTGGCTGCCCACCCTGCTCGGGATCGGCCCCGGTGACGTGGTCGTGGTGCCGTCGATCGCCTACCCGACGTACTCCGACGGGGCCCGGCTCGCCGGCGCCACCGTGGTCCGCACCGAATCGCTCACCGCGCTCGGCCCGACCCCCCGGGTACGCCTGGTCTGGGTGAACTCGCCCGGCAACCCGACCGGTCGGGTGCTGCCCGCCGCCCACCTGCGCAAGGTGGTCGACTGGGCCCGCGAGCGCGGCGCGGTGGTGGCCAGCGACGAGTGCTACCTGCCGCTGGGCTGGACGGCCGACGCCGCGCCCGTCTCGGTGCTCTCGCCCGAGGTCTGCGGCGGGTCGTACGACTCGGTGCTGGCGGTGCACTCGCTCTCCAAGCGCTCCAACCTGGCCGGCTACCGGGCCGGCTTCGTCGCCGGCGACCCGGCGCTGGTGGCCGAGCTGCTGAAGATCCGCAAACACGCCGGGATGATCGTGCCGGCGCCGGTGCAGGCCGCCATGGTGGCCGCGCTGGCCGACCAGACGCACGCCGACGAGCAGCGGGAACGCTACCGGGCCCGGCGGGAGACCCTGCTCGCCGCGTTCACTCGGGCGGGCTTCACGGTCGAGCACTCCGAGGCCGGGCTCTACCTCTGGATGACCCGGGGCGAGGACTGCTGGGCCACCGTCGACTGGCTGGCCCGCCGAGGCATCCTGGTCGCCGCCGGCGCCTTCTACGGCCCCGGGGGCGGCCAGCACGTGCGGGCGGCGCTGACCGAGTCGGACGCACACGTCGCGGCGGTCGCCGCGCGCCTCGCGCAGGGCTGACCCACCGATGGCCGGGGCGCGGCTGCGGGCGGCGGTGGTCGGCACCGGGCTGATCGGCGGCTCGGTGCTGCTCCGGCTGCACGCCGCCGGCCTGGACGTCACCGGCTGGGACCCCGACGGGGCGACCCGACGGCGGGCCCGGGAGATCGGCGTACCCACTGTGGAGCGGCTGGCCGACGCGGTGGCCGACCGGGACGTGGTCTTCCTCTGCGGGCCGCTGCCCACCCTGCCCGCGACGCTGGTCGAGGTGGCCGCGGCGACCGCCGAGGACTGCCTGCTCACCGACGTCGGGAGCACCAAGGCGGAACTGGCGGCGTTCGCCGCCGAGCGGGGGCTGACCCACCGGTTCGTCCCCGGGCACCCGATGGCCGGGACGGACCGGGCCGGGCTCACCGCGGCCCAGCCCGACCTCTTCCACGACGCCGCCTGGGTGCTCTGCCCGTCCCCCGGCCCGGGCCTGACCGCGTTCCGCCGGCTCGCCGCGCTGGTCATGGACGTCTTCGCCGCCCGGGTGGTGCCGATGGCGGCCGACCGGCACGACGCCGTCGTCGCCCTCGCCTCGCACGTGCCGCACCTGCTCGCCGGGGCGCTGGCCGGGGCGGCCGAACGCTCGCCGCTGCGCGACGCGGTCCTCGCCCTGGCCGCCGGCAGCTTCTCCGACGGCACCCGGGTCGCCGGGACGCCACCGGAGCGCACCGCCAACATGCTGCTCGGCAACCGGGCGGAGGTGCTGGCCGCGCTGGATTCGGTGACCGCCGCCCTGGACGGGCTGGCCGCCGCGCTGCGCGCCGGGGACCGGGCCGCACTGACCGCCCGGCACGCCGAGGGGCGGGACGCCCGAGTGGCGCTGGCCGGCCGGCCGACGGTCGAGGTGCGGCGGAGCTTCCCCCCGGACGGCGGGGACGAGGAACTGCGGTTCCTGCGCGAACTGGGCGCGGCCGGCGGGTACCTGGACGGCTGCCGCAGCACCGGCGACGGGGTCGAGTACTCGGCCCGCCGGTTGGCGGCGGAACCGGGCGGCCGGCCCGCCGCGCCGTTAGGGTGAGAGCGTGGCGGAGGGACCGGTCGTGGCGGTACGGGGCGAGGCGTACCGGGAGGTGGCTCCGGAGCTGGCCCGCTTCCGGGTGACCGCGACGGCGCGCGAGCGGGACCGTCAGGTCACCCTGACCCGGCTCGCCGAGCGGGCCGCCGCCGTGCGGGTGCTGCTCGACGAGCACGACGCCGCCGTCGACCGTCGCGAGACCGGCGAGCTGCGGGTACGCCCCGAGACGAACCGCTCCGGCGAGCGGGTGGTCGGGTACCACGGCAGCGTCACCACGACGGTCACCGTCACCGATTTCACCGCCCTCGCCGAGCTGATGCTGCGCCTGGCCGACCAGGAGCAGGTCGAGGTCGCCGGGCCCTGGTGGACGCTGCGCCCGGACAGCCCGGTCCACCGGGAGGCACGGCAGGCCGCGATCGCCGACGCGCTGCGCCGCGCCCGGGAGTACGCCGAGGCGCTGGGCGCCCGGGTGACCGCCCTGCTGGAGTTGGCCGACACGGACGAGGGGTTCGGCGGGGCGGGTGGCGCGGTGGCGTACCGCGCGATGGCCGGCGGGCCGCCCGAGCTGGAGCTGGACCCGCAGCCGCAGACCGTGCACGCGGTGGTGCGGGCCCGGTTCACCATCAGCGAGCCGGTCCTGTCCTGATGCCCGAGGCGTCCCCGCTCCCGCTCGACGACCTGGTGGCCCGGGCCCGCGCCCTGGCCGAGGCCGGTCCCCGGCAGCTGCTCGGCATCGCCGGCGCACCGGGGGCGGGCAAGTCGACCCTCGCCGAGCGGATCGTGGCGGCGGTCGGTCCGGCCGCCCGGCTGGTCCCGATGGACGGCTTCCACCTGGCCCAGGCGGAGCTGGCACGGCTGGGCCGCGCCGACCGCAAGGGGGCGGCGGACACCTTCGACGCCAACGGGTACGTCTCGCTGCTGCGCCGGTTGCGCCGGTTGGAGCCGAGCGCGGTCTACGCGCCGCTGTTCCGGCGGGACATCGAGGAGCCGGTGGCCGGGGCGATCGAGGTGCCGCCCTCGGTCCGGCTGGTGGTGACCGAGGGCAACTACCTGCTGCTGACCGTCCCGCCCTGGGACGAGATCCGGTCGCTGCTGCACGACGTGTGGTTCCTCGACCTGGACGTCCAGCTGCGGCTGCGCCGGCTGGTGGCCCGGCACGAGGCGTACGGGCGGTCGCCGGCCGAGGCGGCGGCCTGGGCGCACGGCAGTGACGAGGCGAACGCCACGCTGGTCTCCGGCACCGCCCGCCACGCGGACCTGGTGGTGCGGCTAACCGATCCGCTGCCGGGGTGAGGGGGTGCTCCGGCGCAGCAGCCGGGCCACCAGGGCACGTTCCCGCAGGAACTCCACCGCCTCCGGGTAGCCGCTGTGGTTGCGGATCGGCGGGTCGGCGACCTCCCCGCCGCTGGGGTGCAGCGCTTCCGGATCGGCCACCGGGACGTCCCGTTCGCCGGCGCTGACCTGCCAGCCCAGCGGGTCGGTGTCGCGCCAGAAGTTGGTCCAGGCGACGTGCCCGCCGGGCCAGGTGAGGGTACGGGCGAGCACGCGCAGCCGCTCGGGCCCGAAGTACGCCGGGAAGACCCGGCCGTAGAGGCGGGTGAGCTGGCAGCCGTACGAGAAGAACCAGATCCGCCGTCGCCAGCGCGCCGGTAGCTGGAGCAGCATCGAGGCGCAGATGACGGTGCCCTGGCTGTGCCCGGACAGGATCACGCCGTCCATCCGGCGGGGGTCGTGCTCGGTCAGCGCGAGCAGCCCGGCGATCCGGGTCTGGAGTTCGGGGACCGCCCGTTCGGCGTAGCTGGGCGGGGCGAGCGGGTGCGCGGCCCGGGGCCAGAAGGTGCCGACGTCCCAGATGACGCCGACCGAGCGGCGCACCGCTTCGCTGCGGTAGACGAGCAGGCCCAGGCCGGCGACCACCACCGGCAGCCAGCCCAGCAGGGCGTCGCCGATGTCGGCGGTGGTGTGCAGCGCCGCCTGCCACCCGCCGGACGCCTCCGGGGTGGGTCGGCTGCGGGACAGGGCGGCGGCGCAGCAGATGGTCACCAGCACCACCGACACCGTGGCGTAGCAGCCGACCAGCCGTACCGCGTGTTCGCCGACCAGCCGGTGCAACGCCTGGTAGCTGCTCACGTCGCGGCAGCGGCGCAGGTCGTGGGCGGAGAGGGCGCCGCCGGAGGCAACGAGGCGGGCGTACTCCTCGCGGCGCAGCGCGTGGAAGATGACGGTGGCCCGGACGAGGGTGGCGGCGAGCGCGGCCGCGGCGACGGCGAAGGCCAGCCCGGCCCAGAACACCGCCAACGGCGGCACCTCCGGGGAGGGGCCGCTGGGGTTGGCGTCGCCGTTCAGCCGGTCGCTGACCCAGTAGAGCAGACCGGCGCAGTAGGCGATGGCCATCATCCAGCCGAAGCCGGCGATCAGGGCGGGTCCGCGTCCGCCCCAGGCCAGGTCGGTGTGCGGGCCGAGCGGCTGCTGCTCGAAGTCCGCCCGGGTGCGGGGCAGCAGCAGCCCGGCTGCGGCGACCGCGACGGCCGGCACGGCCAGCATCCAGACCCGCAGGCCGTCGGGTGCGGCCGGTGTTCCGGGCAGCCCGACCTCGGTCCAGGCCACCGCGATGGGCAGCAGCGCGCCGGAGACGGCCGGGGCGAGCAGGGCCCGCCGGCCGGACCGGCTGACCGCGCCGATGCCGATCAGCAGCAGCACCTGGTACGTGGCGAGCCAGGCGACGGCGGTGTCGTACCCGGGCAGTGACCGGTCGTCGAGGCAGCCGGGCAGGTCGGGGTCGTGATGGCAGCCGGTCGGCGGGCGGTACTCGGACAGCGGGCGGCCGGCGGGCCCGTCGGGCAGCAGCAGGATCAGGAAGGTGCCGGCGAGTCCCACGCCGGTGAGCACGCCGACGGCGGCGCTCCACCGGCCCAGCGGGGCGGCTCCCTGGCGTCGGGTCAGCCAGGGGCGGCCGACGGCGACCGCGGCGATCAGCACGACCGCGGCGAACGCGCCGATGGTCGGCCAGGCGAGCGCCGCCCGTACGCCCTGCGGCGGGTCCATGACGAGCACCGCCTGCAGCGGCACCGCCGCGGCCACCACCGCTCCGACGCAGAGGTGCAGCACCGCGGCCCGGCGCAGCTGTCCCTCGCCGCACCAGAAGGTCGGGTCCTGCAACGGGTTCTCCAGCGGTTCCCGGGCGTCCGGCTCGGCGTCGTCGCGGGGCGTCGGGCGGACGCGGGGCTCGGCGGGCATCTCCGCCTCGTACTGGTAGGTGCGCCAGGCGACCGCGCCGAGCGCCGCGAGCACGGCCAGGGGGAGCAGCAGGCCCACGGCGAGCGCGTGCGCGTCCTCGCGCCACCAGCCACGGCCGAGGAACTCCCAGGGGCCGGGGAGGTGCCGCAGGCAGTCCTGGTCCACGCACTGCCAGGCGATGAGGTCGACGCCGATCCCGGTGGCCGTGATCACGAGGGTCACGGTGAGGCTCAGGCAGAACAGCCGGATCAACCAGGCGGTGATGCCGGAGCGGCTGCCCCAGCGTTCCCGGTCCGGGTCGGGCGGGATGCCGGGCCGGGCGTGCAGGGCGACGTTGGCCAGGGCGAAGGGCAGCAGCAGCGTCCACAGGGCACGTTCGATGTCGCGGGCGGTCCGCGCGCCGGAGGTCAACTGCCCCCAGCTGTACGCCTCGACGGTGATCGGGTCGTCGCGTCCGGCCGTGGTGGAGCGGTAGAAGCCGGTGACCTCGCCGCCGGCCACCAGCCACGGCTGCGGTCCGTCGCCGCCCGGTTCGGGGCGCAGACCGAGGAGTTGGTCGGGCGGGGTGTTCGACACACCGTGCACCCGCAGTTCGAGCACCCGATCACCCATCCGTGCCCCCTGGTCTCGAGGTCACTACCCAGAGTGCATCGGATTACCCTGCCTCGACCACTGTCCAAACCGATGTTTGCGCAGGTCAGCGACTATTCCAGGGTCCGCACCACGCGGGCGGGGTTGCCGACCGCGACCACGTTCGGTGGCAGGTCTCTGGTCACCACGGCGCCGGCGCCGACCACCGTGTTCTCACCGACGGTGACTCCGGCGAGCACGATGGCGCCGCCGCCGAGCCAGGCGTTGTCGCCGATGGTGATCGGTGCGGCCGCCTCCCACTTGTCCCGGCGGGGGCCGGGCTCGACCGGGTGGGTGGGGGTGAGCAGTTGCACGTTGGGTCCGATCTGGACGTCGGCCCCGATGGTGATCCGGGCGACGTCGAGGAAGACCGCGTGGAAGTTCACGAAGCTGCGCGGGCCGATGTGGATCTGCCAGCCGTGGTCGCAGTGGAACGGCGGGCGGATCCAGGTGTCCTCGCCGAGGGAGCCGAGCAGTTCGCGCAGGGCGGCGAGCCGCCCCTGCGGGTCGGTCGAGGGACTGGTGTTGAAGCGTTCCGTCAGCCGGGCGGCGCGGTCGAGGTCGGCGATGATCTCGGGCTCGTCGGCGATGTACGGCTCACCGGCGAGCATCCGGTCCCTCATGGACGTCATCGGTCGATGATGTCGGACCGGGATTGCGGACCGTGCCAGGACCGTCATTTTCTGTACTTCAAATTACATACCGAGTATGTAATCCTGGTCTCCGTCAATGCGACTCCCGTAGTGATGACGCTCCACGAGGAGGATCCGTTGCACAGGAGAAGAAAGACGGCCGCACTCGGCCTCGTGCTCGGCCTGGCGGTCACCGTGCCCGCCGCCGTGCCGACCACCGCCTCGGCCGCCCCGACGGTCGGTGACCCGGCCGCCCGGCCGGCCGCCCCCACCGGAAGATCGACCACGGTCACCCTGGTCACCGGGGACCGGGTCACCGTCACCGCCGACGGCAAGGCCGCCGTGCGGCCCGGCCCCGGTCGCGACGACCTGCGATTCCTGGTACGCCGCGAGCGCGGACACCTGTCGGTGACACCGCAGGACGCCGTCGCGCCGGTCCGGGCCGGGCAGGTCGACCGGCGGCTCTTCGACGTCACCGGGCTGATCGCCGCCGGCTACGACGACGCCCGCCGCGACGACCTGCCGCTGCTGGTGTCGTACGCCTCCGGTGGGGCCCGGCGCGGCGTGGCCGCGCTGCCCGGCGCGCGGGTGACCCGCGACCTGCCGGCCATCCGGGGCGCGGCGGTGGCCGCCGGCAAGTCCTCGACCGGCGCGGTGTGGTCCACGGTCACCACCGGCCCGGCCGGTGCGCGGCTCGGCGCGGCGGGGGGCGTCGAGCGGCTCTGGCTCGACGGCCGACGCACCCCCACCCTCGACCACACCGTTCCCCAGATCGGCGCGCCCACCGCCTGGTCCGCCGGCCTCACCGGCAAGGGCGTGACCGTGGCGGTGCTGGACACCGGTGTCGACGCCACCCACCCCGACCTGGCCGGCAAGGTCGCCGAGGCACGCAACTTCGCCGAGACGCCCGACGCCCGGGACACCGTCGGGCACGGCACCCACGTCGCCTCGACCATCGCCGGCAGCGGCGCCGCCTCCGGCGGCCGGTACAAGGGCGTGGCGCCGGACGCGACCCTGCTCGACGGCAAGGTCTGCGAGGACTTCGGGTGCAGCGAGTCGGCCATCCTGGCCGGCATGCAGTGGGCCGCCGTCGACAAGCGGGCCGCGGTGATCAACATGAGCCTCGGTGGCTGGGACGGCCCGGAGGTCGACCCGCTGGAGGCGGCGGTCGGCACGCTGACCGCCGAGACCGGCACGCTCTTCGTCATCGCCGCCGGCAACGACGGCTCCGACGGGTCGGTCGGTTCGCCCGCCAGCGCCGACGCCGCGCTCGCCGTCGGCGCGGTGGACCGCGACGACGACCTCGCCGACTTCTCCAGCCGGGGCCCCCGCGTCGGTGACGACGCGTTGAAGCCCGACATCACCGCGCCCGGCGTGGACGTGGTGGCCGCCCGCTCCGCCCACGGCCAGATCGGCGACCCGGTGGGGGAGCGCTACGTCACCCTCTCCGGCACCTCGATGGCCACCCCGCACGTGGCCGGCTCGGCGGCGCTGCTGGCCCAGCAGCACCCGGACTGGAAGGCCGGGCAGCTCAAGTCGACCCTGATGGCGGCGGCGAAGCCGCACCCGGAGCAGACCGCGTACCAGCAGGGCGCGGGGCGGGTCGACCTGACCCGGGCGATCACCCAGCAGGTCACCAGCGATCCGGTGAGCGTCTCCTTCGGTCGTACCCTGTGGCCGCACGACGACGACGCGCCGGTCACCCGGACGGTCGCCTGGCGCAACGCCGGCTCCACCCCGGTCACCCTCGACCTGACCGTGCAGGCCACCGGCCCCGGCGGGCAGGCCGCCCCGGCGGGCATGTTCACCCTCGGCACGAACCGGATCACCGTGCCGGCGGGCGGTCGGGCCGAGACCACCGTCACCGCCGACACCCGGCTGGGCGACGCGGACGGCTACTGGACCGGCCGGGTGCTCGCCCGCTCCGGCGCCACGGTCGCGGTCACCCCGCTGGCCGTGCACCGGGAGGTGGAGAGCTACACGCTGCGGCTGACCCACCTGGATCGGGCCGGCGTGAAGGCGGCCGACTACTGGACCTCTCTCGCCGGACTGGAGACCTCCGGCGTCTGGGACGCCAGCGGCCCCGACGGGACCGCCGAGGTGCGGCTCCCCAAGGGCCGGTACGGGGTGAACTCGCTCATCTTCGAGCCGGCTCCTGAGGGCGAGGCCCCCGGGCTGACCATGCTGGCCCGGCCCGAGCTGGTGCTCGACCGCGACCTCAGCCTGACCCTGGACGCGCGGACGGCCGAGCCGGTGCGGACGACGATCCCGCAGCCCGGGGCCACCCCGATGCTGATCGACGTCAGCGCGATCTTCTTCGCCGCCGACGGCGGCATCTACAGCTTCGGGCTCTGGACCGACACCTTCGAGGGCCTGACCACCGGCCAGCCCGGCGGGCGCACCGTGTCGGACGAGCAGTTCGTGGCCACGGTCAGCAGCCAGTGGGCCGACCCGGAGGTGGCGAGCAGCCCCTACCTGTACGCGATGAGCGAGGCGATCCCGGGTCGGATGCCCACCGGCTTCGTTCGCGACTACCGGAAGAAGGACCTGGCCACCGTGGTGCACAAGTTCCACGGCGGCTACGCCGGGCTGCTGGCCGAGCGGTTCGTCTTCCCCGCGTTGCAGTACAACACCGGCGGCTCGGCGATCATCCTGCCGACCACCGTTCCCGGCCGGCGGGTCGAGCACTACAACACCAAGGGGGTGCGCTGGGAGTCCGAGATCGACTTCGGGGCGGTCAACCCCGACGAGCCCTGGCTCGACGTGAAGGCCGCGCTCTTCTCCACCCCGACGGCGTACCGGGCCGGCCGGACGGTCCACGAGGACTGGAACCAGGCGCCGTACGGGCCGTCGTTCCCGACGCCGCGCTGGCCGGAGGAGAGCGTCAGCCGGCGGGGTGACTCCATCTTCGTCGGCCTGCCGGTCTTCGGCGACGCCGCCGGTCACCCCGGTGGCTCGGTGACGGACGAGGAGGGCACCCGGCTCTGGCGCAACGGCAAGCTGGTCGGCGAGTCCGAGTACGCCGGCTACGGCGAGTTCGAGGTGCCCGCCGCCGCGGCCGACTACAAGCTGTCCGTCTCGGCGAGCCGCAGCTTCACCGACCTGAGCACCGAGGTGGAGTCCACCTGGACCTTCCGCTCGAAGCACGTGGCGGGCGAGGACCCGGTCCGGCTGCCGCTGTCGGCGCTCCGGTTCACGCCACCGCTGGCCGGCGACAACAGCGCCCGGGCGGGCCGGCTCCTGCCGATCCCCGTCGAGGTGCGGCGCCAGCCCGGCGCGGGCACCGCGAAGGTGGAGAAGCTGACCGTCGACGTCTCGTACGACGGCGGGAAGACCTGGAACAAGGTCAGCGTGCTGCGGCTGCCCCGCGCCGGCTGGGTGGCGATGGTCAAGCACCCGAACACCGCCGGGTACGCGTCCCTGCGGGCCACCGCCCGGGACACCGACGGCAACACGGTGACCACGCGGATCATCCAGGCGTACCGGCTGAAGTGAGCCGTGCCTCCGGGCCCGCGCACGCGGGCCCGGAGGGGGCGGGGTCGGGGCGCGTGCCCCGGCCCCGCTCAGTCGTTGGCGTGCAGGGCGGCGTTCAGCTCGATGCCCCGGCCGGTACGCGGCTTCGCCTCCAGCGCGCCGGTGACCGAGTTGCGCCAGAAGAGCAGCCCGGCCACGCCGGAGAGCTCACGGGCCTTCACCACCCGGCCGTCCGGCAGGGTGATCTTCGAGGCGGCGGTGATGTAGCAGCCCGCCTCGACCACGCAGTCGTCGCCGAGGGAGATGCCGACGCCGGCGTTCGCGCCGATCAGGCTCCGCTCGCCGATGCTGATCTTCTCGGTGCCACCGCCGGAGAGGGTGCCCATGATGGAGGCTCCGCCGCCGATGTCGGAACCGTCACCGACCAGCACGCCCTGCACGATCCGCCCCTCCACCATCGAGGTGCCCAGCGTGCCGGCATTGAAGTTGACGAAGCCCTCGTGCATCACCGTGGTGCCGGAGGCGAGGTGCGCGCCGAGACGCACCCGGTCGGCGTCGGCGATCCGCACGCCGGCGGGGACCACGTAGTCGGTCATCCGGGGGAACTTGTCCACCCCGTACACCGCCAGGTGGCGACCGGCGGCCCGCTCGATCACCCGCAGCTCGTCGACCCGCTCCGGCGGGCACGGCCCGGCCGAGGTCCAGGCGACGTTGGCCAGCTTGCCGAAGATCCCGTCCAGGTTCAGCTCGTTGGGCCGGACCAGGCGGTGGGAGAGCAGGTGCAGACGCAGGTACGCGTCGGCGGCGTCCTTGATCGGGTCGTCCAGCGAGCCGATCACCGTGACCACCTCGACGGTACGCAGGCCGGGCAGCGCCCGCTCGCCGATCGCGCCCGGCGGCAGGTCGAGCACGTCGGCCTGGTCCTCGCCGGGGACCAGCGGCAGCTCGCCGAGTCCCAGCTTGCCGGTCGGGTACCAGGTGTCGAGCACCTGATCCTCAGCCGTGATGGTGGCCAGGCCGATACCCCAGGCGGATCCGGACGTCACAGCACTCCCTCTCGTTCGCGACCGCGGGCTCGCGGGCTCCTCGCGCCCCCGCGTGACCGGGTGTCTGACACCCGCCGCCCGGGAACGCTCACTCCTCGCGCCCACCGATCCTGAAGGTACCGTGCGAACCATGGAGAACCCGCTGACCCCCGAGGTCCTGGCCGATCCGGTGGCCCTGACCCGTGCACTGGTCGACATAGAGTCCGTCTCCCTCAACGAGAAGGCGATCGCCGACTGCGTCGAGGAGGTGCTGCGGAAGGTGCCACACCTGACCACCTTCCGGCACGGCAACACGGTGATGGCGCGTACCGACCTGGGGCGGTCCTCCCGGGTGGTGCTCGCCGGGCACCTGGACACGGTGCCGCTGAACGACAACTTCCCGTCGACCATGCGCGGCGACCTGATGTACGGCTGCGGCACCTCCGACATGAAGTCGGGGGTGGCGTTCGCCCTGCACCTGGCGGTCACCCTGCCCGACCCGCGCTACGACGTGACGTACCTCTTCTACGAGGCCGAGGAGATCGAGTCCAGGTACAACGGGCTCACCCTGGTCGCCGAGGCGCACCCGGAGTGGCTGCAGGCGGACTTCGCGGTGCTGCTGGAGCCGACGTACGGCATCGTCGAGGCGGGCTGCCAGGGCACCATGCGGGCGATCGTCACCACGCACGGCGAGCGGGCCCACGCCGCCCGGTCCTGGCACGGGGTGAACGCCATCCACGGCGCGGGCGAGGTGCTGCGCCGGCTGGGGGAGTACCAGGCGCGGCGGGTGACCATCGACGGCTGCGACTACCGCGAAGGGCTGAACGCGGTCCGGATCAACGGTGGGGTGGCCGGCAACGTGGTACCGGACCGGTGCGAGATCGAGGTCAACTACCGGTACGCCCCGGACCGTGACCCGGCGGCGGCCGAGGCCCACCTGCGTGAGGTGTTCGCCGGCTTCGACCTGGCGGTGACGGACGCGGCGGCGGGCGCCACCCCCGGCCTGGACGCGTCGGCCGCGCAGGAGTTCCTGGCGGCGGTGGGGGCCGCGCCGATCGGCAAGCTGGGCTGGACGGACGTGGCCCGCTTCGCGGCCATGGGCATCCCGGCGCTGAACTTCGGCCCCGGCGACCCCAACCTGGCCCACCACAAGGACGAGCACGTCGAGATCACCAAGATCCGCGACGGTGCCGCCACCCTGCACCGCTGGCTCTCCCCGCTCTGACGGGGTGCGGCCCCGGCGGTCGGCAGACCGTTCGGGGCCGCACGGGCGGCCGGGGACCGGCCGGACGACGGTGCGTCGGGTCAGACGCTGGTGAGCAGGGAGTTGTCGGTGGGGTCGGTGGACTCGGCGACGGGTTCCGCCGGGGACTCCAGTTGACGGGCGCGGCGACGCTCGGCCACCACGTCGCGGATACGCCGCTGCATCTGCCGGCGGATCCGCATCCGCTCGTTGTTGCTGATCACGCTGTGCTCCTCCCCCGAAGGCGCGCGCCGGGGCATACCCGGTATGTGAATAGTAAGACGTACGGGCGAGCGAATTAGTTGCCCAAGATCGCAAACTTTTTCGCCGGGTCGTCGCCCCGCTCACTCCGGAGGTGCCGCTCCACTACGGTTGCTCCCATGAGCGAGAGCAACGGGCGGCAGCCGGGCCGCGATCCGGAGCGGCACCGGGGCGCGGTCACCCTGCGCCGCGGCGCGATCCCGACCAGCACCGCCGACCAGCGGCTGCTGGACTCGCGCAGCCGCGGCGACTGGAAGACCAAGGACGCCTGGCGGGCGCTGCGGATCCTCTCCGAGTTCGTCGAGGGGTTCGACACCCTGGCCGACCTGCCGCCCGCGGTCAGCGTGTTCGGATCCGCGCGCAGCAAGCCGGAGAGCCCCGAGTGCCGGATGGCCGAGGAGTTGGGCGCCGCGCTGGCCCGGGCCGGGTACGCCGTGATCACCGGCGGCGGGCCGGGCGTGATGGAGGCGGCCAACCGGGGGGCCAGCGAGGCCGGCGGGCTCTCCGTCGGGCTCGGCATCGAACTCCCTTTCGAGCAGGGGCTCAACGACTGGGTCGACCTGGCCATCGACTTCCGCTACTTCTTCGCCCGCAAGACCATGTTCGTCAAGTACGCCCAGGCCTTCGTCGTGCTGCCGGGCGGCTTCGGCACCATGGACGAGCTGTTCGAGGCGCTCACCCTGGTGCAGACCGGCAAGGTCACCCGGTTCCCGGTGGTGCTGATGGGCACGGCGTACTGGAGTGGACTGATCGACTGGCTGCGCGACACGATGGCCGTCGAGGGCAAGATCGGGGCGGTCGACCTGGAGCTGATCTGCCTCACCGACGACGTCGCCGCCGCCGTCCGGCACATCGTCGAGGCCGAGGCCGCCCTCTCCGCCGAGCAGGAGGCGGTCCGCGAGGAAGCCGTCGCGGTGGCCGCCGCCGATCAGCGCGCCGCGCGGCGGGCTTCGGACGGCCGGGACGGGCGGGAGGGCTGACCGGGTGGCCGCGATCTGCGTGTTCTGCGCGTCCTCCCGTACCCTCGACCAGCGCTGGCTGGACCTCGCGGCCGAAACGGGCGCGCAGCTCGCCCGGCGCGGACACACGCTGGTCAGCGGTGGTGGTTGCGTCGGGATGATGGGCGCGCTGGCCGACGGCGCGCGGGCGGCCGGCGGCCGGACGATCGGGGTGATCCCGCAGTCCCTGGTCGACCTGGAGGTCGCCGACCTGGCCTCGGACGAGCTGCTGGTCACCGAGAGCATGGCCGACCGCAAGACCCTGATGATCGAGAAGTCGGACGCGTTCCTGACCCTGCCGGGCGGGCTCGGCACGCTGGACGAGCTCTTCGAGGTGTGGACCACCGCCACGCTGGCGCTGCACGCCAAGCCGATGGTGCTGGTCGACACCGACGGCTTCTACCGCCCGATGCTCGACTGGCTGGCCGCCCTGGCCGACCAGACCTTCCTCAAGCCGGCCGGCCTCGACCTGCTCGCGGTCGCCCGGTCGGTCCCCGAGGCCCTCGACACCATCGAGTCCCGGCTGACCTGACCGGACCCGGCGGGCAGTGCCGGGCGGGGAGCCGGGTGCGGAGCCACTTTCGTCGCGCGGCCGGCCGGACGTGCCGACCCGGGGCGTGGTCCCGTGCCCGCCCGAGCGGCGGGGTGGGGTGCGCCGGGGTGTCGTACCGGCGTGGTGGGATGTGGGGGTGCAGGGGTACCGGCTGGTGCGCCGACCTGCCGGACCGGTCCCGGGTGACGGGCGGTCCGCCGCGACGGTTCGGGGGGACCGTCGGCCGGGCGGGCCGACCGAGGGGCACGGTCGGGCCGGCGCGGGCGACGAGGGGGAGCCGCGGTCCGGGGGGTCGGCGGGCGATGCCGCGCACCCGGCGGGCCCTGCCGGCCAGCCGCCCGACCCTCCGGGACGGCTGACCGATCCGCTCCAGGCCGAGGTCGTCGCGCACACCGACGGGCCGATGCTGGTCGTCGGCGGTCCGGGCACCGGCAAGTCCCGCACCCTGGTCGAGGCGGTCGCCGCCCGGGTGGCCGAGGGCGTCGACCCCGAGCGCGTGCTGGTGCTCACCTTCGCCCGCCGGCAGGCCACCGACCTGCGGCAGCGCATCGAGGCGCGGATCGCCGCCGACGGGCACCGGGTGCTGCGCGAGCCGTTGGTGCGCACCTTCCCGGCGTACGCGTTCGGTCTGCTCCGCCGGGCCGCCGCCGAGCGCGGTGAGCCGTCGCCCCGGCTGCTCACCGGCCCCGAGCAGGATCTGATCATCCGCGAACTGCTCGACGTGGTCGGTGAGGAGCCCGGCGACGACCCGGTCGGCTGGCCGGAGGACCTGCGCCCCGCCCTGCGTACCCGGGCCTTCGCCGGCCAGCTCCGCGACCTGCTGATGCGCGCCGCCGAGCGCGGCGTCGGCCCGGTCGAGCTGGCCCGGCTGGGGGAGAAGCTGGGCCGCGCCGACTGGCCGGCCGCCGCGCGCTTCCTCCGGGAGTACGTCGCCGTCCTCGCGCTGCGCGACGTCAGCAACCGGGGCTCGGTCGCCTACGACCCGGCCGAGCTGGTCCGGGCCGCCACCGGCATGCTGCTCGACGACCCCGGGCTGCTGGACGCCGAGCGCCGCCGGCTGGCCCACGTCTACGTCGACGAGCTGGCCGACACCGACCCCGCCCAGCAGGAACTGCTCGCCGTCATCGCCGGCGGCGGCAAGTCCCTGGTCGCCTTCGCCGACCCCGACTCCTCCACGTACGCCTTCCGGGGCGCCGATCCGGCCGTGGTGAGCGGCTTTCCGCACCGCTTCCGGACCGCCTCCGGCGCACCGGCGGCGCAGGTCACGCTGACCACGTCGTACCGGGCCGGGGCGGTGCTGCTCGGGGCGGCCGGGCGGCTGGCCCGGCGGCTGCGCGGCCCGTCGGCGCACCGGCGGCTGCGCCCGCTGCCCGACGCCCCGCCCGGCGCCGTCGAGGTACGCACCTTCCGCTCCGCCACCAGCGAGGCGGCCTGGTTGGCGCACGCGCTGCGCTCCGCGCACCTGCTCGACGGCGTGCCCTGGTCGCGGATGGCGGTGCTGGTCCGCTCCACCCACCTGCACCTGCCCTCGCTGCGTCGCGCCCTGCACACCGCCGGAGTGCCGACCGTGGTGCACGGCGAGGACCTGCCGCTGCACCTGCAACCGGCGGTCGCCCCGCTGCTGCTCCTGCTGCGCTGCGCGCTGGAGCCCGAGCGGCTGGACGAGGAGGCGGCGGTCGCCCTGCTGCACTCCCCGCTGGGCGGGGCCGACCCGCTGGCCGAGCGGCGGCTGCGCCAGGGGCTGCGCGCCCTCGCGCTGGCCGGGGGCGACCGCCGCCCCTCCGGCGAGCTGATCGTCGAGGCGCTGCGCGACCCGGCCGAACTGGCCGGCATCGACCGGCGCTGGGTCGAGCCCGCCCGTACGGTGGCCGAGCTGCTCGCCACCGCGCGCCGGGCGGCGGCGACCCCGGGCGCCACCGCCGAGGACGTGCTCTGGGCCGTGTGGCAGGCCAGCGGGTTGGCCGAACGCTGGGCCGGCGCGATCAACCGGGGCCGGGCCGCCACCGGCGAACACGAGACCGCGCAGCGCTGGCGGGCCGAGGCCGCCGACCGCGACCTGGACGCCGTGCTGGTGCTCTTCGACGCGGCGGCCCGGTTCACCGACCGGCTCCCCGGCGCACGGACCGAGGTCTTCCTCGACCACGTGCTCGGCCAGGATCTGCCCGCCGACACCCTGGCCGCCAGCGCCGACCGCGGCGAGGCGGTCCGGCTGCTCACCGCGCACGCGGCGAAGGGCCTGGAGTGGGACCTGGTCGCGGTGGCCGGGGTGCAGGAGGGCGTCTGGCCCGACCTGCGGTTGCGGGGCAGCCTGCTCGGCTCCGAGCGCCTGGTCGACGTGCTCGCCGGCCGGGCCGACGGCGCGGGCGTCCGGGCCAGCCTGGTCGGCCAGACCTCCGCCCTGCTCGACGAGGAGCGGCGGCTGTTCCACGTCGCGGTGACCCGGGCCCGGCGGCGGCTGCTGGTCACCGCCGTCGCCTCGGCGGCGGTCGGCGGCGACGACCACGAGGAGCAGCCCAGCCGCTTCCTGCACGAGCTGGGTGTGGGCGAACCGCCGGCCGGCGGCGGCGCCGGCGCCCCGACGTCACCCCGCCCCGGCCCCGCCCCGACCGGTCCCGCACCCGCCAGCAACCCGGCGGCCCCACCCGGCCCCGCCCCGACCCCCGCGTCATCGAGTGACGCGGCACGGCCCGACGAAAGATCTTGGTACGAACAGGCCCCCGGAGGGGCCGTTTCCTACCGAGATCCGGCGGATCCGGTGGACGACGAGCGGCCCCGGGAGCTGCCCGTCGGGCGACCGCCCCGGGCGCTCACCCTGTCGGCGCTGGTGGCGGAGCTGCGTACCGCCGTCACCGACCCGGCGGCCCCGGTCACCCGGCGGCGCGCGGCGGCGGCCGAGCTGGCCCGCCTCGCCGCCGCCGGCATTCCCGGGGCGCACCCCGACGACTGGTGGGGGTTGCGTGGCCTCTCCGACGACCGGCCGCTGGTCGACGAGGGCGAGCCGGTCCGGGTCACCCCGTCGGCGATGGAGAGCGCACTGCGGTGCAGCCTGCGCTGGCTGCTGGAACGGCACGGCGGCAGCGGCCCGGCCAGCGCCGCGCAGGGCGTCGGCAACCTGGTGCACGCCGCCGCGATGCTCGCCGAGGACGCCAGCGCCGACCGTACCGCCCTGCTGGAGTACGTGGCCGCCCGGTTCGACGCGATCGAGCTGGCCGCCCGCTGGATGGTCGGCCCGGAGCGGGAACGCGCCGAGGCCATGGTGGACAAGCTCCTGCGCTGGCTGGCGGGCAACCCGCGCCGGCTGCTCGCCATCGAGCACGAGTTCGCGGTGCGGCTCGACGACCCGAGCCGCCCGGTCGAGCTGACCGGCCGGGTGGACCGGTTGGAGGTGGACGACGAGGGCCGGCTCGTGGTCATCGACCTGAAGACCGGCAAGTCCACCGCGGTCACCGAACGGGAGGTGGCCGAGCACCCGCAGCTCGGGGCGTACCAGGCGGCGGTCGAGGCGGGCGCGTTCAGCGAGTTCGGCGCCGAGACCGGTGGCGCGGCGCTGGTGCAGCTCGGCACCGGGGCGAAGGACGCGAAGGAACAGACCCAGGCCGCCGCCGGGCAGGGCCCCGAGGCCGGCTGGGCCACCGCCCTGGTCCGGCGCACCGCCGATACGATGGCCGCCGCCACCTTCGCCGCGGTCGCCAACTCGAAGTGCCGGGTCTGCCCGGTGCGGACCAGCTGCCCGGTCTCCGGCCAGGGCCGCCAGGTCGTCGAGCCACCGACCGTCCGTCCCCCGGAGCTGCCGTGAGCGTGAGCACCGAGCCCGGCGCCGCTGTCGCCGACGGCCGCCGCACCGCGGGCACCGGGCGGCAGCGCGGCACGGGCACCGGTGGGCGGCAGCGCGTCGCGCGGCCGTCGACGGAGACGGCACGATGACCCAGCCCGCCCTCTTCGGCACCACCGCCCCGGTGCCCCGCACGCCCGACTCCGGGCCCCGCTACACCCCGGTCGAGCTGGCGAAGCTGCTGCGGCTGCCGGCGCCGACCCGGGAGCAGGCGGCGATCATCTCCGCCCCGGTGGAGCCGCTGCTGGTGGTGGCGGGCGCGGGCTCGGGCAAGACCGAGACGATGGCCGCCCGGGTGGTCTGGCTGGTCGCCAACTCGTACGTCCGTCCGGAGCAGATCCTCGGCCTCACCTTCACCCGCAAGGCGGCCGGCGAGCTGGCGCACCGGGTGCGTACCCGGCTCGACCAGCTCGTGCGGCGGTTGGGCCGGCGCGGGCGCGACCCGCTGGACGACCCGTTCGCCGGTGAGCCCACCGTCTCCACCTACCACTCCTACGCGGGCCGGATCGTCACCGAGCACGGGCTGCGCGCCGGGTACGAGCCGACCACCCGGCTGCTCACCGAGGCGTCCCGCTGGCAGCTGGTCGACCTGCTGGTGCGCAACTACGACGGCGACATGACCGAGGTCGACCGGATGCCCAGCACCATCACCGACGCCGTGCTGGCGCTCGCCGGGGAGCTGGACGAGCACCTGGTCGACCCGGACGACCTGGCCGCCTGGACCGGTCGGTTCTTCGCCGACGTGCAGTCCCGCCCCGGCCGGGTCTACGCCGACGTGCGCAGGGCGTTGCAGCTCCAGCGGACCCGGCTCAAGCTGCTGCCGCTGGTCCGCGCGTACGGCCGGCGCAAGGACGACTTCGAGGCGATGGACTTCGCCGACCAGCTCGCCCGGGCCGCGCGGGTGGCCCGCGAGCATCCCGGCGTCGGTGTCATCGAGCGGGAGCGGTTCCGGGTGGTGCTGCTCGACGAGTACCAGGACACCAGCCACGCCCAGGTGGTGCTCCTCAACGCGCTCTTCGGCGGCGGCCACCCGGTCACCGCGGTCGGCGACCCCTGCCAGTCCATCTACGGCTGGCGCGGGGCCAGCGCCGGCACCCTGGAGCGCTTCCCCACCGAGTTCGCCCGCGCCGACGGCACCCCGGCCGAGGTGCTCAGCCTCACCACGAGCTGGCGCAACCGGCCGGAGATCCTCGGCGTGGCCAACGCGCTCTCCGTCCCGCTGCGCGCCGCCGGCGCCCGGGTGCCGGAGCTGCACGCGGCGATGAGCGTCAAGGAGCCGATCCCGCACCGCAGCCCGCGCGGCCACGCCGCCGGCACCGTGCACTGCGCGCTGCTGCACACGTACGCCGACGAGGCCGACTGGATCGCCGACAGCGTGCTGGCCGCCTGGCGGGGCGCGGCCGGGATGCCCGACGCGCTGCCCGAGCACATCCCGGTGCCGCGTCGCCCCACCACCGCGGTGCTGGTCCGGCTGCGCAGCCAGATCCCGGCGATCGAGGCGGCGCTGCGCGCCCGGGGGCTGCCGGTCGAGGTGGTCGGCCTGGGTGGCCTGCTCGACACCCCCGAGGTCCGCGACGTGGTCTGCACCCTGCGGGTGCTGGCCGACCCGACCGACGGCGCGGCGCTGCTGCGGCTGCTCACCGGCGCGCGCTGGCGGATCGGGCCGCGGGACCTGGTCGCCCTGCACCGGCGGGCCCGGGCCATCGCGCGGGCGCGGCGGGAGCTGACCGGCGACGACGGGCCGGAGATCGTGGTGGACGTGCTGGACGAGGCGACCCTGGTCGAGGCCCTGGCCGACCTGGGGCCGGCGCAGGCGTACTCGGCGGAGGGCTACGCGCGGCTGCGGTCGTACGCGATGGAGCTGGCGCTGCTGCGCTACCGGCTGGACCAGACGCTGCCGGAGCTGATCGCGGACATCGAACGGACCATCGGCCTGGACGTGGAGGTGGCCGTGCGGGCCGGCCGGGACGGCGCCGGCGACGCCGGCCTGGCCCGGGGCCACCTGGACGCCCTCGGCGACGTCGCGGGCCGGTTCAGCGGGGAGACCCCGGGGGCGACCCTCGCCGGTTTCCTGGCCTACCTCGCCGCCGCCGAGGACGAGGAGCGTGGCCTGGCCCCCGGCGAGGTGGAGGTGGTGGAGGGCGCGGTGCAGGTGCTCACCGCGCACGCCGCCAAGGGTCTGGAATGGGACGTGGTGTCGGTCGCCGGGCTGACCCGGGGCGTCTGGCCGGGGCCGGTGCGCAACTCCGACCACTGGCTGGGCGGGCTCGGGGTGCTGCCGTTCCCGCTGCGCGGTGACGCCGACGGGCTGCCGGAGCTGGGCCTGGCCGACGTCGAGGACCAGCGCGGGGTGGCCCGGGCGCTGGCGGACTTCACCGACGCCTGGCGGGCGCACGACGAGCGGGAGGAACGCCGGCTGACGTACGTGGCGGTGACCCGCCCCCGCCGGCTGCTGCTCTGTTCCGGGTACTGGTGGGGGGAGGGGACCAAGCGGTTCCGTGGCCCGTCGGTCTTCCTGCGCGAGGTGCACGACGCCTGCCTGGACGGCGCGGACGGGCACCTGGTCGACGAGTGGACGCCGGAGCCGGCCGGCGACGCCACCAACCCGACCGCGGAGACGGTGCTGCGGGCCGAGTGGCCGGCCGACCCGCTCGGCCCGCGCCGGCCCGCGCTGGCGGAGGCCGCCGCGCTGGTGCGCCGCTTCCTCGCCGACCCCGACGCGGCCCGCCGCGAGTTCCCCACCGACCGCGCGCCCGCCCCGGCCGGGACCGACCCGACCGGCGCCGTCGACCCGGCGGCCGACGACCCGGAGGTGGCGCGCTGGCGGCAGGAGGCGGACCTGCTCCTCGCCGAGCGGGCCGAACTGCTGCGGCAGGCCGAGGCGGTCGAGGTGGCGCTGCCCGGGCACCTCTCGGTCACCCAGCTCGTGGCGCTGTGCCGCGACCCGGAGGCGCTGGCCCGTACGCTGCGCCGGCCGATGCCCGCCGCGCCCAACCCGTACGCCCGTCGGGGCACCGCCTTCCACACCTGGCTGGAGCAGCGCTTCGGCGCGGACCGGCTGCTCGACGTGGACGAGCTGCCCGGTGCGGCCGACGCGGACGCCGCCGGGGACGAGGCGCTGGCCGAGTTGCAGGAGCGCTTCCTGTCCAGCGAGTGGGCCGACCGGGCGCCGGTCGAGGTGGAGGTGCCGTTCGCCACGGTGATCGCCGGTGTGGTGGTCCGGGGCCGGATGGACGCCGTCTTCGCCCGCCCCGGCGGCCGGTACGACGTGGTCGACTGGAAGACCGGCCGGCAGCCCACCGGGCGGGAGGCCGAGGTGGCGGCGGTGCAGCTGGCCGTGTACCGGCTGGCCTGGGCGGAGCTGGCCGGGGTGCCGGTCGAGCGGGTCGGGGCCGCCTTCCACTACGTGCGCGACGGCGTCACCGTGCGTCCGGCCGACCTGCTCGACGCCGAGGGGCTCACCGCGCTGGTCGCCGGAGTGCCGGAAATCCGGGTGGGGGGTGGCACGGGCCGGAATCCGTGATACGTTGTTCTCGTTGCAGTTTTGGTTTCCAGAGACTCTGTGTGCGCCTGGCGGATTGTGGCCCCAGGCGCTCTTTGTTGTGTCCGGAGTTCTCCGGGCGGGGCGACCAGCAGCGACAGGCATTCCGCGCAATCGCGCGCGGTGTGCTCCCTTCGGTCCGCAACAGGTGCGGGTCCGAACGTTCCGTCAAGGAGACGAAACAAATGGCTATTGGCACCGTCAAGTGGTTCAACGCTGACAAGGGCTTCGGCTTCATCACCCCGGACGGCGGCGGCGCGGACGTCTTCGCCCACTTCTCGGCGATCCAGTCCTCCGGCTACCGCAGCCTGGACGAGAACCAGCGGGTCGAGTTCGAGGTGACCCAGGGCCAGAAGGGCCCGCAGGCGGAGAACATCCGCCCGCTCTGATCCTCGGATCGACCGGTAACACCCATCGCGCCCCCCGGGCGTGGTGACGGGCCGGTCCGCCGCGCCGCCCACCCGCTCCGGCGGGGCGGCGCGCTGCGGCGGACCCGCCCGTACCCCTTCGGTTCGTGCTTGTGAGTCGCGGCGCACTTTCGCCTGCGACAGCGCCGCATTCCCGGCGCCCTCCCTCGACACGTGCCGCGTCGAGGAAGGCATTGCGCATGACCATGACCATTCCCACCTTCGCCGCCACCGGCCTCGCGCCCGCGCTCGTCGCCGAACTGGCCGCGCAGGGCATCACCGAGCCGTTCCCGATCCAGGCGGCTTCCCTGCCGGACTCGCTCGCCGGCCGTGACCTGCTCGGCCGGGGCCGTACCGGCTCCGGCAAGACCCTCGCCTTCGGGCTGCCCGTGCTGCACCGCACCGCCGGCCGTCGGGCCCGCCCCGGCCGCCCGCTGGCGCTGGTGCTGGTGCCGACCCGCGAGCTGGCCCAGCAGGTCACCACCGCGCTCACCCCGTACGCCCGGGTCCTCGGGCTGCGCTGCGCCACCGTCGTCGGCGGCCTGTCGCTGCAACGACAGGCCGACGCGCTGCGCGCCGGCGCGGAGGTGCTGGTGGCCACCCCGGGCCGGCTGCACGACCTGATCAACCGGGGCGACGCCCGCCTCGACCAGGTGACCGTCACCGTGCTCGACGAGGCCGACCAGATGGCCGACATGGGCTTCCTGCCGCAGGTCACCAAGCTGCTGGAGCAGGTCGCCCCGAACGGCCAGCGGATGCTCTTCTCCGCCACCCTCGACGGTGGCGTGGACAAACTGGTCCGTCGCTTCCTCACCGACCCGGTCTCGCACTCGGTCGACCCGGGCACCGCCACGGTGACCGCGATGACCCACCACGTGCTGCACCTCGACGCGGCGGACAAGCCCGACGCGCTCGCCCGGATCGCCGCCCGCGAGGGTCGCACCATCCTGTTCATGGCGACCAAGCACCGCGCCGACCGGGTCGCCCGCCAGTTGCTCGCCAGGGGGGTACGCGCCGCGGCCCTGCACGGTGGCAAGTCGCAGCCGCAGCGCACCCGGATCCTGGAGCAGTTCCGCACCGGTCAGGTGACCGCTCTGGTCGCCACCGACGTGGCGGCCCGGGGCATCCACGTGGACGGGCTCGACCTGGTGGTCAACGTCGACCCGCCGACCGAGGCGAAGGACTACCTGCACCGGGGCGGTCGTACCGCCCGGGCGGGGGAGTCGGGCGCCGTGGTCACGCTGGTCCTGCCCGAGCAGCGCCGGGACGTCTCCCGGCTGATGAGCGTGGCCGGCATCAAGCCGCACACCGCCCAGGTACGCCCCGGCGACGAGGCCCTGACCCGGGTGACCGGTGCTCGGGAGCCGTCCGGGGTGCCGGTGACCATCGCCGTGCCGCAGCCGGCCCCGGTCGCCCGTCCGCGTACCGCCGGTGGCGAGGGTGGCCGGGCCCACCGCACCTCCGGCCGCTCGCGTCGGCCGCGCCGCCCCCGCAGCGCCTGACCCCGCCTCCCGGTACGGTCCCGGCCGTGGCCGAACTCGGCCCGGCCGGCCCGTCGGGGCGCCGGTCGACGCCGGTGCGGGACGCGGGGCGAGCAGGCCGCTGCGCAGGGTGATCATGTCGCCGACCGAGTCGGCAAACAGGCGTAAGTGCGTCCGATCGGCGACTGTTACCGGGTGCACGGCTGGCCGAAGCTTGTCCCCGGGGGGAAGAGCCGGCCGGGGGGCCGGCTCGGGAAGGGTGACATGGCGGTCGACGCCGAATCGGGGGCGGTGCGTGAGCTGATGGTGGTGCTCGCGGTGGCGGGCGCCGGACTGCTGCTCGCCATGGTCGCGGCGTTCGCACCCTGGCACCCGAGGCCGGGTCGGCCGGCCCCGGCCGGTCTGGTCGAGCTGCACAGCCCGGGCGGTGCGAACGCGCCGGCCGCCGAGCTGACGTCCGGCTGACCGCGCCGGGTCGGCCGGCGGGGGAATGTGGGGTGGACCAGCAGGTCGGCCAGGCCCCGGACGGTGGTCAGCGAGCCGGCGACCGCGGAGGCGGCGACGGCGAGCATCGGGCGGGGCGTGTAGTCGGCGCGGGCGGAGGCGTACACGTCACCGACCGGCCTGGTCCAGGACGCCCCAGCGGCGCCGGATCGCCGTGTCGGCCGCGCCGAAGGCGGCGTCGACCACCAGACCGATCACCAGGATCACGATCATGGTGGAGAGCAGCCAGGGTGCGTCCGCCAGTTCCCGGGCGTAGGTGAGCTGTGCTCCCAGCGAGGTCTGCGAGATGCCGACCACCAGCAGTTCACCGGCCATCAGGCTGCGCCAGGAGAAGGCCCAGCCCTGCTTGAGCCCGGCGACGATCGCCGGCAGCGCGGCGGGTGCGATGACGTACCGGTAGAGGTTCGGCCCCCGGGCGCCGAGGTTGCGTCCGGCGCGCAGCAGCAACGGCGGCACGTAGTCGACTCCGGCGATCACGCCGTTGGCGATGGAAGGGGCGGCGCCGAGCACGACCACGAAGAAGATGGCCTGCTCGCTGAGTTCGAAGAGCAGGATCGCCAGTGGGAACCAGGCGATCGACGGCATGGTCTGCAACGCCGTGATCATCGAGCCGATCGCCGCGCGCAGCACCGTGGAGCGGGCGACCGCCAGGCCGACCAGCAGGCCCACGGCGACCGAGAAGACGTACCCGACGGCGGCCCGGCGCAGGGTGATCGCGATGCCCTCCCACAGTTGGGCGCTGCCGGCCTGCCGGAGCAGTTCCCCGCCGACCGCCAGGGGACCCGGCAGCGACCAGGGCGGCTTCCACCCACTGGCGACCACCAGCTGCCAGATCGCCACGGCCAGCGCCAGCGCGGCGAGCTTCGGCCAGGTGGCGGCCCACAGGCGGGCGCCCCGGGAGACGTCCTGCTCGCGGCCGGCGATCTCCAGCGCGTCCAGCCCGGAGATCTCCGCGTCGGCACGGGTGCGGCTGTCAGCGGCCATGGCGGCCCACCTCCCTGCGGAGCCGGTCGGTGACCTCGGCCGCGACGGCGGCGACCTCGGGGGAGTCGATGCGCCGGGGCCGGGGCACGGGCACCGGAGTGGACCAGATGATCCGGCCGGGCCGGCTGCTGAGCAGGATGATCCGGTCGGCGAGCCGAGCGGCCTCGCGGACGTTGTGGGTGACGAAGAGCACGGTGAGGTTCCGTTCGGCCCAGATCCGTTCCAGCTCGTCGTGGAGGACGTCCCGGGTCATCGCGTCCAACGCGCCGAACGGCTCGTCCATCAGCAGCACCGGGGTGTCCAGGGCGAGCGTGCGGGCCAGCGCGACCCGCTGGCGCATGCCGCCGGAGAGTTCGTGCGGGCGCCTGCGCCCGAAGTCCGCCAGGTGGACGGTGCGCAGCAGTTCGGCCACCCGTTGCCGGCGGGCGGCGCGGGGCAGACCGCGTAGCTTCAGCGGCACCTCCACGTTGGCCTCGACGGTCAGCCAGGGGAAGAGTGCCGGCTCCTGGAACATCAGGCCGGGCCGGGCGTCGTCGGCCACCGAGATCGTCCCGCCCTGGGCTCGGTCCAGCCCGGCCACCAGGTTGAGCAGGGTGCTCTTGCCGCAGCCTGAGGCGCCGACCAGGCAGACGAACTCGCCGCGGCGGACGTCGAGGCTGACCCCGTCCAGGGCGAGGACGGCGTTCGCCCCTCTGCCGTACACCTTGGTCACGCCGGAGAGCGCGACCGCGGTGGTCGCGCTCCCCGGCGCCGTCGTGGTCGTCGTCACGGCTGGACGACCTCGGTCCTGCCCTGCGCCTTGAGCACCTCGTTGAGGTACGTCAGGTCGTAGAGACCGTCGAGGCTGACCGGCTGGGTCAGCTCCACCGCGACGGCGTGGTCCAGACCGGTCCTCAGCGAGGAGGCGATGGGGTCGTTGGTGAACTCCAGGGTCGGCCAGGCCTGCTTGATCAGCTTCACGTCCAGCGGCTTGCCGGTGATCTTGCCGATGTGCCGGGAGACGGCCTGGTGCGACTCGTCCGGCCGGCTGTTGACGAACTCGTTCGCGGCGACCTGCCCCTCGACCAGCTTCTTCACCACGTCGGGGTGGGCCTTGAGGAACTTCGTGGACACGATCAGGTTGGTGATCACGAACTTCCGGTCCGGCCAGAGGTCGCGTTCGTCGACGAGCACCTTGCCGCCGGCGTTGACCAACCGGGAGACGAAGGGCTCGGGCACCCAGGCTCCGTCGATCGCGCCGCTGCCGAAGGTCTCCACCGTCTGGGCGTTCTCCTGCGGGACGACGGTGACGTCGGCGCCACCCTCCTTGGTGGTCGTCAGGCCCTTCTCCTTGAGCCAGTGACGCAGCGCCACGTCCTGGGTGTTGCCGAGCTGCGGGGTGGCGAGCTTCCTGCCGCGCAGTTGTTCCACCGAGGTGATCTCCGGCTTGACCACCAGGGCCACGCCGCCGGACGCCGCACCGGACACCACCCGGACCGCCTCGCCCTTGGACTTGGAGAAGGCGTTCACCGTCGGGTTGGGACCGATGTACGTCGCGTCGAGCGCGCCGGAGAAGATCGCCTCGATGGCGGCCGGGCCGGCGTTGAAGGTCTTGGTCTCCAGTTCGACGTCGGTGCCGAGCTTCTCGGTGAAGATGCCCTGCTCGACGCCGACCACGGCCGGGGCGTGGGTGATGTTGGGGAAGTAGCCGAGCCGGAGGGTGACCGGGCCGGAGCCGCCGGAGGCGCTGTCGTCGCCGCACGCCGCCGTCGTTCCCGCCGTCGCCACGCCGATGACGGCGAGGGTCGCGAGGGAGACCAACCGACGGAAGGGGAGCCGTCTCATCATCCATCCAATCCGCAGTATTCCTACTTAGTAGGTAGGAAGGGTGGGGCAGTTGCTGGCCGGCGTCAACACCGATCCACGATCCGGGACGCATCGCTGCGGAAATATCGGCAATTCCCACCTGATCGATGGGGTTCGCGGTCGCCGTTCGGCCCACCGGGGCCTCGTCCGGGCCGGACCCGGCACCACGGCGGGCGGGTCGACGCCTGGAGTCGGCGGGACCGCCGGGCACCGCTGCGTCAGGTGTCGGGTGCGGGGGGTGCGGACACGCTAGGGTCGATCACGTGCCGACGCGGAGAGCGAAGATTCCAGCGACGAAATACCCCGTCGAGCGGTTCCGCCTCGACAACGGCCTACGGGTGGTCCTCACCCCGGACCGCAGCGCCCCGGTGATCGGGGTCGCGGTCGTCTACGACGTCGGCATCCGGTCCGAACCGGAGGGGCGCACCGGCTTCGCCCACCTCTTCGAGCACCTGATGTTCCAGGGCTCGGAGAACCTGGAGAAGCTGGCCCACTTCCGGCACGTGCAGGGCGCCGGCGGCACCTTCAACGGCTCCACCCACCTGGACTACACCGACTACTACGAGACGCTGCCGAGCAACGCCCTGGAACGGGCGCTGTTCCTGGAGGCGGACCGGATGCGCGGCCCCCGGCTGACCGAGGAGAACCTGCGCAACCAGGTCGACGTGGTCAAGGAGGAGATCCGGGTCAACGTGCTCAACCGGCCGTACGGCGGGTTCCCCTGGCTGACCCTGCCACCGGTCATGTTCGACACCTTCCCCAACGCGCACGACGGGTACGGCTCCTTCGACGACCTGGAGTCGGCCACCGTCGCCGACGCCGCCGACTTCTTCCGCCGCTACTACGCCAGCGGCAACGCGGTGCTGGCGGTCAGCGGGGACATCGACGTGGCAGAGGCGACCGCGCTGATCGAGCGGCACTTCGGCGACGTGCCGCCCCGCCCCGCCCCGCAGCGCCCCGACTTCACCGAGCCGGACCTGACCGTCGAGCGGCGGCACGCGTACACCGACCAGTTGGCCCCGCTGCCGGCGGTGGCCGGGGCCTGGCGGGTGCCCGACCCGATCGACGACTTCGCCGGCTACCTGCCGTACGTGGTGCTGGCCGAGGTGCTCACCGACGGCGACGCGTCCCGGCTGGTCGAGCGGCTGGTCCAGCGGGACCGGACGGTGACCGGCATCGGCGGGTACCTGGGCTTCATGGGTGACCCCTTCGACGTACGGGACCCGACCGCGCTGCTGCTCCAGGCGCACCTGCCGCCCGGCGGCGACGTGGACAAGGTGCTGCGGACCTTCGACGAGGAACTGGACCGGCTCGCCACCGACGGGCTGACCGACGGCGAACTGGCGCGGACCCAGGCCAGGATGGCCACCCACCTGCTGCGGGACACCGACGCGGTGCTCGGCCGGGCGCTGCGGATGGCGGTGCTGGAGCAGCAGCGCGGCGAGCCGGGCCTGCTCAACGAGCTGCCCCGGCTGGTCGGCGAGGTCACCGAGGACCAGGTGCGGGCCGCCGCCGCCACCCTGCGGCCGGAGCGCCGCGCCGCAGTCGAGGTCATCCCCGGAGGCGCCCGATGACCACCACGCTTCCCGCCGAGGCCCGTGCGCTGCCGCCGCTCGGCCCGACCCGCAAGCTCAAGCTGCCGAAGCAGGCCGAGCGCCGGCTGGCCAACGGGCTCACCGTGATCGCGGTACGCCGTCCCGCCGTCCCCCTGGTCGAGTTGCGGCTCTGGATGCCGTTCGGCCGCACCCACCTGGCCCGTGGGGCGATGCTCTCGCAGACCATCCTCTCCGGCACGCAGACCCACACCGCCACCCAGATCGCCGCCGAACTGCAGAAGGTCGGCGGCGGGCTGTCGGCCGGCATCGACCCGGACCGGCTCATGCTCTCCGGGGCGGGCCTGGTCACCGGCCTGGACCGGATGCTGGAGATCCTCGCCGACGTGCTGACCGGCGCCACCTACCCGGCCGAGTGGGTCGACACCGAGCGGGACCGGCTGGTCGACCGGATCCAGGTGGCCCAGAGCCAGCCCGCACACCTGGCCCGTACCGCGTTGCTCAAGCGGATCTACGGCCGGCACCCGTACGCGGTGCAGACGCCGGAGCCCGACCAGGTGCGCGCGGTGCGCCCGACCGTCCTGCGCAAGCTGCACGCCGACCAGGTGCACCCGGCCGAGGCGGTGCTGGTGCTGGTCGGCGACGTGCAGCCGGAGCGCGCGCTGGACGCCGCCGAGAAGGCCCTGGCCGGCTGGAACGGCGACGGTAGGGCCGTCGAGCTGCCGCCCGCACCGCCGCTGGAACCGGGCCCGCTGCTGCTGGTCGACCGGCCCGGTTCGGTGCAGTCCTCGCTGCGCGTGGCGCTGCCGGCGGTGCCCCGCACCCACCCCGACCACGCTCCGCTGCAACTGGCCAACCTGCTCTTCGGCGGCTACTTCTCGTCCCGCTGGACGGAGAACATCCGCGAGGACAAGGGCTACACGTACGGTCCGCACTCCACCGTCGAGCACTCGGTCGCCGGGTCGGTGCTGGTGGCCGCCGCGGAGGTGGCGACCGAGGTGACCGGTCCGGCACTGCTGGAGACCGTGTACGAGCTGGGCCGGCTGGCCACCATCGCGCCGAAGCCGGACGAGTTGGAGCAGGCCCGGCAGTACGCCCTCGGCACGCTCCAGCTCGGCATGTCCACCCAGGCCGGGCTCGCCTCGCTGACCAGCGCGTACGCGGGCAACGGGCTGCGCCTGGACTTCCTCGCCGAGCACGCCGCCCGACTGGCGAAGGCGACCGTGGACGACGTCGCCGAGGTGGCCGCCCGGTACCTGGCGCCGGCACACGCGGTCACCGTGGTGCTGGGCGACGCCGACCGGATCGAGGGGCAGTTGGCGGTGTTGACCCCGGTCCGGCGGGAGTCGGCGTGAGCGGCGAGCCGGCCCCACCGCTGGCCCGCTCCACCCTCGACCGGGCCGCGCACCGGCGTACCGACCGGGAGTGGCTGGCGCAGGCGTGGCAGCGGTCCCGGGTGCTCGTGCTCGACTCGACCCACGAGGGCCGGGCGCTGGTGCGTACCGACGCCAACCCGCCGACGCTGGTGCTGCGGGATCCGGCCGAGCTGGGGCCGACCGGAAAGGCGGTGCCGCTCTTCCTCGGGGTGGAGCCGGACGGTGTGCCGGTCTTCGCGGTGGACGCGCCGCTGCCGGAGCTGCCGGCGACCCGGGCGGTGAGCCTGCGGGAGGTCGGCCACCTGCTCAGCGACCGGGACGCGGGTGTGTTCACCACCGCACTGGCCCTGGTCAACTGGCACCTCGGGCACGGCTGGTCGCCCCGGACGGGGCACCGCACGGAGGTGGACGAGGGCGGCTGGTCCCGGGTGGACGCGCAGGGCCAGCGGGCCTGGCCGCGGACCGACCCGGCGATGATCGTGCTGGTGCACGACGGGGTGGACGGCCCGGACGGGCGTTGCCTGCTGGGCAACAACGTCGCCTGGCCGCGTACGCCGGGCGAGCGGCGCTACTCCTGCCTGGCCGGTTACGTCGAGCCGGGTGAGTCGGCGGAGGCCGCCGTGCTGCGCGAGGTCCGCGAGGAGGTCGGGGTCGCGGTCGAGAGGATCGGGTACGCGGGCAGCCAGGCGTGGCCGTTCCCCGGCTCGCTGATGCTGGGCTTCCTGGCCGAGGCGGATCCCGCCGCGCCGGTCCGGGTCGACCCGGCCGAGATCGCGTACGCCCGGTGGTTCACCCGCCGGGAGATCGGCGCGGCGCTGGCCGGGCGGGCGGTGGACGTCGGCGGCGGTGACCGCATGATCCTGCCGCCGCCCTCGTCGATCGCGCTCTTCCTCGTGCACCGCTGGCTCGACGGCCACTGCTGACCACCCGGCCCCGTCCCGCCCCGCCCCGGCCCCGTCCCGCGCGCGAATTGCGGCGAGTCGCGGTCCCCGGGGCGACCCGACAGCGCGACACGCCGCAAACGGTGGTGGGACGGAGGGCGGAGGCCGGACGCGGTCCCGGCCCGTGACCGCCGTTGCCGCGACGGTCACGGGCCGGGACACGGGCCGTCGTGGCGGATGGGGCGAAGGAACACGGCGGGGGAGCCGGTCCGACCACGACGGACGTCGGTGCGCAGGTCAGCTGCCGGTGGCCTCCCAGCACTCCTGGCGGGTGGGGGCGGGCTCGTCGAGCGGCAGCACCTTGACCCGCTGCCGTCCGGAGCGGACCGCGCCGACCGTGGCGAGCGCCCGCGCCAGCAGCAGGGCGGCCTCCCGGTCCTCGGCGTGCACGATCTGGCGGCGGGGTTCGGGTGCGGTCGTCTCGTCGCGGAGCACGCCGCCGCCGGCCCAGGCGGCGGCGATGTCGGTGTCGGCGGCGGTGCGGATGTCGGTTCGAACGATCAGGAAACGCATGGCTGTCTCCGGGTGGACCGCGACGGACGGGTACCCAGTGGAACTTCCACGTCACTGAAACGTCATGTTACGCCTGTCGGCGATCCCAGCAAGTGAAACGCGACTATCGGTCCGGCGCGTCGTCCGATCATCCGATGCCTGGTCAGGGCGGTTGTGGGCACGCGGACGACGAGGGGCCGCCGGCGTCACGCCGACGGCCCCTCACCCGATCACCGGATCAGTTCAGATCGAACTGTCCGTTCTTCGCGCCGCTGATGAAGCCGAGCCAGCCGGCCCGGTTGAACAGCAGCACCGGCCCGCTCGGGTCCTTGCTGTCCCGCAGCGCGACGACCGCCGCGCCCAGCGGGGCGACCTCGACGCAGTTCGAGGTCTGGCTCCGGGTGCTCTTGCGCCAGGGTGCGTCGGCGAGCTGCCGGGCGACGACGGTGTTGCGGATCTCGTTCATGGTTCTGCTCCTGATCCTGGACTGCTCCGATGGGGACGAGTGGCGCCCGCCCGACCCCGCCGGAGGTCCGGTGTGGATCACCGCTCCGTCAGGCGCCCGGTAGGTCGGCGGCGCTGGGCCGGCGCTGCTGCCGCCCCGTGGGCCGCCGTGGACGGGGCTGCCGTGTCGGTCAGCCGTCCCGTCGCCTCGAAGAGCCAGGAGAGGGTGTCCGATGCGGAGAGCGCCGCCGAGCATAGCCACTCGAAGGCCACTTTATAGCGATTTACAGTATTTGCCTCATGCGACATGACGTCGATGAAGCCACCTTCGATCGCCAGCGTCTCCGGGTCCTGCGGGTCGGCGAAGCGGTAGAGCGAGAAGGCGGTCGGCGGCAGGTAGAACTCGCCGATCACCGTCGTCCGTTGCAGCAGGTGCAGGGTGACGTTGGGCAGCATCGCCAGCTCGCAGAGCTTGGCGAGCTGCTCCCGGCGTACCTCGGCCGGACCGGCCCGCTCACCCAGCGCCGCCTCCTCCAGCACGGCCGTGTAGCGGGGACCGTCGGAGCGGTCCAGCAGCGACTGCCGAGCCAGCCGGGCGCGTACCTCGGTCTCCGGGTCCTCGCCGGCCTCCGGATCGCCGGCCGTGGCGGCGGCCAGGTCGGCCGAGACGATCCGCAGCCGGGCGTAGCCCGCCGTCTGGAGCAGCCCCGGCACCAGCACCGGGTTGTACTCGCGGATCTCCGCGCAGCCGGCCTCGATCTCCGCCCAGCCGAGCTGCTGCTGGGTCATCACCGGGTACGACTTGCGCCAGCCGCGCACGTCGCCGGCCTCGTGGGCGATGGTGATCAGCTCCGCGCGCTGGTCCTGGTCCGCCCCGTAGAGCTCCAGCAGGACGGCCACGTCGTCCGGGTCGGGCCGGCTGCGCCCGTTCTCCAGTCGGGACAGCTTGGACGCCGACGCCCAGCCGATCCGATCGATCACCTGGTCGCCGGTGAGTCCCGCCGCCTCGCGCAGGCGGCGCAGTTCGGTGCCGAGCCTGCGTCGGCGCAGGATCGGGCTCGGTACGGCAGGAGGCACGGGTGTCCTCGATTCCGTAGACCGCCGCGGACGCGACGGTAACTGTATGAAATTCGCCCCCCACGGTCAGTATGGACGCGCGACCGCCGTCGGGGGCCCCCGACGAGGGCGTGTCACGAGACAAAAAGAGGACTGTGGAAAGTGCAGCGGCCCGGACGACGATGACCGGACCGGCCACACCTCCTCCAGACCGCGCCCACCGGGCGCCACCCCCGCGGAGGGAACCCCCATGCGCACCGTCCTGCGCCGTCCCGACTTCCGACTGCTCTTCGGCGCGCTGCTGGCCAGCATGGCCGCCGAGTCCATCCTGCTGCTCGCGCTCGCCATCTGGGTCAAGGACCTGACCGGCTCGGACGGCCTGGCCGGCGCGACCATCTTCGCGATCATCGCGCCGATGACGCTGGCGCCGCTGGTCGGCTGGGTCGTCGACCGGTACCGCCGCCGCCCCTTCTTCGTGGCCGCGAACCTCGGCACCGCCATGCTGCTCACCCCGCTCTTCGCCGTCCGGGACCGGGCCGACGTGTGGATCATCTACGTGGTGGCCGGCCTGTACGGGCTGTCGTACCTGACGCTCAGCGCGACCCTCAGCGGCCTGATCCGGCAACTGGTGCCCAGCGAACTGCTCGCCGAGGCGAACGGGGCGTTGCAGACCGTCCGGCAGGGGCTGCGGTTGGGCGGCCCGCTCGCCGGCGCGGCCCTGTACGCGGCGGTCGGCGGCTGGCTGCTGGCCACGCTGGCGATGGTCGGGTTCGTCAGCGCCGCCGCCGTGGTGGGGCTGCTGCGCACGCACGAGGTCGAGCCGGCCGCGGCCACCCTCCGCTGGCCGGCCGAGCTGGGCGTGGGGCTGCGCCACCTGGCGGGCGAGCCCGCGCTGCGCCGGGCCCTGCTCGGCTACGGGCTGGGCTCGCTGGTGATGGGCTTCAGCGAGTCGCTGATCTTCGCGTACGTCGATCAGGGGCTGGGCCGCGACGCCGCGTTCGTGGGGGTGCTGGTCACCGTGCAGGGGATCGGCGGTCTGGTCGGCGGCCTGCTCTCACCGGCCGTGGTACGCCGGGTCGGCGAGGTGGGGGCGCTCGCCGCCGGGGTGACCTTCTTCGGCCCCGCCGCGCTGGCGCTGGCCTGGCCGGACCTGCGGCTGGGGGTGCTCGCGCTGCTGCTGGCCGGGGTGTCGCTGCCGCTGACCATGGTCGGGCTGAGCACGCTCGTGCAGCGGCGTACCCCGCCGGGGCTGCTGGGTCGGGTGACCGCGGCTGCGGAGGCGCTGGTCAGCGGCCCGCAGGCGCTCTCGATCGGGGCCGGCGCGCTGCTCGTCGGCGCGTTCGACTACCGGCTGCTCTTCGTCGTCGTCGGGGTGATCACCACCGCCGCCGGGGCCTGGCTCTGGCGCGGCCGCCGTCTCTCCCCGCCCGCCCCACTGCCACCCACCCCACCCCCCGCGCCCCCCCTGCTCCCGTCCCCCCGCCGCTCACCGGAGTCGCTCGTCGATCATGAAGTTATTGCCGCGACACGCCGGGAGAGCTGGCAATAACTTCATGATCGACGGG